>NZ_JBITSP010000010.1:126110-383035 GCF_044540925.1 Streptomyces sp. NPDC085900 | reverse complement strand
GGCAGCCGCCGCGCCGCGGTACGGAAGGTGCCGTGCGGTTCCTCGGCGGTGCCCTCCGAGCGCGGGAAGAACTCGTACCAGGCGCCGTACAGCGCCCGCTCGCGCTCCACCAGCAGCGGCAGCGTCTCCGAGGCCGTCACCAGCTCCCGCAGCGGATGCGCGGCCAGCACCGTGTCCACCTCCGGCGTCAACGCCGCCGCCAGCCGGGAGGCGGCCGGACGGGACTCGTCGCGCAGGGCGGCGGCCGCGGCCAGCACGGTGTCGCAGGTCCCCGGCGGCGCGTCGGCGGCCGCCCGTTCGTACAGCCGTGCCCCCTCCTCCAGGACCAGCTCCGTGTCCATGCCGGCCGGGATCTTGATCTGGGCGTGGTGGCGCCAGGTGGTGATCGGGTCGCCCCAGGCCTCCACGGTGTACGTCCAGTGGCCGGGTTCTCCGGCGGTGACGGTGGCGCCCCAGCGGTCGGTGCCGGGCGCCAGCTCGTGCATGGGCGTCCAGGGACCCGGTCGGCCGTCGGGGTCGGTGAGGACGACATTGGCGGCGACGGCGTCGTGGCCCTCGCGGAAAACGGTGGCCGAGATCTCGAACGACTCTCCGGTGACCGCCTTGGCTGGGAGGCGGCCGTGCTGGACGACCGGGCGGACGTCCAGGACGGGGATGCGTCCGACGCCGGCGGTGGCCGGCGGGGCGCAGGGCGTCTCGGCGCTGGGTGTCGGGGGTGCTGACGAGTGGTGCGTGGCGGGCATGACCGCTCCTGTCCGCGTCAACGTGGGTGGCCGGTTGGCTGTGGGGAGGGGGGTCCTGCGTGGCTTCTGTCGTGAAAGGTACCGGAGGAGCCTTCCCACCCTGTTCGGGTGAGCATTCCGGCACTTTGTTAACTACTCACGCGTTTGTCTACACACAAGACTGGCCCCGTTCGTGAACGAACGGGGCCGTCTCTGGGCCAAGTTCCCACGAAGTTCCTACGTAGTTCCTAAGAAGACGGCACCTGCAGCAGTTCGTCCGGCGAACCGGGTCCCCGTCCGGTTACCCCGGAGACCGCCAGTCGGAACAGGGCGCGGGCGACCTGTGCCGGCGTGGCCTTGGGGTGGCCGGCCAGGTACAGCGCGGCGGCGCCCGTCGCGTGCGGGGTCGCCATCGACGTGCCCGAGAAAGTCGCCTTCGCGGTGTCGCTCGTACCCCAGGCCGAGGTGATCGACACCCCTGGCGCGAACAGATCTACGGCGGAGCCGTAGTCGGAGAAGCCCGCCCGGGCGTCCGTGCGGTCGGTCGCGCCGACCGTGATGGCCTCTTTGACGTCCGCCGGGGAGTGCAGGGCGGCCGGCAGGCCGTCGTTGCCGGCCGCGACGGCGTAGGTGACACCGGAGGCGATGGAGTTGCGGACGGCCGCGTCGAGCTGGGCGTTGTGGGCGGTGCCCAGGCTGAGGTTGGCGACCGCGGGCTTCCTGGCGTGCCGGGTCACCCAGTCGATCCCCGCGATGACCTGCGAGGCCGTACCGGAACCGGAGTCGTCGAGAACGCGTACGGAGACCACCTTCGCCTTCTTGGCCACGCCATAGGTCGTGCCCGCGATGGTCCCGGCGACATGCGTGCCGTGGCCGTTGCCGTCGGAGGCGGTCCTGTCGTTTCCGACGAAGTCCCAGCCGTAGCTCGCGCGCCCGCCGAAGTCCTTGTGGGTGATCCGGACCCCGGTGTCGATCACGTAGGCCGTCACCCCCGCGCCGGCGGAGGAGGGCCAGGTGTACCTCCCGTCCAGCGGCGTGACCGGCTGGTCTATCCGGTCCAGGCCCCAGGACGGCGGTCTGCGCTGGGTGCGGTCGAGGGCGACCCGGGTGTCCTGGGCCACCGAGGCGACGCGCGGGTCGGCCGCGAGGAGAGCCGCCTGTCTCGCGTCGGCTCTGATCGCATAGCCGTTGAGGACCGAGCCGTAGGTGTGGCTGATTCGCGCACCGTACTTCTCGACGATGCCCTTTCCCGCCGAGGTCGGAGCCTTCGTTCCCCCCTTGAGCGTCACCAGGTAACTGCCGCTGACGGAGCCGGACCGGCCGGCGCCGAGTATCCGCCCCTGCGGTGCGGCGTGCGCGGGCAGGGTGGCGGCCGACAGCGCGGCGGCACAGGCCACCGCGGTCAGGCCCGCTGCCCGGCGCAGACGTCTGCTTCGCGTCCGTGCCATGGTCGTTCTTCCCCTCCCTTTGACTCCCCTTCGGCAGCCTCTCGTGCGCCGAGAAGCCCCACAAGAGGGCCCAGGGGGTGAATCGGCCATGTCGGCCATGGGGGACGGGCGAAGGTTGCGGTGGTTTCCGGACTGCGTACAAGAGTGACCGTCCTGTTGGACGCGCCGTGGTTACGAAGCCCCTCGCACCTATAACGTCGTGGTTGACGACGAGACGCACAGCGTTGTGCGTCCGCACAGCACACGCGTCGAGGTGGGAAAGTGAAGGCTATCCGTCGTTTCACCGTCCGGCCCGTTCTCCCCGACCCCCTGCGGCCGCTCAGCGACCTCGCGCGCAATCTGCGCTGGTCCTGGCATGCGGAGACCCGCGATCTCTTCCAGTCCGTCGACCCAGAGCGCTGGGCCGCCTCCGAGGGCGATCCGGTACGTCTGCTCGGCAGCGTGTCGCCGGCGCGGCTCGCGGAGCTGGCCGAGGACCGCCGGTTCCTGCGCCGGCTGACGGCGGTGGTGGACGACCTCAACGACTATGTGACCGGCGAGCGCTGGTACCAGGCGCAGCCCGCCGGGCTCCCGGCCGCCGTCGCCTACTTCTCACCCGAGTTCGGCGTCGCGGCCGCCCTGCCGCAGTACTCCGGCGGCCTCGGCATCCTGGCCGGCGACCACCTCAAGGCGGCCAGCGACCTAGGCGTCCCGCTGATCGGCGTGGGCCTGCTCTACCGGCACGGCTACTTCCGGCAGTCCCTCTCCCGCGACGGCTGGCAGCAGGAGCACTACCCGGTCCTCGACCCCAACGAGCTGCCGGTGGCCCTGCTCAACGAGCCCGACGGCACCCCCGCCCAGGTCTCCCTCGCCCTGCCCGGCGGCCGGCGGCTGCACGCCCGGATCTGGCTCGCCCAGGTCGGCCGCGTGCCCCTGCTCATGCTCGACTCGGACGTCGAGGAGAACGACCTCGGCGAGCGCGGGGTGACCGACCGGCTCTACGGCGGCGGCAGCGAGCACCGGCTGCTGCAGGAGATGCTCCTGGGCATAGGAGGGGTGCGGGCGGTGCGGACGTACTGCCGGCTGACCGGGCACCCGGAGCCGGAGGTGTTCCACACCAACGAGGGGCACGCGGGCTTCCTCGGCCTGGAACGCATCGCCGAACTGTGCGCCGAGGGGCTGGACTTCGACTCCGCGCTGGAGGCGGTGCGCGCCGGGACCGTCTTCACCACCCACACGCCCGTCCCGGCCGGCATCGACCGCTTCGACCGCGAGCTCGTCGCCCACCACTTCGGTCCCGACGCCGAGCTGCCGAGCATCGACGTCGAGCGCGTCCTCCGGCTCGGCATGGAGACCTACCCCGGCGGCGAACCCAACCTGTTCAACATGGCCGTGATGGGCCTGCGCCTGGGCCAGCGCGCCAACGGCGTCTCGCTGCTGCACGGCCACGTCAGCCGGGAGATGTTCTCCGGACTGTGGCCGGGATTCGACCCCGACGAGGTGCCGATCACCTCCGTCACCAACGGCGTCCACGCCCCCACCTGGGTCGCCCCCGAGGTGTTCCGGCTCGGCGCCCGGCAGATCGGCGCCCAGCGCACCGAGGACGCGCTGACCGTCGGCGCCTCCGACCGCTGGGACGCCGTCGCGGACATCCCCGACCAGGACATCTGGGAGCTGCGCCGCAACCTGCGCGAGCAGCTGGTCGACGAGGTGCGGGCGCGGCTGCGCGCGTCGTGGCGGCAGCGCGGCGCCGGAACGGCCGAGCTGGGGTGGATCGACGGGGTGCTGGACCCCGACGTCCTCACCATCGGCTTCGCCCGCCGGGTCCCGTCGTACAAGCGCCTGACGCTCATGCTCCGCGACCGCGACCGGCTGATGGAACTGCTCCTGCACCCGGAGCGGCCCCTGCAGATCGTCGTGGCGGGCAAGGCGCACCCGGCGGACGACGGCGGCAAGCGCCTGGTCCAGGAACTGGTCCGGTTCGCCGACGACCCCCGGGTCCGCCACCGCATCGTCTTCCTCCCCGACTACGGCATGGCGATGGCGCAGAAGCTCTACCCGGGCTGCGACATCTGGCTGAACAACCCGCTGCGCCCGCTGGAGGCCTGCGGCACGTCCGGCATGAAGGCGGCCCTCAACGGCTGCCTCAACCTCTCCGTCCTGGACGGCTGGTGGGACGAGTGGTTCCAGCCCGACTTCGGCTGGGCGATCCCCACGGCGGACGGGGTGGGTACCGACCCGGACCGGCGGGACGACATAGAGGCGGCGGCGCTGTACGACCTGCTGGAGCAGCGGGTGGCACCTCGTTTCTACGAACGCGGGCAGCACGGGCTGCCCGACCGCTGGATCGAGATGGTCCGCCAGACCCTGACCCTCCTCGGCCCGAAGGTGCTGGCCGGCCGGATGGTCCGCGAGTACGTGGAGCGCCTCTACGCCCCGGCGGCGCAGGCGCACCGCGCGATGGACCCCGACTCCGCGCGCGAACTCGCCGCCTGGAAGGGGCGGGTGCGGGCCGCCTGGCACGAGGTGAAGGTCGACCACGTGGAGACGTCGGCCACCACGGCCACCGCGGAACTGGGCACGACGCTCGCCCTGCGGGTACGGGTCGGCCTCGGCGGCCTCGGCCCGGACGACGTGGAGGTGCAGGCCGTGTCGGGCCGGGTCGACACCCAGGACCGCATCGCGGACGCCGAGGCGGTCCCGCTGAAACCGGCGGGCGCCCCGGATCCGGACGGCCGCTGGGTCTACGAGGGTCCCCTCTCCCTCGACCGCACCGGCCCCTACGGCTACACCGTCCGCATCCTGCCCGCGCACCGGCTGCTGGCGTCCGGCGCGGAGCTGGGACTGGTGGCGGTGCCGAGCGAGGAGACCGGCGAGGGTGCGGGGGTGCTGATGCGCTAGCGGTCCGGGGTGCCGGGCGGGGGCGCGGTCGTACGGCCGCCCCGCCCGGCTCGGGCCGCGGGGGCCCTCACCACTCCGCGAGGTCGGCGCACATCCTGCGCAGCACCTTGCCGCAGCGCCGGGCGTACGCGTTCTGCAGGCCGCGGGTGGCCGCCCCGCCCGCCCGCGCGTACCACTTGGCCGGGCGGCTGAACGCCGACACCGTGAGCCAGACCGTGCCGTCGCCGGTCCGCTCCACGACGAAGGCCTCCTCGCCGCACTCCGGATGCCCGGCCAGCGTGCCGTACGCCCAGCCGGCGCGGCGGGGTTCGTCGACCGTGTAGACGATCCGGCAGGGGGCCTTGATCATCCCGGCGAGGGTGACCGTGACGTCGACGTCGGCGGCGGCGCGGTCCGCGCCCGCCTCGATGCCGACGCCCATCTCCCGGTGCATCTCCCAGGTCAGCACCGCCTCGGAGGCTCGGCGGAAGACCTTCTCGCCCTCGCCGATGCGCGTACGCACATGCAGCTGGTGGAAGCCCGGCGGGCAGAACCCGCCGCGCCGGGTCGCGCCGATGTCGTCGTACGTGAAGTCGCTCGGGGGCATGGGACACAAGAGTAGGGCGGCACCCGGGGAAGCCCTCTCCCCGGGTGCCGCCCGCCAACCCCCCTCGGGTCAGCTGACGTTGACCGCGGACCAGGCCGCCGCCACCGCGTTGTACTCGGTGCTGCCGGAGCCGTAGAGCGCGGCCGCCGCGCTCAGCGTGCCGGTGCGGGCCGACTTGTAGTTCGTCGTCGACGTGAAGTACGTCGTCAGCGCCTTGTACCAGATCTGCAGCGCCTTGGCGCGGCCGATGCCGGTGACCGTGGAGCCGTTGGAGGTCGGCGAGTTGTAGCTGACGCCGTTGATCGTCTTGCTGCCGCTGCCCTCGGAGAGCAGGTAGAAGAAGTGGTTCGCCACACCCGAGGAGTAGTGGACGTCCAGGTTGCCGACGGAGGAGGACCAGTAGTCCGCCGAGCCGCCGTCCTTGCTGGGCTTGTCCATGTAGCGCAGCGGCGAGCCGTCGCCGTTGATGTCGATCTTCTCGCCGATGAGGTAGTCGCCGACGTCGGAGGAGTTCGCGGCGTAGAACTCCACACCGGTGCCGAAGATGTCGGAGGTCGCCTCGTTCAGACCGCCGGACTCGCCCGAGTAGTTCAGGCCCGCGGTGTTGGAGGTGACGCCGTGGCTCATCTCGTGCCCTGCGACGTCCAGGGACGTCAGCGGGTGGGTGTTGCCGGAGCCGTCGCCGTAGGTCATGCAGAAGCAGCTGTCGTCCCAGAAGGCGTTCACGTACGAGCTGCCGTAGTGGACGCGGGAGTAGGCGCCGACACCGTTGTTCTTGATGCCGGAGCGGCCGAAGGTGGCCTTGTAGAAGTCCCAGGTCTCCTGCGCGCCGTAGGCGGCGTCGGCGGCCGCCGTCTGGTCGGTGGTGGAGCTGGAGGCGGCGCCGGTGCCCCACACGTTGTCCGCGTCGGTGAACAGGGTGCCGGTACCGGAGCTGCTGCTGTGCTTCAGGTTGTACGTCTTGTGGCCGCCGCGCGTGGTGTCGTACAGCTGGTACGTCGAGCCCGACAGGGTGGTGGTCAGGCTGACGGTGCCCGAGTACAGCGTCTTGCCGGTGCCGGTGGCGTTCTCGATGCCCTGGTACTCGAAGAGCTTCTTGCCGGTCGCGGCGTCGGTGATGACGTGCAGCTGGTTGGGGGTGCCGTCGTCCTGGAAGCCGCCGACGATCGTCTCGTAGGCGAGGACGGGCTTGCCCGAGCCGGCCCAGATCACCTTGCGGGCGCCGTCGGCCGCGGACTTGGTGGAGCCCAGCGTCTTGGCGGCGCCGACCGCCTGCTTCTCGGCCTTGGCCGGGGTGACCTGCGCCTTGAGGGAGGCGACCTTGATGGCGGCCTTCACGGCTCTGGTCACGCCCTCGGTCTTGCCGGCCTTCGAGGTGTGGACGACGAGGTCGCCGCCGAGGACCGGCAGGCCCGCGTAGGTGCGCTCGTAGCGGGTGTGGGTGGTGCCGTCGGCGTCCTTCACGACGTCCTTGACGACCAGCTTCTCCTTGGCGCCCAGGCCTATCTTCTGCGCCGTCTCGGCGACGTCCGCCTGCGCCTTCTTGATGAGGGAGACGCGGGTCGCGGCCGACAGCGCGGTGGGCGCGGCGGCGGGGCGGGCCGCGGTCGCGGCGTCCGCCTTGGTGGGCGCGGCGGCGGCCGTACCGGTGGTCAGGCCGGTGGTGAGCAGGGCTCCGGCGGCGACGGCGGTGGCGATGGCCAGGGTGGACCGCTTGTGACGCGCGTAGAGGGGGGTCACACAAGCTCCTTGTGGTGGGGGAGTCCTCGCCCGGCGTGGGGTTGCCGGGTTCCGGGTTGCTGTGAAGTTGTGCGGCGGTTGTCAGGAAGAGTGACATCCAGGCGCGTACATGTCAGTCCCCCCAAGTGATGTTGGCCGAAAAACGTCGGCCGGGTGAACATTGCAGGCGTGTAAACCGAGTTGGCGCCGGTAAAAGGCCAACCTTCGGAATGCAAGGCGACGGCAAAAAGGGGCACCGCCCCGGGGAGTCGAACCACCGGGGCGGCGCCCTGAATTCGGGGCCTGAGGCCTCTGGGGCCCGCGGCCTACGGGAAGGTGAGCTTCCAGCTGTTGATCGTGCCGACGTCCTGTGCGGCCTGGTCCTGGACCCTCAACTTCCAAGTGCCATTGGCTGATTCGGTGGAGGCGTTCACCGTGTAGGTGTCCGTCACGTTGTCCGCCGAGTCGGAGGAGCTGAAGTTCTTCAGCCGGTAGGCGGTGCCCGACGGACCGATCAGATCGATCACCAGGTCGCCGCGCCAGGTGTGAGTGATGTTCGGCGTGACCTGCAAGTTGGAGGGTGCGTTTCCGGTCCGTCCGGAGACCGTGATCGACGAGGTGACGGCGGGGCCGTTGTCCGGAATCGACACCGGGGTCGAGCTCTCGTACGACGTCCCGGTACCGCCACCGCCGCCGGAGCGCGAGCCGACGGCCACGCCCGCCCACGCGTCCTGCACCGCCTTGTACTCGGCGGAGGTGGTGCCGTAGAGCTCGCCGGCCGCCGCGAGGGTGCCGGTGCGCGCGGAGGCGTAGTTGGTGGTGGACGTGAACTTGGTGGTCAGCGCCCGGTACCAGATCTGCAGCGCCTTGGCGCGGCCGATGCCGGTGACCGGCAGCCCGTCCGCGGTCGGCGAGTTGTAGCTGACGCCGTTGATGACCTTGGCGCCGCTGCCCTCGCTCAGCAGGTAGAAGAAGTGGTTGGCGGGGCCGGACGAGTAGTGCACGTCCAGGCCGCCGAGGCCCGAGTACCAGCTGTCCTTGGACGCGCCGTCCTTGCTGGGCTTGTCCATGTAGCGCAGCGGGGTGCCGTCGCCGTTGATGTCGATCTTCTCGCCGATGAGGTAGTCGCCGACGTCGGAGGAGTTCGCGGCGTAGAACTCCACACCGGTGCCGAAGATGTCGGAGGTCGCCTCGTTCAGACCGCCGGACTCACCGCTGTAGTTGAGCCCGGCCGTGTTCGACGTGACGCCGTGGCTCATCTCGTGGCCGGCGACGTCGAGGGAGGTCAGCGGGTCCGCGTTGCCGGAGCCGTCGCCGTAGGTCATGCAGAAGCAGCTGTCGTCCCAGAAGGCGTTCACGTACGAGTTGCCGTAGTGCACGCGGGAGTAGGCGCCGACGCCGTTGTTCTTGATGCCCGAGCGGCCGAAGGTGTTCTTGTAGAAGTCCCAGGTGACCGCGGCCCCGTAGTGGGCGTCCGCGCCCGCGGTGGCCGCGTTCGAGGTGGTGCCGTTGCCCCAGGTGTTGCTGGTCTGCGAGAACAGCGTGCCGGTGCCGGAGGTGCCGTGGTTGAGGTTGTACGTCTTGTGGTTGCCGCGGTCGCCGTCGGTCAGGTTGTAGTTCGAACCCGACTGCGTCGTCGTCAGCGAGACGGTGCCGCTGTACTGGGTGTTGCCGGTACCGGTGGCGTTCTCGACGCCCTGGTACTCGAAGAGCTTCTTGCCGGTGGTGGCGTCGGTGATGACGTGCAGCTGGTTCGGCGTGCCGTCGTCCTGGAAGCCGCCGATGACCGTCTCGTAGGCGAGGACGGGCCTGCCGCTCGCCGCCCAGATCACCTTGCGGGCGCTGTCGGCGGTGGCCTTGGTGCCGCCGAGGGCCTTGGCACGGCTCACGGCCTGCTTCTCGGCGGACGCCTTCGTGATGTCCGGGGTGACGTCCGAGACCTTGATGGCCGCGTCGGTCGCCTTGATGACGCGCTTCGTGGCACCCGACTTGGCGGTGTCGACGACGAGGTCGCCGCCGAGGACGGGCAGGCCCGCGTAGGTGCGCTCGTAGCGGGTGTGCAGGGTGCCGTCGGCGTCCTTGACGACGTCGCGGGCGACGAGCTTCTCCTTCGACCCGAGGCCGATGTCACGGGCCGTCTGGCTGCGGGCCGTGTCGGCGTCGCGCAGCAGCTCGGCGCGCTGCGAGGGGGAGAGCTTGACGGCCGCGTGGGCCGGGTTGCCCTTGGCGGAGGCCTGGGCCGGGGCGGCGGAGGCGGCGCCCGTCTGGACGGCCGCGGCGAGCAGGGCGGTGACGCCGGCTATGGCGAGGGTGTGGGAGGTGCGTCTGCGAGAGGAACTGCTTCTCAACACTGACTCCTTCTGCGTGGCCGCGGGTCGCGCGACCAGGGGAGATCCGGACGGTGGGTCGACCGCCCGGGCAGAACTGGGTTGGAGCTGTGGGGTTGCTGTGTTGAAGCTGTGGGAAGGGTGGCAGGAGATTTACGCCCTGTCAGGAGCGCGTCAGGAACTTGGCCGGAATTGGTTCGTTGACCGGATATCCGTGTTCGCTATGCGAACCTGCCTCTGGCCTATGAGCCGATCACGCGGGGTGCGGGCGCTCCCCGTGCCACGTCCCCCACAGCGCCGCGTACGCGCCGTCCGCCGCCACCAGCTGCTCGTGGGTGCCGAGTTCGGTGAGGCGGCCGTTCTCCATCACGGCCACGCGGTCCGCGTCGTGGGCCGTGTGCAGCCGGTGCGCGATCGCGATGACCGTGCGCCCCTCCAGTACGGCGGCCAGGGCGCGCTCGGTGTGACGCGCGGTCGTCGGGTCCAGCAACGCCGTCGCCTCGTCCAGGATCAGGGTGTGCGGGTCGGCCAGCACGACGCGGGCCAGGGCGAGTTGCTGCGCCTGCGAACCGTCGGTGCGCCGGCCCCCCTCGCCGAGCGGGGTGTCCAGACCGTCCGGCAGCTCGCGCACCCACTCGGCGCCCACCGCCGTCAGCGCCGCCCACAACTCCTCGTCCGTGGCGTCCGGTTCGGCGATGAGCAGGTTGTCGCGGACCGTGCCCAGGAACACGTGGTGCTCCTGGGTGACCAGGACGACCTGTCGGCGCAGCTGCTCGGGACCGAGGTCCACGACGGGCACACCGCCGACGGTCACCGACCCCTCGGTCGGCGCGTCGACCCCCGCGAGGAGCCGGCTGAGGGTCGTCTTCCCGGCGCCGGAGGGACCGACGACCGCCAGCCGCTCCCCGGGCCGTACCGTCAGGTCGACCCCGTGCAGCACCTCGCCGCCGCGTTCGTAGGCGTACCGGACCCCGGCCACGTCGATCCGGTCGCCGGCCGGCGTGGGGGAGCCGTCCCGCACCGCCCGCGGAGCCTGGGCGAGGCCCTCGACGCGGGCGAACGAGGCGCCGCTGTTCTGCAGTTGCTCGATGCGCATCAGGATGTCGTCGAGCGGTCCGCTCAGCCGCTGCAGATACAGGGCCGCCGCCACCACCGCGCCCAGGCTCAGCGTGCCCCGCCCGTGCAGCAGCCCGCCGACCAGCAGCACCGCGGCGACCGGGACGAGATAGGACACCTCCACCACCGGGAAGAACACGCTCCGCAGGAACAGCGTGTACAGCCGGGTGCGCCGGGACGTCTCCAGCGCGTCCCGGGCGGCCCTCACGCGCCGCTCCTGCAGCCGCAGCGCCTCGACCGTCCGGGCGCCGGCCGCCGTCGCCGCGAGGACCTCCGCCACCTCGGAGGTGGCGGCCCCCTCGGCGAGATACCCGTCGCGGGCGCGCCGCAGATACCAGCGCACGCCGCACCCGATGGGGACCAGACCGAGCAGACCGCAGGCGCCCAGCAGCGGGTGCAGCGCGAACACGGCGCCGAGCAGGAACAGCGCCTGCACGCCGTTGATGAGCAGGTCGGGGCCCACGTCGCGCAGGGTGGTGCCGACCAGCGCCACGTCACCCGTGCCGCGCGCGGTCAGATCACCGGTGCCGGCCCGCTCCACGGCCGACGCGGGCAGCGCGAGCGTACGGTCGACGAACCGCTCCCGGACCCGGGCCAGCGTCCGCTCGCCGAAGCGATGGCCGACATAGCGGGCCCAGCGGGCCAGCAGCAGCTGCGCGAGCGAGCAGAGCAGGATCCACAGGGCCAGCCGGTCGACGGCGTCCACGCCCCCGCCGGCCCGCACCTCGTCCACGATCCGCCCCACCAGCCACGGCCCGGCCAGCCCGGCGCCCGCGGCGAGCGCGTTGAGCGCCAGTACGGCGGCGAAGGCCCGGATGTCGGCGTGCACGAGCCGCACCATCGCGCGCCGCACGTCGGCCCGTTCGGCGACGGGCAGGTGCCCGGTGGCGTCCGAGGCAACCGAACGGCTGGATTCCGATGTCACCGTACGGCCTCCTCGGCGTCCGCGTCCCTGGCCACCAGCGCCCGGTAGGCGGGCTCCGCGTCGAGCAGTTCGCGGTGGCTTCCGGCGGCCACGACCGCTCCGTCCACCAGGAAGTACACGGTGTCCGCCCGGTCCAGCACGAGCGGGGAGGTGCTCGTGACCAGAGTCGTACGGCCCTGCCGTGCCGCGCGCAGCCGTTCGGCGACCCGCGCCTCGGTGTGGGCGTCCAGGGCGGAGGTCGGCTCCACGGCGAGCAGCACCTCCGGGTCGGCCAGCAGGGCGCGGACCAGCCGCACCCGCTGGCGCTGGCCGCCGGAGAGGTTGCGTCCCTGGGCCTCGATCACCGAGTCGAGCCCGTCGGGCAGCGCGAGCACGATGTCCTCGGCGACCGCCGTGTGCACGGCCCGCTCGATGTCCTCCCGCGCCCGCTCCCGCCGCCCACAGACCAGGGAGCGCAGCGTCTGCGCGAACAGGTCCGCCTCGTGGTCGGCGACCAGGACGCGCTCCCTGATCCGCGCCACCGCGACGTCGGCCAGCGGAACCTCGCCCCAGGTCGCCGCCGAGGGCGTGTATCCCCCGAGCCGGTCGACGACGGCCGCCGCGTCGGACGGGCGGGCCGCGGCCAGCGCGGTCAGCCGGCCCGGGAGGACCCGGACCCCCGACTCGGGGTCGAACAGGGCCGCGGGCCCGTCCGGCGCGTCACGGGTGCCGGTGTCGGCGAGGGGCTCCAGCTGCAGGAACCGCACGACGCGCCGGGCCGACACCAGCCCCCGGCTGATCTGGTAGCCGCACTCCACCCAGAAGGCCACCGGCCCCACCAGGACCGCCACATAGCCGTAGACGGACACCAACTGGCCGACGGTGATGAGTCCTTGGGCGGCCAGCCGGGCCGCCAGCCAGGTCACCAGGGCCAGGAACAGCGTCGGCAGGCCCACCCCGAGCGCCTGGACCCAGCTGGTCACCGCGCCGACCCGGTAGCCCTGCCGGCGCAGTCGCTGCGAGTCGCGCCGGAAGGCCTGCGCGAACAGGCCCTTGCCGCCGAGCCCGTTGAGGACGCGCAGCCCGCCGGCGAGATCGGCGATACGGGCCGTCAGCACGCCCTGCCGATCCCGGTACTCGGTCTCCGCGCCCTGCAGCCGGGCCAGCAGCGGGCCCACGAGGACGACGATCACGGGCATGCCGAGCAGGACGACGGCCGCCACCAGCGGTGACACGGACAGCAGCAGAGCGGCGACCACCAGGTAGGCGACCACCGCTCCGACGCCGGGCCCCACCACCGTCAGCGACTGGCTGATCGTCTGCACGTCGCCCACCCCGATCGTGACGACCTCCCCGGCCCCCACCCGGCGCCGCAGGGCGGCCCCCAGCCGCACCGCCTGTCCGACGACCACCTTCACCGTGCGGAAGTTGGCGTCCATGCGCACCCGGGTCATCGTGCGGTGCCGCATGATGCTCAGCCAGGCGTTGAACGCCCCGACCGCGAAGAGCGCGGCCGTCCAGCCCGCCAGTGCCGGGAAGTCCCCCGGGACCAGCCCGTCGTCGATCGCCCGGGACAGCAGGTAGGGGGTCGCCGCCAGCAGGACCATCCACACACTGCCCAGCACCGCCCCGGCGGCGCATCTGCCGGGCTGCCGGCCGACCAGCCAGAGCAGATAGCGGGCGCCGCCCCGACGGTCGGGCTCCCCGGGATCCTCGTACGCGTCGATCACCTGTCCCCCTGAACGGTCACGCCACAGATCAATCGTCCCTCTGCAAGGTCACGCCAGGCTGTCCCGCCATGCCCGGTGCAGGTCCGCGAACCGGCCGGTTCCCGCGACGAGTTCGGCCGGTGGGCCGTCCTCGACGATCCGGCCGTGCTCCATCACCAGGACCCGGTCGGCGATCTCCACCGTCGACAGCCGGTGGGCGATGACGACCGCCGTACGGTCGCGCAGGACCGTCGACATGGCGCGCTGCACGGCCCGTTCGCCCGGGATGTCGAGCGAGCTGGTCGCCTCGTCGAGGATCAGCACGGCCGGGTCGGCCAGCAACGCCCGTGCGAACGCGACGAGTTGACGCTGACCGGCGGAGATACGGCCGCCCCGCTTGCGTACGTCCGTGTCGTAGCCGTCGGGCAGCGCCTCGATGAAGTCGTGCGCGCCGATCGCCTTCGCGGCCCGCTCGATCTGCTCACGGCCCGCCTCCGGCCGCCCGATGGCGATGTTGTCGGCGACCGTGCCGGAGAACAGGAACGCCTCCTGCGTCACCATCACCACCCCGCGCCGCAGTTCGGGCACCGACAGCTCGCGCAGGTCGACGCCGTCCAGCAGCACCCGCCCCTCGGAGGGGTCGTAGAAGCGGGCGAGCAGCTTGGCCAGCGTCGACTTGCCGGCGCCGGTCGAGCCGACGACCGCGACCGTCTGTCCGGCCGGCAGGACGAGGTCGAAGCGGGGCAGCACCTCGCCGCCGGTGCGGTAGCCGAAGCGCACGCCGTCGAAGACGACCTCGCGGCCCGGGATCTCACCGGCGAGGGCGGGCAGCGGCACGGGCGTCGACGGCTCCGGCACGGACGGCGTCTGCGCGAGCAGACCGGCGATCTTCTCCAGCGAGGCCGCCGCCGACTGGTAGGCGTTCAGGAACATGCCGAGCCGGTCGATGGGGTCGTACAGCCGGCGCAGGTACAGCACCGCGGCCGCCAGCACACCCAGCTCCAGCGAGCCGTCCGCCACCCGGTAGGCGCCCCACAGCACGATCACCGCGACCGCGGTGTTGGCGACCAGCCGGGAACCCACGACATAGCGGGCCATCTCCAGCATGGCGTCGCCGTTGGTCCGCTCGTGCCGCCGGTTGAGCACCCCGAACTCGGCGTCGTTGGCGGCCTCGCGGCGGAACGCGCGCACCGGGCGGATGCCGTTCATCGTCTCGACGAACTTCACGATCACAGCCGCGATGGCGGTCGAACGCACCCGGTACACCCGTCCCGCGCGCCGCTGGTAGAGCCGTACCAGCAGATACAGCGGCACGAACGACACCACCGCCGGCGCCCCGATCCCCACATCCAGCCACAGCAGCATCGCCGAGATGTAGACGAACGACAGGACGACCGTCACCAGCTCCTGCAGGCCCTCGTTCAGCAGCTCGCGCAGCGACTCCACGTCCGTGGTGGAACGCGAGATCAGCCGGCCGCTCGTGTAGCGCTCGTGGAAGTCGATGCTCAGCGCCTGGGCGTGCCGGAAGATCCGGCCCCGCAGATCCAGCAGCACGTCCTGGCTGACCCGGGCCGAGGTCAGGATGAACGCCGACTGCAGCACCCCGGAGGCCAGCGCGCACAGCAGATAGGCGACGGCCACCACCACCAGCGGCCCGTGGTCGTCGCGCCGCAACGCCGGTACGGCGTTGTCGATCGCGTACGCCACCAGCAGCGGGCCCGCCTGCACCGCCGCCTGCTGGAGCAGCAGCAGGAACGAGGTCAGGGCGACACCGGACCTCAGCGGGGCGAGCAGCGAGCGCAGCAGCCCGGCCGTGGCGCCCGGGGGAGTGGGCAGCACATCCTTGTCGAAGGGGTCGGGCCTGCCCTCGGGGCGCGGGAGGTCCGGTTCGTCGTCGGCCGTGGACACGGACGTCGAGGGTGCCGTCATCGCTCGTCCTCCGCTTCCCCGGCGCCCGACATCAGATGGGCGTACTCGGCGTTGGTGCGCAGCAGTTCGTGATGGGTGCCCACGGCCGCGATACGGCCCCCGGACAGCAGGGCGACCCGGTCGGCGAGCAGCACGGTCGACGGGCGGTGCGCCACGATGAGCGCCGTCGTCTCGGCCAGCACGTCCCGCAGGGCGGCCTCCACGGCGGCCTCCGTGTGCACGTCCAGCGCCGACAGCGGGTCGTCCAGGACCAGGAACCTGGGTCTGCCGACGACGGCCCGGGCGAGCGCGAGGCGCTGCCGCTGTCCGCCGGACAGGCTCAGGCCCTGCTCGCCGACCTGCGTGTCCGTGCCCTGGGGCAGCGCGTGCGCGAACTCGGCCTGCGCGACGGACAGGGCGCGGTTCAGCTCGGCGGCCCCGGCCCGGTCGTCGGCGCCCATGAGCACGTTCTCCCCGACGCTCGCGGAGAAGAGGGTCGGTTCCTCGAAGGCCACGGCCACCTTGGCGCGCAGCTCCTCGCGGGACATGGCGGTGATGTCCTCGCCGTCCAGGGTGATGTGTCCCGAGGTGAGCTCGTGAAGACGGGGGACGAGCGCGGTGAGGGTCGTCTTGCCGCTTCCGGTCGCGCCGACCAGGGCCATGGACTCGCCGGGGCGGATGTGCAGGTCGACCCGGTCGAGGACGGGGGGTGAGCCGTCAGGGGCGTCGGGGTAGCGGAAGCGGACGTCGTGGAAGCGCAGACCGCTGTCCCGCGACGGCCGCGGGGCGGCCCGCCCGGACTGTTCCGGTTCCTGGTCCAGCACCTCGAAGTACCGCTCGGTGGCCGTCGCCGCCTCCTGGCTCATCGCCAGCAGGAAGCCGATGGAGTCCACCGGCCACCGCAGCGCGAGCGCCGTCGACAGGAACGCCACCAGCGTCCCCGCCGAGAGTGAACCGTCCGCCACCTGCGCGGTCCCCAGCACCAGCGCCGCCCCGATGGCCAGCTCCGGCAGCGTCACGATGACACCGAAGATCGTGGCGAGCAGCCCCGCCTTGCGCAGTTCCGTCCCCCGCAGCGTCCGCGCCAGCTCCCGGAAGGCCAGCGACTGACTGCGGTGGCGCCCGAAGCCCTTGATGATCCGGATGCCGAGCACGCTCTCCTCGACGAGTGTCGTCAGATCACCGACCTGGTCCTGCGCGAGGCGCGCCACGCGCGCGTACCGCTTCTCGAAGACCACGCAGGTGATCACGACGGGCACGGCCGGCACCAGGATCACCAGGCCGAGCGTCCAGTCCTGCAGCAGCATGATGGTCACACCGACGAGGATCGTCACGCCGTTGACCAGCAGGAACGTCAGGGGGAAGGCGAGGAACTGGCGCAGCAGCATCAGGTCCGTCGTGCCGCGCGAGAGCAACTGGCCCGAGGCCCAGCGGTCGTGGAAGGCGACCGGCAGCCGCTGCAGGTGCCCGTACAGCGTCGCCCGCATGCCCGCCTCGACGCCGGACAGCGGCCGCGCCACCAGCCAGCGCCGCAGCCCGAACAGCAGCGCCTCGGCCACCCCGAGCAGCAGCAGGTACAGCGCGCCGAGCCACACGCCCGCCGGATCGCGGTCGGCGACCGGCCCGTCGACAATCCACTTCAGCACCAGCGGGATGACCAGGCCCACGCAGGAGGCGACGATCGCCACGCACGCGGCCGTCACCAGCCGCGCCCGCACGGGCCGGACATGGGGCCACAGGCGGAGCAGGGTCCGTACGGCCGACCGGTCCTTGGTGGTTGCACGTGTCGTGGGCATCAGTGGTGAGCCTACGGATCGGCACTGACAACGCCCACCGAGTTTTGGCCGGACCGGAATCGGTCCATGGTCCTACGACCTGCGTGTTCGAGGAGCCGCACGCGACCGTCGGCGGGGTCCCAGGGGCGCACGGGAGCGCCGGCGGGGTCGTAGGGCGGCATCAACCGATCGGTTGATGCGGCTTCGAGCGCGACGGCCGATGTGGCCGCACCCCGGGTTTCGCGACGCTGGTCCCATGTCCGTCATCGAAGTCACCGACCTGCGCAAGAGCTACGGCGGCCGGCCCGCCGTCGACGGTGTCTCCTTCGCCGTCGAGGAGGGCGAGATCTTCGGGATCCTCGGCCCGAACGGCGCCGGCAAGACCACCACCGTCGAGTGCGTCGAGGGGCTGCGCGTCCCCGACGCCGGCCGTGTCCGCGTCACCGGCCTCGACCCCGTCGCCGACCACGCGCGCGTGGCCCGCGTCCTGGGCGCCCAGCTGCAGCAGAGCGAGCTGCAGCCCAAGCTCACCGTCCGCGAGGCGCTGGAGCTGTACGCCTCCTTCTACCCGCGCCCGCTCGACTGGGCGCCGCTCGCCGAACGCCTGGGCCTCACCGCGAAGCTCACCACCCGGTTCGCCAAGCTGTCGGGCGGTCAGAAGCAACGCCTGTTCATCGCCCTGGCGTTGATCGGCAACCCCCGTGTCGTCGTCCTCGACGAACTCACCACCGGCCTCGACCCGCGGGCCCGCCGGGACACCTGGGAGCTCATCGAGGACGTCCGGGCGGGCGGGGTGACGGTCCTGCTGGTCACCCACTTCATGGAGGAGGCCCAGCGGCTGTGCGACCGGATCGCCGTCATCGACAGGGGACAGGTGGCCGCGCTGGACACCCCGGCCGGCCTGATCCGGCGCTCGGCGGGCGCCACGGTCATCAGCTTCACGCCGTCCGCGCCGCTGGACGACGGTGACCTCCAGACCCTCCCCGCGCTGGCGTCCGTCGACCGCAGGGACGGCCGGATCACGCTGGCCGGCACCGACGAGACGGTCAACGCCGTCATCACCCTCCTCGCCCGCCACCGGGTCACCGCCCACCAGCTCCGCGTGGTGGACGCCACGCTCGACGACGCCTTCCTCGACCTGACGAAGGAGACCGCGTCATGAGCACCGCCGTCCTGCGGACCGAGGTCCGGCTCTTCCGCCGCGAACCCGGCGCGATCTTCTGGATCCTGCTCTTCCCGACCCTGCTGCTGGTGATCCTCGGCTCGATCCCCGGCTTCCGGGAGCACCAGAGCGACCTCGGCGGACTGCGCACCATCGACGTCTACGTCCCGGTCGCCGTGCTGCTCGGCCTGATCGTCGGCGGCCTGCAGTCCATGCCGCAGACCCTCACCGGCTACCGCGAGCGCGGCATCCTGCGCCGGATGGCCACCACGCCCGTCCGCCCCTCCGCCCTGCTGTCCGCGCAGATGGCGGTGTACGGCGGCGCGGCCCTGGTGTCCGCGCTACTGGCCCTCGCGGTCGGGCGGCTGGCCTTCGGCGTGGTGCTGCCGAAGCAGCCCCTCGGCTACCTCCTCGCGCTGCTCCTGGCCGTCCTGGTCGCCCTCGCTCTCGGATCGGTGGTGTCGGCGCTGTCCCGTACGACGAAGATCGCGGGCGCGATCGGATCGGCCGTGTTCTTCCCGTCGATGTTCTGCGCGGGCGTGTGGCTGCCGGTGCAGTCCATGCCGCACCTGATGGCGAGGATCGTCGACTGCACGCCCTTCGGTGCCGCCGCGCAGGCCCTGAACCAGGCGGCGGCCGGGCACTGGCCCGGCTGGGGCCACCTCGGCGTGCTGGCGGTGTGGATCCTGCTGCTGACCGGCGCGGCCGGGCGCTGGTTCCGCTGGGAGTAGGCGGCCGGCCGTGCAGACTGAGGACATGACCGGGGTGGACACGCAGATCGAGCGGCGCTGGGAGCAGTTCCACACCTGGGGGCCGTACGGGCTGCTGTTCATCGGTCTCGTCCCCGCCCTCGCCACCGCCGACCCGCACGCCGGACCGGGCAGGTGGTACACCGCCTGGGGCCTGCTCGGCGCCGCGCTCGTACTCCAGCTGTGGTGGCACAGCACCCGCCCCACCGGGCCCGACCGGCGCCGCACCCCTTCCCGGGCCGGGACCGTGTACTACGCCGTCCGCTGGGCGCTGGCCTTCGCCCTCACCTGGCTCAACCCGTTCTTCGCGTTCTACGCGGCGACCGGCTACATGGACGCCGACGAGACGATCCCGGGTGTCCGGTGGCAGCGGCTCGGCCTGTTCGCGAGCGCGGTCACCGTGGCCGGCGCGCAGGCCGGCGGGATGCCGTTCGGCAGTGCGGTCCAGTGGCTGGTCTTCCTCGCGCTGCTGGCCGCCAACTCGGGCCTGCAGATGGTGGTCGCCCATCTCACCGAACAGGAGACGCGGCGGGCCCACGAGCGGACCGAGACCATCACCGAACTGGAGCGCACCAACGCCGCGTTGCAGCAGGCGCTCGACGAGAACGCCGCCCTTCACGCCCAACTCCTCGTCCAGGCACGGGAGGCGGGGGTCGCCGACGAACGCCGGCGGCTGGCCGCCGAGATCCACGACACCATCGCTCAGGGCCTGACCGGCATCATCGCCCAGCTCCAGGTCGTGGCGAACACGCCCGACGAGAAGGCGGCCCGCGAGCACGTGGGCCGCGCCGTGGAACTGGCCCGCCACAGTCTGGGCGAGGCCCGCCGCTCCGTCCACAACCTCGCCCCGCCGGCACTGGACAACGACGGGCTGCCCCAGGCGCTGAAGAAGACGGTCTTCGCATGGGGCGAACGCACCGGCGTGCGGGCCGACTTCACCGTCACCGGCACCGCGGAGCAGCTGCACGGCGAGGTGGCGGCCACCCTCCTGCGCATCGTCCAGGAGGCCCTGTCCAACGCCGCCCGCCACGCCCGGGCCCGCCGCGTCGGCGTCACCCTGTCGTTCATGGGCGACGAGGTCGTCCTCGACATCCGCGACGACGGCACCGGCTTCGACCCGGCCGCCGTGCCGGCCCGCACCGCCTCCGGCGGCTTCGGCCTGGACGGCATGCGGGCCCGCGCCGAACGCATCGCCGGCTCCCTCACCGTGGAGTCCGAGCCGGGCCACGGCACGGCGCTGTCGGCTCGCGTACCGTTGGTCCGCCATGACCGGTGACATCTCCGTGCTGATCGTCGACGACCATCCCGTGGTACGGGACGGTCTGCGCGGCATGTTCGAGTCCGCGCCCGGCTTCCGCGTCCTCGGCGAGGCCGCGAACGGCGTCGAGGCGGTCGAGCGGGCCGCCGCGCTCGACCCCGACGTGGTCCTGATGGACCTGCGCATGCCGGGCGGCGGCGGGGTCGACGCCATCGCCGAGCTCACCCGGCGCGGAGCCCGCGCCAAGGTCCTGGTGCTGACGACGTACGACACCGACACCGACACGCTTCCGGCGATCGAGGCCGGCGCCACGGGCTACCTGCTCAAGGACGCCCCGCGCGACGAGCTGTTCACCGCCGTGCGCGCCGCCGCCGAGGGCCGCACCGTCCTCTCCCCGGCCGTCGCCTCCCGCCTGGTCTCCGCGGTCCGCGCCCCCGGCAACGAGCCCCTCTCCGCCCGCGAACGCGAGGTCCTGGCCCTCGTCGCCCGAGGCACCTCCAACCGCGAGATCGCCCGCGAACTGTTCATCAGCGAGGCGACCGTGAAGACCCATCTCACCCACCTGTACGCCAAGCTGGGCGTGAACGACCGCGCGGCCGCGGTGGCCACGGCGTACCAGCGGGGGATCCTCGGCTAGTTCAGCCGGCTACCCGCAGCAGCAGCACCGAGCGGGCCGGGACCGTGATCGCCGCTCCTGCCCGGTGCGTCACCGCCGGTTCCTCCGACTGGGCCTCCCGTGAGGTGTCGACGACCACCTCGTACCGCTCGGCCCACGGCGGGCCCGGCAGTACGAAGTCCGACGGGCGGTCGCCGGCGTGCAGGACGGCGAGGAAGCTGTCGTCGAGGATCGCCTCGCCCCGCTCGTCGCGGCCCGGGATGTCCCGGCCGGAGAGGTACATGCCGAGCGTGCCGGCGGGCGCGTACCAGTCCCGTTCCGTCATCTCCGCACCGCGCGAGGTGAACCAGGCCAGGTCGCGCAGGCCGTCCGCGGAGTGCGCGCGGCCCGAGAAGAAGGCGCGGCGCCGCAGCACCGGGTGGCGGTGGCGCAGCGCGATCAGCCGGGAGGTGAGGTCGAACAGCGCCTTCCAGCCGGGCTCCGCCAGCAGCCCCCAGTCCAGCCAGCCGATCTCGTTGTCCTGGCAGTAGGCGTTGTTGTTGCCGCGCTGGGTGCGGCCCAGTTCGTCACCGGCGACCAGCATCGGCACGCCCGTCGACAGCAGCAGGGTGGTCAGCAGGTTCCGCAACTGCCGCCGCCGCAGGGCCCGTACGCGCTCGTCGTCCGTCTCGCCCTCCGCCCCGCAGTTCCAGGACCGGTTGTCGTCCGTGCCGTCCCGGTTGCCCTCGCCGTTGGCCTCGTTGTGCTTGCGTTCGTACGACACCAGGTCGCGCAGGGTGAAACCGTCGTGCGCGGTGATGAAGTTGACGGAGGCGTAGGGGCGCCGGCCGCCCCAGGCGTAGAGGTCGCTGGAGCCCGAGAGGCGGTAGCCGAGGTCCCGCACGTCGGGCAGCGCCCCGCGCCAGAAGTCCCGTACGGCGTTGCGGTACCGGTCGTTCCACTCCGTCCACAGCGGTGGGAACGCGCCCACCTGGTAGCCGCCGGAGCCCACGTCCCACGGCTCGGCGATCAGCTTCACGCGCCTGAGCACCGGGTCCTGGGCGATGACCGCGAGGAACGGCGAGAGCATGTCGACGTCGTGCATGGAGCGGGCCAGCGCGGCGGCCAGGTCGAAGCGGAAGCCGTCGACGCCCATCTCCGTCACCCAATAGCGCAGCGAGTCGGTGATGAGGCGCAGCACGTGCGGCTGGACCACCTGCAGGGTGTTGCCGCAGCCGGTGTAGTCCGCGTAGCGCCTGGCGTCCGACTGCAGCCGGTAGTAGCCGCGGTTGTCGATGCCCTTCAGCGACAGCGTCGGGCCCAGTTCGCCCGCCTCGGCCGTGTGGTTGTAGACCACGTCCAGGATCACCTCGATCCCGGCCGCGTGCAGCGCCCGCACCATGCGCTTGAACTCGCCGACCTGCTGTCCCGTCGTACCGGAGGCGGCGTACCCGGCGTGCGGGGCGAAGTAGCCGATGGAGTTGTAGCCCCAGTAGTTCTTCAGACCGCGGCGCAGCAGATGGTCCTCGTGGGCGAACTGGTGCACGGGCAGCAGTTCGACGGCCGTGACGCCCAGCTTCACCAGGTGCTCGATCGCCGCCGGGTGCGCCAGCCCGGCGTAGGTGCCGCGCAGCTCCTCCGGGATGCCCGGGTGCAGCTTGGTGAAGCCCCGTACGTGCAGCTCGTAGATGACCGAGTCCGCCCACGGGGTCTTCGGGCGGCGGTCGTCGGACCAGTCGTCGTCATCGTGGACGACGACGCCCTTGGGGACGTACGGCGCCGAGTCCCGCTCGTCGCGCACGGTGTCCGCGACGTGCTGCTGCGGCCAGTCGCGCACATGCCCGTACACCTCCGGCGGCAGCCCGAAGTCGCCGTCCACCGCCCGCGCGTACGGGTCGAGCAACAGCTTGGCCGGGTTCCAGCGGCCGCCGGTCCACGGGTCCCAGCGGCCGTGCACCCGGTAGCCGTACCGCTGCCCGGGCACCACCCCCGGCACGAAGCCGTGCCAGATCTCATGGGTCAGCTCGGTCAGACGGACCCGCGTCTCCTTGCCCCGCTCGTCGAACAGGCACAGCTCCACCGCCTCCGCCCCGCCCGCCCACAGCGCGAAGTTGGTGCCCGCCACCCCGTCCGGCCCGGTACGGAACCGGGCGCCCAGCGGCGTCGGCGCACCCGGCCGCACGGGCACGCCCGGCACCCTGCGGGGCGCGCCGTCGACCACGGCGGCAGGGCGCACGCCCTCCTCGGCGACCGCCTTCTGCTCGGCTGCGCTGGACACCTGTCGGCCTCCCACGGCTCACGGGACGGAGCTGGAAGAGAGCGCACGGCGTCCCGGCCGCGGCTCCCCGTCGCGTCGTCCTCCCCACTGTTCTGCCCAGAGCGTGGCTCGCACTCACGTTTCCCCAGGGCGGGGCCGCTCGTTGGGACGCATGTGAAGGACGCACACAGGCGCGCGCGGCGCGCCGGGGCCGCACTGGCCGTACTGACATGGGCGGGGCTGCTCGCCGGCTGCACCTCCCCGACCGGCATCGACGAGGCCCTGGGCAAGCCCCCGGCTCCCGAGGACGTCATCCGGGTCTCACCGGACGACGGCAGCAAGGACGTCCGGCCCGACCAGCGGCTCGTGGTGCGGGTGCCCAGCGGGCGCCTGGAGTCCGTGAAGGTCGTTCAGGCGCAGGACGCGCAGGAGACCGAGGTGCGCGGCCACGTCTCCGACGACGGCCTGCGCTGGGAGCCGGACGACGGCCGGCTGGCGCTGGCGGCCAAGTACACCGTCGACGCCGTCGCCCTGGACGGGCACGGCCGCAGGTCGGCCCGCCACACGACCTTCACCACCTACGTCCCCGACGAGCGGTTCATCGGCTACGTCACCCCCGAGAACCGCGCCACCGTCGGCACCGGCATGATCGTCTCCCTGGAGTTCAACCGGGAGATCGAGGACCGCGCGGCCGTGGAGCGCGCGATCCGCGTCACCGCCCGCCCGGCCGTCGAGATCCGCCCGCACTGGTTCGGCAGGGCCCGCCTGGACTTCCGCCCCGAGCACTACTGGAAGCCCGGCACCCAGGTCACGGTCGATCTGCGGCTGCGGGACGTCGAGGGGGCGCCCGGCGTCTACGGCATCCAGGACAAGACGTTCTCCTTCACCGTCGGCCGCAGCCAGGTCTCCCTGGTCGACGCGGCCCGGCACACCATGGAGGTGCGGCGGGACGGCGCCCTGCTGGCCACCGTGCCCATCACGGCCGGCTCGCCCAAGCACACCACCTACAACGGGAAGATGGTGGTGATGGAGATGCTCGAGGTCACCCGCATGAACAGCCGCACGGTCGGTTTCGGCGGCGAGTACGACATCCCGGACGTCCCGCACGCCATGCGGCTGACCGACTCCGGCACCTTCGTCCACGGCAACTACTGGGCGCCGGACGCCCCGGGCCGGGTCAATGTCAGCCACGGGTGCGTGGGGCTCAGGGACGTCAAGGGCGGCGGCTCCGGCACTCCCGCGGGCTGGTTCTTCGACCGCAGCCTGATCGGGGACGTCATCGAGGTGGTCCACAGCAATGACAAAAAGGTCGCTCCCGACAACGGACTCGGGGGATGGAACATGGGGTGGAAGGAGTGGAAAGCGGGCAGTTGATGTTGGGACGAAATGGTGACCTTCGGCTGACACGATTCTCAAAACCCTGCGGTTAATATGCGCGAATGCGCTGGGCTGGCGCACTGGGGTGGGGCCCGACCAGGCCCGGGAGGGGAGAACGACTTGAACGTGCGGCCGATATCGGGGGCGTCGGTTGACGCGCGCGGACGCAGAGGCAGGGGAGTGCCGGCGCTGATACTCGGCGCCCTGCTCCTCACCGTCACCGCGTGCGGAGGGGGTGGCTCGGGCTCCGGGTCCGGTTCCGGGGACGCCAAGGGCAAGGGCGCCGACAGCGCGCAGAGCAAGCAGTCCGTGGCCGTCGTCGCCATAGCCCCGAAGGACGGCGCGACCTCCGTCGACACCAGCGGTGCGCTCAAGGTCAGCGCCACCAAGGGCAAGTTGACGCAGGTCGAGGTCAAGACCGCCAAGGGCGAGGCGATAGCCGGGAAGATCACCGACGGCGGCGCCTCGTGGACGCCGTCCACGCACCTGGCCGCGTCCACCAAGTACACCGTGCACGCCGTCGCCAAGGACTCCGAGGGCCGCCAGGCGGCCGAGGACTCCAGCTTCACCACGCTGACCCCGAAGAACACCTTCATCGGCAGCTTCACCCCCGAGGACGGCTCCACCGTCGGCGTCGGGATGCCGTTCTCGATCCGCTTCACCCGGGGCATCACGCACCCCGGGGACGTCGAGAAGG
The DNA here is from genome assembly GCF_044540925.1 of Streptomyces sp. NPDC085900. Classification (NCBI taxonomy): domain Bacteria; kingdom Bacillati; phylum Actinomycetota; class Actinomycetes; order Kitasatosporales; family Streptomycetaceae; genus Streptomyces; species Streptomyces sp. NPDC085900. Next base: position 357,846 of record NZ_JBITSP010000010.1, on the reverse strand, counting down.
CCATCAGCATCAAGACCGAGCCGGCCGTCGACGTCGAGGGCCACTGGTTCGGCAACGACCGCCTGGACTTCCGCCCGGAGAACTACTGGAAGTCCGGCACCAAGGTCACCGTCAGCCTGAACCTGGACGGCGTCGAGGGCCGCCCCGGCGTCTACGGCAAGCAGGCCAAGACCGTGAAGTTCACCATCGGCCGCAACCAGGTCTCGATCGTGGACGCCAAGAAGCACACCATGAAGGTCATGCGCGACGGCAAGGTGTACAAGACCCTTCCCGTCACCACCGGCAAGCCCGGCTACGACACCTGGAACGGCCAGATGGTCATCAGCGAGAAGCTGCGGGTGACCCGGATGAACGGCGAGACGGTCGGCTACGGCGGCGAGTACGACATCAAGGACGTCCCCGACGCCATGCGGCTGACCGACTCGGGCACCTTCGCCCACGGCAACTACTGGGGCGGCGGCGCCTTCGGCAACTACAACGCCAGCCACGGCTGCATCGGCCTGCGCGACGCGCGCGGCGGCTACGACCGCTCGCTGCCCGGCGCCTGGTTCTTCGACCACTCCATCATCGGCGACGTGGTGACGGTGAAGAACTCCGACGACCGTACCGTCGACCCGGCCAACGGCCTCAACGGCTGGAACATGTCGTGGGAGAAGTGGAAGGCGTAGACCTCAGGTGATCGACGGCCCCGGTGTGAGGTACCGCACCGGGGCCGTTGCCGTTAGTCCCCGTTAACCTGCCTGCATGACCGTGAATCTCGAAGTCGCCGAAGGTGTCGGCACCATCCGTCTCGACCGTCCGCCCATGAACGCGCTGGACGTCGCCACCCAGGACCGGCTCAAGGAGCTCGCCGAGGAGGCGACCCGGCGCGAGGACGTGCGGGCCGTGATCGTCTACGGCGGGGAGAAGGTGTTCGCGGCGGGCGCGGACATCAAGGAGATGCAGAACATGGACCACACGGCGATGGTCCTGCGCGCCCGCGCCCTGCAGGACTCGTTCACGGCGGTCGCCCGCATCCCCAAGCCGGTGGTCGCGGCGATCACCGGCTACGCCCTCGGCGGCGGCTGCGAGCTGGCGCTGTGCGCGGACTTCCGCATCGCCGCGGACAACGCCAAGCTCGGTCAGCCGGAGATCCTGCTCGGTCTGATCCCGGGTGCCGGCGGCACCCAGCGGTTGTCCCGGCTGGTCGGTCCCTCCAAGGCCAAGGACCTGATCTTCACCGGCCGTATGGTCAAGGCGGACGAGGCGCTGGCGCTGGGCCTGGTGGACCGGGTCGTCCCGGCCGCCGAGGTGTACACCGCGGCGCACGAGTGGGCGGCGCGGCTCGCGCAGGGCCCGGCGCTCGCGCTGCGGGCCGCCAAGGAGTCCATCGACACGGGCCTGGAGACCGACATCGACACGGGCCTCGCGGTGGAACGGAACTGGTTCGCGGGCCTGTTCGCCACCGAGGACCGGGAGCGGGGGATGCGGAGCTTCGTGGAGGAGGGCCCCGGCAAGGCGAAGTTCCTCTGAACCGCTTGCAATTGACACGCTGTCTGATCCGGCGGTCCCTCGATGGGGCGGTTTATGGGAGCCTTAAGGCAACCTTAAGTCTGGTTTGTCGAGGGGCGCGGTCCATTGCCGCCCGCAGGGGCTGCGCCGCAGCTCAACCGGGCTGTAGATGACCCCGAATTGTCTCTGGCATATGCCGAACAGTCCATCCGGAGCGGTTGATTCCGGGGGGCGTATTCCCCCGGAACGGCCCCGGAGTGAGCTTTTGGCGGCCATGATGGGGGCATGGCGGGGCTGGAGGGCATCGAACAGCCGCGGGGACACGGCCGTGCGACGGCGGCGCGCTGGTCGCCCGCGGTGGAGGACGAACGGGCGCTGAAGGCGCTGGAACTGTTCGGCAACCCGACGGAGGCGGAGGTGCCGCTCCCCTCCCGCCCCGAGTCCGCGGCCACCGCCCGCCGTCTCGCCCAGGTCGTCGTCCTCCGCCAGTGGGGACTGTCGCCGAAGATGACCGAGGACGTGGTCCTGCTGGTCTCCGAGCTGGTCGGCAACGCCGTCCGGCACACCGGCGCCCGGGTGTTCGGCCTCCGTATGCGCCGCCGCAGGGGCTGGATCCGCATCGAGGTCCGCGACCCGTCCCGGGGGCTGCCCTGTCTGATGCCCGTCCAGGAGACCGACATCAGCGGCCGCGGCCTGTTCCTGGTCGACAAGCTGTCCGACCGCTGGGGCGTCGACCTGCTGCCCCGCGGCAAGACGACCTGGTTCGAAATGCGCGTCGCCGACCGCTAAGGCCTGCCGTCGAATCTCCGCCTCCCCCAGACGTGCAGGCCCAGGTGCTGCTCCGGTCCCGGGCGGCGCGACCCGAAAACATCCCCCCAATCGGGGCAATCGGCCGTTTTCTTACCCTGTCCCTCTTAAATGGTGCGGGTGACCCCGACCGACCGCCGCACGGCCCTACGCACGGGCGCCGGCCTCCTCGCCGCAGGCGCCCTCTCCGCCGGATGTGCCACGCACGGCGCCGTCGCACATTCCGCGCCCTCCGCGTCGCGTCCGACGTCCACCGGACCCTCCGCCACCGAGCCGACCTCCCCCGGAGCGGCCCCCGCCCCCCGCCGCTACCCGGGCCGACCCGCCCAGCTCACCCACGGCCCCCGCACCCGCCCCCGCGTCGCCCTCACCTTCCACGGCCAGGGCGACCCCGCCATCGCCCACTCCCTGTTGACCGAGGCCGAGAAGCACGGCGCGCACCTCACCGTCCTCGCCGTCGGCACCTGGCTCGACGAGCACCCCGACATCGCCCGCCGGATCCTCGACGGCGGCCACGACCTCGGCAACCACACCCAACGGCACCTGGCGGTCGACACCATGTCAGAGGCGGACGCCCGCTCCGAGATCACCGCCTGCGCGGCCCGGCTCAGGCGCCTCACCGGCTCGATCGGCACCTGGTTCCGCCCCTCCCGGGCCCCGCTGGCCTCCCCGCTCGTCGTACGCCTGGCCCGCGAGGCCGGATACCCGCACGTCCTGTCGTACGACATCGACTCCCTCGACTACACCCGGCCCGGCGCGGACGCCATCACGCGCAAGGTCGCCGCCGAGGTGCGCGCCGGTTCCGTGGTCAGCCTGCACTTCGGCTACCCGGACACCGTCGAGGCGCTCCCCGCCGTCCTGGAAGAACTCGCCCACCGCGGCCTGTCCGCGGTGACCACCACGGAGTTGTTCAGCTGATGCAGCGCACCCGAATCGCTCACGCTCTCCTCGCGAGTGCCGTCCTCGTCTCCCTGGCCGCCTGCACCTCCGGCGCCGACCAGCACAAGGACGAGGCCCTCGGCAGCAAGGCGGCCGTCGCGCCCGCCCAGAAGAAGGCCGCCGTCCAGGGGCTGCCCGGCATGCCGCCCGTCCTCGACCCCAAGGACGTGTACGCGGCCGACCGCCCGAACAGGCTCTCCCCGGTCGTCAAGGACTTCCCCTCCCGGGTCTATGTCCCCAACACCAACTCCAACACCGTCACCGTCATCGATCCGGCCACCTACCGGGTGATCGAGACGATCCCGGTCGGCACCCAGCCCCAGCACGTCGTCCCCTCCTGGGACCTGAAGACGCTGTGGGTCAACAACGACCGCGGCAACTCCCTCACCCCCATCGACCCGAAGACCGGCAAGGCGGGCAAGACGGTCGACGTCCACGACCCCTACAACCTCTACTTCACGCCGAACGGCAAGTACGCGATCGTCATGGCCTCCCTCGACCGCGAACTCGTCTTCCGCGACGCGCACACCATGAAGCGCGTCAAGACCGTCCCGGTCAGCTGCTACGGCGTCAACCACGCCGACTTCTCCCTGGACGGCCGGTACTTCATCGTCTCCTGCGAGTTCAGCGGCGAACTGCTCAAGGTCGACACCGAGCGGATGCGGGTCATCGGCCAGCAGAAGCTCCCCTTCCACGGCTCGATGCCGCAGGACGTGAAGATCTCCCCGGACGGCAAGCGGTTCTACATCGCCGACATGATGGCCGACGGCGTGTGGATCCTCGACGGCGACAAGTTCACCCAGCCGTCCTTCCTGCCCACCGGCAAGGGCGCCCACGGCCTCTACATCAGCCGCGACTCACGCGAGATGTACATCTCCAACCGTGGCGAAGGCAGCATCTCGGTCTTCGACTTCGCGCAGAACAAGCTCACGAAGAAGTGGCACCTGCCCGGCGGCGGCAGCCCCGACATGGGCGGCGTCTCGGCGGACGGCAAGGTCCTGTGGCTGTCCGGCCGCTACAACGCCGAGGTGTACGCCATCGACACCGCCTCCGGCCGTGAACTGGCCCGCATCAAGGTCGGCAGCGGCCCGCACGGGCTCGCGGTCTACCCTCAGCCGGGCCGCTACTCGCTCGGCCACACGGGCATCTTCCGCTGACCCGGACCTACCGGGGCAGCAGCAGCGCCTCCGAGCCCACGGCCCGGTAGCCGGCGGCCTGGAACGCCCGCACGCTGCGGGCGTTCCCCGGGGCGACCTGCGCCCACAGCGGCTCCGCGACGAGATGGCGGGCGGCGGTCACCAGCAGCCGCCCCAGCCCCCGGTGCCGTACCCCCTCGTCCACCTCCACCGAGACCTCCAGCCGGCCGCCGACCCCGCGCCCCGTCACCAGCACTCCGCCGTCCGCGGTCCAGGCCCGCACCTCGTCGCGCCGACCGCGGGCGTAGCCGACCCGGGAGTGGGCGGCGTCCGCGGTCTCCCGCAGCGCCAGGGGCGGTTCGCCGGGCAGGGGGGCGGCGACCAGCAGCGCGTCGATCGTCTCCGCCCCGCGGCCCGTGCGCTCCATGAACGCCGCCAGGAAGCGCGGGTTCATGGAGGCGGCCAGGGCGTCGCAGTCCGTGGCGCGCAGGGTGTCGTACACCCAGCCCGGATCCTCGTCGGTGAAGACGACGGAGTGCGCGGTGAAGGCGAGGACCCCGGCGTCCCGGTGGGAGGCCTGCGGGACGACGGTCGTACGGCCGTCGGCGGGCGGGAAGACACCGCGGGCCGCCGCGGCGAGAATGTCCCGCAACGTCTCCATCTCCGCGCTCCTTGAGTCTCCACCCACTGGAAGGCCCACACTCGCAGACATGATCGACGACGGCACCGGACTTTTCACCATCGGAGAGCTGGCCAGGTCCACCGGGCTGACCGTGCGGACGATCCGCTTCTGGTCCGACGAGGGCGTCCTGACCCCCGTCACCCGCTCCCCGGGCGGCTACCGGCTCTACGACGCCGGTTCCGCCGCCCGCCTGGAGCTGATCCGCACCCTGCGCGAGCTGGGCCTCGGCCTGGAGGACGTGCGCAAGGTGCTCGCGGGGGAGCGGACGGTCGCGGAGGTCGCGGCGGCGCACGTGGTCGCGCTGGACGCGCGGATCGCCACGCTGAAGGTGACCCGTGCGGTGCTGTCGTCCGTGGCGCGACGCGGTTCGTCCGCGGAGGAGATGACCCTGATGAACAGACTGGCACGGCTGTCGGCGGCGGAGCGCCGGCGGATCATGGAGGAGTTCGTGGAGGAGATGTTCCACGGCCTCGACCTCGTCGACCCGGAGGTCCACGAGCGGATGCGCAACACCGCGGTGAACCTGCCGGACGACCCGACGCCCGAGCAGGTGGACGCCTGGGTGGAGCTGGCGGAGATGGTGCAGGACCCCGAGTTCAAGGCGCAGATGCGCAGGGCGGCCGAGTTCAATCACGCCGACCGCGGACAGGGGGCGCCTGCCGGGGCGTCCATGTGGTTCGCCAAGCGGCTGGTGGAGCTGGTCGGCCGGGCGCGCGAGGAGAACGTCGCGCCGGAGTCGCCGGAGGCCGAGGAGGTGCTGGGGCAACTGCTCGGCCGGGCCGACCGAGGCGACGTCCTCGAACGCATCACGGCCACCCACAACACCCGTCTCGCCCGGTACCGCGAACTGCTCGGTGTCCTCAAGGGGGAGCCGGTCCGGACGTTCGAGGAGGAGTTCGGGTGGGTGGTCGCCGCACTGGAGGCGCATCCGGGCAGTTAGTCTGACCTGCGTCAGTACGCCAGCACGGCAATGGAACATGGATAAAAGGGGCGGATCGGTGGCCGATATCGAAGCAGCGCGCAAGGAGTTCCAGCGGATCGACACCGACGGCGACGGTTTCATCACCGCCGCCGAGTTCAAGACCGCTCTGGCCCAGGGGGGCGACTGGAACGTCACCGAGTCGGTGGCCGAGGTCATCATCAAGACCCGCGACCTCAACGGCGACAAGGTCCTGTCGTTCGACGAGTTCTGGGCGTACCTGAACAAGTGACGCTCGCCCGAGGGGCGCCGGCGCGGTGTGCGCCGGCGCCCCTTCGTCATGCCCGGCGGCGGTATCGCCCCGGTGCCCTGCCGTACTCCCGTTTGGAGCCCGGCTCGCGCTCCTCCAGCTCCATGCCCAGCAGTTCCACGGCCGCCCGCAGCGAGCGGTCGGCGCCGACCGGGGCCGGCAGGTGCACGACCTCGGGGAGCTCGGTCAGCAGGCGGTGCGTACGACCGCGGTCCAGCGAGGCCGCCGGCACCGTCGAGGAGTCCGGCCGGCACACGGGCAAGATCGTCGTCCGCGTCCGAGTCACCCGTTCGGACGGCTCACGGAATAGCCTGGAGAGGGCCGGGGTTGTCGCCGACCAGACGTATGCGTGTGCATCGACCCGAAAGGCAAGGCCTGTCATGAAGATCGGCATCATCGGCGCGGGCAACATCGGCGGCAACCTCACCCGGCGGCTGACCGCCCTCGGGCACGACGTCTCCGTGGCCAACTCCCGAGGCCCGCAGACCCTCACCGAGCTGGCCGAGGAGACCGGCGCGACGCCGGTGCCGGTGGAGGAGGCGGCGCGGGACGCGGAGATCGTCGTCGTCACCGTCCCCCTGAAGGCCGTTCCGGACCTGCCCTCCGGCCTGCTCGACGGGGCCGCCGAGGGCGTCGCGGTAATCGACACCGGAAACTACTACCCGCAGCAGCGCGACGGGAAGATCGCCGGGATCGAGGACGAGGGCCTGACCGAGAGCCGCTGGACCGAGCGGCAGATCGGGCACCCCGTGATCAAGGCCTTCAACGGCACCTACGCCGTCGACATCCTGGAACGCCCGCGCCCGGCCGGCGCCCCCGACCGGCAGGCCCTCCCGGTGGCGGGCGACGACGAGGCGGCCAAGCGGAAGGTCAGGGCGCTGATCGACGAGCTCGGCTTCGACACCGTGGACGCCGGCGGCCTCGACGACTCCTGGCGCCAGCAGCCGGGCACCCCGGTGTACGGCCTGCGCGAGGGCGTCGACGGGGTGACGAAGGCGCTGTCCGAGGCGAGCCCCGAGCGTACGGCGGACTTCCGGGCCTGACGCGGTCGGCTCAGACGATCTCCAACGGCCGGTGCGGCCCCTCCGGCAGCTCGACCCCGACCGGATCCCCGGGCCGCACCACGCCTCCGCGCAGGACGACACCCATGATCCCGGCCCGGTGCCGGACCGCACCGTCCGCGCCCCGCCCGACCACCTGCTTCAGCAGCCCGCTGCGGAAGTTGTCGATCTGCAGACACGGGTTGCGCAGCCCGGTCACCTCGACGACGGCCTCGTCCCCGAGCCGCAGCAGCGCGCCGACCGGCAGGCCGAGCAGGTCGATCCCCCGCGTGGTGACGTTCTCCCCGAGCTGCCCGGCCGCGACCTCGAACCCGGCCTCCCGGACCTCGCCGAACAGCTCCTCGTGGATGAGGTGCACCTGCCGCAGATTCGGCTGCGAGGGGTCCCGGGCCACCCGCGACCGGTGCTTCACCGTCACCCCGGCGTGCACGTCACCCTCGACACCGAGCCCCGCGAGCAGCGTGATGCTCTCCCGGTTGGGCTTGGTGAACGAGTACGTCTCGTTGCTGCTGACCGCGGCGACCGAACCACCCGACATGAGAATCTCCCCTCGTCCCTACGGGGAATGATCTCTCACTCAGGCGCCCGCGGCCCACTCCTTGAGCGCCGCCTTGCTCGCGAAGTCCGCCACATCCTTGTCGTGCGGTTCGCTGGAGTACTGGTGGAAGCGCCACTTGGCCTTGATCCGGGGCTTGCCCGCCGTGACGTAGTCGGCGATCCAGAGGCCGTCGCCGGCGTACGAGGTGCGGTCGATGTCGAGCCAGAAGTTCCTGTTGGCGTAGAGGATCACCCGGTTGTTCGGCCTGAGCGCCTTCACCTTGCGGATGAACGAGTCCTTCTCCGCGTTGCTCGCGTGCGTCCCGGAGCTCGTCGTCTCCCAGTCCACGGCGAGGATGTCGCCCGCCTTCTCGGGGGCGTGCTTGACGAAGTACTCGGCCTGGGCCTCGAGGTTGCCCGGCCACAGGAAGTGGTAGAAGCCGACGACCAGACCCGCGTCCCGGGCGGTCTTCGTCTGCGCGGCGAGTCTCGGGTTGACGTACGAACGGCCCTCCGTCGCCTTGATGAAGGCGAAGGAGAGGCCGTCCGTACCGTACGAGGCGGACTGGAACGCGCTGACGTCGATTCCGTGCAGCATGGGGGGACTCCCTGAAGTGCTGTGGTGGGGAGAGGAGTTGCGGCACCCCATACTTTAGGACGTCAACTTCTCGCGGCCACCGAACTCAGCACGGATGCCGGCTTCGCCGCCCAGTCGGAAGTGATCAGACTCGCGTGGTCCGCGGCCAACAGCGCCAGCCGGGCGGCCACTTCGGCGTCCGTGGGTGCGGTCGAGGAGATCGCCGGGGAGACGCCGGCCGCGTCCGTCATGATCAGGATGTAGTGGTTCGCCGAGTAGAAGGACGTGTCGTAGCCGTTGTTCACGTACGACGCCGCGTCACCGTCGAAGAAGACGAACCACGGCCGGATGGAGCTGTCGTAGCGGGCGGTGCGCGGGTCGCCGCCCGCCGCGCCGAGCACCGCGGGGAAGGCCTGCGCCGCCGAGATGTTCCCGGCCGCGTACAGGTCGCGCAGGTGGTCGCCGTACTCCTCGTCGGTCCAGTAGTGGTCGAAGGGGTTCTGCTGCTCGACCGTGCCGGGGATGAGCTCGAAGAGGAACTTGCCCTTCATCGCGTCCCGCGTCGGCCACGCGTTCGCCTTCGCCGCCGCGTCGAGCGTGGAGTAGGAGGAGCCGAGCAGGTCGGCCGGCCTGAAGACGCTGCCGCCGAGCTTGCGCGAGACCAGCGTGTCGAACTCGTCGGGGCCGAGGCCGACGTTGTTGTTGAACCCCACCTTCATCTCGACCTTGACGACGACGGGAGCGTGGTCGGGGTGGAGCTGCTGCCAGGCCGCCATGTTGTCCAGGCAGCTGCCGAGGTCCTGGTTGCGGCTCTTGCTGTAGAGCTCGCTCGGCGTGGCCGCCTTCTCGCAGTTGTTGTCGTTGCCGAGCGGGTTGCTGTGGCTCACCCGCCACCGCCTGCTCAGACTGTCCGCGTACACGTCCAGCTCCAGCAGCGAGGCACCGGAGTCCAACGCCTGTGCCCAGTAGGTGTACTTGGCCTTGTCGTACGCGTTGTGCGTTCCGATCGCGGTCGTCTCCGAGAACTTCGGCGACGCCGCCTGGGCGTTGCCCGGTACCGCCATCAGCATCGCGGCCGCGCCCAGCAGCGCCGCCCACCGTCTCACCACGCGCATGCGTCAGATCCCCTTCGCCGTCACCGAGTTGGCGGCAGCGTAGGGGCAGACGGTTACTGATGGGTAGACCCGGGTGGAACGTCATTCTCCGCCAGGCGGAGGGGAGTTCAGCACTCGATGATGTTCACGGCGAGTCCGCCGCGGGCGGTTTCCTTGTACTTGACGCTCATGTCGGCCCCGGTGTCCTTCATGGTCTTGATGACCTTGTCGAGGGAGACCTTGTGGGAGCCGTCGCCGCGCATGGCCATCTTCGCCGCCGTGACCGCCTTCACCGCGGCCATGCCGTTGCGCTCGATGCACGGGATCTGGACCAGGCCGCCGACCGGGTCGCAGGTCAGGCCCAGGTTGTGCTCCATGCCGATCTCGGCCGCGTTCTCGACCTGTTCGGGCGAGCCGCCGAGGACCTCGGCGAGGGCGCCCGCCGCCATCGAGCAGGCCGAGCCGACCTCGCCCTGGCAGCCGACCTCGGCGCCGGAGATGGAGGCGTTCTCCTTGAACAGCATGCCGATGGCGCCGGCGGCGAGCAGGAAGCGGACCACGCCGTCCTCGTCCGCGCCCGGCACGAAGTTGATGTAGTAGTGCAGGACGGCGGGGATGATGCCGGCCGCGCCGTTCGTCGGCGCGGTGACCACGCGGCCGCCCGCCGCGTTCTCCTCGTTCACCGCCATCGCGTAGAGCGTGATCCACTCCATCGCGTGCGCCAACGCATCGCCCTCGGCGCGCAGTTGACGCGCCGACATCGAAGCCCGGCGCCGGACCCGCAGGCCACCGGGCAGGATGCCCTCCCGGGACATGCCGCGGGACACGCACGCCTGCATGACGCGCCAGATCTCCAGCAGCCCGGCCCGTATCTCCTCCTCGGTGCGCCAGGCCTTCTCGTTCTCCAGCATCAGCGCGGAGATCGACAGCCCGGTCTCCTCGGTCAGGCGCAGCAGCTCGTCGCCGGTCCGGAAGGGGTACTTCAGCACGGTGTCGTCGAGCTTGATGCGGTCCGCGCCCACCGCGTCCTCGTCGACGACGAAGCCGCCGCCCACCGAGTAGTAGGTCTTCGACAGCAGTTCGGCGCCGGAGGTGTCGAACGCCCACACCGTCATGCCGTTCGCGTGGTAGGGCAGCGCCTTGCGGCGGTGCAGCACCAGATCGTCGTCGAAGGAGAACCCGATCTCGTGCTCGCCGAGCAGCTTCAGCAGCCCCGCGGTCCTGATCGACTCCACGCGCTCGTCCGCCGTCTCCACGTCCACCGTCCGCGGCGAGGCGCCCTCGAGACCGAGCAGTACCGCCTTGGGCGTGCCGTGCCCGTGGCCGGTCGCGCCGAGCGAGCCGTACAGCTCGCAGCGCACCGAGGCGACGGAGGGCAGCAGGCCCTCGTTGCGCAGGCGGCGGGCGAACATGCGCGCCGCGCGCATCGGGCCGACCGTGTGGGAGCTGGACGGGCCGATGCCGATCGAGAACAGGTCGAAGACCGAGATGGCCACGGGTACTCCTCAGTGCAGGGGTGGCGGGGCACCCGCTCACGGGTGCCCCACCGGGGACTTACTTGTTCAGGCCGGCGTACAGCGGGTGCTTGTCGGCCAGGGCCTCGACCCGGGCCTTCAGTCCGGCCGCGTCGTACGACGGCTTCAGCGCCTCGGCGATCACGTCGGCGACCTCGGCGAAGTCCTCCGCCGTGAAGCCGCGGGTCGCCAGCGCCGGCGTACCGATCCGCAGCCCCGACGTGACCATCGGCGGGCGCGGGTCGTTCGGAACCGCGTTGCGGTTGACCGTGATGCCGATCTCGTGCAGCCGGTCCTCGGCCTGCTGCCCGTCCAGCTCGGACTCGCGCAGGTCGACCAGGAGCAGGTGCACGTCCGTCCCGCCGGACAGGACGTTCACCCCGGCCTCGCGGGCGTCGGCGGCCGTCAGCCGCTCGGCGAGGATGCGCGCACCCTCCACCGTACGCCGCTGGCGCTCCTTGAACTCCTCGCCCGCGGCGACCTTGAAGGACACCGCCTTCGCCGCGATCACGTGCTCCAGCGGACCGCCCTGGAAACCGGGGAAGACCGAGGAGTTCAGCTTCTTCGCGAAGTCGGTGCTGCGCGCGAGGATGATGCCGCCGCGCGGGCCGCCGAGCGTCTTGTGCGTGGTGGAGGTGACGACGTCCGCGTAGGGCACCGGGTTGGGGTGCAGCCCCGCCGCGACCAGGCCCGCGAAGTGGGCCATGTCGACCCACAGGTACGCCTCGACCTCGTCGGCGATCCGGCGGAACTCGGCGAAGTCCAGCTGCCGCGGGTACGCCGACCAGCCCGCGATGATCACCTTCGGGCGGTGCTCCTTGGCGAGCCGCTCCACCTCGGCCATGTCCACCAGGCCGGCGTCGTCGACGTGGTACGCGACCACGTCGAACTGCTTGCCGGAGAAGTTCAGCCGCATCCCGTGGGTGAGGTGCCCGCCGTGGGCGAGGTCCAGACCCAGGATGGTGTCGCCGGGCTTGGCCAGCGCGAACAGGGCCGCCTGGTTGGCGGAGGCGCCGGAGTGCGGCTGGACGTTGGCGTACGCGGCGCCGAACAGCTCCTTCACCCGGTCGATGGCGATCTGCTCGGCGACGTCGACGTGCTCGCAGCCGCCGTAGTAGCGCCGGCCGGGGTAGCCCTCGGCGTACTTGTTGGTCAGCACCGAGCCCTGGGCCTCCATGACCGCCAGCGGAGCGAAGTTCTCCGACGCGATCATCTCGAGGGTGGACTGCTGGCGCCCGAGTTCGGCGTCGACCGCGGCCGCGATCTCCGGGTCGAGCTCGTGCAGGGACGTGTTCAGGACAGACATGCGTCTACGGCTCCTCAGCCGGCGTTCTGGGCGGTGTACTCGTCGGCGGAGAGCAGGTCGGACGGCTCCTCGGTGACCCGCACCTTGAACAGCCAGCCGCCCTCGAAGGGGGCCGAGTTGACCAGGGACGGGTCGTTCACCACGTCCTCGTTGATCTCGGTGACCTCACCGGTGACGGGGGAGTACAGGTCGCTGACCGACTTGGTCGACTCCAGCTCGCCGCAGGTCTCGCCCGCGGTCACGGCGGAGCCCACCTCGGGAAGCTGGGCGTAGACGACGTCGCCGAGGGCGTTGGCCGCGAACTCGGTGATGCCGACCGTCGAGACGCCGTCCTCGGCGGCCGACAGCCACTCGTGCTCCTTGCTGTAGCGCAGCTGCTGGGGGTTGCTCATGGCCTGAATTCTCCTGTACGCGCGGGAGTGCTGGTGAATGGGGGACTGCTGGAAACGCGAGTGAGCAGGGCGGATGTGCTCGGCGTCACGTCCGTGCGGGAAGCCGCCCGCTCCAGTGTCTACTTCTGCCGCTTGTAGAAGGGCAGTGCCACGACCCCGTACGGCTCGTGGCTGCCCCGGATGTCCACGCCGACCCCGGGCGTGCCCGGCGCCGCGTGCGCCGCGTCGACGTACGCCATGGCGATCGGCTTGCCCAGCGTGGGGGAGGGGGCGCCGGAGGTGACCTCGCCGATCACCTCGCCGCCGGCGACGACCGGGTACCCGGCGCGCGGCACGCGGCGGCCCTCGGCGACCAGGCCGACCAGGACCCGCGGCGGGTTCTCCTGCGAGCGTGCGGCGGCCGCCTCCAGGGCCTCGCGCCCCACGAAGTCGCCCTCCTTGTCGAACTTCACCACCCGGCCCAGGCCGGCGTCGAAGGGCGTCAGCGCGGTGCTCAGCTCGTGCCCGTACAGCGGCATACCCGCCTCCAGGCGCAGCGTGTCCCGGCAGGACAGTCCGCAGGGGACGAGCCCGGCGCCCTCGCCGGCCTTGGTCAGCGCCTGCCACAGCTCGACGGCGTGTTCCGGCCGTACGAAGAGCTCGAAGCCGTCCTCGCCGGTGTAGCCGGTGCGCGCGATGAGCGCCGGGACGCCGGCGACCGTGCCCGGCAGGCCGGCGTAGTACTTCAGGCCGTCGAGGTCGGCGTCGGTGAGGGAGGCGAGGATGCCGGGGGACTCGGGGCCCTGCACGGCGAGCAGCGCGTAGGCGTCCCGGTCGTCGCGCACCTCGGCGTCGAAGCCCGCGGCCCGCTCGGTGAGGGCGTCCAGGACCACCTGGGCGTTGGAGGCGTTGGCGACGACCATGTACTCGGTCTCCGCGAGCCGGTAGACGATCAGGTCGTCCAGGATGCCGCCGTCGGCCCGGCAGATCATGGTGTAGCGGGCGCGGCCCACGCCGACCGAGGCGATGTTGCCCACCAGGGCGTGGTTCAGCAGGGCGGCCGCCTGCGGGCCGGTCACGGTGATCTCGCCCATGTGGGAGAGGTCGAAGAGGCCCGCCTTCGTCCGCACGGCGAGGTGCTCGTCGCGCTCGGAGCCGTAGCGCAGGGGCATGTCCCAGCCGGCGAAGTCGGTCATCGTCGCGCCCAGCGAGCGATGCAGGGCATCGAGCGCGGTACGGCGGATTTCGGTACTGCTCATCGGACGGTCGTCTCCCAGGGCGTTGAACATGACGGACGAGGTCATGACGGGCGAGGTCGTTCCTCCCCATCTGTCATCGGAACCTGAGAGGTTCGCCATGACCGCGGACGGCATGGCTTGCACCGTGGGTGGGACCGCCGAGGACGGCGGCCCGCTTTTCAGATGTGCCTCGCCCGCGCGGTAACGGGGCCTGAGAGATTCAAGGGAGGGACTTGCTCCTTCGGCGCCCCAGCGACGCAGACGTACTGGGGACTCTCCCGCGCGGATTCAAACGGCCGGTATGCAGTTGGCGCGCACATCATTGCACGCCCCGCCCGGCCCGTGGCAGGCCGCATCTGTAACAGGCCTGTGGCGGGAAAAGAACCGAACCGCGAGAGATCCTGCATTACCTTCCCTTTACAAACAGTGGGGAGAAGCTTTCCTGGCCCCGCAGGAAGGACGATCACGGTGAACAGGACCACGGTGTACGCCACGACCTCGGCGGTCACGCTGCCCGAGCAGCCCGCGGCCCCGGCCCGCGAGCGGTGCGGCGAGGGACCGGCGCGGGTCGTCCGAGACCTCCGTGACCGCTCGGGCCGCAGTCCGCACGCCCTGCTCTTCGGCCCCCGTGACGTCGTCGTCGTCACCGGCCTGCCCGGCAGCGGCAAGTCCACGCTGATGAGCCGCGCGGTGCGGGGCGTACGCGTCGACTCCCAGGACACCCGGGACCGCTGGGAGGCCCGCGCCCCGCGCCTGCTGCCGTACGCGGTCTACCGCCCGCTGGTCCGCCTCGCCCACTTCGCCGGCCTGCGCCGCGCCCTGCGGCAGGGGAAGGGCGTCGTCGTGCACGACTGCGGCACCCAGGCCTGGGTCCGCGACTGGCTGGCCCGCGAGGCCCGCCGCCGGGGCGGTGCCCTGCACCTGCTCCTCCTGGACGTCACCCCGCGCACTGCGCTGGAGGGCCAGCGCGAGCGCGGCCGGGGCGTCTCCCGCTACGCCTTCCTGCGCCACCGCACCGCGGCCGCCCGCCTGATCCGCTCCGTCGAACGCGGCGACCTCCCCACGGGCGTCACCACAGCCCTCCTCCTGGACCGCCCCGCAGCGGACACCCTCACGAGAATCACGTTCACCGCCTGACCGGCGGCGTCGCTGCGGGCTCGGGGGGCCTCGGCCTGGGGGCTCGCGCGCGGCTCGCAACCCGCCCCCCACCGGCGGCCCCGCCGCGCGCGTCGCGGCGCGCCCCCGAGCGGGAGTCGGCGCGTGCGCGGAGGGGCTCAGTGACGGCCTCGGCCCCGGCGCTCGTGCCCGGCTCGCACCCCGCCCCCGCCCCACCGGCGGCCCCGCCGCGCCCGCGCCGCTGGGCGTGAGTAGGCGCGTGCGCGGCCGGGGCCGCTGTCGGCTCGGGGACGGCCTCGGCCGAGGGGCTCGGGCCCGTCTCGGGGCCCGCCCCCCACCGGCGGCCCCCGCCGCCAGACTCACCCGCCTGCGCGTCGCGGCGCGCCCCCGAGCGCGAGTCGGCCCGTGCGCGGGGAGGGCCCGCTGTCGGCTCAGCGACGGCCTCGGTCCAGGCACCCGCGCCCGTCTCGCAACCGGCCCCCCCCACTGGCGGCCCGCCACGAGAACCGCCTCGCCGGGCGCGTCGTGGTCCGCCCGCACCACTGCGCGTGAATCGGCGCGTGCGCGGAGAGGGGCTGCTGCCGGCTCGGCGACGGCCTCGCCCAGGGGCTCGTGCCCGTTTCGCACCCCGCCCCCGCTCCACCGACAGCCCCGCCGCGAGGCCCGCGCCACCGGGCGTGAGTCGGCCCGTGCTCGCAGGGGGCGGCTGTCGCCTCAGCGTCGGCCTCGGCCCCGGCGCTCGTGCCCGGCTCGCACCCCGCCCCCGCCCCACCGGTGGTCCCGCCGCAAGGCTCGCCCGGCTGCGCGTAGCGGCGTGCCGTCGAGCGCGAGTCGGCCCGTGTGCAGAGGGGGCCGCTGTCGGCTCAGCGACGGCCGCGGCCCAGACGCTCGCACCCGCTCGCACCCTGCCGCGAGGCTCGCCCCGTCGCGTGCGTCGTGGCACGCCCGCGCCACCGGGCAGAAGTCGCCCCGTGCTCGAGCAGGGCCCCGTGTCGGTCGTACCCGCTAGCCTTGCCAGCCTCAGCAGTGGTTCTCAGCAGGCGGTCGTAGACAGATGGACTTCCCAGCGGATCTCCCCGCGGACTTTCCCACGCAGGCGCACCCCCATCCGCACGGCGGTTGGCCCGGCAACGAGCTGGAGGAGGTGTTGTCGGCCTCCCTCGGCGTGCCCTCCGCCGGCGGCCGGATCATCGAGGTGCTGGGCCGCAGCTACCTGTGGATCCCGCTGCCCAACGGCGGCGCGGAGACCGGCCCCGTCGACCTGCCCACGGTGGAGCTGGAGGGCCAGGCCTTCGTCCCGGTCTTCAGCTCCGAGGAACAGTTCCGGCAGGTCGTCGGCAGCCACATGGCGTACACGATCGCCCCGGCCGTCGACTTCGCCCGCGGCCTGCCCCCGCAGGTGGGCCTGATCGTCAACCCCGACGGCGTGGTCGGCATCCCCCTGCCGCCCGCCGCGGTCGCCGAGCTGTGCCGCGTGGGCCGCACGCCCCTCGACGGCCCCGCCGCCGGCGGCCGGGTCAAGCTCTACGAACCGGACTGGCAGGACGACCCGATCGACTTCCTGGCCGCGGCCTCGGCGGAGTTCGCGGAGACGGGCGTGGTCGTCACGGCCCGCCGCTGCCTCGCTGCCGTGGAGACGGCCGACCCGGTGATGTTCGTCGGCGTGGAACTCTCCCAGTGGGAGGGCGACCTCAGGGCCCTCCCGCTGCAGGCCCTGGAGAGAGCGGTGACCCGGATCCCCACCCAGTGGCCGGTGAACCTGGTCCTCCTGGACGTCACCGACGACCCGGTCGCGGTGTGGATGAGGGACCAGGTGCGGCCTTTCTACACGAGGGACCACCTCTAGACCGCGCGGCGGCGACGCCCTACGCACCACGGGTCCGGAGCCACCGGGCGCTTAAGCTGTCACTCAATGCGGGGCAACTTCTCGAAGGGGCGGTACGACAGGTGAGCGCGAGCCTCAGCGGCAGCGTCGAGCACATGCTGCGCCAGGTGACGCCCGGGCGCTACGACGCCTACGAGGCACTCCTCCGCGCCCTCGCGACCCCCGGCTCGGGTCAGATCTGGATGCTCCTGTGGCACGGCCAGGCCGGCTCGCCGGACGCCCAGTACGGGAACATGGAGGTCGACGGCTACGGCTACGCCCCCTGCGTCACCTCGGCCCAGGAACTGAGCGCCAGCGGCTGGAACAGGTCGTACGAGGTGGTGGACGGCCTCGACGTGGCCCGCACCCTCTACCCCGACCACTTCGGCCTCTGGCTCAACCCGCACGCCCCCGGCGGCGGCGTCGGCATCCCGTGGCTGGACCTGCGCCGGGTCGCCACCGGCCTGGAGCGCCAGCCGGCCGGGCCGCTCCGGCTGTCGGAGCCCGCCATCGAGATCCCGCAGTTCTACGCCCTCCTCGCGCAGAACGCCCACCGCACCCCCGCCGTACGCTCTCTGCGCCGCGCGTGGGTGCAGCCGGCGCTCGGCGCGCCGTACCTCGCCATCGGCCTGGACGTGTACGACACCAGCCCCGGCGCCGTCGACTCCGTCCGCGCGATGATGCAGCAGTCCGTCGGCGCCGTACCCGACGGGCTGCCGGTGTCGACCGTGGCGATGTCCGACGACTACGACCCGGTCGCGCTGTGGATGCGCGCCAGTGCCCGCCCCTTCTACGACCGCGAGGCCCACGCCCCCGCGGCCGCCCCCGCCCAGGCGCCCGCGGCGGGCTACGGCTACCCCCCGGTGCGGGGCGGGTACTGAGTGTCCGCTTGGAGCGACACGGACTGAGACGCGCGGCTTTGGTTCAGACCGGAGAAGACGTTCTTCGCGCGTAGATACAGCCGACTGATCCACTTGTAAACCAAATGTCCGAAAAAATTCCCGTCCGGCCCCCGTTACCCACTGTCCGGATAACGGAACCCACCAGCCCGCATCACGTTTACGCATCCATTCACCGCCAAGTCTGGCAACAGATCGCCAAAGCGTTGAAGACTCCCGCTCCAGGGGACTTCGTCCCCGTGTACGACGGCTGATCACGCCGCCACAGCGGCAAGTGCGGGCCGGCCACCGCCGGTTGAATCGAAGAGGGGTCCCTGCCAGATGACGGCACCATTGCACGAGCCGACTGCGGAAGCGGCCCCGAGCGCGGCCGAGGAAGCAGCGGTTGCCACAGCCGGCGCCAAGGCCGTACAGGGTCGTTCCCTGGGCCGGATCGCCTGGGAGCGCCTGAAGCGGGACAAGCTCGCCCTGTCGGGCGGCGTCGTCGTGCTCCTCCTCATCCTGGTCGCGCTCTTCGCCCCCCTGATCGCCCACGCGTACGGTCAGGACCCCGACGCCTACCACGAGAGCCTGATCGACCCCCTGTTCAGCACGCCCAAGGGGTCCCTCGGCGGCATCAGCGGGGAGCACTGGCTCGGTGTCGAGCCGGTCAACGGCCGCGACATCTTCGCCCGGGTCCTCTACGGCGCCCGGATCTCGCTCCTCGTCGGCTTCCTGTCCGCGATCGTCGCCGTCGTACTCGGCACGATCCTGGGCATCCTGGCCGGCTTCTTCGGCGGCTGGGTCGACTCGGTCATCAGCCGTGTCATGGACGGCCTGCTGGCCTTCCCGCAGCTGCTGTTCATCATCGCGCTGGTCTCCGTCATGCCCAACGAGATGCTGGGGCTGACCGGCTCCAGCGTCCGTGTGTTCGTGATGATCCTGGTCATCGGCTTCTTCGGCTGGCCCTACATCGGGCGAGTGGTGCGCGGCCAGACGCTCTCGATGCGTGAGCGGGAGTACGTCGAGGCGGCACGGTCCCTGGGAGCCGGGCGGTTCTACATCCTGTTCAAGGAACTGCTGCCCAACCTCGTCGCACCGATCATCGTCTACACGACGATGATGATCCCGACCAACATCCTCACCGAGGCGGCACTCAGCTTCCTGGGTGTGGGCGTCAAGCCGCCCACGTCCTCGTGGGGACAGATGCTGTCGACCGCGATCGACTACTACGACTCGGACCCGATGTACATGATCGTCCCGGGCGTAGCGATCTTCATCACCGTTCTGGCCTTCAACCTCTTCGGTGACGGCGTGCGGGACGCGCTGGACCCGAAGGGTTCCCGCTGACCGCCCCACCGCAAGCGTCCCGTGGCACCAGCACGGGGTCTCTCATCAAATCCGGAGGATCCGAGATCGTGACTACCCAACGCACCTCAGGGCGGCGCAAGCAGGCGTTGGCCGCTGCTGCCGCGGTCGCCGGGCTGCTGACCTTGGCAGCGTGCGGCGGCGGCAACGACAAGGGGGGCTCGTCGTCCGGCGCAGCCGGCTTCGACGCCGCGAACAACAAGGTCGCCCAGGCCTCGCAGGTCAAGAAGGGCGGCACCCTGAAGTTCGTCAGCACCCAGGACGCCGACTTCTGGGACACCACGCGCGGCTACTACGGCTTCATGTGGGACTTCGCGCGCTACTACAGCCGTCAGCTGCTCACCTACAAGACCCAGCCGGGCGCCGAGGGTGCGAAGCTCACCCCGGACCTCGCCACCGACATGGGTCAGGTCTCCTCCGACGGCAAGACCTACACCTTCCACCTGCGTGACGGCGTCACGTGGGAGGACGGCAAGGCCATCACCTCGCAGGACATCAAGTACGGCATCGAGCGCGTCTGGGCGCAGGACGTGCTGTCCGGCGGTCCGATCTACCTCCAGCAGATGCTCGACCCGAACAACACCTACAAGGGTCCCTACAAGGACACCTCGAAGGACAAGCTCGGTCTGAAGGCGATCTCCACGCCCGACGCCAAGACGATCGTCTTCCACCTGCCCAAGGCGAACTCGGACTTCCCCGAGGTCCTCGCCATGGTCACGGCGTCCCCGATCCGCCAGGACAAGGACACCAAGGCCAAGTACACGCTGCACCCCTTCTCCTCCGGCCCGTACAAGTTCCAGTCGTACAGCCCGGGCAAGGGTCTGGTCCTGGTCCGCAACACCAACTGGAAGGCGTCCTCGGACCCCGTCCGCAAGGCGTACCCGGACAAGATCACGCTGGACATCTCGTCCAACCAGAACGACTCCGACCAGCGTCTGATCAACGGCGACTACGACATCGACGCCAGCCAGACGGGCCTCGGCCCGCAGGCGCGCCAGATCGCCCTGAAGCAGCACAAGGGCAACCTGGACAACCCGGTCTCCGGCTTCATCCGCTACGCGGTCTTCCCGCAGACGGTCAAGCCGTTCGACAACATCCACTGCCGCAAGGCCGTGATCTACGCCGCCGACCACGTGTCGATCCAGACCGCGCGCGGTGGCCCGGTCGCCGGTGGTGACATCGGCACCAACATGCTCCCGCCGTCGGTCGCCGGCTCCGAGGGTCAGAAGTACGACCCGTACGGCATCTCCGGTGCCAACAAGAACGGCAACGCCGACCTGGCCAAGAAGGAGCTGAAGGCCTGCGGCAAGCCGAACGGCTTCAGCACCACCATCGCCGTCCGCAACAACAAGGCGCAGGAGGTGGCCACGGCCACGTCCCTGCAGGCGTCGCTGAAGAAGGTCGGCATCAACGCCGACATCTACCAGTACGACGGTTCGCAGAGCTCCGGCATCATCGGCGCCCCGGCGAACGTGGCGAAGAAGAAGCTCGGCATCATCATCATGGGTTGGGGTCCCGACTTCCCGACCGTCCAGGGTTACGGCATCCCGCTGTGGAGCAGCCACTACATCCTGCAGAGCGGCAACAACAACTTCGCCATGATCAAGGACAAGACGATCGACGGCCTGTTCGACCAGTACATCGGTACGCAGGACGAGGCGAAGAAGACCCAGATCGCCACGGACATCAACCACAAGGTGAGCGAGGGCGCGTACTACCTGCCCTTCACCTTCGAGCGCCTGCTGAACTTCCGCTCCTCGCGGATCGGCAACGTCTACACGTCGAACGCCTTCAGCGGCTACTACGACTTCGTCAACATCGGTCTGAAGTCCACGAAGTAAACCCGGCACACCCGCCGAACGGCACGAAAGGCAGGTGAAGGCCGGCGCGGCGGGACCGTGGGCCACCGGAAGACCTCCGGCGGCCCGCGGTCCTGCGGCGGGCCGTTAGCTGTGCTCGCTTACCTCATCAGGCGGCTCTTCGCCGCCGCAGTGATGCTGGTGGTCATCATCCTGGTGGTCTTCTGCATCTTCTTCCTCGTCCCCAAGTGGGCGGGCGTGGACATCGCCTCAAGTTTCGTGGGCAAGCAGGCCGACCCGGCGTCGGTGGCAGCGGTGCGCGAGAAGCTGGGACTGAGCGACCCGATCTTCGTTCAGGTCTGGCACTTCTTCAAGGGCATCTTCGTCGGCCGCACCTACTCGGCCGGCGGCGACGTCACGCACTGCGCCGCCCCCTGCTTCGGCTACTCCTTCCGTACCGAGCAGGACGTCTGGCCCGTGCTCACCGACCGCTTCCCGGTGACCCTGGGTCTGGCGCTCGGTGCCGCCGTGCTGTGGCTGGTCTTCGGTGTCGCGGCCGGTGTGCTCTCCGCGCTCAAGCGGGGCAGCCTGTGGGACCGCGGCGCGATGGTCATCGCGCTCGGCGGTGTGTCCCTCCCGATCTACTTCACCGGTCTGCTGTCGCTGGCGATCTTCAGCTACGGCCTCGGCTGGATCGACGGCAAGTACGTGCCCATCACCGACAGCTTCACCGGCTGGCTGGGCGGCATGATCCTGCCGTGGGTCACCCTCGCGTTCCTGTACGCGGCGATGTACGCCCGGATCACCCGCGCGACCATGCTGGAGGTCCTCGGCGAGGACTACATCCGCACGGCGCGCGCGAAGGGCCTCAAGGAGCAGGTCGTCATCAGCAAGCACGCCATGCGCTCGACGATGACGCCCATCCTGACCATGCTCGGCATGGACCTCGGCGCCCTCATCGGCGGCGCGATCCTGACCGAGACGACGTTCAGCCTGCCCGGCCTCGGCCAGGCCGTGCTCAACGCCATCAAGACCCAGGACCTGCCCATCATCCTGGGCGTCACCCTGATCACTTCTCTCGCGGTGCTGATCGCCAACCTCGTGGTGGACGTCCTGTACGCCGTGATCGACCCCCGAGTGAGGCTCGCATGACGGAACTGAGCAAGAGCGGAGCTGCCGTGGGCGAGCCCACGAGCACCTCGCCCGCCCCGACGTCCTTCCTGGAAGTGCGCGACCTGAAGGTGCACTTCCCGACCGACGACGGCCTGGTGAAGTCCGTCGACGGGCTCTCCTTCACGCTGGAGAAGGGCAAGACCCTCGGCATCGTGGGCGAGTCCGGCTCCGGCAAGTCGGTGACCTCGCTCGGCATCATGGGCCTGCACACCGCCGGCCAGTACGGCAAGCGCAAGGCGCAGATCTCCGGCGAGATCTGGCTGGACGGCACCGAGCTGCTGTCCGCCGACCCGGACGAGGTGCGCAAGCTGCGCGGCCGCGAGATGGCGATGATCTTCCAGGATCCGCTGTCGGCCCTGCACCCGTACTACACGATCGGCCAGCAGATCGTGGAGGCGTACCGGATCCACCACAACGTCGACAAGAAGACCGCGAAGAGGCGCGCGGTCGAGATGCTCGACCGGGTGGGCATCCCGCAGCCGGACAAGCGGGTGGACAACTACCCGCACGAGTTCTCCGGCGGTATGCGCCAGCGTGCGATGATCGCGATGTCGCTGGTGAACAACCCCGAGCTGCTCATCGCGGACGAGCCGACGACCGCCCTGGACGTGACCGTCCAGGCGCAGATCCTGGACCTGATCCGGGACCTGCAGAAGGAGTTCGGCTCGGCGGTCATCATCATCACCCACGACCTGGGCGTCGTCGCCGAGCTCGCCGACGACATCCTGGTGATGTACGGCGGCCGCTGCGTGGAGCGGGGTCCGGCGGAGAAGGTGTTCTACGAGCCCCGCCACCCCTACACCTGGGGCCTGCTCGGCTCGATGCCGCGCCTGGACCGCGAGCAGCAGGAGCGGTTGATCCCGGTCAAGGGCTCCCCGCCCTCGCTGATCAACATCCCGTCCGGCTGCGCCTTCAACCCGCGCTGCCCCTACGCGGACATCCCCAAGGACAACGTCACCCGCACGGTCCGCCCCGAGCTGACCGAGGTCGGCAGCCAGCACTGGGCTGCCTGCCATCTGACGCAGGAGCAGCGGGAGCGTATCTGGATCGAAGAGATTGCGCCGAAGCTGTGAGCGAGGACAAAGCTGTGACCACTCCCGCGAAGAGCGAAGGCACGGCGGCCGTCAAGGACGGGGGCGCGCCGGGCGAGACGCTGCTGAAGGTGACCGGGCTCCAGAAGCACTTCCCGATCAAGAAGGGCCTGCTGCAGCGGCAGGTCGGCGCCGTGCGCGCGGTCGACGGCATCGACTTCGAGGTCCGCTCCGGCGAGACCCTCGGCGTCGTGGGCGAGTCGGGCTGCGGCAAGTCGACGATGGGCCGGCTGATCACCCGGCTGCTCGAACCGACCGCCGGCACCATCGAGTTCGAGGGCAAGGACATCACGCACCTCGGCGTGGGCGGTATGCGCCCGATGCGCCGCGACGTGCAGATGATCTTCCAGGACCCGTACTCCTCGCTGAACCCGCGCCACACCATCGGAACGATCGTCGGGGCCCCTTTCCGGCTCCAGGGCGTCGAGCCGGAGGGCGGGGTCAAGAAGGAGGTGCAGCGGCTGCTGTCGGTGGTCGGTCTCAACCCCGAGCACTACAACCGCTACCCGCACGAGTTCTCCGGCGGTCAGCGCCAGCGCATCGGCATCGCCCGCGCGCTCGCCCTGAAGCCGAAGCTGGTCGTGGCGGACGAGCCGGTCTCCGCGCTGGACGTGTCGATCCAGGCCCAGGTCGTGAACCTCATGGACGACCTCCAGGAGGAACTGGGCCTGACGTACGTGATCATCGCGCACGACCTCTCGGTCGTCCGGCACGTCTCGGACCGGATCGCGGTGATGTACCTCGGCAAGATCGTCGAGCTGGCGGACCGGGACTCGCTGTACCGGGCGCCGATGCACCCGTACACCAAGGCCCTGATGTCGGCGGTGCCGATCCCGGACCCGCGGCGCCGGAGCGCCAAGAGCGAGCGCATCCTGCTCAAGGGCGACGTGCCCTCGCCGATCTCCCCGCCGAGCGGCTGCCGCTTCCACACCCGGTGCTGGAAGGCGACGGAGATCTGCCGGACCACCGAGCCGAAGCTCGTCGAGCTCAAGCCCGGCCAGCAGGTCGCCTGCCACCACCCGGAGAACTTCGCGGACCAGGCCCCGCAGGACACCGTCCTGCTGACCGCGGCCAAGGAGGCGGCCGAACTGGTCGCCGACGAGGTCCTCGCGGAGTCGGCGGAGACGTCGGCGGCGGTGGCGGCGGAGGTCGCGGAGCAGGCCGAGCAGGCCGGGCCCGCCAAGGCCGAGCCCACGGAGCCCGCCGAGCCGGCGGAGCCCGCCGGGTCTGCCGAGTCCGCGAAGTCCGGTGCCGACGCGGCCGAGAGCCAGGAGTCAACCGACAAGTAACGCATGACAAGTTGGCAAAGTCATGCACATGACCGAACGGGAGAGTCAAGAGTCGTCCGTGTCCGACTTATCGGCACACGCTCGAAAGGGACGGCTCATGAAACTCTCCCGTTCGGCACGTTTAGGGGCCCTCGCTACCGCGGCGGCCTCTTTCCTTGTCGTCGCCGCGTCCTCCGCCCCCACCCCGGGCGCCCCAGGCATCGGCGACTCCTACTTCCCGCTGCTCGGCAACGGCGGCTTCGACGCCCGGCACTACGCCCTCGACGTGGCGTACAACCCGGACACCGACCGCCTCGACGGCCGTACGACCCTCACCGCCCGCGCCACCCGGAATCTCTCGTCCTTCGACCTCGACCTGCAGAAGCTGCAGGTCACCCGGGTCGAAGTGAACGGCAGACGCGCCGACTTCACCCGTGACGGCGACGAACTGCGCATCACGCCCAAGGGAGTTCTGCGCAAGGGCCGCGACTTCCGGGTCGCCGTCACCTACGGCGGTGTCCCCGAGGCCCTGAACGGCCCCATCGTCTTCGGCTCCGACTACGGCTGGATGAAGACCCCCGACGGTGTCTTCGTCGCCTGCGAACCCAACGCCGCCTCCACCTGGTTCCCCTCCAGCGACCACCCCGCCGACAAGGCCACCTACGACATCCGCATCAAGGCCCCCAAGGGCCTGACCGGCGTCTCCAACGGCCGGCTGGTCTCGACGTACGACAAGGGCGACTCGACGTACACGCACTGGCGCGAGAGCAGGCCCATGGCGACCTATCTCGCGACCGCGACGATCGGCAAGTTCGACGTGAGGACCGGCCGGACCCCGTCCGGCACACCGATCTACGTCGCCATCGACCCGGTCCTGGCGAACAGCAACAACGTCGACGTGTACGCCGTCACGGCCGCCGCCACCGACTACTGGTCGCAGGTCTTCGGCCCCTACCCCTTCGAGGAGACCGGCGCGATCGTCGACGACATGCCCGAGGCCGGGTTCTCCCTGGAGGTGCAGAGCAAGCCCGCGTACTCGGCCGTGCGCAACGAGACGACCATCGTGCACGAGCTGGCCCACCAGTGGTTCGGCGACTCGGTGTCGGTGGAGCGCTGGAAGGACATCTGGCTCAACGAGGGCTTCGCCACCTACGCCCAGTGGCTGTGGGCCGAGCACCAGGGCACCCGCAGCGCCCACGACTCCTTCCTGGCCGCCTACAACGCCCGCCCCGCCGACAACCCGTTCTGGCAGATCACCGTCGCCGACCCGCAGCGCGACACCATGTTCGCCTCCGCGGTCTACCAGCGCGGCGCGATGACCCTGCAGGCGCTGCGCGAGCGCATCGGCGACAAGGCGTTCTTCGAGCTGCTGCCCACCTGGACGCGCATCCACCGCTACGGCAACGCCAACACCGCCGAGTTCATCCGCCTCGCCGAACGGATCTCCGGCCAGAAGCTGGACGACCTGTTCCAGAAGTGGCTCTACACGACGGGCAAGCCCGCCCTGTAAAAACCCCTGCGTAAGAATGTGGGGTGCTTCAGCAACTGTTCAGCCCCTCCGTCCAGCACACGCTCGATCTCATCGGCATCTTCGTGTTCGCCATCTCCGGCGCGCTGCTGGCCGTCCGCAAGAACTTCGACGTCTTCGGCATCGCCGTCCTCGCCGAGGTCACCGCGCTGGGCGGAGGGCTGTTCCGGGACCTGGTCATCGGCGCCGTACCGCCGGCCGCCTTCACCGATCTCGGTTACTTCCTCACCCCGCTGCTCGCCGCGCTCCTGGTCGTCTTCCTGCACCCGCAGGTGGAGCGCATCCAGTTCGCGGTGAACGTCTTCGACGCGGCCGGCCTCGGCCTGTTCTGCGTCGCCGGCACGACGAAGGCGTACGAGTACGGACTGAACCTCACCTCGTCGGCCACCCTCGGCCTCGCCACCGCCGTCGGCGGCGGTGTGCTGCGCGACGTCCTCGCCAACGAGGTGCCGTCCCTGCTGCGCTGGGACCGCGACCTCTACGCGGTCCCGGCGATCGTCGGCGCCACCATGGTCGTGCTGTGCATCCGCTACGACGCCCTCTCCCCGTTCACCAGCGGCCTCGCGGTCGTCACCGCCTTCGTCCTGCGCCTGCTCGCGATGAAGTACCACTGGCGAGCGCCGCGCGCGTGGAACCGCCGCTCGACGGTGCGAGAGGAGTAGTGCCGCGCGCCCGGTGCTGGCCCATCTGCACCGACAGCCAGCGGAACGCCGGGACCACCTGCGGCCGCCACAGCGCCATGTTGTGGCCGCCCGCGCTCCTCGGGATGAAGATCACGTGGACCGTCGTGGGGGCCTTCGCGGTCTGTTCCAGGGCGACTCCCGCCTCGTAGCCGTCGCGCGGCTGGCCGGAGATGTACAGCGCGATACGGGGCGGTGTGAGCGCCTTCTTCAGCAGCAGATAGGGGTTGTTCGCCGCCCGGATCCGCAGGTTCTGCGCGGCGAGCGAGTTGCGTTCGCCGATCGGGTCGTTGTAGCCGGACATGCTGACGGCGGCCATGTAGCGGTCCGGGTGGGCGACGGCCAGCTTCACCGCGCAGTGCGCGCCCGCCGAGTACCCGGCGACCGCCCAGCCCCTGGGGGCGGGCTGCGCCCGGAAGTTGTCCGTGATCATCTTCGGTACGTCGATGCTCAGCCAGCTGTCGGCGTTGACGGTGCCGGGGATGTTGGCGCAGCCCGTGTCGACGCCGGCCAGCAGGTTGGTGCGGGGGGCGACCAGGATGAACGGCGAGACCTCGCCGCTTCGCATCAGCGGGGCCAGCTGCGCGCTCGCGTGCAGCGAGCCGAACCAGGCCTTCGCGGACCCGGGGTAGCCGGGCAGCAGCTCGACGACGGGGAACTTGTGGTGGGCGTACTTCGGCTCGCCGTACTGGGGCGGCAGCCAGACGTAGACCTCGGCGTTGACGCCGGAGACGCGGCCCTTGAGCTGGGTCTCGCGCACTCCGCGCATGCCCGGGCCGGTGGCCGCGGTGAAGTTCTGCCGCACCTTGGGCAACCGTTTCAGCGCTATGCCGCCGGTGCCGTCGGCGCCGAGGTTGGCGGCCTGCTGCACATGGTTGCCGGTGCCGAGGAGGTCGGCCCAGTTGTCGTACAGGCTGTTGGCGTTGTTGACGAGGACGAAGACGAGCGCGACCGCGGTGCCCTGGGCGAACAGCACCATGAACATCCGGGCCACCGCGCGCAGGGCTCGGGGCCCGCGCACCCGCGACCACAGGACGAGCGGCAGTATCAGGGCGACCGCGAACAGCACGATCAGGGTGTAGAGGAACGGAGTCCCGGTGAGGCTCATGTCCCCATAGAGGGCCGGGAACGGGCCCGGGTTGAGGACGAGTGCGGACACTTACCAAGAAATTGCCGGTATCTCACCCAGGAGACGGCGTCGGGCGCATGCGTCACACCGTCGTCATACTCAAAGCTACCGCTTAGTAATTTCCTGTTGTACGGTTCATCCATGCCAGAAGCAGCCTCCGCCGCGGCCCCGACGCGGGCCACGATCGGCGACAGCGAGTTCGACCGCGACACCGCGCTCACCGCGCGCGCCCCCGGCGTCTACGACATCGACCTCTCCGCCGGCTGGACCATCATCAACGCCGTCAACGGCGGCTACCTGCTGGCGGTCCTGGGCCGCGCCCTCGCGGACACGCTGCCGCACTCGGACCCCTTCACCATCTCGGCGCACTACCTCACCGCGTCCCAGCCGGGCCCGGCGGTCGTGCGCACGGAGACGGTCCGCACCGGCCGCACCCTCTCCACCGGCCAGGCCTCCCTCCTGCAGTACGACGAGGAGGGCCGCGAGGTGGAACGCATCCGCGTGCTGGCCTCCTACGGTGACCTGGACGCCCTCCCCGACGACGTGCGGACGACCGCCGCGCCGCCCGCCATCCCGCCGCTGCAGGAGTGCTTCGGCCCCCAGGACGGCCCCTCGCCGGTCCCCGGCAGCTCGGCCATCACCGACCGCCTGATGATCAAGCTGGACCCCGCCACCCTCGGCTGGGCGCTCGGCGCCCCCTCCGGCAGGGGCGAGATGCGGGCCTGGTTCGGCCTCGCCGACGGCCGCGATGCCGACCCGCTCTCCCTCCTGCTCGCGGTGGACGCGCTCCCGCCCACCGCCTTCGAGATCGGCCTGAAGGGCTGGGTCCCCACGGTCGAACTGACGGTCCACGTCCGCTCCCGTCCGGCCCCCGGCCCACTGCGCGTCTCCATCACCACCCGCAACCTCGCCGGCGGCTTCCTGGAGGAGGACGCCGAGGTCTGGGACAGCTCCGACCGCCTGGTCGCCCAGTCCCGCCAGCTCGCCCGCGTCAGGCTCGGCTGAGCGGCTTCCGCCCCAGCCACGCCGCCAGTTCCCCGTAGGTGTCGGCACCTGCGGGGGTCGGTACGGCCGACGCGAAGGGGGTGTCCGCGTCCCGCTCGGGCTCGGACAGCACCCGGCGGGCCGTGGCGAGGGCGAACTCGGCCAGTTCCGGGTCGAGCCCGAGGGGGTGGCCGAGGGACTCGGAGAGGTCCCAGGTGTGGGTCACCAGCTCCATCACGTAGCCCGACAGGGCCGCCCGGCCCGGGACCTCGCCCCAGGGCACCCGCACCGGCGCCTCCATGCGGGCATCGCTCTCCCAGGCCTTGATCACCCGCGTGCGGACCTCCTCGTACGCCGTCGTCCAGTCCTCGTCCGCGACACCCTCGGCGAAGGGGTGCACGGCCATGCCGTCGCCGCCCTCGCCGACGACCGCGATGCGCAGGCTGCCGCCGACCATGTGGGACAGAAGCGTGCGGACGTCGTACTCCACGCAGGGGGTGGGACCGTCGAGCTGCTCGGGCCGGACGGTCCGGATCAGCGCGGCCACCTGCTCGGTGGCACGGGCGTACAGGGGGCGGGGGTCGATGGCGTTCATGTGCTGCCTCTCTCTGGTGGGCCGGCCCGAAGCCGGTGGGCCGACAACCGAAGAGTCCACGGATAACCTGACAGTTTCCGTCAACATTTGCCGACGGGTTCGCGGGACTGGATCCTGGTGCCGTGAAAGCCGACCGCCTGCTGTCGATCCTGCTGCTCCTGCAGACCCGTGGCCGTGTCCCCGCGCACGAACTGGCCGAGCGGCTGGAGGTGTCGGTGCGCACCATCTACCGGGACGTCGAGGCCCTGTCCGCCTCCGGTGTCCCCGTCTACGCCGAGCGCGGGCGGCACGGCGGTATCGAGCTGCTCGCCGGCTTCCGTACGGACGTCACGGGGCTGACCGCCGACGAGTCCCGCGCCCTGTTCGTCCTGGCCGCCCAGGGCGCGCACGCGGCCCTCGGCCTGGACGCCGCCCTCGGTTCCGCGCTGCGCAAGGTGATGGCCGCGCTGCCGGCGCCGCACCGCCCGGCCGCCGAGGTGGCCAGCCGCCGCATCCTCGTCGACGCCACACGTTGGAAGGGCGGCCCGCAGAAGGCCGTCGACCTCGACGTGCTGCAGGACGCCGTGTTCGCCGACCGGCGCCTGAGGCTGCGCTACCGGCACAGCGGGGAGCAGGAGCCGCGGACGTACACCGTGGACCCGTACGGCCTCGTGTCGAAGGCCGGCGTCTGGTACCTGGTCGCCGACCGGCGGACCGAGCCGCGGCTGTTCCGGGCCGACCGGGTGCGGTCGGCGACAGTCCTGGACGATCCCGTGCGGCGCCGGCCCGGCGTCGAACTCGCCGACGTCTGGGAGGTGTTGCGCCGCCAGGTCGAGGAGCGCCCGGGCGGCCTCGACGTCACCGTCCGGGTCCGGCGCGACCGTCTCGACATGTTCCTGCGCCTGAACGCCCCGCAGCTCGCGCGGCTCCCGGACACCGACGGCGAGGGCGAGTGGGTGACCGTCGGGCTGTCGTACGGGGTGGTGGGCGAGGCGCGGCAGCTGCTGCCGTTCGCCGACAGCGTGGAGGTCCTCACGCCGCCCGAGGTGCGCGCGGAACTGGCCGCGGCGTCCGCCTCTGTCACGGCCCTGTACCAGCGGGCTGGGGACACCGATTCGTGAAGTCGCAGGCCGGCGCGGTTGGTTGACGTCCGCTTTACCTGAATCACAGGCCGGCGACAGACCGCCCTCAAGGAAGCCCTAAGCGCCGTTGATTGAGTGCCCGCCTCAGGACTCCCTCATCCTCCTTGGAGTTGTTTCTCATGAAGCGTGTGCGTCTCGTTCCCGCGGTGGCGTTGCTGGCGCTTGCGCCTCTGGCTCTGGTGGCGTGCGGCTCGGGCGACTCCTCGTCGTCCTCGGACAGCGGCAACTCCGGTCAGCAGCAGACATGTTCGGCACCCACCGGGAACGCCTCGGGCAGGCCGAGCGGTGTCCCCTCGGGTGCCCCGACGGGCACGGCCAAGCCGACCAGCACTCCCACGGGCATGCCCAGCGGCGCACCCAGCGGTGCCCCCGGCGGGGGTCAGGGAGGCGGTCAGGGCGGTCCCGGCGGCGGCATGGGCGGCTGTGGCGGTCCGGGCGGCGGAGGCCAGGGCGGCGCCGCGCCGAGCGGTGCCCCCACCGGGCAGCCGACGGCGGCGGCCACCAAGAGCTGACCGGCGCAGCGGGCGTACGAAGGGGGCGGCACCCCCGGTGAACGGGGTGCCGCCCCCTTTCGTGTCGTCCGGGGCCCCGGCCCGTTCAGTCCAACCAGTGCTGCCGTCCGATGCTGATCAGCCGCATCTGCCGGGTCGCGACCTGCGTGATCCGCTCCCGGTCCTCCTCGGTGCCGTCCAGGGCCTCCAGGAAGAGCGAGGCGGTGATCAGCATCTGGTCCACGTACAGGTGGGCCAGCATCAGCAGGTCCTCGTCGCTCCAGCCCTCGGCGTCACGGTCCTTGGCGAGCTCGGCGCTCACCTCCTCGGCGAACCGGGCCAGTTGGTCCCGGATCGCCTCCCGCACCGACTGAACTCCGCCATGTCTTTCACGGGCGATAAAACGGACATGGGCTGGGTACGCGTCAACATGACCGGCAATCAACTCAATGGCGCGTGCGATGCGTTCGTCACTGTTGTCCGCCGCGGTCACCGTCGTGCGGATCATGGGATGAAGGCTGCCCAGGGCCTCCTCGACCAGGGCCACGCCCAGATCCGCAATGGAGCGGAAGTGCCGGTAGAAGGCGGTCGGTGCGACGCCGACGGCGCGGGTGACCTCGCGCAGGCCGAGGCTGCTCAGGCTCTGCCCCTCCAGCAGGCCGAGCGCGGCGTCGAGGAGCGCCTGCCGGGTCTTCAGTTTCTGGGCCTGCCGGATGCCGAGGGTGTGACTCATGTCATCCAGTTAACAACTGTTCTCTGGATTTGAAAAGCGGGGGAACACGCTAGACTCTAGAGTCAGTGAACAACTGTAACTACAACTGTTCACCGAAACGTAACGAGAGCGTCCCTCGGGACGTCGAAGGGGGAGATCCCATGCTGTTCCTGGTCGCCGCACTCATGCTCTTCGGCGCCGTGCTGGGCACCGTCGCCCACGCGCCGTTCACCTTCACCCTGGTCGCCGCCGCCCTGATCGCCGCCTGGCTCGGCATCTTCGCGCTCCGCGAGCGCCACGGCCGCCGCACCCACTGACCCCGCCGCCCCTACGTCCTGCCGGGAGCTGACCCGCCATGCAACTCACCGCCCCTGCCAACGGCACCACCTCCACCCCGACCCGCCGCGACGCCGACGGCATGGCCGTCGCGTCCTTCATCCTCGGCCTCGTCGGCCTGCTCGTCCTGAACGTCTTCCTGGGCCCGATCGCCATCGCTCTCGCCGGCGCGGCCCTGTGGCGCGGCACCAAGCGCCGCGGACGGGCCTTCCTCGGCCTGACCCTGGGCGTGGCCGACCTCGTGGTCCTGGCGGTCGCGATGGAGATGTCCAACACCGTCTCCTGGAGCCTGTGAGCCGCGGCGGGCACCTCCCGGGGAGCCTTGGCCCGAGACCGTCGACACCGGACCCGTAGAATCGGGCCCACCATGGCTTACCTCGACCACGCCGCCACGACCCCGATGCTCCCGGAGGCGGCGGAGGCACTGACCGCCCAGCTGAGCATCACCGGCAACGCGTCCTCACTGCACGCCTCAGGCCGGCAGGCCCGCCGCACGGTCGAGGAATCCCGCGAAACCCTCGCCGAAGCGCTCGGCGCCCGCCCGAGCGAGGTCGTCTTCACCTCCGGCGGCACCGAGGCCGACAACCTCGCGGTGAAGGGCCTGTACTGGTCACGCCGCGACGCGGACCCGGCCCGCACCCGTGTCCTCGCCAGCCCCGTCGAGCACCACGCGGTCCTCGACGCCGTGCACTGGCTCGGTGAACACGAGGGCGCCACCGTCGAGTACCTCCCCGTCGACTCCCACGGCCGAGTTCACCCCGACACCCTGCGCGAGGCCCTCGCCCGCAACCCCGAGGACGTCGCCCTGGCCACCGTGATGTGGGCCAACAACGAGATCGGCACGGTCCTGCCGGTCCGCGAACTCGCCGACGTGGCGAATGAGTTCGGCATCCCGCTGCACGCCGACGCCGTCCAGGCCTTCGGCCAGGTCCCCGTCGACTTCGCCGCCTCCGGCCTCGCCGCGATGACCGTCTCCGGCCACAAGATCGGCGGCCCGTACGGCATCGGCGCCCTGGTCCTGGGCCGCGAGTACACCCCCGTACCGGTCCTGCACGGCGGCGGCCAGGAGCGCCATGTCCGCTCCGGCACCCTCGACGTCCCGGCGATCGCCTCCTTCGCCGTCGCCGGCCGCCTCGCCGCCGAGCAGCGCGAGTGGTTCGCCACCGAGATCGGCGCCCTGCGCGACAGCCTGGTCGAGGCGGTGCGTACGGCGGTGCCGGACGCCATCTACGGCGGCGACCCGGTCGACCGGCTCCCCGCCAACGCCCACTTCACCTTCCCCGGCTGCGAGGGCGACTCCCTGCTGCTGCTCCTCGACGCCCAGGGCATCGAGTGCTCCACCGGCTCCGCGTGCACCGCCGGCGTCGCCCAGCCCAGCCACGTCCTGCTGGCCACCGGCGTCGCCCCGGACCTGGCCCGCGGCACCCTGCGCTTCTCCCTCGGCCACACCTCCACGGAGGCCGACGTGGAAGCGGTCGCCAAGGCGATCGGCCCGGCGGTCGAGCGTGCTCGAGCCGCCGGGCTGACCTAGCTCACCGCGGCGAGCTAACTGTCCGTCACCATCAGGGACGCCATCATGCCCTCGTCCTCGTGCTGCAGCAGATGGCAGTGGAGCATGTACATGTAGGTGTCGTCGGAGAAGTCCGTGAACTCCATGGCGATCTCGATGGAGCCGCCGCCGACCACCTCGTAGGTGTCGAACCAGCCGAGGTCCACGCCGGTCGGATCCTCGCCGTTGATGGAGATCAACTGGTAGGGCACGTCGTGGAGATGGAACGAGTGCTCCAGCTGGGTGTCGTTCTTGATCGTCCAGATCTCCTTGGCACCCAGCGTGGTGCTGATCATCGCCATGGACGACATGCTCGTCCCCGCCGACCCGTTGATCGTCATGGTCGTGCCGCTCTGGCCGAGCGTGATGGTCCGGGCGGTGAAGTCGCTGGTGTCGTACCGGTCGATGGTGTTGAGCGAGCTCGGCAGGTCGTCCGGGGTGTCGGTGCCGGACGCGGTGATCGCCAGCACGTCGTAGGTGCCGCTGCCGCCGCGCACCCAGCCGGTGGTGACGACGGCCTGGAGCGTGACCGCGTCCGACAGGTCCAGCACGAACTCCGCGCGGGCGCCGGCCACCAGCCGGATGCTGGTCACCTCGGTGGCCGCGGTGAGATAGCCCTGGTCGGTGGCGATCTGGTTCAGCGTGCCGCCGTCGCTGCGCTGGATGGTGATGATGTCCGACGGCGAGGCGTTCAGGCACCGGAAGCGGGTGCGGGTCTTCGTCGCCGTGAACGTCAGCGTGGTGTCGTCGACGTTCGTGCCGTTCAGCAGCAGCGGGAAGCTCAGACCGCTGCTCAGGTAGCCGGTGAGGTTGTACTTGAGGTCGCCGCTGCTGTCGGTGGCCAGGCTCTGGAAGATGAGCGGGATGTCGTCGGTGCCGTAGGTGCTGGGCAGGTCCGAGGACGCGGTGGAGTCGTCCTCCACGATGATCATGCCGGCCAGGCCGTGCACCGCCTGCTTGGCCGTGGTGCCCAGGGCGTGCGGGTGGTACCAGAGGGTCTTGGCGTCGTCCTTGACCGTGAACGTCGGGGACCAGGTCTTCCCGTCGGCGAAGGCGACCTGGGGGCCGCCGTCCATCTTGGCCGGGACGTGCGCGCCGTGGAAGTGGACGGTGGTGTCCTCGCCCAGGCTGTTGGTGATGTCGAGCAGGACCGTGTCGCCCTTGGTCCACTTCATCGTCGGGCCGAGGAAGGACTGGTTGTAGCCCATCGTGTCGCTGGTGACCCCGGAGAGGACCTCCGCGGTGCCGGTCTTCGCCTCCAGGGTGAAGGTGGTGGTGCCGTCGGAGGTGGTGCCCTCGAGGAGGTCCGGGACGGTGAGGGTGGCGGTGGCGGTCGCCGCGCTCGCCTTGTTCCTCCCCGCCTCGGTCAGCAGGGAGAAGGCGCCGCCCGCCCCCGCGACCGCGCCGAGTCCCACCCCGGCCATGCCGCCGAGGAACCTGCGCCGGTGCATGCCCTTGCCGCCGGAGGCCCGGCCGGCCTTGGTGTGCCTGGTCTTCTTCTCGCTCCTGCTGCCCGCGTCGCTCGTGCGGCGATCGGGCTCGGTGATGTCAGCCATGGCCCGGGATGTTTGACCCGAGGGCTGTGCGAGGACTGGGCCGAAGTTAGGAGCAGGCCGCACGCGCTGTGAACGCGCCGTGAGCGGGAGGTCACTCAACTCACCTGAGGAGACTGCCGAGTTGGGGTCCCGCAGGTCACCTCCGCCGGGCGGGACGCAACGGACACGCGGCGCACGCCCGCTACCCACAGCATCACGATTTCATCACTGCCTACGGGCCTGTTCGGCCCGCCGCACGAGACGTATGTACCGGTCCCAGTCCCAGTACGGCCCCGGGTCGGTGTGGTCCGTCCCCGGCACCTCCACGTGCCCGATGACGTGCTCCCGGTCGACGGGTATGCCGTACCGCCCGCAGATCCCCGCCGTCAGCCGCGCCGAGGCGGCGTACATCGCGTCCGTGAAGGAGGACCTCCGCTCCACGAAGCCCTCGTGCTCGATGCCGACGCTGCGTTCGTTGTACTGCCGGTTGCCCGCGTGGTACGCCACGTCCAGCTCGCGGATCATCTGGGTGATCCGCCCGTCCCGGCGGACGATGTAGTGGGCCGCGGCCTGGTGGGCGGGGTCCTGGAAGGCCTTCACCGCGCTCGCGTAACCGCCCTGCGTCACATGGACGACCACCCGGTCTATCGGGTAGTCGTCCGGCCGGTCCGCCCGCCGGAAGTTCCCCGGCGAGGCCCCGACCCACCGCGCGCCCCGGAAGTCCACCGCGCCCGCCACCCGCGGCTTCTCCACGCCCGGCAGCCGCCACCACAGGTGCGACAGCTCCTCGCGGGCCAGCGCCGCGGTGCCGACGGCGGCGGCCGCCCCGCCGACGATCAGCGCGCGCCGCCCCAGCCGCCTGTCGGCGTCCCCGGACCTCTTCTCCGCCCCCATGTGATCGTCAACGGATACTCGCGGGCCCCGGTTCCCGGACCCCCGTACCCTTGAAGGGCTATGACTGACATCCCGCAGCCCACCCGCCCCCTCCGCGTCCTCGCCGCCATGTCCGGCGGCGTGGACTCCGCCGTCGCCGCCGCCCGCGCGGCCGAGGCCGGCCACGACGTGACCGGCGTCCACCTGGCGCTCTCCGCGAACCCGCAGTCGTTCCGCACGGGCGCGCGTGGCTGCTGCACCATCGAGGACTCGCGCGACGCCCGCCGCGCCGCGGACGTCATCGGCATCCCGTTCTACGTCTGGGACCTCGCCGACCGCTTCCGCGAGGACGTCGTCGAGGACTTCGTCGCCGAGTACGAGGCCGGCCGCACCCCGAACCCCTGCCTGCGCTGCAACGAGAAGATCAAGTTCGCTGCCCTGCTGGACAAGGCGCTGGCCCTGGGCTTCGACGCGGTCTGCACCGGCCACTACGCCAGGATCGTCGAACTGCCGGACGGCTCCCGCGAACTGCACCGCGCCTCCGACATGGCCAAGGACCAGTCGTACGTCCTCGGCGTGCTCGACGAGAAGCAGCTCGCCCACGCGCTCTTCCCGCTGGGCGACACCGTGACGACCAAGGACGAGATCCGCGCCGAGGCCGAGCGCCGCGGCCTCGCGGTCGCCAAGAAGCCCGACTCGCACGACATCTGCTTCATCGCCGACGGCGACACCCAGGGCTTCCTCGCCAACCGGCTCGGCAGGGCCGAGGGCGACATCGTCGACGAGTCCGGCACCAAGGTCGGCACGCACGAGGGCGCGTACGGCTTCACCATCGGCCAGCGCAAGGGCCTGCGCATCGGCACCCCGGCCCCCGACGGCAAGCCCCGCTACGTCCTGGACATCTCGCCGGTGGACAACACGGTGACGGTCGGCCCGGCCGCCGCCCTGGACGTCACCGCCCTGACCGCCGTCCGGCCCCGCTGGTGCGGCACCGCCCCGACGGGCCCCGGCACCTACACCGCCCAGCTGCGCGCCCACGGCGGCGAGACCGAGGTCACCGCCGAACTCGTCGACGGCGAACTGCGGGTGACCTTCACCGAGCCGGTCCGCGGCGTCGCCCCCGGCCAGGCGGTCGTCCTCTACGACGACACGCGCGTGGTCGGCTCGGCGACGATCGCGACGACCACGCGCGCGAGGACGGCGACTTCGGTCGGCTGACCCCTCAGAGGAACTCGGCCAGCGCCGGCGCGAGAACGTTCGGGTCCACCATGTGGGTCTGGCCCTCCAGCACCCGGTACGTCCCCTGGGGTGCGGAATCGGCCACCGCCCGGGCGGCCTCGCGCATCCAGGCGGGGCTCGCGCCGCCCGCCAGCGAGAGCACCGGCACCCCGATGTCCGCCAGCCGGGCCTCGGGCACCAGGCCGTCGCCCAGCACGGCGTCGTCGTACGCGAGGGTCGGCGCGATCGCCTCCATGCCGGCCCACATGGGGGAGTTCCGGGCGCCCTGGATCATCTCCTCGGCCAGCCCGGTCAGCCGGAGGAACAGCTCCACGGCGTCACCGCGCCGGCCCGCGCCGAGCGCCTCGGTGAGGTTCCGGGTGTACTCGGCGCGCTCCTTCGCACCACCCTCGTAGACGGCGTACGGCACCTCGTACACGGCGACGTTCCGCACCGGCAGCCCGCTCGCCGCCGCCTCCAGCACCAGCGCGCCGCCCGAGGAGATGCCGTACAGCGACGCCTCGCCGCCCACCGCGTCGATCAGCGCCGCGAGGTCCTCGACCTCCCGGGCGACCTCGTAGGGCTGCGTGTCGCCGCTCTGCCCGCGCCCGCGGCGGTCGTAGCAGACGGCGGTGAAGCGCTTCGCGAGGAGCCCGGCGAGCGGGGCCACGGTGGCGCCCGTCGACATCGCCCCGCTCACGAGGACGACCGCCGGGCCCTCACCGGCCCGCTGGTACGCGAGGGAGGTGCCGTCGCGCGAAATGGTGTTGTTGTCCATGTCTGTGGAGACTGCCCCACCGCGGCGAAATAATCTCCCTCAGACGCTCACGACACCTCGACTTCGTAGAAGCAGAGGTGGTCCTTGATCCGCGCGACCGCCGGCTTGGGATCGGGGTAGAACCACACCAGATCCGGCGCGTCCGGCAGCGACCAGTAGGACGCGGTGCCCTTGAACGGGCAGTAGGTGTGGGTCTCGGAGGGCTTCAGCAGGTCCATTCGTACGTCCTCGGCGGGGATGTAGTACCGCACCGGACAGCCCGTCTCCCTGAGCACCAGGGGCCGTTCGCTCTCCGCCAGTACCTGATCGCCGTGCACCACGCGCACGTGCCGGTCGCCTTGCTCGATGGTGATCGTGTGTCCTTGGGCCATGAAGGGACAAGCGTTCGCGGGCCCCCGGTTCTTCCCGCGTACCGTGACCCGCATGCGTATCTGCGTCTTCCTCTCCGCCGCCGACCTCGACGACCGCTACACCGGACCCGCGCGCGAGTTCGCGGAACTGCTGGGCAAGGGCGGCCACACGCTCGTCTGGGGCGGCTCGGACGTCGGCCTGATGAAAGTGGTCGCCGACGGCGTGCACGCCGCGGGAGGGCGGCTGTGCGGGGTCTCCGTGGACTTCCTCGCGGCCAAGGCGCGGCAGGGCGCCGACGAGATGGTGATCGCCCGCGACCTCGCCGAGCGCAAGCGGCTGCTGCTGGAGAAGTCCGACGCGGTGGTGATCATGGTCGGCGGTACGGGCACCCTCGACGAGGCCACCGAGATCCTGGAGCTGAAGAAGCACGGCCACACCGACAAGCCGGTGGTGCTGCTGAACACCGCGGGCTTCTACGACGGCCTCAAGGAGCAGTTCCGCCGCATGGACGACGAGGGCTTCCTGCCGCGCCCGCTGACCGACCTGGTGTTCTTCGCGGAGGAGCCGGTGGGGGCGCTGGCGTACCTGGAGGAGAGCCAGGGCATCGAGTAGCCGCCGGCGGGTGCGAGCATGGCGGGCATGGCTACACATGTGATCACCGGGGCGGGCTCCGGCATCGGCGCGGCCGTCGCCCGCCGCCTCCACGCGCGCGGGGACGAACTCGTGCTGCACGCGCGCGACGCGGGACGCGCGAAGGAGCTGGCGGCCCGGTTCCCGGGCGCGCGGACGCTGGTGGGGGATCTCGCCGACCCGGACAAGCTGTCCTGGGCGTTCTCGCACCAGTCGCTCCCGGACCGCGTGGACTCGCTGCTGCACATCGCCGGCGTGGTCGACCTCGGCCCGGTCGGCGAACTCACCCCCAAGTCCTGGCGGCACCAGCTCAACGTCAACCTGATCTCGCCGGCCGAACTGACCCGCCACTTCCTGCCCCAGCTGCGGGCCGCCCGCGGGCACGTGGTGTTCGTCAACTCCGGCGCGGGTCTCACCGCCCACGCCGACTGGTCCGCGTACGCCGCCTCCAAGCACGGCCTCAAGGCCCTCGCCGACTCCCTGCGCCACGAGGAGCACGGCAACGGCGTCCGCGTCACCTCCGTCTACCCGGGCCGCACCGCCAGCCCCATGCAGGCCAAGGTCCACCAGCAGGAGGGCAAGGAGTACGACGCCGCCCGGTGGATCGACCCCGAGTCGGTCGCCACGACCATCCTGATGGCGATCGACCTTCCCGAGGACGCCGAGGTCAACGACCTGACGGTGAGGCCGGGGCGGTGACCGGCTCCCTGTTCGGCGCGGCCACCGGCATCGGCTCCATGCCCGGCGGTGACGCCCGGGAGACCGCCAAGGCCGTCACCGGCACCTTCGAGGACTTCCCCCACCTGCCCGAGCTCCCCGCCCGCGGCCCCGGCGCGGACATGATCGGCCGCACCGCCGGGATGCTCGTCGAGCTGTACGCGCGGGTGGAGCCCAGCGGCTGGCGGCTCGGGGACCGGCCGGGGCGCGACACCAAGCGGGCGCGGTCCTGGCTCGGCGAGGACCTCGACGCCCTGGAGGAGTTCACCCAGGGCTACGAGGGCCCGCTGAAGGTGCAGGCGGTGGGCCCCTGGACGCTCGCGGCCAACCTGGAGCTGAGGAACGGCGAGGCGGCCCTCGGCGACCCCGGCGCCTGCCGGGACCTGGCCGCGTCGCTCGCCGAGGGCCTGCGGCTGCACCTGGCCGAAATCGGCCGGCGCATCCCCGGCGCACGACTCGTCCTCCAGCTCGACGAACCCTCCCTCACCGCCGTGCTGCGCGGCCAGGTGAGGACCGCCAGCGGCTACCGCACCCACCGGGCCGTGGACCGGCAGGTCGTCGAGGCGACCCTCCGCGACGTCCTCGGGGTGCACGGCGACGGCCCCACCGTGGTCCACTCCTGCGCACCGGACGTCCCCTTCGCCCTCCTGCGAAGGGCGGGCGCGGCGGCGGTCTCCTTCGACTTCTCGCTTCTCACCGAGCGTGACGACGACGTGATCGGCGAGGCGGTGGAAGGGGGCACCCGGCTGTTCGCCGGTGTCGTACCGGGCACGGACGGCCGATTGTCGGACCCTGCCGGTAGCGTCATGGGTGTCAGGACGTTGTGGCGCAGGCTGGGGCTGCGGCCGGGGCTTCTCGCGGAGGCGGTCACGATCACGCCGTCGTGCGGACTCGCGGGCGCCTCGCCCGAGTACGCGCGCGCGGTGCTCGCCCACTGCGTCCGGGCGGCGAGATCTCTCGCGGACAACCCAGAGTAACGGGAGGACAACACGGTGGCCGGCGACAAGCAAGCGGAGACGACGGTGCCCGCCGAGGCACGGGAGAAGCACGCGCAGCTCGCTGAGCAGATCGAGGAGCACCGCTTCCGGTACTACGTGAAGGACGCTCCGGTCGTCAGCGACGCGGACTTCGACAAACTCCTGCGCTCCCTGGAGGCGCTGGAGGACGAGTACCCCGAGCTGCGCACCCCGGACTCGCCGACGCAGAAGGTCGCCGGCGCCTACGAGACCGAGTTCACCTCCGTCGAGCACCGCTCGCGCATGCTCTCCCTGGACAACGCCTTCAACGACGAGGAACTCGCCGCGTGGGCCGACCGCGTCGCCAAGGACGTCGGCGGCTCCGCCTACCACCTGCTGTGCGAGCTGAAGGTCGACGGCCTCGCCGTCAACCTCACCTACGAGCACGGCCGTCTCACGCGCGCGGCGACCCGCGGCGACGGCCGCACCGGCGAGGACATCACGCCCAACGTCCGCACGATCGCGGAGATCCCGGACCGCCTCAAGGGCGACGAGGTCCCCGACCTCGTGGAGATCCGCGGCGAGGTCTACTTCCCGATGGAGAAGTTCCTCGAACTCAACGAAAGGCTGGTCGCCGCCGGTGACAAGCCGTTCGCCAACCCCCGCAACGCGGCGGCCGGTTCGCTGCGCCAGAAGGACCCGCGGGTCACCGCCAACCGGCCGCTGCACATGGTCGTCCACGGCATCGGCGCCCTGGAGGGCTTCGAGGGCATGACCCGCCTCTCCGAGGCGTACGACCTGCTCAAGACCTGGGGCCTGCCGACCTCCCGGCACAACAGGGTCGTCGACGGCCTCGACGGCGTAAGGGAGTTCATCGCGTACTACGGCGAGAACCGGCACTCCGTGGAGCACGAGATCGACGGCGTCGTCGTCAAGCTCGACGAGATCCGCCTGCAGGGCCGCCTG
Source organism: Streptomyces sp. NPDC085900 (assembly GCF_044540925.1). NCBI lineage: Bacteria > Bacillati > Actinomycetota > Actinomycetes > Kitasatosporales > Streptomycetaceae > Streptomyces > Streptomyces sp. NPDC085900. The sequence continues at coordinate 316,158 of NZ_JBITSP010000010.1, read as the reverse complement.
GGCTCCACGGCCCGCGCCCCGCGGTGGGCGATCGCCTACAAGTACGCGCCGGAAGAGGTCAACACCAAGCTCATCGACATCAAGGTGGGCGTCGGCCGCACGGGTCGCGTCACGCCCTACGCCCAGGTGGAGCCGGTCACCGTCGCGGGCAGCGAGGTCGAGTTCGCCACGCTGCACAACCAGGACGTCGTCAAGGCCAAGGGGGTGCTCATCGGCGACACCGTGGTCATCCGCAAGGCCGGTGACGTCATCCCGGAGATCCTCGGGCCGGTCGTCGACCTGCGGGACGGCAGCGAGCGGGAGTTCGTGATGCCGAGCGAGTGCCCGGAGTGCGGCACGCCGCTCAGGCCGATGAAGGAGGGCGACATCGACCTCCGCTGCCCCAACGGGCGCACCTGCCCGGCCCAGTTGCGGGAGCGGGTCTCCTACCTCGCGGGCCGCGAGTGCCTGGACATCGAGCACTTCGGGGACGTGGCCGCCGCGGCGCTCACCCGTCCGCTGGAGCCGGCCGACCCACCGCTCGTCGACGAGGGCGACCTCTTCGACCTCACGGTGGAGAAGCTGCTGCCCATCAAGGCCTACGTCCTGGACCAGGACAGCGGCCTCCCCAAGCGGGACCCCAAGACCGGTGAGGAGAAGGTCGTCACGGTCTTCGCCAACCAGAAGGGCGAGCCCAAGAAGAACACCCTGGCGCTGCTGGAGAACATCGAGGCGGCCAAGAGCCGCCCCTTCGCCCGGTTCCTCAACGGCCTCTCCATCCGCCACGTCGGCCCGGTCGCCGCGCAGGCCCTCGCCCGCGAGTTCCGCTCCATCGACCGGATCGAGCAGGCTTCCGAGGAGGAGCTGGCGAGCACCGACGGCGTCGGCCCGATCATCGCTGCCGCGCTCAAGGAGTGGTTCGCGGAGGACTGGCACCGGGAGATCGTCCGCAAGTGGAAGGCCGCCGGAGTCCCGCTGGAGGACCAGTCGTCCACCGAGGACGAGGGTCCGCGCCCCCTCGAGGGCCTCACCGTCGTCGTCACCGGCACCCTGGAGAACTTCACCCGCGACGGCGCCAAGGAGGCGCTGCAGACCCGCGGAGCGAAAGTCACCGGTTCCGTTTCGAAGAAGACGTCCTTCGTCGTCGTGGGTGACAATCCTGGTTCGAAGTACGACAAGGCGATGCAGCTCAAGGTGCCTGTGCTCGACGAGGACGGCTTCACCGTCCTGCTGGAACAGGGACCGGAGGCGGCGGCCGAAGTTGCGCTTCCGACAGAGGAGTAGCGGTTGAAGGCCACCTGTTCGGCGCATACCAGATGCATACGGGTGGCCGGGGTCATTCGGGCAACCGTCTGCGACCGCTGCCCGTGGAAGCCTTCTGCGGCCTACTGTTGAGATGTGCGCCTGCCGTGCCCAGCTGCGGTCGGGGCATCCCCGTGCTCCTGGTGGGCAAGGGGAAGGGTTTTCCAACGCGGCGCCGTGGATGGATGTCGGGCATCGGGCCGCGTGGCGTGGGCACCGCCGGCTGTGAGAGGGACGGGAATGGAACCGACCGAGAGCGCCGCCCCGGACTCACGGCTGCGCCGACGCCGGGTCACCGGTGCCTGGCTGCCGAGCCGGTGGACCGGGCGGCCGTCGGAGCGTCCGGGCGCGGAGGGGCGCGGCACCGGACAGTACACCGTGACGGACGTCCGCGGCGTGCCCCCGCTCACCGGCGGACACCCGCCCTCGCCCGCGGACGGCACCGACCCCGAACGGCACCTGTCCTGGCCGGCGCTGCCCGCGACGGTCGTCTCGGCCGCCGCGTTCGTCCTGGGCGCCGGGTTCTACCAGGCGTTCACCGGCACGCACGCACTGTTCCCCTCCGGCACGGTCGGCTGGTCCCTGGCCGTGCTGACCGGCATCATCGTCGGCCACCTGGTGATGCTCGGCCGCTCCCGCTGGTGGGGCGGCACGGGCTCCGGCGCCGCCCTCACCCTCGCCGTCCTGATGCTCTACGGCTGGGTCGCGGCCGGCATGGTCAGCCTCACCGTCGTCGTGCTGGTCGGCATAGCCAGGCGGGGACGCTGGAGGGCCGGCGTGCTGCACGGCTCGGTCGACATCCTCGGCATCGGCGCCGGCGCCCTCGTGCTCGGCGCCTTCGGCCGGGTGCCGTCGGTCGAGACGCCGTGGAACCCCGACACCTGGACGGTCTACACCGCCCCCGAGGTCGTCCTGGTCGCCACCGCCTACCTCCTGGTCACCCGCACCCTGCTGTGGTACCTGCACGCACCGCGCGGCGGACTGCCCACCGTCGCCCGCACCGCCCTGGTCAGACAGGGCCTGGTCGCGGTCGCCCTGCTCGGCATCGCCCCGCTGGTGTGCGTGGTCGCGGTCGCCCAGCCGGTGCTGCTGCCGCTCTTCGCCATCCCGCTGATCGCCCTCGACTCCACCCTGTGGATCGCCCGGGCGCGGGCCGAGGAGCAGCTGCGCGACCCGCTGACCGGACTGCCCAACCGGCAGTGGCTGCTGGAGCGGATCTGGACCGCGCTCGACGACGCCGAGCGCATCGGCGCCCGGTCCGCCCTGATGCTCATCGACCTGGACCGCTTCCGGTCCGTCAACGACACCCTGGGCCACCTCGCCGGTGACCGGCTGCTGCTGCAGATAGCCGACCGGCTGCGGGTGGCACTGCCGCGCGGGGCGGAGGCCGCGCGGCTCGGCGGCGACGAGTTCGCCGTTTTACTGCCCGTCGCCGACTCCACGACGTCCGCGACCCGGGTCGCCCGCGGCCTGGTCACCGCGCTCAGCTCCCCGCTCGACCTCGACGGACTCACCCTCGTCCTGGAGGCCAGTGCGGGCGTCGCCGTCTTCCCCGACCACGCCCTGGACGCGGAGGGGCTGCTGCGGCGGGCGGACGTGGCGATGTACCAGGCGAAGCGGGACCGTACGGGCGTGGAGGTGTACGAGTCCAAGCGGGACTCGAACACGCCGGACCGGCTGGGGCTGCTGGGCGATCTGCGGCGCGCGCTGGACGCGCACGAGGTGCAGCTGCACTACCAGCCGAAGGTCCGCTTCGACGGACAGGTGGCGGGGCTCGAGGCGCTGGTGCGGTGGGTGCACCCCGAGCGGGGGAAGGTGCCGCCGGACGAGTTCATAGCGATAGCCGAGTCCTCGGGGCTGATGCCCCATCTCACCGAGTACGTGCTGGAGACGGCGCTCGGGCAGGTGGCCGAGTGGCGCTCGCAGGGCCTGTACGTGCCGGTGGCGGTCAACGTCTCGCCGCGCGATGTGCACACGCCCGGGTTCGCGGGCTCGGTGGCCGCGCGGCTCGCCCGGCACGGGGTGCCCGCGGGGGCGCTCCAGCTGGAGATAACGGAGCACGTGCTGCTGGAGGACCCGCAGCGGGCCGCGGACACGCTGGCCGCGCTGACGGCGCACGGCGTGAAGATGTCCCTGGACGACTTCGGCACGGGCTACTCGTCCCTGGTCCACCTGCGCCGGCTCCCGGTCAGCGAGCTGAAGATCGACCGGTCCTTCGTGGCGCGGCTGGCCGTCGACACCGAGGACGCCGAGATAGTCCGCTGCACGGTCGACCTCGCCCACTCGCTCGGCCTGCTGGTCGTCGCGGAGGGCGTGGAGGACGACGAGACCTGGGAGCGGCTGCGGGACCTCGGCTGTGACGCCGTACAGGGCTGGCTGGTGGCCGCGGCCATGCCCCCCGAGGAGACCACGGCATGGCTGCGCGCCCGCGGCTCCCGCGGCTGGCAGCGGCCACGGGCCGCCCTGCCGGCGGCCGAGTAGCCCCGGCCCCCGGCGCACCTCAGAGTGCGGCCGTGAAGTGGCCGATCAGCAGGGCCAGTCGCTGGTCGTGGGCCCGCTCCGGGAGCCGGCCGCTGCGCATCAGCGTGACCAGGCCGTGCAGTCCCGCCCAGTAGGTCTCGGTCAGCAGGCCGATGTCCTCGCCCTCCGCCGCGATCGGCTCCACCACAGCGACCAGCTCCCCGAACGCCTCCTGCAGCGGTGCCGGGGCCTCCGGGGTGGCGAACGGCAGGTCCACCGCGTGGGTGAACATCGCGTCGTACAGGGCCGGCCGCCGGCGTCCGAAGGACGCGTACGCCTCGCCCACCGCCGCCAGCGCCTCGCGCGGGCCCTCGGCCGCCGTACGCGCCGCCCGTAGCTCCACCGCCAGGTCCGCGCAGCCCTGTACCGCGACCGCCGCCATGATCGCGTCCTTGCCCTTGAAGTGGCTGTAGAGGACGGGCTGGCTGTACTCGATCTCCGCCGCCAGGCGGCGGGTCGTGACCGCGTCCCAGCCCTCGGCCTCCGCCAGCTCCCGCGCGGCCGTGACGATCAGCCGCTCGCGTTCCGCTCGTTCGCGCTCCCGGCGCGTCTGAATCGACATGCCAGAAATTCTAGCAGTGCTAGCGCTTCTGTCGATGCTCTGCTAGCGTCGATCGTGTTCCTAGCGCTGCTAGCAAAAGGAGAACCGTCATGACCGTGGCCGCCTACACCCTGGCCGTCCTGCTCGACCTGTTCTGCCTGTTCCTCGGCTACCGCTTCCTGTTCCAGCCCGGCCCCTCCGCGGCCGGTTACGGCGTCCCGGCCGACCCCGCGGGCGACGCCGGCGCCTACCTCACGATCAAGGGGCTCAGGGACGGCGCCCTCGGCGTCGCCGGCCTCCTCGTACTGGCCTTCGCCGGCGCGCACGCCGAGGCCTGGTTCATGGTCGGCGTCGCCCTCATCCCGTTCGGCGACACCCTGATAGTCCTGCGCAACGGCGGCGCGAAGGCCGTGGCCTTCGGGATCCACTTCGCCACCGCGATCGTTGTACTGATCAGCGCCGGACTGCTCTTCGCGGTCTGACGGCGTCCGCAGCGAGACACAGGGGGAACCGAGACATGTCGCTGTTCGTGCCGAAGTTCGACGAAACCGTGCTGGTCCGCGACGCCGAGGCCGAGGTGGTCGGGGGAGACCCCGTCGCCGTGCGGCTGCTGGCCGACAGCAGCGCCAGCGGCGGCGCGCTGTCCACCGTGCGCGTCACCCTCGCCGAGGGCGCCGACGGAGCCCGTCCGCACGTGCACCACAACTCCGCCGAGATGTTCTACCTGCTCGACGGCGCCGCCGAGGTCCTCTCCGGCGACGACGTCGTCACCGCCGAGCGCGGCGACCTGATCATCGTCCCGCCGGACCGGCCGCATGCCTTCTCCGCCGCCCCGGGCGCCACGGCGGACCTGCTCATCGTCATCACGCCGGGCGTGGAGCGCTTCGAGTACTTCCGCCACCTCCAGCGCATCCGCCTCGGCGAGGCCACGGTGGAGAGCCTCCTGGAGGTCCAGGAGCTCTACGACAACCACTTCCTGAAGAGCGAGGCCTGGGACGCCCGACGGTAAGCGAGGGAAACCGTTTAACGGCCCAAGCCTTCAGCCCCCTAGGATTGGGCCCAAACCACACACACTCACCCCAGAGGAACGCTGCATGCCTGGCATCACGCGCGAGGAGGTCGCCCACCTCGCCCGGCTGGCGCGTCTGGAGCTGAAGCCCGAAGAGCTCGAACACTTCGCGGGACAGCTGGACGACATCATCGGCGCGGTCGCCCGCGTCAGCGAGGTCGCCGACCAAGACGTACCGCCGACCTCGCACCCGCTCCCGCTGACCAACGTCATGCGGCCGGACGAGGTCCGTCCCTCGCTCACCCCCGAGCAGGCGCTCTCCGGCGCCCCGGCCCAGGAGCAGCAGCGTTTCAAGGTGCCGCAGATCCTGGGGGAGGACTGATCACGATGACGGACATCATCAAGCTCACCGCCGCCGAGACCGCCGAGAAGATCGCCTCCGGCGAGCTGACGGCCGTCCAGGTCGCCGAGGCCCACCTGGCCCGCATCGAGGCCGTCGACGAGAAGGTGCACGCCTTCCTGCACGTCGACCGCGAGGGCGCCCTGGCCCAGGCGCGCGCCGTGGACGCCAAGCGCGAGCGGGGCGAGAAGCTCGGCCCCCTCGCCGGCGTCCCGCTGGCGCTGAAGGACATCTTCACCACCGAGGGCATTCCGACGACCGTCGGTTCGAAGATCCTCGAGGGCTGGATCCCGCCGTACGACGCCACCCTCACCAAGCGCCTCAAGGCCGCCGACGTCGTCATCCTCGGCAAGACCAACATGGACGAGTTCGCCATGGGGTCGTCGACGGAGAACAGCGCCTACGGCCCGACCGGCAACCCCTGGGACCTCACCAAGATCCCGGGCGGCTCCGGCGGTGGCTCCTCCGCCGCGCTGGCCGCGCACATGGCGCCGCTGGCCATCGGCACCGACACCGGCGGTTCCATCCGCCAGCCGGCCGCCGTCACCGGCACGGTGGGCGTGAAGCCGACCTACGGGGCGGTCTCCCGCTTTGGCATGGTCGCCTTCTCGTCCTCCCTCGACCAGGGCGGCCCCTGCGCCCGTACGGTCCTGGACGCGGCCCTCCTCCACGAGGTCATCGCCGGCCACGACCCGCTGGACTCCACCTCCATCGACGCCCCCGTCCCGCCGGTCGTCGAGGCCGCCCGCAACGGCAGCGTCGAGGGCATGCGCGTCGGCGTCGTCAAGCAGTTCCGCGGCGAGGGCTACCAGGCCGGTGTCATCCAGCGCTTCGACGAGTCCGTCGCCCTCCTCAAGGAGCTGGGCGCCGAGATCGTCGAGCTGGACTGCCCGTCCTTCGACCTCGCGCTGTCGGCGTACTACCTGATCGCCCCCTCCGAGTGCTCGTCCAACCTCGCCCGCTTCGACGGCCTGCGCTACGGCCTGCGGATCGGCGACGACGGCTCGCACTCCGCCGAGGAGGTCACCTCCCTCACCCGTGAGGCGGGCTTCGGCCCCGAGGTCAAGCGCCGCATCATGCTCGGCACGTACGCCCTGAGCTCCGGCTACTACGACGCCTACTACGGCTCCGCGCAGAAGGTCCGCACGCTCATCACGCGGGACTTCGAGAAGGCCTTCGAGCAGGTCGACGTCATCGTGTCGCCGACCACGCCGACCACCGCCTTCGCGATCGGCGAGCGCGCCGACGACCCGATGGCGATGTACCTGGCCGACCTGTGCACCATCCCGACCAACCTCGCGGGCAACGCGGCCATGTCGCTGCCCTGCGGTCTGGCCCCGGAGGACAACCTCCCCGTCGGCCTGCAGATCATCGCCCCGGCACTGAAGGACGACCGGCTCTACAAGGTCGGCGCCGCCGTCGAGGCCGCCTTCGTGGAAAGGTGGGGGCACCCGCTCCTGGAGGAGGCTCCGTCGCTGTGAGCAAGCTGTCCAAGGCCAAGGACTTCAAGAAGTCCAAGTCCGGCACGTACCTGTCCATGGCCACCACTGCCTTCGGCGCTGTCGCCGTCGTCAAGCAGATCAAGAAGGCCCGACTGGAGAACGACACGCTGCGGCTGATCGACGCCACCGTCTCCGCCGCCGCGATCGTCACCGGCCTCGCCATCCTGTACCGCGAGCTGAAGCGGCTGGGCGACGACGACGTCCTGCTGGGCTGAGAGGGAAGTTTCACCGTGACCACCACGACCGACCTGGTGTCGTACGAGGACGCGCTGGCGTCGTACGACCCCGTCATGGGCCTCGAGGTCCATGTCGAACTCGGCACCAAGACCAAGATGTTCTGCGGGTGTTCCACCGAACTGGGCGCCGAGCCCAACTCGCAGACCTGCCCGACCTGCCTCGGCCTGCCCGGCGCGCTCCCGGTCGTCAACGCGATCGGCATCGAGTCGGCCATCAAGATCGGTCTCGCGCTGAACTGCGAGATCGCCGAGTGGTGCCGCTTCGCCCGGAAGAACTACTTCTATCCGGACATGCCGAAGAACTTCCAGACCTCCCAGTACGACGAGCCCATCGCCTTCAACGGCTACCTCGACGTGCAGCTGGAGGACGGCGAGACCTTCCGCGTGGAGATCGAGCGCGCCCACATGGAGGAGGACACCGGCAAGTCGACCCACGTGGGCGGCGCGACGGGCCGCATCCACGGCGCGTCGCACTCGCTGCTGGACTACAACCGCGCCGGTATCCCGCTGATCGAGATCGTCACCAAGCCGATCGTCGGCGCGGGCGAGCGCGCTCCCGAGGTCGCCCGGGCGTACGTCCGTGAGCTGCGCGAACTCATCAGGGCCCTCGGCGTCTCCGAGGCCCGCATGGAGATGGGCCAGATGCGCTGCGACGTGAACCTGTCGCTGCGCCCGCACGGCACCGAGAAGTTCGGCACCCGCTCGGAGACGAAGAACGTCAACTCGCTGCGGTCCGTCGAGCGTGCGGCCCGCTTCGAGATCCAGCGGCACGCGGCCGTGCTGTCGTCCGGCGGCACGATCGTGCAGGAGACCCGGCACTTCCACGAGGACACGGGGTCCACGACCTCGGGCCGGGTCAAGGAGGAGGCCGAGGACTACCGGTACTTCCCCGAGCCGGACCTGGTACCGGTCGCCCCGTCCCGCGAGTGGGTCGAGGAGATCCGCGCCGGGCTGCCGGAGCTGCCGCTGGCCCGCCGCAACCGGCTGCTCGCCGAGTGGGGCATCTCCGCCACCGACATGCAGGCGATCCTCAACGCCGGTGCGCTTGACCTGATCGTCGCCACGATCGACGCCGGGGCCGACGCCGCCTCCGCCCGCAAGTGGTGGATGGGCGAACTGGCGCGCAGCGCCAACGAGTCGGGCAAGGCGCTGGAGGAGCTGGCGATCACCCCGGCGCAGGTCGCCCGGGTCACCGAGCTGGTCGCCAAGGGCGACCTGAACGACAAGCTCGCACGCCAGGTCATCGAGGGCGTCCTCGCGGGCGAGGGCACCCCGGACGAGGTCGTCGACAAGCGCGGTCTGAAGGTCGTCTCCGACGAGGGCGCCCTGACCGCCGCCGTCGACGAGGCCATCGCCGGCAACCCGGGCGTCGCCGACAAGATCCGCGGCGGCAAGGTGGCCGCGGCCGGCGCCCTGGTCGGCGCGGTCATGAAGGCGACCCGCGGCCAGGCCGACGCGGCCCGCGTCAAGGAGCTGATCCTGGAGAAGCTGGGCGTCAGCGAGGGCTGAGGGACAGTCACAGGCGGTACGGCCCCGGAGGCATGGTCTCCGGGGCCGTACGGCATTCTACCTACGGCGTCCCACGACCCGGACGAACCCCAGCGCGCGGCCCTCGTCCACGCGCACCATCTCGCCGACCCGGCGGGCCATCGTGCGGTGGAACTCCTCCGGGCTCTCCTCGGCGACCACCTCGCACCACAACAGCCAGTCCTTCCAGCCGTCCTGAAGCCAGTCGGCCGTCTCCACCTCGACGGCGCCGCCGCGGGTCCAATGGCGGCGCCACCAGTCGGCGGAGTGGAAGCACCAGAAGTCGGGCTCCCACCAGGGCCGCAGATGCTCCGGCGGCTCGGTGCCCGTGATTTCGTCGCGAAGTGCAGGTACGACGACGCCGATCCGCCCGCCGGGCTTCAACAACCGGGTGAGAGTGGGCAGATAGAGGTCGTCGGTGCCGAAGTACTGGTACGCGTCGATGGACACGATCGCGTCGAAGCCGCCCTCCGCGAAGGGCAGATCGTGCGCCTCCGTGTGCACGGGCAGCACCCGGTCGGCGAAGCCCGCCTCGGCGATGCGGCGGGCGTTGTCGTCGGGCTTGACCCACAGGTCGGCGGCGGTGACCTCGGCGTTGAACTCCCTGGCCAGGAAGACCGAGGTCATCGCCCGGCCGCAGCCGAGGTCGAGGACGCGCGCGCAGGGGCGCAGGGCGTCCAGGCCGAGGGCGGGGGCCAGCCACTCCAGCAGCCACAGGGCGTTCGGGCCCATCTGGTTGTCGACGACCCAGCGGGCGTTGTAGCCGCTGCTGCGCGGGTAGAGGGGGTGGTTCAGGCGGTCAGACAGGTCGTCGTTCGTGGTCCTGGTGTCGGACATCGGTGAACGGGCTCCTTGGGATCTTCGTAGTGGAAGTCGATGCGTAGGAGCTCGGTCGGACCTTCAAAAAATGCACCCGCTTCGGTCGTCGGCGAGGGGCCGGTGACGGCTGTCCCGCGGAAGCTAACAGGTGCGCGGTTCGCCTCGCAGCCGGTTTCCCGGGCGGACGCGCTACGCTCGCCCGCCATGAGCGGACGAGATGATTCCGAGATACGGGACGTCGAGGACGACATGGCCTACGACGCCCGCCGGGCCCGCTGGACGGCGGCCGGCACGGGCACGCTGCTGACCCTCGCCGGGCTGGCCGCGGCCCTGCTGCGCCTGACCGGCTCCGCCCCGGCCCTGGTGCCCGGCGCCTACGGCTTCGGCGCCGCCGTGTGCGCGCTCGCCTCGGTGCTGGGCTCCCGGGGGCACACCCGGCGCGCGCTGTGGTTGCTGGTCGCCGGGGTGATGGTGATGGCGCTGGGAGATCAGTTCGACTAGGTGACAGAGTGTTCGTTACTGTCCTGTGATCTGCCTCCCACTCTTGTGAACAAGGCCATCAATCACATAAACGATCACATCTGCCTGCAAATATGGACCCCGCATTGCTCATGTGTTCTTTGCGGGCTGTTCATGTTGTGAACGACTGTTCCACGACTGTTCCCGGCCAAAGATCCACAAATCGTTCCCGGGAGCTCGTTCGTGGCAGCCCTTGCACGCTGGTGTGTCCGGCACCGCCTCGTCGCGGTGCTGCTCTGGCTCCTCGCCTTCGGCGGGGTGAGCGCGGCTGCCGCCGTCACCGGCTCGGCGTACTCGAACGACTACGAGGCCCCCGGCACCGAGTCGGGCGCCGCCACCAAGCTGCTGCAGCGGGGCTTCCCCGGACTCGGCGGTGACAGCGACACCGTCGTGTGGCACGTGAAGTCCGGCACCGTCCGGGCCGCCGACGTCGAGCAGACGATGAACCAGACCCTGGACAAGATCGCGGACCTGCCCGGTGTGGCCTCCGTGAGCAGCCCCTACGACGGCCAGGGCGCCGGCCGGATCAGCTCCGACGGGCACACCGCGTACGCCACGGTCACCTTCGACCACCGCGTGGAGGACATCAGGAAGTCCGAGGTGGAGGCCGTCGTCCGCACCGCCGAGGCCGCCCGGGCGGACGGACTCCAGGTGGAGCTGGGCGGCAGCGCCGTCGCGCTCACCGAACCGAGCGGCGGGCACGTCGCCGAGGTGGTCGGGGTGGCCGTGGCGGCCGTCGTGCTGTTCCTCGCCTTCGGCTCGCTCGCCGCCTCGGTGCTGCCCATCGCCACCGCGCTGGTCGGCGTCGGCACCGCGTACGCCTCGATCGTGCTGCTCGGCCACGCCATGACGGTCGCCGACTTCGCGCCCATGCTCGGCATGCTGATCGGACTCGGCGTCGGCATCGACTACGCGCTCTTCATCGTCACCAGACACCGGCGCGGGCTCAAACGCGGGCTGTCGGTGACCGAGGCGGTCACCAACGCCGTGACGACCACCGGACGAGCCGTGGTCTTCGCGGGTGCCACCGTTTGCATCGCCCTGCTGGGGATGCTCATACTCCGGCTCGGCTTCCTCAACGGCGTCGCGATCGCCGCCTCGCTGACCGTCGTCCTCACGGTCGCCGCCTCCGTCACCCTGCTGCCCGCCCTGCTGTCCCTCATCGGCATGCGCGCCCTGAGCCGGCGCGAGCGCCGACGGCTGGCGGAGCAGGGACCCCAGCCCGAGCTGCCCACCGGGCTGGCCCACCGCTGGTCGGCGTTCGTCGAGCGCCATCCCAAGGTCCTCGGCGTGGTGGCGCTCGCCGTGATGGCGGTCCTCGCGCTGCCCACCCTCTCTCTGCACCTGGGCACCTCCGACCAGGGCAACGACCCCAAGTCGTCCACCACCAGGCAGGCCTACGACCTGCTCGCCGAGGGCTTCGGTCCGGGCGTCAACGGCCCCCTCACCGTCGTCACCAAGGTCAACGGCGCCGAGGACCGGCTCGCTCTGGACAACCTCGACGCCACCGTCCGCACCACCGAGGGCGTCGCCTCGGTGAGCCCGGTCACGTACGGCGGCGGCGGGACCACGGCCTACTTCACGATCGTGCCGACCTCCGAACCGCAGTCCCAGAAGACCAGCGACCTCGTCGACCGGCTGCGCACCGAGGTGCTGCCGCGCGCCGAGACCGGCACCGCGCTCGACCTCCACGTCGGCGGCGTGACGGCGTCGTACGACGACTTCGCGGGCGTCATCGTCGGCAAGCTGCCCCTGTTCGTCGGCGTGGTCATCGGCCTCGGCTGCCTGCTTCTGCTGCTCGCCTTCCGGTCCGTCGGCATCCCGCTGAAGGCCGCGGCCATGAACGTCGCCGCGGTCGCCGCCGCCTTCGGCATCGTCGTGGCGATCTTCCAGTGGGGCTGGGGGAGCGAACTGCTCGGCCTCGGCCGCGCGGGCCCGATCGAGCCATTCCTCCCCGTGATCATGGTGTCCGTGCTCTTCGGGCTCTCCATGGACTACCAGGTCTTCCTGGTCAGCCGGATGTACGAGGAGTGGCTGGAGACGGGCGACAACCGGCGGGCCGTCCGCGTCGGCCTCGCCGAGACCAGCCGCGTGATCAACTCCGCCGCGGTCATCATGATCTCGGTCTTCCTGGCCTTCGTCCTCAGCGGCGACCGCGTGATCGCCATGTTCGGCATCGCGCTCGCCTCCGCCGTCGCCCTGGACGCCTTCGTCCTGCGCACCCTGCTGGTGCCCGCCCTCATGCACCTGCTCGGCGGCGCCAACTGGTGGCTGCCCCGCCGGCTGGACGCCTGGTTGCCCCGCATCAGCATCGAGCCGCCCGAGTGCCGTGCCGCCCATGAAAGGCTGGCCGAGGCGACGGACGCCGAGGTGGCGGACGTACTGGCGGAGGGTGAGCAACGCGATGTACGCGATATCACTGGGTGACGGCGCCGAGCTGCGGCCGCTGGAGCCGTGGCACGCCGAGGAGTTCCTGGCGCACCTGGAGCGCGGCCGGGAGTTCATCGGGCGCTTCATCCCGTTCGGCTCGCAGGCCGTCGACCTGGCCTCGGCACGCGCGACGCTCCAGCGGTACGCCGACATGCGGGCCGCGGACACCGCCTCGTACCACGGCATCTGGCTGGACGGAAAGCTCGTCGGCGGGGTGCTCACCCTGAACTTCGACGCGGCGACCGGCAACGCCGAGGTCGGCTGCTGGCTGGAGCCCGCCGCCACCGGGCGCGGCCTGATCACCCGGGCGATGCGGATACTGATCGACTGGGCGGTCGAGGAGCGCGGCATCCACCGGATCGAATGGGTCGCCGCCTCCGGGAACGAGCCCAGCCTGAACGTCGCCCGGCGCCTGGGGATGACCCGCGATGGCGTACGGCGCGAGGCGCACCCCTATCGTGGGGTGCGGCACGACCTGGAGGTGTGGTCGATCCTCGCCCCGGAGTGGCGTCAAGCACGCGCGCGTGCCGCACACAACGATCATTAAGATCCCTCTCAGAGAGCGTCCGTACGGTGCCAGACATGGGAACCAAGACAGTTGACGAGGCCGGCACGACCGAGGCCACCGAAGTGAAGCCCGAGGACGAGGCGGCGGCCGCCGCCGAGGCCGAGGCCGCCGAGGAGACCGAGGAGGCGACCGCCGAGGCCGACCTTGTCGAGGACGGCTCCGAGAGCGGCCAGGAGGGCGCCTCCGGCGTCGGCCAGGGCGCGGGCGCCGTCGTCGCCGCAGCCCTCGGCGTCGTCTCGCTCACCGGGAGCTGGGTCGGCACCGTGGCCGCCGCCCGCCAGACCCTCGTGGGCCAGCTGCAGACCTCGTCCTCGGCGAGCGTCGCCAAGCAGATCAAGGCCGTGTACGGCGACGCCTGGCAGGCCAGCGCCCTGTGGGGCGGCGTCTTCGCCCTGCTCGCGCTGATCGTCGGCGTCGTGGTCCTCGTCCGGCCGGCGTTCGGCGCTCCCGGCAGGCCGCAGGCCGCCTGGATCAAGTCCGTCGCCTGGGGCGGGGTCGCCCTCGGTGTCATCGGCCTGCTCCTGGCCGTCCTCAAGTACACCGACGTCCTGCTCGGCCTGCCGTCCGCGGGCTGAGTCACCGCAGGTCCACAGGGGTCTTAGGCGGTCCGTAAGCACCTTACGGACCGCCTGAGGCCCCTTACCCGCGTCTAAGGCCCCGGGCGCCCCGCAAGATGCGGAACTCTCCCGATGTGACGGACCCCCCTTGGAGACGAAAGTTGAGGCATCGCAGCAAGCGAAGCCGGAACAGACTCTCCCGAGGGGACACACCATGTACGAGTACGAGATCGCGCAGTTCCGTTCCGCCGAACTGATCCGCCGCGCCGATCACGAGCGCCTCGCCCGCGAGGCCGTCCGCGAATCCCGCCGCGAAGCCGCGGAACGCTCCACCGAGACCGAGTCCCATACCTCCCGCCACCGCCGCCCCAGGTTCGCCAGGGCAGCGTGAACACGGGGGATGCCGGGCGGGCCCTCTCAGCCCGCCCGGCAGACTCGGTCCGTCCGGTGTTTGTGGACCATGCCGGGCCGGCAATTCCAGTTCGTCCTGCGTCCGAGGACGCCCGTCCTGCCTCTGAGGACGCCGGCCCGGCAATTCCAGCCCGTCCGGCGTTTGAGGACGAGGCCCGTTCAGGGCCGAAGCGGGGGTCTGGGGGCGGCAGCCCCCAGGTAACGGCAACCGCGACCCCGGGGCGCACCCGGCAGAACGGCCCCCCGAAAACCGCTCCCCCCGCATCCGCCCCGCATGCGATGCTCGCCCCCGTGGAGACCAGGTCCGTCAGTCCGGTGTTCGTCGGCCGAGCCGAAGAGCTGGGCACACTCAACGACGCGCTCGCCCGTGCCGCCGCGGGCGAGCCGCAGGCGTTGCTGATCGGCGGCGAGGCCGGCGTCGGCAAGACCAGGCTCGTCGAGGAGTTCGCCACCGAGGCCTGCCGCCGCGGAGCCGTCGTCGCCCTCGGCGGCTGCGTCGAGATCGGCGCCGACGGACTGCCCTTCGCCCCGTTCTCCACGGCCCTGCGCGCCCTGCGTCGCGAACTGCCCGAGGAGTTGGCCGCCGCGGCCGCCGGCCAGGAGGAAGAGCTCACCAGGCTGCTGCCCGAACTGGGCGACCCCGGCTCTGGCCGCCACGACGAGGAGGGCATGGCCCGCCTCTTCGAACTCACCGCCCGCCTCCTGGAACGCGTCGCCGCCGACCGCACGGTCGTCGTCGCCCTGGAGGACCTCCACTGGGCCGACGCCTCCACCCGCCACCTCCTGGCCTACCTCCTGCGCACCCTGCGCTCCGGCCGCCTCGTCGTCCTGGCCACCTACCGCGCCGACGACATCCACCGCCGCCACCCGCTGCGCCCCCTGCTCGCCGAACTCGACCGCCTGCGCACGGTCCGCCGCATCGAACTCGCCCGCTTCACCCGCACCGAGGTCGGCCGTCAGCTCGCCGGCATCCTCGCCGCCGAACCGGACCCCGGCCAGGTCGAGGAGATCTTCGAACGCTCCGACGGCAACGCCTTCTTCGTCGAGGAACTCGCCGTCTGCGCCACCGAGGGCTGCGGCACCGGCCTCACCGACTCCCTGCGCGACCTGCTCCTGGTCCGCGTCGAGCGCATGCCCGAGAGCGCCCAGCGCATCGCCCGGATCGTCGCCGAGGGCGGTTCCACCGTGGAGTACCGGCTGCTCGCGGCCGTCGCCGGGCTCGCCGAGGACGACCTCATCGAGGCCCTGCGAGCCGCCGTGAACGCCAACATCCTGATCGCCACGCCCGCCGGCGACGGCTACCGCTTCCGCCACTCCCTGGTCCGCGAGGCCGTCGGCGACGACCTGCTGCCCGGTGAGCGCTCCCGCCTCAACCGCCGCTACGCAGAGGCCCTGGAGGCCGACCCGACGCTCGTCCCCGCCGACGAGCGCGTCATGCGCCTGGCCAGCTACTGGTACCACGCCCACGACCCGGCCAAGGCCCTGCCCGCCGTGCTCGACGCCTCCGTCGAGGCCCGGCGCCGGCACGCCTACAGCGAGCAACTGCGGCTCCTGGAGCGGGCGATGGAGCTGTGGGACACCACCCCCGAGGCGGTCCGGGACGAGCTGCGGCCCATCGACTACACCGAGGTCTACCCTCCCTGCGGCTGCGACCCCGCCACCACCCCGCTGCGCTACCTCGACCTGATGGCCGAGGCCGCCGTCGCGGGCCGGCTGTCCGGGGAACGCGAACGCGCCCTGAAGATCACCAAGCGGGCCCTGCACCTCCTGGAGGAGGAGGGCGACCCGCTGCGCGCCGCCTGGTTCTGGACCCAGCGCGCCGTCATGGTGCAGAACCTGGCCCGGGGCGACGGCTGGAAGGAACTCGCCACCGCCCAGGAGCTCGTGCGCGGCCTGCCGCCCTCCGAGGTGCACGCCGAGGTGCTCACCCACGTCGCCGGCTGGTCGATGCTGCGCGCCCCCGGTCCCGAGGCCCTGTCCGCCGCCGAACGCGCGGTGGAGTACGCGCGGATGGTCGGCGCCCGCGAGACGGAGATGAACGCCCGTCTCACCCTCGGCACCCTGATGGTCGACTCGGGAGACGTCGAAGCGGGCCTCGCCGTGATGGGCGAGGTCAAGGACCAGGCCCAGCGGGACGGCATCGCCACGGTCGCCGGCCGCGCCCACGTCAACCTGCCGTCCGAGCTGGAGGCGGTGGGACGCTCGCGCGAGGCCGTCCCCGTCCTGGAGGAGGGCACCGCCTACGCGCGCCGGTACGGCCTGCTGAACACCGAGGCGTGGGTGTGGTCCAACCTGTCCGACTCGCTGTACTCCCTGGGCCGTTGGGACGAGGCGGTCGAGGCGGCGGACAAGGCGCTGCGGCGGGGGCAGAGCGCCAAACCGCAGGGCGCGGCCGCGCTGAAGCTGGCCCAGGTCGCCCTGGGCAGGGGCGACGTGGCGGAGGCGGCACGCCAACGCGACGCCGCCGAACGCTACTTCGGCACCCACGACCCCATGCCCCAGCAGTCGCTGCCCCTCGCCGCCCTCACCGTCGGCGTCGCCGCGGCCGAGGGCCGTCTCCTCGACGTCCGCGCCGAGGTGCGGCGCAGCCTGGACGGCGGCGTCCCGCCCGGCACCCAGCGCTACGTCTGGCCGCTTCTGCTCGGCGCCGCGACCGCCGAGGCCGAGGCCCGCGCGCTGCCCGCGGTCCAGCAGGGCCGTACCGAGGCGCTCGAAGGCCTCTTCGAGGCCGCCAAGCGGCTCACCACCGTCGTCCCGGTGTGGCTCGCCCATGAACAGTGGGTCCGCGCCGAACTCGCCCGCGCCGAGGGCCGGGACACCGTGGACACCTGGTCGGAGGTGGTCACCGCCTTCGAGAGCCTGGACCGCCCCTACGACCTCGCCCGCGTCCGCCACCGACTGGCCGCGGCCCTGCTGGGCGCGGGCGGCGACGACGAGCGCGACCGGGCCACGGAACTGCTGCGGCTGGCCCACGCCGTCGCCGCCCACCTCGGCGCCCGACCGCTCGGCGACGCGGTCGCCCTCCTCGCCCAGCGCGCCCGACTGGCCCTGACCCGCGTCCCGGAACAGCGGCCCGCCGACCCGGCCGAGGCCCTCGGCCTGACCAGCCGCGAACGCGACGTGCTGCGCCTGGTCGCCGCCGGCCGCACCAACCGCCAGATCGCCGAGGAACTCTTCATCTCGCCGAAGACGGCCAGCGTCCACGTGTCGAACATTCTGGGCAAGCTCGGCGTCTCAGGAAGGGGGGAGGCGGCGGCGACGGCACACCGGCTCGGGCTGTTCGCCGCCGACGCGCTCGACCCGGCCCGGTGAGCCACCGACGAGAAGGCAGGGACCGTGTTCAACGCATTCGAGGAACTCTTCGCACCCGGCCGCAAGCACACCCACGACGAACGCAAGCGACTGGAGCTGAGCCGCGAGGACGTCGGCGACAACGACCCCGGACGCGGCCCGATAGACCTCGACTCCGGCAAGGTCGTCATACGCCCGCCCGGAACCGGCGACGAGGCGGACACCGAGGCGTGACGCCAGGCCCTAGCTGACCTCCAGCTCCAGGATCCGGTCGTCGCCGCCCTTCGGCGCGCCCCGTCCGTCGGTGTTGCTGGTGGTCAGCCACAGCTTGTCGCCGCCCGCCGAGACCACCGTGCGCAGGCGGCCGTAGGTGCCGGTGAGGAAGGCCTGCGGGTCGGCCGAGGCCTCGGTGCCCTTCAGGGGGATGCGCCACAGACGCTGTCCCTTCAGCCCGGCCATCCACACCGAGCCCTCGGCGTAGGCGATGCCGCTGGGGGAGGCGTCGTCGGTGTGCCACTGGGCGATGGGGTTCTGGTACTTGCCGTCGGACGACCTGCCCTCGGCGTTCGGCCAGCCGTAGTCGGCGCCCGGCTTGATCGCGTTCAGCTCGTCCCAGGTGTCCTGGCCGAACTCCGAGGCGAACAGGCGCTGTTCGCGGTCCCAGGCCAGGCCCTGCACGTTGCGGTGGCCGTACGAGTACACCGCCGAGTCGGGGAAGGGGTTGCCGGGGGCCGGCTCGCCCTCGGGGGTCAGACGGAGGATCTTGCCGCCCAGGGACTTGGTGTCCTGGGCCAGACCGCGGTCGCCGCTCTCGCCCGTGCCCGCGTACAGCATGCCGTCCGGGCCGAAGGCGATCCGTCCACCGTTGTGGATGTAGCCCTTGGGGATGCCCTTGAAGATCGTGTCCGGCGCGCCCAGCTGTTCGCCGGCGGGCTTCTTCGGGTCGTACAGCACGCGGACGATGCGGTTGTCGGAGGCGGAGGTGAAGTAGGCGTAGACCATGTGGTCCGACGCGTAGTCGGGGGAGAGGGCGATGCCGAGGAGGCCGCCCTCGCCGTTCGGGGAGACGCCGGACACCTTGCCCAACTCCGTCTTGCCGCCGGTCTTCTCGTCGACCCTGGTGATCGTGCCCCGGTCGCGGGAGGCGACGAGGAGACCGCCGCCGCCGGGGAGCGCGGCCAGGCCCCACGGGGTGTTCAGGCCCGTGGCGACCGTGCGCACCACCTTGACCGAGCCCTTGGCCGACGGGGCCTGCTCGCCCGCCTGCCGTGAGGGGGAGGCGCTCGTGGCACCGCGGCTGCCGCCCGAGGAACCGCCGTCGCCGCCACCGGAGGAGCAGGCGGCCGTCAGCAGGAGGGCGGTCGTGGCGAGTAAGGCCGGCACAGCTCGTCGTAGCACGGTCCTGGTCCCTTCGAAGCGGCGGTCGGGCGGGGGGCTCTCCCTGTCCTACGACCGCGCGCGCTCTCCAGGTTCCCGGTCGGGCGGTGTCGAACCCGCGGCCGGCGCGGACACGGTCGCGGACCCGCCGTCGCTCAGTCCCAGGATCCCTGCGCCCTCGGCAGCTTCGCCACCTCGGCCAGGTCCTGGGGCGTCAGCCGCAGAGTGGCCGCCGCCGCGTTCTCGGCCGCCCACCGCTCCCGCTTGGTGCCCGGGACGGCGACCACGTGCCGGCCCTGCGCCAGCACCCACGCCAGGGCCACCTGCGCCGCGGTCACGTCCTCGCCGTGCCGGGCCGCGACGCGGCGCAGGCCGGCCACGATCGGCTGGTTGGCGGCCATCATCTCCGCGGTGAAGCGCGGGTGGCGGGCGCGCACGTCGTCCGCCTCGAAACCCTCGCCGGGGGTCAGGGTCCCGGTGAGGAAGCCGTTGCCGAGCGGCATCGCGGCCAGGAAGCCGACGTCACGCGCCTCGCACCACGGCAGCAGCGCGTCGAGGGCGTCCGGCGACCACACCGACAGCTCGGCCTCCACCGCGCTCACCGGGAACACCTGCTGCACCCGCCGCAGCTGCAGAATCGTTGCGTCGTGCAGCCGGCCCCCCGAGCGGCGCCCGCCGCGCGCACCGACCGCGCACAGCCCCAACGCCCGTACCTTTCCCGCCCGTACGAGCTCCGCCATCGCGCCCCACGTCTCCTCCACGGGTACCTCGGGGTCCGCGCGGTGCAGCTGGTACAGGTCGATGACGTCCGTCTGCAGCCGCCGCAGCGACGCGTCGCAGGCGCGCTTCACATAGCCGGGGCGGCCGTTGGCCACGATGTGCTGCTCGCCGACCAGCAGCCCGACCTTCGTCGACACGAACGCGTCCGCGCGCCGCTCCTTGAGCACCCGCCCCACCAGCAGCTCGTTGGTGAACGGGCCGTACATGTCGGCGGTGTCCAGGAGCGTCGAGCCGGCGTCCAGCGCCCGGTGCACCGCCCTGAGCGACTCGTCGCCCCGCCGCCGCGAGGCGCTGTACGCCCAGCTCATCGGCATGCACCCAAGGCCGACGGCCCCCACCGCGAGTGCCCCCGCGCCGATCGTCCTGCGCTCCACCTGCCCGTGACCCTCCCTCTGCCGAGCCCCCAACCTAACCTCTGCGCCCTCATGGCCCTGACATAGCCTCCTGTCATGACTGCTGACGTGTGGCTTCCCATCCCGCCGGAGGAGATCGAGAACCTTCCCGCGGGGCCGAACTACCTCTTCTGGAACGGCGAGCGGGACTACCCCGCGGACCCGGCCGACTGCCTCTTCTACGTCGTCCCCTACATGAAGCCCGCCGAGGTCGCCGTACGGCCCCTGCCCGAACTGAGCTCCGTGCAGGTGGTGCAGACGCTGTCCGCCGGGATCGACAACGTGCAGCCGGGGCTGCCCCGGCTGCGGCCGGGCGTGCAGGTGTGCAACGCCCGCGGGGTGCACGAGGCGAGCACCGCCGAACTCGCGCTCACCCTGATCCTGGCCTCGCTGCGGGGCATCCCCGACTTCGTGCGCGGGCAGCAGCGCGGGGAGTGGCTCGGCGGGTTCCGGCCGGCCCTCGCCGACAAGAGCGTGCTCATCGTGGGCTACGGCTCGATCGGATCCGCGATCGAGGACCGGCTCGTTCCGTTCGAGGTAGCGCGGGTGGTGCGCGTCGCGCGCTCCGCGCGCACGACGGAGCGCGGTCCGGTGCACCCCCTCACCGAACTGCCCGCACTGCTCCCCGAGGCCGACGTCGTCGTCCTCATCACGCCCCTCACCGACTCCACCCGCGGTCTGGCCGGCGCCGACTTCCTCGCCCGCATGAAGGACGGCGCGCTCCTCGTCAACGTCGCCCGCGGCCCCGTCGTCGACACCAAGGCCCTGCTCGCCGAACTCGAGACCGGCCGGATCACCGCCGCCCTGGACGTCACCGACCCCGAGCCGCTGCCCGCCGAACACCCGCTGTGGCGCGCGCCCGGCGTGCTCATCAGCCCCCACGTCGGCGGCCCCACCTCCGCCTTCCGGCCCCGCGCCGAGCGACTTCTCGTGGACCAGTTGACCCGGTTCTTGAACCGGGAGCCGCTGCGCAACGTGATCCTTAGGACAGGAACAACCGGCGCGTGATCCCGACGACTTGAGCGTCCCGCGCGCGACCTTCGCGACGGGCGCAACAGGCGTGTAATCCATTTCCGGTACCCTCCGCAACCTCTCGGACGCGGTCCGTACTCGCAACGCCGCTGGTCGTCACGGAGCGTAGAGGAACTATGTCCCTGAGTGACGAGACTGGTGTATCGTCCCGACAGGGGCTGCGCCGCGCACCGTTCGGCGCCGGGGATGGACATTGCAGACTGTGATGGGGGGCGACGGGCGATGCACGGCCTATGGACGAGCGATCCGACGCGGCGGGGCCGCCGGCGGCGACCCTGGCGCACGGCCGCGCGCAGACGCGGTCACCACGGCAGTCACGGCTGCCGTGACAGCCACCACCACCGAAGGCACAGCAGCCGCAGGAGGCATGCGCACCGGGACCCGAGGGACCCCGGAGCCGCGCGGACCGGGAGGGCCCGGTGAACTCGCCGTCTGTCACCACCACCCTCGACGGAGTGCTGCGGGCACAGCCCGCACCGGGAGCACGGCCGACCCGTCCGCCGTCCGACGGTGGCCGGACCGGCCTCGTTCACCAACTCGTCCTGGCCACGGTCTGCGCGGGATACGCCGTCGGTTCCGCGCTCGGCTGGGGTTCGCAGGAACTCGCGGACATCATGGGTGACTTCGGGCTCAGCGCGGCCGCGGCCACCGCCGCCGTGTCCTGCTTCCTCTACGCCTACGGGCACTGCGCGCGCTTCCGCTCCGCCTGGCTGCTGTTCGCCCTCTCCTCGGCGATGGCGGCCCTGGGCAACGGGGTCTGGGGGTGGTACGAGGTCGTCCTGGGCGAGCACGTGCCCACCGTCAGCTACGCCAACATCTTCTTCGTGGGCTTCGCGCCGCCCGCCATCGTGGGCCTGCTCGTGCTCGCCAAGCGGCCGGTGACGAAGGCCGGCTGGATGTGCCTCGGGCTGGACGCCTGGCTGATCGGCGGCTCGCTGCTCACGCTGTCCTGGAGCCTCGCGCTCGCCAAGACCGCCGAGGCCGACGGGCCGCACCTCGCGCGCAGCGCGCTGCTGCTGGCCTACCCGCTGCTGGACATCGCCCTGGTCAGCGTGGTCCTTGCGCTGCACTTCAGGCGCACGGCCGCCAACCGGGCGGCGATCAACACCGCCATCGGCGCGCTCGCGCTGACGGTCATGTGCGACGCCCTGTTCAGCTCGCCGCTGCTGCAGAACAACTACCAGTCGGGCCAGTTGCTCGACGCGGGCTGGTTCGCCGGCTCGCTGCTCCTCGCGTACGCCCCCTGGACCGCACCCCGGCACGGGCCGGAGTCCGCGGAGGGCGACGGCCACACGCGCGTGGTCCACGAGCACCTGCCCGGCCCGCACGGCGGCACCCACCAGCACCACGCACCCCCGCAGGGAGGTGATCGCCCCCGGTACCCGGCCGCCCGGCCCATCGCCGGCTCCCTGGCCGCGCTCACGCCGTATCTCGCCGCCGCCGTCTGCACCCTGGGGATCCTCTACAACGTCCTCAACGGCAGGAAGCCCGACCCGACCGTGCTCATCACCGGCGGCACCGTGGTGCTCGCCCTCGTGGTGCGCCAGGGCATCATGCTGCTGGACAACATCACCCTCACCCAGGAACTCGCGCAGAAGGAGAACCACTTCCGCTCCCTGGTGCAGGGCTCCAGCGACGTCATCATGATCGCCGCGCCCAGCGGCGTCCTCAGGTACGTCTCCCCGGCCGCCGCCGGGGTCTACGGACGGTCCGCCGAGGAGCTGGTGGGCACCGAACTGGCCGGACTCATCCACCCGGAGGACCTGGGCTGCGTGGTGCACGAGGTGCGCCGCTTCCTCGCCGCCAGCCCCCAGGAGGAACCCACCACCCGGATCGAGTGCCGCTTCCGGTCCGGCGACGGCGGCTGGCTCAACGTCGAGTCCACCGTCAACCGCCACCACGGCGGCCTCATCTTCAACAGCCGGGACGTGACCGAACGAGTGCGCCTGCAGGCGCAGTTGCAGCACAACGCCGAGCACGACCCGCTCACCGACCTGCCCAACCGCGCCCTGTTCACCCAGCGGGTCCAGCAGGCGCTGTCCGGCCGCCGGGCCGCCGACCGGGCGTCCCTGCGCGGCACGGCCGTGCTCTTCATCGACCTCGACGGCTTCAAGGCCGTCAACGACACGATCGGGCACCAGGCCGGGGACGAGCTCCTCGTCCAGGCCGCCCGCAGACTCCAGGACGCCGTCCGGCAGGGGGACACCGCCTCCCGGCTCGGCGGCGACGAGTTCGCGGCCCTGATCGTCGGGGACGGCACCCGGGACCGCTCCGCACGCGAACGGCACATCCTGGAACTCGCCGACCGCCTCAGGATCACCCTCTCCCAGCCGTACCTCATCGACGGCAACGATGTCCGCGTGGCCGCGTCCATCGGCGTCGCCTTCGCCGAACCCGGCCTCGGCGCGGGTGAGTTGCTGCGCAACGCCGACCTCGCCATGTACCGCGCCAAGGCCGGCGGCAAGGGGCGCGTAGAGCTGTACGCACCCCAGATGCAACAGGACGTCGTACGCAAGGCGGAACTGGCCACGCGTCTGCGGGCCGCACTGCACGACGGCGAGTTCGCCCTGCTGCACCAGCCCGTGGTCTGCCTGGAGAACGGCCGGATCACATCGGTCGAGGCCCTGGCGCGCTGGCGTTCCTCGCAGGGGGTGCTGTTCACGCCCGCCGAGTTCCTGAGGGTCGCCGACGAGGGCGACAGGACGCAGGAGCTCGGCCGCTGGATCCTGGAGGAGGCCGTCGAGCAGGCCGCCGAGCGCACCGCCACGGGCCTCGCCGTGCCGGTCGCCGTGCGGGTGAGCGCCCGGCGCCTGCTGGACCGCTCGATGCCGCTCGGCTCCGTCGAGGCCCTGCTGACCCGGCACGGCCTGCCGTCCGGCGCCCTGGTGATCGAGCTGTCCGACACCGACTCCAAGGTGTCCCTGGACGAGCTGGAGCGCCGGCTGTCCGCCCTGCGCAGGCTCGGCGTCCGGATCGCCCTGGACGGCTTCGGCAGCGGCCACGCGGCGATCACGGCACTGCGCAGACTCCCCGTCGACGTGCTGAAACTCGACCGCAGCCTGGTCGAGGGCGTCGTGGAGTCCGCGCGGCTGCACAAGATCACCAGTGGGCTGCTGCGGATCGCGACCGACCTCGGGCTGCAGTCCGTGGCCGACGGCGTGGACCTGCCCGAGCAGGTCGTCGCCCTGCGCGCGATGGGCTGCACGCACGGCCAGGGCATGGCCTTCTCCGGGCCGCTGGACGAGTACCGGCTGCGGCGGGCGCTGGGAACCGGCCATTATCCGGTGCCCCACGGTCCGATCGAGCCGGCGTTCGCGGGCGGCGGCGGAGGCGAACGGGCCATGGAAAGGGGCTCGGGGGTGTACACCGGTGGAGTGCCGGTCGTTCTCGGAGGCGGAACCGCCCTGCGCTCACATGATGAGACTCCCGTCCCACCCACTTGACACGTGGTGCGCGTCGGGGGGAGGGTCAGTGCCATGCGCACCCGAATTCTCGTACTTGGAAAGCGCGTCGGCTGACGCTGAGCCCACCATCGCTCAGCGACCTCCACCCGGCGCGCTCCCCTCGCTTGCCTTACGGCACGAGGGGTTTTTTGTTGCACAGGCACCGTCCGTGCAGCAGCCGAACACCGTACAAACCTCGCAAAAACCCTCAGCATCGAGAAGAGACTGACGATGACCGAGCAGGCCACCGGGGCCCATCCGCAGCCGCGGCCCCGATCCGGAGGACACCAGTCCGCCCCCGAGCACGTCACGGGTGCGCAGTCCCTCATCCGCTCTCTCGAGGAGGTCGGGGCCGACACGGTATTCGGCATTCCCGGCGGTGCCATCCTTCCCGCCTACGACCCCCTGATGGACTCGACCCGGGTGCGCCACGTCCTGGTCCGTCACGAGCAGGGCGCCGGCCACGCGGCCACCGGCTACGCGCAGGCCACCGGCAAGGTCGGTGTCTGCATGGCCACTTCGGGCCCCGGCGCCACCAACCTGGTCACCCCGATCGCGGACGCCCACATGGACTCGGTGCCGCTCGTGGCGATCACCGGGCAGGTGGCCTCCAAGGCGATCGGCACGGACGCCTTCCAGGAGGCGGACATCGTCGGCATCACGATGCCGATCACCAAGCACAACTTCCTCGTCACCAAGGCCGAGGACATCCCGCGGGTCATCGCGCAGGCCTTCCACATCGCCTCCACCGGCCGCCCCGGCCCGGTGCTGGTCGACATCGCCAAGGACGCCCTGCAGGCGCGGACCACGTTCTCCTGGCCGCCGGTGATGGACCTGCCCGGCTACCGCCCGGTGACCAAGCCTCACGCCAAGCAGATCCGCGAAGGCGCCAAGCTCATCACCTCCGCCAAGCGGCCCGTCCTCTACGTCGGAGGCGGTGTCATCAAGGCACAGGCCACCGCCGAGCTCAAGGTCCTCGCCGAGCTCACCGGAGCCCCCGTCACCACCACCCTGATGGGGCTCGGCGCATTCCCCGACAGCCACCCGCTGCACGTGGGAATGCCGGGCATGCACGGTGCGGTCACCGCCGTCACCGCGCTGCAGAAGGCCGACCTGATCGTCGCCCTCGGAACCCGCTTCGACGACCGCGTCACCGGCAAGCTGGACAGCTTCGCCCCGCACGCCAAGATCGTCCACGCCGACATCGACCCCGCGGAGATCGGCAAGAACCGCGCCGCCGACGTGCCGATCGTCGGGGACGCGCGCGAGGTCATCGCCGACCTCATCCAGGCCGTGCAGAAGGAGCACAGCGAGGGCCACCAGGGCGACTACAGCGCCTGGTGGAAGGACCTGTCCCGGTGGCGGGACACCTACCCGCTGGGCTACGACCTCCCCGAGGACGGCTCGCTCTCCCCGCAGCAGGTCATCGAGCGCATCGGGCAGCTCGCCCCCGAGGGCACGATCTTCGCGGCGGGCGTCGGCCAGCACCAGATGTGGTCCGCGCACTTCATCCAGTACGAGAAGCCCGCGACCTGGCTGAACTCCGGCGGCGCCGGCACGATGGGCTACGCGGTCCCGGCCGCGATGGGAGCCAAGGCCGGTGCCCCCGGCCAGACGGTCTGGGCGATCGACGGCGACGGCTGCTTCCAGATGACCAACCAGGAGCTCACCACCTGCGCCCTGAACAACATCCCGATCAAGGTCGCCGTCATCAACAACGGCGCCCTCGGGATGGTCCGCCAGTGGCAGACCCTCTTCTACAACCAGCGGTACTCCAACACCGTGCTGCACTCCGGCCCCGACGACGTCAACCCGCAGGCCCGCGGCACCCGCGTCCCCGACTTCGTGAAGCTGTCGGAGGCCATGGGCTGCTACGCGATCCGCTGCGAGTCCCCGGACGACCTGGACAAGGTCATCGAAGAGGCGAACTCCATCAACGACCGGCCCGTCGTCGTCGACTTCATCGTCCACGAGGACGCGATGGTGTGGCCGATGGTCGCCGCCGGCACCTCCAACGACGAGATCATGGCCGCCCGGGACGTGCGCCCCGACTTCGGCGACAACGAAGACGACTGAGCGAGAGAGACGCAAAAGACATGTCCAAGCACACGCTCTCCGTCCTGGTGGAGAACACCCCGGGCATCCTGGCCCGGATCGCCGCCCTCTTCTCCCGCCGCGGCTTCAACATCGACTCGCTCGCCGTCGGTGTCACCGAGCACCCCGACATCTCCCGCATCACCATCGTCGTCAGCGTGGACGACCTCCCGCTGGAGCAGGTGACGAAGCAGCTCAACAAGCTCGTCAACGTGCTGAAGATCGTCGAGCTGGAGCCCGCGCAGGCGGTTCAGCGCGAACTCGTTCTGGTGAAGGTCAAGGCCGACAACGAGACGCGCTCCCAGATCGTGGAGATCGTTCAGCTCTTCCGCGCCAAGACCGTCGACGTCTCCCCGGAGGCCGTGACCATCGAGGCCACCGGCAGCAGCGACAAGCTGTCCGCCATGCTCAAGATGCTGGAGCCGTTCGGCATCAAGGAGCTCGTGCAGTCCGGCACGATCGCGATCGGCCGCGGCGCCCGCTCCATCACGGACCGCTCGCTGCGCGCCCTCGACCGCAGCGCATAAGGCGTACGGGCGGTTTCGGCCGCCCGTATACCGAGACCCCGAGACTTCCCTTCCGCCCGCCGTCATACGGTGGGACGCAACACCTGCACACAAGGAGAGAACCCAAAGTGGCCGAGCTGTTCTACGACGCCGACGCCGACCTGTCCATCATCCAGGGCCGCAAGGTCGCGGTCATCGGTTACGGCAGCCAGGGCCACGCCCACGCGCTGTCGCTGCGCGACTCGGGTGTCGACGTCCGAGTCGGTCTGCACGAGGGCTCCAAGTCCAAGGCGAAGGCCGAGGAGCAGGGCCTGCGCGTGGTGACGCCGGCGGAGGCCGCCGCCGAGGCCGACGTCATCATGATCCTGGTCCCGGACCCGATCCAGGCCCAGGTCTACGAGGAGTCCATCGCGCCGAACCTGAAGGACGGCGACGCGCTGTTCTTCGGCCACGGCCTGAACATCCGCTTCGACTTCATCAAGCCCCCGGCGGGCGTCGACGTGTGCATGGTCGCCCCCAAGGGCCCGGGTCACCTGGTGCGCCGCCAGTACGAGGAGGGCCGCGGCGTTCCCTGCATCGTGGCCGTCGAGCAGGACGCGACCGGCAACGGCTTCGCCCTGGCGCTGTCGTACGCCAAGGGCATCGGCGGCACCCGCGCCGGCGTCATCAAGACGACCTTCACCGAGGAGACCGAGACCGACCTGTTCGGTGAGCAGGCCGTGCTGTGCGGTGGCACCTCCGCCCTGGTCAAGGCCGGCTTCGAGACCCTGGTCGAGGCGGGCTACCAGCCGGAGATCGCCTACTTCGAATGCCTGCACGAGCTGAAGCTGATCGTCGACCTCATGTACGAGGGCGGCCTGGAGAAGATGCGCTGGAGCGTGTCGGAGACCGCCGAGTGGGGCGACTACGTCACCGGCCCGCGGATCATCACCGACGCCACCAAGGCCGAGATGAAGAAGGTCCTCGCCGAGATCCAGGACGGCACCTTCGCCCGTGAGTGGATGGCCGAGTACCACGGCGGTCTGAAGAAGTACAACGAGTACAAGTCGCAGGACTCCGAGCACCTGCTGGAGACCACCGGCAAGCAGCTGCGCAAGCTGATGAGCTGGGTCGACGAGGAGGCGTAAGCCTCGTGGCCACGGGGCCGGAGCGGACCGCTCCGGCCCCGTTGTCCAACCCGTCGCATCACGGACGGGTGATCCTTCCACAGAGGCGCAGGACGACCTCCGCCGCGCCACTACACTGCCGTACTACATACGCGTCAGGCCCACAGCGTCGTGCGTCTTCCACGCGGCTAGCCAACCTCCACCGCCTGCGGCCGTCGGGACGGCCGTCCGCATTGGACTTGTGAGGACTCACGTGAGCTCGAAACCCGTCGTACTCATCGCTGAAGAGCTGTCGCCCGCGACTGTGGACGCGCTTGGCCCGGACTTCGAGATCCGGCACTGCAACGGAGCGGACCGAGCCGAACTGCTCCCGGCCATCGCCGACGTCGACGCGATCCTGATCCGCTCCGCCACCAAGGTGGACGCCGAGGCCATCGCCGCCGCGAACAAGCTGAAGGTCGTCGCACGAGCCGGCGTCGGCCTGGACAACGTCGACGTCTCCGCCGCCACCAAGGCCGGCGTGATGGTCGTCAACGCCCCCACCTCGAACATCGTGACCGCCGCCGAGCTGGCCTGCGGTCTGCTCGTCGCCACCGCCCGTCACATCCCGCAGGCCAACGCCGCGCTGAAGAACGGCGAGTGGAAGCGCAGCAAGTACACGGGCGTGGAGCTGGCGGAGAAGACGCTGGGTGTCGTGGGCCTGGGCCGCATCGGTGCCCTCGTCGCGCAGCGCATGTCCGCCTTCGGCATGAAGGTCGTCGCCTACGACCCCTACATCCAGCCCGCCCGCGCCGCGCAGATGGGCGTGAAGGTGCTGTCGCTGGACGAGCTGCTCGAGGTCTCCGACTTCATCACCGTCCACCTCCCCAAGACCCCCGAGACCCTCGGCCTCATCGGCGACGAGGCGCTGCGCAAGGTCAAGCCGAGCGTGCGCATCGTCAACGCCGCGCGCGGCGGGATCGTCGACGAGGAGGCGCTGTACTCGGCGCTGAAGGAGGGCCGGGTCGCCGGCGCCGGCCTCGACGTGTACGCCAAGGAGCCCTGCACCGACTCCCCGCTCTTCGAGTTCGACCAGGTCGTGTGCACCCCGCACCTCGGCGCGTCGACGGACGAGGCCCAGGAGAAGGCCGGAATCGCCGTCGCCCGCTCGGTGCGCCTCGCCCTCGCCGGTGAGCTCGTGCCCGACGCGGTGAACGTGCAGGGCGGTGTCATCGCCGAGGACGTCAAGCCGGGCCTGCCCCTCGCGGAGCGCCTCGGCCGCATCTTCACCGCGCTCGCCGGTGAGGTCGCCGTCCGCCTGGACGTCGAGGTCTACGGCGAGATCACCCAGCACGACGTGAAGGTGCTGGAGCTGTCCGCCCTCAAGGGTGTCTTCGAGGACGTCGTCGACGAGACCGTCTCCTACGTCAACGCCCCGCTGTTCGCCCAGGAGCGAGGCGTCGAGGTGCGGCTGACGACCAGCTCGGAGTCGGCCGACCACCGCAACGTCGTCACCGTCCGCGGCACCCTCGGCAACGGCGAGGAGGTGTCGGTCTCCGGCACCCTGGCCGGCCCCAAGCACCTGCAGAAGATCGTCGCCGTCGGCGAGTACGACGTCGACCTCGCCCTCGCCGACCACATGGTGGTGCTGCGGTACGAGGACCGTCCCGGTGTCGTCGGCACCGTGGGCCGCGTCCTCGGTGAGGCGGGCATCAACATCGCCGGTATGCAGGTCTCCCGTTCGGTCGCCGGCGGCGAGGCGCTGGCCGTGCTGACCGTCGACGACACGGTGCCCTCCGCGGTGCTGGGTGAGGTGGAGACGGAGATCGGGGCGACGTTCGCTCGATCCGTCAACCTCGTCTGAGGTTGCGGTCGGTGCTGGGGGCCGCCGCCCCCAGGCCCCCGCTTCGGCCCTGAAGGGGCCTCGTCCTCGAACGCCGGACGGGCTGAAGTGCGCCCGTCCGGCGTTCGTGTGTTCCGTTACTTGTCGCCGACGCAGATTCCCCGCAAGGCCCTCGCCGCCAGCACCGCCGCCCCCGCGAGCAGCACCGCCCCCGCGACGGCCGCGCCCTGCATCCCGTTGGTGAAGGCCTCTCGTGCCGTCGCCGCCAGTCCCGGGACCCGGTCGGCGACCGCCAGCGCGCCGCCCAGGGTCTCGCGGGCCACGTCCGGTGCCGAGGCCGGCATGTCGTGGCGGTAGATCGCCGTGCCGATCGAGCCGAGGACCGCCATGCCCAGCGCGCCGCCGAACTCGCCACCGGTCTCCATCAGGGACGACGCCGAGCCCGCGCGTTCCACCGGGGCGCTGCTCAGCGCCAGGTCCGTGATCTGGGAGATGACCATGACGATGCCGGAGGCGAGGACGCCGCAGGCGACCAGGACCAGCCAGAGGGAGTCCGTGTCCGCGAGCGCGAGCAGCGCGTAGCCGCAGGCCCCGACGGCGAAGCCGGCGGTGACGACGTAGGCGCGGTCGACCCCCTTCTGGACGAGGGTGGTCGCCAGCGGGGCCGCCATGCCGATCGGCACCGAGGGGAGCAGCGCCCACAGGGCCGCCTCCATCGCGCTCTTGCCGAGCACCGACTGCAGGTACTGCGTGGTGAAGTACGCCGAGCCCATCATGGCGAACGAGCCGATGAGGTTGAGGACGACCGAGGGGGCGAAGCCGCGGCCGCGGAAGAGGGCCGGGTCGATCATCGGTGAGGCCGTGGTGCGCTGGCGGTGGACGAACGCGGCCGCGAAGAGCAGGCCGACGGTGATCGAGACGACGTACTGCGCGTGCCAGCCCTCGGACGTGATCTCCTTCAGGCCGTAGATCACCGGGAGCACGCCCGCCATCGACAGCGGGACGCTCGGCCAGTCGAAGCGGCCGGGGTTCGGGTCCTTGGACTCCGGCAGCAGGAACGGGCCCAGGATCAGCAGCAGTGCCATCGCGGGCAGGTTGACCAGGAAGACCGAACCCCACCAGAAGTACTGGACGAGGACACCGCTCATCACCGAGCCGAGCGCGATGCCCGCCGTCATCACGCCGGACCACAGGCCGATGGCCTTCGCGCGCTGGGCGGGGTCGGTGAACATCGTGCGGATCAGCGCCATCGTCGAGGGCATCAGGGTGGCGCCGCCGATGCCGAGGACCGCGCGGGCCGCGATCAGGGTCTCGGCGCTGTCGGCGTACGCGGCGATCAGGGAGGCCGTGCCGAAGGCGGCGGCGCCCAGAAGCAGGAGCCGGCGGCGGCCCATGCGGTCGCCCAGCGAGCCCATCGTCATCAGCAGGCCGGCCAGGACGAAGGCGTAGATGTCGAAGATCCACAGCTGCTGTGTGCCGCTCGGCTCCAGGTCCGCGCTGATCGCCGGGATCGCGAAGTAGAGGACCGACACGTCCATCGAGACCAGCAGCAGCGGGAGCATCAGCACGCCCAGGGCGGTCCATTCGCGGCGGCCGGCGCGGGCGGTGCCGGACGCGGCCGCGGTGGTGCTCGTCGAGTTCGTCATGACGAGGAATGTACGCACGTATTAAACGCTTGTCTAGAACGGCTGTATAAATCGCTCGTCTAGGACGGTTGTATGGATCGGGCGGTAGGGTGGTCGGCATGGGACACCGTGAGGATCTGCTCGAGGGCGCCAAGCGCTGCCTGCTGGAGAAGGGGTTCCTGCGTACGACCGCGCGGGACATCGTCAAGGAGTCGGGGACCAACCTGGCCTCCATCGGCTACCACTACGGGTCGAAGGACGCGCTGCTGGCCCAGGCGTACATCGCGCTGGTGGAGGACCTGTCCTTCGAGGGGGACGCCGGCATCGAGGGTGCGCCCGGGTCGCTGGAGCGCTTCCGGGAGGTCTGGTCGAACATCGTCGACTCCATGCGGGAGCCCGGATCGATGTGGCGGCTCAGCATGGAGATCATGGGCATGGGGGACCGGCTCCCCGAGGTGCGCGAGCAGCTGTCCCGGGCGCAGCGCGAGGGCGGCCGGGGGCTGGTCTCGCTGCTGCAGGGCGTGCCGGAGGAGGAGGTGTCGGACGAGACCGCCGACAGCCTCGGCCGGTTCTACATGACCCTGATGTCGGGGCTCATCTCGCAGTGGACGTTCGACCCGAAGACCGCGCCCGACGCCGACTCGCTCACCGACGGACTGCGCCAGGTGATCGAGGGCGTCAGGAACGGCTGAGCCGCGCCGGGCGGAGGTCCCGCAGGGCCGGGGCCAGCGCGACCAGCATCAGCAGCGCCGTCACCGTGAACGCCCACGGGTAGCCGGTCGCCCCGGCCAGTACGCCGAAGCCGGCGGCGCCGACGCCCATCCCGCCGTCGTAGGCGAGATTCCACAGGGCGCTGACCGTGCCGTACGAGGACGGCGAGACCCGGGCGTACATCAGCGCGAGGGTGGAGTTCTGCGCGATGCCGAAGCCGGCGCCGAACAGGGCGGTTCCGGCGACCACGGCGGCCGGGGTGCCGGTCGCCGCGGTCACGGCGACGCCCGCCGCCGACAGGAGCAGGCCGGGCACCACGAGCCGGGCGCTGCCGTGCCGGTCGCCGTGGCGGCCCGCCAGCCAGCGGGTCGCCGTCGCGGCCGCGGGCTGCACGAAGAGGGCCAGCGTGACGACACCGGAGTGCACCCGCGGAACGGCCAGCGGCAGGAAGGTGACCATGATCCCGGCGGCCGTCGCGGTGGTCGCGAAGACGAGGACGGGGCGGAGCAGGGCGCCGGTGCGCAGGCCGCGCAGGACGCCGATGTGCCGGTCCGGGCGGGGCCCTTCCACCGCCTTCCGCGCGTTCGCGTCCGGCAGTCCCAGCACCGAGACCGTCGCGGCCAGCGCGGCCGTCCCCCCGATCACGGCGACCGTCCCGTATCCCGCGTGCGTCACCAGCCACAGGCCCAGCGGCAGCGCGACCAGGGACGGCACCCCGGAGACCACGCCCACCAGGGCCAGCCCCTCGCCCCGGCGCTCGGCGGGAATGAGGGACGCGGTCAGCGCGCCGCCCGCCACGATCGTCAGCGCGAAGCCCAGACCGCGCAGCAGGCACACGGCGACGATCCACACGATGTCCGACGAGACCGTCAGCACCAGGGCCGGGGCGCCGAGCAGGACCAGGCCGGCCATGAGCGTCGCACGGTAGCCGTGGCGGGCGACCAGACGCGGGGTGATCAGCTCGCCGAGGACGGTGGCGAGCATCAGGGAGCCGGTGGCGAGACCCGCCGCGTTCCCGCCGCCCGACCCGGCCGCGTAGGCGGGGACGACCGACAGCAGCAGGAAGAAGCTGACGCTCGCGCCGGCCAGGCTCACGAAGCGCAGCAGCAGGGGCCGGGTCAGCAGCGACGGCCGTGCCGTGGCCGTCCGGGGAGGGCAGTTCGCCGAAGTCGTCATGCCGTCGACGTTAGAGACGTACCGGTCCTCCGCTAAGCTCCAATTCCATGCCAGTGCAGTGGGCCGGTTTGTCACCCGAGCTGCTTCTGACGCTCGACCGGGAGAGCGGGCAGCGGCTGTGCGCGCAGCTGGAGGGCCAGCTGCGGGACGCCATCCGCTCGGGCCGGCTGCGGGCGGGGGAGCGACTGCCGTCCTCCCGGGAACTCGCGCGGATGCTGAGCCTGTCCCGGGGGCTCGTCCAGGACTGCTACGCCCAGCTCCAGGCCGAGGGCTACCTCGTCACCCGGGTCGGCTCGGCTACCCGCGTGGCGGCCTGCGCGCAGGTGGACCGGGCCCCCGTGCCGTCCCCGCCGGACGCCGGCCCCCGCATGATCGCCGACTTCCGCCACGGCGTACCGGACCTGACCTCCTTCCCCGTCTCCGACTGGCTCTGGGCGACCAGGGAGGCGGCCCGGCGCGTGCCGACCGCCGACCTCGACTACGGCGATCCACAGGGAAGTTCGGCGCTGCGTGAGGTCGTGGCCGGGTATCTGGGCCGGGTCCGGGGCGCCGCGGCCGACCCCGCCCGTACCGTCGTCTGCTCCGGCTACGCCCAGGGGCTGAGCCTCGCCCTGCGCGCCCTGGCCCGTGCCGGAGTGCGGGTCGTGGCCTACGAGGACCCGGGCGGGCCGGCCGCGGCGAGGGCGGCCGCGGAGGCGGCGGGGCTGACGGCGGTGCCGGTCCCGGTCGGCGAAGAGGGCCTCGACGTGGCGGAGTTGGACGCCACCGGCGCCCGGGCGGTGATCGTCACCCCGGCCCACCAGTGGCCGACGGGCGTGGTGCTGGCACCCTCCCGTCGCCATGCGCTGATCGAGTGGGCTTCACGCCGGGACGCCTACGTCGTCGAGGACGACTACGACGCCGAGTTCCGCTACGACCGTGAACCCGTGGGCGCGCTCCAGGGGTTGGCCGCGGACCGGGTGATCTCCATCGGCACCGTCAGCAAGTCCCTCGCGCCCGCGCTCCGGCTGGGCTGGCTGCTGTGCCCGCCCGCCCTGCTGGAGGCGGTCGTCGAGCACAAGCGCGTCGCCGACCGCGGCTCACCCACCCTCGACCAGCTGGCCCTCGCCCGCCTGATCGAGTCCGGCCGTTACGACCGCCACCTGCGCCGCATGCGCACGGTGTACGCCGCCCGCCGCACCGCCCTCGTCTCCGCCCTCGCCCGACACGCCCCCGCGGTACGGCTGTCGGGGCTGGCGGCCGGGTTCCACGCGGTGGCGCACCTGCCCGAGGGCGCACAGGAGGAGACGGTCGTGGCCGAGGCGCGGGCCCGCGGTGTCGGCCTGTACGGCATGAGCGCGTGCCGGACCTCCGGCGCCGCCGTACCGCCGCAACTCGTCCTGGGCTTCGGCCATGTGACGGACCGTGCGATCACCGAGGGCGTGGCGGCCGTGGCGGACCTTCTCGGCGAGCCGTGAGGGAGCGGGGCTACAGCCGCGCCCCCTTGAGCGCCATGTGCAGCAGCAGCCGGTCCTCGCCGTCGTCCAGGTCGAGGCCGGTGAGCTTCTCGACGCGGGAGAGGCGGTAGTAGAGGGTCTGGCGGTGGATGCCCAGTTCCGCCGCCGTGCGGCCCGCCTGGCCGGCGCGGTCGAGGTACACCTCGGCGGTGCGGGCCAGTTCGCGGTAGGCGGGGGTGAGCAGGACCTGTACGGCGGGGTCGTGCGCCGTCTCCGGGGGCAGCGCGGTCAGCAGCCGGAACGGGCCGATGTGCGCCCACTCGGCGACCGGGCCGAGCGGGGGCTCCGCCAGGGCGGCCCGCGCCGCGGCCGACGCCTCCCGCCAGGACGTGCCCAGTTCCGCCAGGCCGGCGCGCGCGGTGGCGATCCCCGCGGCCGTCCGGACCGGGCCCAGCCGCCCCGCCCGCTCCAGCAGCCGCCCCGCCGCCGACGTCGCCGGCGTCAGCACGTCCGCCGAGCGCAGCCGCACCAGCAACGCCAGGCACTGGTCGGCGGCCGCCCACGGCACCGTGCACAGCGCCGTCGCACCCGGCACCGTACGCACCGAGGGCGCGTCGTCCGGGTCGGCGGAGGGCCAGGGCGCCACGCAGACCATCGTGTGCGGGCCGTCGGCGCGGGAGCCGAGGGCGCTGCGCAGCTCGGCCACCGCCATCTCCCGCCGCCAGTCCCGCTCGGCGGTCAGCACCGCGCGCAGCTCCCGGGTGAGGTCGGCGCCGTGCTGGGCCTCGTCGGCGAGCAGGGCGCCGATGCGGACCGTGACCTCCATGGCCGCCGTCAGCTGCCGCTCGGTCGGGCCGGGGTCGGAGTCCAGCAGCCAGACGTAGCCGAGGACGACGCCGCGGTGGCGTACCGGCAGACAGATCCGCCCCCGGTACACGCCCGCCTCGGGCGTCGGCGGGATACGGACCGGGCCCGTCGCCCGGGTGATGCCGAAGCCCTCGAACCAGGTGCGGACGGCCGCGGTGGAGCGCCGGGTGAGGATCGAGCGGGTGCGCACCGGGTCCAGCGCCGCCGCGTCCAGCTCGTCCTCGCTGTCGTACGCCCCGAAGGCGATCAGCTCGAAGTCGCGGTTCTCCAGCGTCGCGGGGGCGCCGAGGAGCTCCGAGATCTCGTCGACGAGTTCCTGGTAGTCACCTCTGTTGTCGACCGTCACACGGGCATTGTCCCGCACGACCCCAGGCGCTTCATACATCTGTCTGAGATCTGCGGCACGGATGCGTGACAGCTGTCGATGGCTGACGATCGGGGGGATCCTTAGGTTTCACGGTGGTTCTATCTGCTGGTTTGTGGAGGTGCCCCGTGCTGGGTCCCGTGATTCTTGCCGCGTCGCGCAGCGACCGGATGCGACGCCTGATCTCGGCGGCCCCGGTGACCAAGCAGGTCGTCGAGCGCTTCATCCCGGGCGAGACGGTCGACGAGATCGTGCCGATCGTCCGCGAGCTCACGGGCCGGGGCCTCGAGCTGACCATGGACGTCGTGGGCGAGGACATCACCCGGCCGGAGCAGGCCGCCGCCGCCCGCGACGCCTATCTGGAGCTCGTCGAGCGGCTGGGGGAGCTGGAGCTGGGCGCCCGCGCCGAGATGTCGGTGAAGCTGTCGATGTTCGGCCAGGCGCTGCCCGGCGGCCACGAGCTCGCCCTCGCCAACGTCCGTCCGGTCGTCGAGGCGGCCGCCGCCATCGGCACGACCGTCACGCTCGACGCCGAGGACCACACCACCCTCGACTCGATGTTCGCCATCCACGAGGAGCTGCGGAAGGACTTCCCGCAGACCGGCTGCGTCATCCAGGCCTACCTCTTCCGCACCGAGGCCGACGCCCGCCGCCTGGCCGCGGTCGGCAGCCGGGTGCGGCTGGTCAAGGGCGCCTACAAGGAGCCCGCCGAGGTCGCCTACCAGCAGAAGCACGAGATCGACAAGGCGTACGTGCGGATCCTGCGGATCCTCATGGAGGGCGAGGGGTATCCGATGATCGGCTCCCACGACCCGCGCCTGATCTCCATCGGCCAGGAACTGGCCCGCCGGGCCGGCCGCAAGCCCGACGAGTACGAGTTCCAGATGCTGTACGGCATCCGCGGCGACGAGCACCTCCGCCTCGCCGCCGAGGGCCACCGCATGCGCGTCTACACCGCCTACGGCACCGACTGGTACGGCTACTTCATGCGCCGGCTCGCCGAGAAGCCCGCCAACCTGCGGTTCTTCCTGCGCAGCATGATCAGCAAGGGCTGAGGCAGCCACCCTCGCGCCCCCCTCCC
Organism: Streptomyces sp. NPDC085900; assembly: GCF_044540925.1. Taxonomy (NCBI): domain Bacteria; kingdom Bacillati; phylum Actinomycetota; class Actinomycetes; order Kitasatosporales; family Streptomycetaceae; genus Streptomyces; species Streptomyces sp. NPDC085900. The sequence goes on along the minus strand of NZ_JBITSP010000010.1, from coordinate 278,735 downwards.
CGCGACACCCGCTCACGTACAAGGAGTTACGGAACCCATGGACGCTGTGACCCAGGTCCCCGCCCCCGTCAACGAGCCGGTGCACGGCTACGCCCCCGGTTCGCCCGAGCGTGCCCGGCTGGAGGCCAAGCTCAAGGAGCTCGCCGAGAACCCGATGGACCTGCCGATGACCATCGGCGGCGAGAAGCGGATGGGCGGCGGTGAGCCCTTCCAGGTCGTCCAGCCGCACAACCACAAGGCCGTCCTCGGCACCCTGCGCCACGCCACCCACCAGGACGCCCAGGACGCCATCGACGCCGCCCTGGCCGCCGCCCCGGCCTGGCGCGCGATGTCCTTCGACGACCGTGCCGCGATCATCCTGCGCGCCGCCGAACTGCTCGCAGGCCCGTGGCGCGAGACCATCGCCGCGTCCACCATGCTCGGCCAGTCGAAGACCGCCCAGCAGGCGGAGATCGACAGCCCCTGCGAGCTCGTCGACTTCTGGCGTTTCAACGTCCACTACGCCCGCCAGATCCTGGCCGAGCAGCCCCCGGCCAACTCGCCGGGCGTGTGGAACCGCCTCGACCACCGGCCGCTGGAGGGCTTCGTCTACGCGATCACGCCCTTCAACTTCTCGGCGATCGCGGCCAACCTGCCCACCGCGCCCGCCCTGATGGGCAACGTCGTGGTGTGGAAGCCGTCCCCGACCCAGACCCACGCCGCCGTGCTGCTGATGGAGCTGCTGGAGGAGGCGGGTCTGCCCAAGGGCGTCATCAACCTGGTCACCGGCGACGGCATCGCCGTCTCCGAGGTCGCCCTGGAACACCGCGACCTCGCCGGCATCCACTTCACCGGCTCGACCAAGACCTTCCAGTACCTGTGGAAGACGGTCGGCAACAACATCGAGAAGTACCGCTCCTACCCGCGCCTGGTCGGCGAGACTGGCGGCAAGGACTTCCTGGTCGCCCACCCGAGCGCCGACCGCGCGGTGCTGAAGACCGCCCTCACGCGCGGCGCCTTCGAGTACCAGGGCCAGAAGTGCTCGGCCACCTCCCGCGCCTACATCCCGGCGTCCATCTGGAACTCCGGCTTCAAGGAGGAGTTCGCGGCCGAGGTCGACTACCTGACCATGGGTGACGTCACCGACCTGGCCAACTTCATCGGCGCCGTCATCGACGACCGCGCCTTCGCCAAGAACAAGGCCGCCATCGACCGCGCCAAGTCCGACCCGACCTGCACGATCGTCGCGGGCGGCACCTACGACGACTCGGTCGGCTGGTTCGTCCGCCCGACCGTCGTCGAGTGCACCGACCCGGAGAACGAGGTCTTCCGCACCGAGTACTTCGGCCCGTTCCTCGCCGTCTACGTCTACGAGGACGACAAGTACGACGAGATGCTGACGCAGATGGAGTCCGTCTCCGACTACGCGCTGACCGGCTCGGTCGTGTCCAACGACCGCGCTGCGGCGGCGTACACGATGGAGAAGCTGCGCTACGCGGCCGGCAACTTCTACATCAACGACAAGTCGACCGGCGCCGTGGTCGGCCAGCAGCCCTTCGGCGGCGGCCGCGCCTCCGGCACCAACGACAAGGCCGGCGCCCCGCAGAACCTGCTGCGCTGGACGCTGACCCGTGCCATCAAGGAGACCCTGGTCCCGCCGACCGACTACACCTACCCGCACATGGGCTGACGCCCTCCGGGACAAAGACGGGCCGGGTCGCGACGACCCGGCCCGTCCGCATGCTCAGCCGGGCATCTCCGTCCGCTCCCACCACTCGTACACCGGCAGGGTGCCCTCCGCGGTGTCGGCCTGGCGCGGGGTGGGACGGAAGTGCTCGTAGCCGTTGCGGAGTTCGATCTTCAGGTCGGCGCCGGGTGTGGTGACCGCGACGATGCGCGCGGGCAGGTCCCGCGGGCCGCCTTCGAGAAGTGCCTTGACCGTGTCGTTCATGACCTCACCGTTCCCTGTGTCGGATCGGATGCGTCTGCCGGCCGGGAGTCAGTCCGGCAGGACGAGTACGAGGCCGCCCTTGGCGTGACCGGCCTCGCCCAGTTCGTGTGCCTTGGCCGCCTCGGCGAACGGCACGGCCGCCTCGACGTGGACGCGGACGCGGCCGCTCGCGAGGAGGGCGGCGACCTTGGCGAGGCGCTCTCCCGACGGCTCCGCCTGGACGACCGCGAAGCGCATCCCGCGGGCCTCCACGTCCTCCGGGGACAGGCCCAGGTCGCCGGGGACCGCCGAGAGCAGCAGGCCGTTCGGGCGGAGGGTGTTCAGGGTGCGCGGGCCGAAGTCGCCGCCGACCAGGTCGAGGGCCGCGTCGATGTCGTGCACGGTGTCGGAGAAGTCGACGTCGGTGTGGTCGACGAGTTCGTCGGCGCCCAGGTCGCTGAGGAAGCCGTGGCAGTCGGCGCGTTCCGTCGCGACGACGTACGCGCCCTCCGCCTTGGCGAGCTGGACGGCGATGTGACCGATGCCGCCGGCCGCCGCGTGGATCAGCACCCGGCTGCCGGGACCGATCCGGGCGATGTCGATCAGGGCCTGCCAGGCGGTGAGGGCCGCCGTGGGCGCGGCGGCCGCGTGGACGTGGTCGACGGTGGCGGGCTTGGCGGCGAAGCGGTCGGCGGGAGCGGTGACGTGGCTGGCGTATCCGCCGCCGTCGATCATGCCGAAGACCTCGTCGCCGGGACGGAAGCGGGTGACGGACCCGCCGACGGCCTCCACGGTGCCGGAGACGTCCCGGCCGAGGGTGAACGGGGGCTCGCCGAGGAGCGGGGCGGTGCCCGAGCGCACCAGCGGGTCGGCGGGATCGATCCCCGCGGCCCGTACCCGCACCAGCACCTCGTCCGGAGCCGGCGTGGGGCGGGGGCGGTCCTCGACCGTCAGGACCTCCGGTCCGCCGAAGCGGTGCTGGGTGATCACAGTCGCGCGGGGTTGTTCCGTGGCCATCGGGTCTCCCTCCCGAGTACGGACCGAGTACGGACCTGCGGCCGGCCCGCACGACCGCCTTCCGTCCATCGTGGCCCCCGGGCTCCGATCCGTACATCGTCCCAGACTTCCCCGGCCTCCGCCGCCTCGAAAGCGCAGCTCAGAGCCGTGTGACCCAATCCACCGTCTCAGATAGTAGGAAGTCCGAGTAATTGTGGAGACAGACACGGCCGGCTCCCTTAGCTTTGTAGGAGCCGAACGTCTCGCTCGACAAGCGAATGGCGGTCAGGAGCCGGGCCCCGAGCAGGTAACCCCTGCGGCACCGCTCCCCGCCCCTTCCGGCGTCTCGTAACCCCCTTTGTGGCACTCCCCGATGTCGAAGGAGTCGATTTCCCATGGCCGAGACGACCGCCCGCCGCCGAGTCCGTCACACCTCCCGTACGAGCGATTCCGACCGCCAGAACGCCGCGGCCGCCCTCCAGCGCGCCCTGGACCGCAGGGACAACGGCGGTTCGACCGGCCACTGAGCCGGGCATCACCTACCAGCCGGGAGCCGCACCCGCTGAGGTGCGGCGCGGACTCACACTCCGCGCCGCACCTCGAAATGGTCGATGCGCTCGCCGTTCTGCGCCAGCGCCGACACCTTCAGGGCGGGCCGGGTACCGCTCACCGCCTCCACCGACAGCAGCGAGAAGCCGCGGTAGCGCACCCTCGACCACTCCACCGTCTCCTGGGCGGCCGACCGTGACCTCGTCCACCGGAGGGTGTCGACGGGCTCGTGGCGTGTCACGTGCCCCTCGTAGCTCTCCCGCACCCCGGACGGGAAGCCGTACAGGTCCCGGCCCCCGCCGCCCGCGGTGACGTAGACGGTCCCGTCGCGCGTCGGGTCCGTCGAGGCGCCGATGGGGACCGCGCGTCCGACCGCGCCGCCCCGGACGGCGTCCGTCCGCTCGTAGACGTGGTTGTGTCCGTTGATCACCAGATCCACCTGGTGCCGTGCGAACAGCGGCAGCCACTCGGCGCGCACTCCGCCGTCGGAGGCGTGCGTGGACGTCGAGTAGGCGCAGTGGTGGAAGAAGACCACGACGAAGTCCACGCCCTTCGACGAGCGCAGCTCGCCCAGCTTGTCGTCCAGCCATCTGGTCTGCCTCCCGCCCGTGTGGCCGAGGTTGGCGGGGATCTCGTACGACACGTCGTTGGCGTCCAGCGCCACGAAGCCGACGTTGCCGTACGTGAACGCGTACGCGCCCGGTGAGTGGCGCGCGTCGAAGCCGCTCTCCGGGAGGGAGAAGCGGGCCAGTTGGCCTCCGTAGCCGTCCGGTGAGTACCAGGCCTCCATGTCGTGGTTGCCGGTGGTGACCATCCACGGCACCGACCTGGCGACCGGCTCGTTCTGCTTGAGGAACAGGTCCCAGTAGGCGGGGTCGTAGCCGTCCGACGTCATGCCCCGGCCGTTGGTGTCGGCGTAGCAGATGTCGCCCGCGTGCAGGTGGAAGGCGGGCTTTCGGCTCAGCACGAGGTGGTCGTTCGCGGCGGCCGCCTGGCTGACGCCCTGGTCGCCGAAGGCCGTGAAGACGAACCTCTCCGGTGCGGCGGGCGCGGTGCGGAAGGAGGCGATGGCGGAGCGGTGTGCGGGGGCTGTCGGGTCGAAGCCCTCGTGGCCGACGCCGTAGTAGTAGGTCGTGCCCGGGAGCAGGCCGTCGAGGGCGGCGTGCAGGTAGTACTGCTGCAGGGCCGGGCGTACACCGGTGACGCCTGGGGTGTGCAGGCCGCGGACCTCGGCCGGGACCCGCCGGCCCAGGTCGTCGGGCTGCACGCCGACGCGCAGGTACGGCCCGCGCACCGCGAGCGGCACCTGCCAGGAGACCCGCATCTGCGTCTTCGGGTCGGCGCCGAAGGCGAGGTGGCGGCCGAAGGGGGAGACGGCCGAGCCGTGCACCGCGGACGCCGAGGACGAGGCCGCCGGCGACCGGGTCGCCGTACCCGGCGATCCACCCACGCCGCAGCCCGACAGCAGTCCGCCCGCCGTCACCGCGCCCGCCGTCACCAGCGTGCGCCGCGGCACGAGTTTGGTCCGCAGGTACTCGTGCTGCTCGGCCATGCTCATCCGGTGCGCGAGCCGGGGCGGAATGCCGAAGTCGGGTAGGTCCATGGCTGTGACGTTCCCCGCGGTCGCCGACGCCCGTCATACGCAGGGGTGAACGTGGGGTGACGCGTTGACGCGACGCCCGCCCCATGTCCGTATCGCGGACACCGCATGTCATCCCATGGGACGAGGAGTAGGGTGCCGACATGTCTCGCAGCATCGATCTCGCAGTGATCCCCGGTGACGGCATCGGGCAGGAAGTCGTGGCCGAAGGCCTCAAGGTCCTCTCCGCCGTCCTCCCGCAGGATGTGAAGCTGGAGACCAAGGAGTACGACTTCGGCGCCAAGCGCTACCACGCCACCGGTGAGACCCTCACCGACGCCGACCTCGACTCCCTCAAGGGGCACGACGCCATCCTGCTCGGCGCGATCGGTGACCCGTCCGTGCCGTCCGGCGTCCTGGAGCGCGGTTTCCTGCTCAAGCTCCGCTTCGCCTTCGACCACCACGTCAACCTGCGGCCGAGCAAGCTGCTCCCGGGTGTGGCGACCCCCCTCGCCGGTGAGCCGCAGATCGACTTCGTCGTCGTCCGCGAGGGCACCGAGGGCCCGTACACCGGCAACGGCGGCACCATCCGCAAGGGCACCGAGCACGAGGTCGCCACCGAGGTCTCCGTCAACACCGCCTTCGGAGTGGAGCGCGTGGTCCGTGACGCCTTCGCCCGCGCCCAGGCCCGCCCCCGCAAGAAGCTCGCACTGATCCACAAGAACAACGTGCTGACCTTCGCGGGTCACCTGTGGACGAACGTCTTCAACAAGGTGGCCGCGGAGTTCCCCGAGGTCACCACCGAGTACATGCACGTGGACGCGGCGACCATCTACCTGGTCACGCAGCCCGAGCGCTTCGACGTGATCGTCACCGACAACCTCTTCGGCGACATCATCACCGACCTCGCCGCGGCCGTCTCCGGCGGCATCGGCGTCGCCGCGAGCGGCAACATCAACCCCTCCGGCGAGTTCCCCTCGATGTTCGAGCCGGTCCACGGTTCCGCGCCCGACATCGCCGGCCAGGGCAAGGCCGACCCCACCGCAACGGTCCTGTCCGTCGCCCTGCTCCTGCGCCACCTCGGCTACGAGGCCGAGGCCGCCCGCATCGACGAGGCGGTCTCCGCCGACCTGGCCGAGCGCACCGGCAAGCCCGCCCGCAGCACGTCGGAGATCGGCGACGCGCTGGCCGTACGAGTAGCCGGCTGACCGGGCGGATCACTCGAAAAGATTCGAAGCCGCCGGGTCACTCGCACCCGGCGGCTTTCGCATGTCCCCCGCCGGGTGCCACCATCATCCCCTGGGTCGCATTCACGCCGTTTTCTTCCCCGGCTCCCCGCTTGCGATAATCGAACGCGGAGCCGCGGATTGAGGGAATGCTCGGACGTCCTAGCACTGGCCACTGGCAGTGAGGGGCGTGGCGCGGCCCGTCACTACACAACCGGTGAAGGACAACCACTCATGACGACGCCCACGATCGAGCTCAAGCCCTCCGCCAGCCCGCTCTCCGACGCCGAGCGCGCGGCGATCCTGGCGAACCCCGGGTTCGGCCGCCACTTCACCGACCACATGGTGACGATCAAGTGGACCGAGGGCCGCGGCTGGCACGACGGCCAGCTCGTCCCGTACGCCCCGCTCTCCCTGGACCCGGCCACCATGGTCCTGCACTACGCGCAGGAGATCTTCGAGGGCCTGAAGGCCTACCGTCAGCCCGACGGCTCCGTCGCCACCTTCCGCCCCGAGAAGAACGCCGAGCGCTTCCAGCGCTCCGCACACCGGCTCGGCATGCCCGAACTGCCGGTCGAGACGTTCATCGAGGCCTGTGACGCCCTGGTCCAGCAGGACAAGGCGTGGGTGCCCGCGCACGGCGGCGAGGAGTCGCTGTACCTGCGCCCGTTCATGATCGCGACCGAGGTCGGCCTGGGCGTCAAGCCCGCCAACGAGTACCTCTTCCTGGTCATCGCCTCCCCGGCCGGCGCGTACTTCCCCGGCGGCGTCAAGCCGGTCACCATCTGGCTCTCCGAGAACCGCGTCCGCGCCGTCCCCGGCGGCACCGGCGACGCCAAGACCGGCGGCAACTACGCGGCCTCCCTGCTCGCCCAGGCCGAGGCCGCCGCCAAGGGCTGCGACCAGGTCTGCTACCTCGACGCGGTCGAGCACAAGTGGGTCGAGGAACTCGGCGGCATGAACCTGTACTTCGTGTACGGGGACAAGATCGTCACGCCGGCCCTGACCGGCTCCATCCTGGAGGGCGTCACCCGCGACAGCCTCCTCGCCGTCGCCCGCGACCTCGGCTACGAGTCCGAGGAGGGCCGCGTCTCCATCGACCAGTGGCAGCGCGACGCCGAGAACGGCACCCTCACCGAGGTCTTCGCCTGCGGTACGGCGGCCGTCATCACCCCCGTCGGCACGGTCAAGCGCGAGAGCGCCGAGTGGCAGCAGGCGGGCGGCGAGCCCGGCGAGGTCACCATGAAGCTGCGCGAGGCCCTGCTGAACATCCAGCGCGGCACGTCCGAGGACAAGCACGGCTGGATGCACCGCCTCGGCTAGCCCCCCGGGCCGCCGGCCGGACACCGGCCGGCGGCCCGACGCCACGCACTGTTCCCCGCAGCCCAGCTGATCCCAGAGAACAGGCCCTAGACGGCCTCGTCCTCAAGTGCACGCGGGGCCGCGGTGGCTGACGTCTGCTCGGAATGTGTCCTGGGCCGCAGCAGCAGGTACACCGCGCCGCCCACCAGGCCCGAGAGCACGAAGCTGCAGTCCACCCCGCCCGTCAGAGACAGCAGCGGGCCCTCGTACGACGGGAGGGACACCGCCAGCAGGCCGACCGCGGCGCCCACCGCCCAGGAGACCGTGGCGCGGATGTTCCAGCCGGACCGGTACCAGTAGACCCCGCCCCGCGAACGGCGGTTGAAGACCTGCAGCGCGTCCGCGTCGTACACCCCGCGGCAGCGCGCGAAGCCGATCAGGGTGATGACCGCCCACGGGGTGCCGATCGCGGTCAGCAGCAGCACGAAGGACGTCATGGCGTCCTGGGCGGACGAGTAGTAGTGGCCCACGAAGACACAGGCCGTCGCGACGGCGGCGACCGTACAGGTGGCCCGGGCCCGGGACGCGCGCGGCAGGATCGCGTCCAGGTCGAGGCCCATGGAGTACAGCATCAGACCCGCGTTGCCCACCGAGCCCGCCGAGGCCGCGAGCAGCAGCGGCAGCAGGTACCAGGCGGGGGACGCCGACACCAGCGGGCCCGCGTAGTCCGACGCCGCCCGTGCCGCGTACGCGGTGAAGGTGCCGAAGAGCTGGGGGACCAGCAGGCCGAGGATCAGCCCGAGCCAGGTCGCGTGCAGCACCCGGCGGGAGGAGTGCCGGGCCGGTGAGATGTAGCGGGTGTAGTCGCCGAGCAGGGTGATGAAGGCGATCGGACCGGACAGACCGGCGGCCACCGTCGCCAGGAACCACGTCGGCCAGAAACCGCCCAGAAGGTAGCCGCCGGTCTGCGGGAGCGCTGCGGTGGTGAAGTGTGGGGCGTAGGCGACGACACCGAGCGCCAGCAGGGCGGTCATGCCGATCGCGAGGACCCGGGACATCGCGAGCAGCACCCGGTAGCCGTACACCGCGCCCGCGACGGTGGCCCCGGCGAGCAGCGCGTAGACGAGGGCGTACGCCACCCCGTCCACCGGCAGCCCGAACATCCGCCGCAGGACGCCCACCATCACGTCGCCGCCGATCCACACGGTCAGCGCGGTGTAGCCGAGGGCGAGGAGCAGGCCGACCACCGAGCCGACCAGGCGGCCCCGCACGCCGAACTGGGCGCCGGAGGAGGTGGACAGGTTCGTGGCGGTGCGCAGGGAGATCAGGGCGAGCGGGGCGGTCAGGGCCGTGCCGGCCAGGGTGCCCACGACGATCGAGCTCAGCGAGGCCCACCAGTCCAGGCCGAACGACGGCGGCAGCCAGCCGAAGATGATCACCCCCAGGCAGAGGTTGGAGCCGAGCAGGATCGACACGAGGTCACGTGGCCCGCTGGTGCGTTCCTCCTCGGGGACGGTGTCGACGCCGCGCTGTTCCATCGAGATCGGCATGTGGTCTCCCTCGGTTTGAGTGCCGCTCAATGTGAACCTGAGTCTCTCACCGCGTCAAGCGTTTCGTATCGGGGATTCATTGTTTAGAGTGTCGCTCTAAAGGAGGGATGCGAGATGAGACTCACCCCCACGGAACGCGACCGCCTGCTGCTCTTCGGCGCCGCCGAGCTGGCCCGCGCCAGGCGGGCCCGCGGCCTCAGGCTCAACGTGCCGGAGGCGACCGCGCTCATCGCGGACACCGTGTGCGAGGCCGCCCGGGACGGCGCCCGGCTCGCCGAGGCCGTCGAGCGCGCCCGGTCGGTCCTCGGGCCCGCCGACGTGCTGCCCGGCGTCGCGGACGTCGTTACCGAGGTGCACGTGGAGGCGGTCTTCGACGACGGGTCCCGGCTGGCGGTCGTCAGCGACCCGATCGGCGGCGGCGGGCTGGGGGAGAAGGCGCCGGGTGCCCTGCTGCCCGGGCCCGTGCACAGCGAGCCCGCGCCGCGGCTGCGGCTGACGGTGACCAACACCGCGACCGTGCCCGTCTCCGTCACCTCCCACTTCCACTTCTTCGAGGCCAACCCGCGCCTGGACTTCGTACGGGAGAAGGCCTACGGGATGCGGCTCGCCGTGCCGGCGGGGTCGTCCGTGCGGTTCGGGCCGGGGGAGTCGCTCGAAGTCGGTCTCGTGCCGATCGGGGGCGCCCGGATCGCCATCGGCTTCGCCGGGCTCGTCGACGGGCCCCTGGACGCACCCGGCGCCCGCGAGGAGGCGCTGCGCCGCGCCGCGGCCTGCGGCTATCTGGGCGTTCCCGCCGAGGGGGCCGAGCGATGAGCCGCCCCGGAGGCCACCCCGCCGAGGCCCGCCGCCTCATCCCCCACGAGTACGCGGCCACCCACGGCCCCCGCGCCGGCGACCGCGTCCGGCTCGGCGACTCCGGTCTGACGGTCCGCGTGGAGTCGGACGCTCAGGCGTACGGCGACGAGTTCCTGGCCGGGTTCGGGAAGACCGCGCGCGACGGACTGCACCTGAAGGCCGCAGCCGTGCGCGAGACCTGTGACGTCGTCGTGTCCAACGTCGTCGTCATCGACGCCGTGCAGGGGATCCGCAAGGTGTCGATCGGCATCCGGGAGGGGCGGATCCACGCCATCGGGCGGGCCGGGAACCCGGACACGCTCGACGGGGTCGACGTCGTCGTGGGGACAGGCACGTCCATCGTGTCCGGCGAGGGGCTGATCGCCACCGCGGGTGCCGTGGACACGCACGTCCATCTGCTGTCGCCGCGGATCATGGAGGCCTCGCTGGCCTCCGGCGTGACCACGATCATCGGCCAGGAGTTCGGGCCGGTGTGGGGCGTCGGCGTCAACTCGCCCTGGGCGCTGCGCCACGCGTTCAACGCCTTCGACGCCTGGCCGGTCAACATCGGTTTCCTGGGCCGGGGTTCGTCCTCGCACCGGGCGCCGCTGGTCGAGGCGCTGGCGGAAGGGGGTGCCTGCGGGTTCAAGGTGCACGAGGACATGGGCGCCCACACCCGGGCGCTGGACACGGCGCTGCGGGTCGCCGAGGAGCACGACGTCCAGGTCGCCCTGCACAGCGACGGGCTGAACGAGTGCCTCTCGGTCGAGGACACCCTGCGGGTGCTGGAGGGGCGCACCATCCACGCCTTCCACATCGAGGGCTGCGGCGGCGGGCACGTCCCCAACGTCCTGAAGATGGCCGGAGTCGCGAACGTCATCGGCTCCTCCACCAACCCCACCCTGCCCTTCGGCCGGGACGCGGTCGCCGAGCACTACGGCATGATCGTCTCCGTCCACGACCTGAAGACCGACCTGCCCGGCGACGCCGCCATGGCCCGCGACCGCATCCGGGCCGGGACCATGGGCGCCGAGGACGTCCTGCACGACCTGGGCGCGATCGGCATCACCTCGTCCGACGCGCAGGGCATGGGGCGGGCCGGCGAGACCGTGCGCCGTACCCTCGCCATGGCCGGCAAGATGAAGGCCCAGTTCGGCGCCCCGGACGAGCACGACAACGAGCGCGTCCTGCGCTACATCGCCAAGCTGACGATCAACCCGGCCGTCGCGCACGGCCTTTCGCACGAGGTCGGCTCGATCGAGGTCGGCAAGCTCGCCGACATCGTGCTGTGGCGGCCGGAGTACTTCGGGGCCAAGCCGCAGCTGGTGCTGAAGGCGGGCTTCCCGGCGTACGGCGTGGTCGGCGACCCGAACGCGGCCACCGACACCTGCGAACCCCTCGTCCTGGGACCGCAGTTCGGGGCGCACGGCGCCACCCCGGCGGACATCTCCGTCGCGTTCGTCGCGCGGGCGGCCCTGGAGCAGGGCGACGACCGCATGCCGACCCGGCGCCGGCGGGTGGCCGTGCGCGGCACCCGCGGCATCGGGCCGGCCGACCTCCGGCTCAACTCCCGTACGGGAGCCGTGGACGTCGACCGGCGCACCGGTCTGGTCACCCTCGACGGCGAGCCGATCGGCTCGGAACCCGCCGACTCCGTCTCCCTCAACCGCCTCTACTTCCTCTGACAAGGACCCACCATGTCCGCTGCCGCCGACGGTTTCCGCATGCCCGCCGAATGGGCCCCGCACGAGCGCACCTGGATGGCCTGGCCCGGCCCCAACCCCACCTTCGACGACCCGGACGACCTCGCAGCCGCCCGGATCGCCTGGGCGTCCGTCGCCCGTGCCGTCCGCCGCTTCGAGCCGGTGACGGTGGTGTGCGGACCGGGGCAGTCGGCCGACGCGCGCGCCCTGCTCGGCCCGGAGGTCGACACCGTCGAACGCGACCTCGACGACGCCTGGATGCGTGACATCGGCCCGACCTTCCTGACCGACGGGCGTGAACTGGCCGCCGTGGACTGGACGTTCAACGGCTGGGGCGCCCAGCACTGGGCCCGCTGGGAGCACGATGCGAAGGTCGCCGCGTACGTGTCGGACCTCGCGGGCGCGCGGACGTACGCCTCGAAGCTCGTCAACGAGGGCGGGGCGATCCATGTCGACGGCGAGGGGACGGTGCTGCTGACGGAGACGGTCCAGCTCGGTCCGGAGCGCAACCCCGGCTGGACCCGGGAGCAGGTCGAGGCGGAGATCCACGGGATGCTCGGCACCCGCAAGGCGATCTGGCTGCCGCGCGGGCTCACCGGCGACTACCCCCCGCACGGCTTCGGCACCCTCGGCCACGTCGACATCGTCGCCGCCTTCGCCCGCCCCGGGGTCGTGGTCGCGCACTCCCAGCCGGACCCCGCCCACCCCGACCACGAGGTGACCGAGGAGGCCATCGGTCTGCTGAGGTCCCAGACCGACGCCCGGGGCCGCCGGCTGGAGGTGGTCGAGGTGCCGGCCCCGACCGTCCTGGAGGCCGACGGCCACTGGGCCGACTACTCCTACATCAACCACTACCTCTGCAACGGCGGCGTCGTCCTGTGCGGCTTCGACGACCCGCGCGACGAGATCGCCGCCGGGATCTTCCGCCGGCTGTTCCCGCGGCGGACGGTGACGCTCGTCGACGCCCGTACGATCTTCTCCGGTGGCGGTGGCATCCACTGCATCACCCAGCAGCAGCCGAGGATCTAGGAGCAGCTCATGGCCGGTGGGCGCAGACAGGCCCCGCCCCGGGAGGACGTCCTCGCCGCCGCCATGGCCATGATCGCCGAGGGCGGGCTGGAGCAGCTGACCATGGCGGCGCTCGGCCGCGAGGTCGGGATGAGCAGCGGACACCTGCTCTACTACTTCCACTCCAAGGACGAACTGCTGCTGCGGACCCTGGAGTGGAGCGAGGGCCGGCTGGGCGCCGAGCGCAGCCGGCTGCTGGCCCGTCGGGGCACGGTCCGCGAGCGGCTCGACGCGTACGTCGACCTCTACGTCCCCGACGGCCACCGCGACCCGCACTGGACGCTCTGGCTGGAGGTCTGGAACCGGTCGCGGGGCGCCGACGAGGACGCCCGCGACCGCCAGGCCGCCATCGAGGGCGCCTGGCACCGCGACCTGGTGGCGCTGGTCGCGGAAGGCGTCTCGCGGGGCGAGTTCCGGCGGGTCGACCCCGACCGCTTCGCCTCCCGGCTGCGGGCGCTGCTGGACGGCTTCTCCATCCATGTGGCGATCGGCCTGCGGGGCACCGACCGGGAGCAAGTTCTCGGCCACGTGCGGGAGTTCCTCGACGACGCGCTGCCGGCGGCGGGACTCGCGGACGACTGATCAGCCGCCCGGGTTGTACGTAATGGAGCGGATTGACCCGGGGTGCCTGGTGCGGTTGCATCCGTTCGAGCCGACGAGAATCCAGGGGGACTTCCATGCGTCTCGCATGTCGTACGGCTCTCGGCGCGGCCCTCGTGGCCGCGCTCGCGGGCACCGCCGTCGCACCCGCCGCGGCACACTCGGCACACCGTCACCCGTCCACCACCAGGGTCAGCACCGGCCCGCACGGCCGTGAGGCGGACGCCGCGTCCGCCGAGCCCGCGCTCAGCGCCGACGGCCGGTACGTGGCCTTCGTCTCGGCCGCCGACGACCTGGTGCCCGGTGACACCGACGGTGTCGCCGACGTGTTCGTCCACGATCTGCGCACCGGCCGCACCGAGCGGGTCGCCGAGGGCCCGGCGAGCCATCCGGCGCTCAGCGGCGACGGCCGCCACGTCGTCTTCGCGACCTCGGCGGCACTCGCCCGGGGCGACGACAACGATGCCGACGACATCTACGCCCTCGACCGCCGCACCCACCGCACCGAACGCGTCAGCTTCGGCCACCCCACCAGCTGGGGCGCCAACAGCATGCCGGCCATCAGCGCGAACGGCCGCGTCGTCGCCTACGTCACCTCCGCCCCGGACGTCGTCCCCGGCGACGACAACGGACGCGACGACGTCGTCGTCCACGACCGCCGGACGGGCGGGGACGAACTCGTCCAGTACTCGACCTCCGGGGTCCTCGGTTCCGCCGACGCCCTGTTCCCCTCGCTCAGCGCGGACGGCCGCTACGTCTCCTTCGACACCCCGGCCCTGCTCGTCCCGGACATCGTCGTGTCCAAGACCAGGCTGGTCTACGTGCGCGACCGGCGCACCGGGACCACGGAACTGGTCAGCCGGCCGACGAAGTACGACTACAAGTCGTACGCCGACGCCTCCTCCATCAGCGGCGACGGCGGCAGGGTCGCCTTCGAGTCCAGCCTGTACTCACTCGTCCCGGGCGACACCAACAAGGCCCCGGACGTCTTCGTGTACGACCGGGCGGCGCAGACCACCGTCCGCGTCAGCACGGCGGCCGACGGCACCCAGGCCGACGGCCCGAGCGCCGGCGCGAGCCTGAGCGCCGACGGGCGCCGTGTGGCGTTCACCTCGACCGCCGACAACCTCGTCCCCGGAGACACGAACGGCGTCGCCGACATCTTCGTCAAGGACCTGGCCACCGGCGCGGTCTCCCGCGTCAGCCTCGGAGCCGACGGCGCTCAGGCCGACGGCGCCTCCACCGCCGTGTCCCTCGACGCCCACGGTCGCCGCGCCGCCTTCCCCTCCACGGCCACGAACCTCGTCCCGGACGACACCAACGGCGTCGCCGACGTCTTCGTACGGAAGGTGGGGTGAGCCGGCGATGAGACGACTCGTGCGGACCGCCGTGGCGGCGGTGGCGCTCGCCCTGACCGCCGCCGTGCCGACCGCCACCGCCGCACCCGGCGGCCCCGGCGTCGAGCGGGTGGACACCGGCAGCGACGGAAGCCAGTTCAGCACCTACGTCTACGGCGGCCCGGTCAGCGCGAACGGCCGGTTCGCGGCGTTCACCGCGACCGGCCCGGCACCGGACTGCCCGGCGAGCGGCAGTGGCTGCGTGTACCTCAAGGACCTGCGCACCGGGGCGCTGATCCGGGTGCCCGACACCCAGTACTACGCGAGCGGGCCGCTGCTCAGCGCCGATGCCCGGATCGTCGCCTACTCCTCGGGCAACCGCTTCACCAAGCCCTACGTCCACGACCGCGCGACCGGCAGGACCCAGCAGTTGTGGCCCGCGGACGGCGGCGGCCGCTACGAGCTGGGCACCGCGCAGGCGGTCAGCGCGAACGGCCGGTACGTGGCGTACACCATCGGCAGCCGGACCCCGCCCGAGTACGAGAGCGTGCTGTACGTGCGGGACCTGGTCACCGGCACCGACACCCAGGTCCTGGCGCCCCCGCTGGAGGGGCA
This sequence comes from Streptomyces sp. NPDC085900, assembly GCF_044540925.1. Lineage (NCBI taxonomy): Bacteria > Bacillati > Actinomycetota > Actinomycetes > Kitasatosporales > Streptomycetaceae > Streptomyces > Streptomyces sp. NPDC085900. The sequence continues at coordinate 263,467 of NZ_JBITSP010000010.1, read as the reverse complement.
GTTGACCGGCGTCATGCTCAGCGCGGACGGGCGGACCCTCGCGTACGGGATGCTCGTGCCCGGCGGCTTCGATCGCACCGGGCGGGTCTACGTCGAGGACCTCGACTCCGGCGTCACCGTCCGCGCGGACTCCGACGACTACGGCGACTCCACGCTCGCCGCGCTCTCCGCGGACGGCCGGCGCGTGGTGATCGGCTCCCGGTCCTACCCGGACGGCGTGACGAGCGCCCGCCTCGTCGACCTGGCCGGCGGGCACGTCCGCAGGCTGGGCCTCGACGGGGTGCTGCCCGTCGCCGCGGACCCCGCCGCGCGGCACGTCCTGCTCACCGACGACACCTACGCCCTGTCGCTGCTGGACGTGCGCACCGGCGGCCGCCGGACCGTGACCACGTCCGCCGCCCTCGCCGTGCCCGGCTCGGTCTCCAGCGGCGGCCGCGCGGTGGAGTTCCGCTCCGAGGCCCCCGACCTGGTGCCGGACGACACCAACGACGTCGCCGACGTCTTCGTGAGCCACCCGGGCTGAACACACGGAGTTCGCATACTGAGACGACCGGTGAGCACGGGGGCGGTCTGTGCCAGACTGCCCCCGTGCTCTCGTTCGCCATGATTATTGGCAGCAGGCGCGCCGGTCCGCAGTGACCGCCACGTACGACCAGGTACGGGCGGACACCGTCGTCCTCGACCCGCGCGCAGACCTCTCGCACCCGCGAGAGGTTTTTCGCATTTCTGGCCCACCTGCAGCCGGAGGCACAGCGCGAGGGATCATTGGAGGACGGTGGAGCCGGTCATTCCGGTACGACCGAGATCCAACACAGGAGCCTTGACACCATGACCGAAACCAGCGAGCTCGACGATTCGTTCCACGTCTTCGACACGACCCTGCGCGACGGCGCGCAGCGTGAGGGCATCAACCTCACCGTCGCCGACAAGCTCGCGATCGCACGGCACCTGGACGACTTCGGCGTGGGCTTCATCGAGGGCGGCTGGCCCGGCGCCAACCCGCGGGACACCGAGTTCTTCGCCCGCGCCCGGCAGGAGATCGACTTCCGGCACGCCCAGCTCGTCGCCTTCGGCGCCACCCGCCGGGCCGGAGCCAAGGCGAGCGAGGACCCGCAGGTCAAGGCGCTCCTGGACTCGGGCGCCGAGGTGATCACGCTGGTCGCCAAGTCCCACGACCGCCATGTCGAGCTGGCGCTCAGGACGACGCTGGACGAGAACCTGGAGATGGTCCGCGACACCGTCTCGTACCTGGTCTCCGAGGGCCGCCGCGTCTTCGTCGACTGCGAGCACTTCTTCGACGGCTACCGCGCCGACCCCGAGTACGCGAAGGCGGTGGTACGGGCGGCATCCGAGGCCGGTGCCTCCGTCGTGATCCTGTGCGACACCAACGGCGGCATGCTGCCGGCGCAGGTCCAGGCCGTGGTCTCCACCGTCCTGGCCGACACCGGTGCCCGGCTCGGCATCCACGCCCAGGACGACACCGGCTGCGCGGTCGCCAACACCCTCGCCGCCGTGGACGCGGGCGCCACCCACGTCCAGTGCACCGCGAACGGCTACGGCGAGCGCGTCGGCAACGCCAACCTCTTCCCGGTCGTCGCCGCCCTGGAGCTGAAGTACGGCAAGAAGGTGCTGCCCGAGGGCAAGCTGCGCGAGATGACCCGCATCTCGCACGCCATCGCCGAGGTCGTCAACCTCACCCCCTCCACCCACCAGCCCTACGTCGGCGTCTCCGCGTTCGCCCACAAGGCCGGCCTGCACGCCTCGGCGATCAAGGTCGACCCGGACCTGTACCAGCACATCGACCCCGAACTGGTCGGCAACACCATGCGGATGCTGGTCTCCGACATGGCCGGCCGCGCCTCCGTCGAGCTCAAGGGCAAGGAACTCGGCGTCGACCTCGGCGACGACCGCGAGCTGGTCGGCCGGGTCGTGGAGCGCGTCAAGGATCGCGAGCTCAAGGGCTACACCTACGAGGCCGCCGACGCCTCCTTCGAACTGCTGCTGCGCGGCGAGGTCGAGGGCAGGCCGCTGAAGTACTTCGAGGTCGAGTCCTGGCGTGCCATCGTCGAGGACCGCCCCGACGGCACCCACGCCAACGAGGCCACGGTCAAGCTCTACGCCAAGGGCGAGCGCATCGTCGCCACCGCCGAGGGCAACGGCCCGGTCAACGCCCTCGACCGCGCGCTGCGCGTGGCCCTGGAGAAGATCTACCCGCAGCTGGCCAAGCTCGACCTCGTCGACTACAAGGTCCGCATCCTGGAGGGCGTCCACGGCACCGAGTCCACCACGCGCGTGCTGATCTCCACGTCCGACGGAAGCGGCGAGTGGTCCACGGTGGGCGTGGCCGAGAACGTCATCGCGGCCTCCTGGCAGGCGCTGGAGGACGCGTACACCTACGGTCTGCTGCGGGCCGGGGTCGAACCCGCCGAATGACGTGGCCCGGTGGCGGGCGCGGCGCCCGGCGTCAGCCGCGGCTGAGCGTGCGCGTCACACCCGCCACCACCGCCGTCGTCAGGATCCAGCCGACGCCGACCAGCCCGTACGCGAGCGCCTGCACGCCCGCCTCGTTCCAGTGCCAGTCGCCGCGCATTCCCAGTCCGCCGACCGGCACCAGCAGATCGAGGGTGTACACGACCGGGTTGAACGGCGCGCCCTCTCCGGGCTTGTTCGGTACGGGCGTGTACGCGTCGAAGACGAGCGAGGCGATCAGTGTGAGCAGCGCCAGCCACAGCCCCGCGAGCCACGGCCGGTAGCCGTACCCGACCGCGCCGTCCAGCAGCCATCCCCAGGTCCGCCCCGCCGGCCCCAGCGTCGCCCGCCGGCACCGCTCCCGTACGAGCAGCACGCGCCGCGCCTCGTCCTCGTGCCCGGACCTGCGGTAGTGCGAGGCGAGTTGTTCATAGGGCTGGGGCGCGTAGACCGGCTGGCGGCCCAGCCAGGCGAGGCGGTTGGTGAGGTCCTCGCGCCGGGTGGCGGCGGTCTCGCCGAGCCAGTCGTACGTCAGCCCGTCCAGCCCCAGCGACAGCGGCCAGGTCGCCGGGTCGTCCTGGAGGCGGGACGCGTGCGCGGTACGCAGGTTCACGCTGCCCGCCGGCCTGCGCGCGAACCGCAGGTCGAGCGCCCCCACCTGCATGCCCACGCACATCAACGACGAGCCGGAGCCGAGGAGTTCGGCGTCGTTGAACGACACCAGGTCCTCTGCCCGCACCCCGCGCAACCGCACCCTGCCGTCGGCCCGGAACCCGTGCGCCAGCCGTACGGTGGACGCCTTCAGGGCGTCGCCGTGGAACGCGAACCGCTCCGGATCCCCGACCGTGATCCGCGCCCCGCGCATCCACAGGCCACCCGTCAACTCGGCCCCGGGGAAGCTCACTTCGCCCTCGGCGACGAAACCGTCCTCGCAGAACACGCCGCCCCGCGTCACCAGACCGCCGCCTTCGAGCGCTGTTCGCCCCGGCGCGATCAGGTGCGCCCCGTCGAGCCGCAGTCCGCCGGCGATGTCCGCGTGCACCAGGTCGACGGCACTGCCGAGGCCGTCGGTCTCGCCGACGGCCGACCGGCGCAGGTCGAGCCGGCCGCCGACATGGGCGGTCGAGGCCCGCAGCCCCGGCAGTACGCAGTCCACCAGCTCGAAGGCGAGCGTGCTCGCCCCCTCCAGCGTCACCGGCCCGTCGAACCGGCACCCCTCGAACCGCACGGCCCGCCGTATCCCGGCCCCGTCGAGCCGGAGTTCCCCCGTGACGCGGGCGTCGCGCAGCAGATACGGCCGCCCGCCCGCGCCCTCGTCGAGGATCTCCCGCCTGACGCGGTCGGCGTCGACTGCGCTGCTCACGGCTCTCCTCGCGGCGGTCGAATGGGCCTCCAGATTATGCCGGGGACGTGGACGGGGGCCGGGCCCCTACTGAAGTCTCCACTTCTGGTTGGCGGCGCCCGTGCAGCTCCAGATCTGCGCGCGGGCCCCGTTCGCCGAGGAGTTGTCGGTGACGTCCAGGCACTTGTCGGCCGCGGTGTTCACGACGTCCCCGGTGGAGGAGTTGTACGACCACTGCTGTGCGCCGGTGCCGTTGCAGTCGTACAACTGCACCTTGGCCCCGTCCGCGGTCGAGGCGGAGGTGACGTCGAGGCACTTGCCCAGGGCGCGGATCGACCCGTCGCCCTGCACGGTCCACTGCTGGGCGGTGGAGCCGTTGCAGTCGTAGAGCTGGACGGCCGTGCCGTTCGCGCTCGAACCGCCCGCCACATCCAGGCACTTGCCGGCCAGGCCCACGAACGCGCCGGTCGTGCCGCCGCCGCCGGACTGCGTGCCGTTCCAGGTGAAGGTGGCCGAGGTCTTGCCCGGCAGGGAGTAAGTGGCGTGCTGCGAGCCCCAGTCGATGGTCACCGTCTTGGCGCCGGCGGCGTCGTTGTACGCGATCAGTGCCTTGGAGCCGTCGGGGTTGCGCCAGGCCACGTTCGGCACGCTCGTGGAGGCGGTGGAGGCGATGCGCTGGGCGCCGGGCCGGACGAACTTGGTCAGCTGGCCCATCGTGTAGTACTCGACGGTGTAGTCGACGGTCCCGCTCGCGCCGTCGCCGTTGTGCACGGTGATCAGCCCGGTGCAGGTGCCGCAGCCGCCGTTGTGCGGGCCCATGTTCTGGTCCACCGCGAGGGACCACTTGGTCACCGACTTCGCCCAGTTGCGGGTGTAGTCGATGATGTTGTTCATGTCCTCGCGCTGCTGGTTGGCGATCCAGGTGCCGCCGGAGTGCTCGGTGCCGAACGCGTCCAGGTTCGGGTACTGGTTGTGCACCGCGGTCTGCTTGGAGACGTCACCGCCGTAGCCGTGCCAGGCGATACCGCCGAAGTTGGGGTGGTTGCGGATCGCCGTGTCGTCGACGGACGCCGCCGCGTAGGAGTCGTAGACGTCCCAGTTCCAGTCGTGCGCCAGGACCTTGGTGGACAGGCCGGCGGACTGGAGCTTCGGCAGCAGCTCGCTCTTGAGGAAGTACTGGATGCCGGAGGCGTTCCAGCTCATCGACGGATAGCCGGAGCAGCAGGTCGGCTCGTTCTGCGGGGTGACGTAGGAGACGTTCACGCCCTGGCTCTTGTACGCCTGGAGGTACTTCACGAAGTAGTTCGCGTAGGCCCCGTAGTCCTCCGCCTTCAGCCAGCCGCCGTTGAGCGAGCCGCTGTCCTTCATCCAGGCCGGAGCCGTCCATGGCGAGGCCATGACAGTCAGAGAGGGGTTCAGCTGGAGCGCCTGCCTGGTCAGCGGGACGACGTCCGCCAGGTCGTGGGCGATGGAGAAGCCGTTCAGGTTCGGGTCGCTCTGCCCGGCCGGCACGTCGTCGTAGGTGTAGCCGTAGCGCGCGAGGTCCGAGGCCCCCATCGGGTTGCGCAGGAACGACAGGCCGATGCCGTCCGTCGGCGAGAACAGCTTCCTCATGGTGGCGTCGCGCGTGGCCTGCGAGAGCGCGCCGCTGGAGTTCATCAGCCAGGCCGCGGTGTCCGTGAAGGACGCGCCGCCGCCGGTGAAGGTCTGGTACCGGGTGTTCTCGTCGACGGTGATGTTCTCGCCGCCGCCACCCGTCCCGGCCTGGAAGGCGAACGGCGTCTGCGGCTGGAGTCCGCGCGTGACATGGCGTCCGGCGGAGTCGTCGGTGGTGGTGAGCCAGGCGGTGACCTGTTCACCGGCCGCGTGCGCGGCGGGAACGGCCGCGGTGAAGCCGGCCGCCGAGAGCACGCCGGCCAGCAGCAGCCGGAGCGCGTGGGGGGTTCTTCTCATGGGGGTGCATCCCTTCCTGACGAGACGTCTTGACGGGTCTGCGGGGCCTTAGTTAACTCACGGCGTGATCTAAGTCATGAGTGAACAGCTCGAGCCAGAGTGAACCAGAGAGTCGAGGGAAGGTCCATGCCAAGAACCGCCCTGCTCGCCTCCGTGGCAGTGCTCGCCGCACTGCTGACGCCGACCGTGTCCCAGGCGGCCGACGACCCCGCCCCCGTCCCCGTCGACCGCTTCGAGGGCGAGGTCCCCTTCGCCTCCCAGCCGGCCGAGGGCATCTTCACCTGGGGCGGCGACAGCGACGATCCGCCCGCTCTGCGGCTGACCGACAGAGCCGACGCCCCCGAGGGCGCCAAGGTTCTCACCGGCACCTACGACATCAGCGGCTACGGCGGCTTCACGCACGACTTCGCCGCCACCGAGCCGGGCCACGACTGGTCCGCGCACAAGGGCATCCGCTTCTGGTGGGACGGCCAGGACAACGGCAAGAAGATCGCCTTCGAGATCAAGGACGGCGGCGCGAACGGCGAGGCCTCCGAACTGTGGACGACGTCCTTCACCGACGACTTCACCGGCTGGAAGCAGATCGAGATCCCGTTCACCGACTTCCAGTACCGCACCGACTACCAGCCCGTCGGCGGCATCGACCACGTCCTCGGGCTGACCTCGATGTGGGGCTACGCCCTCACCCTCCCGGTCGGCGTCAACGGCCGATTCGCCATGGACGACGTGGAGTTGTACGGCAAGGCCGACCAGTCCCTGCGCGCCTCGGTCACCGCCGACTCCGCCGTCCACCTGGTGCGGGAGGGCGGCACGGCCACCGTCCGGCTCACCGTCGCCACCACCGGCTCCGTCCCGCTGGACGAACCCGTCACCGTCACCTACGAGACGGCCGCGACGGGCACCGCCGACCCCGGCAAGGACTACACCCCGGTCTCCGGCACCCTCACCTTCCCCGCGGGCACCGCCTCCGGCGCGACGCGGACCGTCAAGGTCGCCACCCTGCGCGACAAGTCCGCCGAGACCGCCGAGACGATCCCGCTCGAGCTCACGGTCACCGGCGCCAAGGCCCCTGCCGAGAACCCGCAGGTCGTCATCGACGCGCACGGACTGCCCTACCTCGACGCCAAGTTGCCGGTGAAGAAGCGCGTCGCCGACCTCCTCTCCCGCATGTCCCCGGCGGAGAAGGCCGGGCAGATGACCCAGGCCGAGCGCGGGGCGGTCGGGGAGGGCGCCGACGTCACCGGCTACGACCTCGGTTCACTGCTCTCCGGCGGCGGTTCGACCCCCACGCCCAACACCCCCGAGGCCTGGGCGAAGATGATCGACTCCTTCCAGCTCCGGGCGCAGGCCACCCGCCTGCAGATCCCGCTCGTCTACGGCGTCGACGCCGTGCACGGCCACAACAACCTGGCCGGCGCCACGATCATGCCGCACAACATCGGCATCGGAGCCACCCGCGATCCCCAACTCGCCCAGCATGCGGGTGCGGTGACGGCCAGTGAGGTCCGTGCCACCGGCGTCCCCTGGGACTTCGCCCCCTGCCTCTGCGTCTCCCGCGACGAACGCTGGGGCCGCGCCTACGAGTCCTTCGGCGAGGACCCGGCCCTCGTGGAGTCCATGGAGACGATCATCCAGGGCCTCCAAGGGCGTTCCGACGGCAGGGACCTGAGCCGCGCCGACAAGGTCCTCGCCACCGCGAAGCACTTCGTCGGCGACGGCGGCACCGAGTACGGCTCCTCCACCACCGGCACGTACACCATCGACCAGGGCGTCACCAAGGTCACCCGGCAGCAGCTGGAGGCCGTCCACCTGGCGCCGTACCGGACGGCCGTCGACCGCGGTGTCGGCACGGTCATGCCGTCCTACTCCTCGCTGGACATCCTCGGTGACGGACAGGGGCCGGTGAAGATGCACGCCCGCGCCGACATGATCAACGGCGTGCTCAAGGGCCGTATGGGCTTCGACGGGTTCGTCATCAGCGACTGGAACGCCATCGACCAGCTCCCCGGCGACTACCCGGCGCACGTCCGCACGGCCGTGAACGCGGGCGTCGACATGATGATGGTGCCGTACTCCTACAAGGACTTCACCGCCACCCTCCTCGACGAGGTCCGGGCCGGCCGGGTCAGCGGGAAGCGGATCGACGACGCCGTGTCGCGCATCCTCACGCAGAAGTTCCGCCTCGGACTCTTCGAGCACCCCTGGGCCGACACCGCGAACGCCTCCCGGATCGGCTCCGCCGCACACCGGGCCGTGGCCCGGCAGGCGGCCGCCGAGTCGCAGGTCCTGCTGAAGAACGCGCACGGCGTGCTGCCCCTGAGGAAGAACCAGAAGGTCTACGTCGCCGGCTCCAACGCCGACGACCTCGGCAACCAGACCGGCGGCTGGACCATCACCTGGCAGGGCGCGTCCGGCACCCACACCAAGGGCACCACCATCCTCGACGCGATGCGCAAGGACGGGGACGTCACCTACTCCAAGGACGCCTCCGCGCCCACCTCCGGCTACGACGTCGGCGTGGTCGTCGTCGGTGAGACGCCCTACGCCGAAGGCGTCGGAGACGTCGGCAACGGCCACGACCTCCAGCTCTCCGCCGCCGACAAGGCCGCCGTCGACAAGGTGTGCGCCGCCATGAGGTGCGCGGTGCTGATCGTCTCCGGGCGCCCCCAGCTCATCGGGGACCGGCTGGGCGGGATCGACGCCCTGGTGGCGTCCTGGCTGCCCGGCACCGAGGGCGACGGCGTCGCCGACGTGCTCTACGGCAAGCGGCCCTTCACCGGCCGACTGCCCGTCACCTGGCCGAGGTCGGAGGCCCAGCTGCCGATCAACGTCGGTGACGCCTCCTACGACCCGCAGTTCCCCTACGGCTGGGGCCTGACCACCCTGACCAAGGTGCCGCAGGGCGGAGAGGGAACCCTCAGGGCCCTCGCGGCGGCAGCGGCCGTCGCCGAGCGGGCCGGAGCGGACAAGGCGGGCCGGGCACTGGTGGCCAAGGCCCGGCTGATCGTCCAGCAGAAGGCGGGCCAGAACATCACACCGGCGGTCGCGAAGCCCTTCGCCGACGCCGACCACCTCTCCCTCACCGGGCGCTACGGGGCCGCCGTGCAGCGCCTGGAGACGGCCTGGAAGGCGGTGGACTGACCTGCGCCTATGACCGGCTTTGGGGGGCTTCGGGTAGCTTCGAACCATGAAGGCCGTCGTACGGACCCGAAGCCTCCCCGGGCTGCTGCTGGCCCTGGTGATCGTCCTGCTGACCGTGACCGCGCCCCGCGCCCAGGCCACGACCGGCATCTCGACGATCGCCGACGCCCTGCGCAGGAGCCCGGTCTACGTCGATCCGGCGGCCTCCGCCCAGCTGTCCGCCGGCGACGCCGACGCCCTGGCCAAGAAGATCAGAGACGCGGACAAGCCCCTGTTCGTCGCCGTCCTGCCCGCCGACTACCCGACCCGGAACCTCTTCACGAACCTGCGCACCGCCACCGGCATCACCGGCCTCTACGCCATCCGCCTCGGCGACCGCTTCGACGCCCGCGCCGACTCCTCGGTCCTGCCGCGCACCGCCGTGCAGAACCTGGTCGGCAGCGTGCAGGGCGAGGATGCGGCGGCCCAGCTGAACGACTTCGCCGACCGCGCCCTCGCCAACATGGGCGGTTCGGCGCCGAGCAGCTGGGGCTCCTCCGGCGGCGGAGGCGGGCTGTCGTCCACCGCGCTGATCACCGTGGGCGTGGTGCTGGTTGCAGGGGGCGGCGGCGCCTACGCGCTCGTACGCCGCAACAGGCGCCGCCGGGCCGAGGAGCGGCGGGCCGCGCTGGAGCGGCTGAGGGTCGTCGTCGACGAGGACATCACGGCCTTCGGCGAAGAACTGGACCGGCTCGACTTCCACCCCGCCGAGGCCGGCGCCGACGACGCCATGCGCGCCGACTACGAACGCGCCCTGGACTCCTACGAACAGGCGAAGGCGTACATGGCCGCCGCCACGAAACCCGAGGACGTCCGGTCCGTCACCCAGGCCCTGGAGGACGGCCGCTTCAGCCTCGCCCAGCTCGCCGCCCGCCGCGAGGGCCGCCCGCTGCCCGAGCGCCGGCCGCCGTGCTTCTTCGACCCGCGCCACGGCCCGTCCGTCGTGGACGCCACCTGGACGCCGCCCGGCGGCGCCCCGCGCGAGGTGCCGGTCTGCGCCGCCGACGCCACCCGCCTCGCCGACGGCCGCGACCCCGTCGTCCGCGAGGTCGACACCGACTACGGCCGCCGCCCGTACTGGGACGCCGGCCCGGCCTACGGCCCCTGGGCGGGCGGCTACTTCGGCGGCGGGCTGCTCCCCGGCCTCCTCGTCGGCACCCTCCTCGGCAGCATGATGGCGACCCCGTCCTACGCGGCCGACTACGGCTCCGGCTATGGCGACTTCGGCACCGGCGGCTACGACGGCGGTGACGTCTCCGGTGGGGACTTCGACCCCGGCGACTTCGGCGGCGGCTTCGGCGACGGCGGGGGAGGCGGAGGGGACTTCGGGGGAGGCGGGGACTTCGGCGGGGGATTCTGACGCCGGGGTTCAGCCGCCCGCCGGTCTCAGCCGTCCTCCGGTGCGCGGACCTCGGCGTTCGCCAGGCGTTCCATCACCTCCGCGGCCAGGGCCAGCACCCCCCGCTCCGTCTCGCTCAGGGTCTCCAGGGCCAGGGCCAGCCACGCGTCCCGCTCGGCCATGTCCCGTTCCAGGGCCCGGCGGCCCTCCTCGGTCAGCGAGAGCACGGACCGCCGCCGGTCTGTCGTACCGGGCTCGCGCACGATCAGGCCCTCCGCCTCCAGCTCCGCGAACACCCGGGTCAGTGACTGCGGCCGCTGCCGTTCGGCCTCCGCGACCTCGCCGGGCGTGGACGGCCCGTTCCGGCGCAGATGCCCGAGGACCGTCAGCTGGTTGGGGCTGAGGCTTCCGGCGCCGCGCTCCTGCCGCAGCCGGCGGTTGAGCCGGATGACGCCGTTCCGGACACGGGCGGCTTCGAGGAGATGCTCCATGGGCGCGATAGTACGCGGAAACTTACTTTTCCGGCTGGCGGTAAGCCCGTATTCTCGGGCAAGTGACCGCCAAACTGATACGCAACGCGTACGAAGCGGTGTTGACGATGACCGCTGTGCTGCTCTGCTGGGCGGCCGCCCTGGGGCTGGAGGGCACCTTCGGACTGCACACCGACGTGCTCGTCCTGGCGGTCTGTCTGACCCTCACCCTCTCCGCGACCCAGCGCACGGCCGACACCCGCCGCCGTCTCGTCTCGCTGGTCCTGGTGCCCGCCACGGCCGGTGCCTCGATCTTCCTCGGCCGGCTGATCGCCTCCGACTACGCGGCCGGCGCGGCCGTCTACACGCTCTGGATGGCGCTGGCCATCTGGATCCGCCGCTACGGGCCCACCGCCACCAGGGTCGGCACCCTGCTGGCCCTCCCGCTGGTCGCCCTCCTGGTCGTCCCCGGCCCCGCGCTGCCGCCCGAGGCGCAGAGCGGGCTGGTGACCTGGGGCTGGTCGGCGCTGACCGGGGCGCTGGCGTGCGGGTCCGTCTGGCTGGTGCAGGCGCTGGGCGACCGGTTCGGGCCGTGGCGCGCCGAACCGGCCCCCGAGCCGCCGCGCCGCCCCTCCCGCCTCCACCCTCGCCCGAGCACCCGGATGGCGCTGCAGATGGCGGCCGGGATCGCCGCCGCCTTCACTCTGGGCACCCTGCTCTTCGACCACCACTGGCCGTGGGTCGTCCTCACCGCGTACGTCGCCGCGAGCGGCAACCGGGGCCGCAACGACGTCCTGCGCAAGGGGATCGAGCGACTCGCGGGAGCCTGCGCCGGCACGCTGCTCGCGGTGGCCGTGGCGGCGGCCGGCGTCACCGGCCACACCTCCGTGGCGCTGATGTTCGCCGTCCTCACGGTCGCGCTGTGGCTGCGCCCCCTCAACTACGCCTACTGGGCCGCCGGCATGACCTGCGCCCTCTCGCTCCTCCTCGGCTACTTCGGCCAGGACGCCCAGAGCCTGCTGCCGACCCGGCTGGAGGGGATCGCCGTCGGCGCCGTGCTCTCGGTGGCGTCCGCCTGGTGGCTGCTGCCGGTACCGCGCGGACGGACCCGGGCCGCTCCGGCCGTCGTACGACCGAGCGAGGGCTGAGCGGGCCGGGACCGGACGCTCAGCCGGTCCGCGGCACCACCAGCCCCGTCTCGTACGCCATCACGACCGCCTGGGTGCGGTCCCGCAGCCCCAGCTTGGACAGGATGCGGCTGACGTGCGTCTTCACGGTCTCCTCGCCGACCCGCAGGCGCTCGGCGAGCTCCGGGTTGGACAGGCCTTCCGCCAGCAGCCGCAGCACGTCCGTCTCGCGCGGGGTGAGGACGTCGAGGGTGCCCCGGGCTGGCGCCCTGGGGCGCAGCCGCGCGAACTCGGCGATCAGCCGCCGGGTGATCGCGGGCGCGAGCAGGGCCTCGCCGGCGGCCACCACCCGTACCGCGTCGAACAGCCCCTCCGCGGTCACGTCCTTGAGCAGGAACCCGCTGGCCCCGGCGGCCAGGGCGTCGTACACGTGCTCGTCCAGGTCGAAGGTGGTGAGCACCAGGACCCGCGGCGCGTCCGGGCCCCGCAGCCGCGCGGTCGCCCGGATGCCGTCCATGACCGGCATCCGGACGTCCATGAGGACGACGTCGGGCCGCTGCTCCCGGCAGACGCCCACCGCCTCCGCGCCGTCGCGGGCGGTGCCGACGACCGTGAAGTCGGGCTGGGTGGCGAGCAGCCCGGCGTACCCGATGCGCACCACCTCGTGGTCGTCGGCGACGACGATACGGACGCTCATACGACGGCCTCCGCGCGGACCGGCAGCCGCGCCTCGACGAGGAAACCGCCGCCGGCGGCCGGGCCGGTGCGCAGGGAGCCGCCGACGGCCGACGCGCGCTCCCGCATGCCGAGGAGGCCGTGGCCCGGGGTGCCGGAAGGGGTCGGCCCGGGCCCGTTGTCCCGTATGCGCACAGCCAACTCCCGCTCCCCGTAACGGAGTTCCACGTCGACCGCGGCACCCGGCGCATGCCGGCGCGCATTGGTCAGCGCCTCCTGGACGATCCGGTACGCGGTGACCTCGATGCCGGGGTCGAGCGCGGCGACCGGCCCGCTGACGATCAGCCGGGCCCGCGATGCGGCCGCGTCCCGCGCCTCGTCGAGGAGCTCCAGCAGCTGCCCGAGCCCCGGCTGCGGCCTGCGCTGCACCCCGGTCTCCGCGTCCTCGCGCAGCACGCCCAGCAGCCGGCGCATCTCCGTCAGCGCGGTGCGGGCGGTGTCGCCGATGGCCAGGAAGCGGGTGGCGCCCTCGGGCGGCAGACCGGCGGTGGTCAGCCGCGCGTGTTCCGCCTGTACCGCGATCATCGAGATGTGGTGCGCCACCACATCGTGCAACTCCCGCGCGATACGCGCCCGTTCACCCCGGGCTGCATGTGCCAGCAAGGTGTCGGCGAACGCCTGCTCGGTCGCGCTGTGCGCCAGCGCGGTCCGGCGTACATGCCGTGTGACACCGGTCGCCGCGGCCGCGGAGGCGAGGGTCGCCACCAGGACGGCGACGACCCGGGTGGCCTGCTCGTGGGAGACCAGCGCGATGACGACGTAGGGCACGACGAGCACCCCGGCGACGGGGGCCCGGCCGATGCGGGCCAGCGCGTACACGCAGCCGAGCTGCGCGCCGATCCCCGCCAGCGTCAGCGCCCCGAACGGTACGAGCGCGAGCACGCACCCGGCGCTCAGGGCCAGCGCGGGCAGCGTGCGCGCGACGTCGAACCCACGGGGGCCGCCGCTCGCCCCGGCCCGCACCACGGGGCCGAGGGGCAGGGTGGTGGCCAGGGCGAGGAGGAGGGCGACGGCGAGGCCGGACCGGGGGAGCGGCCCGCGGGCGAGCAGCTCGCCCACGGCGAGGGCCGCCGGCACACACCCGGCCAGGACCGCCCGCATCCGTTCGTCGAGGCCGCCGTACCCCCACCCCGAAGCCTGTCTCTCCTCGCCCACCCGCCCATTGTCCCCACCGGGCACCCGCCCGGCGTCCCTCGCGCGAGGGACCTCCCGGGCGGGACGACAGCGCGTACCGGCCGCTCCTAGCCTCCCTCCCCATGAGCGACGCAACGATCGAAGTCCGTGAACTGCGCAAGCGGTTCGGCCGGACCCTCGCGGTCGACGGCCTGTCCTTCACGGTCGAGCCGGGCACGGTCACCGGCTTCGTCGGACCCAACGGCGCCGGCAAGTCCACCACCATGCGGGCGCTGCTCGGCCTGGACGCCCCCGACGAGGGACAGGCCCTCATCGGCGGCCGCCCCTACCACGCCCTGCGCACCCCGCTGCTGGAGGTCGGCGCCCTCCTGGACGCCGCCGCCCTGCACCCCGCCCGCCGCGGCCGCGACCACCTCCGCTGGCTCGCCCACTCCCACGGCCTGCCCACCCGGCGTGTGGACGAGGTCCTGGAACAGGTCGGCATGGAGACGGCGGCCCGCCGCAGGGCAGGCGGCTACTCCCTCGGCATGCGCCAGCGCCTCGGCATCGCGGCCGCGCTGCTCGGCGACCCCCCGGTCCTCCTGCTCGACGAGCCGGTCAACGGCCTCGACCCGGAGGGCATCCAGTGGATCCGCCGCCTCCTGCGCCACCTCGCCGCCGAAGGCCGAGCCGTCCTCGTCTCCAGTCACCTGATGGGCGAACTGGAGGACACCGCCGACCACTTGGTGGTCATCGGCCGGGGCCGCCTGATCGCCGACACGGCCGTCTCCGACCTCCTCGCCGCGGCCTCCGGCGACCGGGTGCGCCTGCGCACCGACGCCCGGGCCCGGGCGACGGAGCTCCTGGCCCGCGAGGGAGCCACCGTCGCCGTCACCGACCGCGACACCCTCACGGTCGACGGACTGTCGGCCCGCCGCGTCGTGGAGCTGCTGAACGCCGCCGACGTCCCCTTCGCCGAAGTGGGCGCGCACCGGGCGACCTTGGAGGAGGCGTACATGGAACTCACCCGTGAGGCGGTCGAGTTCACGTCGGCCACCGGCACCGACGAGGTGGCCACGTGACGACGCCGACCCTCACCCCGTACCGCTCCCGCCTCCATCCGGCCCGCACCGGCTTCGTCCCCCTGCTGCGCGCGGAGTGGACCAAGTTCCTTACCGTGCGCGCCTGGCCGCTCGTCCTCGCGGCCGGCGCCGTCGTCACCGCGGTGATCTGCCTGCTCGGCGCGAGCGGCTCCGGCATCAGCGGTACGGGCCCCTCGCGCCCCGGCCCCGACGGCCGGCCGGTCGTCGACGCCTTCCACTTCACCTACCGCCCGCTCACCGGCGACGGCACCGTCACCGCCCGCGTCACCGGCCTGCGGAGCACAGACGGCGAGAGCCCGGAACCCTGGGCGAAGGCCGGCATCATGGTCAAGTCGAGCCTCAAGCAGGGCTCTTCATATGCGGCGGTGCTGGCCACCCCCGACCACGGCATCCGTATGCAGTGGGACTTCACGCACGACACGGCCGGCTCGGGCACGGACGTCGGGACCACGCCCCGCTGGCTCCGCCTCGCCCGCAGCGGCGACCGCCTCACCGGCTACGAGTCGTCCGACGGCCGCACCTGGACCAGGATCAGGGAGGTACGGCTGTCCGGGCTCCCGCACACCGTCCAGGTGGGCCTGTTCGCGGGCACCCCCGCGCATCAGCGCGTCCACCGCTCCTTCGGCGGCACCAGCCAGACGTTCGGCGGCGGCGAGGTCGAGGGCACCTACGACCACCTCTCCCTCCGGGGCACCTCCGCCGCAACCGCCTGGCGGAGCACGGACGTCGGCGGGCCCGTCCCCAACGGCCCGGCACCGCGGAACGCCGAGCCCGGCGGCACCACCGTCTCCGCGGCCGGCACCTACACCCTCTCCGGCCACGGAGACATCGCACCGGCCGAGGACCTGCCCGACACGGTCCAGATGAGCTTCCAGGGCGTCTTCGTCGGCGTCCTGTTCATGACCGCCCTCGGCACGCTCTTCGTCACGGCCGAGTACAAGCGCGGCCTGATCCGTACGACGTTCACGGCGACGCCGTCCCGGCCGAGGGTTCTCGCGGCGAAGACGACCGTGATCTTCGCCGTCACCTTCGCGGCCGGCCTGGCCGCCACGGCCGTCGGCTTCGTCCTCGCCCAGCGCGCCCTGCGGGGCAACGGCTTCGATCCGCCCGAGTTCCCCGACCTCTCCCTGCTCGAGAACCCGGCACTGCGGGCGGTGGCGGGCAGCGCGGTCCTGCTGTCGCTGGTGGCCGTCCTCGCCGTGGCCGCGGGAGTGGTGCTCCGCAACAGCGCGGCCACGATCGCCACGGTGGTGGTCCTCGTCATCCTCCCGCAGATCCTCTCCTTCGCCTTCCCGCTGCCGTTCGCGCAGTGGCTCCTGCGGGTGACCCCCGCGGCGGCGTTCGCCGTCCAGCAGGGCATCACGCGCTATCCCCAGGTGACGTACAACTGCCTGCCGGAGAGCGGCTGTTACCCGCTGTCCCCGTGGCACGGACTCGCCGTCCTGGCGGCCTACGCGGCCGCGGCTCTCGTCCTGGCGGCCCTCAGCCTGCGCCGGAGGGACGCGTGATCCGCTCCCTGCACGCGGAGTGGACCAAGCTCCGCACCCTGCCCAGCACCTGGTGGCTGACGGCGGCGACGGTCCTGCTGACGACGGCCGTCGGCGCGGCGGCGGCCTCCTCGCTCACCCACGACGTGTGCCCGTCCCCGGCCGCCTGTCACGAGGACACGGTGAAACTGAGCCTCACGGGCGTCTGGCTCGGTCAGTCGACCTGCCTGGTTCTGGGCGCCCTCTCGATGGGCGCCGAGTACGCCACGGGCACCCTGTGCGTCACCCTCACGGCCATGCCGGCGCGCCCGCGCACCCTGGCGGCGAAGGCGACGGCCCTGTCTTTGGTGACGGCGGCGACGGGAACGGTGGCCGTGGCGGCCGCACTCGGGACGGCCGGCCTCATCCTCCCCCTGCCCGCCCCCGGCCTGCGCGCCGTCGCGGGCTCGGTCCTCGTGCTCACCCTGGTCGCCCTGCTGGGCCTGGCCCTGGCGACCCTCCTTCGGGACACGGCGGGAGCCATCACCGCGGGCCTGGGCCTGCTCTACGTCGTCCCGCTCCTGGCGGACCTCCTGCACTCCCACACCTGGCAGCACCGCCTCCAACGCTGGACCCCCATGCCGGCCGCCCTCTCCGTACAGGCGACCCGCAACCTGGACCTCCTCCCGATCGGCCCGTGGGCGGGTCTCGGCGTACTGGCGGCCTACGCGCTGGGGCTGCTCGTGGCCGGGGGAGCCCTGTTCAGGCTGCGGGACGCTTGAGAGCCCCGTGGCGGGATGGAGGACGAATCCGAGGAGAAGTCGGTGGGCGGCATGGAGGACGGAATCCGCCCTACTTCGCTCCTACGGTGTCGTCATGACCCCGCGCAACGACGAGCCGTCCCGCCCGTTCGCCTCCGCCGACGCCCTCGACGCCTGGCTGGCCGCCCACCCCGCTCCGCATCCCGGCCTGTGGGTGAGGGTCGCCAAGAAGGGCTCGGGGATCGTCTCCGTGAACTGGGCGGAGGTGAACGACATCGCCCTGTGCCACGGCTGGATCACCGGGCAGCGCAAGGCGCTGGACGCCTCGTACTTCCTGCAGAAGATCACCCCGCGCAGGCCGGGGAGCCTGTGGTCGATGGTCAACGTGCGGCGCGTGGCAGAGCTGACCGAGGCGGGCCGGATGCGGCCGACGGGGCTCGCCGAGGTGGCGGCCGCCCGGGCCGACGGACGATGGGCGGCGGCGTACGCCTCCCAGCGGGAGGCCGAGGTGCCCGAGGACCTGGAGGCGGCGCTGGCGGGCGACCCGCGGGCCAGGGCCGCCTTCGACGGCCTCGGGCGGACCGACCGGTACCAGGTGATCTTCGCCCTGCTCACGGCCCGTACCCCGAAGGGACGGGCGGCCCGGCTGGCGGCCGCCGTCGCCCGGCTCGGCCATGAGGCCCCGCCCGTGCGCACCTGACCGGCACAGACCGAGCGCCCGCCTCCCTGACGCGGGTCGGCGGGCGCTCTCGGGTGCGAGTGCGGGGAGACCCCGCACGGTACGGCGACGCGTCAGGCGTTGCGGATCGCCGAGATGTCGAAGTGCAGCTTGATCTTGTCGGAGACCAGCACGCCACCCGTCTCCAGCGCGGCGTTCCAGGTCAGGCCCCACTCGGAGCGCTTGATCTCCGCCTTGCCCTCGAAGCCGACGCGCTCGTTGCCGAACGGGTCCTTCGCGGCGCCGTTGAACTCCAGGTCGATGGTGATCGGCCGGGTCGTGCCCAGGATCTCCAGGTCACCGGTGATGCGGTAGTCGTCGCCGCCCAGGGACTCCGCCTTGGTGGAGCGGAAGGTCATGGTCGGGAACTCCTCGGTCTTGAAGAAGTCCGCGCTCCTCAGGTGCCCGTCACGGTCCGCCGACCCGGTGTCGATGCTCTCCATCTTGACGTCGATGGAGGCGGTCGAGGCCGACGGGTTGCTTCCGTCCAGGTGCAGCGAGCCGCTGAAGTCGTTGAACTTGCCCTTGACGTTGGTGACCATGGCGTGCCGGACGGTGAAGCCGATCGTGGAGTGGGAGGCGTCGATCGTGTAGTCGCCGGTCAGGGTGGTGAGGTCGGTGCTCATGAGGTGCTCCTTCGAGAGGATGTTGAACGTTGAACTACTCAACACGGACGACGGTAGCTCTATTCCATTCAACTTTCAACATCATTCGTGAAGTGTTGGCGAGACGACCGGAAGCTGGTAGATGCCCAGGGCATGAACTCTCGTCGTAGAGACCTCATGAGACCCACCCGTCGCGCCGTCCTGATGGCCGCCGCCCTCCTCGCCACGACCGCGCCCCCCGCCCGCGCCGGCGCCCCCGACCCCTACGAGACCCTCCGCCTGCGCTGGCTCGACATCGCCCTGGGCACCGGCTACGACCCCACCGCCGAGCCGTACGCCTCCCGCCTCGCCCGGACCGGCGAACTGGCCCGCGCCTTCCGGGCCGCCATGGCCCCCACCCCCACCTCCCTCTGGCCCGGCTACCCCTACGACCCGCCCGCCGGCATCACCCAGAGCTACAGCCGCCTGTGGACGATGACCCAGGCCTACGTCCAGCAGGGCACCGGCTCCACCGGCGACCCCGACCTCCTCGCGGAGGTCCTGCGCGGCCTCGACCACCTCTCCGCCACCGTCTACAACCCCTCCACCACCCGCTACGGCAACTGGTGGGAGTGGCAGATCGGCAGCCCGCGGCTCCTGATGGACATCACCGCCGCCCTGTACGACCACCTCGGCGACGCCCGGCGGCAGGCGGCCTGCGCGGCCGTGGACCACTTCGTCCCCGACACGATGCTGACCGACTACTCCGGCACCTCCACCGGCGCCAACCGCGTCGACCTGTGCCGCTCGGTCGCCCTGCGCGGCATCCTCGGCCGCGCGGACGCGAAGATCGCCCTCGCCCGGGAGGCCCTCTCCCCGGTCTTCCCGTACGTCACCCACGGCGACGGGCTCTACGCCGACGGGTCCTTCGTCCAGCACACCTGGGTCGCCTACTCGGGGACGTACGGCCAGGTCATGCTCGACGGCCTGGGCCGACTGTTCACCCTGCTGGCCGGCTCCCCGTGGGAGGTCACCGACCCGAACCGGCAGATCGTCCTCGACGCCGTCGAGCACGCCTACGCGCCGCTCATCCACGACGGGTTGGTGATGGACAGCGTCAACGGCCGTGCCATGAGCCGGGGTTACCTCAAGGCCGACGACCTGCACGTGATGCGCGGCGACCACTTCCACGGGCAGAACCTCATCGCCGCCATCGCCCTGCTGGCGGGCGGCGCGAGCGCGGCGGAGAGCGCCCGCTGGTCGTCGTACGTCAAGGGCTGGATCGAACGGGACACGGTGGCACCGATCCTGACGGCACCTCAGTTCGAGGTGGCCGACATGGCCCGGCTGTACGCGGTCGCCGACTCGCCGGTCCCCGCCGCCCCCGAACCCGTCGGGCACCGTCTCTTCCCGGCGATGGACCGCGCCGTCCACCGCCGCCCCGCGTTCACCGCGAACATCTCCATGTGCAGCGACCGCATCACGTACTACGAGTGCGGCAACGGCGAGAACCCGCGCGGCTGGCACACCGGCGCCGGAATGCTCTCCTGGTGGGCCGCCGGACGGCCCGCCGACCAGTTCACCGACTGGTACTGGCCCACCGTCGACTTCTACCGCCTGCCCGGCACCACCGTCTCCACGCTCCGCCTGCCCGACCGCGCCGGCGGCGAGTGGGGCGCCCCCAAACCGGACGTCCGCTGGGTGGGCGGCACCACCGACGGCGAGTACGCGGCCGTCGGCCAGCACCTCAAGGGCCTCGGCTCGACGCTCCAGGCGCGTAAGTCCTGGTTCTGCCTGGCGGACGCGGTGATCTGCCTGGGCGCCGGGATCGACTGCGCCGACGGAGTCCCCGTGGAGACCGTGGTCGACAACCGGAACCTGGGGGAGGGCGGCACGCAGGAGTTCGCCAGGGGCCGGGACTGGGCCCACCTGGAGGGGCACGGCGGCTGGGTCGTCCCGCACGGCGACCTGCGCACCCTGCGCGAGGACCGCACCGGTGCCTGGTCCGACATCAACACCACCAGCACCGGCGAGCGGGCCACCCGCCGCTGGCAGACGCTCTGGCTCGACCACGGCACCGACCCGGAGGACGCCTCCTACCTCTACCTCCTCATGCCCGGCGCCTCCAGGCGCGCGGTCGCGGCCCGCGCCGCCGACCGGCACTGGCTGACCCTCCTCGCCAACGACGCCGCCCGCCAGGCCGTCCACGTCCGCTCCCTCGGCGTGACGGCGGCCAACTTCTGGCAGCCCGGCACGGCGGGCCCTCTGACCTCCTCCGCGCCCGCCAGCGTCCTCCTGCGCCGGCACGGCCGGACCGCGACCCTCTGCGTGAGCGAACCCACCCGAACGGGCGAACCCCTGGAGATCACCTGGCACCATCCGGTGCGCGGGGTGGTCCGGGCCGACGATTCGGTCCGGGTACTGTCGACGGGCCGCCGTGCGACCCTCCGCATTACCCCAGGCGTGTCATGTGCGACGCACCGATGTGAGCTGACTCTCGGTTGACGACTTTGTAAGCCCCCTACAAGCCGGACGCCCTCTGAGCAGTCGGAACGCCTGCATGCGGCTCAGGTTCTGTTCAGTGCTACCAGGAAAACGGGCCGGAGACTGTACGGAGTCGACGGCTCGCTTTCCCCCGTGTCCTTCGTAAGGTCACTACATGACCGTTTTGGATGAGGCGCCGGGTGAGTCGACGGGTGAGCCGACGGACGCGCGTGGACGGGTGGCCGAGCTGCACGAGATCCGTGCGCAGGCACTGGCCGGACCGAGCGAGAAGGCGACCCAGGCGCAGCACGCCAAGGGCAAGCTGACCGCCCGGGAGCGCATCGAGCTGCTGCTGGACGCCGGTTCCTTCCAGGAGGTCGAGCAGCTGCGCCGGCACCGGGCCACCGGCTTCGGCCTGGAGGCCAAGAAGCCGCACACCGACGGTGTCATCACCGGCTGGGGCACGGTCGAGGGCCGCACGGTCTTCGTCTACGCCCACGACTTCCGGATCTTCGGCGGCGCGCTGGGCGAGGCCCACGCCACGAAGATCCACAAGATCATGGACATGGCCATCGCGGCCGGTGCGCCGCTGGTCTCCCTCAACGACGGCGCCGGCGCCCGCATCCAGGAGGGCGTCTCCGCCCTCGCCGGCTATGGCGGCATCTTCCAGCGCAACACCAAGGCGTCCGGGGTCATCCCGCAGATCAGCGTGATGCTCGGCCCGTGCGCGGGCGGTGCGGCCTACAGCCCCGCGCTGACCGACTTCGTCTTCATGGTCCGCGAGACCTCGCAGATGTTCATCACCGGCCCGGACGTGGTCAAGGCCGTGACCGGCGAGGAGATCACCCAGAACGGCCTGGGCGGCGCGGACGTGCACGCCGAGACCTCCGGGGTGTGCCACTTCGCGTACGACGACGAGGAGACCTGCATCGCGGAGGTCCGCTACCTCCTGTCGCTCCTCCCGCAGAACAACCGCGAGAACCCGCCGCGGGTGGAGAGCTCGGACGCGGTCGACCGCCGCAGCGACGTCCTGCTCGACCTGGTCCCGGCGGACGGCAACCGGCCGTACGACATGGCCAAGGTCATCGAGGAGATCGTCGACGACGGCGAGTACCTGGAGGTCCACGAGCGCTGGGCGCGCAACATCATCTGCGCGCTGGGCCGCCTCGACGGCCAGGTCGTCGGCATCGTCGCCAACCAGCCGCAGACCCTGGCCGGGGTCCTGGACATCGAGGCGTCGGAAAAAGCTGCGCGCTTTGTCCAGATGTGTGACGCTTTCAACATCCCGATCGTCACGTTCCTGGACGTCCCCGGGTTCCTGCCCGGCGTCGACCAGGAGCACGGCGGCATCATCCGCCACGGCGCCAAGCTGCTGTACGCCTACTGCAACGCGACCGTGCCCCGGATCTCCCTGATCCTGCGCAAGGCCTACGGCGGCGCGTACATCGTCATGGACAGCCAGTCCATCGGCGCCGACCTCACCTACGCCTGGCCGACGAACGAGATCGCCGTGATGGGAGCGGAAGGCGCCGCCAACGTCATCTTCCGCCGTCAGATCGCCGAGGCCGAGGACCCCGAGGCCATGCGGGCCCGCATGGTCAAGGAGTACAAGTCCGAGCTGATGCACCCCTACTACGCGGCCGAGCGCGGCCTGGTCGACGACGTCATCGACCCCGCCGAGACCCGCGAGATCCTCATCCGCTCCCTCGCCATGCTGCAGACCAAGCACGCCGATCTGCCCTCCCGCAAGCACGGCAACCCCCCGCAGTAACCCAGCGGACCCTCCGCGACACCCTCGCGGAAACCTCTCTCACGGAGACTGAGACCTATGAGCACCCCTGACATCCGCGTCGAGAAGGGCCACGCCGACCCCGAGGAAGTCGCCGCGATCACGGCCGTCCTCCTCGCCCGCGCGGCCGCCCAGCCCGCCACCGAGCCGGCCCACCGCGGCCGCCC
The DNA here is from genome assembly GCF_044540925.1 of Streptomyces sp. NPDC085900. Classification (NCBI taxonomy): domain Bacteria; kingdom Bacillati; phylum Actinomycetota; class Actinomycetes; order Kitasatosporales; family Streptomycetaceae; genus Streptomyces; species Streptomyces sp. NPDC085900. Next base: position 240,667 of record NZ_JBITSP010000010.1, on the reverse strand, counting down.
GAAGGCCGGCTGGCGTCGCCTGGAGCGCGAGAACGGCTTCCGGGCGCCGCACAGCTGGCGCTGAGCGCAGTTCGGTACTGCATGACTGAGGGCCCCTCCAGATGGAGGGGCCCTCAGTCATGCGCGGGGGCGCGGGGAACTGCGCGAACGGCCACCGAGCCCTGCGGACGGCATCGAACCGTCCGAGGCAGCCCGGTGGCCGCACAGACCACTTACCGCAGGCGAGCCATCAGCGCGTGCTCGACGAGAGTGATCAGCGCCGACTTCGCGTCCGCGCGGTGCCGCGCGTCCGTCGTGATGATCGGGGTGTCGGGACCGATCTGCAGGGCCTCGCGGACCTCGTCGGGGTTGTACGGCTGGTTGCCGTCGAAGCCGTTGAGGGCGATGACGAACGGGAGACCCGAGTTCTCGAAGTAGTCGACCGCCGGGAAGCAGTCGGCCAGGCGCCGGGTGTCGACCAGCACGATGGCACCGATCGCACCGCGGACCAGGTCGTCCCACATGAACCAGAAGCGGTCCTGGCCCGGCGTACCGAAGAGGTACAGGATCAGGTCCTGGTCCAGGGTGATGCGGCCGAAGTCCATGGCGACCGTGGTGGTCGTCTTGTCTCCGGTGTGGGTGAGGTCGTCGATGCCTGCCGAAGCGGACGTCATGACGGCCTCTGTGCGCAGCGGGTTGATCTCCGAAACGGCCCCGACGAACGTGGTCTTGCCCACGCCGAAGCCACCCGCCACCACGATCTTCGCCGAGGTGGTGGAGCGGGAAGGACCGCCGCTAGAGCTTGCGAAGTCCACTGAGCACCCTTTCGAGCAGTGTCACGTCTGGCTGGCCGCCGGCGTTCTCGTCGCCGCCGGGCTGATGAATGGCGACCAGTCCTGCCTCCGCCAAGTCGGCGACGAGGATCCTGGCCACGCCGAGAGGGATCGTGAGCAGGGCCGAGATCTCGGCCACCGACTTGATTTCCCGGCAGAGGTTGCAGATCCGCTGATGCTCGGGCAGCTGGCCCTGCATCTGGTGCGGCTGCGCGGTGGTGTGCACCAGCGCCTCGATGGCGAGCTGGTAGCGCGGGCGCGTCCGGCCGCCGGTCATGGCGTACGGACGCACCAGGGGGTTGTTCGACGCCCCCGCGGGCGCCGGCTCGGGGGAGCGCCGATGCGGCTGCACGGGCTGGATGCGGGGAGCGGGCGGCTGGTCGTACGGCGACGGCCCGGGACCCTGGGGGCCCTGGGGCGCGTACGGCTGGTGACGCCGCTGGTTCGGGGCGGAGGGGAAGTTGTAACGGTTCGGGTTCTGGGAACCGTCGCCCTGGCCCTGGGCAGGGCCGTACGACCAGTTGCCCGTATTCGAACCGCCTGGTGGTGTTGCCACTCTCTTCTCCTCCTCCGACCGTGCCGGGCACCCATCCCTGTGGAGCCGCGTCCCGAAACCTTACGGCCCCGGGACGTCAAAACGCACCGTCCGTCTGTCAGTTGAGCAGGCTGCCCTGGAGCTCGGCCCGCAGATCGGGTGTCAGGACCGTACCGGCACGGTCCACCAGAAGGGCCATCTCGTACCCGATGAGGCCGATGTCCGCCTCCGGATGCGCGAGGACGGCGAGCGAGGAACCGTCGGAGATGGACATGATGAACAGGAATCCCCGCTCCATCTCCACAACAGTCTGATTCACGCTGCCACCCTCGAAGATCCGCGAGGCTCCGGCGGTCAGCGAGGTCAGACCGGAGGCCACGGCCGCCAGCTGGTCGGCGCGGTCGCGCGGAAACCCTTCGGACATCGCCAGAAGGAGTCCGTCGGCGGAGACCACCACCGTGTGGGACACCCCCGGGGTGTTGTCCACGAAGTTGGTGATCAACCAGTTCAGGTTCTGTGCCGCCTGGCTCATCGGGCTCACACTAACGCTCCTGGTTGTAGGTGCTGTCAGGACCGAAGCCCTGGCCGTTCGTTTCTCCGCCTGCGGTGCGGGCCCGCTGGACACCGCGCCGCAGGTTGCTCAGTCGTCCCCGGACGTCCTCCGGGGCTCGGGAGACCTGTGGGCCTCCCTGAGGGGTGGGCTCGGCGGCACCGTCGACCAGGTTGGCCTTCGGTATCCGCCGCGGCAGGCCGGAGGAGGTGACCCCGCCCGCCTTGGGCTTCTTCAGCTGCGAAGCCTGCTGCCAGCGCTGGTCGTTCGCCGAGCGCCAGTCGCCGGAGCCGTTGCTCTCCGAAGCCGAAGCCGGAGCCGATGCCGGAGCCGACGCTTCCTGGTGCGCGTGCCGCGTGCCGTTCGAGCCGTTCGTACCGCTCGCGAAGGATCCGCGGCGGGGCAGCCCGGCGTCGGTCAGCTGGTGGGCGGCGGAAGGAGCCGGTCCCGGACGGTCGAAGCCTACGCGGTCGCGCTCACTCACGTCAGCGGCCTGCGCAGGTTCCGCTTCCGGAGCGTACTGGTCCGCGTAGCCGTTCTGGTAGCCGTCCTGCTGCGGCCAGTCGTCCTGGTAGCGACGCTGCTCGAAGGCCGAGTAGGTCTCCGGGGCGGCGGCGTGGGCGACCGAGGGCTCCTCCTGCGCCGACTCCGAATAGCCGGGCTCGGGGTAGCCGCCGTTCGACGAGAAGCTGTCGTTCTGCGGCAGGGAGCCGTTCTGCGTGTAGTACGGATCCTGGTACGACGGCTGCTGGGCGGTCTCCTCGTACGCCGGAGCGGCCTGCTCCTCGTACGGGTTCTGCTGCTGCTCCTCGTACGCCGGGCGGGGGTCGAACGAACCGGTCTGCTGCTCGGGGAAGCCGTTGTCGTAGGCCGGCTGCGCGTCGAAGGCGTCCGCGTACGACGACGTCTCGGCGGCCGGGTCCAGCGACTGCGGGTCCTGCGTCTGCTGGGCCTCCAGGGCCGCGCGGCGCTCCTCGCGCATCAGCGAGCGGCCGACCGGGTCGAGCTCGCGGATGTCGTCCGGGACCTCGGAGTAGCGGGTGTCGTCGAAGCCGAGCTCCGCGGCCGTGCGCATCGGCTGGCTGAAGTCCTCACCCTGGAAGTTCTGCTCCGGGATGATCTGCGAGACGGTGAACTCGTCGCGCTGCATCTGCTGCTCGCCGCCACCACCGTGGGTGATCGCGTCCGGCAGCATGACCAGCGAGGTGGTGCCCGCCTGCTCGCCGGAGGGGCGCAGCTGGACGCGGATGCCGTGCCGGTCGGACAGGCGGCCGACCACGAACAGGCCCATGCGCTGCGAGATCGCGGCGTCCACGGTCGGCGGGTTGGCCAGCTTGTGGTTGATGTCCGCGAAGTCCTCGGCGGTCAGGCCGATGCCCTTGTCGTGGATCTCGATCATGATGCGGCCGTCGGGGAGACGGGTCGCGGTGACGCGGACCTTGGTCTGCGGGGAGGAGAACGTGGTGGCGTTCTCCAGCAGCTCGGCGAGCAGGTGCACGAGGTCGGTCACGGCACGGCCGTGGATCTCGGCCTCCGGGACGCCCGACAGCTCGATGCGCTCGTACTGCTCCACCTCGGAGGAGGCGGCGCGCAGCACGTCGACCAGCGGGACCGGCTGGTCCCAGCGGCGGCCGGGCTCCTCGCCGGCGAGGACCAGGAGGTTCTCGCCGTTGCGGCGCATACGGGTCGCGAGGTGGTCCAGGCGGAAGAGGTTCTCCAGCTGGTCCGGGTCGGCCTCGTTGTTCTCCAGGTCGGTGATCAGGGTCAGCTGGCCCTCGATCAGCGACTGGTTGCGCCGAGAGAGGTTGGTGAAGATCGCGTTGATGTTGCCCCGCAGCAGGGCCTGCTCGGAGGCGAGCCGGACGGCCTCGCGGTGGACCTGGTCGAAGGCGCGGGCGACCTCGCCGATCTCGTCCTTCGTGGTGATCGGGATCGGGGCCACCCGGGTGTCGACCCGGCCGGGGTCGGTGCGCGAGAGCTGGTCGACCAGCATCGGCAGACGCTGCTCGGCGATGCCGAAGGCGGCGTTGCGCAGCTGGCGCATGGCGCGGGACATCTGCCGGGCGACCGCACCGGCCAGGATGAACGCGAGGAGCAGGGCGACGATGACGATGGCGCCGGTGATCAGGGCGTCCCGCTTGGCGTTGTCGGCGATGGTCGACGCCTCGCTCACCGCGGTGTCGGCCTTGTCCTTCTCCAGCTTGCGGTACGCGTCGAACTTGAGGGTCGTGAGACCCCACCAGTTCTGCGCGCTGATGCCCTGCTCGGCCAGCGCCTCACGAGCGGCCGGAGCCGTCGTCTGCAGCTGGGACATCCCCGCGATCATGTCCGTGGGGTTGGCCGGCGGCGGCACGTACTTCGGGTTCTGCGCGGCTGCCTGCTTGGCCATCGCCGCGCCGTCGACCTTGATCTGGTTCTCGGCCGTCTTGAGCTTGGCGAGGTCCTCGTCGGTGCCACCGGCCTGGTACTCCTGCAGGGCGATGCCCTCCAGGTAGGCGTACGAGGTCAGGGCGGTGCGCTGGCGCGCAAGATCGGTGTCCTTGGGGCCCGGGTTCACCAGCAGGTGCGTGCCGATGGAGCGCTCGAGCGAGAGCGCGCCCTTGGCCAGGGCTATCGCGTAGACCGAGCGGCCGTAGCTGGTGATGTTGCCGGTGCCGAGACCGAGCTCGTTGGAGAACTCCAGCAGCGGGTGCTCGATGTCGACGTAGGTCTCTTCGGTCTCCACCCCCTTGAACTGGGAGGTGTAGGCCTTCTTCCGGATCGTCGCGAGCTCCGGCTCCACCTTGCGGAAGCGCTCCAGGCGGCGGACCAGGTTGGGCCGGTTCGGCATGTTGCGAGCGGCGGCGTCGAACTCGTCGGCGGCCTGGTCGGTCTGCTTGCGGAGCTTGGCGACCAGGGCCTTGTCGGCGGCGGTCTGGCTCTTGCCCTTCAGCAGCGGCGCGGCGGTGGAGTCACGCTCGACGAGGATCGCGTTGCTGTAGGTGAGGGCGGCCGCCACGAGCCGGGCGGTGTTCTCCGCGTCCTGCGCGTCCTGCCAGGTGTCGATCGAGTTCTTCACCTGGAAGCCGCCCATGACCAGGCCGACGGCCACGGGTATGAGCAGGATCGCGTTCAGCCGGGTGGGCACCCGCCAGTTGCGAGGGGAGAAACGGCCGCCGCTCGAAGCGGGCGCGGCCGTGGGCTCGGATACGGGCACAGGGGCGGGCGCCGCTCCGCGCGGCGGCGGGGTGAAGTTGCCCCGGGCCGACGGCTCGGGACCGTTCTTGCTTCGCCTCACTCGACCAACAACCTCTCGGCGGCGGGCACCAACGTCGTGCCGCAGTGTCTCAGAGCCCAGTACGTCATTGAGTACGCAGTACTACGGAGTACGTCTTTGACTAATAGGCAGTTCAGGCATTCCAGCACGACGGCCTGCGCTCTTCCAAACAGTGGAAAGCGCTGATTCCATGTGATGTAAGCCCCAGATAAAACGGTCATAAAGAGCGAGCCCCGTCAAAAGACGGGGCCTTTGTGTGCGCAGCGACACCAGTTGGCAACGACCCGTGGCCGTACCACCCGATTCCTCTGCCGAAACGTTATGAACACCGGGGCCGACCGTGTCAAAGGCCACAGCCGGCTCCGATGCGTCTACGACAACTGCCGTACGACATGGCTGATTTGAGTGCTATCGCAGCCGTGCCATGAGCGCGTGCTCCACCAGCGTGATCAGCGCACTCTTGGCATCCGCGCGGTGGCGGGCGTCCGTCGTGATGATCGGCGTGTCCGGGCCGATCTGCAGCGCTTCCCGAACCTCCTCGGGGGCGTACGGCTGGTGCCCGTCGAAGCCGTTGAGGGCGACCACGAAGGGCAGACCGCTGTTCTCGAAGTAGTCGACCGCCGGGAAGCAGTCGGCCAGGCGCCGGGTGTCCACGAGCACCACCGCGCCGATCGCGCCACGGACCAGGTCGTCCCACATGAACCAGAAGCGGTCCTGGCCGGGCGTGCCGAACAGATACAGGATCAGGTCCTGGTCGAGCGTGATACGTCCGAAGTCCATGGCCACCGTGGTGGTGGTCTTGTCCCCGGTGTGCGTGAGGTCGTCGATGCCCGCGGACGCGGACGTCATGACGGCCTCGGTGCGCAGCGGGTTGATCTCGGAGACGGCACCCACGAACGTGGTCTTGCCGACGCCGAACCCTCCCGCCACGACGATCTTCGCGGAGGTGGTCGCCCTACCTCCGTCAGAGCTTGCGAAGTCCACTGAGCACCCTTTCGAGCAGGGTCACGTCCGGTGCACCGGTGGTCTCGTCGCCACCCGGCTGGTGGATGGCGACGAGCCCGGCCTCGGCCAGGTCCGCGACGAGAATGCGGGCCACACCCAGTGGCATGGCGAGGAGTGCCGACACCTCGGCCACCGACTTGACCTCACGGCACAGGTGGCAGATGCGCTGGTGCTCCGGGAGCAGCCCCATGAGTGCTGCCGGGTCGGCCGTGGTGCTGATCAGTGCCTCTATGGCGAGCTGATAGCGCGGCCGGGTCCGGCCACCGGTCATCGCGTAAGGACGTACCAGCGGCTGGTCGCCCTCATCCTCGTACGGCTCCGCGTACGGATCATGAGAGGCGGTGGGCGGGGTCATGAATCCTCCGGGCGGGACAGCAAGTCGGTCGGGCAAGCCGTCTGACGGGGCCGGTGGGGGGATTGTGGCGGCCGGACGGTGGTTTGGTGAGACAGGTGGTGCCGGTGAGGGTCAGTGGAGCAGACTGCCTTGGAGTTCGGCGCGCAGGTCGGGCGTGAGGACCGCGCCCGCGCGGTCGACCAGCAGCGCCATCTCGTAGCCGACCAGGCCGATGTCGCACTCCGGGTGCGCGAGCACGGCGAGGGACGAGCCGTCCGAGACGGACATCAGGAAGAGGAAACCCCGCTCCATCTCGACGACCGTCTGCGCCACGGTGCCGCCCTCGAAGATCCGGGAGGCCCCGGCCGTCAGCGAGGTGAGACCGGACGCGACGGCCGCCAGCTGGTCGGCGCGGTCACGCGGGAAGCCTTCGGACATCGCCAGAAGGAGTCCGTCGGCGGATACGACGACGGTGTGGGACACCCCTGGGGTGTTGTCCACGAAGTTGGTGATCAACCAGTTGAGGTTTTGTGCCGCCTGGCTCATCTGGCTCAACTATCGCTCCTGCTGGTGAGTGGGGCTGGGGAAACTTCCGGTCTGGCCGGTACCCGTACCGGCCTGTCGACCCTGTGCGATGCCCCGACGGAGATTGGTCAGCCGGCCGCGTACGTCGTCAGGCGCACGCGAGACCTGCGGACCCGTTTGGTGCTGTTGCTGCTGAGCCGTGCCCGGGACGAGGTTCGCCCGGGGCACCCGGCGCGGCAGGCCGGAGGTGGTGACGCCGCCCGCGGCCGGCTGCCGTACGCGCTCCGCCTGCCGAACGAGGTCGTCGTTCGGAGAGGTGCGCCAGGAAGAGGTCGCGGGACGTTGAGGTGCAGCGGCCTGCGGCTGCTGCTGTGCCGGAGCGGAACCGTTGGCGTCGCCCGGCCGGCCTTCGCCGCCCGGACCGCCGTGGAACCAGTTGGTCTCCAGCGTGTCGTACAGCGGAGTACGGCCGTCGCCCGGACCGGTCGCCGGCGGCAGGGCCTCGGGCTCCTGCCGGACGGGCCGCTGCGGACGCGGCGGGACGGGCTGGCGCGGGGCACCGAAGTCGGCGCCGTTCTGCGGGCGTTCGAACTGGCCGTTGCCGGACGGGTTCTGACGCCCCGGCAGGGAGTGCTGCCCGGTCGAGGAGCCGTCGTAGCCGGGCACCGCGAACTGGCCGGTGGAGCCGACGTCGAACGACGACGGGCTCGCGTACTGGCCGGTGTTCTGCGGGTTGCCGCCCTGGCCCTGGCCGTTCGGGCTGCCGAAGACGTCGGGCCGGACGAACGAGCCCTGGCCCTGCGTGCCGCCGTTCTGCGGAACGCCGTAGTCCTGACGCGGGTACTCGCCGGGGTTCTGCGAACCGTTCGCACCGGGACGGGCGAACTGGCCGGTGTTCTGCGGCGAGTCCGTGCCGGGACGGGCGAACTGGCCCGTGTTCTGCGGGTCGTTGCCGAAGGCGGGCCGGTCGAAGTCGGCGGCCGGACCGAGGCCCTGACGGTCGTCGCCGCGCCCGATGGCCGGCATCTCCGTCGTGGCGCCCGGACCCTGGTGGTCGTCGAAGCGGGGCATCCGCGAGGTCTCGTCGTGGCCGCGCGGGGTGTCCAGCGAGGCACGCGGCACCGGCGGCTGGGCGTTCTCGTCGCTCCAGCTCGGGGTGCGCGGCTGCGTGTCGCCACCGGGCAGCTCGGCGCGCGGACCACCACGGCCCGGCAGCTGCGGCCGGCGGCCACGGCGGCCGCGGCCCTCGTTCTCGGCGGGAGCCTGGGGCTGGGACTGCGGCGGTACGGCGCCACGAGCGCCGCCGAAGCTGTCCTGGCCCGTGGCCTGCAGACCCTGCGGCGCACCCGGCGCCTGACCGAACGCGGCACCGGCGCCCGCGGGGGCCGGCCGGCCCTGCTGCGGAGCGTTCGGAGCCTGCGGTCCGCGCGCGCCACCCGGCCCACCGGGGCGGCCGTTGCCGCCCTGGCCGGTGCCCGGCAGTGCGGCCCGCGGCCCCTGACCGGCCCCGAGCCGACCGCCACCGCTCGCACCGGCACCCAGCGCACCGGCACCCGGAGCGCCGCCGAGGGCGGGACCGCCCTGGGCGCCCGCACCGGCCGCCTGGCGGCGGGCCGCGGCCGCACCGGCTGCGGCCTGCGCGGCGGCCGGACCACCGGCGGCACCGGCGCCCTGACCGGGCTTGCCCTGCGGCTTCTTGCCACCCTGGGCGACGTCGACGGGGAGCATGACCAGCGCGGTCGTACCACCGGAGTCGGACGGACGCAGCTGGATGCGGATGCCGTGCCGCTGCGACAGACGACCGACCACGAACAGACCCATGCGGCGGGAGACCGAGACGTCCACGGTGGGCGGCGAGGCGAGCCGCTCGTTGATCGCCGCGAGGTCCTCGGGGGAGAGGCCGATGCCGGTGTCGTGGATCTCGATCAGGACGCGGCCGTCGGGCAGCGCGTGACCGGTGACCTTGACCTTGGTCTGCGGCGAGGAGAAGGAGGTCGCGTTCTCGAGCAGCTCGGCGAGCAGGTGCACGAGGTCGTTGACCACGCGGCCGGCGACCTCGGTCGTCGGCACGGCGGCCAGCTCGATGCGCTCGTACTGCTCCACCTCGGACGCGGCGGCGCGGAGCACGTCGACCAGCGGGACCGGGCGGGTCCAGCGGCGGCCGGGCTCTTCACCGGCGAGGACGAGGAGGTTCTCACCGTTACGGCGCATACGCGTCGCGAGGTGGTCGAGCTTGAACAGCGAGGACAGCTGGTCCGGGTCGGCCTCGCGGGACTCCAGCTCGGAGATGAGCGAGAGCTGACGCTGGATGAGGCCCTGGGAGCGGCGCGAGAGGTTGGTGAACATCGCGTTGACGTTGCCCCGCAGCAGGGCCTGCTCGGCGGCGAGGCGGACCGCCTCGCGGTGCACGTCGTCGAAGGCCGCGGCCACCTGGCCGATCTCGTCCCGGGAGTGCACACCGACCGACTCGACGGAGGTGTCGACGTCCTGCGGGTCCGACTCCGACAGCTGGGCGACCAGCTCGGGCAGACGGTCCTGGGCGACCTTGTTGGCGGTCTCCTGCAGGCGGCGCAGCGAGCGGATCATGGAGCGGGCGATGACGAAGGCGCCGACGAGCGAGACACCGAGCACGAGCAGGATCAGCGCACCGGAGATGATCGCTTCCTGCTCCGAGGAGTTGCGCAGCTCGCGGGCCTTCTGCTCCATGTCCTCGAGCAGCGAGTGCTCGATCTTCTTCATCTGCTCGATCTTGGTCGAGCTGTCGTCCACCCAGTCCTGGTACGACCGCTTCTGCAGGTCGTCCAGGCCGTTCTGGGCGGCCAGGGCACGGCTGGCGTAGGTGTCGGACGCCTTGATGGTGGCGTTGTTCTCCTCGATGGGCTTGAGGAGAGAGGTCGCCTTGTCCGTGCCGTAGATGCTCCGGAAGCTGCGCAGCTCGGACTTCTGGCTCTCCAGCGCCGACTGGGCGTAGAGCCGGTCGTTCTCGGAGAGCCGGCCGACCGTGGTGTTGTTCGCGGGCAGGGCCGCCGCGAGGACGGCGCGCTGCATGGACGCGTACTCCTTGGCCGAGGAGAAGGCGGCCAGGGAGCGCGTGCGCTGGATCATCTCGGGGTTGCTGGTGGCCTCCGCCATGTCCTGGGAGAGGTCCAGCAGGTGCGTGATCAGACGGTGGTAGGCCTCGACCGTCTGCGAGGAGTTGAGCTTGGCCTCGTACGCAGTGGAGCGGACCTTGGACAGCGTCTCGAGGTCGCCGACGACGCCGACGAGGCTCTCGCGCACACCGAGGAGCGAGCCGTCCTTGTTGGAGGTGTCGATCTCCTCGGCGGCGTCGATGAAGTTCTGCTTGGCCCGGTCCGTCTTGTCCCGGTAGCCCTTGACCGTGTAGTCGCTGACCTTCGAGCCGTGCGCCAGCGGACCGGCGGACTGGTCGCGCTCGTCCTGCAGCGCGGCCGCGAGCTCGGTGGCCTGCTTGGTCATCTCCGTCAGCAGCCGCATGTTGTCGAGCTGCTGGATGTCGTCCATGTTGTCGCTGATGCGCAGCGCGCCCAGCGAGGTGGCCGCGACCACGGGGAGGGCGAGCAGCGACACAAGGCGCGTGGAGATACGCCAGTTGCGCAGCGCTATTCGCGACCCCGGGCCGCTCGGGCCCTGGACCGGCTTGATCGGCGGAGCCGCGGGGCTCGGCGACCCGGCGGGTGCCGACGCGCCGGGGCGCCCTGAGCGCTCACCGCCGTCGCCGGACGCTGCCGGGCCCGGGTTCTGGGCGTGCTGGGGGGAGGGACTGCCGGCATTGGGGCCAGTCCCGCCGTGCGGCTCCGGCTCCGCCGAAGCACTGCCATCCCTCTTGAAACGTCCCTGCACTAGCGTCGCAACCTCTGGACCAGGCGCCCCTCCGCGTGAACGGAAAGACACGGTGTCGGCGTTTTCGAAGGCGCCCTGAACGCGCCCCCTGGTGGTCGTGAGTGACCGGCGCTGGCTCCCCCTTCTCGCCGCCACCCGGCGCTCGTAGCGCCCCCTGTGCGCCGGCTCGATCCTGCGGCGGTCCGTGGCATTCCAGCACAGTGCAGGATCTCCAACAAGGCTCATGGGTCATGCCGTGACCTACGTGACAGCATGTGAGTGCCGAGTCACCTGCCGTAGAAAGATAACTCCCGCATAAGGGGCGTATGCACGCGAGTTCCACAGGATCGGACGCTGTCCCAGTCGCCATGATCAGGAGCGGAATGGTGGCTTCAGGGGGTCAATGTCCGTTTCGGTGGGGTGGGTTGGGGGTCGGAATTGACCGGTTTGTCCATGGGGCCGTGAGCAAACTCACACGGTGATCATGGGGTCTTCACGACTTCGCCGGGGAATCCGATGTTTAGCCTGGCGCTTTACAAGACGTAGGCAACTGCCAACCCCCGACGGACGACAGGGTCGAGAACAACCGTGAAGACGACGATGATGTTCCGCAACATAGCCAACCCGCGGCGCACGACGCTGGCCCACCTCGAGGACGCCGGCGAACTGCAGACCCCGGAGCTGCCGGAGCACTCCCTCGATCTTCCCACCCAGACCGCCAATCCCAGGCGCACCGTCCTCGTGGAGGTCCCCGTCGCGGCCTCCGTCGCCGAGTAGTACGCACGCCGGCGGCTGATCATTCAGCCCGCCCGGCGGAAGATCCTTCGAGGCGCCCCGCGCGGTAATGCGCAAGTCGGCGCCCCCCTGCCGCGTTAGCCTGGAGCGTCAGACTCCAGCCGGCCAAGTGAGGGGCGCAAGGATCCCGTGCGCATCGCCAGATTCTCCATCGACGGGAACGTCGCCTTCGGCGCGGTCGAGGGCGACAAGCCGGACGAGCTCGTCCTCGACATCATCAAGGGCATCCCGTTCGCGGACTTCGAGCTCTCCGGTACGAAGGTCCCGCTGAGCAAGGTCAGGCTGCTGCCGCCGGTGCTCCCCAACAAGGTCGTGGCCTTCGGCCGCAACTACGCGGAGCACGCCCGTGAGCTGGGCAACGAGGTGCCCGACGCCCCGTTCGCCTTCTTCAAGCCGTCCACCTCCGTGATCGGCCCCGGCGACGAGATCCGCTACCCGTCCTTCACCGAGGACCTGCACCACGAGGCCGAACTCGCCGTGGTCATCGGCCGCATGTGCCGCGAGGTCCCGCGTGAGCGGGTCGCCGACGTGATCTTCGGCTACACCTGCGCGAACGACGTCACCGCGCGTGACGTGCAGAAGCGCGAGAAGCAGTGGGCCCGGGCCAAGGGCTTCGACACCTCCTGCCCGCTCGGCCCCTGGGTGGAGACCGGCCTGGACCTCGAGACGGCCTCGGACCTGACCGTCCAGCTCACGATCAACGGCGAACAACGCCAGCTCGGCCGCACCAGCGAGATGATCCACTCCATCGAGGACCTGATCGTCAACATCACCGAGGCCATGACGCTGCTCCCCGGCGACGTGATCCTCACGGGCACCCCGGCAGGCGTCGGACCGCTCACCGTCGGCGACGAGGTCGCCGTCACCATCGAAGGCATCGGCACTCTCACCAACAAGGTTGTCAAGCGTGGCTAGCGCACCCGTCCGCGTACGTTTCTGTCCCTCGCCCACCGGTAACCCCCACGTGGGCCTGGTCCGCACCGCCCTGTTCAACTGGGCCTTCGCCCGGCATCACCAGGGCACCCTGGTCTTCCGCATCGAGGACACCGACGCGGCCCGCGACTCCGAGGAGTCGTACAACCAGCTCCTCGACGCGATGCGCTGGCTGGGCTTCGACTGGGACGAGGGCCCCGAGATCGGCGGCCCGCACGCGCCGTACCGCCAGTCGCAGCGCATGGACATCTACGCGGACGTCGCGCGGAAGCTGCTGGAGGGCGGTTACGCCTACCACTGCTACTGCTCCCAGGAGGAGCTGGACACCCGCCGCGAGGCCGCTCGTGCCGCCGGCAGGCCGTCCGGCTACGACGGCCACTGCCGCGACCTCACCGACGCGCAGGTCGAGGAGTACAAGGCCCAGGGCCGGGCTCCGATCGTCCGCTTCCGCATGCCCGACGAGACGATCACCTTCACGGACCTGGTCCGCGGCGAGCTGACGTTCACGCCGGAGAACGTCCCGGACTACGGGATCGTCCGCGCCAACGGCGCCCCGCTGTACACGCTGGTCAACCCGGTCGACGACGCCCTGATGGAGATCACCCACGTCCTGCGCGGCGAGGACCTGCTCTCCTCCACCCCCCGGCAGGTCGCCCTGTACAAGGCGCTGACCGAGCTGGGCATCGCCAAGCAGACCCCGCACTTCGGCCACCTGCCCTACGTCATGGGCGAGGGCAACAAGAAGCTGTCGAAGCGCGACCCGCAGTCGTCGCTGAACCTCTACCGCGAGCGCGGCTTCCTCCCCGAGGGCCTGCTCAACTACCTCTCGCTGCTGGGCTGGTCGCTCTCGGCGGACCAGGACATCTTCTCCATCGAGGAGATGGTCGCGGCCTTCGACATCGCCGACGTCAACCCCAACCCGGCGCGCTTCGACCTGAAGAAGTGTGAGGCGATCAACGCCGACCACATCCGGCTGCTCGACGTGAAGGACTTCACGGAGCGCTGCGCCCCCTGGCTGCGGGCGCCCTTCGCGCCCTGGGCGCCGGAGGACTTCGACGAGGCGAAGTGGCAGGCGATCGCCCCGCACGCGCAGACCCGTCTGAAGGTCCTGTCGGAGATCACGGAGAACGTCGACTTCCTGTTCCTGCCGGAGCCGGTGTACGACGAGGCATCCTGGGCCAAGGCGATGAAGGAGGGCAGCGACGCCCTGCTCCGCACGGCCCGCGAGAAGCTGGAGTCGGCCGACTGGACCTCCGCGGAGTCGCTGAAGGAGGCCGTCCTGGCCGCCGGCGAGGCCCACGGCCTCAAGCTCGGCAAGGCCCAGGCCCCGGTCCGCGTCGCCGTCACCGGCCGCACGGTCGGCCTGCCGCTCTTCGAGTCCCTGGAGATCCTGGGCAAGGAGCGCACGCTGGCCCGGATCGACGCGGCCCTGGCGAAGCTGACGGCGTAGGCACACCCGCGCGCAAGAGGGGCGGCGGCCGTTGCGGCTGCCGCCCTTCCGCTTTCGTCCATGCCTGCTTGTCCTGATCGACAAGGCGCGTTCATGATCGGTTGGTCCAGGCGTCGCGGGCCGTCTCGATGCTCATGATCATGTCATCCTGGAGAACGTCCCTGAGACTGAGCACCCCGGTGGGCCTCGCCGTCGTGCTTCTCGCGGCCGCCGGCACCCTGACCCCGGCGTCCGCCCAGACCGACTGGACCTACACGAACGACTACGAGGGCAACTGCCTGGTGGCGTCGCCCACCACCGCCAACGTCTGGTCGGGCACCTGCAACGACTCGCTCGTCACCCGCAACTGGCACTGGGGCGCGACGACCACCACCGCATTCGGCTACACCTTTCGCCGGTTGGTGAGCAACGCCAACGGAGACTGCCTCACCACGGACTGGAAGAGCCAGAACAACGCCGTCTGGACGAGTCCCTGCGGCGGCAGCGGTCAGCAGTTCTGGAACGCCGACGACCACCGCATCATGAACACCTGGGGGCATCAACTGCGCACCTCGGACAACGGCGACGCCATCTACAGCAGCACGGCCGAGGTCACGGACCAGATTCCCCTCGCACGGTTCGACTGGTACGGCGCCCACGACTGACGGTTCCGGGGACGGGCCGGCGCGGCCCGGGTTACCGTCGGATCATGAGCATTCGCGCCGTGGTCTGGGACGTCGACGACACCCTCTTCGACTACACCACCGCGGACCGCGAGGGCATGCGGTCGCATCTGTCGGCCGAGGGCCTGCTCGCCGGGGGCGAGACCCCGGAGCAGGCCCTCGCGCGCTGGCGGGAGATCACCGACCGGCAGTGGGTGCGGTTCTCGGCGGGTGAGCTGTCCTTCGAGGAGCAGCGCCGCGAGCGCATCCGGGTGTTCCTGGACACACCCCTGGACGCCGCCGAGGCCGACGCCTGGTTCCGGCGGTACATGACGCACTACGAGGCCGCCTGGGCCCTCTTCCCGGACGTCGTGCCCGTCCTGGACGCCCTCGCCACCAGCCACCGGCACGCCGTGCTGTCCAACTCCAGCCTCACCGTCCAGGACCACAAGCTGCGCACCCTCGGGGTGCACGACCGTTTCGAGACCATCCTGTGCGCCGCGGAACTCGGCATCTCCAAGCCCCAGGCCGGCGCCTTCCTGGCCGCCTGCGCGGCCCTGGACCTCGCCCCGCACGAGGTGGCGTACGTCGGTGACCACCCGGAGATCGACGGGCGGGGCGCGGCCGACGCCGGACTGCTGTCGGTGTGGATCGACCGCAACGGCGTGTACGCCGGCGGCACCGCCCCCTTCGGGCCCCACCGGATCGCCTCCCTCGCCGAACTCCCCGCGATCCTCGGCGCGGATACCCGTTTTGGAGCCCCGTCCACCTTCGGGTAATGTTCTTCCTGCGCCGCCGGGAAGCGGGCCGAAAGGCCGGGAACCGGAGGAGCGAACTAGAACGAGATCCCCGCAGGGGCTTGCGTTCCAGTGGCCTATGGTGTAATTGGCAGCACGACTGATTCTGGTTCAGTTAGTCTTGGTTCGAGTCCAGGTAGGCCAGCTCGCGGATGCTTTGATCCCACACAGCATCCGCACCGCGGATCCCATCCGCAAAGCCCCCGTTGTGTAGCGGCCTAGCACGCTGCCCTCTCAAGGCAGTAGCGCCGGTTCGAATCCGGTCGGGGGTACTGGTTCCGATCAACTCGGGATCGCTAGGGCCCCCGTTGTGTAGCGGCCTAGCACGCCGCCCTCTCAAGGCGGTAGCGCCGGTTCGAATCCGGTCGGGGGTACTGACTGGTCTAAACCATCATTGGTCTATGGTGTAATTGGCAGCACGACTGATTCTGGTTCAGTTAGTCTTGGTTCGAGTCCAGGTAGACCAGCTCGGACCTGCGGAAACGCAGAGTCCAGGCCCCCGTTGTGTAGCGGCCTAGCACGCCGCCCTCTCAAGGCGGTAGCGCCGGTTCGAATCCGGTCGGGGGTACAAACCGGGAAGGCCCTCCGCTTCGGTGGAGGGCCTTCTTCGTGTCCCGGCTCACTCGAAGCCGTATCGCCGTGCCGACTCCTCCTCCTGCGCCAGCCGGTGCAGCGCCCGCAGCACCGGCTCGTTGAGGATCGCGCCCAGGACGGCGAACTCGACCCGCTCGGGCTCCGACGGGTACGCCTCCATGGTGTCCAGGTCGAGGACGGCCGTCCGGTGCATCAACTCGGCGTACGGGGCGAGCTGTTCGGCCCCCCAGCCGTAGCCGAGCCGGCGGAACGCGGCCACCCCGACGACCAGGGAGCGGTACGCGGGGGAGATGGTCGAGAGCCGCTCGGCGTTCCGCCAGCCCAGTCGTTCCAGGAGTGCCCCGATCTCCCGGTGCGCGGCCCGGACGTACTCGTCCTCCTCGTCCGGCTCCGGCACCTGCGGCAGCGCCCACAGGGCCGCGCCCAGGCGGATCGTGCGGCCCAGGGAGTCGTCGTCCACATGGCCGAGCACCTCCCGGACCGTCGTCACCGGGATGCGGCCGACCTGGATCATCGCGCGCACCAGCCGCAGCCGGCGCAGGTGCTCCTCGTCGTACTCGGCGGTCGTCGCGTTGATCTGGCGGCCGGGCGGCAACAGGCCCTCGCGCAGGTAGTACTTGATCGTCGCGGTGGACACCCCACTGCGTTCGCTGAGCTCCGCCAGCCGCATCTCTTGCGCCTCTCCTTGGGAAGTGTCACTATCCAAGCATCGTCCAGAAGGATAGTGCTGCTATCCGAGGGAGCGCAGGGGGCTGCCGTGTTCACGAAACCGGTGCTGGGTCGCACGACCGCGGATGCCGAGGGGGACGTGGTGGTCCTGCTCATCGGGATGCGGGTCAACCGCTTCTGGGCGGTGCACCAGTGGCTGCCGGTCATGCTGGCGATGTTCCGCATGCTTGGGGAGCTTGCGCGGAACGGTGACCGGGGGCTGCTGGGGCACGTGATGCTGACGGCCTCGCCGCGGACGTACTACGTGGTCCAGTACTGGGAGTCCAAGGAGAAGCTGTACGCCTACGCGCACTCGCCCGAGATGTTCCACCACCGGGCGTGGGCGACCGTCAACCGCAAGGAGCGCGCGGGCAGGATGCGCGGGCACGTGGGGCTGTGGCACGAGGCGTACGTGGTGCCCGAGGGGTCGTACGAGGCGATCTACCTCGACATGCCGGCGCTCGGGCTGGCCAGGGCCCACGGACAGGTGCCGGTGGAGCGGCGGGGCCGCTACGCCGAGGACCGGTTCGCGCACCGCTCGGGGCGGAAGGCGGCCGAACAGGCCGGGTGAACGGGGGGATCGGGGGATCGGGGAGGGCCTGCCGCGGCGTTGGGGCGGGCCCTCCCCGATGACGTTCCCGTGGGAAGGCGCCGGGGGTCAGCCCGTGCGGCGCAGGGCCTCCGAGAGGCGGGCGGCGGCGTCGATGACCGCCTGGGCGTGCATACGGCCGGGGTGGCGCGTCAGGCGCTCGATGGGACCGGAGACCGAGACGGCGGCCACCACGCGGTTGGACGGGCCGCGTACGGGCGCCGAGACGGACGCGACGCCCGGCTCGCGCTCGCCGATGGACTGGGCCCAGCCGCGGCGCCGTACGCCCGACAGGGCCGTCGCCGTGAAGCGGGCGCCCTGCAGGCCGCGGTGGAGGCGCTCGGGCTCCTCCCAGGCCATCAGGATCTGCGCGGAGGAACCGGCCTTCATGGTGAGCGTCGAGCCGACGGGCACCGTGTCCCGAAGGCCGGACAGGCGCTCCGCCGCGGCCACGCAGATGCGCATGTCGCCCTGGCGGCGGTAGAGCTGGGCGCTCTCGCCGGTGACGTCCCGCAGGTGCGTGAGCACCGGGCCGGCCGTCGCGAGCAGCCGGTCCTCGCCGGCCGCCGCAGCGAGCTCGGCCAGACGCGGGCCGAGAATGAAACGGCCCTGCATGTCGCGTGCCACCATGCGGTGGTGCTCCAGGGCCACGGCCAGTCTGTGGGCCGTTGGTCGTGCCAGTCCGGTGGCCGCCACCAGTCCCGCGAGGGTGGCCGGGCCGGACTCCAGGGCGCTCAGGACAAGGGCTGCCTTGTCCAGAACGCCGACGCCGCTACTGTTGTCCATGCAACGATACTCACGTCTCACTCTGTGAAACGCAAGTTCCTTTTTTCGTGAGACGCGCAACCCTTGTATGCACAACGGCCCGCCGACCGAACGGGCCGGGTGGCGGGTGCCCGTGAACACGGGCCGGGCACCGTCTCCTCAAGATCTCTAGTTGGGCCGGTGGACGTTTGCCGGCCGAAGGGAAAGCGATGGGTAGGACACTCGCGGAGAAGGTCTGGGACGACCATGTCGTCCGGCGCGCCGAGGGCGAGCCCGACCTCCTCTTCATCGATCTGCACCTGCTGCACGAGGTGACCAGCCCGCAGGCCTTCGACGGCCTGCGCCAGAACGGTCGCAAGGTGCGCCGCCTCGACCTCACCATCGCCACCGAGGACCACAACACCCCGACCCTCGACATCGACAAGCCCATCGCGGACCCGGTCTCCCGGGCCCAGCTGGAGACGCTGCGCAAGAACTGCGCCGACTTCGGCGTCCGGCTGCACCCGCTGGGCGACGTCGAGCAGGGCGTCGTGCACGTCGTCGGCCCGCAGCTGGGTCTGACCCAGCCGGGCACGACCGTCGTCTGCGGCGACTCCCACACCTCCACCCACGGCGCCTTCGGCGCGCTGGCGTTCGGCATCGGCACCTCGCAGGTCGAGCACGTGCTGGCCACCCAGACGCTGCCGCTGGCCCGCCCGAAGACCATGGCCATCACGGTCGACGGCGAACTGCCCGACGGTGTCACCGCCAAGGACCTGATCCTGGCGATCATCGCCAAGATCGGTACGGGCGGCGGCCAGGGCTACATCCTGGAGTACCGCGGCTCCGCCATCGAGAAGCTCTCGATGGAGGCCCGGATGACCATCTGCAACATGTCGATCGAGGCCGGCGCCCGCGCGGGCATGATCGCCCCCGACGAGACCACCTTCGAGTACCTCAAGGGCCGCCCGCACGCCCCCGAGGGCGAGGACTGGGACGCCGCCGTCGCGTACTGGAAGACGCTGAGGACGGACGAGGACGCCGAGTTCGACGCCGAGGTCGTCATCGACGCCGCGTCGCTGTCGCCGTTCGTCACCTGGGGCACCAACCCCGGCCAGGGCGCGCCGCTTTCGGCGTCCGTCCCCGATCCCGCTTCGTACGAAGACGCTTCGGAGCGCCTCGCCGCCGAAAAGGCCCTGGAATACATGGGGTTGGAGGCCGGGCAGCCGCTGCGCTCGATCAAGGTGGACACCGTCTTCGTAGGCTCGTGCACCAACGGCCGCATCGAGGACCTGCGCGCCGCCGCCGAGCTCGTGAAGGGCCGCAAAGTCGCCGACGGCGTACGGATGCTGGTCGTCCCCGGCTCCGCCCGCGTCGGTCTGCAGGCCGTCTCCGAGGGCCTGGACGTCGTCTTCAAGGAGGCCGGCGCCGAGTGGCGGCACGCCGGCTGCTCGATGTGCCTGGGCATGAACCCCGACCAGCTGGCCCCCGGTGAGCGCTCCGCGTCCACCTCCAACCGCAACTTCGAGGGCAGGCAGGGCAAGGGCGGCCGTACGCACCTGGTCTCGCCGCAGGTCGCCGCCGCGACCGCCGTGCTGGGTCACCTGGCCTCGCCCGCCGACCTGTCCGAAGCCCCCGCGCCCGCTGGAGTCTGATCAGTCATGGAAGCATTCACCAAGCACACCGGCCGGGCCGTCCCGCTGCGTCGCTCCAACGTCGACACCGACCAGATCATCCCTGCTCACTGGCTCAAGAAGGTGACCCGGGACGGCTTCGAGGACGGTCTGTTCGAGGCCTGGCGCAAGGACGCGGACTTCATCCTCAACCGCCCCGAGCGGCAGGGCGCCACGGTCCTGGTCGCCGGCCCCGACTTCGGCACCGGCTCCTCCCGCGAGCACGCGGTGTGGGCGCTGCAGAACTACGGCTTCAAGACCGTGATCTCCTCCCGCTTCGCGGACATCTTCCGCGGCAACTCGCTCAAGAACGGCCTGCTCACGGTGGTTCTGGAGCAGAAGATCGTGGATGCGCTGTGGGACCTCACGGAGAAGGACCCCACTGCTGAGGTCACTGTGGACCTTGAGGCGCGTGAGGTGCGTGCCGAGGGCATCACCGCCGCCTTCGAGCTCGACATGAACTCCCGCTGGCGGCTGCTGAACGGGCTGGACGACATCTCCATCACCCTCCAGAACGAGGCCGACATCTCCGCGTACGAGGCGAAGCGGCCGTCCTACAAGCCGCAGACGATCCAGGTCTGACCCCCGGCAGCCGGGCAAGACCAGTTTCGGCCACTCAGTACCCCCGATCAGCTCCGATCGGGGGTACTGCCGTGTCTGCACCCGAACGGTCCCGTCCGAGGGCTGGCCTTTGTTCAACTTCCCACGTTAAAACGGTTGTTGCCGGGGTACGCGAGGTCTGTAGCCGTGGCTTCCGCATACGCCCGGACGGCCGTTTGAGGTGGCAGTTGCACCCTGAGCAGGCGACAACTCGCCCCAGATGGCACAATCTGTGCATGGAACACGACGGCCAACTCGAGCTCTATGCGGCAGTCGCGGACCGACTCAAAGAAGCGCACTCAAGGGTGCGCGCACTGCAAGTCCCGGAGGGCGTACGGATGGCGCTGACCCGGAAGCTGCTGGTCATTACGGCCGCGGCCAAGCACGATCTCGCCGACGCGGCAAGGCGACTGGAGGCGTTCACCGCGGACCTCGACGAGGGGCGAATCCCCGAAGAGGACCGCTGATCGCAGCCGGGCCAGCCGAGTTCGTTGCGGCGCATGGGTGATAAGCCCGTTTCGTGTTTGATTTGCGGTATATATCTGCCTAACGTGCGAAAAAGCTTGAACACTTTCGTTCTGGCGATGTCTCCGAAGGGGAAGACGTGAACAAGGCGCAGCTCGTAGAAGCGATTGCCGACAAGCTGGGCGGCCGCCAGCAGGCCGCCGACGCTGTCGACGCGGTCCTGGACGCCATCGTCCGCGCGACCGTCGCCGGAGACCGGGTCTCGGTCACCGGCTTCGGTTCGTTCGAGAAGGTCGACCGTCCGGCCCGCTACGCCCGCAACCCCCAGACGGGCGAGCGGGTTCGGGTCAAGAAGACCTCCGTTCCGCGCTTCCGCGCGGGCCAGGGCTTCAAGGACCTGGTCAGCGGCTCGAAGAAGCTCCCGCGCGGCGGCGAGGTCGCCGTCAAGAAGGCCCCCAAGGGCAGCCTGAGCGGCGGCGCGACCGCGACCGTCAAGAAGGCCGCGGCGAAGAAGACCACGGGCGCCGCGAAGAAGGCCACCGCGAAGAAGACGACGGCCAAGAAGACCACGGCCGCCGCCGCGAAGAAGACCACCGCCAAGAAGACGACGGCGAAGAAGACCACGGGCGCCGCCAAGACCACCGCGGCGAAGAAGACCACCGCCAAGAAGGCCACGGCCAAGAGCGCCCCGGCGAAGAAGGCGACGGCCAAGAAGGCCCCCGCCAAGAAGTCGTCGGCTCGCACCACCACCGCCAAGAAGGCCACGGCCCGCAAGAGGTAACGGGCACAGGGGCACTCACGCGCCGGGCCGGACTCCGTGACGGAGTCCGGCCCGCGGCGTGTTCAGAACGTCTGGAGCGTGATCAGGGTGATGCGCCGGCCGCTGGTCTCGACACGGACCCGCTGCCCGGGGCGCAGCAGCCGAAGACCGCCCGCGTCGAACGCCTCCCTGTCGAAGGGCATCGGGGTGCCGTCGTCCAGGAGGACCTGTCCGCTGCGGGTCTCGGGGTCGTAGGTGTATGCGGTGGCCTGCATGACGCGCAGCCTACTGCCCGGGAATCAGCAACTGCGCGGCCACCGCGGCCGTCCGGCGCCCCACCCCGAGCGCCAGCGCCGCGCGCAGGTCGTCGCCGGTGTCCACGTCCTGGCGTACGGAATCCACCTCCGTGAGCGCCAGTTCCGCGGCGCCGGACGCGCGGTGCCGGGCGCGGGAATCCGGGCCGAAAGCGGGGCGCAATTCCTGTGCGGGTGACGCGGCCAGCAGGGTGGTGCCGATTGCGGCCGCATCGGCCAGGAAAGCGCGGGGGAATTCCGCGGCCGCGTCCAGGACCCGGCACAATTCCAGCGGGCGCAGCGCCGGCAGATCGGCGTTCAGGGCGGCCACGGCGCTTTCGGGGCGGTCGGCGCGAACGGCGGCCGCGCCGTGCGCCAGGGCGGCGTTGAGCCCGCCGCGCGGCTCGTCGGCGACGATGCGGGCGCCGAGCGCGGCCAGCTCGCGGCCCGCCAGGGCGTCGTCCGTGACGACCGCCACATCCTTCACCGCCGGGCAGGCCAGCGCGGCCGCCACGGTGTCCTGCGCGAACGCGAGGGCGAGGCTCGGGCGCACCTCGGCATGGGCGGTGTCCGAGAGCCTGCTCTTGGCCCGCGCCAAGGGTTTCAGGGGTATGACCAACGTCCACTGCACGAGCGTTCCGCCCCTCTTCCGTCGCGGCCATTGTCACTCAGCCGTCACCCGGGCCATCTGGCGGTCGCGCCGTCGGGGCGTACGGTGTTCTCGACAGACCGGCGGCCTGGAGCGACACTTGTGCGGCCCCCAGGCCCGATGTCCCGGGCCGACGTCCTTGGCCCCTAGAGGAAGGTGCGCGCGTGCCCCGCCGCAGAATCGGCTTCTGGTACCGCTTCGCCGCGGTGATCTGCAAACCGCCGCTGGTGGCTCTGATCAAGCGGGACTGGCGCGGAATGGAGCACATTCCGGCCGAGGGCGGATTTATAACCGCGGTGAACCACAATTCCCACGTGGATCCCTTCGCGTACGCGCACTATCAGTACAACACGGGACGGGTTCCGCGATTCCTCGCGAAGAGCGGCCTTTTCAAGAAGGGATTCGTCGGAGCCGCGATGCGCGGCACCGGACAGATCCCCGTCTACCGCGAGTCCACGGACGCGCTCAGCGCGTTCCGCGCCGCCGTGGCCGCCGTGGAGCGCGGCGAGTGCGTCGTGTTCTACCCCGAGGGAACGATCACCCGGGACCCGAACGGCTGGCCCATGACGGCCAAGACGGGCGCGGCCCGGGTCGCCCTGGAGACCAAGTGCCCGGTGATCCCCATCGCCCAGTGGGGAGCCAACGAACTGCTGCCGCCGTACAGCAAGAAGGCGTACGTCCTGCCGCGCAAGACCCACCACGTGCTCGCGGGCCCGCCCGTGGACCTCTCGCGCTTCTACGACAAGGAGATGACCGCGGAGGTCCTCAAGGAGGCCACCGAGGTCATCATGGCCGCCATCACCCGCCAGCTGGAGGAGATCCGCGGCGAGAAGGCGCCCGACACCCCTTACGACCCGCGCCGGGAGCGGATCGAGCAGCGGCGCAGGACGCGGGCGCAGACGCAGGCCAAGGCAGAGCAGGAAGAGGGGCAGGGTACGTGAGCAAGCCCGTCAAGGCGGCCGTCTTCAGCGCCGGTTCGTGGGGCACCGCGTTCGGGATCGTACTGGCCGACGCGGGGTGCGAGGTCACCCTGTGGGCCCGGCGCCCGGAGGTGGCCGAGGCCATCAACTCCCGCCGTACGAACCCCGACTACTTCCCCGGCGTGGAGCTCCCGGAGAACGTGCGGGCCACCACCGACCCGGCCGAGGCCGCTGCGGGCGCCGACTTCACGGTGCTGTCGGTGCCCTCCCAGACCCTGCGCGCCAACCTCGCCGAATGGGTGCCGCTGCTCGCGCCCGACACGGTCCTGGTGTCGTTGATGAAGGGCGTCGAACTCGGTTCCACCATGCGGATGAGCGAGGTGATCGAGGACGTCGCCAAGGTCGGCGCCGACCGTATCGCCGTCGTCACCGGGCCCAACCTCGCCCGGGAGATCGCCGCCCGGATGCCGGCCGCCGCCGTGGTCGCCTGCACCGACGAAGCGGTCGCCCGGCGGCTGCAGGCCGTCTGCCACACCCCGTACTTCAGGCCGTACACCAACACCGACGTCGTCGGCTGCGAACTCGGCGGCGCCGTGAAGAACGTCATCGGTCTCGCCGTCGGCATCGCCGACGGCATGGGCCTCGGCGACAACGCCAAGGGCTCGCTCATCACGCGCGGGCTCGCGGAGACCACGCGGCTCGGTGTCGCGCTGGGCGCCGACCCGCTGACGTTCGCCGGACTCGCCGGACTCGGCGACCTGGTCGCGACCTGCTCCTCGCCGCTGTCGCGCAACCACACCTTCGGCACCAACCTCGGCAAGGGCATGACCCTGCAGGAGACCATCGCGGTCACCAAGCAGACCGCCGAGGGCGTCAAGTCGTGCGAGTCCGTGCTGGATCTGGCCCGCCGGCACGGCGTCGACATGCCGATCACCGAGACGGTCGTCGCCATCGTGCACGAGGGCAAGCCGCCGGTGGTCGCCGTCAAGGAGCTGATGTCGCGCAGCGCGAAGCCCGAACGACGCTGAGCGACGCCGCCGGTGGCACGCTGTCTCAGGGCACTACCACCGGGTACTCTCAACGCGATATGAGCACCGAGAACCTTCCCCAGAGCCCTGAGCAGCCGCCTCGCAAGCCGCGCGTGGCCGTCGTGTTCGGCGGGCGCAGCTCCGAACACGGGATCTCCGTGGTCACCGCTGGCGCCGTCCTCAAGGCCATCGACCGGACCAAGTACGACGTCCTGCCGATCGGCATCACGCGGGAAGGACGCTGGGCCCTCACCGCCGACGAACCGGAGCGCATGGCGATCACCGACCGCCGTACGCCGGAGGTCGAGGACGTCGCCGAGTCGGGCGAGGGCGGCGTGGTGCTCCCACTGGACCCCGGCAACCGCGAAGTCGTCGTCAGCGAGCCGGGATCGGTGCCCAAGGCGCTCGGTGAGGTCGACGTCGTCTTCCCCGTCCTGCACGGCCCCTACGGCGAGGACGGCACCCTGCAGGGGCTGCTGGAGCTCTCCGGCGTGCCGTACGTGGGTGCGGGTGTGCTCGCCTCGGCCGTCGGCCAGGACAAGGAGTACATGAAGCGGGTGTTCACCTCCTTCGGGCTCAAGGTGGGCCCGTACGTGGTGATCCGGCCGCGCGAGTGGGAGCGGGACGAGGCCGCGGCCCGCAAGAAGATCGTCGACTTCGCCGGCGAGCACGGCTGGCCGCTGTTCGTGAAGCCCGCCCGCGCCGGCTCCTCGATCGGCATCACCAAGGTCGACGACATCGCCGGGCTCGGCGACGCGATCGCCGAGGCCCAGCGGCACGACCCGAAGATCCTCGTCGAGGCCGCCCTGCGGGGCCGCGAGATCGAGTGCGGGGTGCTGGAGTTCGAGGACGGCCCGCGGGCCAGCGTCCCGGCCGAGATCCCGCCGCCGCAGGAGCACGCGTACTACGACTTCGAGGCCAAGTACATCGACTCCACCCCGGGAATCGTGCCCGCGCCCCTGACCCCCGAGGAGACGGCCGAGGTCCAGCGCCTCGCGGTGGACGCCTTCGAGGCGGCCTCGTGCGAGGGACTGGTCCGCGCGGACTTCTTCCTCACCGACGAGGGCTTCGTGATCAACGAGATCAACACGATGCCCGGCTTCACGCCCATCTCGATGTACCCGCAGATGTGGCAGGCGACCGGGGTCACCTACCCGGAACTCGTCGACCGCCTCATCCAGGCGGCCCTCCGCAGGCCGACCGGCCTGCGCTGACCGGCCCGCGACGAGGAGCGAACTAGTCGGCGATCCCCTCGGGGATCGCCTTCTTCACGGCCGGGGCCAGGTCGACGAGCGGGGACATGCCGTCCGCGGTCCGGTCCTTGGGGATCCTGACCTCGACGTACGCCCTGCGCAGGGTCGTCGTGAAGCGGAACGAGCCGTCGCCCCGCTTCTCCAGCAGCCATCCCACGCCGTTCACCTCGACGCCGTCGGCCTCCGGATCGCCCATCTTCGCGGGCCGGTCGACGCCGCAGCGCAGTATGATCGCCGGGTTCCCCCAGCCCGCGGTCAACGCGGACGCGGGCGTGGGATCCCGGCGATCCTGCCCGTCGACCTCGGACGGCAGGGCCTTGTCCAGCTTTTCGCACAACCCGGTGACCTTCGCGCCCGGCGAGGGAACCGACGCCGACGCGCCGTCGTCTGCTGATGAGCAGCCCACGGCAGTGAGCAGGGCGAGTGCGGGCAGCCCGGCAAGGGTGCGGCGCCGGTGACGAAAGAAGTTCACCGGCCAAGGGTAGACGGGGGCTACAGATGGACGACCGGGCAGGTCAGGGTGCGGGTGATGCCGTCCACCTGCTGGACCTTGGCGACCACCAGGCGGCCCAGGTCGTCCACGGTGTCGGCCTGCGCCCGCACGATCACGTCATAGGGTCCTGTCACGTCCTCGGCCTGGATCACCCCAGGAATCTTGCTGATCGTCTCGGCGACGGTCGACGCCTTGCCGACCTCCGTCTGGATCAGGATGTACGCCTGTACCACGGAACCTCCAGGGCGGCCACGAGGATCATGTGGGGAAAAGGAACGCCACGGTATCGCGTCGCCGCGCGCCACGGGGAGACCCGCGGCGACCGTGGTCCCCGCGCCGGGGTGCGGGCAGGACACAGGTTGACGGACAACTCGACCGTATCGAGGACACTGATGACGCGCGACCGGGAACGGCCAGGGACAGAAGGGGAGCAGAGGCAATGAAGGGCACTGTTGGTGAGCTCGGGGAGTTCGGGCTCATCAGGGAGCTCACCTCCCGTCTCACCACCACCCCGGCGGTCCGGGTCGGCCCCGGCGACGACGCCGCGGTGGTCGCCGCGCCCGACCGGCGGGTCGTGGCCTCGACCGACATCCTGCTGGAGGGCCGGCACTTCCGCCGCGACTGGTCCACGGCGTACGACGTGGGCCGCAAGGCCGCCGCGCAGAACCTCGCGGACATCGCCGCCATGGGCGCCGTCCCGACCGCCCTGCTGCTCGGCCTGGTCGTGCCCGCCGAACTCCCGGTGACCTGGCCCAGCGAGCTGATGGACGGCCTGCGCGACGAGTGCCAGGTCGCGGGCGCCTCGGTGGTCGGCGGGGACGTCGTACGGGGCGACACGATCGTGGTGTCGATCACCGCGCTCGGCGATCTGCGCAACCAGGAACCCGTCACCCGGGCCGGCGCCCAGCCCGGCGACCTCGTCGCGGTCACCGGCTGGCTGGGCTGGTCGGCCGCCGGGTACGCCGTGCTGTCCCGGGGGTTCCGCTCGCCGCGCGCCTTCGTCGAGGCCCACCGGCGCCCCGAGCCGCCGTACCACGCGGGACCGGCCGCGGCCGGGCTCGGCGCGACCGCGATGTGCGACGTCAGCGACGGACTGATCGCCGACCTCGGGCACATCGCGGAGGCCAGCAAGGTCCGCATCGACATCCGCTCCGGCGCGATCGACATCCCGTCCCAGATGAACGACATCGGGCAGGCCGTCGGCGTCGACCCCATGCAGTGGGTGCTCAGCGGGGGAGAGGACCACGCGATCGTGGCGACCTTCCCGCCCGACGTGAAGCTGCCCGCCCGCTGGAAGGTGATCGGCGAGGTCCTCAACCCCTCGGCGCTGCCCCAGGTGACGGTCGACGGGGCGCCGTGGACCAGCAAGGGCGGCTGGGACCACTTCGGGGACATCGAGTCGTGAGGCCGCGGGTGCTGACGGTCGCGGGTTCCGACTCCGGCGGAGGGGCCGGGATCCAGGCCGACCTGAAGACGATGCTCGCGCTCGGCGTGCACGGCATGAGCGTCGTCACGGCCGTCACGGCCCAGAACTCCCTTGGCGTGCAGGGGGCTTGGGAGCTGCCCGCGGAGGCGGTGCGGGCGCAGTACCGGAGCGTCGTCGACGACATCGGCGTCCAGGCGGTGAAGACGGGGATGCTGGCCTCGGCCGAACTGGTCGCCCTGGTCGCCGAGTTGATCGCCGGGACGGACGCACCGGCGGTGGTGGACCCGGTGGGCGTCTCCAAGCACGGGGACCCGCTGCTCGCCGAATCCGCACTGGACTCGATGCGCGAACGGCTGCTCCCGGTCGCCACCGTCGCCACCCCGAACCTCGACGAGGTCGCCCAACTCACCGGTGTGCGCGTCCGGTCGGAGGACGAGCTGCGCAAGGCTGCGGCGGCCGTCCTGGCGTACGGCCCGAAGTGGGTGCTGATCAAGGGCGGCCATCTGCCCGGCGACGCCGTGGACCTGCTCACCGACGGCTCGCGGGAGCACTGGCTGCGCGCCCCCCGGTACGACAACCGGCACACGCACGGCACAGGCTGCACCCTCGCGTCCGCGATCGCGTCGCAGCTCGCGAAGGGACAGCCCGTGCCGGAGGCGGTGCGGGCCGCCAAGGAGTACGTCACCGGGGCGATCGCGGCCGGCTTCGCGCTCGGCGGCGGGATCGGGCCCGTCGACCACGGCTGGGCCCTCGCAACAGGTCAGAACGGGTAGTCCCGCAGCATGATGCCCGTCGCCGCCTTCTCGGTCATCCGCTTGAAGAAGCGGGCCAGCGGGCGGGAGGCGAGGATCCGGTACATGCGGTCCCGGCTGCGGATGCGCCGCTCGGTCGGCGGCGCGAAGAACGGGCCCGCGTTGCCGGAGATCTTCTGGCAGCCCTTCGCGAAGTCCCGGACCCGGGTCTCGTACTCGGCGAAGGCGGTACGGAAGTCGCCGCCCGCGAGGGCGAGTTCACCGGCGAGGACGTACGCGCCGACGATCGCCACCCCCGTCCCCATGCCGCCCATGGTCGCCCCGTAGCCGGCGTCCCCGAGGAGCGCCACGCGTCCCTTGGTGAGACGGTCGACGTGGATCTGGGCGATGGCGTCGAAGTACAGGGCGTCGGCCTGTTCGAGGGCCTTGAGGGCGGCCGGGGTCTCCCAGCCCATCCCGGCGAAGCGTTCCATGAGGATCCGCTTGATCGCCGTGACGTCCCGGCGGTCGTACGACAGTTCCTCGGACCGGAAGACCAGCAGCGCGTGGCAGCGGTCCGGGTCGCCGTCGTAGTTGGCCATGACGATCGCGCGGCCGGGCTCGCTGTAGACGCGGCCGGTGCGGTCCAGGCCCAGATGGTTGGGGACGTCGAAGCCGGCCACGTAGTGGTCGAAGAAGCGCAGGTAGCGGGACTCGTCGCCGAAGACCAGCCGACGGGTGTGGGAGTGCAGTCCGTCCGCCCCGACGACCAGGTCGAAGTGGCGGGGCGCGCCCTTGTGGAAGGTGACGTCCACGCCGTCCGCGTCCTCGGTCAGCGAGGCGACCGAGTCGCCGAAGACGTACTCGACGTCGTCCTTCGTCCGCTCATACATGATCTGTGCGAGGTCGCCGCGGAAGATCTCCACGTCGCCGCTCATCAACTCCGCGGGCAGGTCCACGCGCGGGCTGCCGTCCGCGTCGACCACGGTCTGGCGGCCCATGTGGGTCTGGCGGGCGTGGATCTCGTCCCAGATGCCCATGGAGGTGAGGACCCGGCGGTGGACATGGCCGCGGAAGTCGACCGCGAAGCCGCCGCCGCGCATTTCCGGAGCCTTCTCCACGACGGTCACCCGGGCGCCGAGGCGGGCCAGGTTCAGGGCGAGGGCGGGGCCGGCGACGCTCGCGCCGGAGATGAGGACACGGAGGTCGCTGAGGTTCTTCGTCATGCGATCGAGCCTCGGCGAAGGCGCTGACCGTTCCCCTACCGTTCGCTGACCGCCGCTGACCGCAGGGCGCGCCCCTGGTCGAAGGCCTTGTCGTACGCCTGCGCGGACAGTTCCGCGCGCGCGTCCCGTTCCGTGCGTACGACGTCGGGGTCGACGGCGTTGCCCGCGCCCCGCAGGGCCGCCGCGGCGCCCAGCAGTTCGGCGGCCCGCTCCGGGGCGGCGACGGACGCCAGGGCCTCGGCGGCGTCGGCGAGTTCCAGGTCGCCCGGCCCCTCGCCGGCGAGGCCGGCGGCCTGCCGGAACCAGTCGACGGCCTCCTCGGTGTGCCCCTCGGCGGCGGCCGTGCGGCCGAGCCCGATGAGGGCGCGGACGGTCTCGCCGACGCTGAACCAGTTGGCGGCGCAATCCCGCAGGGCGCTCTCGTAGTGCACGCGCGCGCGTGCCGTGTCCCCGGACAGCCGGGCCGCGTCGCCGAGGCCGCGACGGGCGGCCGCCACCTTGTCCGGCAGCCCGGCGCCGCGCGCGAGCGTCAGCGCCTCCTCGAAGTGGCCCACGGCACCGGCCGTGTCGCCGCGGTGCAGCAGGACCGTGCCCCGGGTGCGCAGCAGGTCGGCGGTCTCCTCCGGCGCGGCCAGCTCCCGCACGTACGCCAGCCCCTCGTCGAGCAGCCGCAGAGCGCGCTCGGTCTCACCGCGCGTGTGGGCGAACATGCCGAGCGGGTCGAGGCAGTTGGCCAGGCCCCAGCGGTCGCCGGTGGCCCGGTAGCCACGCAGCGCCCGCGTGAAGAACTCCTCGGCCTCCCGCGGCCGCCCCGCGAACTGCGCCCGGAAGCCGAAGCCCACGTCGAGCAGGGCGTGCGCCCAGGGGGAGCCGGCGGCCAGGGTGCGGGCGTGGTCGTCGGTGGCGGGCCGCGGACCCGCCGCGACCGCCCACAGCACGAGGACGTACGGCAGCCGCAACGGCCCCCGGTAGGCCGCGAGGACGTCGTCCACGCGCGCGATGAGCTCCGGTTCCTCGCCCGCCCCGGAGAGGGCGTTGATCGCGCACAGGACGTACTCCTCCTCCAGCCCGGGCGGCGGCTCGTCCCCGACGGCGGCCAGCAACTCCCGTGCCGTCGCGACCCGTTCGCCGTGCACCCCGCGCAGCCGCCAGAACCAGGACAGGGGCCCCATCAGGCGCAGGGCGCCGAAGTGGTCGTGGCGTACGAGGTGGCGCAGTGCCGTGTCGAGATCGGCGCGCTCGGCGGCCAGCCGGGCCAGCCAGGGCAGCTGCTCGGCGCCGCGCAGATGCGGTTCCGCCCGCTCGGCCAGCCGCAGGAAGTAGGCGGCGTGGGCGTCCCCGAGGTCCGGCGCCTCCTGGGCCGCGAACGCCCGGATCGTCTCCAGCATCCGGTAGCGCCCCTCGGACACCTCCAGGAACGACTTCTCGACCAGCGACGCCAGCACGTCCTCCGGACAGGGCAGCCCGCACACCGCCTCGACGGCCTCCAGGCTCGCGCCGCCGGCGAACACCGTCAGCCGCCGCGCCAGCTCCCGTTCCTCCTCGTCCAGCAGGTCCCAGCTCCATTCGACGACCGCGCGCAGGGTGCGGTGCCGGGGCGCCTTGGAGCGGTCGCCGCGCGAGAGCAGCCGGAACCGGTCGCCGAGGCGGTCGGCCAGCTCGTCCGGGGTCAGGGTGCGCAGCCGGGCCGCCGCGAGCTCGATGGCGAGGGGCAGCCCGTCGAGGGCGGCGCAGACGTCGGCCACGCGCGCGTGCCCGTCGAAGTCCGGGCGCACGGCCCGGGCCCGGTCGAGGAAGAGCCGGACGGCCGGCTCCGACGGCAGCGGCGGCACGGGGACCAGCACCTCCCCGGTGATCCCCAGGGACTCACGGCTGGTGGCGAGGATCCGTACGCCGGGGCAGGCGGACAGCAGCAGCGAGGCCAGCCGAGCGGCGTCCTCGACGAGGTGCTCGCAGTTGTCGAGGACGAGCAGCAGCTCACGGTCCTCCAGGGCGGCCAGCAGACGGTCGGTGACGTCGGTGGCGGGCGAGCGGAACCCGTCGCGCATGCCGAGGGCGGCCAGCACGGCGTACGCGATCCGCCCGCCGTCGGTGACGGGGGCGAGCTCGACGAAGCAGGGGGCGGGGATTCCCGGCAGGGTGGCGGCCGCCTCGATCGCCAGCCGGGTCTTCCCCGCTCCGCCCGGGCCGGTGAGGGTGAGCAGGCGGGAGTCGGGGAGGAGGGCGGCGATGCGGGCGAGTTCGGGCTCGCGGCCGACGAACCGGGTGAGCTGGACCGGGAGGCGGGGGCGCTCGGGTTCCGCGCCCTGGAGCAGCTCCAGGTGCAGCGCCGCCAGCTCGGGCGAGGGGTCGGCGCCCAGCTCGTCGGCGAGCGTCCGCCGGGCCTCCTCGTACACCGTCAGCGCCTCGGCGGGCCGTCCGTCGGCCCGCAGGGCCCGCATGAGCTGCCCGTACAGCCGCTCGCTCAGCGGATGGGCGGCGAGCAGCGTCCGCAGCTCCGGTACGAGCCCGGGGCCGCCCCCGAGCGCCAGCTCGGCCTCGATCCGGTCCTGTGAGGCGGAGAGCCTCAGCTCCTCCAGCCGCGCGGCCTCGGCCCGGGCGTCCGGAAGGTCGGGCAGCGCGGGCCCGCGCCACAGTGCGAGGGCGTCCGCGAGTCTGGCCGCGGCCTGGCGGGGATCCGCGGCCACGGCACGCCCCTGTGCGGCCAGCCGCTCGAACAGGTGGGCGTCGACCGTGTCCGGAGCCGTGACGATGCGATAACCGGCCGGGGTCGCCTCGATCTCGGTGTGCGGGGCGAGCCGGCGGCGCAGGCGGGAGATCTGCGACTGGAGCGCGTTCGCCGCTCCGGCGGGCGGCCGGGCGCCGTACAGGCCGTCGACGAGGCGCTCGGCGGAGACCGTACGGCCCGCGTCGAGGAGCAGGAGGGTGAGCAGGGCGCGGGGGCGGGGGCCGCCGGGGTCGACGGCGGTGCCGTCGTCGGTGCGAACCTCCAGCGGGCCCAGGATCCCGAAGCGCATGCGCCCAGCTTGTCAGGTCCACCTTCGGGCACGGCAAAAAGCCGGCCCACCTCTCGGTGGACCGGCTCAGTGCAGCGAACCAGCAGTGGCCGCGCGCTCAGCTGTTGGCGTCAGCGCGAGACCTTGCCGGCCTTGATGCACGAGGTGCAAGCGTTCACGCGCTTCGGCGTCCCGCCGACCACGGTACGGACGCGCTGGATGTTCGGGTTCCAGCGACGGGACGTACGGCGGTGCGAGTGCGAGATGTTGTTGCCGAAGCCCGGCCCCTTGCCGCAGACGTCGCAGTTGGCAGCCACGGGTCACTCCAAAGACTTCAGATGCACTTACGGTTGGGTCCCGGCATGCCGGGATCGAGATCGCATTGATCAGTGATCTGAGTGGCGGTGCCAGGTGGGAAAAGCCCGATCTGCATCGGGCAACCGGAGCAGCATACAACGACTGCGCCAGTACAACGAAACTACCATGGCTGCTCAGGGGCCCGGCCCCGGCCCTCTTCCGGCGGACACCGGTCCGCGGTCTACGCTGCGTCCAGTCCAGCAGCTACAGGAGGCGCAGGTGGCGCAGGTGCCGCAGACATTCCTCGATGCTCTCGCGGTGCGCACCTGGTGCGGCCTCGCGCTGGAGGCGCTCGGCAGCGCGCGCGAGGAGATCGACGCGATCAACGTGTACCCCGTGGCCGACGGGGACACCGGCACCAACCTGTACCTGACCGTGGAGTCCGCCGTCGCGGCGGTCGAGGCCGTCTTCGCCGCCCACGAGGTGGACTCCCGCGCCCCGGGGAAGCCGGCGCTGGCCGACGCCGTGCGCGCGATGGCGCACGGGGCCCTGATAGGCGCCCAGGGCAACTCCGGGACGATCCTCGCCCAGTTGCTGCGCGGCATGACCCAGGTCCTCGCCGCCGACGGTGAGACGCCTCACACCGACGGCGCCGGCCTGCGGCTCGCCCTGCGGCACGCCGCCGACTCCGCCCGCCAGGCCGTCGCCCACCCCGTCGAGGGCACGGTCCTGTCCGTCGCCGCGGCCGCCGCGGACGCCGCCCACGCGGTCGAGGGCGACTGCGGGACGGTGGCGCGGGCCGCCTACGAAGGAGCCCGCGCGGCCCTCGCCGCGACCCCGCGGCAGCTGGCCGTGCTCAGGCGCGCCGGGGTGGTGGACGCCGGCGGCCGGGGACTGGTGGCGGTGCTCGGGGCGCTGGTGGAGACGTTCACGGGGGAGACCCCCAGGCCGGTCGCGGATGCCGCGAAACTCACGGACACCGTCTACGAGCCCGGAGACGAACCGCTCGCGCGCGTGGACGACGGCCCCGAAGACATCGGTGAGTGCGCGGTGGGCACCTCCGCCCCGGAGGAGGACGGCCCCGCCTTCGAGGTGATCTACCTCCTGGAGGCCGAGGACACGGCCGTCGCGCGGTTGCGGGAGCGGCTGGACGCGCTCGGGGACTCCCTGGTCGTCGTCGGCGGCGACGGGCTGTGGAACGTCCACGTGCACGTGGACGACGCGGGCGCCGCCGTGGAGGCGGGCGTCGAGGCCGGGCGGCCGTACCGGATCCGGATCACCCACTTCGGCGCCGGGGACGTCCACACGGCCCGTGGCGAGCGGCCGCCGCGGCCCAGGGTGCAGCGCGCGGTGGTGGCCGTCGTGCCCGGCGAGGGCCTGGCCGGGCTGTACAGCGAGGCCGGGGCCACCACGGTCCTGGCCTGCCCCGGGGAGCCGCCCGCGAGCGGGGAACTCGTACAGGCCGTACGACGGGCCCACGCGCGCGAGGTCGTACTGCTGCCCAACGACGCGGAGCTGCGGCACACCGCGGCGGCCGCCGCCGAGCAGGCCCGGACCGAGGGCATCCGGGTGGCCCTGATCCCGACCCGCTCCGCCGTCCAGGGCATCGCCGCGCTCGCCGTGCACGAGCCCGAGCGCCGCTTCGACGAGGACGTCGTGTCGATGACCTCGGCGGCCGGCGCGACCCGCTACGCCGAGATCTGCGTCGCCGAGCGCCAGTCCTGGACGATGGCCGGCATCTGCCAGGCCGGTGACGTGCTCGGCCTCATCGAGGGGGACGTCGCCGTCATCGGCGCGGACGTCACCGCCGCCGCCGAGACCGTCCTGGACCGCATGCTTCAGGCCGGCGGCGAGCTGGTCACCCTGGTCCTCGGCGACGACGCGCCCAAGTCCATCGCCGACCACCTTGAAGCACGCGTGCGCGAGACCCATCTCGCCGTGGACACCGTGGTGTACCGGGGCGGACAGGGGGCCCTGCTGCTGATCGGCGTGGAGTGACGGCCGCTCCCTACCGAGCCCCCTGCTCCTCCGCCACCTGCAGCATCTGCTCCGCCTCCGCCCGCCGCGCCTGCGCCGTCTCGTCGGCGCCGTCCGCGCCGTCGTAGGCGGCGAGCACCGCACGCGCGCGTGCCGCCGCCCGCGCGGAGCGGCCGAGGTCGGTCTCCAGCCAGCCCGCGGCGAGTTCGGCGCCGGTACGGCTGTCCAGCGCACCGTCCCCGAGGGAGGCGAACACCGCGGCCGCCTCGACGACCTGGGACAGAGCCTCCTCGAGGGTGGCCCGGATCGCGTCGTCGTCGGCGTCCTCCGCGGCCGATCGGGCCAGCAGGTCGCCGAACTGGCGGTGGGTGTGGCCGAGTTCGGCGACCAGCCGCTCCCGCGCCTCCTCGTCGGCCGTGGCGCCGGCCGCCGCCTCGCACTCGTGGACCGCGCCCGCCATGAGCTCCCGCGCCGCGTCCGCCCCGTCGTCCGCCCGCAGCGCGAGCCACGCGCGGGCGCGCAGAGAGCGCACCAGCCCGTGCACGTTGCCGACAACGCGCCACAGCTCGCCGGCGCGCGCGTACGCCCGCTCCGCCTCCGCCGGCAGCCCCGCCGCTCCCAGCGACTCGGCGGCGAGGTGGGCGAGCGTGGCGTGGTCGTGCTGCTCGGGCCAGTGCCGGGCGATCTCGGCGGCCCGCAGCCGCCGGTCGGCCGCCTCCCGGTGCTCGCCCAGCTCGCTCAGGCAGTCGCCCAGCCACCACTGCGCCTGTACGACCGCCCCGTCGCCGTGCGTCTCCACGCTCAGGTCGGGCAGCGCCGACTCCAGCACCTCCGCGGCCTCGGCCCACCTGCCCTGCCGCAGCAGCAGCCCGCCCAGCTGGTGCCGTGCCCACGCGCCCAGCGTCGGCCCCTCACCGGCCTCGTCGGCCCAGTGCGCGGCCTCCAGGGCGTGCTCGGCGGCCTCCACGGCCTGTCCCCGGCCGCCCAGCACCTCGGCCAGCTGGAGATGCAACTGCGCCCGTCCGACCGCCTCCAGATGCGGTCCGCCGTGCGCGAGGGCCGCCCGCAACGCCCGCTCCGCCTCGGCGATGTCGCCCAGGTGGTGCGCCAGGCCGGCCAGCCGCGCCTCGTACTCCACCGCGAACCAGGGCAGCCCCGCGCCCACGAACCCGGCCGAGGCCCGCCCGAACAACGCGACGGCCTCCTCCAGATCCCCGCGCCGCACCGCCAGCTCCGCGAGCATGGCCCGCGCCTCCGCGTCCCGGGAGACGATCCGCACGTCGTCACCGTCGTACCCGCCGACGAACGCGAGCAGTTCGCGAACGGCGGCCTCGGCATCGCCCAGAACCGTTTCACCGTCGCCCGACGCGGAGCCCTCCGGTGTGACGTCCGCCTCCACCACCCGCCGCATCAGGATCCGGGCCCGCCCCATCAGGACCGACGCCGTCTGGTGCACGCCGGTGGCGTCGTCGGCGTACAGCGCGAGGATCTCGTCGTACGGCTCGGCGACCGCCGCCAGGGCCTCGTCCACCTGACCCGTCAGGGCGCGTACGTACGCCGCACGCGTGCGTGCCGCCAAAGCCTCACCGGGGTCGCCCGCCGCCGCGTAGAGCTCGGCGGCCCGCTCGAAGAGTTCGGCGCCCTCGGGGCCCCGGCCCATCGCCTCGTGGTCGACGACCTCCGCACGGTCACGCGCGTCCAGCTCGACGCCCTCGGCGGCCCGGGCCACCGCCGCCCACGCCTCGACGGCGTTCGGCCGCAGGGTGTCCGACAGACGCCGGGCCTCGGCCAGCAGCGCGGACAGGTCCGGCACGTCCGCCGGCGCCGCCGCCGGAACCGGTGCCGGCGGCACGGGCACGGAGACCGGGCGCACCGCGCGCACACCGAGCGGCAGCCGGTCCGCCAGCGGGCGCTGCCCCATACGCACGCGTGCCCGCTCACTGACATACGCCGTCCCGTTGCGCTCGTCGAAGCGAGCCGCCAGGGCGAGGGCCTCCGCACGCGCGTGCGTGGCCAGCTCGCCCGCGTGCCACACCCGGCCGGCGGGCCCGGGCACCTCGCGCTCGCCCAGCCCCAGCTCGGTCAGACGGTCCATGAGCAGCGCCACCACGGCCAGGAAGTCCAGCCGGCTGCGCGGATGCCCGGTGTCGGTGAAGTACGCCGGCCGCTCCGCGAGCAGCTCCAGGCCGCGCGCCTCGTTGCCGGTCAGCGCGCAGAACTCCACGTGGTCCGCGTACGCGCCCCGCATGCTCTCCATCGGCCGCACGAGCCGGAAGCCCCGCAGGTGGTTGGCGCGCGCCTCGTCCGTACGGCCCAGCCGCAGCAGCGGCACCAGGGACGACGCGAGCACCGTGTGCGGCTCGTGCGCACAGGTGAACTCGCCCTCCAGGACCGGCCGCCACAGCAGCAGCGCCTCCGCGTCCCGTCCCCGCTCCGCCTGCCACCAGCCCTGCCCGTGCAGCTCGCACGCGTGGCAGTCGGCCATGCTGTCCCGGTCCGCCGCCAGCCAGGCGGTGTACGCCCGCTCCGCGCGCGGGATGTCACCGACGTGCGCGGCGACACTGAACTCGGCGCCGCGCACGGCCCTCTCCGAGTGCCCCGCCAGCCGGTAGCGGTGCTCCATCTCGCCGAGCCACTTCTCGATCGAGGCGAGTGGGACGTGCGGCTGGTCGAGCATGCCGGACGACATCCACTTGAACACCCAGTGCAGCGAGTGCGTCTCGTACTCGTCGAAGTCCTCCGGCCGTTCGTCCCACATGCGCAGCAGGCGCGCGAAGGGGACGAACATCTTGTCCTTCTCGGAGCTGTAGTTGTAGACCTTCAGCTGGTGCCCGAGCGCCTCGATCACGGCGAGCGGGATGCCCAGCTTCTCGGCCTCGGCGAGCAGTTGCTCCGCGCGCGCGTTGCGGGCGGGACCCTCCGGCCGTTCGGAGTTGGCCGCCATCTCGCGGCGCAGGGAGTCGAAGTCCGTGATCTCAGCCATCAGCGGCCGTCCTCCCCGTGTGCGGACCCTCCGTGCGTGGACTCCCCGTGGGTCGCCCATTCCAGGAGGCCGATGAACGCCCGGTTCAGCAGGGCGGTGTCCGCCGGCCGCAGCGGCCGCTGCGCCATCAGCAGCGCCTGCCCGTACAGGGACTCGATCGCGGTGCCGATCAGCTCCGCGTCGCCCAGCGAACCGATCCTGCGGACCAGCGGGTTGAGGTGGTTGAGCACCAGACGCGCGCGCGGGGCGCTGCCGCGCAGCGAGCCGAGGATGCCCGCCCACAGGTCGTCGGCCCGCTCCTCCGCCTCGGCGCGGGCCTGTTCGTGCCGGGCGGAACGGTCGTCGAGGTGCAGGGCGGGGACGGAGATGGGGTGGAAGGCGCGCAGTACAATGTCACATTGCACCGAATCCAGCTTCGCCCGCGCCGCCGCCAGGAACCCCGACAGCGCCAGCTCCTCCACCGGATCCACCGCGTCCAGATGAGCCGTCACGGTGTCCGCGTCCAGCTCCGCGACCACCGTCCCCGGCCGCACCGACGGCAGCGCCTCGACCAGCTCGCTGTCGTACGTGTAGCCGCCGTTGATCACCCCGACGCCCTGCGCGGACGCGATCGGCGCCACCTGCCGGTACTCCTCGACCGTCCGCGTGAAGTGCACCACCGCGTGCCGCTGCGCGAACTCCTCCAGGGACAGCCGCCCGTCGGTCGTCTCGAACGGCAGCCACGGCAGCATCGTCCGCAGCATGTCCTTGTCGTGCCGCGCCAGGGACTTCACGCCCAGGTGGTGCACCGACAGGAAGGCCGCCAGCCGCTCCGGATCCCCGGCCGCCAGCCCCGTCAGCCAGGAACGTATCCGTTCCCCGAGCGCCTCCCGCACGGCGGCCAGCGTCTCGTCCTCGTACAGCGACTCGCGCGAGGCCGTCGGCCGCAGACTGTCCGTGTCCAGCACGCACCGCACGAAGAACGCCCAGTCCGGCAGCAGCTGTTCGGCCCGCTCCGTCAGCAGCATGCCCTTGAGGTGCACGCGATGCGTCGCCCGCTGGGCCGGGCTGACCGCCGAGGGCAGGACGTACGCCACCCCCCGGATGCCGGCGAGCGGCACGTCCAGCTCGATCGAGTCCAGCGGGGTGAAGCCGAACAGCTCGTGGCAGTGCCGGGCCAGCGCGACGCGCCGGCCCGCGGGGGAGACGTACGAGCGGTCCCAGGGCGCCGGCAGGTCGGTGACCGCCTCCTCGCCGACCCGGACGTCGTACGGCAGCAGCGACCCGAAGTCCCGCGCCAGCGTCAGCACCCGCTCCGGCGCCAGCCACTCCCCGGCACCGGCCCGCGCCACCAGATGCACGGTGGTGCCCGGTTCCGGCCGCGCCTCGGGCCCCAGCGTCCGCACCGTGTACGAACCGTCGTCGCTCGCCGTCCACTCCACGGGTGCCGCATCCGGCGTACGGGCGCTTCGGCTGACCACCCGGATCCGCTCGGCCACCACGAAACAGGCCAGCAGACCGATGCCGAACTGCCCGAGGAAGTCCGAGCGGGCCGCTTCGAGACCCTCGGCGCGCTTGGAACTGCGGCCGATGGTCGCCAACAGGGTGTGCACGTCCGCCTCGGTGAGCCCCACGCCGGTGTCCTCGACCCGCAGCGACCCGGCCTCCGCGTACAGCCGCACCCGGGCCGGGGCATCGGGCTGCTCGGCGCGCCGGGCGGTGATGGCGTCCACGGCGTTCTGCAGCAGCTCGCGCAGGTAGACCTTGGGACTGGAGTACAGATGGTGCGAGAGCAGGTCCACCAGGCCGCGCAGGTCGACCTGGAAGGTGTGAGACGGCTGGGGTGACTGGGACGGCTGGGATGACTTCGAGGTCTGGGAGTCCATCGTCGCTGCGCCGGTGGGGGGACTTCGGACGGCGCGGGGTCGGGCGGTCCCTGGTGGGGCGGTGACCGCGGGGATGGCCGGAGCGCGCCATCCTAGAGCTCCAACAGCCCGGCTGACCAGGGGTTTCCCCAGACGTTTACGGCATTGTCAGAGGTGTGGTGTGCAATGGATCTCGTGCCCGCACTGGAAGAACCACTGAAAAAGGTGCTCGGCCCCGCCACCGCGAAGGTGATGGCCGAGCACCTCGGCCTGCACACCGTCGGCGACCTCCTGCACCACTACCCGCGCAGATACGAGGAACGCGGCCAGCTCACCCACCTCGCCGACCTCCCCATGGACGAGCACGTCACGGTGGTCGCCATGGTCGCCGACGCCCGTCTGCACACGTTCGCCTCCGCCAAGGCCCCCCGGGGCAAGGGCCAGCGGCTGGAGGTCACGATCACGGACGGCAGCGGCCGCCTCCAACTGGTCTTCTTCGGCAACGGCGTGCACAAGCCGCACAAGGAACTCCTGCCGGGCACCCGCGCGATGTTCTCCGGCAAGGTCTCCGTCTTCAACCGCCGTCTCCAACTCGCCCACCCCGCCTACGAACTGCTGCGAGGCGACAGCGAGGAGACGGTCGAGAGCTGGGCCGGCGCGCTGATCCCCATCTACCCCGCCACCGCCAAGCTGGAGTCCTGGAAGATCGGCAAGGCGATCCAGACGGTCCTGCCCGGCGCCCAGGAAGCCGTGGACCCCCTGCCGCCCGCCCTGCGCGAGGGCCGCGGCCTGGTCACCCTCCCCGAGGCCCTGCTCAAGATCCACCGCCCGCACACCAAGGCCGACATCGAGGACGCCCGCTCCCGCCTGAAGTGGGACGAGGCCTTCGTCCTCCAGGTCGCCCTCGCCCGCCGCCGCCACGCCGACGCCCAACTCCCGGCGGTGGCCCGCCGCCCCAGCCCCGACGGCCTCCTCACCGCCTTCGACGACCGCCTCCCCTTCACCCTCACCGAGGGCCAGCAGAAGGTCTCGAAGGAAATCTTCGACGACCTCGCGACCGAGCACCCGATGCACCGGCTGCTGCAGGGAGAGGTCGGAAGCGGAAAAACGATGGTGGCCCTGCGCGCCATGCTCGCCACCGTCGACGCCGGTGGTCAGGCAGCGATGCTCGCTCCCACCGAGGTGCTCGCCCAGCAGCACCACCGCTCCGTCGTCGAGATGATGGGCGAACTGGCCGAGGGCGGCATGCTCGGTGGCGCGGAGCACGCCACGAAGGTCGTGCTCCTCACCGGATCGATGGGCACGGCAGCCCGCCGGCAGGCGATGCTGGACCTGGCCACCGGAGAGGCCGGCATCGTGATCGGCACGCACGCGCTGATCGAGGACAAGGTCCAGTTCCACGACCTCGGCCTGGTCGTCGTCGACGAACAGCACCGCTTCGGCGTCGAGCAGCGCGACGCCCTGCGCGGCAAGGGCAAGCAGCCCCCGCACCTGCTCGTGATGACGGCCACCCCCATCCCCCGCACGGTCGCGATGACGGTCTTCGGCGACCTGGAGACCTCGGTCCTCGACCAGCTCCCCGCCGGCCGCTCACCCATCGCCTCCCACGTCGTCCCGGCCGCCGACAAACCCCACTTCCTGGCCCGCGCCTGGGAGCGCGTCCGCGAGGAGGTGGAGAAAGGCCATCAGGCCTACGTCGTCTGCCCCCGCATCGGCGACGAGGAGGACGACCCGAAGAAGTCCGACAAGAAGAAGTCCCCGCAGGACGAGGCGGAGAAGCGCCCGCCGCTCGCCGTCCTCGACGTCGCCGCCCAACTCGCCAAGGGCCCCCTCCAGGGCCTGCGGGTGGAGGTCCTGCACGGCCGCATGCACCCCGACGACAAGGACGCGGTGATGCGCCGCTTCGCCGCCGGCGACACCGACGTCCTGGTCGCCACGACCGTCATCGAGGTCGGCGTCAACGTCCCCAACGCCACGGCCATGGTGATCATGGACGCCGACCGCTTCGGTGTCTCCCAGCTCCACCAGCTGCGCGGCCGCGTGGGCCGCGGCTCGGCGCCCGGCCTGTGCCTGCTGGTCACCGAGATGCCGGAGGCCAGCGCGGCCCGCCAGCGACTGAACGCGGTGGCGTCGACCCTGGACGGCTTCGAACTCTCCCGCATCGACCTGGAGCAGCGCCGCGAGGGCGACGTCCTGGGCCAGGCCCAGTCGGGCGCCCGCACCAGCCTGCGGGTCCTCGCGGTGATCGAGGACGAGGAGGTCATCGCGGAGGCGAGGGACGAGGCGGCGCAGGTCGTGGCGGCAGATCCCGAGCTGACGGCGTTTCCCGGCCTGCGGGTCGCGTTGGACGCCCTCCTGGACGAGGAGAGGGAGCAGTACCTGGAAAAGGGCTGATGCATGCCGACCGAGGGGCGCCGGGCCGTATCGCACGTGCCGCTACCGCCGCGCGGGCGCGACCAGCCACAATGAACCTGTAGCCGCCCACGAACGAGGAACCGAAGATGACCCGCGTGATCGCCGGCGCAGCCGGCGGACGTCGACTCGCCGTGCCGCCCGGCAACGGCACCCGCCCCACCTCCGACCGCGCACGCGAAGGCCTCCTCTCCACCTGGCAGTCCCTCCTCGGCGGTCCCCTCGACGGCGAACGAGTCCTCGACCTGTACGCGGGTTCGGGGGCGGTCGGCCTGGAAGCCCTCTCCCGGGGCGCGAGCCACACCCTCCTGGTCGAGGCCGACGCACGGGCCGCCCGCGTCATCCGGGAGAACGTCAAGAGCCTCGGCCTGCCCGGCGCCGAGGTCAGGTCCGGCAAGGCCGAGCAGATCATCCAGTCGGCGCCCACGGACCCGTACGACCTCGTCTTCCTGGACCCTCCGTACCGTGTGACAGATCACGATCTTCGCGAGATCCTGCTCACACTCCGCACTGAACACTGGCTCGCGCCGGAGGCGATCGTCACCGTGGAGCGCAGCACCAGAGGCGGAGAATTCAGGTGGCCCGAGGGTTTCGACGCGGTCAAGGCCCGTCGCTACGGCGAGGGAACGTTTTGGTACGGTCGCGCCGCCTCTACGTGCGAAGACGCACGATGACCGGACCGGAGAGCGAGGGATCTCAAGTGCGCCGCGCCGTCTGTCCCGGGTCGTTCGACCCCATCACCAACGGACACCTCGACATCATCTCCCGCGCCTCCCGCCTCTACGACGAGGTCTACGTCGCGGTGATGATCAACAAGTCCAAGAAGGGCCTGTTCGAGATCGACGAGCGGATCGACCTGATCCGCCAGGTCACCGCCGAGTACGGCAACGTGATCGTCGAGGCCTTCCACGGCCTGCTCGTCGACTACTGCAAGGAACGCGACATCCCGGCCATCGTCAAGGGCCTGCGCGCGGTCAGCGACTTCGACTACGAGCTGCAGATGGCCCAGATGAACAACGGCCTGTCCGGCGTGGAGACCCTCTTCGTGCCGACCAACCCCACCTACAGCTTCCTGTCCTCCTCGCTCGTCAAGGAGGTCGCCACCTGGGGAGGCGACGTCTCCCACCTCGTACCGCCGACCGTCCTCGAAGCCCTCAACGAACGCCTCCGCCAGAACTGATGGGACTACAGTCGTCCCGTCCGTCTCCAACACATCGGTAGAGAGTGGCGAGCACACGGTGGACGTGCAGAAGAAGCTCGACGAGATCGTGGCCGCGGTCTCCGGCGCCCGGTCGATGCCCATGTCGGCCTCGTGCGTGGTCAACCGCGCCGAACTGCTCTCGATGCTGGAAGAGGTGCGCGCTGCGCTGCCCGACTCCCTCGCGCAGGCCCAGGAGCTGATCGGCGACCGTGCGCAGCTGGTCGAGCAGGCCCGCCAGGAGGCCGACCGGATCATCCAGGGCGCGCACGCCGAGCGCGGCTCGCTGATCTCCGACACCGAGATCGCCCGCCGCTCCCAGGCGGAGGCCGACCGGATCCTCGCCGAGGCCCGCCAGGAGGCCGAGGAGGTCCGCGCCGAGGCCGACGACTACGTCGACTCCAAGCTCGCCAACTTCGAGGTCGTCCTCACCAAGACCCTCGGCTCCGTCGGCCGCGGCCGCGAGAAGCTCCTCGGCACCGGCCCGGGCCTCGACGAGCAGGGCTACGAGGACGAGGACGCCCCCGAGCGCAGCCACGACCCGGAGATCCTGCGCAAGGACGCCGACGCCTACGTCGACGCCAAGCTGGGCGCCTTCGAGGCGGTCCTGGCCAAGACGCTGGAGGCGGTCGGCAAGGGCCGGGCCAAGCTGCACGGCCGTATCGCCACCGACGACCTCGGCGCCCTCGCCGACGACACCACGTCCTACCAGCACTCCAGCGACGCCGACTACCTCGCCGACCTCGCCGCGCTCACGCAGCAGGAGACCCCGGCCGAGCAGCAGCCCGTCCCGCAGCAGGACTACGCCGAGCCGCAGCCGGCGTACGGCTACCAGCAGCAGACGGACCCGTACGCGGGCCAGTACCAGCAGCAACAGGGCTACGGCCAGCAGGACGCCTACGGCTACCAGCAGGCCGACCCCTATGCGTACCAGGGCTACGACACCCAGCAGTACGACCCGAACCAGGGCCAGCAGCCGCAGCAACCGCAGCAGTCGTACGCCCTCGACGAGACCAGCCTCTTCGACACCGGCATGATCACGCCGGAGCAGCTGAGGGCGTACGAGCAGGGCCGCGGCCAGTAAGGACCGACCGGATTGGGCCGTGAGCGAAAGGTCCAGTATCCTGGCTCTTCGGTCGCGCGTACGTCCGCGATCAACGCTGCCCGGGGACACCGAAGGGCAGCGTCCCTCTGAGCTCGAAGATCGAAAGCAGGAATGGCTCCCAACGCTCGCCTCGACCATCGAAACCCTCTCGTGTTCGACACACACGAGCTGGGTCGGCGTCCTGGTGCGCTGCAGCGGCTGACCCGCTCGATCGACGCCCCCAAGGACTTCGGAATCCAGGGAGTCATCGGAGTGCCGGAAGGCGCCCCGGTGGAGCTCGAACTCCGGCTCGAGTCGGTCATGGAAGGGGTGCTTGTCACAGGCACCGCCCGTGCACAGGCCGAGGGAGAGTGCGTAAGGTGTCTGGAGCCGCTTCAGCTGGACGTCG
Source organism: Streptomyces sp. NPDC085900 (assembly GCF_044540925.1). Taxonomy (NCBI): domain Bacteria; kingdom Bacillati; phylum Actinomycetota; class Actinomycetes; order Kitasatosporales; family Streptomycetaceae; genus Streptomyces; species Streptomyces sp. NPDC085900. Next base: position 195,842 of record NZ_JBITSP010000010.1, on the reverse strand, counting down.
AAGCGGACTTCCAGGAGCTGTTCACGTACCCTGACGCCGACGACCGGGGCCGTGTGATCGCGGAACCGGGCGACGACGCCGAGGACGACGAGGACAGGTTCTTCCTCGAGGACGGACTTTTCGACCTCGAACCTCTGCTGCGCGATGCGGTGGTGCTCGCACTGCCGATGCAGCCGGTGTGCCAGGAAGACTGCCCGGGACTGTGCGCCGAGTGCGGAGCACGTCTCGCGGACGACCCGGACCACCACCACGACGCCGTCGACATCCGTTGGGCGGCTTTGCAGGGACTCGCCGGCACCATGCAGGACGGCGAGAAGGACGAGATGAGCGGCGCCGAACCGGGCGTCGACGAGAAGCAGGAGAAGTAGCCGTGGCTGTTCCGAAGCGGAAGATGTCGCGCAGCAACACGCGCCACCGCCGGTCGCAGTGGAAGGCTGCGGTCCCCACCCTGGTTGCGTGCGAGCGCTGCCACGAGCCCAAGCAGCAGCACATCGCGTGCCCGTCTTGCGGCACCTACAACAAGCGCCAGGTCCTCGAGGTCTGAGCGGCTGGTGAGAGGCACCGTGTCCACTGCCAAGAAGGCGGATGACGCCATGGCGGACCCATCCGCCAAGAAGAAAGCGGACAACACGGCCTCGTCCCACACGCTTCTGGAAGGGCGGCTCGGGTACAAACTCGAGTCCGCCCTTCTGGTGCGAGCGCTGACCCACCGTTCCTACGCGTACGAGAACGGCGGTCTGCCGACCAACGAGCGGCTGGAGTTCCTCGGGGACTCCGTGCTCGGCCTGGTCGTCACGGACACGCTGTACCGCACCCACCCCGACCTGCCCGAGGGCCAACTGGCCAAGTTGCGGGCCGCGGTGGTCAACTCGCGTGCGCTGGCGGAGGTCGGTCGTGGCCTGGAACTGGGCTCCTTCATCCGGCTGGGCCGTGGTGAAGAGGGCACGGGCGGCCGGGACAAGGCGTCCATCCTCGCCGACACCCTGGAAGCGGTGATCGGCGCGGTCTATCTCGACCAGGGTCTCGATGCGGCGAGCGAGCTCGTCCACCGGCTGTTCGACCCGTTGATCGAGAAGTCCTCCAACCTCGGAGCCGGCCTGGACTGGAAGACCAGTCTCCAGGAGCTCACCGCGACCGAGAGCCTCGGCGTGCCCGAGTACCTGGTCACGGAGACCGGCCCCGACCACGAGAAGACCTTCACTGCTGCCGCCCGCGTCGGAGGCGTCTCGTACGGCACCGGCACCGGCCGCAGCAAGAAGGAGGCGGAGCAGCAGGCCGCCGAGTCCGCATGGCGGTCCATCCGGGCCGCGGCGGACGAGCGCGCCAAGAAGGCGGCCGCGGAGCGGGCCGCCCACGACGGCGAAGGCCCCACCTCCGTCTCTGCCTGACAGAAGAGTCTTGTCCTACGTACAGCGCGTCCCGAGCGCCCGTCCCCGCCGTGGGACGGGCGCTCGGACCGTTCACCGGTAGTCACGGGGGAGCGCATGCCCGAGTTGCCCGAGGTCGAGGTCGTCCGGCGTGGTCTGGAGCGGTGGGTCGCCCACCGCGTGGTCGCCGACGTCGAGGTTCTGCATCCGCGTGCCGTGCGCCGGCACATCGCCGGGGCGGACGAATTCGCGCACCGGCTCAAGGGCCATCGTGTCGGCGTCCCCAGCCGCCGCGGCAAGTACCTGTGGCTGCCCCTGGAGGACACCCACCAGTCGGTCCTGGCCCACCTCGGCATGAGCGGCCAGCTGCTGGTCCAGCCGGAGTCGGCCGCGGACGAGAAGCACCTGCGCATCCGCGTGAGGTTCGCCGACGACCTGCGGACCGAACTCCGCTTCGTCGACCAACGCACCTTCGGCGGACTGTCGTTGCACGACAACACCCCCGTCGGCCTGCCCGACGTCATCGCGCACATCGCCCGCGATCCCCTCGACCCGCTGTTCGACGAGGACGCCTTCCACCAGGCACTGCGCCGCAAGCGCACGACGATCAAACGGGCCCTGCTGGACCAGTCGTTGATCAGCGGGGTCGGCAACATCTACGCGGACGAGGCCCTTTGGCGCTCCCGCGTCCACTACGAACGCCCGACGGCCGGCTTCACGCGCCCGCGCACCGCCGAACTCGTGGGCCACATCAGGGACGTGATGAACGCGGCCCTCGCCGTCGGCGGCACCAGCTTCGACAGCCTCTACGTCAACGTCAACGGACAGTCGGGCTACTTCGACCGGTCCCTCGACGCGTACGGCCGTGAGGGCCTGCCGTGCAAGAGATGCGGGACACCGATGCGCCGGCGCCCCTGGATGAACCGGTCCAGCTACTTCTGCCCGAAGTGTCAGAGGGCGCCGCGCGTCTCGTCGTAACGGGCCCGGGCGGCCAGGACGTCGTCCATGCGCCCCTCCACCAGGTGGATGAGGCCGAGCAGCCGCTCGGCGACGTCCCGGCCGAGGGGCGTCAGCTCGTAGTCCACGCGCGGCGGGTTGGTCGGCTGCGCCTCGCGGTGCACCAGGCCGTCGCGCTCCAGCGCGTGCAGGGTCTGGGACAGCATCTTCTCGCTCACGCCGTCGACACGGCGGCGCAGCTCGTTGAAGCGCAGCGAGCCCTCGTGCAGGGCGCCCAGCGTGAGCGCGCCCCAGCGGCCCGTGACGTGCTCCAGCGTGCCGCGCGAGGGGCAGGCCTTGGCGAACACGTTGAAGGGGAGGTCCCGCGCCTCCGCGCGCTCCTGCGTGATGTCCATACCTCAAGCGTACTCGAAAGCAGCGCTAACTGGCAGGTTGCACTAACTGGAAGTTAGTGCTTTCCTTTTGTCATTGCCACTGACCTGCTGATCCAGGAGTTCGCATCGTGACCACCCCTGTTGTCTCCATCGCCTACCACTCCGGCTACGGCCACACCGCCGTGCTCGCGGAAGCCGTCCGAGCCGGTGCCGCCGAGGCGGGTGCCGAGGTGCACCTGATCAACGTGGACGAGATCACCGACGAGCAGTGGGCGACGCTGGACCGCTCCGACGCGATCGTCTTCGGCTCGCCCACGTACATGGGCACCGCCTCCGGTGCCTTCCACGTCTTCGCCGAGGCGTCCTCGAAGCGCTGGTTCGGCCAGGACTGGAAGGACAAGCTGGCCGCCGGCTTCACCAACTCCGGCTCCAAGAGCGGCGACAAGCTGCACACCCTGCAGTTCTTCCAGATCCTCGCCGGGCAGCACGGCATGCACTGGGTCAACCTCGGTCTGCACCCCGGCTGGAACAACAGCGAGGGCAGCGAGCACGACCTCAACCGCCTCGGCGTCTTCGCGGGCGCGGCCGCCCAGACCAACGTCGACGAGGGCCCGGACGCCGTCCACAAGGCGGACATCCAGACCGCCGAGCACCTCGGCCGCCGCGTGACCGAGACGGCGCGGGTGTTCCTCCAGGGCCGCGCCGCCTGACCGCCGTACCGGACTAGTACCCGAAGTCCTGCGTCCACCAGGGACCGCCGGTCCCGAAGTGGACGCCGACCCCGAGGGTCTTGAAGTCGCAGTTCAGGATGTTCGCCCGGTGGCCCGGGCTGTTCATCCAGGCGTCCATCACGGCCGCAGCATCCGTCTGGCCCCGGGCTATGTTCTCCCCGCCCAGGTTGGAGATGCCGGCCTTCGCCGCCCGGTCCCACGGGGTGGCGCCGCTGGGGTCGGTGTGGTCGAAGAAGTCCTGCGCGGCCATGGCGTCGCTGAAGTTCTCGGCGAGGTCCGTGAGCGCGCTGTTGGCGGACACCGGGCTGCAGCCGACCTTGGCCCGCTCCACGTTGACCAGGCGCAGCACCTCCGCCTCGGCGGCGGCCTGGGTGGACACCGTCACCGCCGCGGAGGCCGCCGGCGCGGAGGTCTTCTCCTTCTTCGGGGGCGCGGTCGCCTTCGGCTTCTTGCTCGGGGTGGCCTTCGGCTTCTTCGTCGGGGCCTGGGTCGGCGCGGCCGTGGAGGCGGACACGCTCGGCGCGGGCGAGGCGGCGCGGCCTGCGCCGCGGCTCGTGGAGGAGCCCTCGTCACGCCTGTCGGCGCTGCCCGAGGCACCGCCCTGCTCGCTGGCCGAGTTGGTCGGCGAGCCGGCGGCCTGCACCTTGTCGCCGCCCGAGCCGCCGCCGAGCTTGTAGTTGTCGAGCCCGGGCATCGCGCCCGTGGCCATCGCGACCGTGCCGATGGCGACGGCCGCCGAGACGCCGAGCAGCCCGGTCTTCACCGGCGTCGCGGCGCGCTTCTTGCGCCGGCGCGATCCGCCCCGGCGGGCGTCCTTGCCGGAGTCCGGCCCGTGCTCGGGGAAGACCGTGCGGTAGTCGTCCTCCGTGGCGAACAGGTACGCCGCGCTGCGCGCGGAGGCCTCGGCGTACTCCTCGGTGTTCAGGTACGGGGCGGTGCCCATGACGGGCGTGGAGCCCCCCGTGAACGACTCCCGCGTGTCGTGCGTGAACGACTCCGTCGTGCCGTGAGTGAACGACTCCGGCGGGTCGTAGCTGTACGAGTACTGCTGAGGGTCGTAGCCGCCCGCGTACGAGCCGTCCGTTCCCGTGACTGTCGTGGCGCGGCCCGTGGCGGCGCGGCCGGCGGCGGAGCGTCGGTGGCGTCCCATGTCCTGGCCTTCCTCGTCCTGTCGGTCGACACGTCCCCCCGGTCAACCATGATCACAAAACTCACACCTTCGAGTGAGTTTCGTGTGAGATTGCTTGGCAGGGGACGGTACCGCATGGCGCCAGGGGAGGAAGTGTCCGGAGGGACATTGGCCGGTTAGGTTGCACCCATGAGCGAGGATGTACGACTGGTCGCCTGGGTGCGCGGACGGGTCCAAGGTGTGGGTTTCCGCTGGTTCACGCGGGCCAAGGCCCTGGAGCTCGGCGGCCTGAGTGGCTTTGCTCTCAATTTGGGCGACGGACGGGTCCAGGTGGTCGCGGAAGGCGCCCGGGAGCGGTGCGAAGGACTGCTGGACTGGCTCCAGGGTGACGACACGCCCGGTCGCGTGGATGGCGTCACCGAGATCTGGGACACACCCCGCGGGGGCTACGACGGCTTCGCCATCCGCTGAGCCGCTTCCGTGAAGCGGGCCGGGCGGAAGCGCGCGGAGATGCTTCCGGCGACCGCCCCGAGCAGAAAATTGCCTGGTGGTTGCCAAGAACAGGCTTGCTCTGGCAGGCTCCGCACGCAAGGATGATCGTCACGCCCCCACAGGCCCGCGGGAGTCGCAGCGCCGCCAGTTCCAGGCCGCTTGCCCCCCGGATGCCCGCCAATACGGGGCGTGATCGTGTTGACCGTCAAACTTTTTGGTGAGACGCTGAAAGCACCCCGCGCACCTTCGCTGTTTGGCATGGATGAACAGCAACACGAACTCAACAGTGTCAAGCACCGCGGGTGCGAATCCCTCACGACCCACACCGCTTCGGTCGGTCACTCAGTGTGGAGGACCATCCATCATGGCAAAGGCGCTTCTCGGTTACGTCGGCGGCTCCGACCCTCGACTCCTCGCCGAGATGCGACGGCTCCAGCAGCGCGTCCAGGACCTGGAATCCGAGCTCGTACGTATCCAGGCCGAGAACGACGCCCTGACGGCTGCCGCTTCTCACGACAGGATCATGGAGAGCATCGACGCACACCAGGCGGAGCCCGCGCTCACCTGATCACTGCATCGCATCATGACAACAGGGGTTGGACTGCCCGTGCCAATCGCTGAGTTGTCGGATGTGCAAGGGACGCTTCGGCGTCCCTTCTTTCTTTCCCCCGCACCCTTTCACTCTCTTTAACGTTTGGTGTGCCCTGCACGTTCAAGGGTGAAACCGCGGGTTCATGGAGTGAGACACCGGCGGAAGGTAGAGTCCGGCGGCGTGCACCTCAAGGCCCTGACCCTCCGGGGGTTCAAGTCGTTCGCCTCGGCGACCACGCTCCGGTTCGAGCCCGGCATCACGTGTGTCGTGGGGCCGAACGGCTCGGGCAAGTCCAACGTCGTCGACGCCCTCAGCTGGGTGATGGGCGAGCAGGGTGCCAAGTCGCTGCGCGGCGGCAAGATGGAGGACGTCATCTTCGCCGGCACCACCGGCCGCCCGCCGCTGGGCCGCGCCGAGGTGTCCCTTACCATCGACAACTCCGACGGCGCCCTGCCCATCGAGTACGCCGAGGTCACCATCACGCGGATCATGTTCCGCAACGGCGGCAGCGAGTACCAGATCAACGGCGACACCTGCCGCCTGCTGGACATCCAGGAACTCCTCTCCGACTCCGGCATCGGCCGCGAGATGCACGTCATCGTCGGCCAGGGCCAGCTCGACTCCGTCCTGCACGCCGACCCCATGGGCCGCCGCGCCTTCATCGAGGAGGCGGCCGGCGTCCTCAAGCACCGCAAGCGCAAGGAGAAGGCCCTGCGCAAGCTGGACGCGATGCAGGCCAACCTCGCGCGCGTGCAGGACCTGACCGACGAACTCCGCCGGCAGCTCAAGCCCCTGGGCCGCCAGGCCGCCGTCGCCCGCCGGGCAGCCGTCATCCAGGCGGACCTCCGGGACGCCCGGCTGCGCCTGCTGGCGGACGATCTCGTACGACTGCGCCAGGCGCTGCAGACCGAGGTCGCGGACGAGGCCGCGCTGAAGGAACGCAAGGAGGCCGCGGAGCAGGAGCTGCGGAAGGCCCTCCAGCGCGAGGGCCTGCTGGAGGACGAGGTCCGCCGGCTCGCCCCGCGCCTCCAGCGTGCCCAGCAGACCTGGTACGAGCTCTCCCAGCTCGCCGAACGCGTCCGCGGCACGATCTCGCTGGCCGACGCGCGCGTGAAGAGCGCGACCTCGGTGCCGCCGGAGGAGCGGCGCGGACGCGACCCCGAGGACATGGAGCGCGAGGCGGCCCGCATCCGGGAGCAGGAGGCCGAACTCGAAGCGGCCCTGGAGGCGGCCGAACGGGCCCTGGAGGACACCGTCGCGCACCGCGCCGAGCTGGAGCGCGAACTCGCGCAGGAGGAGCGGCGTCTGAAGGACGTCGCCCGCGCCATCGCCGACCGCCGTGAGGGCCTCGCCCGGCTGGGCGGGCAGGTCAACGCGGCCCGTTCGCGCGCCGCCTCCGCCCAGGCCGAGATCGACCGCCTGGCCGCGGCGAGGGACGAGGCCCAGGAGCGTGCCGTCGCCGCGCAGGAGGAGTACGAGGCCCTGAAGGCCGAGGTCGACGAACTCGACGCCGGCGACACGGAACTGGCCGAACGGCACGAGGCGGCGAAGGCCGCGCTGGCCGAGGCGGAGGCACAGCTGAGCGCCGCCCGCGAGGCTGCCACGGCGGCGGAACGCAAGCGCGCGGCGACCCGGGCCCGCCACGAGGCGCTGGCACTGGGCCTGCGCCGCAAGGACGGCACGGGCGCGCTGCTGGGAGCGAAGGATCGTCTCTCCGGCCTGCTGGGCCCGGCCGCCGAACTGCTGACCGTCACCCCGGGCCACGAGGTCGCGCTGGCGGCGGCTTTCGGCGCGGCCGCGGACGCACTGGCGGTCACGTCACCGTCGGCGGCGGCGGACGCGATCCGCCTGCTGCGCAAGCAGGACGGCGGACGAGCGTCACTCATCCTGGCGGGGTCCCCGGAGACCCCAGGGGACGCGGGGAACCACGCGACCGGCCCCCACGAACCCGCGGGTGCCACACGGCAGCACGCCGCGGACCTCGTCCGCGCTCCCTCCGACCTGCTGCCCGCCATCCGCCGCCTCCTCCACGGCATCGTGGTCGTGTCCACCCTCGAAGACGCCGAGGAACTGGTCTACTCCCACCCCCACCTCACCGCCGTCACCGCCGAAGGCGACCTCCTCGGTGCCCACTTCGCCCACGGCGGCTCCGCGGGCGCCCCGAGCCTGCTCGAAGTACAGGCCTCCGTGGACGAGGCCGCCGCCGAACTGGAAGAGCTGGAAGTCCGCTGCGAGGCACTCACCGAGGCCCAGCACACGGCGCAGCAACGCCGCAGGGAGTGCGCCGCCCTGGTGGAGGAACTCGGCGAGCGCCGCCGGGCCGCCGACCGGGAGAAGTCGGCCGTGGCCCAGCAGCTGGGCCGCCTCGCCGGACAGGCCAGAGGCGCGGCCGGTGAGGCGGAGCGCTCCGCAGCGGCGGCCTCCCGCGCCCAGGAAGCCCTCGACAGGGCCCTGCAGGAGGTCGAGGAACTCGCCGAGCGCCTCGCCGTCGCCGAGGAGATGCCGGTCGAGGAGGAGCCCGACACCTCGGTCCGCGACCGCCTCGCCGCAGACGGCGCCAACGCCCGCCAGACCGAGATGGAGGCCCGCCTCCAGGTCCGTACGCACGAAGAGCGGGTGAAGGGCCTGGCCGGCCGTGCCGACTCCCTCGACCGTGCCGCCCGAGCGGAGCGCGACACACGCGCGCGTGCCGAGCAGCGGCGGGCGCGGCTGCGACACGAGGCGGCCGTCGCCGAGGCCGTCGCCTCCGGTGCGCGCCAGCTGCTCGCGCACGTCGAGGTCTCCCTGCGCCGCGCCGAGGAGGAGCGCACGGCCGCCGAGGCCGCCAAGGCCCGCCGGGAACAGGAGCTCACCGCCGCCCGCACCGCCGGCCGCGACCTCAAGGCCGAGCTCGACAAGCTCACCGACTCCGTCCACCGCGGCGAGGTCCTCGGCGCCGAGAAACGGATGCGGATCGAGCAGCTGGAGACCAAGGCGCTGGAGGAGCTGGGCGTGGAGCCGGCGGGGCTCGTCTCCGAGTACGGCCCCCACCAGCTCGTACCGCCCTCCCCGCCCGCCGAGGGCGAGGAGCTGCCGGAGGACCCGGAGCACCCGCGCAACCGGCCGAAGCCGTTCCACCGGGCCGAGCAGGAGCGGCGGCTCAAGGCGGCCGAGCGCGCCTACCAGCAGCTCGGCAAGGTCAACCCGCTGGCGCTGGAGGAGTTCGCCGCGCTGGAGGAGCGCCACAAGTTCCTCAGCGAGCAGCTGGAGGACCTGAAGAAGACCCGCGCCGACCTGCTGCAGGTCGTCAAGGAGGTCGACGAGCGCGTCGAGCAGGTCTTCACCGAGGCCTACCGGGACACCGCCCGGGAGTTCGAGGGCGTCTTCAGCCGGCTCTTCCCCGGCGGCGAGGGCCGGCTCATCCTGACCGACCCGGACAACATGCTCACCACGGGCGTGGACGTGGAGGCGCGTCCGCCGGGCAAGAAGGTCAAGCGGCTGAGCCTGCTCTCCGGTGGCGAGCGCTCGCTCACCGCCGTAGCGTTGCTGGTGTCGATCTTCAAGGCCCGGCCGAGCCCGTTCTACGTCATGGACGAGGTCGAGGCGGCGCTCGACGACACCAACCTGCAGCGGCTGATCCGGATCATGCAGGAGCTGCAGGAGGCCTCCCAGCTCATCGTGATCACCCACCAGAAGCGCACGATGGAGGTCGCCGACGCGCTCTACGGCGTCTCCATGCAGGGCGACGGCGTGTCGAAGGTCATCAGCCAGCGGCTGCGCTGAGCGCCGTCCACCCGCCGCTCCACCACCGCATCTCTTCAAGACTTGAACACTCGCCCGTTACCCCTGCGCTAAAACTTCACACGTGGGCCCTCTTGACTTCGAAACTTGAAGGCATAGTCTCGGCAATGTTGCTTTTACCTTCAGGTACCACCTTGGAAGGGTCCCCCACCCGGCAGCGTTGCCGGTGGCCCGAGGAGTTGAACGCGTGACCACAGCGCAGACACAGAAGTCCGGAGCCGGAACGGCTCATCCCGATCATCTCGGGCATGTCATCTTCATCGCGGCCGCGGCCGCGATGGGCGGATTCCTCTTCGGCTACGACAGCTCCGTGATCAACGGCGCCGTCGAGGCCATCCGGGACCGCTACGACATCGGCTCCGCTGCGCTCGCGCAGGTCATCGCCATCGCCCTGATCGGCTGCGCCATCGGCGCCGCGACCGCCGGCCGCATAGCCGACCGGATCGGCCGCATCCGGGTCATGCAGATCGCCGCCGTGCTGTTCACCGTCAGCGCCGTCGGCTCGGCGCTGCCCTTCGCGCTGTGGGACTTCGCCTTCTGGCGGGTCGTCGGCGGCTTCGCCATCGGCATGGCCTCGGTCATCGGCCCCGCCTACATCGCCGAGGTCGCCCCGCCGGCGTACCGAGGCCGGCTCGGCTCCTTCCAGCAGGCGGCGATCGTCATCGGCATCGCCATCTCCCAGCTGGTCAACTGGGGCCTGCTCAACGCCGCCGACGGCGACCAGCGCGGCAAGCTGATGGGCCTGGAGGCCTGGCAGGTCATGCTCGGCGTCATGGTGGTCCCGGCCGTCCTGTACGGCCTGCTCTCCCTCGCCATCCCCGAGTCCCCCCGCTTCCTGATCTCCGTCGGCAAGCGCGACAAGGCCCGCGAGATCCTCGCCGAGGTCGAGGGCGACAACGCCGACCTGCACGCCCGGGTCGCCGAGATCGAGCACGCCATGAAGAGCGAGCACAAGTCCACCTTCAAGGACCTGCTCGGCGGCGGCTTCTTCTTCAAGCCGATCGTCTGGATCGGCATCGGCCTGTCGGTCTTCCAGCAGTTCGTCGGCATCAACGTCGCGTTCTACTACTCCTCGACGCTGTGGCAGTCGGTCGGCGTGGACCCGACGGACTCGTTCTTCTACTCCTTCACCACGTCGATCATCAACATCATCGGCACCGTGATCGCGATGCTCTTCGTGGACCGCGTCGGCCGCCGTCCGCTCGCCATCATCGGCTCCGTCGGCATGGTGATCGGCCTCGCGCTGGAGGCCTGGGCCTTCTCCTTCGACCTCGTCGACGGCAAGCTGCCGGCCGCGCAGGGCTGGACCGCCCTGATCGCCGCCCACGTCTTCGTCCTCTTCTTCGCCCTGTCCTGGGGTGTGGTCGTCTGGGTCATGCTCGGCGAGATGTTCCCGAACAAGATCCGCGCCGCCGCGCTGGGCGTGGCCGCCTCCGCGCAGTGGATCGCCAACTGGGCCATCACCGCGAGCTTCCCGTCGCTGTCCGACTGGAACCTCTCCGCGACCTACGTGATCTACACGGTCTTCGCCGCGCTCTCCATCCCCTTCGTCCTGAAGTTCGTCAAGGAGACCAAGGGCAAGACGCTGGAGGAGATGGGCTGACCGCCCTCACCGACTCGGGGAGAAGGGCCAAGTCCCCGCTGCCCCTCTCCTCGTATCGTCGCCGCCCCCGCCCGGACTCACCGTCCGGACGGGGGCGGCGGTGCGTGGCCCACGCCCCGTGCCGCCTCGGCCCCGGCTCGTGGGATGCCGTCCGGCTCGCGCTCGCGGGATGCCGCCCGGATCGCACTGTCGGACGCCGCCCGGCTCAGCCCTCCAGCCCCGGCATCACCCGCTCCGCGAACAGCCGCAGGCTGCGCCACCCCTCCTCCAGCGGCATCCCGCCCACCAGGGGATGCAGGACGAGGTTGTCCAGCCCCTGCTCCACGCACTGGTCCGGCGTCAGAATCCGGTACACACCCTCCGCGCGCAGCTCGGCCACGGTCGTCGCCGCCGACTTCACGGCCGAGCGGATGTCGCCGGACTGCCAGGAGGCGTAGGTCCGCGCCTCGTGCAGGAAGTGCTCGCCGTAGGTGCCCCACGCCCGGTCCGGGTCCTCGGCGATGTGCAGGAGCGGGGTCTCGGAGGTCGGCATCATGGTCCAGCCCTCGGTGCCGTACTCGACGAGCCGTTCCTTGTAGTACGCCTCCAGCTCGGGCAGGTGCGCGCTGGGGAAGAAGGGCAGGCCGACACGGGCGGCCCGGCGGGCGGCGGCCTTGGAGGAGCCCCCGACCAGCAGCAGGGGGTGCGGCTCGGTGAAGGGGCGCGGGGTGACCCGTACCGTACGGCCCCGGTACTCGAACTCCTCCCCGGTCCAGGCCTTCAGCAGCGTCTCCAGCAGCTCGTCCTGCAGCTTTCCGCGCCGCTTCCAGTCGACGTCGAACAGCGCGTACTCCTCGGGGCGGTAGCCGATCCCGGCGACCGTGACCAGCCGTCCGCCGCTCAGCAGGTCCAGTACGGCGATCTCCTCCGCCATCCTCAGCGGGTCGTGCAGCGGGCCGATCACCGCCGAGACGGTCACCGCGATCCGGCTGGTCGCCCCGAACACGGCGGCCGCGAAGGCGAACGGCGACGGCAGCCAGTTGTTCGCGACGCCGTGGTGCTCCTCCGTCTGCACGGTGGTGATCCCCTGCCGGTCCGCGTACGCGGCCATCTCCAGGGCGGCCCGGTAGCGGGCGCCCAGCTCGGCGGGGGTGGCGCCGGGCGCGACGAGGTTGAAGCGTACGACCGTGACGGGCATGGGGGTCCCCTTCGCCGGGCGGATGTGCGGGGGACGGTAGCTGACGCAGCGTCAGATAGCCATGGGTGCGCAAGCCGCCACCGTCCCGGGTGGGCGGCTCTTTGGAGGAACCCACGAGACCGGCACGCACTCCGCACTGGGCCCGGCCTGGGCCATGGCCGATACTGGACGGGTTATGGAAACCGTCATCCTTGCTGTAGTCATCGCCGTGGTCGTGCTCGGCGCGCTCGGCGGGCTCGTCGTCGGCAGCCGACGCAAGAAGTCGCTGCCCCCGCCACCGCCCTCCGCGCCCGACATCACCGCCCCGCCGGCCGAGCCGCACGTCGGCGACGAGGCCGAGACCCCGCGCGACGAACCGCGCCGGACGATAGAGGAGGTGGATCTTCCGGACGGCTCGGCGCCGGTCGTCGTCGAGGAACCGCCGGCTCTGGAAGTCCCCGAGATCGAGGTGCCCGAGCCGACCGCCGGCCGGCTCGTCCGCCTCCGCGCCCGACTCTCCCGCTCCCAGAACGCGCTCGGCAAGGGTCTGCTCACGCTCCTGTCGCGCGAGCACCTCGACGAGGACACCTGGGAGGAGATCGAGGACATCCTGCTCACCGCCGACGTCGGTGTGCAGCCCACCCAGGAGCTGGTCGAGAGCCTTCGCGAGCACGTGAAGGTGCTCGGCACCCGCACCCCCGAGGAACTGCGCGGCCTGCTGCGCGGGGAGCTGCTGAAGCTGGTCGGCCCCGACATGGACCGCACGGTGAAGACCGAGCCGGAGAACAGCAAGCCCGGCATCGTCATGGTCGTCGGCGTCAACGGCACCGGCAAGACCACCACCACCGGCAAGCTCGCCCGCGTCCTGGTGGCCGACGGGCGCTCCGTCGTGCTCGGCGCCGCCGACACCTTCCGTGCCGCCGCCGCCGACCAGCTGCAGACCTGGGGCGAGCGGGTCGGCGCCTACACCGTGCGCGGGCCGGAGGGCGGCGACCCCGCCTCCGTGGCCTTCGACGCGGTGAAGGAGGGCAAGGAGATGGGCTCGGACGTCGTGCTCATCGACACCGCCGGCCGCCTGCACACCAAGACCGGCCTCATGGACGAGCTCGGCAAGGTCAAGCGGGTCGTGGAGAAGCACGCGCCGCTCGACGAGGTGCTGCTCGTCCTCGACGCCACCACCGGGCAGAACGGTCTCGTCCAGGCACGCGTCTTCGCCGAGGTCGTCGACATCACCGGCATCGTCCTGACCAAGCTGGACGGCACGGCCAAGGGCGGCATCGTGGTCGCCGTGCAGCGCGAGCTGGGCGTGCCGGTCAAGCTGGTCGGGCTGGGGGAGGGCGCCGACGACCTGGCGCCGTTCGAGCCGGAGGCGTTCGTTGACGCCCTTATCGGGGAGTGACCCCACCACCTGCCGATCCGGTACGTGGTCCGAGAAGCGCCCGTCTCCCGATGTACGGTCCGGGAGGCGGGCGCTTCGCCGTGTGTGGGGCCGGGCCCGCCCGGAGGCGTCCGGGCCTTAGGCCCGTGACCGGTGCGCCACGTAGGCCAGCGTCCCCAGCAGCAGCCGGGCCGCCGGTGGCCGGGTCGCCGAGTCCAGGGCCGGCGGGCGCAGCCAGCGGACCGGACCCAGCCCGCCCCGGTCCGACGGCGGAGCGGTGATGCACGTGCCGGGGCCGAGGCCGCGCAGATCGAGGGCCGTGGGGTCGTCCCAGCCCATGCGGTACAGCAGGTCGGGGAGCTCGGCGGCGGCGCCGGGGGCGACGAAGAAGTGCGCGCGGCCGTCCGGAGTGGCGGTGACCGGGCCGAGGGGGAGGCCCATGCGTTCCAGGCGGGCCAGGGCGTTGCGGCCGGCGGCCTCGGCGACCTCGATGACGTCGAAGGCCCGGCCGACGGGGAGCATCACCGCCGCTCCGGGGAACTCGCCCCAGGTCTTGGTGACCTCGTCGAGGGTGGCGCCGGCCGGGACCTGGGGCGCGAACTCGAGCGGGTGCGCCCCCGGTGCGCCACAGTCCACCCGGCCGCAGGAGCAGGCGCCCGCGGCGGCCCGCGCCCCCGCCACGACGTCCCAGCCCCACAGGCCGGTGAACTCGGCGACCGCGGTGGTGCACTCCGAGGAACGACCGCGCCTGCGTGTGCCGGAGCGGATTTCCCGGATGCCGCCGATCGTGAAGCCCATACCCCCTCCAACGTGTCCGACGCGTCGGTGGTTACGACACGGATGCGGAACGTGACCCTGCGTGTTCCCGGGTCACCGGATCCGCTGGGTCCAGGCGGCGCTCCGAAGTGCCCCGGGTGGTGAACTCGGCGGCGCGCGCCCCTGAGTGCATCGCTCCGCCTACTCCCGGCCGTCCTATGTCAAGTGAATCGCGTGAAGGCCACCGACAGTTCATTCGATGGGGTGGCGAATGGTGGCGTTTCCGGGATCGCCATGGCTGGACGCGTGATCGTAGGATTACTTTGAGTGTGCGAGGCCTGGGGGCACATGCACTCGTGGGTATGCCGGAGGCAAGTCGGCTTTCCGTTCGAAGGGTGACAACCGGCGGACGGGAGGCCCTATTTACCGGCATTCTGATAGGGCTTGGCGCACTCAGCGACAAGTGGTCTCAGGGATGGGGGCGTTCCAGTGAGCGGCAACGGCGGAAGCGGGACAACCGCGACCAGCACGGACAAGCGCCCGAACGAGCTGCTCACGTCCTGGTTCGTGCGCAGCGGCTGGTCGAAGGGTGAACTCGCCCGCCAAGTCAACCGCAGGGCACGCCAGTTGGGCGCCAACCACATCTCCACCGACACCTCCCGGGTGCGCCGCTGGCTGGACGGCGAGAACCCCCGCGAGCCCATCCCCAGGATCCTGTCCGACCTGTTCTCCGAGCGGTTCGGCTGCGTGGTCTCCGTCGAGGACCTCGGTCTGCGCGCCGCACGCCAGTCGCCCTCGGCGACCGGCGTCGACCTGCCCTGGACGGGCCCTCAGACGGTGGCGCTGCTCAGCGAGTTCTCGCGCAGCGACCTGATGCTGGCGCGGCGCGGCTTCCTCGGGACCTCGCTGGTGCTGTCCGCGGGCCCGTCCCTCATCGAGCCGATGCAGCGCTGGCTGGTGCCCGGCCCCCAGGCCCCGCAGCCGGAGGCCGAGCAGTTCGCCGCGAGCCGCCGCCCCGGCCGGCTGTCCAAGCCCGAGCTGGACCTCCTGGAGTCCACCACGGTCATGTTCCGCCAGTGGGACGCCCAGTGCGGCGGCGGCCTGCGCCGCAAGGCGGTCGTCGGTCAGCTGCACGAGGTCACCGACCTCCTCCAGGAACCCCAGCCCGAGACCACCACCCGCCGGCTGTTCAAGGTCGCCGCCGAACTGGCGGAGCTCGCGGGCTGGATGTCGTACGACGTCGGTCTGCAGCCCACCGCGCAGAAGTACTTCGTCCTCGCCCTGCACGCCGCCAAGGAGGCCGGCGACCGGCCGCTCGGCTCGTACATCCTCTCCAGCATGAGCCGCCAGATGATCCACCTCGGCCGGCCCGACGACGCCCTGGAGCTGATCCACCTCGCGCAGTACGGCAGCCGCGACTGCGCGAGTCCGCGCACCCAGTCGATGCTGTATGCGATGGAGGCCCGCGCCTACGCCAACATGGGGCAGCCCGGCAAGTGCAAGCGGGCCGTGCGGATGGCCGAGGACACCTTCGGCGAGGTCGACGAGTGGGACGAGCCGGACCCCGACTGGATCCGCTTCTTCTCCGAGGCCGAGCTGTACGGCGAGAACAGCCACTCCTACCGCGACCTCGCCTACGTCGCCGGCCGCAGCCCCACGTACGCGTCCCTGTCCGAGCCCCTCATGCAGCGGGCCGTCGAGCTGTTCGCCGAGGACTCCGAGCACCAGCGGTCGTACGCGCTCAACCTGATCGGCATGGCCACCGTGCACCTGCTGCGGCGCGAGCCCGAGCAGAGCGCGGTGCTGGCCAAGCAGGCCATGCACATCGCCAAGAAGGTCCGCTCCGAGCGAGTCAACACTCGTATCCGAAAGACCGTCGACACGGCTGTACGCGACTTCGGCGATCTCGCCGAGGTCGTCGATCTCACGGAGAAGCTCGCGATCGAGCTCCCGGAGACCGCCGAAGCGGTCTGATCTCCCTGGACCCCGGCCGCGGCCGGCCCTCCCGAACTGCCCGACTCGGCTCCCCCATGCCAGGTCATCGGAAGGCCCGCCGCGGCCGGTTTTCGCCTTCCTCGAAGGTTGCGCCACGATAACGATCGCCCGGACGGGCATCTGGCAATTCATCGATCCGTAACACGCAGGGCGTCTTCGTCACTCCGGTGAAACAACGAGGGGCTTCCACCGAAACCGCGCTGCGCCAATCTCATGGCGCATAACCGGCCCACCCCTCACGACCGGACCGCTCACACGCTCCGACCCGCACGGGGCCGTACCAACCGACGAGGAGACGCCGATGGCATCAGCCGCCATCACGCTTGCCGCGGAGGCACCCAAGCTGTCATCCGCGAACACGGGTTTCATGCTGATCGCATCCGCACTTGTGCTGATCATGACCCCCGGTCTTGCCTTCTTCTACGGAGGCATGGTCCGCGTCAAGAGCACCCTGAACATGCTGATGATGAGTTTCATCAGCATGGGTGTCGTGACCATCCTGTGGGTGCTCTACGGCTTCTCCATGAGCTTCGGCACCGACCACGGCTCACTGATCGGCTGGACCGGCGACTTCGTCGGCTGGGCCGGTGTCGACAAGATGGACCTCTGGCCGGGCTACACCATTCCGGTGTTCGTCTTCGCCGTCTTCCAGATGATGTTCGCGATCATCACGCCCGCCCTGATAAGCGGCGCGCTCGCGGACCGGGTGAAGTTCAGCGCCTGGACCCTCTTCCTCGTCCTGTGGGCCACGGTCGTCTACTTCCCGGTCGCGCACTGGGTCTGGGGAACCGGCGGCTGGGCCTTCGAGCTCGGTGTGATCGACTTCGCCGGTGGTACCGCGGTCCACATCAACGCCGGTGCCGCGGCGCTCGGCGTCATCCTGGTCATCGGCAAGCGCGTCGGCTTCAAGAAGGACCCGATGCGCCCGCACAGCCTCCCGCTGGTCATGCTCGGCGCCGGTCTGCTGTGGTTCGGCTGGTTCGGCTTCAACGCCGGCTCCTGGCTCGGCAACGACGACGGCGTCGGCCCGCTGATGTTCGTCAACACGCAGATCGCCACCGGCGCCGCCATGCTCGCCTGGCTCGCCTACGAGAAGATCCGCCACGGCGCGTTCACCACGCTGGGCGCCGCCTCCGGTGCGGTCGCGGGCCTCGTCGCCATCACCCCGTCGGGTGGTGCCGTCTCCCCGCTCGGCGCTATCGCCGTCGGCGCCATCGCCGGTGTCCTGTGCGCCGCGGCCGTGGGCCTGAAGTTCAAGTTCGGTTACGACGACTCGCTCGACGTCGTCGGCGTCCACATGGTCGGCGGTATCGCGGGCTCCCTGCTGATCGGTCTGTTCGCCAGCGGCAAGGGCCAGTCCGACGTCAAGGGCCTGTTCTACGGCGGCGGCATGCACCAGTTCTGGATCCAGTGCGCCGGTGTCTTCGGTGTCCTCGCCTACTCGCTGATCGCCTCCGCGATCCTCGCCTTCATCCTCGACAAGACCATCGGCATGCGGGTCAGCGAGGACGAGGAGGTGTCCGGCATCGACCAGGCCGAGCACGCCGAGACCGCATACGACTTCAGCGGCGCCGGTGGCGGCGCGGTCAAGAGCACGGTCCCGGCCGGTGTCGGTGCCGCGAGCAAGAAGGTGGACGCATGAAGCTCATCACCGCCGTCGTCAAGCCCCACCGGCTCGACGAGATCAAGGAAGCCCTCCAGGCCTTCGGAGTCCACGGCCTGACGGTCACCGAGGCGAGCGGCTACGGTCGTCAGCGGGGCCACACCGAGGTCTACCGCGGTGCCGAGTACACCGTCGACCTGGTGCCGAAGATCCGCATCGAGGTGCTGGCCGAGGACGACGACGCCGAGCAGCTGATCGATGTCGTCGTCAAGGCGGCCCGAACCGGCAAGATCGGTGACGGCAAGGTCTGGTCGATCCCGGTCGAGACGGCCGTCCGGGTCCGGACCGGCGAGCGCGGCCCCGACGCGCTCTGACAGAAGAAGAACAGGAGCTGCCGGGTGTCGAGTACGAACGTGCACAACGAAGCAGAGGACTCGGGACCCAGCGGCTACGCGGCGGCCCGGCTGCGTCTCCTCACTGAGGGGGCGCGGTCCGGGCCGCCGCGCCGTGCGGCCCTCTCGGAGCTGACGGACCAATGGCTGACCGGCCTGTTCGCCGCCGGCGCCGAGGGACTGCGCGGCGCCTCGCTGATCGCCGTCGGCGGCTACGGCCGCGGCGAGCTGTCCCCGCGCAGCGACCTCGACCTGGTCCTGCTCCACGACGGCAGCGACCCCAAGGCGGTCGCCACCCTCGCCGACCGCATCTGGTACCCCGTCTGGGACCTCGGCCTCTCCCTGGACCACTCCGTACGCACCCCGGGGGAGGCGCGCAAGACGGCCGGGGAGGATCTGAAAGTCCAACTCGGTCTCCTGGACGCCCGTCACATCGCCGGCGACCTGGGTCTGACGGCCGGCCTGCGCACGGCCGTCCTCGCCGACTGGCGCAACCAGGCGCCCAAACGCCTGCCAGAACTCCAGGAGCTCTGCTCCGAGCGCGCCGAACGCCAGGGCGAGCTGCAGTACCTCCTCGAACCCGACCTGAAGGAGGCCCGCGGCGGCCTCCGCGACGCCACCGCCCTGCGCGCCGTCGCCGCCTCCTGGCTGGCCGACGCCCCCCGCGAGGGCCTCGACGACGCCCGGCGCCGGCTCCTCGACGTCCGCGACGCGCTCCACCTCGCCACCGGGCGCGCCACCGACCGGCTGGCGCTCCAGGAACAGGACCAGGTCGCCGCCGAACTGGGCCTCCTGGACGCCGACACCCTCCTGCGCCAGGTCTACGAGGCCGCGCGGGTCATCAGTTACGCCAGTGACGTCACCTGGCGCGAGGTGGGGCGCGTGCTGCGATCGCGCGCCGTGCGGCCAAGGCTGCGCGCCATGCTGGGCGGCGGAAAGCCGGTCGCCGAGCGCTCGCCCCTGGCGGAGGGCGTGGTGGAGCAGGACGGCGAGGTGGTGCTCGCCCGCGCCGCGCGCCCCGAGCGCGACCCCGTCCTGCCGTTGCGCGCCGCCGCGGCCGCCGCGCAGGCCGGCCTCCCGCTCTCCCTGCACGCCGTACGGCGCATGGCGTCCCTCGTGCGCCCCCTGCCCACGCCCTGGCCCGCCGAGGCGCGCGAACAGCTCGTGACCCTGCTCGGCTCGGGCAGTCCGACCATCGAGGTGTGGGAGGCGCTGGAGGCGGAGGGCCTGATCACCCAGTTGCTGCCCGACTGGGAGCGGGTGCGCTGCCGGCCGCAGCGCAACGCCGTGCACATCTGGACCGTCGACCGGCACCTGATCGAAACGGCCGTGCGCGCCTCCGAGTTCACCCGCCGCGTCCACCGCCCCGACCTCCTCCTGGTCGCCGCGCTCCTGCACGACATCGGCAAGGGCTGGCCCGGCGACCACTCGGTGGCCGGCGAGATCATCGCCCGCGACGTCGCCACCCGCATCGGCTTCGACCGCGAGGACGTCGCCGTACTCGCGACCCTGGTACGCCACCACCTGCTGCTCGTCGACACGGCCACCCGGCGGGACCTGGAGGACCCGGCCACCGTGCGGTCGGTCGCCGACGCGGTCGGCTCGCAGGGGACGCTGGAGCTGCTGCACGCGCTCACCGAGGCGGACGCGCTGGCCACCGGCCCGGCCGCCTGGTCGTCCTGGCGCGGTTCGCTCGTCGCCGACCTCGTCAAGCGTGTCTCCGCGGTGCTCGCCGGGGACGCGCCGGAGGAGCCCGAGGCCGCCGCGCCCACGGCCGAGCAGGAACGGCTCGCCATCGAGGCGGTCGCGACCGGCAGCCCCGTGCTGTCCCTGCGCGCGCAGACCGAGCCGCCGGCCGACGACCAGCCGTCCGGCGACCCCGAACCGCTGGGCGTGGAGCTGCTGATCGCCGTACCGGACCAGCCGGGTGTGCTGCCCGCGGTCGCCGGTGTCCTCGCCGTGCACCGGCTGACCGTCCGCACGGCCGAGCTGCGCGCCCTGGACCTGCCCGACGGCGTCGAGGGCTCGGTCCTGCTGCTGGACTGGCGGGTCGCCGCCGAGTACGGCTCGCTGCCCCAGGCCGCCCGTCTGCGGGCGGATCTCGTACGGGCCCTGGACGGCTCCCTGGACATCGCCGGACGCCTCGCCGAGCGGGAGGCCGCGTACCCGCGCCGCCGGGGCGTGATCGCGCCGCCTGCGCGGGTGACGGTCGCTTCGGCGGCCTCCCGGCACGCCACGGTCATCGAGGTGCGGGCGCAGGACGCGCCCGGCCTGCTGCACCGCATCGGGCGGGCGCTGGACGACGCGAAGGTGCGGGTGCGCAGCATGCACGTGTCCACGCTCGGCGCCAACGCCGTGGACGCCTTCTACGTCACCGGGTCCGAAGGGGCGCCGCTGCCCGGCGAGGAGGCGTCCTCCGTGGCGCGGAAGCTGGAGGAGACCTTGCGGGGGTGACCTGGAAGGTGCCGGGCGGGGACGATTGTCTTGCGCGTCCGGATACCCTGGAAGACGCTCACACTGCCCCCGACTCCGAGGACCGACGCCGCCGTGTTCGACACTCTCTCCGATCGCCTCTCAGCGACCTTCAAGAATCTGCGCGGCAAGGGGCGTCTGAGCGAGGCGGACATCGACGCCACCGCGCGCGAGATCCGCATCGCGCTGCTCGAGGCGGACGTGGCCCTGCCCGTCGTGCGCACGTTCATCAAGAACGTCAAGGAGCGCGCCCTCGGCGCCGAGGTCTCCCGCGCGCTGAACCCCGCCCAGCAGGTCCTGAAGATCGTCAACGACGAGCTCGTCACGATCCTCGGCGGCGAGACCAGGCGACTGCGCTTCGCCAAGCAGCCGCCCACCGTGATCATGCTGGCGGGTCTGCAGGGTGCCGGTAAGACCACCCTCGCGGGCAAGCTGGGCCACTGGCTGAAGGAGCAGGGCCACTCGCCGCTGCTGGTCGCCGCCGACCTCCAGCGCCCGAACGCCGTGAACCAGCTGAGCGTCGTCGCCGAGCGCGCGGGCGTCGCCGTGTACGCGCCGGAGCCGGGCAACGGCGTCGGCGACCCGGTGAAGGTCGCCAAGGACTCCATCGACTTCGCGAAGTCCAAGGTCCACGACATCGTGATCGTGGACACCGCCGGCCGCCTCGGCATCGACCAGGACATGATGCGGCAGGCCGCGGACATCCGGGACGCGGTCTCGCCCGACGAGATCCTCTTCGTCGTCGACGCGATGATCGGTCAGGACGCCGTCACCACCGCCGAGGCCTTCCGCGACGGCGTCGGCTTCGACGGTGTGGTGCTGTCCAAGCTCGACGGCGACGCCCGCGGCGGTGCCGCCCTGTCGATCCGCCAGGTCACCGGCAAGCCGATCATGTTCGCGTCGAACGGCGAGAAGCTCGAGGACTTCGACGCCTTCCACCCGGACCGGATGGCCTCCCGCATTCTCGACATGGGTGACCTGCTCACCCTGATCGAGCAGGCGGAGAAGACGTTCAGTCAGGAAGAGGCCCAGAAGATGGCCTCCAAGCTGGCGTCGAAGAAGGGCCAGGACTTCACCCTGGACGACTTCCTGGCCCAGATGGAGCAGGTCAGGAAGATGGGCTCCATCTCGAAGCTGCTCGGGATGCTGCCCGGCATGGGCCAGATCAAGGACCAGATCAACAACCTCGACGAGCGGGACGTCGACCGCACGGCCGCCATCATCAAGTCGATGACGCCGGGCGAGCGCCAGGACCCGACGATCATCAACGGCTCCCGCCGTGCCCGTATCGCCAAGGGCTCCGGCGTCGAGGTCAGCGCGGTGAAGAACCTCGTCGAGCGGTTCTTCGAGGCCCGCAAGATGATGTCCCGCATGGCCCAGGGCGGCGGCATGCCGGGTATGCCGGGCATCCCCGGGATGGGCGGCGGCCCCGGCCGCGCGAAGAAGCAGCCGAAGAAGGCCAAGGGCAAGCAGCGCTCCGGCAACCCGATGAAGCGCAAGCAGCAGGAGCAGGAGGAGGCCGCCCGGCGGGCCGCAGCGGCTCAGGGCGGCAACGCGTTCGGCGTGCCCGGCCAGCAGGCCCCGCAGGACTTCGAGCTGCCGGACGAGTTCAAGAAGTTCATGGGCTGACCGTGCGTCGTACCGGGGTCGGCCGGCGTCGCGACGTTTCGTCGCGACGCCGGCCGACCCCGCTGCTTTCGGCCAATCGCGTGACCTAGGGGACGCGCGCGATCAGGTAGCGGAAGACGTTGGGCATCCACACCGTGCCGTCGCCGCGCACATACGGGTGCAGCGCTTCCGTCAACTCCTTGTTGACCTGCGTCCGGTCGGTCGCCGTGATCGCCGCGTCGAACAGACCGGTCGACAGCAACCCCTTGAGCGCGCTGTCCGTGTCGGCGTACCCGAAGGGGCAGGCGACCCGCCCCGAGCCGTCCAGCCGCAGACCTGACCGCTGGGCCACCTCCTCCAGGCCGTCGCGCAGGGTGGGGCGCCGGCTGCCCGCGCCGCGCAGCGGATCCGCCAGCTTGCCGGCCACCCGCAGCACTGACGCCGTGGCGCAGCGCTCCGGCGGACCCCAGCCGGCCAGCACCACGGGCGCCCCGCGCTCCGCGAGCGGTATCGCCGCCCGCAGCAGCCCCCCGAACTCCTCCGAGTCGCCCGCCCACCCGATGGGCTCGAAGGCGGTCACCAGGGTGTACGCGGGCGTCTCCGCGCCGCCCGCGGCTCCCAGGTCCCCCGGTGGACCGTCGACGATCCGGACGTCCGCACGCGCGCGTGCGCCCCACGCGTCCGGCAGCAGCCGCTCCCGCGCCAGGGCGAGCCGTTCGGGGGAGGAGTGCTCGACACCGGTGACGGCCGCGCCTCTGGAAGCGGCCATCAGAAGGGAGAGCCCGCTGCCACAGCCGAGGGCAAGAAGGCGCGTGCCGGTTCCGACCTCGAGTCGCTCGTAGACGGCCTCGTAGAGCGGCACCAGCATCCGCTCCTGTATCTCGGACCAGTCACGCGCGCGTGCACACAGGTCCACACGGGGTTTCGCGCCCGCGTGAGTCCGGTGCTGCCGCACGAGCGTAGGTGTCATGTAAAGCGCCCCAATCCGCCGAGAGTTGCAGCTGTGCCCGATTCCTTGGCCCCCGTGACGTGCGCTCGCACTCCCCCCGTATGCCAGGTAACTCCGCACTCGACCGCTCGTCCAGTGCTCGTGGGCTCCTGCTTGAGGGTTCGGTGTCCGAGTGGCGAGATTTCACATTCCGGCAACCTGGGCCCGTAGGGTGTCTGCTCTGCGCCGACGGGCCGGTGACGGGGGGTGCTCACGCGCCCGGTAACGTCGCTGCCCTCGCGGGCGCTTACTGAGGCAGGGCCGTTCCGGCGCGAGAGCGACCGAAACGCCTCTTGCGTACCTGCGGAGCACAGCCGCACCTCCGCGTGGACACGATCTACGTGCCGGGGCGTACGTCAGGCTACGTACCGGCTTGGTACGAGCTGTGAGGCTTCTCCGCAGATCAGCGCACCCGCCCTCGTCTCCACGCATCAGCGGCAACTGACGGGTACGTGCAAATTATTTGGGATGCCCCGGAATAGGAACACACGGGCACCCCCGCTCGTTGTCATTACGTGAGCACGACACAGACACCACCTGTTCTCGCCGCGGAGCTGGCACAGGCGTGGGCCGACATTCAGCGGTACCACCCCGAGCTGCCCGATCTCGCCGCGCCAGAGTCCCTGATCGGAGAGTCGTCGTCCGCGTGCGGACACGAACTCTCCTTCGAGCGACTGCTCCATGAGGCAGTCCACGGCATCGCCGCCGCGCGCGGCGTGCGCGACACCTCCCGCGCCGGCCGGTACCACAACCGCCGATTCCTCGCCATCGCCGAGGAGCTGGGGCTGGACCACCCCGAGGAGCCGCATCCCAGCAGCGGCTTCTCGCTGGTCACGCTCAACCCCGAGGCGAAGCGTCGTTACCGCCCGACCATCGACCGCCTCCAGCGCGCGCTGAAGGCACACACGGTGGCCACGGCGGCCGACACCCCGAAGAGCTTCCGCGGCCCCGCCGCCCGCCACGGCTCCTCCGGGGGCGGGGTGCGGGTGAAGGCCGTCTGCGACTGCGGCCGCAACGTCCGGGTCGTCCCCTCGGTCCTGGCCCAGGCCCCGATCGTCTGCGGCGGCTGCGGCAAGCCGTTCCGGATCCCGGAGGTCGTCGGGGCGGCCTGACCGCGCGCCCTGGAGCGCCGGCAACTCGTGGCTGCCGGAATCCGGGCACCGTGGGCAGGGGAGCCGACCGCCGCCCGCGGGAAGCCGTGCCGCCCCCGGCGGTACGGGCCGACCGCGGGCGGCACCCGGCAGCGCCGGGCCGTGCGGGCGCCGTGACGGCGTGCGACGCCGGGCGCCGCTTCCGCATGCCCGGCGCCGGGAACCGCCGGTCCGAAGCGGCCCACAGGGTGTGGCACAATGGCTAGCTGTACTCGACAGCCGCACAGGACCCCTCTCTCCTCCGGCTGACGCGTCCATCGGGCACTCGGGTACCGCAACCCCACGCGGCTCTCTCGCCGTGCCCAACCACGTCAAATCCAGGAGAACCCACTCCAGTGGCAGTCAAGATCAAGCTGAAGCGTCTGGGCAAGATCCGTTCGCCTCACTACCGCATCGTCGTCGCCGACTCCCGCACCCGTCGTGACGGCCGTGCGATCGAGGAGATCGGCAAGTACCACCCGACCTACAACCCGTCGGTCATCGAGGTGGACGCCGAGCGCGTGGCGTACTGGCTGGGTGTCGGCGCGCAGCCGACCGAGCCGGTTCTCGCCATCCTGAAGAAGACCGGCGACTGGCAGAAGTTCAAGGGCGAGCCCGCCCCGGCTCCGCTGCTCGTGGCCGAGCCCAAGAAGGCGCGCCCGTCGTTCGAGGCCCTGGGTGGGGACGACGAGGGCAAGGGTGAGGCGATCACCCAGAAGAAGAAGGCGGAGAAGAAGGACGAGGCCGCCGCCGAGTCCGAGTCGGCCGAGGCCTGAGCATGCTCGAGGAGGCTCTCGAGCACCTCGTGAAGGGCATCGTCGACAACCCTGACGATGTGCAGGTCGCTTCCCGCAACCTGCGCCGCGGACGCGTCCTCGAGGTCCGGGTCCACCCCGACGACCTCGGCAAGGTGATCGGCCGCAACGGCCGCACCGCGCGCGCTCTGCGCACCGTCGTGGGCGCCATCGGCGGCCGCGGTGTCCGCGTCGACCTCGTCGACGTCGACCACGTCCGCTGACGTCAAACGCAGCACCGGCTCGGGCCGGGGAGGGCCACTGGGCCGTCCCCGGCCCGTAGTCGTATGACAGGAGATCCTGAGAAGTGCAGCTCGTAGTCGCGCGGATCGGCCGCGCCCACGGCATCAAGGGCGAGGTCACCGTCGAGGTCCGTACCGACGAGCCCGAACTGCGGCTCGCCCCCGGCGCCGTCCTGGCCACCGACCCGGCCTCCACCGGTCCCCTCACCATCGAGACCGGCCGCGTCCACAGCGGCCGGCTCCTGCTGCGGTTCGAGGGAGTGAACGACCGCAACGGCGCCGAGGCCCTGCGCAACACCCTCCTCATCGCCGAGATCGACCCGGACGAACTGCCCGAGGAGGAGGACGAGTACTACGACCACCAGCTCATCGACCTCGACGTGGTCACGGCCGACGGGGTCGAGGTCGGCCGGATCACCGAGATCTCGCACCTGCCGTCCCAGGACCTCTTCATCGTGGAGCGCCCGGACGGCAGCGAGGTCATGATCCCCTTCGTCGAGGAGATCGTCACCGAGATCGACCTCGCCGAGCAGAAGGCCGTCATCACGCCGCCGCCCGGCCTGATCGACGACAACGCCGAGGTCGTCTCCTCGCGGGAAGAGTCGTAAGAGATGCGCCTCGACGTCGTCACGATCTTCCCCGAGTACCTCGAACCCCTGAACGTCTCCCTCGTCGGCAAGGCACGCGCGCGTGGA
This sequence comes from Streptomyces sp. NPDC085900, assembly GCF_044540925.1. NCBI lineage: Bacteria > Bacillati > Actinomycetota > Actinomycetes > Kitasatosporales > Streptomycetaceae > Streptomyces > Streptomyces sp. NPDC085900. The sequence continues at coordinate 169,608 of NZ_JBITSP010000010.1, read as the reverse complement.
CAGCTCGACGTCCATGTGCACGACCTGCGTGAGTGGACGTACGACCGCCACAACACCGTCGACGACACCCCCTACGGCGGCGGCCCCGGCATGGTCATGAAGACCGACCCCTGGGGCGACGCCCTGGACGCCGTCCTCGCCGACGGCTACGAGACCGGCTCCCGTACGCCCGCACTGATCGTCCCCACCCCCAGCGGCCGCCCGTTCACCCAGGAACTCGCCGTCGAACTGTCCGAGCGGCCCTGGCTGGTCTTCACGCCGGCCCGCTACGAGGGCATCGACCGGCGGGTCATCGACGAGTACGCGACCCGGATGCCCGTCTACGAGGTGTCCATCGGCGACTACGTCCTCGCCGGCGGCGAGGCGGCCGTCCTGGTGGTCACGGAGGCCGTGGCCCGGCTGCTGCCCGGCGTCCTCGGCAACGCCGAGTCGCACCGCGACGACTCATTCGCGCCCGGCGCCATGGCGAACCTGCTGGAGGGCCCCGTCTACACCAAGCCGCCCGAGTGGCGCGGCCGCGGCATCCCGGAGGTGCTGCTCAGCGGCCACCACGGAAAGATCGCCCGCTGGCGCCGCGACGAGGCCCTCAGGCGTACGACGGCCAACCGGCCCGACCTGATCGAGCGCTGCGACCCCAAGGCCTTCGACAAGAAGGACCGCGAGATGCTCTCCATCCTGGGCTGGGCGCCCGACCCGGAGGGGGAGCCGTACGGGCGATTTTGGCGCAGGACCGAGGGCGTGGAAGAATAGGCCGCTGTTGTGCGTCGTCCGGCGCGCGCCCCTGCCACAGGGGGACACGACGCCCGCCCCGACACGGACAGCAACCTCCTGAAGCACCTAGCTCCCGTTGATGACCTGTGGCATCAGCGAAGAAAGCAGACGAAATGTCTCACCTGCTCGACTCCGTCGACTCCGCGTCGCTGCGCAGCGACATCCCGGCCTTCCGCCCGGGTGACACCGTCAACGTCCACGTCCGCGTCATCGAGGGCAACCGCTCCCGTGTGCAGCAGTTCAAGGGCGTTGTGATCCGCCGCCAGGGCGCCGGTGTCCGCGAGACCTTCACGGTCCGCAAGGTCTCCTTCTCCGTCGGCGTCGAGCGCACCTTCCCGGTGCACACCCCGATCGTGGAGAAGATCGAGCTCGTCACGCGCGGTGACGTGCGTCGCGCCAAGCTGTACTACCTGCGCGAGCTGCGCGGCAAGGCGGCGAAGATCAAGGAGAAGCGCGACAGCTGAGCTCGCGCGGGTGTTCACATCGGGGCCGGATAACATTCCGCCCCGATGGACACCGAAGCACAGCACACGGAGCGCGACCGCTCCTCCCGCCCTGAACCAGAGGCTGTGGAGGGACGGTCGCGTTTCGCGTTGGTGGCGCGGATCACCGAGTGGCTGCCCGGCGGGCGGATCTCCCTGACGCTGCTGGTCTGCCTGGTCTTTTTGCTGATCCTCAACGCTTTCGTGGTCCAACCCTTCCAGATTCCCAGCGGATCCATGGAAGACGGATTGAGGATCGGGGACCGCGTTCTCGTAAATAAGTTGGCGTACCGTTTCGGTGCCGAGCCGCGGCGCGGCGATGTTGTGGTGTTCGACGGAAGTGGGTATTTCGGGAACGCTGACTACATCAAGCGCGTCGTGGGAGTAGGGGGAGACCGGGTGGTCTGCTGTGACAAGGAGGGGAGGATCGAGGTGAACGGCCGGTCGGTCGACGAGTCGGCGTTCCTGTACCCCGGGGACAGCCCCTCGACGGTTCCCTTCCGTGTCGTCGTACCCGACGGCACCCTCTTCGTCCTCGGTGACCACCGCAGCGACTCCCGCGACTCCCGCGACCACCTGGGCTCGCCCGGCGGCGGCATGATCCCCGTCTCCGACGTCATCGGACGGGCCGACTGGATCGTGTGGCCCACCGCCCACTGGACCCGCCTGAACCGGCCCGGCGCCTACGCGCGCGTGCCCGCCGCGTCCGCGACGGCCGGCGGTGCCCATGGGTAACCGCGGCAAACCGCGCCACTCCGAGCCGAGCGGCGGCCATGGCACCTTCGGCACCGAGAACCTGCTGCCCACCGGCTCCCGCCGCACCTCCGGACCGGCCTCGGGCTCCGCGCCCAGCGGCGGTCGCACCCGCGCCGAGCGCCGCAAGCTGCAGCGCAAGGTCAAGCGGAAACGCCGGCGCAGCGCGGTCAAGGAGATACCTCTCCTCGTCGGCGTGGCCGTCCTCATAGCGCTCGTCCTCAAGACGTTCCTGGTGCAGGCGTTCGTCATCCCGTCCGGCTCCATGGAGCAGACGATCCGGATCGGCGACCGCGTCCTGGTGGACAAGTTCACGCCATGGTTCGGCTCCAAGCCCGAGCGCGGCGACGTCGTCGTCTTCAAGGACCCCGGTGGCTGGCTCGCGGGCGAGCAGACCACCACGACGAAGGACGACCCCGTCGTCGTCAAGCAGATCAAGGAAGGGCTCACCTTCATCGGCCTGCTGCCGTCCGCCGACGACAAGGACCTCATCAAGCGGGTCATCGGAGTCGGCGGTGACCACGTCAAGTGCTGTGACGCCGAGGGGCGGGTGACCGTCAACGGGGTGCCCCTGACCGAGGGCGACTACCTGTATCCCGGGAACGCACCGTCAACTCAGCAGTTCGACATCACCGTCCCCCAGGGGCGGCTGTGGGTGATGGGCGACCACCGCGGCAACTCCGCCGACTCCCGCGCCCACATGAACACCGCGTACGGCGGCACCGTCTCCGTCGACTCGGTGGTGGGGCGGGCGAAGGTCATCGCCTGGCCCCTCGGCCACTGGACCTCGCTCGACGAACCTAAAACTTTCGCTTCCGTTTCCAACTCCGTGTCGGGGACGACCGCGGCGCCCGAGCTGTCGCATAGGGTTGCCCCAGACGATCTGAAGACAGCGATCCAGCTCCCGAGCCCTGCGGAACTCCCGCTCGTTATGGGAGTGGTGGGCCTGCGCCGCGTATGGGGCAGGCGGCGGCACAGAGTAAGGAGTTGGCGTGGGGGATGTGGCGGTTGGCGCACGGTCCGGACACGACGGCGAGGAGCATCGCGGGCGCCCCGCGGAAGCCGTCCCGGCCGCGGACAGCGCCGTGACCTCCGGGAGTGACTCCGGTACCGGCGAGGACGGCACCGTGCCCGGTGAGCAGACCCGGACGGACGGCGACGGGCCGGGCGACTCGGCGCCCAGGGCGAAGAAGCAGCGCTCCTTCTGGAAGGAGCTGCCCATCCTGATCGGCATCGCGCTGGTCCTGGCACTGCTGATCAAGACCTTCCTGGTGCAGGCGTTCTCGATCCCCTCGGACTCGATGCAGAACACCCTCCAGCAGGGCGACCGGGTCCTGGTCGACAAGCTCACCCCCTGGTTCGGCTCCAAGCCCGAGCGCGGCGAGGTCGTCGTCTTCCACGACCCGGACAACTGGCTGGCCGGTGAGCCCACGCCCAACCCGAACCCGGTGCAGAAGGTCCTCAGCTGGATCGGCCTGATGCCGTCCGCCGAGGAGAAGGACCTCATCAAGCGCGTCATCGGCGTCGGCGGCGACACGGTCTCCTGCAAGGGCACCGGCCCGCTGAAGGTCAACGGCAAGGCGCTGAACGACAAGTCGTTCGTCTACGCCGGCAACACCCCGTGCAGCGTCGACGACCAGGGCGGCCAGTTCTCGGTGAAGGTCCCCAAGGGCTACATCTGGGTCATGGGCGACCACCGCCAGAACTCCCGGGACTCCCGCTACAACCAGAACGACAAGCACCACGGCATGGTCCCGGTGAAGGACGTCGTGGGCCGCGCCATCGTCATCGCCTGGCCGCTCAACCGCTGGGACACCCTGCCGATCCCGGACACCTTCGACCAGACCGGCATCAACGACCGGTCCTCGGCCTCCGCCGCCCTCACGGCCGCGCCGAACGCCGTCGCCCTCGTCGGCGTGGTGCCGGTCGCGCTGTGGCGTCGCAGGAAGGCGTCGGCGGCCGAGACCCGCTGAGTCCGTCCACGGACCGCCGCGCGGCGGCTTGGTGAAGCCCTGGTGCAGTTGTGACCAGGGTGCGGCCCGGAGGGGCTGACCGGGTCAGGTACCGCCGGGTAGGGTGCGGGTCCATGGGTGGCGAGAGCACGACACGTACGGCACCGCGCAGCGGTGGCAAGAGCACGGGCCCGGTGGGCAGCAAGACCGGACAGCGACTTTCCGGACTGGCCGTCGCACTGGGCATTGTGCTGTTCCTCGGCGGCTTCGGCTGGGGAGCGGTGGTGTACCGGCCGTACACGGTGCCGACCACCTCGATGACACCGACCATCGACGCCGGTGACCGCGTGCTGGCGGAGCGCGTCGACGGCAGCGAGATCCGCCGGGGCGACGTCGTCGTCTTCAACGACAAGACCTGGGTCACCAACGCCTCCGTGGTCAAGCGGGTGGTGGCCGTCGGCGGCGACACGGTCTCCTGCTGCACCGACGGCAAGCTGACCGTCAACGGCAAGCAGATCGACGAGGGCTACCTCAAGGGCGGCGCCGTCGAGGACAAGAAGATCCCGGCCGTGAAGGTCCCCCAGGGCCGCCTGTTCCTGCTCGGCGACGAGCGCTCGGGCTCCCTGGACTCCTCCGCCCACCTCAGCGACGCCGCCCAGGGCACCGTCGCGCGCTCCGCCGTGACCGCCCGCGTGGACGCCGTCGCCTGGCCCATGAAGGGCATGCTGGAGCGCCCGACCGGCTTCGAGACGCTGGGCGCGCTGTCCACGCCGGGACCGCTGCGGCTGATCGTCACCCTCATCGTCGTCGGAGGCGTCCTGGTCCTCGGCGGCGGGGCCTACGGGCCGATCGCCAAGCGGCTGGGCAACCGCCGCGCCCGCACGCGGACGGAGCCCGTGGGTGCCCGCTGAGGTGACCGACGCGCACGAGGACCCCTCCCCGGGCGGACTGCGCAAGGTCGCCCGGGTCGTCCTGCTGGACCCCGAGGACCGCATCCTGCTGCTGCACGGACACGAGCCGGACGATCCGGCCGACGACTGGTGGTTCACGCCGGGCGGCGGACTGGAGGGCGAGGAGAGTCGTGAAGAGGCAGCCTTGCGGGAACTCGCCGAGGAGACCGGAATCACCGAGGTCGAGCTCGGACCGGTGCTGTGGCGGCGGATGTGCTCGTTCCCGTTCGCCGGCCGCCGCTGGGACCAGGACGAGTGGTACTACCTGGCCCGTACGGACCGGACGGAGACGCGGGCCACGGCCCTGACGGAGCTGGAACGGCGCAGCGTGTCCGGTGCGCGGTGGTGGACGTGTGCGGAACTGACCCGGGCACATGAGACGGTGTATCCGACCAGACTCGCCGAGCTGCTGAGCCGGCTGCTCGACGAAGGTCCCCCGGCCAGGCCCGTGACCCTCGACCCGGAAGTCGTCCAGTGACCCGGAAATCGACTGGGGGCGCGCGGGACTGGCGCACAATGGGGGGATCGCACGGCTGAAGGGGAACATGCCATGAGCGCCGAGGACCTCGAGAAGTACGAGACCGAGATGGAGCTGAAGCTCTACCGGGAGTACCGCGATGTCGTCGGTCTGTTCAAATATGTGATCGAGACCGAGCGGCGCTTCTACCTGACCAACGACTACGAGATGCAGGTGCACTCGGTTCAGGGTGAGGTGTTCTTCGAGGTGTCGATGGCGGATGCCTGGGTGTGGGACATGTACCGGCCTGCGCGCTTCGTGAAGCAGGTCCGCGTGCTGACGTTCAAGGACGTGAACATCGAGGAGCTCAACAAGAGCGACCTCGAGCTGCCGAGCAGCTGAATCGCTCCCTTGCCGAGCAGCTGAGCCGCTCCACTGTTCACCTGTGTGAGTGACGGAGTTTTCCACAACCGGTGAGTAGTCCACCAAGATCCACTTGACCCGGGTGGATGCGTGACGGTTGGCGCCGGAGGTGGTGCCGACATGAACGCACGGAGCGCACTCGGCAAGTACGGAGAAGACCTGGCCGCCCGCCGGCTGACCGAGGCCGGGATGACGGTGCTGGAGCGCAACTGGCGCTGCGGCAGGTCCGGAGAGATCGACATCGTGGCGCGGGACGGCGAGGTGCTGGTCGTCTGCGAGGTGAAGACGCGGCGGGCGGGTTCCTTCCAGCACCCCATGGCCGCGGTCCCGCCCGAGAAGGCCCGGCGACTGCGAACTCTCGCCGAACACTGGATCCACGCCCACGGCGGTGCGCCGCCGGGAGGGGTCCGCATCGACCTGGTCGGCGTCCTCCTGCCCGGGCGCGGGGCCGCCCGCGTCGAGCACGCGCGGGGGGTGGCCTGAGATGGGGTTCGCTCGTACGTGTTCGGTGGCGCTGGTGGGCGTCGAGGGTGTCGTCGTCGAGGTCCAGGCCGACCTGGAACCGGGAGTGGCCGCGTTCACCCTGGTGGGACTGCCCGACAAGAGCCTCACCGAGAGCAGGGACCGGGTCCGGGCCGCGGTCGTCAACTCCGGCGGCGAGTGGCCGCAGAAGAAGCTCACGGTCGGGCTCAGCCCGGCTTCGGTGCCGAAGGCGGGCAGCGGGTTCGACCTCGCCGTGGCCTGCGCGGTGCTCGGTGCCTCCGAGCGGATCGATCCTCGGGTGCTGGCCGACATCGTCATGATCGGGGAGCTCGGGCTGGACGGCCGGGTGCGCCCGGTCCGGGGCATCCTGCCGGCGGTGCTCGCCGCGGCGGACGCCGGATACGAGCAGGTGGTCGTGCCCGAGTGCGCGGCCGCCGAGGCCTCGCTGGTGCCCGGCGTCTCCGTCCTCGGGGTGCGCAGCCTGCGGCAGCTGATCGCCGTCCTGGCGGACGAGCCGGTACCCGAGGAGGCACCGGACGACCTGGGCCGCCCGGATCCCCTCCTCGCCGGTCTGCGGGTGCCCGGCACGGGCGCGGCCACGGGCATGCGCAGCCTCGGTGCAGCCCAGCACGAGCAGGGCCACGACCTCGCCGACGTCGTCGGCCAGATCTCGGCGCGCACGGCGGTGGAGGTCGCCGCGGCGGGCGGACACCACCTGTTCCTGGAGGGCCCGCCGGGTGCCGGCAAGACGATGCTCGCGGAACGGCTGCCGGCCATCCTGCCTCCGCTCACCCGCGAGGAGTCGCTGGAGGTCACGGCCGTCCACTCGGTGGCGGGCCTGCTGCCGCCGGGCAAGCCGCTGATCGATGTCGCCCCGTACTGCGCCCCGCACCACTCGGCGACCATGCAGGCGCTCGTGGGCGGCGGACAGGGAGTCGCGCGCCCCGGGGCCGTGTCCCTGTCGCACCGCGGCATCCTCTTTTTGGACGAGACCCCCGAGTTCAGCAGCCGGGCCCTCGACGCGCTGCGGCAGCCGCTGGAGGCCGGCCATGTCGTGATCGCCCGCAGCGCCGGAGTCGTGCGGTTCCCTGCGAAGTTCCTGATGGTGCTCGTCGCCAACCCCTGCCCCTGCGGCCGCTTCTCGCAGACCGACGACTTCTGCGAGTGTCCGCCCTCGGCCGTCCGCCGCTACCAGGCGCGGCTGTCCGGCCCACTGCTCGACCGCGTCGACCTCCGCGTCGAGGTGGACCGGGTCACGCGCGCCGAACTGACGCGGCGCGGCGCACGCGGCGAGTCCACGGCGACGGTCGCCGACCGGGTGCGGGCGGCCAGGCAACGGGCGGCGGCCCGGCTCGCCGGCACACCCTGGCGGACCAACAGCGAGATCCCCGGCCGGGAACTGCGCAGCCGCTGGCACGCGGCGAGCGGCGCGATGGACGAGGCCGAGCGCAACCTGGAGCGGGGCGTCCTGACCGCCCGCGGACTCGACCGCGTCCTGCGGGTCGCCTGGACGGTCGCCGATCTCGTCGGTCACGACAGGCCGGACGCCACGGACGTCGCCCTCGCGCTGCAGCTGCGTACCGGAGTGCCGAGGGGCGTGCCGATGGCCATCGGAGCGCTGACGTGAGCGCGCACGAGGACCCGGACGACGAGCTGCTCGCGCGGGTGCTGCTCTGTCGGGTCTTCGAACCCGGGGACCCGGTCGGGGGGCGGTGGGTTCGGGAGTGGGGACCCGTGGAGGTGGCGCGGGTTCTGCGGGACGAGGGGCCGCGGCCGGCCGGTGTCAGCGACAGGCGGTGGGCGGGGATGCTCGGGCGGGCCCGGGAGGCGGACGCCGGAGGCGATCTGAGGGCCGCACGGGACGCCGGTGTGCGGTTCGTGGTGCCCGGCGGCCCGGAGTGGCCCGGCCAGCTCGACGACCTGGGGGACGCCCGCCCCCTGGGACTGTGGGTGCGGGGTCGGCCCAGCTTGCGGATGTGGGCGCTGAGATCCGTCGCCGTCGTCGGCGCCCGCGCCTGCACCGAGTACGGCGCCCACATGGCGGCCACGCTCGGCGCGGGTCTGGCCGAGCACGGCTGGGTGGTGGTCTCCGGCGGCGCCTACGGAGTCGACGGCGCCGCACACCGGGGCGCGCTCGGCGCCGGCGGCGCCACCGTCGCCGTACTGGCCTGCGGGGTCGACCGGCCCTACCCCCGCGGGCACACCGAGCTGATCAACCGGATCGCGGAGCAGGGACTCGTCGTCGGGGAGCTGCCGCCCGGAGAGCACCCGACGGCGGGCCGATTCGTCGTCCGCAACCGGGTCATCGCCGCGCTGACCAGGGGCACCGTCGTCGTCGAAGCCGCTCACCGCAGCGGCTCGCTGGTCACGGCCCGGGCGGCGCAGCGGCTCGGCCGGCACACGATGGGGGTGCCCGGCCCGGCCACCAGCGGCCTGTCGGCCGGGGTGCACGAGCTCCTGCGGGGCGACGCCGTGCTCGTCACCGACCCCGCGGAAGTCGTCGAAGTGGTCGGCGACATGGGCCAGCTGGCACCGGAACGGCGCGGACCCGTGCTGCCCAGGGACCTGCTGGAGGCCGCCGCCCGGCGCGTGCTCGCCGCGCTGCCCGGGCGTGGCACGGCGTCGGCCGCAGCCGTCGCGCGAGGCGCACAGACCTCGCAGGAGGACGCGGTCGCGCGCCTGTACGAACTCCGATCACTTGGTTACGTCGAACGACACGGCGACGGCTGGAAGTTGACGCGCCAGGCCGTGATCTCCGGGCGGGAGGGGGTGGTCGATGTCGACGGAGCGTGTTCGGCCGTCCGGGGGAACGCCCGGCACCTGGGCAAACACCCCTGAGGGATGGTTCCGGACGGTCACGCACGGCAATCGCCGGGAACGGGTGGGGCACCCCTCGGGACGCATCTGCGTACCCGTTCCGCGCTGTTCCTCGCACAACGCGACGCTTCAGTCACGCTACGCTCACGGGGATTCCGACGCACTTCACGTAGAACGCGTACTTCACGGCAGAACGGCACAAGGCGACGAATGCCCCAGCACACCTCCGGGTCCGACCGGGCGGCGATCCCCCCAGCCGCCCGTGACGGTGGCAGCGTGCGGCCGCCCGCTCCCTCGACGCTCGACGAGCTGTGGCGGTCGTACAAGGCGACGGGGGACGAGCGGCTGCGGGAGCAGCTCATCCTGCACTACTCGCCGCTGGTCAAATACGTGGCGGGACGGGTGAGCGTCGGTCTGCCGCCCAATGTCGAGCAGGCCGACTTCGTCTCGTCCGGCGTCTTCGGGCTGATCGACGCGATCGAGAAGTTCGACGTCGACCGGGAGATCAAGTTCGAGACGTACGCGATCACCCGGATCCGTGGCGCGATGATCGACGAGCTGCGGGCGCTGGACTGGATCCCGCGCTCGGTGCGGCAGAAGGCGCGCAACGTCGAGCGGGCGTACGCGACGCTGGAGGCGCGGCTCAGACGGACACCGTCGGAGGGGGAGGTGGCCGCCGAGATGGGCATCGCGGTGGACGATCTCCACGCCGTGTTCAGCCAGTTGTCGCTGGCCAACGTGGTGGCGCTGGAGGAGCTGCTGCACGTGGGCGGTGAGGGCGGCGACCGGCTGAGCCTGATGGACACCCTGGAGGACACCGCCGCGGACAACCCCGTGGAGGTCGCCGAGGACCGGGAGCTGCGACGCTTCCTGGCGCGGGCCATCAACACCCTGCCCGAGCGGGAGAAGACCGTCGTCACGCTGTACTACTACGAGGGACTGACGCTCGCCGAGATCGGCAACGTGCTCGGGGTGACCGAGAGCCGGGTGAGCCAGATCCACACCAAGTCGGTGCTGCAGCTGCGGGCGAAGCTGGCCGGCTTCGGGCGGTGACGGCCCGCCGGAGAGCGTGACTCGCTCCCGTCGGAGGTGGCGCGTCCGTAAAGTGGTTGACGTGCCAAGGATTCGAGCGGCCTCCGTGGCCGAACACCGGTCGATGCAGCGAGCCGCCCTGCTGGACGCGGCTCGGTCCCTGCTGTCCGACGGCGGGACGGAGGCGCTGACGTTCCCGGCGCTCGCCGAGCGTACGGGCCTGGCGCGGTCGTCCGTGTACGAGTACTTCCGGTCGCGGGCCGCGGTGGTCGAGGAACTGTGCGAGGTCGACTTCCCCGTGTGGGCGGCCGAGGTCGGAGCCGCCATGGAGCGGGAGGCCACGGCCGAGGACCGGATCGCGGCCTACGTGCGGCGGCAGCTGGAGCTGGTCGGGGACCGGCGGCACCGGGCCGTGGTCGCGATCTCGGCGAGCGAGCTGGACGCCGGGGCGCGGGAGCGGATCCGGGCGGCCCACGGCGGGCTCGTCGCGATGATCGTCGAGGCGCTGGCGGAGATGGGGCACGCGGAGCCCCGGCTCGCCGCGATGCTGGTGCAGGGCGTCGTGGACGCGGCCGTGCGGCGGATCGAACTCGGCGCCGAGGACCCCGCGGTGGTCGCGGACGCGGCGGTGGGCATGGCGCTGCGGGGCGTTCGCGGCTGAGGTGGCAGGCATGGCGCTACGGAGCGTTCGCGGCTGAGGCAGGCCCGGGCAGAGGCACTCCGAGCACGGGCAGCAGTCTCGACGGCCCGCCGCGCAGCAGCCACGGCGGGAGCAGCGACAGGGGATCCAGATAGGTCCGCCCGCTGAGCAGGCCCCAGTGCACGCACGTGACGGCGCAGTGCGCGCCCGTCGGCTCCACCGCGCCCACCACCTCGCCCGCCGTCACCTCCTCGCCTTCGCGCACGGACGCCCGCACCGGTTCGTACGTCGTGCGCAGATCCGTTCCGCTCAGCTCCACCGAGACCACGCCCCGGCCCGCCACCCGGCCCGCGAAGGAGACCCGGCCGGCCGCCACGGCGCGCACCGGTGTCCCGGCCGGCGCCGCCAGGTCCACGCCGCGGTGACCGGGGCCGTAGACCGTCGCCGGGGGCTCCCAGCCGCGTAGCACCACGGGGTGGCTGCCCACCGGCCAGGCGCGGCCGATCGCGGGCGCGCCGAGGGAGGGGGCGGCCGGGACGGGCGGGGGCTGCGCCCATGCCCACGGGGTCAGAACGGCCCACGTCAGAGCCGGTAGCCCCGCCGCCGTCAGGCGTACGTATCGCTTCGCTCGCATGGGGAAACCGTCCCGCATCCCCGCCGACCATGGCCGGGATCTGTGGACAACTCCCGGGTTGTGGACAGCGGCGTCACCCGGTGCCCCGCCGGTCCCGTACACTTCTTCTGGCGATCCGGGTCACCGGGTCGACTTCGCACGCCCCGACATCAGGTGGTCACAAGCCGGTGTCAGCGCCTCTCGGTCCCTCGTGGCAAGGCGCACGCGGGCGTCAGGCGCGGGAGCCGTCCGGTCCCCGCGGCACAACCGAGAAACTCAAGGAGATACGGCCATGGCCGTCGTCACGATGCGGGAGCTGCTGGAGAGCGGCGTCCACTTCGGTCACCAGACCCGTCGTTGGAACCCGAAGATGAAGCGCTTCATCTTCACGGAGCGCAACGGCATCTACATCATCGACCTGCTCCAGTCGCTGTCGTACATCGACCGCGCCTACGAGTTCGTCAAGGAGACCGTCGCCCACGGCGGCACGGTCATGTTCGTCGGCACGAAGAAGCAGGCGCAGGAGGCCATCGCCGAGCAGGCCACCCGCGTCGGCATGCCCTACGTCAACCAGCGCTGGCTGGGCGGCATGCTCACCAACTTCTCCACCGTCTACAAGCGTCTGCAGCGCCTCAAGGAGCTCGAGCAGATCGACTTCGAGGACGTCGCGGCCTCGGGTCTGACCAAGAAGGAGCTTCTCGTGCTCTCGCGCGAGAAGGCCAAGCTGGAGAAGACCCTCGGCGGTATCCGCGAGATGCAGAAGGTGCCCAGCGCCGTCTGGATCGTGGACACCAAGAAGGAGCACATCGCGGTCGGTGAGGCCCGGAAGCTCAACATCCCGGTCGTCGCCATCCTCGACACCAACTGCGACCCCGACGAGGTCGACTACAAGATCCCGGGCAACGACGACGCGATCCGCTCCGTCACCCTGCTCACCCGCGTGATCGCCGACGCCGTCGCCGAGGGCCTCATCGCCCGCAGCGGTGTCGCCACCGAGGGCAAGGAGAAGGCCGCGGGCGAGCCGCTCGCCGAGTGGGAGCGCGACCTGCTCGAGGGCGAGAAGAAGGCCGACGAGGCTCCGGCCGCCGAGGCCGAGAAGCCGGCCGAGGCCGCTGCCGAGGCCCCGGCTGCCGAGGCCCCCGCTGCCGAGGCCCCCGAGGCCGAGGCGCCGGCCGCCGAGGCCGCTCCGGCCGCGGACGCCGAGCAGGCCTGACCCGTCAGCGTCAGAAGTTGACGGCGGGAGCGGGCCATGAAACCCGCTCCCGCCGTTCACCCGTAGGTCGGCGGTGAGTCAGCGGCCCCCGACCACATGGGGGCCACAGACCCCGTAGATCTTCGATCTTCCAGACTTCGAGAAAGATTCACAGACTCATGGCGAACTACACCGCCGCCGACGTCAAGAAGCTTCGTGAGCTCACCGGCGCCGGCATGATGGACTGCAAGAAGGCGCTGGACGAGGCCGAGGGCAACGTCGAGAAGGCCGTCGAGGCGCTGCGCATCAAGGGCCAGAAGGGCGTCGCCAAGCGCGAGGGCCGCTCCGCCGAGAACGGCGCCGTGGTCTCCATCATCGCCGACGACAACTCCTCCGGCGTCCTGGTCGAGCTGAAGTGCGAGACGGACTTCGTCGCCAAGGGCGAGAAGTTCCAGGCCGTCGCCAACCAGATCGCCGAGCACGTCGCCAAGACGTCCCCGGCCGACCTCGAGGCCCTGCTCGCCTCCGAGATCGAGGCCGGCAAGACCGTCCAGGCGTTCGTGGACGAGGCCAACGCCAACCTCGGCGAGAAGATCGTCCTGGACCGCTTCGCGCAGTTCGCCGACGGCTACGTGACGGCGTACATGCACCGCACGATGCCCGACCTGCCCCCGCAGATCGGTGTCCTGGTCGAGCTCGACAAGCCCAACGCCGAGATCGCCAAGGGCGTCGCCCAGCACATCGCCGCCTTCGCGCCGAAGTACCTCTCCAAGGAGGACGTGCCGGCCGAGGTCGTCGAGTCCGAGCGCCGCGTCGCCGAGGAGACCACCCGCGCCGAGGGCAAGCCCGAGGCCGCCCTGCCGAAGATCGTCGAGGGTCGCCTCAACGGCTTCTTCAAGGACGCCACGCTGCTCGGCCAGCCGTACGCGCTCGACAACAAGAAGTCCGTCCAGAAGGTCCTGGACGAGGCCGGTGTCACCCTGAAGCGCTTCACGCGCATCAAGGTCGGCATCTGAGTCCGTACCGCGATCGGCGCGCGACCCCGATAGGGTCGTACGCAGTTGTCAGCGGGTGACGGACGACAGCGGATCTGACGAGGAGGCCATTGCCGAGCATGGGAGCGAAATGCCACCCCAGCGGCAATGGCCTTCTTCGTATGTGCAACACGTGAAAGAGGCGGGATCTCCATGACCACCAAGCCCCAGAAGAGCGACGACGGCAAAGTACGCGGCCGGTTTCTGCTGAAGCTGTCCGGTGAGGCCTTCTCCGGTGGTGGGGGCCTGGGGGTCGACCCCGACGTGGTGCACAAGATCGCCCGTGAGATCGCCGCCGTCGTCCGCGACGGCGCCCAGGTCGCGGTGGTCATCGGCGGCGGCAACTTCTTCCGCGGCGCCGAGCTCCAGCAGCGCGGCATGGACCGGGCCCGCTCGGACTACATGGGCATGCTCGGCACCGTGATGAACTGCCTCGCCCTCCAGGACTTCCTGGAGAAGGAGGGCATCCAGTCCCGGGTGCAGACCGCCATCACCATGGGCCAGGTCGCCGAGCCGTACATCCCGCTGCGCGCCATCCGTCACCTGGAGAAGGGCCGCGTGGTCATCTTCGGCGCCGGTATGGGCATGCCCTACTTCTCCACCGACACCACCGCCGCCCAGCGCGCCCTGGAGATCGACGCCGAGGCGCTGCTGATGGGCAAGAACGGCGTCGACGGGGTCTACGACTCCGACCCCAAGCGCAACCCGGACGCCGTCAAGTTCGACTCCCTCGGCTACGGCGAGGTCATCACCCGCGACCTCAAGGTCGCCGACGCCACCGCCATCACGCTGTGCCGCGACAACAAGCTCCCGATCCTCGTCTTCGAGCTTCTGGCCGAGGGCAATATCGCCCGCGCCGTCAAGGGTGAGAAGATCGGCACGCTGGTGGGTGACCAGGACAGCCGGGACTGACAGGCAACACCTACGGACCCTGACCGGGGGATGGACAATGTCCCGCAGGTCGGGAACCGTGCAGGAAGAAGACGCGACGCAGCCGGCCGCCGCCCCCACCTAGGAACCGCAGCCGGGCCTCACTCAAGACACGCAGGAGCAAGTGGTGATCGAAGAGACCCTCCTCGAGGCCGAGGAGAAGATGGAGAAGGCCGTCGTGGTCGCCAAGGAGGACTTCGCCGCGATCCGCACCGGTCGTGCGCACCCGGCGATGTTCAACAAGATCGTGGCCGACTACTACGGCGCGCCGACACCGATCAACCAGCTGGCTTCGTTCTCCGTGCCGGAGCCGCGCATGGCGGTCGTGACCCCGTTCGACAAGACGGCCCTGCGCAACATCGAGCAGGCCATCCGCGACTCCGATCTGGGTGTCAACCCGAGCAACGACGGCAACATCATCCGGGTGGTGTTCCCCGAGCTCACCGAGGAGCGCCGCCGCGACTACATCAAGGTCGCCAAGGGCAAGGCCGAGGACGCGCGCGTGTCCATCCGCTCCGTGCGCCGCAAGGCCAAGGACGCCATCGACAAGCTGATCAAGGACGGCGAGGTCGGTGAGGACGAGGGCCGCCGTGCTGAGAAGGAACTCGACGACTCCACCCACAAGTACGTGGCACAGGTCGACGAGCTCCTGAAGCACAAGGAAGCGGAGCTGCTCGAGGTCTGATGAACGACTCTTCCTGGGGAGCGCCGCCACACACCGGGTCGCAGGGCGGCTACTGGGGGCCCACCGACCAGGGGCCTGTCCAGGGGGCTGCCCCGGCGGGTCCCGCGTACGATGCGCCTGAGGCGCAGCACACTCGCCCCATGCCCATCGTGCCCGACGGACCCGTACCTCGATACGGCGAAGACCAGGATGACGACCGGGGGGCCGCTCGGCTGAGCGGCCCCTTGTTCCGCGACGAACCGCCGCAGGCGCAGACCTACGACATGCCGCAGGCGCCGCCCCACCCGGCGGCGCAGCAGAATCCGGAGCCCATGCCCGACGCCCCTCAGCCGGCGCCGCCGCCGCAGAAGAAGAGCGCGGGGCGCGACCTGGGCGCGGCCATAGGGGTCGGCGTCGGGCTCGGCGTGGTGATCATCGCGTCGCTGTTCGTCGTCAAGGCCGTCTTCGTCGGCGTCATCGCGGTCGCGGTGGTCGTCGGCCTGTGGGAACTGACCAGCAGGCTGCAGGAGCGCAAGGGCATCAAGGCGCCCCTCGTTCCGCTGGCGCTCGGCGGCGCCGCGATGGTCGTCGCCGGGTACGTGCGCGGCGCCGACGGCGCGTGGGTGGCGATGGCGCTGACGGCGCTCGCGGTCCTCGTCTGGCGCATGACGGAACCGCCGGAGGGTTACCTCAAGGACGTCACGGCGGGCGTCTTCGCGGCCTTCTACGTCCCGTTCCTGGCGACCTTCGTCGCCATGATGCTGACGGCCGACGACGGCCCGTGGCGGGTGCTGACCTTCCTGCTGCTGACGGTGGTCAGCGACACGGGCGCGTACGCCGTCGGCTGGCGCTTCGGCCGGCACAAGCTGGCGCCGCGCATCAGCCCGGGCAAGACCCGGGAGGGCCTGCTCGGCGCGGTGTCGTTCGCGATGGTCGCGGGCGCGCTGTGCATGCAGTTCCTGATCGACGACGGCGCCTGGTGGCAGGGCCTCGTCCTCGGCTTCGCGGTCGCGGCCAGCGCCACGCTGGGCGACCTCGGCGAGTCGATGATCAAGCGGGACCTGGGCATCAAGGACATGGGCACGCTGCTGCCGGGCCACGGCGGCATCATGGACCGCCTGGACTCGCTGCTGCCGACGGCTCCCGTGGTGTGGCTGCTGCTGGTGCTGTTCGTGGGATCCGGCTGACGGTCCGGCCGGCGGCTTCACAAGTCCCGCTCGCTCGATGGCGCGGCCGTCGGGCGAGTGGGACGATCCCGGTGTAAGCCCTCAAAGGGAATGTCCCGAAGAGGAGGCGCCATGTCCGCCATCCATGAAGAGTTCGACGTGGACCGCCGTCCCGAGGATGTCTGGGCGTACGTCACCGATCCATCCCACCTGCCGGAATGGCAACTGAGCGCGATCGCCGCCGAACAACTCGACGACCGCCCCTTCGGTCTGGGCTCCCGCGTCCGCGTCACCCGGCACATGGGTCGGCGCGAGATGCCGATGACCATGGAGTGCACCCAGTACGACCCGCAGCACTCCTGGTCCGTGCACGGAATCGACGGCCCGGTCAGGGGCAGGTTCCACGCCGAGCTCACCCCCCTCGACGACGGCCGACGCACCCACGTGACGATGGACCTCGACTTCGAGGGCCACGGCATCGGCAAGCTCCTGCTGCCCCTCATCGTCCGCCCCCAGGCCCGCAAGGAGATGCCGCGCAACGAACGCCTGCTGAAGGACAAGCTGGAACACACGGCCGCCTGAGGCGAGCTCCGCGGCAGAACACCCCGGGCCGCCCTCACCGGGCCGGGCAGCCCGGGGCGCGGTGGGATGTGAACCCACGGTGACATCGCTGGCACGTTGATCATGCGAACGGCGACAGACCCTTGCTCTCCAAGTGAGCGAGCAACGATTCAAGGCATGCGTCTGGCCTGGCCAGGTCAGCGCGGAAGAACGAGTCCTCACCGAGCGACCCGCCGCTGACGATGACCATCCATGCCGCCCGTCGCTCGACCATGCGTTCACCGTCGACCTTGAAAACGGTCGTGACGCCGCGCTCGGCCAGCCACTCCATCAGTTCGAGCATGTCCACTCGCACCCCTCCGGAGGGATCATCCCATCCCCGGAGGCCGCACCTGGGCCGTGCGAAGCCGACCAAGGCACAGGCGCCGTCCGCGGGTGACCACCCCCACCCCGCTCCGGCCTGGGCCCCCGGCGATGATCTGCCACACTGGAAGGGTTATGCCGAAGCCCGGAGAACTCACTTTCGTCGCCCCCCGCGGAGCCAAGAAGCCGCCGCGGCATCTCGCTGATCTCACGCCCGCCGAGCGCAAGGACGCGGTGGCCGAGATCGGGGAGAAGCCGTTTCGTGCCAAGCAGCTCTCGCAGCACTACTTCGCGCGGTACGCGCACGATCCGGCGGAGTGGACGGACATCCCGGCCGGCTCGCGCGGGAAGCTGCAGGAGGCGCTGCTGCCCGAGCTGATGACGGTCGTACGGCATCTGTCGACCGACCAGGGCACGACCCGCAAGACGCTGTGGCGGCTGTTCGACGGCACGCTCGTCGAGTCCGTGCTGATGCGGTACCCGGACCGGGTGACCATGTGCATCAGCTCGCAGGCCGGCTGCGGGATGAACTGTCCGTTCTGCGCCACCGGGCAGGCGGGACTCGACCGGAATCTGTCCACCGCCGAGATCGTCCACCAGATCGTGGACGGGATGCGGGCGCTGCGGGACGGAGAGGTCCCCGGCGGGCCGGCGCGACTGTCCAACATCGTCTTCATGGGGATGGGCGAGCCGCTCGCCAACTACAAGCGTGTGGTCGGGGCCGTCCGGGCCCTCACCGACCCCGCCCCGGACGGGCTCGGGCTCTCCCAGCGCGGGATCACCGTCTCGACCGTCGGGCTCGTGCCCGCCATCCACCGGTTCGCCGACGAGGGCTTCAAGTGCCGGCTGGCGATCTCCCTGCACGCCCCCGACGACGAGCTGCGCGACACCCTCGTCCCCGTGAACACGCGGTGGAAGGTGCGCGAGGTGCTCGACGCCGGGTTCGAGTACGTCGAGAAGAGCGGGCGGCGGCTGAGCATCGAGTACGCGCTCATCCGTGACATCAACGACCAGGCGTGGCGTGGCGACCGGCTCGGGCGGCTGCTGCGGGGCAAGCCCGTGCACGTCAACCTCATCCCGCTCAACCCGACGCCCGGCTCGAAGTGGACCGCGTCCCGGCCCGAGGACGAGAAGGCGTTCGTCGAGGCCATCGCGGCGCACGGGGTGCCGGTGACCGTCCGGGACACCCGCGGGCAGGAGATCGACGGCGCCTGTGGTCAGCTCGCGGCCACCGAGCGGTAACCTGAGGCCGTCCATACATATTCATATTCCGACAGGGGAGCGCCACAGCGCTGAGAGTGCGGCAACCGGGCCGCAGACCCTCTGAACCTTGCCCAGGTCATTCTGGGTAGGAAGTTCGGTCATCACTCAAGCTGTTGCGCCCTGCCCAGATCCTTCTGGGCGGGGCCGCGTCTCTTCCTGGTCACCCAGGAGGAACTTCAGTGCACACCAAGACGTTCGTCGCCGCGGCCGTCGGCCTCGGCCTGATCACCTTGTCCGCCTGCGGATCGTCGTCGGCCGGCGGCCAGTCGTCCGGCGAGTCCAAGACCGTCACGCTCGTCAGCCATGACTCGTGGGCCGTCTCCAAGAGCGTCCTCGCCGACTTCGAGAAGAAGTCCGGCTACAAGGTCAGGGTCCTCAAGAGCGGCGACGCCGGCCAGGCCGTCAACAAGGCCCTGCTCACCAAGGACAACCCGCAGGGCGACGTCTTCTTCGGCGTCGACAACACCCTGCTGTCGCGGGCCCTCGACAACGGTCTCTTCCAGTCCTACGAGGCCAAGGGCGCCGACACCGTCCGGCCGCAGTTCCGCGTCGACCCCGGCAAGCACCGGGTCACCCCCATCGACTACGGCGACATCTGCGTCAACTACGACAAGGCCTACTTCAGCAAGCACCGGCTGACCCCGCCGCAGTCCTTCGACGACCTGGTCAAGCCCGCCTACAAGAACCTCCTCGTCACCGAGAACGCCTCCACCTCCTCGCCCGGCCTCGGCTTCCTGCTCGGCAGCGCCGCGCAGTACGGCGACGACGGCTGGCAGGGCTACTGGAAGAAGCTCAAGGCCAACGGCGTGAAGGTCGTCGACGGCTGGGAGCAGGCCTACAACCAGGAGTTCTCCGGCTCGGCAGGCGGCAAGAAGGCCAAGGCCGACCGCCCGCTCGTCGTCTCCTACGCCTCCTCGCCGCCCGCCGAGGTCGTCTTCGCCGACCCGCGGCCCAAGACCGCGCCGACCGGGACGTCGTACGGCACCTGCTTCCGGCAGATCGAGTACGCCGGTCTGCTCGGCAACGCGAAGAACGCCAAGGGCGGCAAGGCGTTCATCGACTTCCTGCTCGGCAAGGAGTTCCAGCAGGACATGCCGCTGAACATGTTCGTCTACCCGGTGGTCGAGGGTGCGAAGGTGCCCAAGGAGTTCACCGAGTACGGCCCCGCCGCCAAGGACCCGGAGACCATGGCCCCGACGAAGATCGCCGCCAACCGTGACCAGTGGGTCAAGTCGTGGACGTCACTCGTACTGAAGTAGCCCCGCGCCCGGCGCGGCGGGGGAGCGCGGCTCGGCTCGGCCTGATGGCCCTGCCGGTCGCGTTCTTCGCCGTGTTCTTCGCCTGGCCCGTCGCCGCGATCGTGGCGCGCGGGCTGAAGACGGACGGGACGTGGCACCTCGGCCGGATCGCGGACGTCGTCGCGCAGTCCGACATCCGGCACGTCCTGTGGTTCACCACCTGGCAGGCGCTCGCCTCCACCGCGCTCACGCTGCTGATCGCACTCCCGGGCGCGTACGTCTTCGCCCGCTTCGACTTCCCCGGCAGACAGGTCCTGCGGGCCGTCGTCACCGTCCCCTTCGTCCTGCCGACCGTCGTCGTCGGTACGGCGTTCCTGGCGCTCGTCGGACGCGGGGGACTGCTGGACGAGCTGTGGGGCGTACGGCTGGACACCACCGTGTGGGCCATCCTGCTGGCGCACGTCTTCTTCAACTACGCCGTCGTCGTGCGGACCGTCGGCGGGCTGTGGGGGCAGCTGGACCCGCGGCAGGAGGAGGCGGCGCGCATGCTCGGCGCGTCCCGCTTCCGGGCCTGGCGCACGGTCACCCTGCCGGCGCTCGGACCCGCCGTGGCCGCCGCCGCGCTGATGGTCTTCCTCTTCACCTTCACCTCCTTCGGCGTGGTGCAGATCCTCGGCGGGCCGACCTTCTCCACCCTGGAGGTCGAGATCTACCGGCAGACCTCCGAGATCTTCGACCTGTCCACCGCCGCGGTCCTGACGATCGTGCAGTTCGTCGCGGTCGGCGCGATCCTCGCCGTGCACGCGTGGACTATACGGCGCCGGGAGAGCGCCCTGCGGCTGGTGGACGCGGGCGGCACCGCCCGGCGGCCGCGCGGGGCGGGGCAGTGGGCGCTGCTGGCCGGAGTCCTCGCCAGCATCGCCGTACTGCTGCTCCTCCCGCTCGCCGTGCTGGTCCAACGCTCGCTCGGCGGCTCGGACTTCGGCTACTACCGGGCGCTGACGAAGGACGACGACACCTTCCTCGTCCCGCCGATCGAGGCGATCGGCAACTCCCTGCAGTACGCCCTCGCCGCCACCGCCATCGCCGTGGTGATCGGCGCGCTGGCCGCCGCGGCCCTCGCCCGGAGGGATGCCGGCCGGCTGGTCCGTGGCTTCGACGCGCTGCTGATGCTGCCGCTGGGCGTCTCCGCGGTGACCGTCGGCTTCGGTTTCCTGATCGCCCTGGACCGGCCGCCGCTGGACCTCAGGTCGTCGTGGATCCTGGTGCCGCTCGCCCAGGCGCTCGTGGGCGCCCCCTTCGTCGTACGGACCATGCTGCCCGTGCTGCGGGCCGTGGACACGCGGCTGAGGGAGGCGGCGGCCGTGCTGGGGGCTTCGCCGTGGCGGGTGTGGCGCGAGGTCGATCTGCCCCTGGTGCGGCGGGCGCTGCTGGTCGCGGCCGGGTTCGCGTTCGCCGTGTCGCTCGGGGAGTTCGGGGCGACCGTGTTCATCGCGCGGCCCGACAACCCGACCTTGCCGGTCGCCGTGGCGCGGCTGCTCGGCCGGCCGGGTGATCTCAACTACGGGCAGGCTATGGCCCTTTCGACGATTCTGATGGTGGTGTGCGCGGTGGCGCTGCTGGTGCTGGAGCGGCTGCGCACCGACCGGACCGGGGAGTTCTGAATGCTGCTGAGCCTGCAAGACGCCACCGTCCGCTTCGGTGGGCGGGCCGTGCTCGACACCGTCGGCCTCGACGTCGCCGAGCACGAGGTCGTGTGCGTGCTCGGGCCGAGCGGCAGCGGCAAGTCGACGCTGCTGCGGGTGGTGGCGGGGCTGCAGGAGCTGGACGCCGGACGGGTCTCGCTCGACGGGCGGGACCAGACGGGCGTGCCCGCGCACCGGCGGGGGGTGGGGCTGATGTTCCAGGACCATCAGCTGTTCCCGCAGCGGGACGTGGGTGGCAACGTCGCCTTCGGACTGCGGATGCGCGGCGCCTCGAAGGCCGAACAGGGCGATCGTGTGGGGGAGTTGCTGGAGCTGGTCGGCTTGCCGGGGGCCGCTCGCCGGGCCGTCGCCTCGCTGTCCGGCGGTGAGCAGCAGCGGGTGGCGCTGGCGCGTGCCCTGGCGCCCCGGCCGCGGCTGCTGATGCTGGACGAGCCGCTCGGCCAGCTCGACCGCTCGCTGCGGGAGCGGCTGGTCGTCGAACTCCGGGAGCTCTTCGGCCGGTTGGGCACGACCGTGCTGGCCGTCACGCACGACCAGGGCGAGGCCTTCGCGCTGGCCGACCGGGTCGTGGTGATGCGGGACGGGCGGATCGCCCAGTCCGGTACGCCGCTTCAGGTGTGGCAGCGGCCGGCGGACGAGTTCGTGGCCCGCTTCCTCGGCTTCGACAACGTGGTGGAGGGCACGGTCGCGGGAGAGGCGGCGGACACCCCCTGGGGGAAGGTGCCGGTGCCCGAGGACGCTCCCCAGGGCACGTGCACCCTGCTCGTCCGCCCCGCCGGCGTCCGGCTCGTCCCGGCCGACGAGGGGCTGCGCTGCACGGTCGCCGCCCGCACCTTCAAGGGCACCCACGTCGCCGTACACCTGCAGCCGCGGGAGGCGCCGCGGCTGGAGGCGGCGTGCGCGCTGCGGGAGGCGCCGGAGGTCGGGGACACGGTCGGGGTGGCGTTCGACGCGGCGGAAATCGTGGTGCTGAACTGATCACCGCCTCCGTATGGTGCGGGCATGACACTCCTCCCGCATGACCGTTACTGTGCCGAGATCGCCCACCAGGTCGAACAGCTGAGGGCCGTGGTGACCTCCGGGGCCGACCTGGCCGCCACCGTCCCCACCTGCCCCGACTGGACCCTGGAGCAGCTCGTGCTGCACATGGGCGGCGTCCTGCGCTGGTCGGGCACGCTGGTGCGGACACGGGCGCAGGAGAACATCGCCGACGAACTGGTGCCGCGCGGCGACGGCCCCGAGACCCCGGGCGACGCGGCCGCCCTCGACGCCTGGCTGGCGGAGGCCGGCGAACTGGTCGTGGACGCGCTGCGCGAGGCCGGACCCGACGCGAAGGTGTGGAGCTGGGCCGGGGATCAGACCGCCGCCTTCTGGGCCCGCCGCATGGCCCACGAGATCACCGTCCACCGCGCCGACGCCACCCTCGCGGCGGGACTGCCGTACGACGTGGCCCCCGAGATCGCCGCCGACGCGATCGACGAGTGGCTGGAGATCGTGCAGTTGATGGGCCGGCGCGGGGAGGCGGAGCAGCCGCTGCGGGCCGGCGGCAGCATGCACCTGCACGCCACCGACGCCGCACCGGAGGCGAACGCCGAGTGGCTCGTCGAGGGCGCCGGCGAAGGCATCGTCTGGCGCCGTGGCCACGAGAAGACGACCGTCGCACTGCGCGGCCCGCGCACCTCTATGCTGCTCGCCCTCTACCGCCGACTGCCGCTGGACGGGCCGGGGTTGGAGGTCGTGGGGGACCGGGAAGTGCTGGAGTTCTGGCTGGACCGGGCGACCTTCGGCTGAACACGACCGCGGCCCGTCCCCCGGGGATACGGGGACGGGCCGCAGTCTGTTGCGAAGTGAGGCGTCAGCGCGAGCTGTTCGCCCCGCGACGGCGCATGCCGAAGTAGACGGCGCCGCCGCCCACGACGACCAGGCCGCCCGCGATACCGGCGATCAGACCGGTGTTGGAGTTCGCACCGGTCTCGGCGAGGTTGGAGTCACCGGCCGCCGGGGACGGCTCGTTGTCGGTGCTGCCGGCCGGAGCGGTGCTGCTCTCCGAGGCCGACGGGGTCGGGCTCGGGGACTCCGAGGCCGGGGTCGAGGCGGACTCCGACGGCGAGGGGGTGGCCGGCGGGGTGGACTCGCCCTTCGAGCAGCCCTCGGCGGGGGTGCTCAGGTTGGGCTTGATGTCCTTGTCGACGATCGGGTGGTCCTTGTCCTTCCCGGCCGTGACGTGGACCCGGTACTCGGCCTTCGGCTGCCAGTCCTCGTTGAACGTGACGGTGACACCCTCGCGGGAGCCGGTGACGTCCTGCTCACCGATCTGCTTCGCGTCGGCGCCGTTGCTCTCGAGGAACACGGTGATCGTGGCCGGGGTGCCGGAGGCGTCCTTGTCGGTGACGACGATGACGCCCTTGCTGCCGTCGCACTTGGCTTCGGCGGAGAACTCACTGATGTTGCAGGCGAGCGCGGAGCCCGCGGCGCTCACGGCGAGCGCGGTGGAGGCGGCGGCGACGCCCAGGATCTGCGCTGAACGACGCGCGGTGCGGCGAGTTATGGACACGTTTGCCCTTCACGGGAGGCATAACTGCGGGGGGTTGCAGGGAAGGTGGGACGACGGTGAGGTGAGGCTCCACCATCCCCATGAGGCTCACAGGTCTATAAGCGTTCCATAAGGAGTGTCAATCCGAAGCCGGGTAAGGCGGGTTGGCTTTACTCTCTTATTAACCACCGAGACGTTTCAATGCCTCCGGCGCCTCCTCGATCCGGTCAACGAGGGCGATACGGGACTCCATCGAGCGTTCCCGGGCGAGAGCCTGCAAGAGGGGCCAGGTCGGCAGCCGCTCCGTCCAGTGCTCCCGGTCGACCAGCACCATGGGCGTCGGCTCGCCCCGCGACTCGTAGTAGTTGGGCGTCGCGTTGTCGAATATCTCCTGTACGGTCCCGGCCGCGCCCGGCAGGAAGACCACGCCCGCGTTGCACCGGGCCAGCAGGCCGTCCTCGCGGGTGGCGTTGGCGAAGTACTTGGCGATGTACGCGGCGAAGGGGTTCGGCGGCTCGTGGCCGTAGAACCAGGTGGGAATGCCGACCGAGTGGTTGCCCTTCGGCCAGCGTTCGCGCACCTCGAAGGCCGCCTGCGCCCAGTCGGTGATCGACGGCGTGAACGAGGGTGCCCGGGCGAGGAGTCGGCAGGCCTCCTCCAGCATCTCGTCCTCGTACGGCGCCGCGTACGCGCCCAGGTTCGCCGCCTCCATCGCGCCCGGTCCGCCACCGGTCGCCACGGTCAGCCCGGAGCGGCTCAGTTCGCGGCCCAGGCGCGCGGCGCCCGCGTACGCCTCCGTGCCGCGCGCCATCGCGTGGCCGCCCATGACGCCCACCACCCGTGCGCCGCGCAGGAGTTCGTCCAGGGCGTCGGATATGGAGTCGTCGTGCACGGCCCGCAGCATCGACGCGAAGATGTCGCCGTCGGCCCTGGTGCGCTGGAACCAGGCGTAGGCCAGGGCGTCCGGTGTCCGCTCGTACCCCTTCTCCAGCGAGGCGAACAGCTGGTCGGCCGTGTAGAGGTGCCCGCGATAGGGATCGAAGGGGAGGTCGGGAACCGGCGGGAAGACCAGGGCGCCGTCGGTCCGGATCTTCTGCGCCGCGTCCTCCCGCATCGGGCAGCCTAGGAAGACCGCGCCCGCGGTGTCGGTGGTCAGCAACTCCCGTGTGCGGTCGGTCAGATCGACGGCCTGCACTCGGTAGCCGGCGAGGGTGCCGCGGGCCGAGACGGTCGCGTCGAAGTCCTCGAGCGTCTCGATCTCGCGTTCGTCGTGGTGGGCCGCGTGGGCCGGGCTGGTCTGCACTCGGCCATGCTAAGGAGGGGAACGCCGTCGGCGGGGCGGAGAACCCTGACGAAGGGAGACGGCATGGAGCTCAAGGATCTGCTGGCCGACTGGCTCGACGATGACGTCGCGGCGTACCGGCTCGGTGTTTTTCTGGGCGTCTTCCCGCGAGAGCAGAAGTTTTCGTCGGTGAAGCGGATGTTCTGGATCGACGGATATCCCCTGGGAGACATGCTGCTGGCCATTCTTGACCGCATGGCGCAGGCGGGAGTGCTGCTCAAGAACGAGGACGACGTGCAGTACAAGTGGAACCCGGAGCCCCTCGACCTGTCGTGAGGGGCCGAGGGGGGTTCAGCTCTGGACCGCCGCCGGGTCCATCCACATGACCTCCCAGGTGTGGCCGTCGAGGTCGTCGAAGGCGCGGCCGTACATGAAGCCGTGGTCCTGGCTCTCGCCGGTCGCCGTGCCGCCCGCGGCGATGGCCTTGTCGACCAGTTCGTCGACCTTCTCGCGGCTCTCGGCGCTCAGACAGATCAGCGTCTCGCTCGTCTTCGTGGAGTCCGCGATCTCCTTCTTGGTGAAGTCCGCGTACCGCTGCTTGCTCAGCAGCATGGCGACGATGGTGTCGCTGATCACGACGCAGGCGCAGTCGTCGGTGCTGAACTGCGGGTTGATCGCGTAGCCGAGCTCCGTGAAGAACTTCTTCGACGCGTCGACGTCGTTGGTCGCGAGGTTCACGAAGATCATCTGCTGGTACATGCGGGTCTCTCCCATCGGGCGTCCGTGCTGTTCGGTGGGTAGACCGCGGCGCGACGCGCGACTCATCGGCGGTCGGCGAATTTCTTCCTGCGGGTTTTCAGCGAGTGAGGGGCAGGGCCGCCAGCTCGGCCACGAGGAGGGTGAGCGGGCCGAAGAGGGCCAGCAGGGCGGCGGCGCGCAGGGCGGCCGCGCTCCGCAGCATGGTGACCGGGGCGCCCAGGCGCAGCAGGGCGGCCGTGGTGTCGGCCCTGGCCTGCCTCGCCTCCACGGCGGCGGTGAGGAGGGTGGCGATCGTGCAGCCGGTGACGAGGAGGGTACCGAGGGTGGTGAGCGGGCCGAACGCGGGCTCGTCCGGTTCCGGGGTGTAGAGGGTGGTCATGGCGTAGGCGGCGGACGCCACGGCGCAGACGATGCCGAGGGGGCGGCCGATGCGGTTGGCCTCCTCCATGAGCACACGGCCCGCGAGGAGACGCAGGGCGCCGGGCCGGGCGGACTGCAGGAGGCGGCCGGTGAGGTGGGTCAGGCCGGGGGCGGCGAGGGCGAGGCCCACGGCCGTGAGGAGGAGGCCGGCGAGGACGGCCGGGGTGGTGGACGCCAGGTTGCCGGGCAGGGCGAGGGTGCGGGTGGACGCGGCCGCGGCGGCGTACGCCTCCATCGCGAGGCCCGCGGTGAGGGTGGCGATGCCCCAGGGCAGGCCGGCGGGGGGCTTGCGGGGCGCGGGGGGACGGTCCTGGCCGGCGGGGTCGAGCTCCGGTGACGCGGTGTCGGCGGGGGCCGCCGGGGGCGGCGTCTCGTCCGTCTGGGCCGCCCGGGCGTCCTCTCCGTCGCCCGCGGACGTTCCCGCCGGCAGCGGTCGCAGGCGGGCGCCGAAGCGGCCGTACGCACCGAAGGTGTCCCGTGTCGTCGACCTGTCGTACGCGCCGAAGCGGCCGATGGAGCGGCCCGCGCCCGGTGCCTGCTTCGGGCGGGTCTCCTTCGGCCTGAGCACCAGCATCACCGCCACCGACGAGATCACCGGTACCAGCGCCAGCAGCGTCAGGGCGGCCGGCAGCGGCAGCGGCTGGTCCGCTGCCAGCAGGCGCGACGCCGCCCCGTCGAACGGCGTGCCCGTGAGATCCCCCCGCAGGTGCAGGAAGAACAGGAGGGCGGTCATCGAGCCCAGCGTGCAGGACAGGGCCGTGGTCGTGGCCGAGATGGTCATCAGGCGGCCCGGTCCGAGACCGATGGCCGAGAGGCCCGGGCGGGGCCGGGTGGCGGGGTCCGTGCGGGCCACCGCCACCGCGAAGTGGACCGTGGCGGCCAGCGGGGTCAGGCACCAGGCCAGCCGGAACAGGGACGCGGAGGGGTGGTCGGGGTGGCCCAGGGCGTAGCCGAGGGTGCACAGCAGGAGGAAGCCCGTGCCCGCCGAGGCCATGGCCACCAGGAGGCGGCGCAGGTGTACGGTCGGGTGGGCGCCGCGGGTCAGACGGAGAGCGAGCACGCGGCCCCCTGACCTTCCGTCTCGACCCCTCGCCCTGCCGGCTTCGCCGCCCGACCGTCCGGCTCGGACCCCTCGCCTTCCGGCCGGCTCCCTCCATCCTCCGGTGCCGCTTCGCGGTCGACGGGTTCCGTACCCCGGCCGTGCGCCGGGCTCGCCGGGTTCCGGCGTGCGGTGGGCTGGGGCCGTGCCCGTCCGTCCTGGTCCGTCGGCCTGGTCTCCGGGGCCGGGATCGGTGGGAGGTGGAGCGTGTTCACCCGGCGGCCGTCCATGAGGGACACGGTGCGGTCCGCGAGGGCCGCCGTCTCCGGGTCGTGGGTGGCCAGGACGACCGTGATGCCGTGCGAGCGGGCCGCGGTCGTCAGCGTCCGCAGCACGTGCGCGCGGTCCGCGCGGTGCAGCGGGGCGGTCGGTTCGTCGGCGAACAGGACCGTCGGCGCGGGCGCCAGGGCCCGGGCGATCGAGACGCGCTGGCGTTCCGCCTGGGTGAGTTCGTGCGGACGGTTGCGCGCGCGGTCGCCGATGTCCAGGCGCTCCAGCCACTCCAGGGCGGACGTCTTGGCCCGGCGGCGGCCGGTGCCGCGCAGCATGAGGGGGAGGGCGGCGTTCTCCCACACGTTCAGTTCGGGTACGAGGACCGGGGCGGGGTCGATCCAGCCGAAGCGGTCCCGGCGCAGGCGCTCACGGGTGAGCGGGCCCATCGTGTGCACCGGCACGCTGTTGAACCAGACCTCGCCGCGCTGGGCCGGCACGAGTCCGGACAGACAGCGCAGCAGGGTCGTCTTGCCGCTGCCGCGCGGGCCGCTGACGGCGAGGATCTCGCCCTCCTGGACGCCGAGCGAGACGCCGCTGAGCGCGGGCGAGCCGTCGCTGTGCTGGAAGTGCAGGGCGCGTGCCCAGAGCACGTCGTTGTCCGGCGGGGCCACCATGGGCGTACACCTCGAGTCAGATCCGTTTTTGCCGTGCCATCCCCCGTGCGGGGGAACGAAGACAGGGCCGATCGGTCACTCGCACGCTAGGCAGGCATCGCCCGGAGGCCGGACAGCACACGGCCCCGGGCGCCCGTTCTCACTCGAACGGGCGGCACCGGGGCTGTTGTTGATCACAGAGTCAGCTCATCAGAGCTTCGTCCACGCTTCCGTCAGCGTCGCGCGCAGGATCTGCTCGATCTCGTCGAAGGTCTCCTGGTTGGAGATCAGCGGCGGGGCGAGCTGGACGACCGGGTCGCCGCGGTCGTCGGCACGGCAGTACAGGCCGTTGTCGAAGAGGGCCTTCGACAGGAAGCCGTACAGGACGCGCTCGGTCTCCTCGTCGTTGAAGGACTCCTTGGTGGCCTTGTCCTTCACCAGCTCGATGCCGTAGAAGAAGCCGTTGCCGCGGACGTCGCCGACGATCGGCAGGTCGTGCAGCTTCTCCAGCGTCGCGCGGAAGGCGCCCTCGTTGTCCAGGACGTGCTGGTTGAGGTTCTCGCGCTCGAAGAGGTCGAGGTTGGCGATGCCGACCGCGGCGGAGACCGGGTGGCCGCCGAAGGTGTAGCCGTGCAGGAAGGTGTTGTCGCCCTTGTAGAACGGCTCGGCCAGGCGGTCGGAGATGATGCAGGCGCCGATCGGGGAGTAGCCCGAGGTCATGCCCTTGGCGCAGGTGATCATGTCCGGGACGTAGTCGAACTTGTCGCAGGCGAACATCGTGCCCAGGCGGCCGAAGGCGCAGATGACCTCGTCGGAGACGAGCAGCACGTCGTACTTGTCGCAGATCTCGCGGACCCGCTGGAAGTAGCCGGGCGGGGGCGGGAAGCAGCCGCCGGCGTTCTGCACGGGCTCCAGGAAGACCGCGGCGACCGTGTCCGGGCCCTCGAAGAGGATCTGCTGCTCGATCTGGTCGGCGGCCCAACGGCCGTAGGCCTCGGGGTCGTCGCCGTGGATCGGGGCGCGGTAGATGTTGGTGTTGGGGACCTTGTGGGCGCCCGGGACGAGCGGCTCGAAGGGGGCCTTCAGGGCCGGCAGGCCGGTGATGGACAGGGCGCCCTGCGGAGTGCCGTGGTAGGCGACCGCGCGGGAGATGACCTTGTACTTGGTGGGCTTGCCGGTGAGCTTGAAGTACTGCTTGGCCAGCTTCCAGGCGGTCTCCACCGCCTCGCCGCCGCCGGTGGTGAAGAACACCTTGTTCAGGTCGCCCGGCGCGTGGTCCGCCAGGCGCTCGGCCAGCTCGACGGCCTTGGGGTGGGCGTAGGACCAGACCGGGAAGAACGCCAGCTCCTGTGCCTGCTTGAAGGCGGTCTCGGCGAGCTCGGTGCGGCCGTGACCGGCCTGGACCACGAACAGACCGGCGAGACCGTCCAGGTAGCGCTTGCCCTTGTCGTCGTAGATGTAGGTGCCTTCGCCCCGCACGATCGTGGGGACGGGGGAGTTCTCGTACGAGGACATGCGGGTGAAGTGCATCCACAGGTGGTCGTACGCGGTCTTGCTGAGGTCCTTCTGGCTCACGGTTATCGGGTTCCCCACATGTAGGTCTGCTTCTTCAGCTTCAGGTAGACGAAGCTCTCGGTGGAGCGCACGCCGGGGAGCGCCCGGATGCGTTTGTTGATGACGTCCAGCAGGTGGTCGTCGTCCTCGCAGACGATCTCGGCGAGGATGTCGAACGAGCCCGCGGTCATCACCACGTACTCGACTTCCGACATGTCCGTCAGCGCGTCCGCGATGGACTCGACATCGCCCTCGACGTTGACCCCGACCATCGCCTGCCGGCGGAAGCCCACGGTGAGCGGGTCCGTGACGGCGACGATCTGCATCACGCCCTGGTCGAGCAGCTTCTGCACGCGCTGGCGCACGGCCGCCTCCGACAGGCCCACGGCCTTGCCGATCGCGGCGTACGGGCGCCTGCCGTCCTCCTGGAGCTGTTCGATGATGGCGAGGGAGACGGCATCCAGATGGGGAGTGCCGTTCCTGGACTCGCGGGTCGAGTCCCTGTGCTCTGCGCTTCGACTGGCCACGCCCTCACTGTGCACGACGTCTCGACAGTTCCGCAAGGGTGGACCGATGAAATTCGTTGTTTACGAGACTGAGACCTGCGGATTTCGCAGCCTTGGCGCGATCGGGGGTGTTGAAAACGTGGGCTTGCGGATTAGGGTGGGTGTCTCAGCCAATGGACACGTTGGATCCACTCGAACTTGGAGGGCCGGCAGTGAGCACCGAGCTGCGTCGTCTGCGCAACTACATCGACGGTGAGTTCCGGGACGCCGCCGACGGACGGACCACCGAGGTGGTCAATCCCGCTACCGGCGAGGCGTACGCGACCGCGCCGCTGTCCGGGCCGGCGGACGTGGACGCCGCCATGGCGGCCGCCGCCGCGGCCTTCCCGGGCTGGCGCGACACGACCCCGGCCGAGCGCCAGAAGGCCCTGCTGAAGATCGCGGACGCCTTCGAGGAGCGCGCCGAGGAACTGATCGCGGCGGAGGTCGAGAACACGGGCAAGCCGATCGGGCTCACGCGGTCCGAGGAGATCCCGCCGATGGTCGACCAGATCCGCTTCTTCGCGGGCGCGGCGCGGATGCTGGAGGGCCGGTCGGCAGGCGAGTACATGGAGGGACTGACCTCCATCGTCCGCCGCGAGCCGGTCGGCGTCTGCGCGCAGGTCGCGCCGTGGAACTACCCGATGATGATGGCCGTGTGGAAGTTCGCGCCGGCGATCGCGGCCGGCAACACGGTCGTGCTGAAGCCCTCGGACACCACGCCGGCGTCGACCGTGCTGATCGCCGACATCATCGGCGGCATCCTGCCGAAGGGCGTCTTCAACGTCATCACCGGTGACCGGGAGACCGGCCGGCTGATGGTCGAGCACCCGACGCCCGCGATGGCCTCCATCACCGGCTCGGTGCGGGCGGGCATGCAGGTCGCGGAGTCGGCGTCGAAGGACCTCAAGCGGGTCCACCTCGAGCTGGGCGGCAAGGCGCCGGTCGTCGTCTTCGAGGACACGGACATCGCGAAGGCCGTCGAGGACATCTCCGTGGCGGGCTTCTTCAACGCCGGGCAGGACTGTACGGCGGCCACGCGCGTGCTCGTGCAGGAGGGCATCCACGACGAGTTCGTGGCGGCGCTGGCGAAGGCCGCCACCGAGACCAAGACCGGGCAGCCGGACGACGAGGACGTGCTGTTCGGCCCGCTCAACAACCCCAACCAGCTCAAGCAGGTCTCCGGGTTCATCGAGCGGCTGCCCGCGCACGCCAAGGTCGAGGCCGGCGGTCACCAGGTCGGCGAGAAGGGCTACTTCTACGCCCCGACCGTCGTCTCCGGGCTGAAGCAGGACGACGAGATCATCCAGAAGGAGGTCTTCGGGCCCGTCATCACCGTGCAGTCCTTCTCGGACGAGGACCAGGCGGTGGAGTGGGCCAACGGCGTGGAGTACGCGCTGGCCTCGTCGGTGTGGACCAAGGACCACGGGCGGGCCATGCGGATGTCGAAGAAGCTGGACTTCGGCTGCGTGTGGATCAACACGCACATCCCGCTGGTGGCGGAGATGCCGCACGGCGGGTTCAAGAAGTCCGGTTACGGCAAGGACCTGTCGGCGTACGGCTTCGACGACTACACGCGGATCAAGCACGTGATGACGTCGCTGGACGCCTAGGCGACATCGGGCAGTCGGGGACCGGCCATCGACAAGGTGTCCGGTCCCGCCGCCTCCCTCCTCGACGCAGCGTCGATTGTCGGTGCACAGTCGGGGGCGGGATGCTGCGGCCATGCCCCTCACACCGAAGAACCTTTCGCTGCCCCGCCGTTCGCTGCTGCTCGCGCTCCTCGGCGGGGTGGCCGGCTGCGGGGTGCCCGCCGCCTATGTGCGGCCCGGTGAGCGTGCCGTCGCGGACCTGTCGGCCCGTCAGAAGAAACTGACCTGGGCGAACTGGCCGCTGTACATCGACACCGACGACGACCACCCCGACCGCCGGCCGACGCTGGAGGCGTTCGAGAAGCGCACCGGGATCTCCGTGACGTACACCGAGGAGATCAACGACAACGACGAGTTCTTCGGCAAGATCAGCCCGGCGCTGATGAACCACCAGCAGACCGGCCGCGACCTGATCGTCATGAGCGACTGGATGTGCGCGCGGTTCGTCCGGCTGGGATGGGTCCAGCAGATGGACCGGGCGAAGCAGCCGAACGTCGCCGAGCACCTCGACCCGCTGCTGCGCTCGCCCGCCTTCGACCCGGGCCGCAGGTACACGGTGCCGTGGCAGTCGGGCATCACCGGCATCGCGTACAACCACAGGAAGCTCGGCCGCGAGATACGCGGCGTCGCCGACCTGTGGGCGGGCGACCTCAAGGGGCGGGTGACGCTGCTGTCCGGTCTGGACGAGGCGTTCGCGCTGCTGATGCAGGGCAACGGGGTCGACATCACCCGCTGGACGGCCGCGGACTTCGACAGGGTCTGCGACCAGGTCGAGAAGTACGTCGCCGGCGGCCACATCCGCCGCTTCACCGGCAACGACTACACCAAGGACCTGGTCACCGGAGACGTCCTGGCCTGCCAGGCGTACTCCGGTGACGTCATCCAACTGCGGGCCGACAACCCCGACATCCGGTTCGTGGTGCCCGAGGAGGGTGCCGAGCTGTGGTCGGACTCCCTGATGATCCCGGACCGCGCGCTGCACAAGCGCAACGCCGAGCGGCTCGTCGACCACTACTACGAGCCCGAGGTCGCCGCCGAACTCGCCGCCTGGGTCAACTACGTCTGCCCCGTGCCCGCCGCCCGGGACGTCCTCGCCTCCGCCAAGGACAAGGAGACCGCCGCCCTCGCCGAGAACCCGCTGATCTTCCCGGACGCCGAGATGCGCAAGCGGCTCGTGATCGCCCGGGACATCACGTCGCGGGAGCGGGTGGGGTTCGCCAAGCGGTGGAACGCGATCGTCGGGTTGTGAGCGGCCGGCGGAGCGCCGGCGTCAGCCGCGGGACATGCGGATCGCCGCGATGTCGAACTGCAGGCGCACCTTCTCGCTCACCATGGCACCGCCCTCCGCCAGCCTCTGGTTGTACGTCAGGCCCCATTCGGAACGGTTGATGGTGGTCGTGCCGTCGAAGCCGACCCGTTCGTCCCCGAACGCGTCGGTGACATGGCCGATGTAGGTGAGCTCCAGGTCGACCGGGCGGGTGACCTTCTTGATGGTGAGGTCGCCCGTCATGCGGTAGACATCGTTTCCCACCAGGCGTACGGCCGTGCTGACGAAGCGCATCTGCGGGTAGGAGCGGGCGTCCAGGAAGTCTCGGCCGACGAGGTGGGCGTCCCGCTGTTCCACGCCGGTGTCGACGGACGCGGTGTTCAGGACGATCTCGGCCCGCGAGCGCGAGGGGTCGCGGCCGTCGAAGTACAGACGGCTGTCGAACTCCGCGAACGACCCGCGCACGGTGGTCACCAGGGCGTGCCGGACGGAGAAGCCGATACGGCTGTGCGCCGGGTCGACGACCCACTCCCCGGTCAGTGACGCGAGGGACGGGTCCAGCACCCCGTTCGGTGCCGACTGCTGCTGACCGGGCCTGCGTTGGGGGAGGGCCGGGGTCGTGGGGGCGGGGGCGGTGGGGGGAGCCGGGCGGCGCGTGGACGACGCACGGGTGAACAGGTTCATGATTCACGTACTTACGTCATGCCACCTGGGGCCGCAAGCCGTCTTGGCAACCCGCACACACGGTCGTCACGAATTGCCCCCGGACGTGGAGAAGTTCAGCGGCCGCTCGGTAAGTGACGAGCTACGCACGGTGGTTGGGCCGCGGCGCGCCGATCACAGCCTCGGCGACTTTGCCGTCTCTTTACAACCCGCTAAGTCCCCGCCTCGTCTCTCCGCTCGATCCATCACACGACCCGCCGGCCGACCACCGGCCGGGCGGACCGACGAAAGAGAGACCCACTCATGCGCCGAACCGGCCTCAGTGCCCTGGCACTCGCCTGCACCGCCGTACTGGCGGGCGCGGTGCCCGCGTTCGCCGACGGGGCGTCCCAGGCTCCCTCTCCCGTGCCGAGCGCCGCCACGCCCAGCGATCGGCCCGGCGCCGGCACCGCGCCCTCGCAGGTCCCCAGCACCGGGGACCGCCGCGCGAGCGCCGAGCCGACCCGGGCGCCGTCCCGCGGTCAGGTCTCCGTCGTGCCCAGCGGAGCGCCGAACACCGGTGTGGCCGACACCTCGTCGGGCTCCGGGGGCGCGCTGATCGGCGGGGGAGCCGCCGCGGCCGTCGTCGTGGGCGGCGGCGCCGTCCTCCTCGTGCGCCGCCGGCGGGCGAACGGGGTATGAGGCCCCTCGCCGGGCGCGCTCTGGCCGCCGCGGCGCTGGCCGTCCTGCTCGTGGGCTGCGGCGGCGGTGGGGGGAACACCGCCGGGCACCTCACGAGCACACCGTCGTCCTCCGCGCCGCCACCGGCCAAGTCGGTGTCCACGGTGGGGCGATCGGTCCCGGTCGGGCTCCGGATACCGGCCATCGGGGTCGACACCCCGGTACTGCGGCTGGGCCTGGCCCCGGACGGCACCGTGCAGGTCCCGCCGGTCCAGGCGCACGACCGGGCGGGCTGGTACCGCCACTCGCCGACACCGGGCCGGCGAGGCCCCTCCGTGATCCTCGGTCATGTCACGGTCGGCGCCTACGGGGACGGCGTCTTCCGGCACCTGAAGGACCTGCGCCGGGGCGAGCGGATCGAGGTGCGCCTGGAGAACGGCACGGATGCGGTCTTCGCCGTCACTGACGTCCGCACGGTCGCCAAGGCCGACTTCCCCACGAAGGAGGTGTACGGCGACGTGGACCGGCCCGAGCTGCGGCTGATCACGTGCGGGGGAGCCCGTACCGGAGACGGCTACCGCGACAACGTGATCGTCTTCGCGGCACTGACCTCCACGACCCCCTGAACCGCGTAACAGAACCCGGGCCGGGGCAACGATCCGCGTCGGCCCGGGCTCTTCCTCCCAGAGCCGCCCCGAACCCCCACGACCATGGAGAACGTTGAAACGCTCCCGCGAGAAGGCCGCGTCCGAGCTGTTCGCCGCCCTCTATCCGCGCCTCGCCGGCTGGGTCCGCCGGCTGGTCGACGACGACGAGACCGCGCACGAGATCGCCTCGGAGGCCTTCACCCGCCTCTGGGCCCGCTGGACCACCGTGGCGGAGCCGAACGGCTTCCTCTACGTCACCGCGGCCAACATCGTCCGGGACCACTGGCGCAAGCTGGAGCGCGAACGCCGCGCCGTACGCCGTGCGAAGACCGAGGCGGTGGTGGCCCCGCACCCCGAGCAGACGGACCCCTCGGTGCGCCTGCTCGTGCAGTCCCTCCCCGAACGCCTGCGCGTGCCGATCCTGCTCCACTACTACGCTGACATGCCGATCCGGGAGGTGGCCGCGCTCACCGGACGCCGAGAGGGGACCGTCAAGGCAGACCTCCACGCGGCCCGCGAACTGCTCCGCGCCCACCTGAGGAGAAGCGTTGATCACACACTCTGACGAGGGCCCGGACATCGATCCCGAGGACCCGCTCACGGTCCTGCTCCAGCCGCCCGCCGGGCACCTCGGCCCGCCCCCCGGCCGCTACCGGGCCATCCGCCGCGGCGCGGCCCGCCGCCGCCTGCTCAAGGCCGCCGCCGGCGCCGCCCTGACCTGCGGCGTGGCCGCCCTGGCGATCCTTCCCCTGCGTCTGTCCGCCTCGGACAGCCGTCCTTCCCCGGTGGTTCCCCTGGCACCGCCGCCGGCGAGCAGCCCCTCGACCCTGCCGCCCGGCTCGCCCACCCCCCGCCCGTCGAGCGCCCGCCCCACCCCGGACCCCCGGACCGGCAGGCCGGCCACCAGTTCCGGTCAGACGGCCCGCTCCGTCCCCACCGCCGTCTCCCCGACCCGGTCCACCCGTACGCCGACCGACGTCCCCTCGGTCGAACCGTCCGCGGTCCGGAGCGCGCCCGGAGCGTCACCCGGGCAGACCACGAGGCGATAGCCGGGCAGAGCGCGAAGCGATAGCCGGGCAGGCGACGAGGTGGTGGCCGGGCAGAGCGTCCGCCGACAAGCGGACCCTGCTTTTGAACGTGTTCAACATCGGCGTACGCTGCCCTCATGAGCGACAGAGCCGCCCTGCTGAAGGGCATCCGCGCCTGGTTGGTCCTCTTCGTCGTCTGCCTGGTGCTCAGCGGTGCCACGGCCTTCCCGCTGGTGCACGAACTGCACTGGACCGAGGGCGTGTTGCGGTCCCTGTCCGTGCCCCAACATCTCCCCGCGCTCATGGACTGGATCGAGCGCGTCCGGCGCGGCCTCGACACCGCCGACGCCGACTACCCCTTCCTCCTCTAAGGCACCGACTGGCTGGCCTTCGCCCACCTCGTCATCGCGGTCGCCTTCTACGGGCCGTACCGGGACCCGGTCCGCAACATCTGGGTGGTCGAGTTCGCGATGATCGCCTGCGCCGGGATCATCCCGCTCGCGCTGGTCTGCGGGCCGATCCGGGGGATCCCCTTCTGGTGGTCGGTGATCGACATGTCCTTCGGGGTGTTCGGAGTGCTCCCGCTCTACGTCGTCCGGAAGAAGATCAGGCGGCTGGAACGGCTGGAGCAGGCCGCCCCGCGGGCCTCAGCGGTTGAAGGCGGGGTAGGCGAAACGCTCGGCGGTGACCTGGCCGTCGCCCTTGGCGTCGGTGGAGTCGACCGAGTAGACGAGGGTGCGGGAGAGGTCGCGGGTGGCGGCGATCACCGTGGCGTAGCCGGGCCGTGAGCCGGTCTTGCCCCAGATCACCCTGCCGTTGAGCTCGAACCGCTCCAGCCCCGCCGCGTAGCGCGCGCCGGGCACGTCGGGAAGCGTGAACATCTCCTTCAGTTGCGGCTCGGGCACCACCCGGCCGCGGAACAGCCCCACCAGCAGCTTCTCCAGGTCGGCGGTCGTGGAGATGAGATCGCCGGCCGCCTTGCGGTCGGACATGTTCCAGTCGGTCACGTCCGTCAACTCGCCGTCGATCCAGTCGTATCCGCGGTTGTGCGGTCCGTGGATACGCGGGTCGGCGCCGACGGGGAACGAGCTGTCGCGCATGCCGAGCGGCCGGAAGATCCGTACCGCCGCCTGATGCGCGTACGAGTCGCCGGTCACCTTCTCGATGAGCATGCCGAGGACGGTGTAGTGGATGTTGTCGTAGTTCTGGCGCGTGCCGGGGTCGTACGCCGGGCCCTTGGCGACGGAGGCCGCCACGACCTGCCGCGGGGTCAGCGTCTCGAAGCGGTGCGGGTAGCCCTCCTCGACCGTGTCCCCGAGGGACGCGCCCGACTGCAGGCCGCTGGTGAAGTTCAGCAACTCCCGTACGGTGATGGGCTTGAAGTCCACGGTGAGCAGGCCGGGCAGATACCGCTGCACGGTGCCGTCGAGGTCGACGCGGCCCTCCGCGGCCAGTTGCAGCACGATCGCCGCTGTGACCACCTTCGTCACCGAACCGGCCCGGAAGCGCCCGTTCGCCAGCGCCGGCGCCCCGGTGCGGACGTCCCGGACGCCCGCCGTCCCCCTCCATGTCCCGTCGCCGCCGACCCGGATGAGCGCGGCGGTCGCGTCCGCGTCGGGAAGGCCGGCGATCGCGGCGCGCAGGGCGTCGGCGTCGGGCCCGGACGTGTCGTGCCCGGAGGTGTGGTGCGCGGACGGCGGTGCGGGGGCGGCGAACGCGGGGCCGGCCAGGGGGCCGGCGGCAAGGGCGAGGGTGAGGGCGGCGGCGAGGGCGGTCGGGACACGGGCACGCATGGGCTGCTCCGGAGGTTTCGGCGGTGGGTGTCGAGATCATCCTCGGCCGGTGCGGGCGGACGGGGATCGTCGGTGAGGAGGGGGTGGGTCCCTGAGGCTTCCCGGAGCAAGTCCCTTACCCCGCAGCGGAGTTGTGGGGGATCGCCCTTACTGGGAGCCCCTTCCGCCCCCAGCGGCGCCGAAAAAGTGTTATCGCCCCCGCCTCCACCCCGTCTCCTCCGGGTCCCCCACTGTGACGTCCGACATGGACAACATCACCGGTCGGACTGAGAAGGTGCGGTCGCGAAGCGTATGAGCCGGGAGAGTACGGACGTGGACGAAAGAGCCGGACGGTGGCGTGCCACCATCGCCGCCGCGCAGGCCGGTGACCGGCGGGCGCTGGACGACCTGGTCGCGGGCTGGCTGCCGCTCGTCTACAACGTCGTCGGCCGCGCCCTCAACGGCCACGCCGACGTCGACGACGTCGTCCAGGAGACGATGCTGCGGGCCGTCGACAACCTCGGCTCACTGCGCGACCCGGACAGCTTCCGGTCCTGGCTGATGGCGATCGCCATGCGCCAGATCCGGGACCGGGCCCGCCGCAGGACCTCCCGGCGACTCGACGAGAGCGCGGCCCGGGAGGCCACCGACTTCGCCGAGATCACCGTGCTGCGGCTCCAGTTGGCGGGGCAGCGGCGAGAGGTCGCGGAGGCGGTGCGCTGGCTCGACGACGAGGACCGGCAACTGCTGTCGCTGTGGTGGCTGGAGGTCGCGGGGGAGCTGAGCCGGCGCGAGCTGGCCGCGGCCGTCGGCATCAGCCGACAGCACGCCGCCGTGCGCGTCCAGCGCGTGAAGGAACGCCTGGAGACCTCGCGCGGCATCGTGCGCGCACTCGACGGCGCCTGCCCGGACCTGCGCGAGCTGACCGCCCGCTGGGACGGCCGGCCCGACTCGGTGTGGCGCAAGCGGCTGGCCCGGCACATCAGGGGCTGCGGCTACTGCGGCGACACCCGCGAGGCGGTCGTACCGGCCGAACGCCTGCTCGTCGGCCTCGCGCTCGTCCCGCTCCCGGCCGGCTTCACCCTCCCCCTGGCCCTCGGCGGCAAGACGGCGGCCGCCGCCTCGTCCGCCGGCTGGTCCGTCAAGGTCCTCGGCCTGCTCACCAAGCCCGCGGTCGCGGTGACGGCGGGCGCGACGATCGCGGCCGGCGGCGCGTACGTCGTCACACGGACCCCCGACGTCCCGCCGCCGCGCATGGAGGCCGCCCCCACGGCCGCGAGCACCCACCGCCCGCCCGCCCCCACCCGGTCCGCCTCCGCGTCGCCCAGCCCGTCCCCGTCGGTGACGAAGAAAACGGTCGCGCTCTACGGCAGCGTGGTGGACGCCGTGGACAGGGCACCGGACCCCGACACCCCGCCCGCCGCTCTGCCGCACCGTGCCGGGTCCGGCGTCACCAGCACCGGCGGCGCGCACGCCGTGCTGAACCACCGGGGCGACGCCGTGACCCTCACCGGCCAGGGATACGTCCTGGTCCGCTGGCAGATCTCCCCGCAGTACCGCTCGGGCGGTCTGGTCCCGCCCTCCTGGACCGGTCTGAAGGGCAGGCTCTTCCACGTCGCCTCGGGCGGCGGCCGCCGCATGGACGACCCCGTCGGCGGAACCGACCCCACCGCCACCGGCATGGGCAGCAAGGCCACCGGCTACGACGTACTGCCCGCCGGCACCCAGCAGATGTGGCAGAACGAGTACTTCTACCTCGACGGCCGCGTCACCCTCACCGTCAACGAACGAGGCGCCGACTACGGCCTGAGCGTCTTCCCCAGCACCTGGGACGCGGCAGAGAAGGACATCACCACCGGCCCCGCCCAGGGCGTGATCCGCTACGGCCTGGTCCGCGACACCGGCAAGGACGACACCCCGGTACCGCAGTACGTCACCCGGGCGACGCCCGCCGATCCCGCGACGGTGCCTCAGCGCTCGCGCGTGTAGGGCGCCTCCCGCAGCGCGCGCAGGACGTCGACGCGGTTCGTGGTGATCGAGTCGACGCCCAGGTCGATCAGGCGGCGCATCGAGCGGCGGGTGTCGGGGGTCCAGACCGAGAGCAGCAGGCCGTCACGGTGCACCCGGGCCGCCAGGGCGCGGTCGACCAGCGAGAAGCGGTAGTTGAGCCAGCGCGGGCGCACCGCCTCCAGCAGCGCGGGGCGCGCGGGCGCCAGCGTGGTGCGGGTCAGCGCGATCTCCGCGGACGCGTCGGCCGCCCGCACGGCGAGCATCTCCTCGGCGCCCGCGCAGTAGTACACGCGCTCCCGTGCCCCGGCCTCCCGCACAGCGTCCACCACGCGGCGGGCCTCCCGCACGTCCCGGGTGCCGGGCAGGTCGATCATCACCCGGCTGCCGTCGGTGGCGGCCAGGGCCTCGGCGAGCGTCGGGATCCGGCCGCCGGTCAGCCCGCGGACCTCGTCCGCGGACAGCGACCGAAGCGGCCGGTCGTGCTCCCACAGCCGCTTGAGCGTCGCGTCGTGCAGCAGCACGGGGACGCCGTCCCTCGTCAGGCGTACGTCGATCTCGACGGCGTCCGCGCCCAGGTCGAGCGCGGAACGCAGCGAGTCGATCGTGTTCTCGCGGACGCGGTACGGGTCGCCCCGGTGGGCCACGGCGGTCAGGTTCTGCATGGGCCCATTGTGGTGGCCGGCGAAGACGGTACGGCTCAGGGGGCCAGCCACGCCGAGGTGTACGCGTCGATCTCCTCGCGGATGCGGGCCTTGCCGGGCTCGTCAAGGAAGGAGACGTCGACCGCGTTCTTCGCGAGCGAGGCGACGCCCCGCTCGTCGAGGTCCAGGAGGCGGGCGGCGACCGCGTACTCGTTGTCGAGGTCGGTGCCGAACATCGGCGGGTCGTCGGAGTTGATCGTCACCACGATCCCGGCCTCCACGAACTCCTTGAGCGGGTGCTCGTCGAGGGTGCGGACCGCGCGGGTGGCGATGTTGGAGGTCGGGCAGACCTCCAGCGGGATGCGGTGCTCGGCGAGGTGGGCGAGAAGCTTCGGGTCCTGGAACGCGTGGGTGCCGTGCCCGACGCGCTCGGCACGCAGATGGGTGAGCGCGTCCCACACCGTCTCCGGGCCGGTGGTCTCGCCGGCGTGCGGCACGGAGTGCAGCCCGGCGGCGATGGCCCGGTCGAAGTACTTCTTGAACTGCGGCCTGGGCACGCCGATCTCGGGCCCGCCGAGCCCGAAGGAGACCAGTCCCTCGGGGCGCAGCCGGTCGTCGGTGGCGAGCCGGACCGTCTCCTCGGCCGACTCCAGGCCCGCCTCGCCGGGGATGTCGAAGCACCAGCGCAGCACCGTGCCGAACTCGGCCTCGGCCGCCTTGCGGGCGTCCTCGATCGCGTCCATGAAGGCGCGCTCGTCGATGCCCCGGCGGGTGGAGGAGAACGGCGTGATGGTCAGCTCGGCGTAGCGCACCTGCTGCCGGGCCAGGTCCCGGGCCACCTCGTACGTCAGCAGGCGTACGTCCTCGGGGGTGCGGATGAGATCCACGACCGACAGGTACACGTCGATGAAGTGCGCGAAGTCGGTGAAGGTGAAGTAGTCGACCAGCGCTTCGGGGTCGGTGGGCACCTTGGAGTCGGGGTGGCGGGCGGCCAGTTCCGAGACGATCCGGGGGGAGGCGGAGCCGACGTGGTGGACGTGGAGTTCGGCCTTCGGCAGTCCGGCGATGAAGGCGTGCAGGTCGCGGTGGTCGGTCAAGGTTCCTCCCCGGGAACGGCGTCCGGTGCCCTGCGGGGACGGGACGCGGGTGATCGGCTGATCGGTGAATCGTGGTCATCGTAGACAGACCGTCCGCGGGCCGGGCTCGGCGGTGGTCGGCGGACGCCGGATGCCGTGGACGGCGGGAGCGGCGCGGGTCGGCTACCGGCCGGTCGTACGGGCAGGTCGAGGCTTTACGATGGCCGGACGATCGAGCGAGGGGGACGGGGACGTGGCGGATCAGACACAGCCGGGTGGGGGCGCGGCGCCGGAGCATGATCCGTGGGCGCCGCCCGAGCGCAAGA
Organism: Streptomyces sp. NPDC085900; assembly: GCF_044540925.1. Classification (NCBI taxonomy): domain Bacteria; kingdom Bacillati; phylum Actinomycetota; class Actinomycetes; order Kitasatosporales; family Streptomycetaceae; genus Streptomyces; species Streptomyces sp. NPDC085900. Next base: position 127,318 of record NZ_JBITSP010000010.1, on the reverse strand, counting down.
CGTCGCTGGACAAGGGGCCGCGGGATCAGCCGCCCGGCTCGCCGCAGCCGCCGTCCGTGCACGACCAGGCGACCGTGACGTCCGTGCCCTCCGACGGGTTCACCCCGCCCGGGGCAGGCACACCCCTCCCCGGAGCGCCCGGAGCCGGAACACCCGTCCCCGGAGCCCCCGGCTACGGCTACCCCGGTCCCGGCACGCCCGCGTACGGAGCCCCCGGCTACGGAGCCCCCGGCTACGGCGCCCCCGGCTACGCCCCGCCCGGCGCGGGAGCCCCACCCGGTGGCTGGTCCGAGTCCGCCGTGCCGCCCCCGCCCATCGCGCCCACCGGCCCGGGACCGCAGAACCCCGGGGCGCCCGGCGGCTACGGCTATCCCGCCTACCCGCAGGGCTACGGCTGGCCCGGTATGCAGCCGCCCCCGCAGAACGGCCTGGGCACCTCGGCGATGATCCTGGGCATCCTGTCGTGCTGCCTGTTCTGCATCTACGGCGTCGTCTCCCTCATCCTCGGCGTCCTCGCCGTGATCCTCGGCATCAAGGGCAAGCGGCGGGCCGACCGCGGCGAGGCCACCAACCGCGGTCAGGCGCAGGCCGGGTTCGTCACCGGCATCGTCGGCATCGTGCTCGGCGTCGCCACGATCGTCCTGATCGTCTTCGCGATCGTGACCGCCATCAACGACGAGCGGAACAACGTCGACGACGGCCCCTCGTACAACTCCGCCCCCAGCATCTCGGCCCCGCTCCTGGCCCAGGACTGACGCACCCACCGCACCGAGCCGGCTGGTCTCCCGGCTCGGAGGGCGGCGCGTGGCGTACGTGCAGCGCGGTGCGCCGGGGCTGCCGCCGCACCGCGCGCCCGGCGGACCTCGTCCGCAGGGCCGGAGGCCCGGCGTGCCCCGCCTCAGGTCCCGAGGCCGGTGTGCCCGCTCGCAACTCCGAGGCCTGGCGCGCCGGGCATCAGGCTCGGCACGCCGGGCTCGGGACGCGGAGGCGCGTGGCGTACCGCCGCACCGTGCGCTCGGGCTGCGAGCCGCACCGTGCGCCAGGCGACCCCCGCCCACAGGGCCGGAGGCCCGGCGTGCCCCGCCTCAGGTCCCGAGGCCGGTGTGCCCGCCCGCAACTCCGAGGCCTGGCGCGCCGGGCATCAGGCTCGGCACGCCGGGCTCGGGACGCGGAGGCGCGTGGCGTACCGCCGCACCGTGCGCTCGGGC
>NZ_JBITSP010000010.1:0-126012 GCF_044540925.1 Streptomyces sp. NPDC085900 | reverse complement strand
GCTGCGAGCCGCACCGTGCGCTCGGCGACCCCCGCCCACAGGGCCGGAGGCCCGGCGTGCCTGCCCACTGGCCCGGGACCCGGCATGCCTGCCCGCAGGTTCGTGGCCCGGCATATCCCCCGCAGGGTCCCAGAGGCCGGGTGCCTGCCGCGCCCCGAGCCCCGGCGCGCCCCGCCCCCCTAACATCAGCCCCGGCGCGCCCCGCCCCCGAAGATCAGCCCGGGCGCGCCCCGCCCCCGCCCCCGCAGCCCGGACCCCAGCTCACTCCCCCCGCAGCCGCTCCCGGGCCTCCATCAGTGCGAAGCCCAGTAGGTTCGGGCCGCGCCAGCGGGTGGGGTCTGTCGCGGCCTCGTCGTCGGCTGTGAGGCCGATGCCCCACACGCGGTCCACGGGGCTCGCCTCCACCAGCACCCGGTTCCCGGTGTTCAGCAGGAACTCCCGCAGGTCCGGGTGCGCGGCGAACTTGTGGACGCTGCCCTCGACGACGATGGCGAACCGCTCGCGCCGCCATGTCTCCTCGTCGAAGCCGCGCACCAGCCGCCCCGCCTTCTTGGCCTGCGAGGGGTGCCCGGCGGCGAGGATCCGGCGCTCGGCCTCCGCGTCGGCGAACAGCCGCGCCTTGCCCGCCATCATCCAGTGCTCAGCAGTCCCGTACGTCACTCCGTCCACGGTGAACGGCGCCGGCCACCACTGACTCAGACAGCTTGCGCCGATCCGCCCGTCCGGCAGCGGACGGTGCCCCCAGAAATGCAGGTACTTCACCCTCGACCCCGCGCGAACCTCCCTGACCAGGGCTTCCCGCGAGTCGATATTCCCCGTGATCCTTTCCATGCACGCGAGTCTCGCAGCCACCACTGACACTCCGTCCCCCCTTTTCCTCGCTCACTCGACACCTGGTCGACAGATTCCGTCGCGTAACCGAAAGGCAACAACGGAATCACTTGTAGGACCGCTACTGCTCTGTCAGGATCGGCACTCAAATCGAGCTGGAGCTACGCCACCCGCCCCCTTTGGACGCGGGGTGACGGCGGAGGAGAGCGACATGCAGAACCCGGGCACGCCCACCCCGGACCGATTCCCCGCGCAGGACCGCTTCGCGGACGGCGCGCAGTTCATCGCGGGCCGCCTGACCAAGGGCACGTCCGGCCGCACGCACGCCGTCGTCGACCCGGCGACCGGCGAGGAGGTGTACACGTACGAGCTGGCCGGCACCGACGACGTCGATGCCGCCGTCGCCGCCGCCCGCGAGGCGTTCCCCGGCTGGGCGGGCCTCACCCCCGGCGAGCGCTCGGACGCACTGCACCGTTTCGCCGCCGTGCTCGCCGACCGCGCCGAGGACTTCGCCCGTGCCGAGTCCCTGCAGTGCGGCAAGCCGCTGAAGCTGACCCGCGAGTTCGACGTGCCGGGGACCATCGACAACACGGCGTTCTTCGCGGGCGCAGCCCGGCATCTGCAGGGCCAGTCCGCCGGTGAGTACTCCGGCGACCACACCTCGTACGTGCGCCGCGAGCCCATCGGCGTGGTCGGCTCGATCGCGCCCTGGAACTACCCCCTCCAGATGGCCGCCTGGAAGATCCTCCCGGCGATCGCCGCGGGCAACACCATCGTGCTCAAGCCCGCCGAGCTCACCCCGCTCACCTCGCTGATGTTCGCGCAGGCCGCCACGGACGCGGGCATCCCGGACGGGGTCGTCAACATCGTCACCGGGAGCGGCCGGGAGGCCGGCGAGCACCTCGTCGGACACCCCGACGTCGCCATGACCTCCTTCACCGGCTCCACCGCCGTCGGCAAGCGCGTCGCCGAGATCGCCACCGCGACCGTCAAGCGCCTCCACCTGGAGCTCGGCGGCAAGGCCCCCTTCGTCGTCTTCGACGACGCCGACCTGGAGGCGGCCGTGCACGGCGCCGTCGCGGGCGCCCTCATCAACACCGGGCAGGACTGCACGGCCGCCACGCGCGCGTACGTGCAGCGGCCCCTGTACGAGGCCTTCGTGGAGCGGACGGCCGCCCTGATGGAGACCGTCCGGCTGGGCGACCCGTTCGCCCCCGGCACCGACCTCGGCCCGCTCATCTCCCATGTACAGCGGGACCGGGTCGCCGGCTTCGTCGAGCGGGCGCGTTCCTACGCGCGCGTGGTGACCGGCGGCGAGGTGCCCGACGGCGAACTCGCCAAGGGTGCCTACTACCGGCCTACCCTGGTCGCGGACGCCGCTCAGGACAGCGAGATCGTCCAGTCCGAGCTGTTCGGCCCGGTGCTGGTGGTCCTGCCGTTCGACGGCGACGACGAGGGGATCGCTCTCGCCAACGACACCCCGTACGGCCTCGCCGCCTCCGCCTGGAGCCGGGACGTCTACCGGGCGAACCGCGCCACCCGCGAGATCAAGGCGGGCTGTGTGTGGGTCAACGATCACATTCCGATCATCAGCGAGATGCCCCACGGCGGTTACAAGGCGTCCGGCTTCGGCAAGGACATGTCCGCGTACTCGTTCGAGGAATACACCCAGATCAAGCACGTCATGTTCGACAACACGGCGGTGGCCCGCAAGGACTGGCACCGCACGATCTTCGGGGACCGATAGCAGCAGCACAGGCCGCCCGACCCGCGGCCGCCACTCCCGAAAGGGCACCACGCGCATGGAGCAGTACGAGCCCGACCGCCTGTCACCGGTCGTGGCGGCCGCGATGCGGCGCAGCCTTCGCAACGGCCGGGCGGCTATGACCCGCCGGTCCCTGATGCGTGCCTCCGCCGGCGGCGCGCTGGCCCTCGGCGGTCTCGCGACGCTGAGCGGCTGCGGCATCCCCGCCGCGGGCAAGACGAGCGGCGGAGTGTCCGCCGACGACCACTCGGCCAAGGAGAAGGTGGTGAACTTCTCCAACTGGCCCGAGTACATCGACGTGGACGACAGCGAGAAACACCACCCGACGCTGGACGCGTTCCGCAAACGGACCGGCATCTCGGTCAAGTACACCGAGGACATCAACGACAACGACGAGTTCTTCGGCAAGATCCAGCCGCAGCTCGCCGCCGGCCAGGACACCGGCCGGGACCTGATCGTCCTCACCGACTGGCTGGCCGCCCGGATGATCCGGCTCGGCTACGTCCAGAAGCTGGACGCCTCGAACCTGCCGCACGCCTACGCCAACCTCTCGGACCAGTTCCGCAGCCCCGACTGGGACCCGGGTCGCGCCTACTCGTACGTCTGGCAGGGCATCTCGACCGTCATCGCGTACAACAAGAAGGCCCTCGACGGCGTCGAGGTGAAGTCGATCTCCGACCTGCTCGACAACCCCAAGCTCAAGGGCCGGGTCGGCTTCCTGACCGAGATGCGCGACTCCGTCGGCATGACCATGCTGGACATGGGCAAGGACCCGGGGAAGTTCACCGCCGACGACTACGACGCGGTCATCGCCCGCCTCCAGAAGGCCGTCGACAAGGGCCAGATCCGCCGCTTCACCGGCAACGACTACACGTCCGACCTCACCAAGGGCGACTTCGCCGCGTGCGTCGCCTGGGGCGGCGACATCGTCCAGCTGCAGGCGGACAACCCGGACGTCGGCTACGTCATCCCCGACAGCGGCTACATGACGTCGACCGACAACATGCTGATCCCCAACAAGGCCCGGCACAAGACGAACGCCGAACGGCTCATCGACTACTACTACGAGCCCGAACCGGCCGCCGAACTCGCCGCCTACATCAACTACGTGAGCCCGGTCGCGGGAGTGGTGCCCTACCTCTCCAAGATCGACAAGACGGCGGCGAGGAACCCGCTGATCGTTCCCGACAAGGCCATGCAGGCCAAGTCCCACGCCTTCCGCTCGCTGAGCGCGAAGGAAGAGACGGCCTTCCAGCAGAAGTTCGCGAAGCTCACAGGGGCGTGACGAAGATGACGACGACAGACAACAGCGGCGACGTCCGCCTCTCCGGTATCAGCAAGACGTACGACAACGGCTTCACCGCCGTCCGGCCGCTGGACCTGACCGTCCCGCAGGGCTCCTTCTTCGCCCTGCTCGGTGCCTCCGGCTGCGGCAAGACCACCACCCTGCGCATGATCGCCGGCCTGGAGGAGCCCACCACGGGCGCCGTCCACCTCGGCGACCAGGAGGTCACGAACCTGCCGCCGTACAAGCGCCCGGTGAACACCGTCTTCCAGTCCTACGCCCTCTTCCCGCACCTCGACATCTTCGAGAACGTCGCCTTCGGTCTGCGCCGGCGCGGCATCAAGAGCGTGAAGAAGCAGGTCGAGGAGATGCTGGAGCTGGTCCAGCTCGGCGAGCAGGCGCGCAAGAAACCGCACCAGCTCTCCGGTGGCCAGCAGCAGCGCGTGGCCGTGGCCCGCGCCCTGATCAACCACCCCAAGGTGCTCCTGCTCGACGAGCCCCTCGGCGCCCTCGACCTGAAGCTGCGCCGGCAGATGCAGCTGGAGCTCAAGCGCATCCAGACCGAGGTCGGCATCACCTTCATCCACGTCACGCACGACCAGGAGGAGGCCATGACCATGGCCGACACGGTCGCCGTGATGAACGCGGGCACCGTCGAGCAGCTCGGCTCGCCCGCCGACCTCTACGAGAACCCGCAGACGACGTTCGTCGCCAACTTCCTCGGCACCTCCAACCTGATCGAGGCCGAGGTCGACACCAAGAGCGGCGACGACATCGTGCTGCGGGCGGGCGGCGGCAAGCTGGTGCTGCCCGAGGCGCGATGTTCCGCGCCGACCACGGCCGGCGGCAAGGTGCTGGTCGGGGTGCGCCCGGAGAAGATCTCCCTCACCCACGCCGACGACGCCGGCGAGATCTCCGAGGGCCGCAACCGCATCACCGGCCGGATCGCCGACTCCTCCTTCATCGGCGTCTCCACGCAGTACGTCATCGACAGCCCGGTCTGCCCCGAGTTCGAGGTCTACGCCCAGAACATCGACCGCGACGCCCGGCTCGTGCCCGGCGCCGAGGTGGTCCTGCACTGGAACCCGGCGCACACCTTCGGTCTGGACGCGGCGCAGGACATCGACGCCGGTGTCGCCGAGGTCGAGGAGGACGCAGCCTGATGGCCGCCGTCACCGAGGCCCCGCCGCCTCTCGCGCCCACCGCGCCGGAGAAGAAGCCGCCACGCAAACGCGGCCGCTTGGTGCCGTACTGGCTCCTGCTGCCCGGCATCCTCTGGCTGATCGTCTTCTTCGCGCTGCCGATGATCTACCAGGCCTCCACGTCCGTGCAGACGGGCTCCCTGGAGACGGGCTACAAGGTCACCTGGCACTTCGCCACCTACTGGGACGCGCTGTCCGAGTACTGGCCGCAGTTCATGCGCTCGGTGCTCTACGCGGCCGCAGCGACCGTGCTGTGCCTGCTGCTGGGCTATCCGCTGGCGTACCTGATCGCCTTCCGCGCGGGACGCTGGCGGAACCTGATCATGATCCTCGTGATCGCGCCGTTCTTCACCAGCTTCCTGATCCGCACCCTGGCCTGGAAGACGATCCTCGCCGACAACGGCCCGGTCGTGCACACCCTCAACTCGCTGCACGTCCTGGACCTGACCAACTGGCTCGGCTGGACGGCCGGCGACCGCGTCCTCGCGACACCGCTCGCCGTCGTCTGCGGTCTGACGTACAACTTCCTGCCGTTCATGATCCTGCCGCTGTACACCTCGCTGGAGCGCATCGACGGCAGGCTGCACGAGGCGGCGGGCGACCTGTACGCCAAGCCGTTCACCACCTTCCGCAAGGTCACCTTCCCGCTGTCGATGCCGGGCGTGGTCTCCGGCACGCTGCTGACCTTCATCCCGGCGGCCGGCGACTACGTCAACGCGGACCTGCTCGGGTCCACGGACACGCGGATGGTCGGAAACGTCATCCAGACGCAGTTCCTGAGAATTCTCGACTACCCGACGGCCGCGGCGCTGTCGTTCATCCTCATGGCCGCGATCCTCTTCATGGTCACTCTCTACATCCGCAGGTCCGGGACGGAGGATCTGGTTTAAATGGCCTTCGTCAAATGGCTCAAGCGCAATCTCGTCGTCATCGCGGGACTGCTGACGCTCGGATATCTGCTTCTCCCCAACGTCGTCGTCACGGTGTTCTCCTTCAACAAACCGAAGGGCCGCTTCAACTACGAGTGGCAGCAGTTCTCGCTGGACGCCTGGAAACAGCCGTGCGGGGTCGCCGGCATGTGCGGCTCGCTGTCGCTCAGCCTGCAGATCGCGATCTGGGCGACGATCGGCGCCACCGTCCTCGGCACGATGATCGCCTTCGCGCTGGTCCGCTACCGCTTCCGGGCCCGCGGCGCGGTGAACTCGCTGATCTTCCTGCCGATGGCGATGCCCGAGGTCGTCATGGCCGCCTCGCTGCTCACCCTGTTCCTGAACATGGGCGCCCAGCTGGGCTTCTGGACGATCCTGATCGCCCACATCATGTTCTGCCTGAGCTTCGTCGTCACCGCGGTCAAGGCCCGTGTGATGTCGATGGACCCGCGCCTGGAGCAGGCCGCGCAGGACCTCTACGCGGGCCCCGCGCAGACCTTCCTGCGGGTCACCCTGCCCATCGCCGCCCCCGGCATCGCGGCCGGCGCGCTGCTCGCCTTCGCGCTCTCCTTCGACGACTTCATCATCACCAACTTCAACGCGGGCTCGACCGTCACCTTCCCCATGTTCGTCTGGGGTTCGGCACAGCGCGGCACACCCGTCCAGATCAACGTCATCGGCACGACCATGTTCCTGGTCGCCGTCCTGCTGGTCCTGACCTCCATGGTCGTCGGCAACCGCCGCAACAAGCAAAAGGCGTAGGCCTTTTCCGGAAAACCCTCTGTAGGGAGTTGAAATCATGGCCCCGAGCGCCATGAGCCGTTGGACGAAGGCACTCTCCGAAGCCCAGCCGGTCCCGTACTGGCTGGAAGACCCCGGCAAGCCCCACCCCGAGCCCGCGCTGACCGGCGCCGAGACCTGCGACCTGCTGGTCGTCGGCGGCGGCTACAGCGGACTGTGGACCGCGCTCATCGCCAAGGAGCGCGACCCCGGACGGGATGTCGTCCTGCTGGAAGGCCGGGAGGCGGGCTGGGCCGCCTCCGGCCGCAACGGCGGCTTCTGCGCCGCCTCCCTCACCCACGGGCTGCCCAACGGCCTCGCCCGCTGGCCGGAGGAGATCCACAAGCTGGAGGAGCTGGGCGCCCGCAACCTCGACGAGATCGAGAAGGCGGTCGCCCGGCACGACCTGGACTGCGAGTTCGAGCGCACCGGCGAGATCGACGTGGCGACCGAGACGTACCAGGCGTGGGAACTGCGCGACTGGTACGAGCAGATGGAGCGCGAGGGTCTGGCCGACGGCGTCGACTTCCTGGACGCCGACGCGGTGCGCGAGCAGGTCGACTCACCGACGTTCCAGGCGGGCCTGTGGGACCGCAGGGGCGTCGCCATGGTCAACCCCGCCAAGCTCGCCTGGGGCCTGAAGCGGGCCTGCCTGCGGCTCGGCGTCCGCGTCTACGAGCACACCCCCGCCCTCGACCTGAAGCCGTACGGCGCGGGCATGGCCGTACGCACCCCCTACGGTTCGGTCCGCGCCCGCAAGGTCGCGCTCGGCACCAACATCTTCCCGAACCTGGTCAAGCGCGTCCGCGCCTACACGGTCCCGGTCTACGACTACGCGCTGATGACCGAGCCGCTCAGCGAGGAGCAGCTCGCGTCGGTCGGCTGGAAGAACCGCCAGGGCCTCGGGGACAGCGCCAACCAGTTCCACTACTTCCGGCTGTCCGCCGACAACCGCATCCTGTGGGGCGGCTACGACGCGATCCACCACTACGGCGGCCGGGTGCGCCGCGAGTACGACGACCGGCCGGAGACCTACGCCAAGCTCGCCGGGCACTTCTTCACCTGCTTCCCGCAGCTGGAGGGCGTCCGCTTCACGCACGCCTGGGGCGGCGCGATCGACACCTGCTCGCGCTTCTCGGCGTTCTTCGGCACCGCCCACCAGGGCAGGGTGTCGTACGCGGCCGGCTACACGGGCCTCGGTGTGGGCGCCACCCGCTTCGGCGCCGAGGTGATGCTGGACCTGCTGGCGGGCGAGGTCACCGAGCGCACGTCCCTGGAGATGGTCCGCAGGAAGCCGCTGCCCTTCCCGCCGGAGCCCTTCGCCTGGACGGGCATCGCCCTCACCAAGTGGTCGCTCGCGCGCGCCGACTCCCACGGCGGCCGCCGCAACCTCTGGCTGCGGACGATGGACAGACTGGGGCTGGGCTTCGACAGCTGACCCGCTCCGGTGCGTGTGATCCGGTTCACTTCGAGGAAGTTCCCGGAAGCCGCGTAATGCAAGCCGACGACCTCCCTCTCCCTCGTGACGCGACCAGCGTCCACGACGGACAGGGAGGTCTTCTCATGAGCGGGGCGAAGACGGCGGTCGAGTGGCTGGCATCGGTGGCTCCCGACCCCCAGGCCTGCCGCTGGGAGTGGGAGCGCAATCCCCTCGGGGTCGCGCTGCTGCCCGCCGGCAAGGCGTGGGACGTGCTGATCCTGCCGGGCGAGCTCGGCTATCCCACGCTCGACGTGCTGACCCGGGTGCTCGACCAGCTCGGCCCGGTCCTCGTCGACTTCGGCGACAACCGGATGGGCTTCTTCGTGCCGGCCGGCACGGCCGCCCGCTGGCTGGGCACCGGCATCCGCACGGCCGGGGCCGGCACCTGGATCGTGGTGCCGTACCCGGGTCGCGCCACCGGCGGCGTCCGCTGGCTGGTGCCCCCGGACGGCTCGGGGACCCTCACCGACCCGGCCCTGCTCGAACTGGCGATGCACGAGGCGGCGGCGGGCCTGGTCCAGGACGACGGCTGACGGCGGGAGGTCTTGACAACCGGATTGGTCTGGACCAAGTTGGGCGCGCTCCACCCTCCAATTCCCCCATGTCCGGAGGCCCTTGTGGATCGCCCCAGACGCACCAGGTCCGTCCTCGCCGTGATCACGGCCGCCCTGCTGGCCGTACCCGGCATCACCGCGCTCTCGTCGGCCGCCCGTGCGGCCGACGCGGACCTCGCACGAAACGGAGGCTTCGAGTCCGGCCTGGACGGCTGGAGCTGCACGGCGGGCACCACGGTCGGCTCACCCGTGCACAGCGGCGGCTCGGCACTGCAGGCCACCCCGGCCGGCAGCGACAACGCGCAGTGCGCGCAGACGGTGACCGTACAGCCGGACGCGCAGTACACGCTGTCCGGTTACGTCCGCGGCTCCTACGTCTACCTCGGCGCGTCCGGCACCGGCACCACCGACGTGTCCACCTGGACCCAGTCCGCCCCCGACTGGCAGCGGCTGACGACGAGCTTCCGGACCGGCCCGGCCACCACCAAGGTCACGATCTACACCCACGGCTGGTACGGCACCGGCGCGTACTACGCCGACGACCTCTCCCTCGTCGGCCCCGGCGCGAGCACCGGACAGCCGCCGGCCGCTCCCACCGGTCTCACGGTCACCGCCGTCACCTCCTCCTCCGCCACCCTGTCCTGGTCGGCGGTCACCGGTGCGACGAGTTACGCCGTCTACCGCGACGGCACCAAGGTCCAGACGGCGAGCGGCACTTCGGCGACCGTGACCGGCCTGTCCCCGTCCACCGCCTACGGCTTCCAGGTCGCCGCCGTGAACGCCGCGGGAGAGTCCGCGAGGTCGGCCACCGTCACCGCCACCACCACGGCCGGGTCCTCGGGCGGCACCTCTGACCTGCCCACCCACGCCCTGGTCGGCTACCTGCACGCGAGCTTCGCCAACGGCTCCGGCTACACACGCCTGGCCGACGTCCCCGACAGCTGGGACGTCATCGACCTGGCCTTCGGCGAGCCGACCTCAGCCACCTCCGGCGACATCCGCTTCACCCGCTGTCCGGTCACCGAATGCCCGAACGCCGAGTCCGACGCCGACTTCAAGGCGGCGATCAAGGCCAAGCAGGCTGCGGGCAAGAAGGTGCTGATCTCGATCGGCGGCCAGAACGGCCAGGTCCAGCTCACCACGACCGCGGCCCGCGACGCCTTCGTCTCCTCCGTCTCGAACATCATCGACACCTACGGACTCGACGGCCTGGACATCGACTTCGAGGGTCACTCGCTGTCCCTGAACGCCGACGACACCGACTTCAGGAACCCGAAGACCCCGGTGATCGTGAATCTGATCTCGGCGCTGAAGACGCTCAAGGCCAGATACGGCGCGAAGTTCGTCCTGACGATGGCCCCGGAGACCTTCTTCGTGCAGATGGGCTACCAGTACTACGGCACCGGCAAGTGGGGCGGCCAGGACCCCAGGTGCGGGGCCTACCTCCCGGTCATCCACGCCCTGCGCGACGACCTGACCCTGCTGCACGTCCAGGACTACAACTCCGGTCCGATCATGGGCCTCGACAACCAGTACCACTCCATGGGCGGCGCCGACTTCCACATCGCCATGACCGACATGCTGCTCACCGGCTTCCCCGTCGCGGGCGACGCGAACAACGTCTTCCCGCCGCTGCGACCCGACCAGGTGGCCATCGGCATGCCGGCGTCCACGAACGCGGGCAACGGCCATGTGGCGCCGGCCGAGGTCGTGAAGACCCTCGACTGCCTGACGAAGAGGTCCGGCTGCGGCTCGTACCCCACCCACGGCACCTGGCCCGGCCTGCGCGGCCTGATGACCTGGTCGGTCAACTGGGACCGCTACTCGAACTGGGAGTTCCAGAAGACGTTCGACGGCTACTTCGGCTGACGGCCGCTGCGGCCGAGGAACACCCACAGGCCCGTCAGCAGCATCGCGCACAGGCACCAGCTGGCCACGACGTCCAGTGGCCAGTGGTAGCCGCGCCGGACCAGGCCGAAGCCGACGGCCAGATTGACGACGGCGCAGGCGGCGACGACCGCGCGGCGGATGTTGATGCCGCGCAGCCAGGGGAGGAGGAGCAGGGTCGCCGCGCCGTAGGCGACGGAGGCGGTGGCGGTGTGGCCGGAGGGGTAGTAGCCGGTGCCGGGGCCCGTGACCGGCGGGCCCGGACGGTCCACCAGCAGCTTCAGCGGAACCACCAGCGCCGGGACCAGGGCCATCAGCACGGCCGCCGCGAGGGGCGGCAGCCACCACCGGTGCAGACCGGCGATACGGCCCTGCCGGGCGACGTACCCGATGACGACGGCGAGCACGGGCACCGCGACGGTGATGTCGCCCAGGTCGGCGAGGGCGCCGTAGAAGCGCTGCGGGTCGACGAGGGCGTGACTGACCCGCTCGTCCACGCGCAAGAGCAGGCCGCCGGAGACGACCTGCCAGGTGATGAGCGCGAAGCACAGGGCCGGAAGCCCGAGAAGGAGGAAGAGGAGGGTCGGCCGCCCCGGAACAGGGGGGGTGGTTCCGAGGCGGCCGTCCAGACCGGATCGACGCCCACCCCGGGGGGTTTGGGGCGGGCGACTGTCCGATCGGTGAGGAGATCCGAAGCCGGAAGCTCCGGGAGTGTGCGCGAGGGCACGACCAGGTCGTAGCTGGGGAGGCCACGGCCTGAGTTCGCCCACAGTCCCCTGTGGGCGGGGTGTATCTCTCATCTGGGTAGAACCTACGGCAGCTCGGTGGCCGAAGACAGACGGAAACCCGTCCCGCCATCCACCCCGCACACGTTCTTCACACGGCCTGCCGCTCACCGGAAGCCGCACGGCGCGCACCCTGTGGATGAGCTGCGGATTCCGGCTCAGATGCGCGCGAACGCCTGCTCGATGATGTCGAGGCCCTCGTTGAGGAGGTTCTCGCCGATCACCAGCGGGGGCAGGAAGCGGAGCACGTTGCCGTAGGTGCCACAGGTCAGGACCAGCAGGCCCTCCTGGTGGCAGGCCTTCGCCAGCGCGGCGGTCGCCTCCGGGTTCGGCTCCTTGGTCGCGCGGTCCTTGACCAGCTCGATGGCGATCATCGCGCCGCGGCCGCGCACGTCGCCGATGATGTCGAACTTCTCGGCCATGGCGTTCAGGCGGGACTTCATGACCGCCTCGATCTCCTTCGCCCGGGCGTTGAGGTCGAGCTCCTTCATCGTCTCGATGGAGCCGAGCGCACCGGCGCAGGCCACCGGGTTGCCGCCGTAGGTGCCGCCCAGGCCGCCCGCGTGCGCGGCGTCCATGATCTCGGCGCGGCCGGTGACGGCGGCGAGCGGCAGACCGCCCGCGATGCCCTTGGCCGTGGTGATCAGGTCCGGGACGATGCCCTCGTCCTCGCACGCGAACCACTGGCCGGTCCGGCAGAAGCCGCTCTGGATCTCGTCCGCGACGAAGACGATGCCGTTGTCGGCGGCGAACTTCCGGATCGCCGGCAGGAAGCCCTTGGCGGGCTCGATGAAGCCGCCCTCGCCGAGCACCGGCTCGATGATGATCGCGGCGACGTTGTCCGGGCCGACCTGCTTGGTGATCTGGTCGATGGCCTGCGCGGCGGCCTCCGGACCGGCGTTCTCCGGGCCGGTGGGCCAGCGGTAGCCGTACGCCACCGGCACGCGGTACACCTCGGGCGCGAACGGACCGAAGCCGTGCTTGTACGGCATGTTCTTCGCCGTCAGCGCCATCGTGAGGTTGGTCCGGCCGTGGTAGCCGTGGTCGAACACGACGACGGCCTGCCGCTTGGTGTACGCGCGGGCGATCTTGACGGCGTTCTCGACGGCCTCGGCGCCGGAGTTGAACAGCGCCGACTTCTTCGCGTGGTCACCCGGGGTGAGCTCGGCGAGCGCCTCGGCGACCGCCACGTAGCCCTCGTACGGGGTGACCATGAAACAGGTGTGGGTGAAGTCCGCGAGCTGCGCGGACGCCCGGCGTACGACGGCCTCGGCGGAGGCGCCGACGCTCGTCACGGCGATGCCGGAACCGAAGTCGATCAGCCGGTTGCCGTCGACGTCCTCGATGATCCCGCCGCCCGCGCGCGCGGTGAAGACGGGCAGCACGGAGCCCACGCCCTGCGCGACCGCGGCGGTACGGCGGGCCTGCAGCTCCTGCGACTTCGGACCGGGGATGGCGGTGACGACGCGGCGCTCCTGCGGAAGTGCGCTCATGAGGGGCTCCTGGGGGGAATTGCGGTTTCTTGCCTTCTTTTCTCGCAGGCTAGGGCTGGGGGAGGGGAGTGGGCATGCTCCATGTGGGCGTTGTCGGCGATTCGCGTTGTCCGGGTTGGACATAGCGCGCCGGCCGGGTGGCCACCACCGGGCCGGGGCGGCGGCGCGGCACCGGCGCCGGACCCCGTCCGGGCCGTCCCGCGGCGCCCGGCCCCGTAATCGGTGAACTCCCTTGCCGAGGGCGTTAGATTGACCGCTGAAGGTCGACGGAAGCGGCTGGTCAGGGAGCGAGGGCGATGGACAGCGACGGGACGCAGGACGCGCGGGGTACGCATGCGAATCCTGTGCCACGGGCACGCTCCGCCGTACCACCGAGGCCCACGGAGGCGCCGGGCGTGCCGCCGCGGCCCGACGGTTCGGCGTTCCTGGCCTGGCTCCGCACGCCGCGGCCCGAGGCGCTGCCCGGTGTGTGGCGGTTCGGGCACCGGCCCCGGGCCGCGGAGGAACCGGAGCTCATCCCCGCCCGCCAGCTGATCAGCGGTGCGCTGATCGCCTTCCTCGTCGGCTGGCTGATCTGGTCGCTGCTGTGGAACGGCTACCTCGGCGGCTGGTGGCTGCTCCCGCTCTACGCGATGATCCCCGACTCCTGGGCCTCGCCCCACAGCTTCGCCTCCGTCGTGGTCGTCTACGCCTACTACGTGCTCATCGCCGTGGTCATCATGATCGGCGTGGGCCGGCTCGGCCGCTGGTCGGAGATCTGGCGCCGCTACGGCCCGCCGGCCTGGAGCGGCAAGTCGTCCGCCGCCCGTACCGAACGGCCGTCCACCCCCGACCAGGATCCCGCCGAATGGCCGCAGCTGCGCGCCGTCGGCGCCGTCGACGCGGCCGAACGGCTCGCCGCCGAGGCCCGCGCCGGTCTGATGCGCGACGTCGACCACGCCCGCATCTCCCGCGCCTGGCAGGGCGTGCGCAACGGCCGTCACGACCTCGCCGCCTTCACCGGCGCCGTGCTCGAGAACGGCTCCGCCGCCTGCCTGCACCCCTCCGGCGAACGCGACCTGCCCGCCCGCATCGCCCGCCACGACCTCCTCACCGGCCAGGTGCGGCTCGGCACGGCCGCCGACGACCCCCGCAACCCCTACGCCTACCGCGGCGCCGGGCTCGCCCTCGGCCCCGACCTGCTCGGCACCTCCCTGCTGGCGGTCGGCCCGGCCGGCTCCGGCAAGACCGGCACCGTGATCCGGCCGCTCGCCGAGTCGCTGTGCCTGCACGCCCTCGCCGGACGGGCCGCGGTCGTCGTGGTCGGCGCGGCGGGCGCCGGGCTCGGCCCGACCGACGCCTACGACGTGGTCGTACGCATCGGCAACCCGGAATCGGTGTACGACCTGGACCTGTACGGCGGGACGAGCGACCCCGACGAGGCCGCCGCCGTGCTCGCCGAGGCGCTCGTCGGGGATCTCGCCGACCCGCACCCCGGCAGCGACAGCCGGCGCTCCACGACCGTGCTCGCCCAGCTCCTCGGGCCGTTCCGGGCGGTCCACGGCCGCTTCCCCTCCGTACCGGAGCTGCGGCAGCTGCTGGACGGGGCGCCCGGTCCGCTGGCCGCGCTGCGGACGGCGCTCGAGGGCTCCGGGCAGGAGTCGCTGGTGCGCGAACTGGACGCCCGGGAGCGGCAGTCGGCGCACCCCGGAGACGTCGCGGCGGTCCTCGCGGACCGGGTGGCGCTGCTCGACCGGCCCGCCTTCGCCGGGTTCTTCGACACATCGGGGCAGACGCAGCCGTTCTCGCTCAAGGCCCTCGACCACCCCGTGCGGGTCCGGGTCGACCTGCCCGAGCGCGGGCACGCGGACGCCTCGCGGATGCTGGCCCGGCTGGTGCTCGCGCAGTTCACGGCGAGCGTGGCCGTGCGCGAGGACCGGTCGCTGTTCGCCTGTCTGGTGCTGGACGACGCGACCGGGGTCGTCACCCCGGAGGCGGTGCGCGGCATCCAGCGGCTGCGGTCGGCGAACGCGGGCGCCGTGCTCACGCTGCGCACGCTGGACGACGTACCGAGGTCGCTGCGCGGTCCGCTGCTCGGCGCCGCCGGGTGCCGCATGGCGCTGTCCGGGCTGACCCCGTGGGACGGGCAGGACTTCGCCGAGGTGTGGGGCAAGGAGTGGATCGAGGCACGGGACGTCACCGACCGGCAGATCATCGCCGAGACGCCCGCCGGGAAGGCCCTGCACATGCTGCGCCGCGTGATCACCGGCAAGGCGCCGACCCAGCGTGCCGTCACCGTGCGTCAGGTCGAACGCGAGCGCTGGTCGGCGTCCGAACTGGCGCACGGGGTGCCGCCGGGCCACGCGGTCCTGTCCCTGACCGACGTCAAGGGCGAACACGCACCGCCGCTGCTGGTGGATCTGCGGGGTTAGGCGGCTCCGGGTCCGGGCTTTCGGGTGACCGGGTGACCTTACGGTGAGGCAGAATCGCCATAGGGCGTTCATACGTGACGGCCAAATGATCACAAGGTTCGCCCGATCCCCGCAGCCCGCCCGAGCCTCGCAGACCTGAAGGCCTCATGCCCCTGACCCTCGCCGCGCTCGTCCACCACTCCGCGCTCAAGCTGACCGTGCGGGCGGGTGAGGACCGTCTCGACGTGCCCGTCCGTTGGGCCCACGTCAGCGAGCTCGCCGACCCCGTGCCGTACATGGAGGGCGGGGAGCTGCTGCTGATCACCGCGCTGAAGCTGGACGCGGAGGACCCGGAGGCGATGCGCCGGTACGTGAAGCGGCTGGTGGGGGCGGGCGTCGTCGGGCTCGGCTTCGCCGTCGGCGTCAACTACGAGGAGACCCCCAAGGCGCTCGTCGACGCGTCCGAGGAGGAGGGGCTGCCGCTCCTCGAAGTACCCCGCCGCACACCCTTCCTGGCCATTAGCAAGGCCGTGTCCGCGGCCAACGCGGCGGACCAGTACCGGGCGGTGACCGCGGGCTTCGCCGCCCAGCGCGAGCTGACCAAGCAGGCCATCGCCGAGGGCCCGGAGGGCCTGCTGTCCGCGCTCGCCTCGCAGGTCGACGGCTGGGCGGCGCTCTACGACGCCTCGGGCACCGTCGTCGCCACCGCGCCGGAGTGGGCGGGCCGGCGGGCGGCGCGGCTGACGGCGGACGTGGAGCGGCTGCGCGAACGGCCGGCGCCGGCGTCGTCGGTGGTGGGCGGCCCGGAGAACGAGGACCGCGTCGAGCTGCACTCGCTCGGCACCGGCCGGCGGCCGCGCGCCGCGCTGGCCGTCGGGACGGCCGCGGCACCGGGCACGGCCGAGCGCTACGCCGTCCACTCGGCGATCGCGCTGCTCACCCTCACGACGGAACGGTCGCGCTCGCTGCACGCCGCCGAGCAGCGGCTCGGAGCCGCGGTGCTCAGGATGCTGCTCGCCGGGGAACCGGACCACGCGCGGGCCGTGGCCGGCGGCCTGTACGGCGGGCTGCTCGACGCGCCGTTCCGGATGGTCGTCGCCGAGGCGGCCACGTCGGCGCCGCGGATGTCCGTCGACTCGCACGCCCCCGCGGCGGTGGCCGCCAACGCCACGCACGGCGATCCGCTCGCCGCGCTCACCGAGGCCGTGGAGTCGGCCGCCGCTCGGGCCGGGGAGGCGGTGCTGGTGGTGCCCGAGGGGGACGGCGACGGAATGCGGCTGGTCGTGCTCGCGGCGGACGGGGGCGCGGCGGTCGGGGCCTGCGCCGAGTACGCGGCGGCGCTGGAGGCCGCGCGGACCGGAACGTCGGTGCGCGAGCAGACGGGCGGCACGGACGAGGACGAGCTGGTCCTGGGGGTGTCCGCGCCCGTGGGGCCGGTCGCCGCTGCCGCCGCCTACAAGCAGGCCGAGCAGGCGCTGTCGGTGGCCCGGCGGCGGGGCCGGGCGTACGTGGAGCACGAGCAGCTGGCGGCGGGCTCGGTGGTGCCCCTGCTGGCCGACGACGCGGTGAAGGCGTTCGCCGACGGGCTGCTGCGGCCGCTGTACGAACACGACGCGACCGGACGGGGCGACCTGGTGGCCTCGCTGCGGGCCTGGCTGTCGCGGCACGGACAGTGGGACGCGGCCGCCGCGGACCTGGGGGTGCACCGGCACACGCTGCGCTACCGGATGCGGCGGGTGGAGGAGATCCTCGGGCGCTCGCTGGACGATCCGGACGTGCGGATGGAGCTGTGGCTGGCCCTGAAGGCGGTGTCGGCGGAGCACGGCTGAGGCGCCAAACCGTAGCGTCGGCGGCCGCCACTGCTACACCCTGGACAAACACCTCCCCGGACGGCCCGTCCTACCGTGGACCCCAAAGCCACGAACAGCACCCCCAACGGGAAGGGCCGGGACTCGTACATGACTTCCACCACCGCCTTCTGGCTCGCCGGCCGCCAGGTCACCGGCGAGGACACCTTCGACGTCACCTCCCCCTGGGACGGCCACCTGGTCGGAAAGGTGAGCGTGCCGACGGACGCGCAGGTCGAGGAGGCCGTCGCCGCCGCCCACGCCGTGCGCGACGAGTTCGCCGCCACCCCGGCGCACGTGCGCGCCGCCGCCCTGGACCACGTGAGCCGGCGTCTGGCCGAGCGCACCGAGGAGATCGCCCGGCTGATCTCCGCCGAGAACGGCAAGCCGATCAAGTGGGCGCGCGGCGAGGTCGGCCGTGCCGTGTCCGTCTTCCGGTTCGCGGCCGAGGAGGCCCGGCGCTTCAACAGCGGTGAGGCCCAGCGCCTCGACACCGACCTCGGCGGCCAGGGACGGCTCGCGCTGACCCGCCGCTTCCCCAAGGGCGTCGTCCTCGGCATCGCGCCCTTCAACTTCCCGCTCAACCTGTGCGCCCACAAGGTCGCCCCCGCGATCGCCGCCGGCGCGCCCATCATCCTCAAGCCGGCGCCCGCCACCCCGCTCTCCGGCCTGATCATCGGCGACCTGCTCGCCGAGACCGAACTGCCGGCCGGCTCCTGGAGCATCCTGCCGGTCGCCAACGACAAGATGGCCGCCCTCGTCCAGGACGAGCGCCTGCCGGTCATCTCCTTCACCGGTTCCGAGAAGGTCGGCTACGCGATCATGGACTCGGTGCCGCGCAAGCACTGCACGCTGGAGCTGGGCGGCAACGGCGCCGCGGTCGTCCTCGGCGACTACGCTTCCGACGCCGACCTGGACTGGGCCGCCACCCGCATCGCGACCTTCTCCAACTACCAGGGCGGCCAGTCCTGCATCTCCGTGCAGCGCGTGATCGCCGACGCCTCGGTGTACGACCGGCTGCTGCCGCGCGTCGTCGCCGCCGTCGAGGCCCAGGTCACCGGCGACCCGAGCGACGACAAGACCGACGTCGGCCCGCTGGTCAGCGAGGACGCGGCGAAGCGCGTCGAGTCCTGGGTGAAGGAGGCCGTGGAGGCCGGCGCGACCCTGCTCACCGGCGGCGACCGCGACGGCGCCTCCTACGCGCCCACCGTCCTCACCGACGTGCCGGCCGACGTGACGATCTCCTGCGAGGAGGTCTTCGGGCCCGTGCTGACCGTGCAGAAGGTCGACGGGGAGGACGCGGCCTTCGCCGCCGTCAACTCCTCCAAGTACGGCCTCCAGGCAGGGGTGTTCACGCACGA
This sequence comes from Streptomyces sp. NPDC085900, assembly GCF_044540925.1. NCBI lineage: Bacteria > Bacillati > Actinomycetota > Actinomycetes > Kitasatosporales > Streptomycetaceae > Streptomyces > Streptomyces sp. NPDC085900. The sequence goes on along the minus strand of NZ_JBITSP010000010.1, from coordinate 107,423 downwards.
CCTGCAGGCCGCCTTCCGCGCCCACCGGGCGCTGGAGGTCGGCGGTGTCGTCATCGGCGACGTCCCCTCCTACCGCGCCGACCAGATGCCGTACGGCGGCGCCAAGCAGTCCGGCGTGGGCCGTGAGGGCGTGAAGTTCGCGATGGACGACTACACCTACGAGCGGGTGCTGGTGCTGACCGGCCTCGCGCTCTGAAACCTCCCGCACCCTGGTTGATGGGAACCGTTTCCAGCTAGGCTGCTCGAAGAAGCCCGGCACCGCTGCCTTCCGGTGCCGGGCCCCTTCATGTCGTCGGCCCGCTCCGGACCCTCAACCGGAGAAGCCGACATGCGCGAGCCGCAGTGGGCCGCGCAGCCTCAGGTGCACGTCGTGCACGCCCTCGACGGCGACACCGGCGCCGATCGAGGTGTAGTCGTACGGCGTCGCCGTGGCGGTGTCGAGGGGCAGTACGGCAACGGGCGCGCCCCCGTTCAGGCACAGCTCCACGACACCCTCGCCGGCGACCGTCGCGACGACCCGCGTGACACCGTCCCCGAAGTCGCAGTTCCGGTAGACCAGTTCGGCCGTCCGGCCCTCCTGCGGCGTCACCGCGTCACCGGCCGTCCTCGTCCGGTCGACGATCGCGACCCCGCTCTGCTCGTCGAAGTCGGCCGCCTCCAGGCCCCGTCGGAACACCGGACGCGGGGTGCCGGCCTCGCCGTCGAGCCGCAGGGTCGTCCGCAGGCGGACGTCCTCGCTGGAGGCGCCGACCAGGATGTCGTAGGAGCCCGGCTCGAGACGTGGGCCGCCCCGGGACACGTCCCAGAACTCGAAGGCGGACAACGGGACTTCGAAGGAGAGCTCCCTCTTCTCGCCCGGGCTGAGGGTGACGCGCTCGTGGGCGAGCAGCTCGCGGCGCGGACGGGTCACGGAGGGCTCCACGGCGCGGGTGTACAGCTGGGGCACCTCGTCCGCGGTCATGTCCCCGCTGTTGGTGACGGTGAAGGTGACGTGCAGCGAGCCGCCGTCCACCCGTGCCGTCAGGTCGCCGTAGGAGAACGAGGCGTACGACAGACCGTGCCCGAACGGGAACAGCGGCGTGCCCTCGAAGTACAGGTACGTCTGGCGGCCACCGATCACGTCGTAGTCGAGCAGCCCGGGCAGGTCGGCGTCGTCCGCGTACCAGGTCTGCGGCAGGCGGCCGGCGGGGGAGACGTCGCCGGACAGGACGCGGGCGAGCGCGGTCCCCGCCGCCTGGCCGCCGTGCGCCGTCCAGAGCACGGCGGGCAGGGCGGTCGTGTCCACCGCGTACGGGTACGCCGAGACCAGCGCCAGGGCCGTGCGCGGGTTCACCGAGCGGGCCGCGCGCAGCAGCCGCTCCTGCTGGGCCGGCAGGCGCAGCGTCGTACGGTCCTCGGTCTCGCGGCCGTTGATGTGCGGATCGTTCCCGGCGAAGACCAGGACCGCGTCCGCCCGCTCGGCGACCCTGCGCACGGCCTCCTCACCGCGCTCGGCGATCACCAGCTCCCACACTTCCGGATCGCCGTCGGCAACCTTCACCCCCTCGGCGGCGACGCAGACGTGACGACCTGTGCCCACATGCCTGAGGAGGTGGCCGTGTTCGTGGGGTTCCAGCCGGAACGTCTCCTGGACGACCCAGCCGCCGGGCTGGTCGGCGGAGGCCCGCACGTATCCGTCGTCGGCCACCGAGAGGTAGCGGCCGTCGGGCGCGCGGAGGGTCAGCAGGCCCTCGCCCCAGTCGACCAGGGCGAGTTCGGTGCCGGTGGCGTCGGTGGTCAGCGGGGGCAGGTCGGTGCGGCCGGCCAGCAGGGCCGGGTCCAGGGCGCCCTCGGCGCCGCGCACCCCGTCCGCCGCCGCGGGCGCCTCGGGCACGTGCAGGAAGGTCCCGGCGGAGGTCTTCAGGCGGACGCGGTCCACGCCCTCCGCGAACTCCACGCGTTCGGCGCCGAACCGCTCGTACAGGCCCTCCAGCGGGGTGGAGCGGTGGATCAACGTGCCGCTGTACCAGTCGAGTTTGCACTCGTCGGCCAGCAGGCCGACCACCGCGATCCGGGTGTCCGGGGCGAGCGGCAGCAGGCCGTCGTTGCGCAGCAGCACGATCGCCTGCTCCGCCGCCTCCCGGGCCAGGGCGCGGTGGGCCGGGGTGTCGAACTCCCCGGTGCCGGCGTGCGGGTCGTGGTGCGGGTCGAACTCGCCGAGCCGGAAGCGCACGGAGAGCTGGCGGCGGACGGCCGTGTCGATGTCGGCCTCCGTCAACAGGCCCTGCTCGTACGCCCTCCTGGCTCGGCCCAGGATCTGCGAGCTGTCCGTGCCGTGGTCGGTGAAGCTGTCCACGCCGGCGATCAGCGCGGCCGCCGTCGCCTCCTCGTGGGTGTCGAAGTAGTGCTCGTGGTCGACCAGGTTGGAGGGCGCGCCCGCGTCCGAGCAGACCAGCAGCTCCTCGTCCGTCCAGGCACGCAGGTGCTCGCGCAGGTACGGGGAGACGTGGTTGGGGCGGCCGTTGACCAGGTTGTACGCCGGCATCACCCCGGCGACGGCGCCCGCCTCGACCGTCTCCCGGAAGGCCCGCAGGTCGTACTCGTGGAGCACGCGCGGGCGGACCGAGCTGGACGAGGTCGCCCGGTCCGTCTCGTTGTTGTGGGCCAGCCAGTGCTTCAGGACGGGGGCCGTGCGCCAGTACGTCGGATGCTCGCCGCGCAGGCCGCGGGTGTAGGCCGTGGCGATGGCGGAGGTCAGCCTCGGGTCCTCCGAGTAGCCCTCCTCGTTGCGGCCCCACAGGGGGTGGCGCAGCAGGTTCACCGTCGGGGACCAGACGTTGAGGCCCACGCGGTCGTCGTGGGCGCGCATCGCGCGGACCTCCTTGGAGACCGCCTCGCCGACCCGGCGCACCAGGTCCGTGTTCCAGGTGGAGCCGAGGCCGACGGCCTGCGGGAAGACCGTCGCCGGACCCATCCAGGCGACGCCGTGCAGGGCCTCCTGTCCGGTGCGCCAGGCGGCGACGCCGAGGCGCTCCACGGCGGGCGTGAACTGGTGCAGGAAAGAGAGCTTCTCATCGAGCGTCAGCCGCTGCAGAAGGTCGTCGATGCGCTTCGCGAACGGCAGGTGCGGATCGCGGAACGGCGGCGTGGACGGCGTCTGTTCGGTCACGTGGGGATCCCCTTGCGATGGAGCGGCCGGGCGCTTTCGAAGCGCTTCGATGCTCATTCGACCGACGGCCGGGTGTCAAGGGTCGCTCACCGACACTTCAAGCGGTGTATGAGAAAAAGGTCGACTGTGACGGCTCCGAGGAATGTTGGGAGCGACCCTTGTGCACCCATGGGTGTTCACTTAACCTCACACCAACATCGAAGCGCTTCGACTGATACCGCGAGCCGCAGTCGTCGAAGGATCGCTTCAGCTCAGCCAGTTCCACTCGAGACACCACAGCCGACGGCCACCGCCGGGTGTCCTGGTGCGCCATGAAGGGTTGACGCAATGACGCCGAACGCCGCTTCCGGATCTTCCGGCTCCTCCGGAACCAGCCGGAGAAGCTTCCTCGCCTCCACCGCGGTCGCCACCGCAGCGGTGGCGGGCGGGATGCCACTGCTCGCCGCCTGCGGCAGCTCGGACGGCGGGTCGCGCGGAGGGACCACCTCGGGCAAGAACGCCAAGAAGATCCTGCCGGCCTACGTGGCCAGCAACGTGGTGAGCCCGGACATCCCGTCCAAGAACGGCTCGTCCATGGGCTTCACCGGCAAGCTCGACGTCGACACCCTCAAGACCTCGGTGCCCAAGAAGCTCGGCAAGGGCGGCAAGGTCACCATCATGTCGCCGTTCTGGGGCTCGCCGCCGAAGGGGAACTGCGCCTACTACACGGCGGCGAACTCCATGATCGGCGTCGACGTCCAGTGGCAGAACCAGGACGGCAACACCTACGACCAGAAGCTGGGCGCGGTCCTCGCCTCCAGCGACATCCCCGACGTGGTGGTCATCCCGGGCTGGAACATGACCGCCAAGATACCCAGCGCCATCATCGGCAAGTTCGCCGACCTCGGCCCGTACCTGTCCGGGGACAAGGTCAAGGAGTACCCGAACCTGGCGGCGATCCCGTCCGACGCCTGGCAGCGCTCCATCTTCGGCGGCAAGCTCATGGGCCTGCCGATGCCGGCGTCGTACGTGCAGAACATCGTGCCGCTGTACCGCCAGGACGTCTTCGACAAAAAGGGCTACCAAGTACCCAAGTCCGCCGACGAGTTCATGGCGCTGGCCAAGGAGATCACCAGCCCCAGGACCAAGCGGTGGGCCTGCGGTGACATGAAGTGGACCGCGTTCAACACCTTCGGCGTGATCAGCGGCGGCGAGAAGGCGCTCAGCTGGACCATGGTCGACGGCAAGATGACCCACCGCATGGAGACCCCGGAGTACCTCGAGGCGCTGGAGTGGACGCGCAAGCTGTTCGCCGCAGGGTACGTCCACCCCGACTTCAAGCTGGGCAAGAGCCAGGCCACCGACCCGAGCGCGAAGTTCGCCGCCGGCGAGTTCCTGATCTGGAACAACGACATCTCCAACTGGTACGGGCAGCAGGCCATCCAGGCCGCACAGAACCCCGGCTTCAAGGTCTGGGGCATGGACCTGTGGGGCCACGACGGCGGCAACCCCGTCCTGTGGGCCGCCAACCCGGCCGGCATCTTCGCCTTCGTCAACAAGAAGGCCTCCGAGTCCGTCATCCGCGACGTGCTGGCCGTCGCCAACGTCACCGCGGCGCCGTACGGCACCAAGGAGTGGATGATGACCAACTACGGCGTCGAGGGCACCCACTACACCCTCAAGAACGGCGTGCCCGTCAAGACCGACAAGGGCAACCTCGAGGTCGCCAACGCCTTCGTCATGGTCGCGAGTCCCGCCTCGACCATCGCCCACCCCGACCTCCCGGAGTACACGAAGGGCATGGTCGGCTGGCAGCAGCGGATGGGCGCCTTCACCAAGAAGTCGTCCTTCTGGGGCCTGCAGATCGTCGAGCCCAACCGCTACACCAACCTCACCAACGACATGGAGCAGTTGGAGGACGACATCGTCCGGGGCCACAAGAAGATGAGCGACATGCAGCAGTTCATCTCCGACTGGAAGAGCAAGGGCGGCGACAAGCTGCGCGACTGGTACAAGAAGCTGCTCGACGAGAACGGCTCGGCGGCGAGCTGACCCGGTACCCGAGGCAAGGAGATCCGCCGTGTCCCACAGCACGGTGCCTCGGAGGGCCGAGGCCAGCACACCGGTCGATACCCCGGTGGCGTCCGACGACGCCACCGGTTCCCGGGAGAAGACCGAGCCGGGCAGGCTGAGCCTCCGGCTCAGGTTCCGACGCGACCGCACCCTGCTCCTGATGACGGTGCCGGCGATCGTGCTGGTCCTGGTCTTCAACTACCTGCCGATCCTGGGCAATGTGGTCGCCTTCCAGGACTACGACCCCTACGTCAGCGACAACGGCATCGTCTCGATCCTGCACAGCCCCTGGGTGGGCCTGGAGAACTTCCAGCAGATCTTCCAGGACTCGGCCTTCTGGAACGCGGTCCAGAACACACTGGTGCTCTTCTTCGTCCAGCTCCTGCTCTTCTTCCCGATCCCGATCGTGCTCGCGCTGCTCATCAACAGCGTCGTCAGGCCCCGGGTCCGGGCGATCTCCCAGGCGATCCTCTATCTGCCGCACTTCTTCTCCTGGGTCCTGGTCATCGCCGTCTTCCAGCAACTCTTCGGCGGTGCGGGGCTGTTGTCGCAGCTGCTGCGGCAGCACGGCTTCGACGGGCTGGACATCATGACCGACCCGTCGACCTTCAAGTTCCTCGTCACCGCGCAGAGCGTCTGGAAGGACGCCGGCTGGGGGATCATCGTCTTCCTCGCCGCCCTGGCCTCCGTCCCCCCGGACCTCTACGAGGCGGCCGCGATGGACGGTGCCGGGCGCTGGCGGCGGATGTGGCACGTCACCCTTCCGGCGCTGCGGCCGGTGATCGCCCTGCTGCTGGTGCTGCGCGTGGGTGACGCGCTGACCGTCGGCTTCGAACAGATCCTGCTGCAGCGGGACGCCGTGGGCCCCGGAGCGGGCGAGGTCCTCGACACCTTCGTGTGGTGGAACGGCGTCCGCAACCAGGACTTCGGCTACGCGGCCGCCGCGGGCCTCGTCAAGGGCGTCGTCAGCATCGGACTGGTGCTCGCCGCGAACAAGGTGGCCCATCTCATGGGCGAGCAGGGGGTGTACAAGAAGTGACCGCCGTGATGACGAAACCGGCACGCGAGGAGTCCCGTTGGGCCGCTCCGCCCCGGCCGTCCTGGGAGGAGGAGCCCAGCAGGGCCGGAGTGGCGGGCAAGGGACTCGTCCTCGCCCTGGCCTGCCTGGGAATCCTCTTCCCGCTGTGGATCGTCGTGGTCACCAGCCTGTCCTCGCGCAAGACCATCAACGAGGCCGGCGGACTGGTGATGGTGCCCAAGGGGATCACCTTCGTCGCCTACAAGGAGCTCCTCAGCGGGGGGCAGGTCACCCGGGCCGCGATCATCAGCGTCCTCATCACGCTCGTCGGCACGCTGTTCTCCATGGCCGTGTCCGTGCTGTGCGCGTACGGACTGTCGCGGACCGGCTCGCTGGGGCACCGCTGGATCCTGATGATCCTGCTGGCGACCATGTTCTTCAGCGCCGGTCTGATCCCGACGTACCTGCTCGTGCAGTCCATCGGGCTGACGGACAGCTATCTGGCGCTCATCCTGCCCAGCGCGATCAGCGTGTTCAACATCCTCGTCCTGCGCGGCTTCTTCATGGGCATCTCGCAGGAGCTCATCGACAGCGCGCGGATCGACGGGGCCGGGGACTTCCGGATCCTGTGGCAGATCGTGATGCCGTTGTCCCGCGCGGTGCTGGCGGTGATCACGCTGTTCTACGCCGTCGGCTACTGGAGTGCCTGGTTCAACGCGTCGCTGTACCTGAACGACCAGGACATGATGCCGCTGCAGAACGTGATGATCCAGCTGGTGCAGAAGCAGCAGGCGCCGGTGGGGCTGGGGCAGGCCATCAGGACCGGGCAGCTGTCGGGACTGGCCGTGCAGATGGCCGTGATGGTGATGGCGCTGCTGCCGGTGGCCGTGCTGTCGCCGTTCGTGCAACGGCACTTCAAGAAGGGCATGTTGACCGGCGCGATCAAGGGTTGATCCCTTCGGGCCGCCGCGGTCCCCCTCTTTTCACAGATCGAGGTATGTCATGCTCGCGTCTCGTTCCGGCCGTCGGGCCGCCCTGGCCGACGCCACCCGAGGCCGCATCCTCTTCGGCGGCGACTACAACCCGGAGCAGTGGCCCGAGGAGACCTGGCACGAGGACGTCCGGCTGATGAAGGACGCCGGCGTCAACTCCGTGACCCTGGGCGTCTTCTCCTGGGCGAATCTCGAACCCCGGCCGGGGGAGCGGGACTTCGGGTGGCTGGACACGCTGATGGACCTGATGCACGACCACGGCATCGGCGTCGTCCTCGCCACCCCCACCTCCTCGCCCCCGCCCTGGCTCGGCCGCCTGCACCCCGAGACCCTGCCCCGCGACGAGGACGGCCGGACCGAGTGGTGGGGCGGCCGCCAGCACTTCTCGCACTCCAGCGCCGTCTACCGCCGGCACGCCGCCGCCATCACCGAGGATCTCGCCGCCCGCTACGGCCGGCACCCCGCCCTCACGATGTGGCACATCAACAACGAGTACTGCACCTACGACTACGGCGACGAGGCCGCCGCCCGCTTCCGCAGCTGGCTGCGGGACCGCCACGGCAGCCTCGACGCCCTCAACTCGGCCTGGGGGACCGCCTTCTGGAGTCAGGGCTACGGCGACTGGGAGGAGATCCTGCCGCCCCGGCACGCCCACTATCTGAAGAACCCCGGCCAGGTACTGGACTTCAAGCGGTTCACCTCCGACATGCTCCTGGAGTGCTACGTCGCCGAGCGCGACATCGTCCGCCGGCACACCCCGCCCCACATCCCGGTCACCACCAACTTCATGCCGCTGTGGGCCGGACAGGACGCCTGGCGGTGGGCCGAGGAGGAGGACGTCGTCTCCGTCGACCTCTATCCCGACCCGCGCGATCCGTTCGGCGCCCAGCAGGGGGCCCTCGTGCAGGACCTGACCCGCTCCCAGGCCCGCGGCCCGTGGATGCTGATGGAGCAGGCGGCCGGAGCGGTCAACTGGCGCGGGGTGAACCACCCCAAGCCCCGCGGCCTCAACCGCCTGTGGTCCCTGCAGGCCGTCGCCCGCGGCGCCGACGCCGTCTGCTACTTCCAGTGGCGCCAGTCCCGGCAGGGTGCGGAGAAGTTCCACTCCGGCATGGTCGGTCACGCCGGGGAGCAGGGGCGGACGTACCAAGAGATCAAGCGGCTCGGCAGCGAACTCGCGCTGATCGGCGCTCAGGTGACGGGCAGTCACTCCCGAAACGACATCGCGATCCTGCACGACTGGGACTCCTGGTGGGCCGGCGCCCACGAGGGCCGCCTCTCCACGCTCGTCGACCACACCCGAATCCTCACCGCCTGGCACCGCGCGCTCTGGCAGGCCCGTCTCGCCACCGACTTCGCCCGTCCGGAACACGACCTGAGCGCCTACAGGCTCGTCGTCGTCCCGCAGGCGTACGCCCTCACGGACGCGGCGATCGACAACCTCCTCGCCTACGTCCGTGACGGCGGCACCCTCGTCAGCGGCTTCCTGACCGGCATCGCCGACGAGCACGACCGGGTGCGGACCGGCGGCATGGACGCCCGGCTGCGCGAACTGTTCGGCATCCGCACGCTGCACGAGTGGTGGCCCCTGGACGAGGGCGACAGCGTCGAGACCGACGCATTCCCCGGCACCCTGTGGTCGGAGGAGATCGAGAAGGACGAGGACGCCTCGGCGGAGGTCACGTACAAGGGCGGCGAACTCGACGGGATGCCCGCCGTGCTGCGCAGGGGACGGGCGCACTACCTGTCCACGCTGCCCGAGCCGGACGCCCTGCGCGAGCTGCTCACCGGGATCGCGGCCGAGGCCGGCGTCCACCCCGTCCTGCCCGGGCTGCCCGACCAGGTCGAGGCGGTACGCCGGGGCGACCTGCTGTTCCTGCTGAACCACGGCCGCGACGCGGTGACCGTGGAACTGCCCGGCAGCCATCGTGACCTGCTCACTCAGGCGACTATCGAGGGCTCGTGCACGCTGGATCGCTACGGCGTGGTGGTGTTGGGCCCATGAACATCATGCACGGCACCTGGGAAGCACGGCCCGCAGCGCGCTGGGAGGACGGCTTCCTGAGCGGCAACGGCCGACACGGCGCACTCGTGTTCGGCGATCCGAACGACGAGCGGGTGGTCGTCACCCAGCACACCCTGGTCCGCCCCAACGGCGGCGAGAGCGCCCGCCCGCCGAAGCTCGCCGACCGGCTCCCGTCGCTGCAGGACCGCCTGCTCGCGGGCGAGGCCCACGCCGCCGAGACCTTCACCGACGGACGCGACCTGCAGTGGGTGCAGCCCTTCCACCCCGCCTTCCAGGTACGGCTGCGCAGGACGCCCGGCGACCCGCCGCACCGCTACCGCCGCGCCGTCGACTTCCCCACCGGCGTCGTGGAGGAGACCTGCGACGACTGGCTCAGCAGTGTCTTCGTCTCACGCGCCGACGACGTCGTCGTCCAGCAGGTCACCGCCGACGACCTGCACATCGCCCTGGACCACCGCCTGCCGAACGCCCCCACGCGGCTCGCCGTCGGTGACGGCGCCGTCCTCACCGCGGACGGCGCCCTGCTCACCCTGCGCGTCCGCTACCACGGCAGCGACACGGCGTACACCGGGCTGACGCTCGTCCTTGTCACCGGAGGGGCCGCGACCCTCACGCCGCCCGGCGTCCGGGTCACCGGCGCGGCATCCGTCCTGCTGCTCACCCGGGTACTGCGGCACACCGGCGAGCTGGACATCACCCCGCACGCCCGCGCCCTGCGCGACCTGCTGCCGGCCGACGAGGACCCGTACGCCACCCTGCTGTCCCGCCACACCGCCCTGCACCGCACCGCCTACGAGCGTGTCACCCTCGACCTGGGTGGCGACCCCGCCGAACGCGCGCTGCCGGGCTCGGAGCTGCTGACCCGCCCGGGCAGCCCCGCCCTGCTGGAACGCCTCTTCGCCGCCGGTCGCTACCACCTGCTCTCCGCGAGCGGCCTCAACCCGCCTCGCCTCACGGGCCTGTGGGCAGGCGACTGGGACACCGCCTGGTCCGGCGCCTTCACCAACGACGCCAACCTCAACCTTCAGACCGCCTCGGCCGCGGCCACCGCGCTCCCCGAAGTCACCGCCGCCCTGGCGGCCCTGATCGGCCGTCAGCAGACGGACTGGGCCGAGAACGCCCGTACCGTCCTCGGCTGCCGCGGCGTCGTCGCCCCCGCCCACACCGACGGCGAGTCCGGGCTGTCGTACCACTTCAGCCGCGAATACCCGCTGCACCTGTGGACCGCCGGCGCCGACTGGCTGCTCAAGCCGCTCGTCGACCACGACGAGACCCGCGGCGAACGCGACCCCCGCACGGCCGGCATCCTCGCCCGGATCGCCGTGTTCTACGAGGACTTCCTCAGCCGGGTGGACCAGGACGGGCGGCTGGTCGTCGTCCCCTCGTACTCGCCCGAGAACCGTCCGGCGAACGCCGGCTGGGGCACGATCAACGCGGCCATGGACCTCTCGGCCGCCCGGCACGCCCTCACGACCGCCGCCGCGTACCACCCCGGCACCCCCGAGGCCGACCGCTGGCGCGCGCTCGCCGAGCGACTGCCCCCGCACCGGGTCAACGCCGACGGAGCCCTCGCCGAATGGGCCTGGCCCGGCCTCGAGGACACCTACGACCACCGTCACCTCAGCCACCTCTACGGCGTCTGGCCGCTCGACGAGATCAACCCCTACGACACCCCGGACCTCGCGGCCGCCGCCCACCGCGCCCTCGAACTGCGCGGCGCCGAGAACGACTCCGCCCACGGACATCTCCACCACGCCCTGGTCGCCGCCCGCCTGCGCGACGGCGAACGGGTCGCGCACGCCCTCGGCCAGGTGCTCGAGGGGGACTTCTTCCACGCCTCCCTGATGAGCGCGCACTACCCGCACCGCGACGTCTACAACGCGGACGCCGCCCACACCCTGCCCGCCCTCGTCGTCGAGACGCTCGTGCAGTCCACCCCCGACCGGCTGGTCCTGCTGCCCGCGCTCCCGGCGGCCTACCCGACCGGCCGGCTCACCGGCCTGCGCACCAGGTTCGGGGCCGAACTCGACCTCACCTGGAACCCGCGGCAAGCGACCGCGGTGGTCCGCCCCACCCGGACCCACCGCGTCGAACTCCGGACTTCCTCCGGCGCGACCCCGCTCGACCTCGTCGCCGGAGAAGACCACGTCCTCACCTTGGAGGCGTGGTGACCACCCCCGCAACTCCCCCCACCCATGGAAGGGACACCATGGCAGCAAACACCCTCCGCCGCCGGATCACGATGGCAGTGATCGCCCCCGCTCTGGCGCTCGGAGCCACCGTCGGCCTCGCCTCCGCCCCCGCCTCGGCCGCCGTCTGGAGCTCCTGCGACCAGTGGGCCAGCACGACCCTGAACGGCTACACGCTCTACAACGACATCTGGGGCTCCGGCGCCGGCACCCAGTGCATCTGGGCCAACTCCGGCACCAACTGGGGGGTCAACGCCAACCACCCCAACACCGGCGGCATCAAGTCCTACCCCAACGCCAAGAAGGTGATCAACAAGTCGATCACCTCGCTCGGTTCGCTCTCCAGCAGCTACAACGTCACGGTCCCCTCGTCCGGCGCGTACGAGACCGCCTACGACATCTGGGACACCAACTACAAGTACGAGATCATGCTCTGGATGAACAAGACCGGAGCCGTCGGTCCGCTCGGCACCTCGCAGGGCACCGTCACGCTGGGCGGTCACACCTGGACCGTCTACAAGGGCAACAACGGCTCCAACGACGTGTTCTCCTTCGTCCGCACCTCCAACTCCAGCTCCGGCACCGTCAACATCCTGCCGATCCTGAAGTGGATCAAGGACACCAAGGGCTGGTTCGGCAACGTCACCATCGGCGACCTGCAGTTCGGCTTCGAGATCACGTCATCGTCCGGTGGCCTGAACTTCACCGTCAACAGCGAGAGCGTCAGCAGTAGTTGACCCGACAGCGGTCGGGGGTGGGGTTTCATGAACGCATGCGAATCTCCACCCCCCACCGCACCGTCCTGACCGTCGCCGCCGCGCTGCTCGCCGTGCCGGGCACCGCGGCGGCGGCCTCCGCGACCGACCGGCACCCGGCCGACGCCCTCCGGCCGGTCACCGCCCTCGCCGCCGACCGCCTGGCCACCGCCGACCTGGTCGCGGCCGCCAAGTGGGGCACCGACAGCCCCATCGACGACCCGGCACGCGAACAGCAGGTCCTCGACACCGTAGCCACGCAGGCACAGCGGATCGGCGCCGACCCCGACGAGATGCGGCGCATCTTCCGCGATCAGATCGAGGCCAACAAGCTCGTCCAGCGCGGACTGTTCGCCGAGTGGACCGCCCACCCCGACCGGGCCCCGACCACCAAGCCCGACCTGAACGTCGTCCGCCGGACCATCAACCGCATCAACACGGACCTGGTCCGGTCCCTGGCCGACACCACCGCGGATCGCACGGCGCCGGCCTGCCGCCCCGAACTCCTCGTGGCCGCCGTCGAGGTCCACCACGAAAAGCACCTGGACCTGCTGCACACGGCAGCCCTGGCCCGCTCCCTGGCCCAGATCTGCCGGAACTGACCCGCTTTCAGGGGCGCGGGGAACCGCGCGACAAGCCACGACGAGCAGCGGCCGCCCGACGCTGCTCAGCCCCGCACGGGCAACCGCGCCCCGTCCCGCAGGAACAGCGGGATGCGGTCCAGCGGGGCGTCGACCGTCACCCGGGCACCGCCCTCGTAGGTCTGCCCGGTCCACGCGTCCGTCCAGGTCGCGCCCGCCGGAAGGTAGGCCGTACGGGCCGTCGCGCCCGCCGTCAGCACGGGGGCGACCAGCAGATCCCGGCCGAGGAGGTACGCGTCGTCGACCGACCAGGCCGTCGAGTCCTCCGGGAACTCCAGGAACAGCGGCCGCATCACCGGCAGCCCCTCCTCGTGCGCCTCCCGCATGACCTGGAGCACGTACGGCTTCAGCCGCTCGCGCAGCCGCAGGTACCGCTCCAGGATCGCGCCCGTCTCCTCGCCGTAGGACCACACCTCGTTCGGGCCGCCGGTCATCTCCGGGCCGAGCGGCATGCCCGGGTCGCGGAAGCCGTGCAGCCGCATCAGCGGGGACAGCGTCCCGAACTGGAACCAGCGGACCATCACCTCGCGGTACGCCGGGTCGTCCGGGTCGCCGCCGTGGAAGCCGCCGATGTCCGTGTTCCACCAGGGGATGCCGGACAGCGCGGTGTTGAGACCGGCCGCGATCTGGCGGCGCAGCGTCGGGAAGTCGGTGCCGATGTCGCCGGACCACAGGGCGGCGCCGTAGCGCTGACTGCCCGCCCACGCCGAGCGGTTGAGGGTGACCACCTCCTCGCCCGCCGCCCGCAGGCCCTCGTGGAACGTCCGGGAGTTCTCGGCCGGGTAGATGTTGCCGACCTCCAGCCCGGGCCCCGCCCAGTAGCGCAGGTTCTCCTGGAAGCCCGGCTTCAGCTCGGGCTCGCACGCGTCCAGCCAGAACGCCGTGATCCCGTACGGAATCAGGTAGTTGTCCCGCACCTTCGACCACACGAAGTCACGGGCCTCCGGGTTCGTCGCGTCGTAGAAGGCCACCTGGACCGTCGAGGCGACCTCCTTGTCCGGCCAGTCGGCGTGCGCCGTCGGACCGTACTGGGTGCCGATGAAGTAGCCGCGCTGTTCCATCACCGGATGGTTCTCGGAGAGCGGGGACACCGACGGCCACACGCTGACCACCAACTTGATGCCCAGGTCCTCCAGTTCACGGACCATCGCCGCCGGGTCCGGCCACTCGGCCGGGTCGAACTTCCACTCGCCCAGGTGCGTCCAGTGGAAGAAGTCGCAGACGATCGCCGAGATCGGCAGGCCCCGGCGCTTGTACTCCCGTGCCACGGCGAGGAGTTCGTCCTGGGTGCGGTAGCGCAGCTTGCACTGCCAGAAGCCCGCCGCCCACTCCGGCAGCATCGGCGTACGGCCGGTCACCGCGCTGTAGCGACGCTGGCCGTCGGCCGGAGAGCCGGCCGTGATCCAGTAGTCGATCTGCCGGGCGGAGTCGGCCACCCACCGGGTGCCGTTGCCCGCCAGTTCCACCCGGCCGATCGCCGGGTTGTTCCACAGCAGGGTGTAGCCGCGGCTGGAGGTCAGCACCGGGATGCCGACCTCGGCGTTGCGCTGGACCAGGTCCAGGACCAGGCCCTTCTGGTCCAGACGGCCGTGCTGGTGCTGGCCCAGGCCGAACAGCTTCTCGCCGTCGTAGGCGGCGAACCGCTGCTCCAGACGGTGGTGGCCGTTGCCGACGGCCGTGTACAGCCGCGAGCCCGGCCACCAGAAGTGGGCGCGCTCCTCGGCCAGCAGCTCCCCGAGGTCGTCCGTGCGCAGAAAGCGGACCAGACCTTCGGCGCCGACGTGCACGGTCAGCGCGCCGACCGTCAACTGCCCTTCGCCGTCACCGATCTTGACGCTGCTCTCGGTGGCCGGCGCCTCGTCGAGGAGGGCACCCGGCAGACCGTCCAGGATCGGGCCGCCGAGCCGCGCCCGGACCCGGACCGCGTCCGGGCCCCACGGCTCGATACGGAGGGTCTCCTGGCGGCCGCTCCACTCCAGCGCACCGTCCCGCTCACGGAAGGTGCCGACGGTGGGGGACGACTGCGCGAGCGAGACCTGAGTCTGGTTTTCGGCAGGCTGATTCACGAGGGGTGCTCCCGAAAGGACATGTCCCGGCCGGGACACGGTGGTGCCCCGCAGGGCGATGGAAGGCGGGTCTCAGGAAGAGCCGGAGGGCGCCGGACCCGTGCTCGCCCGTACCGTCAGCTCCGGTGCGATCAGCACGACGTCGTCCGTGCCGCGGCCGTCCAGCTTGGCGACCAGGTACTCCACCGCGTACCGGCCCATCTCCTGCGCGGGGATGGCCACGGACGTCAGCCGCACCGAGGCCTGCACGGCCACCTGCTCCGGACAGATCGCCACCACGGACACGTCCTCGGGGACGGCCCGGCCCTGCTGGCGCAGCAGGGCGAGCATCGGCTCGACCGCCGACTCGTTCTGCACGACGAACCCGGTCGTGCTCGGGCGCTCGTCGAGGATGCGGGCGAGGGTGACGGCCATCGCGTCGTACCCGCCCTCGCACGGCCGGTGCAGCAGCCGTACGCCCAACTCCTGTGCCCGCGACCGCAGTCCGTCGAGGGTGCGCTCGGCGAAGCCGGTGTGCCGCTCGTACACCGCGGGCGCCTCGCCGATGACAGCGATGTCGCGGTGCCCGAGCATCGCGAGATGCTCCACGCACAGGGCACCCGTCGCCCTGAAGTCCAGGTCGACGCAGGTGAGACCGGACGTGTCGGCGGGCAGTCCGATCAGGACCGACGGCTGGTCGGTGCCGCGCAGCAACGGCAGCCGCTCGTCGTCGAGTTCGACGTCCATCAGGATCATCGCGTCGGCCAGCCCGCTGCCGGTCACCCGGCGCACGGCGTCCGGACCCTCCTCGCCGGTCAGCAGCAGGACGTCGTAACCGTGCGTGCGGGCCGTCGTGGCCACCGCGATGGCGATCTCCATCATCACCGGCACGTACATGTCGGTGCGCAGCGGGACCATCAGCGCGATGATGTTCGACCTGCTGCTGGCCAGCGCCCGTGCGCCCGCGTTCGGGTGGTAGCCGAGCTCGCGGATGCTCTGCTCGACCCGCTGCCGGGTGGTCGTGGAGATGGACCGCTTGCCACTGAGGACATAGCTCACCGTGCTCGCCGAGACTCCGGCGTGCTGGGCGACCTCGGCGAGGGTGACCATCCAGCCTCCAAGCGGTGTGAAGCGCTTCGACAGTGCGCATGACGTACAGGGGCGGGTGTGAGGGTGGTTCGACACTAGCTCTAGCGCGGGTGGGTGTCCATAGTCTGTCGAAGCGCTTCGACAGCTTTTCTCGCGCGGGGGGAGCCTGTGCCGTGGGGGTCAGCACGAACAGTCCCCCGGTAAGGGCTTCCGACGCAACACCGCGGACGCAACACGGCAGACCCGCACCGCGGACGCGACATCGCGGAACGCACCCCTGCACGCGTCTCTTCGGCCGAACGGCTGCGCGCGGGGTGGTGGGGCCGCCCGGGATCGGGTACATACGATCGGGTAGCACCCGTCGGTAACCAAAACGGCCCAAGATCCCGATTCGCGGCGAGGTGAGCCTCATGTCCGCCAGTCCCTCCGAGTCCGCTGGACGTCCCACAGTCTCCGAACGTGAGGCCCGTCAGGTGGCGGAGGCCGCCCGGGAACAGGAATGGCGCAAGCCCAGCTTCGCCAAGGAACTGTTCCTCGGCCGCTTCCGGCTCGACCTGGTCCATCCCCACCCCACCCCCTCCACCGAGGCCGCCCAGCGCGGCGAGGAGTTCCTCGCCAAACTCCGCGACTTCTGCGAGACGAAGGTCGACGGCTCGCTGATCGAACGCGAGGGCCGCATCCCCGACGAGGTCATCAACGGCCTCAAGGAGCTCGGCGCCCTCGGCATGAAGATCGACACCAAGTACGGCGGCCTCGGCCTGACCCAGGTCTACTACAACAAGGCCCTGGCACTGGCCGGTTCCGCCAGCCCGGCGATCGGCGTACTGCTGTCGGCCCACCAGTCGATCGGCGTACCCCAGCCGCTCAAGCTGTTCGGCACCGACGACCAGCGGGAGCGGTTCCTGCCGCGGTGCGCCCGCACCGACATCAGCGCCTTCCTCCTCACCGAGCCCGACGTCGGCTCCGACCCGGCCCGGCTCGCCACCTCCGCCGTACCCGACGGGGACGACTACGTCCTCGACGGAGTGAAACTGTGGACCACCAACGGCGTCGTCGCCGACCTGCTCGTCGTCATGGCCCGCGTGCCCAGGAGCGAGGGCCACAAGGGCGGCATCACCGCCTTCGTCGTCGAGACCAACTCGCCCGGCGTCACCGTCGAGAACCGCAACGCCTTCATGGGCCTGCGCGGCATCGAGAACGGCGTCACCCGCTTCCACCAGGTCCGCGTGCCCGCCGCCAACCGCATCGGCCCCGAGGGCGCCGGCCTCAAGATCGCGCTGACCACCCTCAACACCGGCCGCCTGTCACTGCCCGCCTCCTGCGTGGCCGCCGGCAAGTGGTGCCTGAAGATCGCCCGCGAGTGGTCGGCGGCACGCGAGCAGTGGGGCAAGCCGATCGCCCGGCACGAGGCCGTCGGCGCGAAGATCTCCTTCATCGCGGCGACCACCTTCGCCCTGGAGGCCGTACTCGACCTCTCCTCGCAGATGGCCGACGAGAACCGCAACGACATCCGCATCGAGGGCGCCCTGGCCAAGCTGTACGCCTCCGAGATGGGCTGGCTGATCGCCGACGAACTGGTCCAGATCCGCGGCGGCCGCGGCTTCGAGACCGCCGACTCCCTCGCGGCCCGCGGCGAACGGGCCGTCCCGGCCGAGCAGGTCCTGCGCGACCTGCGCATCAACCGCATCTTCGAGGGCTCGACGGAGATCATGCACCTCCTCATCGCCCGCGAGGCGGTGGACGCCCACCTCACCGTGGCCGGCGACCTGATCGACCCCGAGAAGTCCCTCCAGGACAAGGCGAAGGCGGGCGCGAACGCGGGCGTCTTCTACGCCAAGTGGCTCCCCAAGCTCGTCGCAGGGCCCGGGCAACTGCCGGTCTCCTACGGCGAGTTCAAGCACGAGGTCGACCTCTCGCCGCACCTGCGCTACGTCGAACGGCACGCCCGCAAGCTCGCCCGCTCCACCTTCTACGCCATGTCCCGCTGGCAGGGGAAGATGGAGACCAAGCAGGGCTTCCTCGGCCGGATCGTCGACATCGGCGCCGAATTGTTCGCGATGAGCGCCGCCTGCGTCCGCGCCGAACTCCTGCGCAGCCAGGGCGACCACGGCCGCGAGGCCTACCAGCTCGCCGACGTCTTCTGCCGCCAGGCCCGCATCCGCGTCGAGGAACTCTTCAACCGCCTGTGGACCAACACCGACGACATCGACCGCACCCTGGTCAAGGGGGTCATGTCCGGCACCTACGCATGGCTGGAGGAGGGCATCGTCGACCCGTCCGGCGAGGGCCCGTGGATCGCCGAGACGGCCCCGGGACCGTCCAAGAAGGACAACGTGCACCGGCCGATCCGCTGACCGGCCGCGGACAGCGCGTCCCTCTCGACCCCCCGTGCGGGGGACGAGAGGGACGCGCTGTCCTCACACACCGTCCTTACGGCCACAATGGAGGGATGAGCGACAGTCCAGCACTCCGAGGGCGCGGCCCGGAGACCCCGTCCGCCCCGCGACGCCCAGCACGCGCCCTCGCCGACCCGCACCTCGTCTACGACCCCGTGACCGGCAGCGGTCCCAAGGACGTGGTGATCCTCGGCTCCACCGGATCGATCGGCACCCAGGCCATCGACCTCGTGCTGCGCAACCCCGACCGCTTCCGGGTCATCGGCCTCTCCGCGAACGGCGGCCGCGTCACCCTCCTCGCCGAGCAGGCGCACCGGCTCCGGGTCCGGACCGTCGCGGTCGCCCGCGAGGACGTCGTACCGCAGTTGCGCGAGGCGCTGACGAGCCGCTACGGCGCCGGGGAGCCGCTCCCCGAGATCCTCGCCGGCCCGGACGCGGCCACCCAGCTCGCCGCCTCCGACTGCCACACCGTGCTGAACGGCATCACCGGCTCCATCGGCCTCGCGCCCACCCTCGCCGCACTGAAAGCGGGCCGCACCCTCGCGCTCGCCAACAAGGAGTCGCTCATCGTCGGCGGCCCGCTGGTCAAGGCGCTCGCCGAGCCCGGTCAGATCATCCCGGTCGACTCCGAGCACGCGGCCCTGTTCCAGGCGCTCGCGGCCGGCACCCGGGCCGACGTACGCAAGCTCGTGGTGACCGCCTCCGGCGGCCCGTTCCGCGGCCGTACGAAGGCCCAGCTGGCGGACGTGACGGTCGAGGACGCCCTCGCGCACCCCACCTGGGCCATGGGCCCGGTGATCACGATCAACTCCGCGACCCTCGTCAACAAGGGGCTGGAAGTCATCGAGGCACACCTCCTCTACGACATTCCCTTCAGTCGCATTGAGGTGGTCGTGCACCCTCAGTCGTATGTCCACTCGATGATTGAGTTCACGGACGGATCGACGATCGCCCAGGCGACGCCCCCCGACATGCGCGGGCCCATCGCCATCGGGCTCGGCTGGCCCGAGCGCGTCCCGGACGCGGCGCCGGCCTTCGACTGGAGCAAGGCCTCGACGTGGGAGTTCTTCCCGCTCGACAACGACGCGTTCCCCTCGGTGAACCTCGCCCGGCACGTGGGTGAGCTCGCGGGCACCGCCCCGGCGGTGTTCAATGCGGCCAACGAGGAGTGCGTGGAGGCGTTCCGCACCGGCGAGCTGCCCTTCAACGGGATCATGGAGACCGTGACACGGGTCGTGGAGGAGCACGGCACACCGGTCACGGGAACCTCGCTCACCGTGTCGGACGTCCTCGAAGCGGAGACCTGGGCGAGGGCCCGGGCCCGGGAACTGACAGCGCAGACGGCGACCGCGGAGGCGCGTGCATGACGAGCTTGATGATGATCCTCGGCATAGTCGTCTTCGCGTTCGGCCTGCTGGTCTCGATCGCGTGGCACGAGCTGGGGCACCTGTCCACGGCCAAGCTCTTCGGCATCCGCGTGCCCCAGTACATGGTCGGCTTCGGACCGACCATCTGGTCGCGGAAGAAGGGCGAGACCGAGTACGGGGTCAAGGCCGTCCCGTTCGGCGGCTACATCCGCATGATCGGCATGTTCCCGCCCGGTCCGGACGGACAGCTGACCGCCCGCTCCACCTCGCCCTGGCGCGGCATGATCGAGGACGCCCGCTCCGCCGCCTTCGAAGAGCTCAAGCCCGGCGACGAGACCCGCCTCTTCTACACCCGCGCCCCCTGGAAACGGGTCATCGTGATGTTCGCGGGCCCGTTCATGAACCTCATCCTCGCGGTCGCGCTGTTCCTGACGGTCCTGATGGGCTTCGGCATCTCCCAGCAGACCACCACGGTCAGCTCGGTGTCCCAGTGCGTGATCTCGCAGAGCGAGAACCGCGACACCTGCAAGAAGGGCGACCCGGCCTCCCCGGCCGCCGCCGCGGGCCTCAAGGCCGGCGACAAGATCGTCTCCTTCGCCGGGGTGCGGACCACGGACTGGAACAAGCTCTCCGACCTCATCCGGCAGAGCCCCGGCAAGAACGTGCCGATCGTCGTCGACCGCAAGGGCGAGCAGGTCACCCTCCACGCCACCATCGCCACCAACCAGGTCGCCAAGAAGGACTCCAGCGGCCAGATCGTCCAGGGCAAGTACGTCAGCGCCGGCTTCCTCGGCTTCAGCGCCGCCACCGGCATCGTCAAGCAGGACTTCGGCGAGTCGTTGACCTGGATGGGCGACCGCGTCGGCGAGGCCGTCGATTCCATCGCGGCCCTGCCCGCCAAGATCCCCGGCCTGTGGGACGCCGCCTTCGGCGACGGCAAGCGCGCCCCCGACTCCCCGATGGGCGTGGTCGGCGCGGCCCGCGTCGGCGGCGAGATCTTCACCCTGGACATCCCGGCCACCCAACAGCTGGCGATGTTCGTCATGCTGGTCGCGGGCTTCAACCTCTCCCTGTTCCTCTTCAACATGCTCCCGCTGCTGCCCCTCGACGGCGGCCACATCGCGGGCGCCCTGTGGGAGTCGCTGCGGCGGACCGTGGCCCGCGTCCTGAAGCGCCCGGACCCGGGCCCCTTCGACGTGGCGAAGCTGATGCCGGTGGCCTACGTGGTCGCGGGAATCTTCGTCTGCTTCACCCTTCTGGTGCTGGTCGCGGACGTCGTCAACCCGGTGAAAATCACCTAGTCACGCGTCGTTCACGGCGGCCCGGGACCCTCGGTTCCGGGCCGCCCCCCTTTGGGTGGGTCGAGGTGGGGGAGTGCTCGGGACCTGCGTCGGTACCGTAATCTCGAAGCCTGGAGCCCGTTGTTCCGGGACCGGATCCTGATCCACGACTTGGGGTTGCACAGCAGATGACTGCGATTTCTCTCGGCATGCCGTCCGTTCCGACCAGGGTTGCCGAGCGGCGGAAGAGCCGGCAGATCCAGGTCGGCTCCGTGGCGGTCGGCGGGGACGCGCCGGTTTCGGTGCAGTCGATGACCACGACCCGTACGTCCGACATCGGCGCGACCCTGCAGCAGATCGCCGAACTGACGGCCTCCGGCTGCCAGATCGTGCGTGTGGCGTGCCCCACGCAGGACGACGCGGACGCCCTCGCCACCATCGCCAAGAAGTCGCAGATCCCCGTCATCGCCGACATCCACTTCCAGCCGAAGTACGTCTTCGCGGCCATCGAGGCTGGCTGCGCCGCGGTCCGGGTGAACCCCGGCAACATCAAGCAGTTCGACGACAAGGTCAAGGAGATCGCCAAGGCCGCCAAGGAGCACGGCACCCCGATCCGCATCGGCGTCAACGCCGGCTCCCTCGACCGGCGACTGCTGCAGAAGTACGGCAAGGCGACGCCGGAGGCGCTGGTCGAGTCCGCGCTGTGGGAGGCGTCCCTCTTCGAGGAGCACGACTTCCGGGACATCAAGATCTCGGTCAAGCACAACGACCCGGTCGTGATGATCGAGGCCTACAAGCAGCTCGCCGCCCAGTGCGATTACCCGCTGCACCTCGGCGTCACGGAGGCGGGCCCGGCCTTCCAGGGCACCATCAAGTCCGCGGTGGCCTTCGGCGCCCTCCTCAGCCAGGGCATCGGCGACACGATCCGCGTCTCGCTGTCCGCGCCGCCGGTGGAGGAGGTCAAGGTCGGCAACCAGATCCTGGAGTCGCTGAACCTCAAGCAGCGCGGCCTGGAGATCGTCTCCTGCCCGTCCTGCGGCCGCGCCCAGGTCGACGTCTACAAGCTCGCCGAAGAGGTCACCGCCGGCCTGACCGGCATGGAGGTCCCGCTGCGCGTCGCCGTCATGGGCTGCGTCGTCAACGGCCCCGGCGAGGCCCGCGAGGCCGACCTCGGTGTCGCCTCCGGCAACGGCAAGGGCCAGATCTTCGTCAAGGGCGAGGTCATCAAGACCGTCCCCGAGTCCAAGATCGTGGAGACCCTCATCGAGGAGGCCATGAAGCTCGCGGAGCAGATGGAGGCGGACGGCACGGCGTCGGGCGAGCCGTCGGTCTCGGTGGCGGGCTGAGCCTCGCTTCCCTCTGACGCCGCCCGGCACCCATCAGCCCGTCCGGCGTTCGAGGACGAGGGCGTTCAGGCCGAAGCGGGGTCCGGGGGCGGCAGCCCCCGGTACGGCACCCCCGACACCGCCCCCCTCCGGCCAACGGCCACCCAGGCAGGGCGGCACGGCCCAGCATCCGCAGGTACAGTGCGGAGATCAGCAGAACCTCAGGGTGAGGGCCCGCACGTGTTGACGCAGACCACCTCACGGGTGCTCGAACCGAGCGACCTGGACGCCGCGCTCGCCGTCCTCGACCGCGAGCCGGTCGCGAACGCCTTCGTGACCTCCCGCGTCCAGGTGGCCGGCCTCGACCCGTGGCGGCTCGGCGGCGAGATGTGGGGCTTCTACGAGGAGGGCATGCTGACCTCCCTCTGCTACGCCGGAGCCAACCTGGTCCCGATCTGCGCGACCCCGCGGGCCGTCCGCGCCTTCGCCGACCGTGCCCGGCGCGCGGGCCGCCGCTGCTCCTCCATCGTCGGCCCCGCCGAGGCCACCACCCAGCTCTGGCGCCTGCTGGAACCCAGTTGGGGCCCGGCCCGCGAGGTCCGGTCCCACCAGCCGCTCATGGTCACCGACCGCATGCCCGACGACATCGCCCCGGACCCGTACGTCCGTCGCATCCGCAAGGACGAGATGGAGACGATCATGCCGGCGTGCGTGGCGATGTTCACCGAGGAGGTCGGCGTCTCCCCGCTGGCCGGCGACGGCGGCCTGCTCTACCAGGCCCGGGTCGCCGAACTCGTCGGCTCCGGCCGCTCCTTCGCCCGCCTCGACGAACACGGCAAGGTCGTCTTCAAGGCGGAGATCGGCGCGGCGACGCCCCAGGCCTGCCAGATCCAGGGCGTCTGGGTGGCCCCCGAGTACCGGGGGAGGGGCATCGCGGCACCGGGCATGGCGGCGGTCCTGCGCTATGCGCTGGCGGACGTGGCCCCGGTGGTCAGCCTGTACGTGAACGACTTCAACACACCGGCCAGGAGGACCTACCGGAGGGTGGGCTTCCAGGAGGTCGGCGCCTTCATGAGCATTCTCTTCTAATGGCTGTTCACAGGGCTGGTCCGACCCCCGTACGAGACCTGTAGTCTCCCCGGCATGCTGCACTTTCCCGGTCACGGTCATCGCCACCAGCCCGACGACGTCGTGATCGGCCCGCTCGATCTGTCCGCCCGGGTCGACGAGGCGCTCGCCGTGCAGGCCGTGGCCTTCGGACTGGGCGCCGACGAGGTCGCCGTGCGCCGGCAGATCGTGCTGCGGCACATGACCTACCCGGGGGCCCGCGCGCTCGGCGCCACCCTGCCCGACGGCAGTCTGGTCGGCTTCGTCTACGGCATGCCCAACGACCGCGCCCACTGGTGGTCGACGGTCGTGGAGCCGTACCTGCGCGCGCACGGTCACGAGGGGTGGCTCGACGACTCCTTCGTGATCACCGAGCTGCACGTCCACCCCCGTCACCAGAACCGCGGCGTCGGCCGCTCGCTCATCACGAACATCACCGACGGCGCCGCCGAACCCCGCTCGATCCTCTCCGCGATCGACACCGACAGCCCGGCCCGCGGCCTCTACCACTCCCTCGGCTACCAGGACCTGGCCCGCCACGTCCTTTTCCCGAGCGCCCCCAAGCCGTACGCGGTGATGGGAGCCCCCCTGCCGCTGCGCCACCGATAACGGATTTCCACCGGCACAGTCGGCCCGGCTAACCTCCTAGCCATCACCCTTTCCCGGCAGGAGTACGAGAACCATGGCCAACGCACCGGTCCAGCGCATGTCCCAGTTGATGGCGAAGACGCTGCGCGACGACCCGGCGGACGCCGAGGTCCTCAGCCACAAGCTTCTCGTCCGCGCCGGCTACGTCCGCCGGACGGCGGCCGGCATCTGGTCGTGGCTGCCCCTCGGCAAGAAGGTCCTCGCCAACGTCGAACGGATCGTCCGCGAGGAGATGGACGCGATCGGCGCCCAGGAGGTGCTGCTGCCCGCCCTCCTGCCGCGGGAGCCGTACGACGCCACGGGCCGCTGGGACGAGTACGGCCAGGAGCTGTTCCGGCTCAAGGACCGCAAGGGCGGCGACTACCTGCTCGGCCCGACCCACGAGGAGATCTTCACCCTGCTGGTGAAGGACCAGGCGTCCTCGTACAAGGACCTGCCGGTCATCCTCTATCAGATCCAGCACAAGTACCGTGACGAGGCCCGTCCGCGGGCCGGCATCCTGCGCGGCCGCGAGTTCCTGATGAAGGACTCCTACTCCTTCGACCTGGACGACGAGGGCCTCGGCCGGTCCTACGCCCTGCACCGCGAGGCCTACCAGCGGGTCTTCGAGCGCCTCGGCCTCGACTACCGCATCTGCGCCGCCACCGCCGGCGCGATGGGCGGCTCGAAGTCGGAGGAGTTCCTCGCCCCGGCCGGCGCCGGCGAGGACACCTTCGCCGACTGCCCCAACTGCGACTTCGCGGCCAACACCGAGGCGATCACGTACGAGCTCAAGCCGGTGGACGCCGCCGGCGTGCCCGCGCTCGAGGAGATCCCGACCCCGGACACCCCGACCATCGAGACCCTCGCCGCCCACCTCGGCGTCGAGGCCTCCGCCACCCTGAAGAACCTCCTGGTGAAGGTCGACGGCGAGATCGTGGCCGTGGGCGTGCCGGGTGACCGCGAGGTCGACATGGGCAAGGTCGAGGCGCACTTCGCCCCGGCCGTCGTCGAGATGGTCACCGAGGCGGACTTCGCGGGCCGCCCGGACCTGGTGCGCGGCTACGTCGGCCCGCAGGGCCTGGGCGAGAAGGTGAAGTACGTCGCCGACCCGCGCGTGGCCCCGGGCACCGCCTGGATCACCGGCGCCAACAAGGAGCACACGCACGCGAAGAACGTCGTCGCGGGCCGTGACTTCGAGGTCGACGAGTACGTCGACGTCGTGGTCGTGCAGGAGGGCGACCCGTGCCCGAAGTGCGGCACCGGCCTCAAGCTGGACCGCGCCATCGAGATCGGCCACATCTTCCAGCTCGGCCGCAAGTACGCCGACGCCCTCAAGCTCGACGTCCTCGGCCAGAACGGCAAGCCGGTCCGCGTCACCATGGGCTCCTACGGCATCGGCGTCTCCCGTGCCGTCGCCGCGCTCGCCGAGCAGACCGCCGACGAGCAGGGCCTGTGCTGGCCGGCCGAGGTCGCCCCGGCCGACGTGCACGTCGTCGCGGCCGGCAAGGCGCTGCAGACCGAGCTGGCGCTGGAGGTCTCCGAGAAGCTGCGGGCCGCGGGCCTGCGCGTCCTGGTCGACGACCGGGCCGGGGTCTCGCCGGGTGTGAAGTTCACCGACTCCGAGCTGATCGGCGTACCGAAGATCCTGGTCGCCGGCCGCCGGGCCGCCGACGGTGTGCTGGAGCTGAAGGACCGCAGGACCGGTGAGCGCGAGGAGCTGACGGTGGACGAGGCGATCGCCCGCCTCACCGCGTGACCGCGGCACCCACAACCGCATAAAGGAACTCCTCAGAAACGTCTTGGGGTGTCTGAAGGCACCTCACAGACTTCTCTGAGGTCCGTCCCCGACCGTGGTGCGTGACAGCACGTCACCAGGGAGGGAACGGCCATGACGAACAGGGAACGAGGTGCCGTCGCCGCGGTCCGCAGAGGGGCCCGGCGCACGGCGGCGACAGCGACGGCCGTCACACTGGCGGCCGTCGCCGGAACGTTCGCGCTGATCGGCACGATGCACACGGACACCGGCGCCGTGTCCTCGACGACGAGCAGCAGCACCGGGTCGAGCGGCACCGGCGGCTCCGACAGCAACGGCAGCGGTACGAGCTCGTCCTCCTCGTCCGGCGGCCTCACCGCCCCCAACGGCAGCGGCTCCGCCGACTCCACCTCGGGGGCGTCGTGATGAGCGGCGCCCTCCACCCCCGCACCACGGCGGCCACCGAATGGCGCGCCCTCGGCACCACGGTCCGCCTGGTCGTCACCGGCCCGGCCCTGCTGGACTCCTGCAACCTGCTCCTGGCCCGGCACCTCGCCGACGTCGACGCCGCCTGCAGCCGCTTCCGCACCGACTCCGAACTCGTCGCCCTCGACGCGAGCGAGGGCCGCCCGGTCCGGGTGAGCCCCCTGCTCGCCGAGGCCGTCGGGGTCGCCCTGCGCGCGGCCGAAATGACCGACGGCGCCGTGGACCCGACGGTCGGCTCCGCGATGGACGCGATAGGCTACGACCGGGACTTCACCCTCGTCCAGGAGGACGACCGCCCGGTGCGGCTCACCGTGCGGCGCGTTCCCGGCTGGCGCACGGTCCGCCTCGACCGCGCGGCGGGCACGGTCACCGTCCCGGCGGGCGTCCGCCTCGACCTCGGGGCCACGGCGAAGGCCTGGGCCGCCGACAAGGCGGCAGCGATGCTCGCGGCGACGGCGGGTTGCGGAGTCCTGGTGAGCCTCGGCGGCGACACGGCCGTCGCGGGGGAGCCTCCGGCGGGCGGCTGGCAGATCCGCGTCCAGGACGTCACCGGCCCGGTCGACGACGGCCCCGCCGAGGGCCCGTACGCCACGGTCGGCCTGCACAGCGGCGGCCTCGCCACCTCGGGTACGGCCGCCCGCAACTGGCGCCGCGGCGGCCAGACCCTGCACCACATCGTCGACCCCGGCACCGGCCTGCCGGTCCGCACCCCGTGGCGCACGGTCTCCGTCGCCGCCCCCACCTGCGCCGAGGCCAACGCGGCGACCACGGCGGCGCTGGTGAAGGGCGCGGGCGCGGAGCGCTGGCTGACGAGGAGGGGCTTGCCGGCGCGTCTGGTGAGCCAGGAAGAGCTGGTCGTGACGACTCCGGGCTGGCCGAACCCCCCGAGGGGCGCGGGGAACCGCGCGCCCAGCCCCCACCGGCGGGCAGCCGCATGACAGGCGAGACCCTCTGGTACGCCGACCGAGCCACCGGCGCCGTCTGCCTCGTCCTCTTCACGGCCGTGGTCCTCCTCGGCATCGGCGTCCGCCTGCGCGGCAGACTCCCCGGCCTCCCCCGCTTCGGCACCGTCACCCTCCACCGCACCCTCTCCCTCTCCGCGACGGCCTTCCTGGCCCTGCACATCGCGCTCGCGGTGCTCGACGGCTACGTGAACATCACCCTCACCGACGTCCTGATCCCCTTCGTCTCCGCGTACCGGCCCCTCTGGCTCGGCCTCGGCACGGTCGCCCTCGACCTGATGCTCGCCGTCCTGGTCACCAGCCTGCTGCGGGAACGCGTCGGCCACCGCGCCTGGCGGGCACTGCACTGGCTGGCCTACGCCGCCTGGCCCGTCGCCCTGGTCCACGGCATCGGCATCGGCACGGACACCGGCACCGACTGGATGACCTGGCTGACGGTCTCCTGCGTGGCCGCCGTCGTCGCCGCCGGAGGCGTCCGCGTGGCCCACTCCGTCCGCGCCGCCCGCCGCACCCCCGCCGCCGTTCTCCGCACGGCCGAAGGAGCCCGCTCATGACCGCCACCCACGCCGACCTGTACATGCCCCCGCGCCTGCTCGCCCCGGCCGGCACCCCCGCCGACCTGCCCACGCACGAACAGCGCTACGGCCCCCTGCCGTACGGCGATCCGGCAGCGCTGCTGAGAGCCGTCAGCGCGTCCGGCCTGACCGGCCGGGGCGGAGCGGCCTTCCCCGTGCACCGCAAGCTCGCCGCGGTCACCGAGGCCGCCCGCCGCACCGGCCGGGCCCCGGTGGTCGTCGCCAACGGCGCCGAGGGCGAGCCCGCCAGCCGCAAGGACAGGACGCTGCTGGCCCTGTCGCCGCACCTCGTCCTGGACGGCGTCCAGGTGGCGGCGCAGGCGGTCGGCGCCGAGGAGGCGTACCTCGCGGTCGAGGAGGGCGCGTCCTACCTGCAGGCGACCGCCGCCCACCGCGCGGACCCGGTCGCCGTCACGGTCGTACGACTGCCCGGGCGGTTCCTGTCCGGGCAGGCCTCGGCGCTCGCCCGGTTCGTCGGTGGGGGCGCCGCGCTGCCCGGGTACCAGAACCCGCCGGTCCGGGAAGAGGGCGTGCACCGGGCGCCCACCCTGGTGCAGAACGTGGAGACCCTGGCCCACCTGGCCCTCGTCGCCCGCTACGGCGCGCAGTGGTTCCGCTCGGCCGGCACCGCGGCCCAGCCGGGCAGCGCGCTGTGCACGGTGCACGTGCCGGGCCGCGGGCCGCGCGTGGTCGAGGCCCCGTTCGGCATGCCCCTGCACCGCCTGCTCCCCTTGGACGGCATGTCGGCCGTCCTCCTCGGCGGCTACCACGGCAGCTGGATCCCGGCGGCAGAGGCGGCCGGACTCCCGCTGGATGCCTCGACGATGGGCGCCGGCGTCCTGGCGGCCCTTCCCGCCTCCCGCTGCGGCGTGGCCGAGACGGCCCGCGTGCTGCGCTACCTGGCCCTGCAGTCGGCCGGGCAGTGCGGTCCCTGCCTCAACGGGCTGCCGCGTATCGCCGCCGCCTTCCGGGCGCTGGCCGCCCCCGGACCGCAGGGCGGCGCGCGCACCGACGTCGCCCGCTGGGCCGGCCTGGTCGAGGGCCGTGGCGCCTGCCACCACCCGGACGGCACCGTCCGCCTGGTCCGCAGCGCGATGACGACGTTCGCGGCCGAACTCGACGCCCACGCACGGGGCCTGTGCACCGCGACCGACCGCACGCCCGTGCTCCCCGTCCCCCAGGAGGCCTGACATGGACCAGCGGATCGACATCGACTGGACGTCCTGCCAGGGCCACGGCCTGTGCGCGGAACTCCTCCCCGAGCACATCACCCTGGACGAGTGGGGCTACCCCCTCGTGGCCGGCACCCCGCTCCCTGCCCACACGGTGAAACGCGCCCGCAGAGCGGCGGCGGACTGCCCGGTCCTCGCCTTGAAGCTCACGGTCGGCGAAGCGCCCCACTGAGGGGCGAGCGCACCCCCGAGCCGTACCGCCCTAAAGCCACCCGGCGAATTCGAGCAGCAGCTCCGCGTCCTTCGGCCGCCCCACCCGAAGGGCCCGCACCCCCGACTCCACAGCCCGGAACAAGGTCCACCCCCGCAACCGCTCCTGGTCCACGTCCAGCGACTCCGCGAGCCGTTTCACCCGCCGCCGTGTCGTCGCCGCCCCCGACGGCGAGGCGATCAGGTCCTCCACCCGGTCCCGCACGAGCCGCGCCAGGTCGAAGGCGCACTCGCCGACCACCGGATCGGGCCCCACGGCCAGCCAGGGCATCCGCTCGCCCGCGAGGACCTTGCTCTGCCGGAACGTCCCGTGCAGCAGCCGCCGCTCGGGCGAGGAGCCGAGCAGCTCCGCACGCGCCGTGAGAGCCGCGTCCACGAGCGGTACGACCTCCGCGGCCGCACTCGCCCGCATGGCCGCCGCCTGCCGCTCCGTGCGCTCCGCGACGCTCTCGAAGACGTGGCCGTCCGGCGGCTCCACCCACAGCCGCCGCAAGGTGCCCGCCGCCTCCAGCAGCGCCTTCGCCTCGGGCAGCGACCGCACCGACACATCGGGGTGCAGCCGTTCCAGCAGCAGCACACCCTCCTGCGAGGACTCCTCGACGAGCTGCACGGCACCCGCCCCGCCCCAGCGCGCCAACGCCGCCCGCTCGGCCTCCGGGCGGAATCGCGGCGGGGCCAGCTTGAGCACGGCCGGGCTGCCGTCGGAGCGCCGGACCAGCACCACCAGGCTGCTGCGCCCGCCGGGCACCTGCACCCGCTCCACGGTCAACTCGCGCAGCGCGACGGCCCGTTGAGCCGCCGCGGGCAGCTTCTCCAGCCAGTCGTCACCGTCCGGTGCCGTCTCGCCGAGCGCCCTCACCAGACGCTGCGGCGGTTCGAATGCCATGCGCGAGTCGTTCCCTTCGCTGCCGGTCAAGCCGAGGGCGTCGGTGCGGCGGTCGTGGTGGCCGCCCGCTCCGCGAGCCCAGGGAAGGCTACGCTCTCCCCGCTCCAGCGCACGGCCCGCACCGCTGCCTCCCGCAGGGCCCGCGCGGCCCCGTCGCGCCGCGTGCCGCCGGTGGCCCGCACCACGTCGGAGTACACGTCGGCCACCCGGTCCTCCAGTTCGGCGGCCAGCCGCACGGCCGCGGCCGAGTCCGCCACCGGGAACGGCAGCGCGTACCCGGCCGCCGCGGCCACCGGCGTGCCGCCGAGGTCCCGGATGTCGCGGACCAGCGCGTCGCGCCGGGCGCGGTGGGCGTCGTACGCCGCCCTGGCCTCCGTACGACGGCTCTCGCCGATCCGGCCCCCGACGACGCCGTAGCCGTACACGGCGGCGTGCTCGGCGGCCAGCGCCGCCTGCAGGGCCTTCAGGGTCTGCTGCTCGCTCACCGGGCACCCTCCGTCAGCAGATAGGCGTGCACCGCGCCGGCCGCCGCGACCGAGGCCATCAGCCGCGCCAGCTCGCCGGGCACCTCCAGCAGAGCGGCCGACCGCCGGTCGGCGAGGGCCCGTTCGGCGGCGGCGAGGCCGGTGAGGGCGTCCTTCTCGTCCGCCGGCGGGGAAGCCGAGGCGGAGACGGAAGGGCGTGCCGTGGGGGACGCCTTCCCCTTGGCCTTCGGCACCCCGCCGAACGCCTCCGTGTGCCGGACCACCTCCGCGCGCAACGGCGCCAGGTGCTCCGCCAGCCCCGGGAACGCGGCGATCGCGGCGTCGTAGCGCTCCACCAGCCCCGCGCTGTCCCGCGCCGCACGCGCGCGTGCCTTCTCGGCGACCGACGGGCTGCCGCCGGTGCTCCCGGAGTCCTCGGAGCCGTTCGAGCAGCCCACCAGCAGGGCGGCGCCGGCGGCCGAGGCGAGCAGGGATCTTCTGCGCGTCCCCGAGGGGATGCGCGACGGTGGGGGGTACGGCACGGCTGACGTCCTCGGGGGGCTCGTACGAACACACGGGCGGGAGACCGGCCCGCCGTGATCACGGTACCCGCGTCCCCGGCCGGTGCCGCTCATCGGCACCGCCCGTACGCACTGGACGGCAACACCCCTTGCGACCGGATACCCTTTGACCAGACACGCGACCCATCCCACAACAGCACACGCGGCCGAGGAGTCACCCGGATGAGCACCACCCAGAGCGAGAGGCTGCGAGAGCTCCTGGAACCGCTCGTCACCTCCCAGGGCCTGGATCTCGAAGAGATCGCGGTGGACTCCGTCGGACGCAAGCGAGTGCTGCGCGTCGTCGTCGACTCCGACACCGGGGCGGACCTGGACCAGATCGCCGATGTGAGCCGCGCGCTCTCGGCGAAGCTCGACGAGACCGACGCGATGGGCCAGGGGGAGTACACCCTCGAGGTCGGTACCCCCGGCGCGGAGCGCCTGCTCAAGGAGCACCGCCACTACGTGCGTGCCGTGGGCCGCCTGGTCAAGTTCCAGCCCGCCGAGGGCGGGGAACTGGTGGCCAGGATCCTGAAGGTGGACGACGAGGGCCTCGACCTCGAAGTGCCCGGCGTCAAGGGCCGCAAGGCCACCAGCCGCAGACTCGCCTTCTCCGAAATCGACCGGGCGCGCGTGCAGGTCGAGTTCAACCGCAAGGAAGACGACAAGAACACCGAGAAGGAAGAGGAGGCGTAGCCGTGGACATCGACATGAGTGCCCTGCGGGGCTTGGTACGGGAGAAGGAGATCTCCTTCGACCTGTTGGTCGAGGCGATCGAGTCGGCCCTCCTCATCGCCTACCACCGCACCGAGGGAAGCCACCGCCACGCGCGCGTGAAGCTCGACCGCGAGTCCGGTCACGTGGTCGTGTGGGCGAAGGAAGACCCAGAGGACCTCGAGGAGGGCCAGGAGCCCCGCGAGTTCGACGACACCCCGTCCGACTTCGGCCGTATCGCCGCCACCACCGCCAAGCAGGTCATCCTGCAGCGGCTGCGCGACGCCGAGGACGACGCGACGCTCGGCGAGTACGCCGGCCGCGAGGGCGACATCGTCACCGGCGTGGTCCAGCAGGGCCGCGACCCCAAGAACGTGCTCGTGGACATCGGCAAGCTCGAGGCCATCCTGCCGGTGCAGGAGCAGGTGCCGGGCGAGACGTACCCGCACGGCATGCGGCTGCGGTCGTACGTCGTACGGGTGGCGAAGGGCGTCCGCGGTCCGTCCGTGACCCTCTCGCGCACGCACCCCAACCTGGTGAAGAAGCTTTTCGCCCTGGAGGTGCCGGAGATCGCCGACGGATCGGTCGAGATCGCCGCGATCGCCCGTGAGGCGGGTCACCGCACCAAGATCGCCGTACGGTCCACCCGTTCGGGCCTGAACGCCAAGGGCGCGTGCATCGGCCCCATGGGCGGACGTGTGCGCAATGTCATGGGCGAGCTGAACGGTGAGAAGATCGATATCGTCGACTGGTCGGACGACCCGGCCGAGATGGTCGCGAACGCGCTCTCGCCGGCCCGGGTCTCCAAGGTGGAGGTCGTCGACCTCGCCGCCCGCTCCGCGCGCGTGACGGTGCCGGACTACCAGCTGTCGCTGGCGATCGGCAAGGAGGGCCAGAACGCCCGCCTGGCCGCCCGCCTGACCGGCTGGCGGATCGACATCCGCCCCGACACGGAGCAGACCGGGGAATAGATCCAAGCCGCACGTCGCTTGGATCACGACAACAACCGTTCGATTCCTCACCCAGAGGGGTGAGGTCGGTACGGGGAGGTAGACTTAGCAGTGTCTGGCCGGACGCACGCCCGAGCATGCCCTGAACGCACCTGTGTGGGCTGCCGGGAACGAGCGGCCAAGCCGGACCTGCTGCGGATCGTGGCGATCAAGGACGAGTGCGTCCCTGATCCTCGCGGTACGCTGCCCGGCCGGGGTGCGTATGTACACCCCGCGCTGGTCTGTCTCGACCAGGCGGTCCGCCGCCGGGCGTTCACGCGGGCGTTG
Organism: Streptomyces sp. NPDC085900; assembly: GCF_044540925.1. Lineage (NCBI taxonomy): Bacteria > Bacillati > Actinomycetota > Actinomycetes > Kitasatosporales > Streptomycetaceae > Streptomyces > Streptomyces sp. NPDC085900. The sequence continues at coordinate 74,244 of NZ_JBITSP010000010.1, read as the reverse complement.
CGCGCCCCGGGAGCGCTCGACACAAAGGCGTTGCGCCACTACGTCGAACAGTCAGAGAGTTGCTGAGCAGGCAACACCGTAAGGAGAGTCGTACGGAACCCCCGTGCGGCCCTGGTACCCCGCGAGTTGGAAGTAGGTCGAGATTGCGATGAGCACTCGATGAGCACGCGATGAGTACGCCCATGAAGTAGCGACGGTCCGGACGCACCCGGACCTAAAAGGAGCGAAGTGGCTAAGGTCCGGGTATACGAACTCGCCAAGGAGTTCGGGGTTGAGAGCAAGGTCGTCATGGCCAAGCTCCAGGAACTCGGTGAATTCGTCCGTTCGGCGTCTTCGACCATCGAAGCGCCCGTAGTCCGCAAACTGACGGACGCCCTCCAGCAGGGCAACGGAGGCGGCAAGTCCGCCCCCGCACGCAAGGCTGCTCCGGCGAAGCCGGCAGCCCCCTCTCCCGCGCAGGCAGCCCGTCCGGCCGCCCCGCGCCCGCCGGCCCCCAAGCCGGCCGCCGCCGAGAGGCCCGCGGCTCCCGCCGCACCGGCCGCTCCCGGCCCCCGTCCCACCCCGGGCCCGAAGCCCGCGCCGCGGCCCGCCCCGGCGTCCCCGGCTCCGACGACGCCCGAGTTCACGGCCCCGCCGTCGGCTCCCGCCGCTCCGGCCCAGGGTTCCGGTTCTGGTTCCGCCCCGCGTCCCGGCGCTCCGCGTCCGGGTGCCCAGGCTCCCCGTCCGGGCGCCCCGCGCCCGGGTGGCCCCGGTCAGGGCCGCGGTGACCGCGGCGACCGTCCCGGTGCCTCGCGTCCGGGTGGCCAGGCGCCGCGTCCCGGCGCCCGTCCGGCCGGTCCCCGTCCGGGCAACAACCCCTTCACCTCCGGCGGCTCCACCGGCATGGCGCGCCCCCAGGCGCCCCGTCCGGGCGGCGCCCCGCGTCCCGGCGGCCCGGGTGGCCCCGGTGCTCCCGGCGGCGCTCCGCGTCCGCAGGGACAGGGCGGTCCGCGTCCCCAGGGCGCTGCCGGCGGTCCCCGTCCGCAGTCTCCGGGCGGTCCGCGTCCGACCCCGGGCGGCATGCCCCGTCCGCAGGGCGGTCCGCGTCCCGGCGGCGGCCCCGGCGGCCCGCGTCCCAACCCCGGCATGATGCCGCAGCGTCCCGCTGCCGGCCCCCGCCCCGGTGGCGGCGGTCCCGGCGGTCGTGGTCCCGGCGGCGGCGGTCGCCCCGGTGGCGGCGGCGGTCGTCCGGGCGGCGGCGGTTTCGCCGGTCGTCCCGGCGGCGGTGGCGGCGGCTTCGCCGGTCGTCCCGGCGGTCCCGGTGGCGGTGGCGGCGGTTTCGCCGGTCGTCCCGGTGGTCCGGGTGCGGGCGGCGGCGGTCGTCCCGGCTTCGGCGGTCGTCCCGGTGGTCCGGGCGGTCGTGGTGGCACGCAGGGCGCCTTCGGTCGCCCCGGCGGTCCCGCGCGCCGTGGCCGCAAGTCGAAGCGGCAGAGGCGCCAGGAGTACGAGGCCATGCAGGCCCCGTCGGTCGGCGGCGTGATGCTGCCTCGCGGCAACGGCGAGTCCATTCGCCTGTCGCGCGGTGCCTCCCTCACCGACTTCGCGGAGAAGATCAACGCCAACCCGGCGTCGCTCGTCGCGGTCATGATGAACCTCGGCGAGATGGTCACGGCCACGCAGTCCGTCTCCGACGAGACCCTGCAGCTCCTCGCCGACGAGATGAACTACACGGTTCAGATCGTCAGCCCCGAGGAGGAGGACCGCGAGCTGCTCGAGTCCTTCGACATCGAGTTCGGCGAGGACGAGGGCGACGAGGAGGACCTGGTGGTCCGCCCGCCGGTCGTCACCGTCATGGGTCACGTCGACCACGGTAAGACCCGACTGCTCGACGCCATCCGCAAGACGAACGTCATCGCGGGCGAGGCCGGCGGCATCACCCAGCACATCGGTGCCTACCAGGTCGCGACCCAGGTCAACGACGAAGAGCGCAAGATCACCTTCATCGACACCCCGGGTCACGAGGCCTTCACCGCCATGCGTGCCCGTGGTGCGAAGTCGACCGACATCGCGATCCTGGTCGTCGCGGCCAACGACGGCGTCATGCCGCAGACGGTCGAGGCGCTCAACCACGCCAAGGCGGCCGACGTCCCGATCGTCGTCGCGGTCAACAAGATCGACGTCGAGGGCGCTGACCCGACCAAGGTGCGCGGTCAGCTCACCGAGTACGGGCTGGTGGCCGAGGAGTACGGCGGCGACACGATGTTCGTCGACATCTCCGCCAAGCAGGGTCTGCACATCGACTCCCTGCTGGAGGCCGTGATCCTGACGGCCGACGCCTCGCTCGACCTGCGGGCCAACCCGAACCAGGACGCGCAGGGCATCAGCATCGAGTCCCGCCTCGACCGCGGCCGCGGTGCCGTGGCGACGGTCCTCGTCCAGCGAGGCACCCTGCGGGTCGGCGACACGATGGTGGTGGGCGACGCCTACGGCCGCGTGCGCGCCATGCTCGACGACAACGGCAACAACGTCGCCGAGGCCGGACCCGCGACGCCGGTCCAGGTCCTGGGCCTGACCAACGTCCCGGGTGCGGGCGACAACTTCCTGGTGGTCGACGAGGACCGTACGGCCCGTCAGATCGCCGAGAAGCGCGCCGCCCGTGAGCGCAACGCCGCGTTCGCCAAGCGCACGCGCCGTGTCTCCCTCGAGGACCTGGACAAGGTGCTCAAGGCCGGCGAGGTCCAGCAGCTCAACCTCATCATCAAGGGTGACGCTTCCGGTTCCGTCGAGGCGCTCGAGTCGTCCCTGCTCCAGCTGGACGTCGGCGAAGAGGTCGACATCCGCGTCCTGCACCGCGGCGTCGGTGCGGTCACGGAGTCGGACATCGACCTGGCGATGGGCTCCGACGCCATCGTGATCGGCTTCAACGTCCGCGCGGCCGGCCGCGCGGCGCAGATGGCCGAGCGCGAGGGCGTGGACGTCCGGTACTACTCGGTCATCTACCAGGCGATCGAGGAGATCGAGGCGGCCCTCAAGGGCATGCTCAAGCCGGAGTACGAGGAGGTCGAGCTCGGCACGGCGGAGATCCGCGAGGTCTTCCGTTCGTCCAAGCTGGGCAACATCGCGGGTGTGCTCATCCGCTCCGGCGAGGTCCGCCGCAACACCAAGGCGCGCCTCATCCGCGACGGCAAGGTCATCGCGGAGAACCTCAACATCGAGGGTCTGCGTCGCTTCAAGGACGACGTCACCGAGATCCGCGAAGGGTTCGAGGGCGGTATCAACCTCGGCAACTTCAACGACATCAAGGTCGACGACGTCATCGCGACGTACGAGATGCGCGAGAAGCCGCGCGGCTGATCCAGCACGCGATCGGGGCCGGTCGGCGGGAAAGTTCCCTCACGGAATTTCCGTCGATCGGCCCCGGCCGTTACGTGTACGGTTCCCGTATCGGCGTCGAAGCGTGGCGCCCGTACCCCGAACCGGCGGGACATCCGGACACACATGTATGTGGGGACTCTGTCCTTCGACCTGCTCCTCGGTGACGTCCGCTCGCTGAAGGAGAAACGCTCTCTCGTCCGTCCGATCGTGGCCGAACTCCAGCGCAAGTACGCGGTGAGCGCGGCGGAGACGGGCAACCAGAACCTCCACCGCCGGGCCGAGATCGGGCTGGCGATGGTCTCCGGGGACACGGGACACCTCACGGACGTACTCGACCGCTGTGAGCGGCTGGTCGCGGCGCGGCCCGAGGTGGAACTGCTCTCGGTTCGACGCAGGCTCCACAGCGACGAAGACTGAAGCAAGCAGCAAGAAGTTACTAAGGAGACGGACCAGTGGCCGACAACGCGCGTGCCAAGAGGCTGGCGGACCTCATCCGAGAGGTGGTGGCCCAGAAGCTGCAGCGCGGGATCAAGGACCCGCGGCTCGGCTCCCACATCACCATCACGGACACCCGAGTCACCGGGGACCTGCGGGAGGCGACCGTCTTCTACACCGTCTACGGCGACGACGAGGAGCGGGCCGCCGCGGCCGCCGGTCTGGAGAGCGCCAAGGGCATTCTGCGCTCCGAGGTCGGCCGGGCGGCCGGCGTGAAGTTCACGCCGACCCTGGCCTTCGTCGCCGACGCCCTGCCGGACAACGCCCGCACCATCGAGGACCTCCTCGACAAGGCGCGCCAGTCCGACGAGAAGGTGCGCGAGGCGTCCGCGGGCGCCGCGTACGCCGGTGGTGCGGACCCGTACAAGAAGCTGGCCGACGACGAGACGGAAGCCGACGCCTCCGAATGACGCAGAAGACCACCACGCCCGACGGGCTTGTCATCGTCGACAAGCCGTCGGGCTTCACTTCGCACGACGTCGTCGCCAAGATGCGCGGCATCGCGAAGACGCGCCGCGTCGGACACGCGGGCACCCTCGACCCCATGGCGACGGGCGTGCTCGTGCTGGGCGTGGAGAAGGCGACCAAGCTCCTGGGCCATCTGGCGCTCACCGAGAAGGAGTACCTGGGCACGATCCGCCTCGGGCAGACGACGGTCACGGACGACGCGGAGGGCGGGATCACGGGGTCGTCAGACGCCTCGAAGGTCACCCGGGACGCGATCGACGCCGGGATCGCCAAGCTCACCGGCGACATCATGCAGGTGCCGTCAAAGGTCAGCGCCATCAAGATCGACGGCGTGCGGTCGTACAAGCGGGCCCGTGAGGGCGAGGAGTTCGACATCCCCGCCCGCCCGGTCACCGTCTCCTCCTTCGCGGTGTACGACGTCCGGGACGCCGTCGCGGAGGACGGCACCCCCGTCCTCGACCTGGTCGTGTCGGTCGTCTGCTCCTCCGGCACCTACATCCGGGCGCTCGCCCGCGACCTGGGCGCCGACCTCGGCGTCGGCGGCCACCTGACCGCCCTGCGCCGCACCCGCGTCGGCCCGTACAAGCTGGACGCGGCGAAGACGCTGGACCAGCTCCAGCAGGAGTTCACGGTCATGCCCATCGCCGAGGCGGCCGAGGCCGCCTTCCCCCGCTGGGACGTGGACGCCAAGCGGGCCCGCCTGCTGACGAACGGCGTACGCCTCGACATGCCCGACGAGTACGCGTCGGCGGGAACGGTCGCCGTCTTCGACCCCGAGGGCCGCTTCCTCGCGCTCGTGGAGGCGCACAGGGGCAAGGCGAAGAGCCTGGCCGTCTTCGGCTGACCGGGGAGACCCGGGAGACCGGGGAGACCGGGGAGACCGGGGAGACCGGGGAGACCGGGGAGACCGGGGAGACCGGGGAGTCTGCCCGTGGAGCGGCGATCACGGGGTTGTGCCGCCGCTCCACGGTCCCCCCTCGGTTCCCCCACCCCTAGGGTGTATCCACCGACCCCCCACTGTTCACCCGTGCGGGCAGGCGCTCGGAGTGAAGCGGGGGAGCGGAAGGGGGCGCGTTCACCACGCGATCTGTCCCGCCGATCACCGCACGCCTACCGTCGAAGACAGAGCACGGATGTACGGCGCAGGTGTACGGCGGGAGGTTCGCCATGGCGGCACGGGGCCCGCGAGGCGGAGGCGGACGCCGGGCGACGGCGAACGGGCCGACGGCTCCCGGAACACCGGGGGACGAGCCCGCCGAGGACGTTCTCGTCCGCATCCACGACCTCGCCGGGCGCCCCCGCGGCATCGGCTTCGTGGCCGACCACCACGGCACGGTGATCACCAGCCACGAGGCGGTCGACGGACTGCCCAGGCTGGTGCTGCGTGCCGACGGCGACCGCAGCTGCCTGGTCACCGCGGAGGCCGTGACGGCGCTGCCCGACCTGGACCTGGCCCTCGTACGCACCGAGGGACTCGGCGTGGAGCCGCTGCCGGTCACCACCCGCGACCGCGTCGAGACCGGCACCTACGTGCGGCTGGCGGCCGGCTGCTGGCGCGAGGCGCGCGTCCTGGCCGCGACCTCCGTCACCTACGCGGCGACCGACCGCTTCCGCGCCCTCGACGACGCCCTGGAAATCGCCATCGGCACGGCCGGGCAGGACGCGCTGCGGCTCGGCGGCGGCGCGGCCGGCGGCCCGGTGCTCGACGCCGGCACCGGCGCGGTCGTCGGCGTCCTCGGCACGGCCCTGCAGAACGGCCACCGCGACACCGGCTTCGCCGTCCCCCTGCGCCCGGCCCCGCCCGGGCCCCTGGCCGACCTCCTCGCCGCGAACACGGCCACGGTCCCCGCCTACGGAGCCGACCTCAACCTCGCCGGGGTACTGGAACTGACGGCCACCTCGGTGGGGCAGGACGGGCCGCCGGGGACGCTCGGCCACACCGGGGGAGGGGCGGCGGCAGCCGTGCCACCGGTCGAACGCGGCGAGACGGCACGGCAGTTCACCCGCTTCACCCGGGCCTGCGCCCCGACCGCCGTACTGGGCCTGGTCGGCGCACCGGGCAGCGGCCGTACGACGGAACTCGCCGCCCTCGCCGCCCGCCGCAACCGCGGCGCCGAACCGGCCCCCACGCTGTGGCTGCGCGGCGCCGACCTGCGGGACGACGACACATCGGTCGCGGACGCCGCCCGCCGGGCGCTGACCCGCGCCGCACGCATCGTCGCCGCGTCCCGGTCCGCCCCCGTGCCGGACCTCGGCGACCTCGCCCCGGACCGCCTGGCCCGCATCGCCGACGCCGCCGGCCGCCCCCTGCTGCTTCTCCTGGACGGCCCCGAGGAGATGCCACCGATCCTGGCCCACCGCCTGCCGCAGTGGACGGAGGGCACGGCTGCATGGCTGCGGACCACGGGGGCCCGGCTGGTGGTGGCCTGCCGGGAGGAGTACTGGGAACGGGCGGGAGCGGAATTCCCACGCGAGCTGCTGTACGACCCGAGGGGGTGGGGCGGTCGGGCGGTGGGCGGTGCCGGGGGCTCGGGAGTGGCTGATGTGGGCGGTGGCGGTGCGGAGTCCTCGGAAGTCGGGGAGCCGCCCTGTGTGCGTCTCGGGGAGCTTCGTGAGGACGAGGCCCGTACGGCCCGCGCACGCTATCGCGTCCCCGAGGGCACCCTCGTGGGGGCGGACGCCCGGCATCCCCTCGCCCTCCGGCTCCTCTCCGAGGTCCTCACCGCCCTGCCCGACGCCCCCGGTGCCCGGGTGGACCGCGACGACGTCTTCTCCGCCCACCTCGACCTCATGTGCCTGCGCATCGCCGTCCGCCTGGCCGCCGGCAACGGCCTGCGCGGCACCGCCGTACGCCGTCTCGCGGCCAAGGTCTGCGGACAGGTCCACGAGGCCGCCCGGCGCAGCCTGGGCCCCGGCCAGGGCGAGCTGGACCGGGCGGCGTTCGAGGCGACCTTCCCCTGGGGGCAGGCCCCGGCACGGCTCGGCGGCGGCACCGGCTGGGCCTCCGCCGTCCTCACCGAAGGCCTCCTCGTCCCCGCCGGCACCGGCTACCGCTTCGCCCACGAGGAGTTCGCCGACTGGATCCAGGGCATGCACCTCGACCTGGACGGGGCCCTGCGCGCACTGGTCCACCGCCCGGCCACCCCCGCCCACCCGGTCCCCGTGCCGCACCACCGCATCGGCCCCGTCGTACAGGCCCTGCTCCTGGTGGCCCGCGACCACGGCACCCGCCGACTCGCCCTCCGCCTCGAGGAGCTGGCCCGCGCCCTGCGCGACGATCCGGACTCCTGGTGGGCCGCGCGCCTGCTCACCGAGACCCTGCTGCGCGTACCGGACGCGACGCCGTATCTCGGCGTACTGCGACAACTGGCCGACGACCTCGTGGCCCCGACGAGCACCGGGCGAGGTCCGCTCGGCCCCGCCTTCTGGACCGCCCTGCCCGTCCCCGAGCTCGAACGCCTCGACCTACTGCGCCGGCTCCTGCCCGCCGACGGCCCCCCGCAGGACCCCGCGGCGGCCTCACCCCGCTTCCTCGACGCCGCCTCCCGCCTCCTCGCCGCCGACCCCACCGTCGTACAACCGCTCCTCACCCGCTGGTTCGACGACGACCGGCCGCTCCCGGCGACCCCGCACGCGACCGTGGCGAAGGCCGCGCAGGCGCTGCTGCACACCCATCGGCACCTGGCCCTGGACGACCTGACCGAGGTGCTCGTCGACTGCGCGCACCGGCGGGCCGACGAGCTGCTCGCGGTGCTCGCCGAGGACGAGCCGTCGGCCGTCTGCCGGGCCGTCGACCGGTGGGCGCACGACGAGCGGCCGGCCCGGCGTGTGGCGGCGGTCGCGTACGGGCTGCGGGCCGCGCCCCACGTCCGTACCGAGGCCGACCGCGAACTGCTGCGCTACGCGGCCCTCGCCCTGCTCGCCCGCCCCACCGACGCCACCCTGCACGGCGCCGCGCTCGCCCTTCTCGTACGCGACCCCCGCACCCGCGCCCGCCATCTCCCGCAGGCGCTGCGGCACTTCGCGGCCGGCGACCCGCAGTTCCCGCCGAGCGCCCTGGTCGCCGCCCTGGCCACCCATCCGGAACAGGTCCTGGACGCCTTCCGCGAACGGCTGCGCGGGCGGGGTGACGTCGGTGACGCGCTGCGCACACTCGCCGACGTCACCACACCCCCGCTGGCCCGCCGCGTCGCCGTCCTGGTCCGGGAAGCCGTCGAGCGGCGCCCGGAGACCGCGGACGACGTGGCCGCCTACGTCGACCGGCGCCTGGACCAGGGGCCCGAGGCGCGCACCGTACTGCTGCCGCTGGTCACCGGGCTCCTCGACGGCGGCCCGGAGGAGGTGCGGGCCGCCCTCGCCGCCGTACTCGCCGCGCCGGGCGCCCCCGCCTCGCGCCCGCTGCGCCGCGAGCTCCTCGACTTCCTCCTCGCCCACGAACACGCCCCGGCCGTTCTCGACGTCCTGCTGCACGCCACCGCCCACGCCGACGGCGAAGAGGTCCGCGACCTGGTCCACCGCACCGGCCTGCTGCTCGTCCGCACCCCCGACGGCGCGGCCCGTTTCGACCGCGGCCTGGTGGACCTGGGCCGCCACGTGCCCGGCTTCGCGGCCCGGATGGCCGGCTGGCTCACCGACACCCCGCAGGCCTGGGCGGCGGTGGTGGGCCCCAGCACCCGCCGGATGATCGAGAACCTGGCGGGCGTCCGCGTCCCCGCCTGAACCGTTCCCACCACGTGCGTCGGGTCACAGCCCCCATGCCGATGCGGGCGAGGTGGGCCCGGCATGGCACCCTTAGACCTGCGTAAGAGGTCGGTACACACGGACACGGGTTCGAGGAGCGGTCACAGTGCAGCGCTGGCGTGGCTTGGAGGACATCCCCGAGGACTGGGGGCGCAGCGTCGTCACCATCGGTTCCTACGACGGGGTGCACCGCGGGCACCAGCTGATCATCCGGCATGCCGTGGACCGCGCCCGGGAGCTGGGCGTCCCCTCCGTCGTCGTCACCTTCGACCCGCACCCCAGCGAGGTCGTCCGTCCCGGCAGCCACCCGCCCCTGCTCGCCCCGCACCACCGCCGGGCCGAGCTGATGGCGGAGCTGGGCGTGGACGCGGTCCTGATCCTCCCCTTCACCAAAGAGTTCTCGAAGCTGTCGCCGGCCGACTTCGTCGTCAAGGTCCTGGTCGACAAGCTGCACGCCAAGGCGGTCGTCGAGGGCCCCAACTTCCGCTTCGGCCACAAGGCCGCCGGGAACGTCGAGTTCCTCGTCGAGCAGGGCGAGGTGTACGACTTCGAGGTCGAGGTCGTCGACCTGTACGTCACCGGCGAGGCGGGCGGCGGCGAGCCGTTCTCCTCGACCCTCACCCGGCGGCTGATCGCCGAGGGCGAGGTCCAGGGCGCCGCCGAGATCCTCGGCCGCCCGCACCGCGTGGAGGGCGTCGTCGTCCGCGGCGCCCAGCGGGGCCGGGAACTCGGCTTCCCGACCGCCAACGTCGAGACGCTGCCCCACACCGCCGTACCCGCCGACGGCGTCTACGCCGGCTGGCTGCACGTGAACGGCGAGGCGATGCCGGCCGCGATCTCCGTCGGCACGAACCCGCAGTTCGACGGCACCGAGCGCACGGTGGAGGCGTACGCGATCGACCGCGTCGGACTCGACCTGTACGGGCTGCACGTGGCGGTGGACTTCCTCGCCTTCGTGCGCGGGCAGGCGAAGTTCGAGTCCCTGGAGGGTCTGCTGGAGCAGATGGCCGAGGACGTGAAGCGCTGCCGCGAGCTGGTGGCCGCCGCCGAGTAAGCGCGGCCTCCGTCACGACGACGAAGGGCGGCCGGTGCCCGAAGGCACCGGCCGCCCTTCGGTCTTGAGGGCTACTGCTGCGTCCAGCCCGGCGGTACGGCACCGGGCTGACCCTGCTGCGGGTCCTGCGGCGGCGCCGGTTGCTGCTGCCAGCCCTGGCCCGGCGCGGGCTGCTGCGGGGGCTGACCCCAGCCCTGACCCGGCTGGGGCTGCCCGTGCTGGCCGTAGAGCTCCTGCTGGGGGTGCTGCGGGTGCTGCTGCGGGGCCGGGTAGCCCTGCTGCGGCTGCTGGTACTGCATGTTGGGGTTGCCGAAGCCCTGCTGGGTACGGGCGATGTCCTCGGCGATCAGCGCCGCGAGGTCGAAGTAGGCCTCGCGGGTCTTGGGCCGCATCATGTCGAGGTCCACCTCGGCGCCCGCCGCGAGGTGCTCGTCGAAGGGGATCACGACGACACCGCGGCAGCGGGTCTCGAAGTGGGCGACGATGTCCTCCACCTTGATCATCTTGCCGGTCTCGCGGACACCGGAGATCACGGTGACCGACCGCTGGACGAGGTCGGCGAAGCCGTTAGCCGACAGCCAGTCGAGCGTGGTCGAGGCGCTGCTCGCGCCGTCCACCGACGGGGTGGAGATGATGATCAGCTGGTCGGCCAGGTCGAGGACCCCGCGCATCGCGCTGTAGAGCAGACCGGTACCCGAGTCGGTGAGGATGATCGGGTACTGCTTGCCCAGCACGTCCAGCGCGGCCCGGTAGTCCTGGTCGTTGAAGGTGGTCGAGACCGCCGGGTCCACGTCGTTGGCGATGATCTCCAGACCGGAGGGCGCCTGCGAGGTGAAGCGGCGGATGTCCATGTAGCTGTTGAGCTGCGGGATCGCCTGCACCAGGTCACGGATGGTGGCACCCGTCTCGCGCCGCACCCGTCGGCCGAGGGTGCCGGCGTCCGGGTTGGCGTCGATCGCCAGGATCTTGTCCTGCCGCTCGGTGGCGAGCGTCGCGCCCAGCGACATGGTCGTCGTGGTCTTGCCGACACCGCCCTTGAGGCTGATGACCGCGATCCGGTAGCAGGACATCACCGGCGTACGGATCAGTCCCAGCTTCCGCTCCCGCTCGGCCTGCTCCTTCTTGGCACCGAGCTTGAAGCGCGAGGGGCCCTGGTTGTTCTTGCGGGCCTTCGGCTGGTTGCGCAGCAGCCGGTCCGAGGAGAGCTCGACGGCGGCGTTGTAGCCGAGCGGCGTGCCCGGCGCGGCCTGCTGCTGCGGCGGCGCACCAGGGCCGGCCTGAGGACCCGGAGGCGCGGTCCAGCCGCCCTGGGCGGGCGGGGCGCCCTGGTTGCCGTAGGGGGTGGGGGGCTGTTGCTGGGCCTGCGGGTGGGGCTGTGGCTGCGGTTGGGGTTGGGCCGGGGGCTGCGGCGCGGGGGGCTGCGGCTGCTGGGCCTGGTCGGGCTGGGGGTAGCCGTAGCCGGCGGGGGGCTGGGGTTGCGGCTGCGGCTGCTGGTGGGGCGGGTAGCCGTAGCCGGGCTGCGGAGGCGCGACGGGCTGGCCCGCTTGGGCCGGCTGACCGGGCTGGCCGGGGGTCTGGGGGTAGCCGTATCCGGCGGGCGCGGGCGGCCCGGGGTGGGGCTGCGGCTGGGCCGGGTGGGGCTGGGGTGCCTGGGGCGCCTGCGGTGCCTGCGGTACCTGGGGATAGCCGTAGCCGGCCTGTTGCGGGTGCGGGGGCTGCGGGGGCAGGGGCGCCTGCCGGGGGTCGACCGGTGCCGGCTGGCCGGGGTGTGCGGCCGCCGGACCGAAACCGCCCTGGACGGGGGGCTGTTGGCCGGGGTGACCGGGCTGGCCGGGCTGGCCGGGGGCCTGGGGGTAGCCGTATCCGGCTGGGGGCTGAGGCTGGCCCGGCTGGACCGGCGGCTGGCCCGGCTGGGGCTGGGCGTGCTGGACGGGCGGCCGGCCCGGATGCGGCTGTGCCGGCTGGGGGGCCTGCTGCGGATAGCCGTAGGGGCCCGCCTGCGGATCCGGGTGGCCGGGCTGCGGATCCGGGTGGCCGGGCTGCTGCGCGGCGGACGCCTGGGCCGGGTCCGCGGGGACGAAGCCCTGCGGCAGCGGCGGCAGGCCGGGGGCGCCCTGCGGCGGTACGGGGGGGTGCCCGGCCGGGGTGGCCTGCGGCGGCTCGGCCTGCACCTGGGCGGCGGGCGCGGGGGGCTCCGGCGCGGACGCCGGCTCCGGCTCGGCGTCCGGCTGCGCGGGGGAGCCGGCGCCGGACGGGTCCTGGGCGGGCTCGCCGTCCTGGGCGGTGGCCGGGGAGTCCGCCTCGCTCTCGTCGACGGCGGTCTCCTCCGGCTCCTCGGCGTCGTCGTCCCCGCCGAAGAGGCGGGCCGCCTCGGCGTCGGCAGCGGCGTAGTTGAGCTCCGACTCCTCGGGCTGCTCGGGCTCCTCGGACTGCGTGGGCTGTTCGGGCTGCGTGGGCTGCTCGGGGGTGGCCGCCGGGACGCCGGCCGGCGGGGTGGCCGTGGCGGGCGCGCTCGACTGGTTGTCCTCGTCGACCGGGCGCAGCACGGGGAAGCCGGGCGCGGCGGCGGGCTGGGCGGGCGCCTGCTGCGGGGCCGCGGGCGGGGCGGCGGGCGCCTGCTGCTGGGGTGCGGCGGGCTGCTGGGCCGGGGCCTGCTGCTGGGGTGCGAGTGTCGGAGCGGGCGCGGGCGCGGTCACGGGAGCAGGCGGGGGCGCGGCCGCCGGTGCGGCGGGCTGCGCGGCCGGCTGCGCCTGGGGTGCGCCGAACCCGCCGGACGTGTCCTGGCCGGGCTGGGGCGCGGCGGCCGTCGGCTGCTGCGGGTAGCCGTACCCGCCGGGCGCCGCGGGTGCGGTGCCCGGAGCGGCCTGCTGCGGGTAGCCGTAGCCGTCCGGAGCCGTGCCCTGCGCCGGTGCGGGCGGCGCCTGGGCCGGAGCCTGCGGCGCGATGCCCGGTGGCCCGGTCGGCGATCCGATGGGCGGACCGGTCGGCGGTGGTGGTGAATTCTGGCCGGAGTCCTGCTGTCCACCGCCCGTGCCACCGGTGCTCTGTGCGTACCAGGCGGGAGGCGTGTAGACGATTTCGAACTCGCCGGTGAGATCCACCTCGTGATCGTCCCCGTCCGAGGAAGGGCTCCCGCCGTTGTACTCGGACCGATCCCTGTTCACTGCTTGCCTCCTGGTCAGCCACTGCTGCTGAGCTGGTCGTCGTCGCGGCCGGGCGGACCGAGTGGCGAGTCCCACCCGACTGCGATCGTCACCGCACCACCAGAAGCCTAATCACTCGCTTGGCGGGACGGAAAAGCCCCCATGGGCCCGAACGGCCAAGCCCCCCGGGCTCGGACGGCCCTGGACGGCGAAGTTCCGCGTGCAGGGGCGGACGAGCCTCGTGGGCGCGGACGGAGGGTCCTGACGAACCGTTCCCGGGGACCGTACGAAATGCCCCGTGGGCGCGGCTCGTTCGGGCTCCGCCCCCGCGCCCACGGACGACGACACGTCAGTCCATACGGCGGGCCACGCCGAGCAGCCCCGTCTCCGCGTCGGTGGGTTCGGTCATGACGAACTTCTGATGCTTGCGAGTGCACCACATGGCGACGCCGTCGTGAAGGGTCGGCAGGTGCTGGAGTTGCTCCTCGGGAATGCCCAACGTGTCGCGCACGACCTCCGTCTCGAACGGCGAGATGCGCTGAACACCGACGAGATGCGCCTGGGCCAGCCAGCGCGGCGCGTGCTCGCTGACGAAGGGCAGCACCGTCACGACGGCCTGCCACGGCACGGAGGTCACCCGCCCGCGCGGTGGACGAATACCGCAGTCCCGGATCAACACCACCGGACTGGACACCGACGGCCCCTGCGCGGGCACCCGGCCCACCGGATACACCGTCACGCACTGCTGGCCGCCGCCCGCCGCCTGCGCCAACTGCTGCCAGGCCTGGGGGCGCCCGGTCTCGACACCCACGCGCGCGCCCGTCGCGGCGGCGCGCAGCGCCAGCACCTGGGCGAGCCACAGACCGCCCACGAGGACGACGTCGAACGGGGTCGGCCGGGACAGGCCGAGCACGGCCGGCTGCCCTTCCGCGTCGGTGCCGATGAGCACACCGTCGTCACCGATCGGCATGCTGATCGCTGCGAGCTCCTCGGCGGCGACGACATGACGGTTGCGGCGCGGCCCGCGCAACCCGAACCCCGGGCTGGCGATGCGCCGTTGCTGCTGCGAGGTCTCCGGCTGCCGGATGATCGGGATCATGCCGGTGTCGGTGGGCGAGGCCACGTGGGCGGGCGTACGGCCGGGGGCGCGGTTCTGCTGTCCCTGGGTCATGGCCGGAGTTGGCTGGGACATCAGTAGGTACCTCCGAGCGGCAGAGTCGCGAGGGCCCCGGGCACCTGCTCCCGGTCGAGACGGACGAGACCGACCTTCGCGGCGCTTGCGGCCCGCTCCAACTCCCGTCCCACCTGGCCGAGTTCGTCGTCGCCGCGGGCGGTCACCCGGATGTGTCCGGCGAGCGAGACACCGCGGTTGCCGGCCTTGCTCAGGGTCATGCTGAACGTCGTGGCGAGCACCGGCAGCGAGGTGAGCCGCGTGACCAGCTCGGGCAGCGACACCCCGCCGTTGCCCAACTGCGGCCAGCGGGACACCCAGTACGTGGTGTGCCAGCGGTCGTCGACCCGCCAGGTCTTCACCGCCTCGACCGTACGGCGCTGGCTCCGCCCGTCCTGGGCGGCGTGCTGCTGGCTGGAGCGCGGGTTGAGGCAGCTGGACGTCGCCAGCGCCTGCACCAGCTCGGTCTCGTCGAGGATGGTCGCCTTGAAGCCGGCGCCGGCCAGCCGGCTCGACAGCTGGTCGGCCACCCGCAGCAGCGCCTTCTGCGCCCCGGGGACACCGTCCCCGCGCGCCTGCACCGCCTCCGGGCACAGCTCCGGATCGAGCTTGAGGGCGACCCAGGTCAGGCGCAGCGCGGGCGAACCTACCTGGGCCTGCAGGGGGCCGTACGACCGTGCGGCGAGCGACTGTTGGGGCAGGTGCGGGGCGGGCGCCGGCTGGGTGTGCTGCACGACCTGCGCGGAGGCCAGCCGGATGCCGTCGACCTCCAGGGCGTCCTGGACGAGCTTCAGCGGCAGTTGCCGGTGGGCCGCCGCGGGGCGCAGCGGTTCGTCGGCGGGCTGCACGAACAGGACGGCCGTCAGAAAGGTCCCGTCGCCGATCATGCCGATCTGGCGGTTGTCACGGGAGACGAAGGCGTACGTCCGCAGGGCCGGGTCGCACTCCACCACCGGGGCCAGCATCGCCTCCGTGCCGGGCGGCACGGGCAGCTTGGCGTCGCGGCGGCGCTGCCGGAGGGCGCGCGTGGTCTCGTACCACTCGGGCAGAGGCCGTCGGGCGCGGCGCAGGACCGCCAGGAGCAGCAGCAGGACGGCCACGACGCCGGCCGGCACCAGCAGCCAGGAGACGTCAGCGGCCCATGCGGCGAGCAGGACCGCCGCCGCGAGTTCCACCAGGATGAGCTGTTGCAGTCGTACCGGACCCAGGCCGCCCGGCCGGGGCAGCGTGCGCGGCGACGCGGCGACGGCGGCGGGCGGTGCAGCCGTCGTACGTCTGTCGCCCGGGCCCCCTTGTGGCTGCTGTGCGCGGCGTCCGCGCCGAGTGCTCGTAGCGCTGCTCATCCCCCGGGACATCCCTTTCGCGAATTCAGTGGCCGCTCGCTGGGCCCACGACAACCATGTGGGCGGCTCACGGTACCCGTTGCGCGACGGCGGGCGACACACGGGACACCGAAACCCCAGGTGGCCACCCTGTCACGGAGCCGCCTCGCGTGGTGGAGCGCTGTGGTGAAGCTCTGTGAAGATGCGGGGTCGGCCGAACACCTGGTGAACCGTCCTCCCACGGCGCAGGGCATAGTAGGTGCCTGCGCGACCGAAGGTGCCTCAGCCGCTTCGCGTTGGCGATCGGACATCACAGACGCGATCGAGCAGGGCGGGCAGTACGGGCACTGCGGACAGTGCGGGCACTGCAGGCACTGCGGACGGTGGGGGCACTGCACGCACCGCGGGCAGTCCGTGCACCGCGGGCGGTCCGTGCACCGCGGGCAGTCCGCACACCCGCGGGCACCGTGGGCACTTCGGACACGATCGAGCAGTACGAAACGGGAGAAACGGGGACCATGGCCAAGCGTCAGGACGAGCTCGCCGCCTACAACTTCGCTCGCAAGCGCACCGTCGCGGCCTTCCTCGCGCCGTCACCGGGCGGCTCGGAGGAAGGCGCCCCGCGGCCGGTCCGCACGGTGACGCCCAGCCTGGCGCTCGGGGTCGTCCTGGTGGTGGGCTTCATCGCCTGGGGCGTGATCAAGCCGACGGCGCCCGCGGGCTGGGACAAGCCCGGCGAGTACATCATCGTCGACAGCGACTCCACGACGCGTTACGTGGTGCTCCCCGACGAGACGTCGAGCGGCAAGAAGGTCCCGACGCTGCACCCCGTCCTCAACTACGCCTCCGCCAAACTCCTGTTGGACAAGGGCAAGGGCAGCGTCCTGGAGGTCTCCGGCAAGGAGATCGACAAGAGCGACATCGCGCACGGCGCCACCCTCGGCATCCCGTACGCCCCCGACCGGCTGCCCTCCGCGAGCGACGCGGAGAAGACGAAGACGTGGGCGGTGTGCGAGCGCCCCGCGCAGGGCTCGGGCAGCACCGAGGACGGCAACATCGACCGCGCGGTGTTCGTCATGGACGCCGCGGACGCCAAGTCCCTGAACGGCACGGGCAAGGTGGGCCCCGGCCAGGCCCTGTACGTCAAGGACCCCAAGACCGCCCGTGAGTACCTGGTCGACGGCAAGGGCAACCTCTTCTGGCTCGGCGGTCCCTCGGTCAGTGACGCGGCCACCATGCAGCAGTTGCGCTCCGTCGTCATCGGCAGCACGGCCAAGGCGCAGCCGGTGAGCCAGGAATGGCTGCGCACCCTCAACCCGCGCGGCGTCATCACCTTCCCGAAGGTCCCCGGCTCCGGCGGCACGACCTCCGTCAAGGGGCTGCCCAGCGGGGCGAGCACGGTGGGCCAGGTCCTGGAGGCGCCGGACGCGCAGGGCATGCAGTACTACGTCGTCCTCAAGGACAAGGTCGCCGTCGTCACGCCGTTCGTCGCGCAGCTGTTGATGCAGTCGCCGCAGGCCCAGAACACCAGCCCCACCAAGGTCTCCTCCGGCGTGATCATCCAGGCCAACGGCGGCCCCGCGGACCCGTTCTACGGCGACCAGGGCTGGCCCCAGACCGTCCCGCGGCAGGCCAACCCGGCGACCACGGCCACGGGAGAGGCCCGCACCACCTCGTGCAGCGTCTACGACGGCACGATCGGCGCGGACAAGAAGCCGCAGCTGGCGGCGTGGGCCGGGACGACATACCCGAAGAAGGTCATCGCCGACTCGCTGAGCGCCTACGTGTCCTCGGGCTCGGGCCTGCTGTTCCAGGAGGTCATGGGCGCGGCGGGCGGAGGCGGCGCGTGGTACCTGCTGACCGACACGGGTCTGCGCTACTCGCTGCCGTCGAACAACGACAGCACGGCGAAGGGGAGTTCGGCCTCCTCGGCGTCCACGTCGTCCGGGGAGCCGAGCGAGACGGACAAGGCGCGTACGCGCCTCGGCTACGAGGACGTCTCCAGGCCGGCGATCGTGCCGCAGACGTGGGCGACGTTCATCCCGAAGGGACCCACACTGGACACGGGCGGCGCGAAGCAGGAACAGAGCCAGTGACCTGCGGGGCCGTTTGTCGGCGGCCAACGGACGTATCAGAAAGCGCACTTGAGGGTAAGACGGCACATGGGTCACGAGAGCGTCGCTCAAGTGTGTGAGCCGTGTAACTGATTGGTCCTGTCAGTGGATGAGTGACAGGCTGACGATAGAGTGTTTGCAGCGCTCAACGGTGCGAAGCTTCTCCGGGCACCTGGCAGGTTTCCCGGATCCGACAAACATGAACGACGACATGGGGGAAGGTTCATCATGGCCGGCCAGTTCCGGGTAACAGAGGACGAACTCACCAAGCTCTCCGGTGACATCAACACCGTCAACGGCCAGCTGCAGGGCGAGATCCGCCGCCTCAACGGCGTCATCGAGCAGATCGCCGGCGGCTGGAAGGGCCAGGCGGCCACGTCCTACCACCAGCTGCAGGAGCGGTGGAACGCGGACGCGAAGAAGATGAGCGACATTCTCAACGACATCAAGGAAGCCGTGGACTCCACGCGGAGCAACTACTCCGCGTCCGAGGACCAGCAGAACTCCGAGATCAGCAAGATCATGTCGGACTTCGGCTGATCCAGCAGGCCGTCGGAGGTTCTCGCCCCCGAATCGCCCGGATCAGCACTCCACTGCCTTCCACCACTCTTCCTGAAAGGGAACTGACGATGTCGATCCTCGTCAATTACGCAACGATCACCAACGCGTCCACCGACGTCCGCACCACGGCCGGCCGTATCAAGCAGCAGCTCGAGGACCTCGAGGCCTCCGTCAAGCGCGTCGCCGCCACCTGGGAGGGCGAAGCGCAGGAGGGCTACCAGCGCAAGCAGCGCGAGTGGGACCAGACCGCCCAGGACCTACACTCCACCCTGCTGAAGATCTCCACCGCCCTGCAGAACGCGGCCGACAACTACCAGGCCACCGAGAAGAGCAACGCCGCCACCTGGGGCTGAGCCCGTCGGCGACCCGAGGGCCTGAGGGACCTGAGATGAAGAGAATCGGCCCAGCCGACGCCACGGCGTCCGCTGGGCCGAGCTCTGCTCCGGGTCCGTGCCCGAACCGTGCGGGGCGACACACAGCAAATCCCGCAAATCTTCACACTCGTCAGCAGTACGTCTCGGACGTCGAGGAAGCCCTGGGGGCCTGGACAATGAGGGGCCTGAACGTGAAGGGCCGCAGAGCCCGTTCGCGTAGCCACAACGGCCGTAACGGCCGCGGCACCGGAACCCGCGCGGCGCAGCGGGTCCTCGGCGTGCTCGCGGCCGCCGGGGTCTGCCTGGCGTCGACGCCGCCGGCGCTGGCCTCTGACGGTCACCCCGCCCCCGGTCGCGCGGACTTCGGCCTGGCGGCGAGCGGGGAGTGCGTCTTCGGGGGCGGCGTCATCAAGTCCACGCCGTGGTCGCTGCAGCGGGTGCTGCTGGACCAGCTGTGGGCCCAGGCGACGGGCAAGGGCGTGACGGTCGCGGTGATCGACACGGGCGTCGACAGCTCCAACCGCCAGCTCACCGACGCGATGGCCCCGGGCAGCAAGTCCTTCGTCGACGGCTCGGCCACCCAGGACCGGGAGGGTCACGGCACTCGCGTGGCGGGCATCATCGCGGCCCGCCCGATTAAGGGCACCGGGTTCGAGGGGATCGCGCCCGAAGCCAAGATCCTGTCCCTCCGCTACACCGGCGGAGCGAACAAGCAGGGCAACTCGGGAACCATGGCCTCGGCGATCCGCGCGGCGGTCGCCAAGGGCGTGGACATCATCAACATCTCGTCGGACACCGCGAACAAGAAGGACGACCCGACGCTGCGCAGCGCGGTGACGGCCGCCGTGAACGCGGGCGCACTCATCGTCGCCGCCGCCGGCAACGACGGCGCCGACGGCAAGTCCGCGGACACGTACCCGGCTTCGTACGACGGCGTCCTGGCCGTCGCGGCCTCCGACCGCAACGACGAACGCGCCTACTTCTCCCAGTCCGGCGACTTCGTGGACGTGGCGGCCCCCGGCGTCGACATGGTCTCGACGGTCCCGAAGGGCGGCCAGTGCACGGCCGACGGCACGAGCTTCGCGGCGCCGTACGTGGCGGGCGTCGCGGCCCTGCTGAAGCAGGCGCACCCGACCTGGAAGGCGGCCCAGATCGCCACCCGGATCGAGCAGACGGCCCAACGGCCGGGCCGGGGACCCAACCAGTTCACCGGATGGGGCGTCGTCGACCCGGTGGCCGCCCTGTCGGACACCTCCACCCCGGCCACGTCCCCGACCCCCGACCCGCCCGTGCGGGCCGGCACTGGCGGAGTCGTCCCCATGGCGGTGACCATGGGCGAGAGCGAGGCCGAAAAGGAACGCCGAACGGCCATCTACGTACTGGGAACCGGCTTGGCCCTGGTACTGGTGGTGGCGGGGAGCGGGGTGGCTGTGCGGGATTGGCGGAGCCGGCGAACCGGGCGGGCCGACCGATGAGGCCGACGCTGAACGGTGCTGAGAACTTGAATAACAGGGGAGAGGACAACGGGGTATGAGTAACGGAATGCGGGTCGATCTGAGCGCCCTGGATGAGGTCATCCGAAAGCTCAACGGCCTCCTCTCGGACATGGACAAGGCCAACACCAAGGCCAAGTACGAGACGGACATCCCGAGCAGTGCCTTCGGCAGTGAGAAGTTCCTGGAGTCCAACGAACTTCACGAGGCCCACCAGAAGCAGAAGACCAGGATCGAGAACATGATCAAGGATCTGCACAAGCTGATCGACGACTTCGGTACCAGCACCTCGAAGGTCAGGGACAAGTACAGCAACCAGGAGCACGCAAACGCACAGGGCGTCAGCGCGACTCCCAAGGGTGGGTCCGCTTACTAGGCGGTTCGGCGACCGGTCACTGACGGAGGGGATGTTCGAAGATGTACGGCTACGGCTACACGCCTACCGAAGAGCAGATCAAGGCCCAGCAAGAGGCACAGAAGCAGCGGATCAAGGACAAGCACGACGAGAAGCTCGAGTCACTGCCCGATGGTGGAATGGGGGGTCCGGACCGCAGCAAGCTCGACACCCATTTCATGAAGATGGGTATCCCCGAGCTGCGCTCCCTGATCCTGGACGCGGACCCCAACCGCATCTACGAGGTCAGTCAGCACTGGAAGTCCGTGCACAACATCCTGTCGGGCGGCGACGGTGACCCCAAGACCGGCGGTGTTGACTCGGTCTCCTCGAAGGACAGCGTCGCGGGCATGATGCAGAGCGCCGTGGAAAACGTCCTCGAGCACTGGGAGGGCGACGCGGCCGAGGCCTTCCGCAAGAAGGCCAACGAAATCATGGGGAACGTCCGCAACGCGGCCGCATGGGCCAACCACTACGGCGAAACCATGCACGCCGTTCAGAACGACCTTCGCAACTCAATGAGCAAGATGCGGGACGTCAATGAGCCCTCCGGTTGGGACCGGGCCTGGGACAAACTCACGGACGACAACCGCAGCGACGAACAGCTCCTCGCCGACATCAACAAGGGCGTGAGCACGGACGCCGCCCGCCAGGCCAACGCGGATTCCTTGTCCAAGGGTAAGGAAGAGCAGTTGAAGGGGGTGGCGATTATGGAGCAGTTGGGGGTTAATTACAAGGCCTATGCGAGTCCACAATATTTCGACAGGGACAAGAACGACCCATTCTCGCCGCCGAACCCTAGTACGCCAATGCCGCCCCCCATCTCTGTTCCATCTGCTGGCGGTTCGGCTCCAAGTAGGGCAGGAACCACAGCTAAGCCTTGGAGCGCAGGCCCGACGGCGAGCATTAAGCCGTCTCCGACGGTTCCGCGTGATCAAGGCATCACAGGCGGTTCGCAGCTTCCAGCTGTCCCAACAGCCAAGACGAATGTGGACAGTATCTCGCCGGGTATGAGTGGACCTGGTCCCAGCACGGGTGTTGGCGGACCTAGCGTTGGTGGAGGCAGCGTCGGCAATCTCGGAGCTGGTGGATCTATGAGCCCGGGCATTCTGGCTGCTGGCGAAGCAGGCGGCCTCGCGGGCGGCGCTGCCGCACGCGGCGGCATCGGCGCCATGGGCGGTCGCGGTGGCTTGGCCGGTGGCGGCGCGGCAGCAGGCCGAGGTGTCGGTGGCCGAGCGGGTATGGGCGGCATGGGCGGTGGTGCCGGTGCTGGGGCGGCCGGTCGAGGCGGCGCAAGCGCCGGCGGTCGCGGAGCACTCGCGAGGGCCCGTGGTGGTGTCGTTGGTGCTGCCAAGGGAGTCGGCAAGGGCGCCGGCGGCGGCGCAGGCTTGCACGGTAGCCGCGGCGGAACGCAGGCAGGTGCCGGCGGAGCCGGTGGCAAGGGCCGTAAGTCCAAGAAGGAGAACAGCCAGGGCGACCGTCCCGACTACTTGGTCGAGGACGAAGAGACCTGGATCTCGGAAGAGGACCGCAACCGCAACGTGCCGCGGACCATCGAGTAAGCGTGTAAGCGGGCCTGGCGTAAGGTCGGAGTCGGCCCATTTATCGGGCTGGTGACTCCAGCCGCAGCTGAGTGAGGAGCAGGGAGTTGGGTTTCAAGCGAGTCTGGTCCACGACGGGTGTCGTGGCGTTGACAGGAGCCTTGCTCCTCACTTCGGCCCCAATTGCGTCGGCGGATCAAGTACGAGACGCTCAGTGGCCGTTGACCGTGTATAGCGCAGAAAAGGTTTGGAAGACGTCACAGGGCGCTGGTGTAACGGTCGCTGTAGTCGACTCAGGCGTCGACGCCGCCCATCCGGACCTCACCGGACAAGTTCTTCCGGGTAAAGACTTCACAGGAGCGGGAACTCCGCATCGCGACACTGAGGGGCATGGCACTGCCATGGCCAGCCTCATTGCTGGCCATGGACACGGGGCCAACAACTCTGCTGGCGTGATGGGACTTGCGCCGAAAGCAAAAATTCTTCCGGTTCGCGTGGACCTGGCTGGTAGCAAGTTCGTTACTGCAAGTCTGGCGTCCGGGATCCGCTATGCCGTAGATCAAGGCGCTTCCGTCATCAACCTCTCGCTTGGCGATGATAATTCGTACCCCGGGTCGAAAGCGGCGAAGGCGGTCGCATATGCGGAAGCCCATGATGTAGTTGTGGTGGCAGCCACTGGCAATGATGCGAGCACCGTGAGCTATCCGGCCGCACTGCCTGGCGTAGTCGCTGTTACAGCTGTAGATCAGGGACTCAAGTTTTGGTCCAATTCCAACACTGGAAAGGTGACTGTCGCAGCGCCTGGAGTTGAAGTTGCACAGGCTGACCCGACCACAAAAAGCGGTTACGCGGTAGCGGACGGGACCTCGGGATCCAGCGCTTATGTTTCCGCCATCGTCGCCCTCCTCCGCTCCAAGTACCCCGACCTCACCGCAGGCCAGATCATCAACCGTCTGGTGAAGTCGGCGTCGTTCCTGAACAACACCGGCAAGAAGGCCCCGGACAAGGAACTCGGGTACGGCATCGCCCGTCCGGGCTCAGCGTTGACGATGGACATCCCGAAGGGACCCAAGGAGGGCCCCC
This sequence comes from Streptomyces sp. NPDC085900, assembly GCF_044540925.1. Lineage (NCBI taxonomy): Bacteria > Bacillati > Actinomycetota > Actinomycetes > Kitasatosporales > Streptomycetaceae > Streptomyces > Streptomyces sp. NPDC085900. The sequence goes on along the minus strand of NZ_JBITSP010000010.1, from coordinate 50,937 downwards.
TCGCCCAAGCCTCGCCGTCCACGTCAACGCAGTCCGGCTCGGCCTCCGGTAACGAGAGTCCGAGTCAGGCGGTCAAGAAGGACAAGTCGTCCTCCAGCGGCATCCTCCTCATCGCCGGCATCGCAGCCGCCGTAATCGTCCTCGGCATCGTCTTCGCGGTGATCCGCAGTCGCCGAAACCGCGGCAGCGGCGGCCCCGGCTCCGGCGGCGGTATGCCCCCGCATGGCACGGGCTACCCGCCCCAGCCCCCGACGGGCTACCAGCAGTACCCCAACACGCCCCCCAATCAGGGCTACCCCGCCCCTCCGGGACAGTCCCCGCAGTAACCCAACCCGTACGCCCAACAGCCCCCGCATCAAGGGCAGTAGGTATTTCAGAGTTCGGCGTGGGGGATCGATGACGCCTGCATGGCACTGCAGGCACGCGAGTTCAGCGGGTGACCTACAACCAGACAGAGTCGTTGAAGAGAGTGGTGTTTCTACTGAGGCGCTCGATGCCGCGCCAGGGAATCCACTCCTCCGAACGTGTGCCCTGCGCCTCCAGCGACCTGACCTGCTTTCTTCGCGAGTGCGTTTTACCCGTGGCATCGCTGCTTCTAAGCCAGTGTGCCAATTTTTTCAAGTTCCCGAGGCCTGACGTCGTTCGGCGCAAGCCAGGCAGATCACATCAGCATTAACTGGAGAGTCGATTGGCATTCAAGCGGATGCGGTCCATCACAGGAGCCGCAACACTCGCGGGAGTACTTCTCATGGCCGCGGCTCCCAGTGCCTCGGCAGACTACGTGAGAGACCGCCAGTGGGTCATGGACGTCTTCTCGGTTGATGACATGTGGGCTCAGTCTCAGGGCGAGGGTGTCATCGTTGCTGTCGTGGACAGTGGCGTGGACGCCGGTCACCCCGATCTGAGTGGGCAGGTCCTTGAAGGCAAGGACTTCACCGGCGGAGGAAATGCCCAGCAGGACATCCAGGGTCATGGCACCGCCATGGCAAGCCTCATCGCCGGCCACGGGCACGGCGCAGGAAACGACTCCGGTGTGAAAGGGCTCGCGCCAAAGGCCAAGATTTTGCCGCTGCGTACTCTTCAGACAGCTGCCGACAGGAATGCAGATGAGACTTGGGGTGCCGCCGTTCGCTACGCAGTTGACCATGGCGCGAAGGTCATCAACCTGTCCTTCGCAAACGATGGTGGGCACACGCTCAGTGACGGGCGTCAAGCGATCGCATACGCGCAGGCTCATGACGTCGTAGTCGTCGCGGGTGCGGGCAATGACGGATTCAGCACCGTATCCGAACCGGCAGCTCTTCCTGGGGTCGTGGCCGTCGGCGCTGTCGACAGAAATGCCAATCGGTGGGATGAATCCAATACGGGAAAGGGACTCACCCTCATGGCGCCTGGCGTCGACATCGTCGCCGCCAACCCCAAACGGTCCCCACAATACGGCTTGTCTGATGGCACCTCTGATGCAACCGCGTATGTATCAGCCGCTGTGGCACTGGTCCGGGCCAAGTATCCCGATCTCACTGCGGGCCAGGTCATCAACCGGCTGATCAAGTCCGCTTCGTTCCTCCATCACAAGGGCCTGAAGGCACCGGACAAAGAGTACGGCTACGGCATCGTCCGCCCCTACTCAGCCCTCACCATGAACATTCCCAAGGGGCCGGAAGGGAATCCGCTCGGCCGGGTCCAACTGGTCGACGATGCATCCAAAGGCAGCACCAGCTCAGCGACTGAGAACTCGAAGACGAAGGGATACACCTCCGTGGGCGCAATCGTCCTCCTCGTCGGCGTCATTGGCCTGCTGGCCGTGATCGGCATCATCACCAGCTTGGTTGTCGCCCGCAGCCGCCGAGCCACACAGAACGGTGCCGAGACGAACGGCACTTACCCCAACCGTGCTTACCCAGCCCAACAGTTGATGCCTCCGCCGGTTCAACAACCGTTCCCATCTCAGCCCCACAACCAGGCATATGGCTACCCCGCTGCTCCGCCCCAGTCTCCCCAGCACCCCAATCCCTATGCGCAGCAACCACCGCATCACGACCCAACACGGTGACCGTAGACCGGTGTATGGCAGAGCTCGGTCGCAAGTAGCTATGCGCAAGGCCTTCGGACAGGGAGGGATCCGGATTGCGGTTCCTCCGCCCCGGGCTCTAGGCACGGCACAAGGGGGACCAAAAATGGCGCACGCACAGCTGTTGGACAGGAGCCGAGGATCTCGGTAACCAGCTGAATCGTGCACTCGGCTGGGTGTGAGGTACGTCAGGGGCTCTGAATGCCGGCCGTCCCATCACCCATTGCGCCCCGCAAGCGGACCGTGCCGCAGCGTCGAGGCGCGCCTCACGACGAAACGGCGCCCCGCGCGCATTCACGGGTACCTGTGCTTGGCATCTGACGCGGGGAACAGCGTCTCCAACCCACTAGATGATCCGCCGCGTGAGGCCGGCGTGCTGGGCTCGGGTTACCCGGTCAGGGGCCGCCGACTTTCGTTCATGAGCAGCCCCTTCCCAGTCGTTTGGCTGCATGAGGAAGAAAGTTCGGGAGCTTGGCACATATCCGACAGCACCGAAGGGCTCATCTCCCGCTATGTACACGCCTTTCTCGATGCCTTCCGGCCAAGGATTGCACCAAGGACCCCGCCGCGGCAGCGGGTTGATCCGCATGACGGGCCACTCATGGTCCTCCTCGGTGTGCAGCCTTAGAGTCATGATCTTCGGGCGCCCTCTGGTCGCCTGGGCGCCGTCCACTTTTGTGATCTGCGGGCAGAAGGTGTCGAAGGCGTAGAGGGCCAGCGTCTTGCGGCAGATGCGTGTGAGGAGAACCGCGCCAGCGAGAGTACGGAGCGTGGCGACGAGACCGAAGATGCCGACGAGGATCATCGGGCCCCCGATGATAAAGATCCAGGACATGCCGGCGCGATTCGCTGCCGCACCCAACGGGGGCACTCCGAACGCCATGAGCGCGTAGATTGCGGTGTTGCGGCTAGCCGTCCACCACATCCGGGTAGTCAGCTTTCCACGGAGCGTGGCGGCCTCCGGTATGCCAGGGGCTTGTGCGCCTTGGATGTTGTGCGGCACGAGTTCTCCTGTAGTCCTTCCCAGTTCGGTGGTGCTACCCGAAGTCGTTTCGCATGGTGGCGGCGGCACCGGTCAGCGCCTCCGAATCCTCGGCGGCCGAGCCATCCGTGGCGGGTCGCTCAGGGTCCGTGAAGGTCAAGGTGCGGGCGATGCCGAGGAGTATGTTGCGATAGTCGTCGGCCGCGTGCAGATTAGGGGTCACCATCTGAAGCACGATGAGTTCTGAAGAGGCTGGCGCCGGCACCGCGACGATGCCCTGCCAAATGTGGCTGGGCAGAGTCTGATTCAAGTCCGGCCTCCGAGACGACCGCGGGGCGGCCACCAGCTTTTCGGACAAATAGCCGAGACCAGACGGCAGCGCTAGGGGGCGCACGCCTTCATTGCAGTTGCTCGCGGCGCTAGCTGCGAGGCCGGCCACCACGAGCTTGGCGTTTCCCGGCGCCGCCACCGTCGACACCGTGAACACCGACACGGTGACACCACTGGCTTCGTCAGGGTGGAGCCCGAGGGCGCACTCCTGCACGTTGTTGGAGTTGAGCAGGTTGATGATGCCCGCGTACAGGCGCAGGGCCCGATCCGTTTCGCTCCGCGCTTGCTCGGGCACTTCGCGGAGTTGGTTGATGAGTTCCGTGAGCTGTTCGGCTGACGGGTTGAGGTCCAGCGACATGTAGCCGACGGGGAGCCCGTACCAGAAGGACGGCCTGCGTGTGTCCAGCGGTACGGTGGTCGGTCCGGTCAGGGTCATTCGTTGCCTTCGTTCTCGCCGACGCGGGTCATACGAGGCCAAGCAGTCCGGCGATGGCATGTCCCGTCGCGGCGGCCTTCGTGCTCTCAGCGGCGTTGTGCTCGGTGCCCTTGTCGTCGACGAGGCCGAAGCTCTCCGCGGAAGACACGCCGTTCGCGGCGACGTTCACCATGTTGACCTTGATGTCCCCCATGAGCTTCACCGAGCCCATCGCGCTGTCCCCGGCAGCCCTCCAGGCGTCAGTGGCCTCGTCTGCCGCCGACCGGCCCACTCCGAGGAACCCGCCCTTCATGCCGGCCCAGGTCTTCCCGCCGAGGTTGGCTCCGTCAGCCACACCTTCGAAGCCCTCCTTGGCTGCGATGCCCAGTGCCTTTCCCCCCGGAACCATGCCGACCATGTCGCCGGCCATGGACGCATAGGCGGAGAAGATGTCCATGCCGCTTCCCTCGAACATCAAGTTCTTGCGGAACTCATCGTCGGAGAGGTTTTTGCCCATGGACACCGCGCTCGCGATAAGGGCGATCGGTCCCATGATGGGTGCCAGGGCGGGGAAAAGGGCGAGGAGGCCGGCGATGGCACCGATGGTGCCCGCATGCTCGGCCAAGAAGCTTCCAGCGGATTCGAGAATATCGCCGACGCTCTCCCAGAATCCCTTGTCGGGAGCCTTTTCCGCCGTTGCCTCCAGAGCTTTGGCCACGATCTCGGCCTCGTGGGAGTGCTCGGACTCCAGCTCCTTGATCTTGCGGTTGAGTGACTCGTACTCGTTATTGGCCTTGGTGAGGGCGTTGCTTGCCGCGTTCAGATCCCGTTCGGCGGAACGCAGCCGCGCGGTCGCGTCGTCGGCTTCCTCCTGAGATGGGAAGGTCTGATTGGCCAGCTTGAGGTCCGGGTGCTGGGCGGCCTGGTCGTATGCACTCCTGGCCTTGCCGACCGCGGCCTTCTTCTCGGCCGCGTCGTCGTCGTACTTCTTCGCCAACTCCCGATTGGAGGTCAACCGGCCGTCCCACTTGTGCAGTTGAGTGGCTGCGGAGCGTAGCGCCGAGGCGGCCTTCTTGATGTACTTCGGCAGGTCGCCCTCGAGGTTCTGGCGAAACTGCTCGGCTGCGTCGCCCTCCCAGTAGCTGCTCTCGGCCGTGAGCTTGGTGAGCTGTCGGTGTGTGTTCTCCAACGCAGTGGCGGCCGAGGCAACCTTCTGCTGCAGCTTCGCGACCTCGGCAGGGATGCCCGGTACGGGGTTCCAACCGATGTTGGGATAAGGATTGGCTGCCACTACTTGCCGCCCCCGGCGCCGCCTGAGGTGCTCTTGGCCGCGATTTGCTTGAGGACCTTAGCCAAGGCCTCCTCGACCTCTTCGTAGCCCTTCTTGTTGGATTTCACGCCGTCCTTGATCGAGTGGACCATTTCCTTGGTCTTGTCCGTGCCGTACTTCCACTCGTCCTGGAACTTGTCGCATGCCTCGTCGAGGCGGGTGGTGCCGATTTGGTCGGCCCGTACGTGATCGAGAGCAGAGCGGGCCTCGCTGAGTTCGTCGACGCATCTCTCCAAGTTCGTCAGGAACTGCTCGAGTTGCCCGATATCCGTCTTGAAGTAATCCCCCATGGGCCGGTTTCTCCCCGGTCTGTTCTGGACGCACTGGGCCCAGGCGCCTTCTACCGGTCGCCCAAGCCTCCCGGAACCTTACATGGGTCGGTCAAGCGCTGGTCAAATCATCTCTTCGTACGGCAGTTTGTGTGATTGAGGCGTCCAATGATGAGAGCCAGGTGGCTGCGTCATATCCCAGGGCTGGCGATTCCGACATCTGGGACATCGAGACCCATCCCGATTCACCCGCATTGGTATACGCAGTCACCAACGCCGTTACGGGTGCCATCGGCGCCGGGCAGAACCACGCGTCAGCCAAGCCCGCCCTGAACACGGGCTTCGACGCGCTGGTTCAGGTATCGAGTCCGACCTGCAGGACCTGTTGAAGGACGAGAAGGACGAGAAGGACGAGAAGGACGAGAAGGACGAGTGAGAGTACCGAACGCCGTCGACCTCGCTGCCGTGTGGACACCGAACCCGGACCACCCCTACACCTGGGCCAAGTTCTTCGGCCTGCTGGCCGTGGTGCTCGGGTCTGTGATCGCGCTCGTCGGGGTGTACGCGGCACGCAGCACATGGCGCGGTCTCGATCCGGCGCGTCGCCGCAAGCAACTGCGACCGCTCGCCGTGACGGCCGGAGTCTTCGTCGCGTTCGGCGCGGTGTTGGTGGCCTTCGGGGTGTGGCTGTTCTAGGCCCATTCCTTCTGGGTCTGCATGGATCTGCCGTCACGCGAAGAACGCAACCAGCAAGCTGACGGCGAGTCCGAGCACACCCACACCCATCAGCACCATGCAGATCCGGAACAGTCTCGGGCTCTCCCCCTCCCCGTACGGGAAGCCCGTGACAGCGACGAAGACTCCGGCCGCGAGCGCGATCAGCGCGCCGAAGCCCCATGCGCATCCCAGCGCGATGGCGTAGACCCAGCCTCGGTCCAGCTGGTAGTTGGTGTCACCGCTGCGACGGGCGTCGAGGACGTGGCCCTTCTGGTAGAGCGCGTCGCTCTTCAACTCGGCGTTGAGGTCCCTCGCCGAGCCGTTGTCGGCGGTGAAGGTGCCGTAGCACCACCTGGTCTTGGTCTTCTTCCGTGAACTGCTCGACGAGCTGCGGTACTTGTAGTCCACCGTGCACGTCTCGACGGTGAGTTTGCCCGGCGTTGACGTCGCGTAGCGGACGGGGCCGAGGTAGGCGCCCAGGCCCAGGAGGACGACGCCCACGAGGATCAGGCCGGCGCCGATGAGGCGGGCGAGGCCGGTTCGGTCTCCCCGGGCGGCGGTGTCCGGCGCGGTGTTCCCATGTACTTGGGTCATTGAGGGGTCCCTCAGAACTTCGATCTCAGAACTCAGAACTCGGAGATCAGGTATTTGGAATCAGAACTCGGAAACAGAAATCAGACTGCTAGTGCACACGCGAGTGCTGTCACCGCTCCGGCGACGAATACACCGCCCAGCGCGTACCCCGTCACATTTCCGCCCGGGATTCTCTGCCAGGAGGCCGCCAGGCCGGGGCCGTTGCGGGTGCCGAAGCCGGTGAGGAGGCAGAAGGTGCCGAATGTCAGCAAGGCGAGGCAGAAGGCGAGAATCGCGATGTCCTTGGCGGGGGCCCGGTCCTCCGGAAGTGTGAACGTCCCGTCCGCCTGTACGACGTCGATTTTCGCTCCGCTTTCCAGGCGGGACGAAGTTTCCACCGTCACGTCTTCGTACGTGGTGCCACCACTGCGTGCCGTCCAGGTCCCCGTGCAACCGAACTTGAGTTCCGTTGTCCGCCGGCGCGTGCCGTAGTGGGGTTTCGTGTGCACTTCGCATGAAGAAACAGTGAGGGTTCCGTCCGTGCCCTCACCGGCGAGTTCGCTGCGAAGTTCCGGGACGGTCACCGCCGCGATGACCGCGGCCAACAGGATCAGTCCCAGGCCGAGGAGTCTTCCCACCCACAGGGCCCGTGCGCTGGCGTAACTCTGCTGTGTGGTCACCACTGTTGACGTCCCCCCGGGGAACTTGACGATCTCTTGACCAGCGGGTTCGCTCGGTCGTGCGCGAGGAGTCTAAGGTATCGGTCTGTCGTCCAATATGAACTGCAGCAAAGGGAGTCCGGGGGAGAACGTGGGATTCGACACCTTTGACGTCGACACGACGGTGCTCAAGAAACAAGGGCAGAATTTCGCAGAGCTCGGGGGTGTTTTCTCCAAAGCCTCCAAGAAGCTTCAGGACGATCTCGACGGTCTGGGTGAGCCGTGGGACGACGCCGACTTCGGAGAGCTCTTCGGTCAGGTCTACACGCCGATTCGCGACGGCCTCTTCACATCGATGGACAGTCTCGCGAAGCGGCTCGAGCAGATCGGCCACAACCTTGAGGACATGGCCGTCAATTACGACGCCTCGGACGCGTCGAACAGTGGTCAGCTGAGCGGGATCATCAGCGAAGTCGGCAATCTCTAAGAATCCAAATAAATAACGGGGCTATCAGTATGGCGCTCACACTCCCCAGCGAGCTCGTCTGGGTGCTCGACCTCCTCGGCTACTCCTGGCCCGAGGCCGACGAAGAAGCACTGCACCAAGTCGCCGAGACCTGGCGGGATTTCGGCAGGACACTCGAGGAGATCCAGGCGGCCGGCGAGGGCTACGCCCGTACCGTCGTCGCCGGCAACGCCGGAACGGCCGTGGACGGCTTCAGCAAGGCCTGGGGCGCCTACACCGGCTCCGGCGGCGACGACAGGTATCTCCCCGACGCGCAGCTCGCGTGCGAAGTGATCGCCCTCGCCTTCGACGCGGCGGCGATCGCGGTGCTCACCGCGAAACTGGCCGTGATCGCCCAACTCATCGCGCTGGCCGTCGAGATCATCGCAGCGCAGGCGTCTGCCCCCTTCACCTTCGGTCTCTCCGAGGTCGGCGCGCTCGGCGCCACCCAGGCCACCCGTGTGATCGTCCGCGAGCTGCTGAACAAGCTCAAGCAGGAGGTCATGCAGGCGATCACCAAGGCCATGGAGCACGCCACCATGGACGCCCTGAAGAAGATCGCCAAGGAGCAGCTGGAGAAGGTCACCAAGGAGAAGGTCAAGCAGTTCGCCAAGGACAAGATCAAGGAAGAGGCGAAGAAGTTCGTCCAGGAGAAGGTTGTCGACGCCGCCAAGGAGAAGGCCAAGGACGCCGCCATCGGCATGGCGCAGAACATCGGCCAGCAGGGCATCGAGACCTACTTCGACGAGCGTTCCGGCATCGACTTCGGTGAGACGGCGGGCGTCGCCAAGGACGCGGCCGGCGAGTACGTCGACGGCCTCAAGAACGAGGTGAGGGGTGGCGAGGGCTCCACCGTCGCCGGTTACACGGACGTACAGGGGCATGTGGACGGTGCCGTCGACGCTGCCACCGAGAAGGTCACTGGGGCGGTCGGCAACCGGGTGCAGCACGGCGTCGATGCGCTGAGCGGGCACAGCGGCGGCAGCGGAGACGGCGGAGACAGCGGCCAGGGCGGGGAGGCGTCCGACGCGGCCGCGTCCACTTCCTCCTCCGGTACCGGGGCCACGCAGGCGTCCGACGCCGACAGGCCGGTAGCAGCGGCCTCCTCCGCCTCGCGCTCCGGCTCCTCGCACAGTGGTGGCGGCGCCCAGGACTGGGCGCGCAGCGAGTTCGGATGACCTCCGGCCACCCGGCCCCCGGCCACCCGGCCCCCGGCCACCCGGCCCCCGGCCACCCGGCCCCCGGCCACCCGGGTGAATCGCCGCCCCCGACCTTCATCATCAGCACGCAGCAGGAAGGACGTATCCCGCCCATGACCGCGGACCGGGAGATCCAGGACGAGGAACTGATGGGGGTCGCCCATGACCCCGAACAGGCCCTGCGACTGCGCCGTTCCCTGCGTACCATCGCCGGCGCGACCTCGCTCGACCCGGCCCTGCGCGACATGGCGCAGTCGGTGCTGAGCGGGAACGTCGACGTCAAGGACGCCTTCCAGGACCCTCGTTACACCGAGGCCGTCTACCAGCGCCTGCACGAGATGCGCCGGGCCGCCGAGGACCAGACGTACGCCGGACAGCAGCAGTCCAAGGCGCAGTTCGGGGCGTGGGACGCCCGGCAGCAGGCCGAACTGGACCGCGAGCGCGCGGAGCGGGACGCACCCGTGCACGGCTCGGGCGGCAACCGCGGCGGGCGTACGGCTCGGCACTGAGGTCGGATGGCAGCCTTCGCGCCTCGGCCCCGCCCCTGGTCCAACCCCCTGACTCGCCCGCCCGAGCCGCTGGTCGGCTAATCTGTGCGCCTCGAACTCATGAGTGAGCAGGTACAACGGGGGTTGTCTTATGCCTTTTGAGGTTGTTTTGCCGTGCCCTGAAGGAGACTTGAACGCCGGGCCGGGACGAGGCCGTCGTGGCCTCTGACTTCTCCCGCCTGATGAAGCAGGACTTCTCCGACCTGGAAGCGGCGGCCAAGGCCTGGCGCGACCTGTCGACGACCATGGACACCCTCACTGACCGCCACCGCCGTCAGGTCACCGGCCCGCTGCACGCGTCCTGGAAGGGCGACGACGCCGACGCGGCCCTGTTCTACCTGGAGGACGTCGAGTCGCGGATCGGCGTCGTCGAGACCGAGGCGATGGCCGTCGCCGAGGTGCTGGACACCACGAGGTCCTGGATGGAGGCGGCCCAGACGGACCTGCGCAACACCGTGCGACGCGCGGAGGCTGACCACTTCGAGGTCGACGCCGACGGCACGATCACCGACCCGTCGACGGCCGACCTTCCCCACCAGGACCCCGACGCACGGCAGATCATCGCCGACCGCGACACCCTGCTCGGCCAGTACCGCGCCGACATCGACGCCGCCCTGGCCGACGCCCGCAAGGCCAGTGACGACGGCGCCAAGGCCCTCGCCGAACTCGACGGCGACATCCTCACCGATCCGACCAGCCATGACGCGTCAGCGGAGTCCGCGCAGGACGTCAAGAACGCCATGAAGGCCATCGGCGTACAGGGCCCGCAGATCCCCGAGGGCGACCCGAAGGCCGCCGCAGAGTGGTGGAAGGCCCTCAGCCCCGAGGAACGCGAGACCTACACCACGCTCTACCCGAAGGAGATCGGCGCGACCGACGGCCTGCCCTCGGACGTACGCGACGACGCCAACCGCACCGCCCTCACCCAGGAGTTGAACCTCATCCAGGAGGGCAACTGGGACGAAGGCTTCCCCGGCGACTCCGACGAGACGGTCAACCGGCGCCTGAACAACCTCGAAGTGCTCAACGACCAGTTGGAGCAGGCCGACGGCGCGCCCAAGGGCAAGGAGTTGTACCTGCTCGGCTACGACTCCAAGGACGACGGCCGGGCCATCGTCGCCATGGGCAACCCGGACACCGCTGCCCACACCGGGATCCTGGTACCCGGCACCAACACCAACATGGACGCCGTACCCGGCCAGATCACCCGCATCGGCAAACTGCAGTCGTCGGCGGAGCAGCAGTCCGACGGCGAGAGCGTCGCGATGATCACCTGGCTCGGCTACGACGCCCCCGAGGCGTCCATGACCGACTTCGACAGCGTCGGCGGAACCGGGCGGGCCGAGGACGGCGCCCCCGACCTGCGGCAGTTCGTGGCGGGCACGCACGCCGCGCACGACGGATCGCCCAGTCACACCACCGTCATCGGGCACAGCTACGGCTCCACCGTCGTCGGCGCGGCGGCTTCCGGAGGCCCCGGCCTGGGCGCCGACGACGTCATGGTGGTCGGCAGCCCGGGCATGACCGTGGACCACGCGAGCGACCTGCAGATGGACCCCGAGCACGTGTGGATCGGCGGTGCGAAGGACGACGCCGTCATCAACCACGCCTCCGACCTCACCCTCGGCCGGGACCCGATGCTCGCGGACTTCGGCGGCAACAACTTCGAGGTCGACACCCACGGCCACAGCGGTTACTGGGACGACGGCAGCGACTCCCTCGCCAACCAGGGGGCCGTCATCGCGGGCAAGCAGCCCACCGAGGTGCCGAAGGAAGGAAGCGACGTGCCGCCGGAGGCCCAGATCGTCCCCGGCCTGTGACGCCGTAATTCCCGGCCGCCTTTCCTGCCCGCTGTTCCTGCCTGTTCCCGACTGGAGCCCGCATGTCCTCGACGACGGACCGCCGCATGGATCCGAACGCCCCGCTTCCCCGAGTGGACAAGAACGCCGCCGTGAAGTGGGCCGAGGAGTACACCACTTACCTGGCCCACCTCACCGGCGTCGAACTCGACCCGTGGACGGCCAGGGCCAACTTCGAGGCCTGCTTGGGCCGGAACGACGAGGTGGCGATCGACGGCCGCTACAGCCTCTTCTACTACGTCAACTCGCCCGCTCCCGTCACGGACCACACCCGCGTCGTCCGCACGCTCCGCCGCGAGCTGCCTCAGCAGGGCTACGAGGTCACCGCGTACCGGGAGTTCGAGAACGCCTACGCGTCCGCGGTGTTCCGGGCCCGCGACACCAGGAGCTCCTACCTGGTCACCGCGGACACCGTCGGTTCCGGCAGGACGAAGCCCCAGCGCCTCTCCTTCGCCGTACGCACGCCCTGCCTGCTCCCGCCCGGCGCCGAGCAACAGCAGTTCTGAGTCCGCAGTCCTCAACCCCCGACAGGAACGCCGAGGTCCAGGCTGATGAACCCAGTGGCTCGTGGTCTGAAGGTCGCCGGCCGCGCGACGGCCGCGATCTCCTTCGCCCTGCTCCTGGTGGCCGGTTGCGCGTCCCAGGACGACGCATCCCCGAAGGGTGTGAACAGTCCGCTGCCCCGGAAGGCACGGGAGGACGCGCTGCGGTGGGCGAAGGACACCACCGCCAGCATGGCCGAACTCACCGGCGCCGAACTGCTCCCCGACACCGCCAAGACGGTCTACGAGCCCTGCGTCGGCGAGAACGACGAGGTGGCGAAGGACGGCCGTTACACCCTCTTCTACTACGTCAACTCGCCAGCCCCCGCCACCGAACACACCCGCATGGTCCGCAAGCTCCGCAGCCAACTCCCGTCTCAGGGCTACGAGGTGACCTCCTACCGGGAGTTCAAGAGCGCGTACGCGTCCGCGGTCTTCCGGGCGCGGAACAAGAAGAACGACTACCGGGTGGAAGCGGGGACGGTCGGCTCCGGCAAGACGAAGCCGCAACGCTTCTCCTTCGCCGTACGGACCCCGTGCCTGCTCCCACCCGGAGCCGAGCAACAAAAGTTCTGACCCCTGTCCGTCTCCCGAGATCCCCGAGAGGAAGCCGACGTGTCCCAGGGCACCAACGTCGACCCCGCCGAGCTCCGCGCCTCCGCCGGGGCCTGCGACGGCATAGCCGACACCATGAAGCCCCCCGCCGACAAGGCCGTCAAGGAGGCCGACACGGCCGGCGGCTCCCTCACCGGCTGGTCCATGGGCCCCGCCCTGACGGAGCTCGCCACGAGCTGGAAGCCCGCCCTCGACGGACTGCACGCCCGCGTCGAGGCCGGCGGGGCCAACCTCAGGTCCTCCGCGGACGGCCACGAGTGGAACGACGAACGCGTATCCCAGGACTTCGAACACACCGGCACGGACACCGCCACCCAGGCCACGCCCGGCGCCATGCCCGCCGTACTGCGTCCCGGCGCGGGCGAGAGCCACCCCGTCGCCCACGACGGCGCCACTCCGCCCGACCCGCGCACCTCCTACGGCACCAACATGCCGACGTACGACGACACCGTCACCACCGGCCCCACGCCCGCCACGAACGACTTCGGCTGACGACGGGGCGACGACCCGGCGACGCATTCAGCGCGACGCCGCCGTCCGAGGAGACGCTATGCCGGACGGCGCTTGTTGCCCATGAGATAGGCGATGCCCCAGGCAGCCGCCGCGGCGACCAGGAGGCCGAGGAGGTGCAGCCAGTCCACCCCGCCGTCTTTGCTGCTGCCGTGCCACCACGCCTTGGCCGGGAAGAAGGGATCGGACTCCAGCAGGTCCCGGAGTGCCTGGACCGAACTGCTGCTGGCGACGATGTACGGAATGGCGTTGGCGTAGCCGAAGAGGGCCCCCAGCGCGGCGACGACGGCACCGCCGACCTTGGCGCCGTTGCTGCCGTACCCCACCTTGCCGACCACAGCCCCGACGACGGCTCCGTTGACGAGGGCGTGGGCGACGTACAGAAGGCGCACCGTGCTGTCCGACTGGTCCTTGTACGTGGCCATGATCAGGCCGCTGTAGAGCAGCGAGACGATGAGGGAGACCAGCAGCCCTAGCAGCACCGCGCCCACCGGATTACCACTCGTCGCCGGCCGCTGCTGCCCGAACGGCACCGCCTGGAACGGCTGTCCGGGCTGCAGGGGGTACGGCTGCTGCGCCGGGAAGGGCTGCGGCGCGCCGTACATCGGGGGCTGGCCGGGGGCGGGCGGCGGCGCGGCCTGCATCGGGGGTTGCTGCGGGGCTGAAGGCGGTCCGAAGCCCGGGGCCTGCTGCTGCGGGGGCGGGGCGGGCTGGGCGTACGGATTCGCGGGGTATGGCGGAACCTGCGGAGCCTCCGGCGGCTGCGGGGGGTGTTGCGGCGGCTGGAACGGCGGCTGGCTCATGGTTCCCCGTGGTCAGATCGAGTTGGCTGGTAGGAGCAGCAAATTACCAGCGAGATCGGGAGGGAGGTGTCGGGGGCGGGGCGGGGTGCGTGAAGGGTGTGGAGCCGGCCGGTGCGGGCTCCAGAGGTGCTCAGAGGGGCAGGGCGCCCTTGAAGCGGGTGTTGGGTATGTCGGGGTCACCACGACACCCACTCCTCATGGGACGCGGCAGCGAGACCCAGTTCCTCCAAGTAGTGGATGTCCGCGGCGATGCTGTCGTGAGGAACACCCGCCGGCCAGGCAGCTGCCATTCCATGGCCTGTCTGCGGATCGTTCGACAACGAACTGCAGGGTGGGGCGCGCGAGGCGGCTGAGGGTTGGGATCACGTGTTGAGTGATCTTGTTCGCTTCGTTCGATGTGACGAACTTGTCTGCCCATTGGACGTTCCCGAGGAACGCGACCCCGCCGCGTCTGATGCGAAGAGCATCCGAGACGAGCGAGCCTGAACTTTCGGTGACACCCCAAGCTGCCAACAGTCGGTGTGCGACTTCCTCTGCGGTCATTCCCTGACAGTCCACGAAGACGGCCTGAGGGTTCCGAGCCGTCAGCTCAAGCAGGAGCTGCGTTTCACCGCTCCCGGGCAGTCCCCGAAGCGCCAGCGTCTCGTACAGGCGGCTAGGCGCCGCCGGCCAGGCTTCGACCTGCTCGAACGCCTGCTCGGGCGTCAGTTCCACAGCTCTCCCACTCGATGATCGGCCGCACCACCAGGAAGGGCCCGTCCGACCGATTCACGCGTCAGACGTAGTCGTCACCATACGTGGCGAGGTCCCAAGTGCTGTCCTCGAAGTCATAGCCCTCAAGGATGTGGGTCCAGACCTCGCCCTGGACCGCCTCGGGATCGATGTGCCGGCACCATGCGGCGAGACTTGCCTGTGCGTCCTTGTGGTCGGGAGCCCCGGGGCGGTGTGCCCTGCGGAACTCGTCGAAGAGCCGGACCATGACGAAGAACTGGACGAGGCTGCTGGCCGCCAGCGGTTCCGTCATCCCGCCAGCCGTGTCTCGTAGTACTCGGCCGGTCGTCCCGTCCAGCAACAACTTCGAGTACATCCACGAACCCAGCTCGTAGAAGGGGCCGTTGCTGGGCCCCTCGCTCCGGGCCCGGAGATGGCGGGGAGTGTCTCTTCCGCGGCCGGGCCGGGGAACTTCGTGCAGAGGGCGGTCGCCGCGTGGCGTGATGGCGAGATGCAGGAAGTCCCGGATCTCGGGCAGGCCGGTCTCGGTGAGGAAACGCCGGGCCCGTGCGTCGCTGATGCCCGGAGGCAGTTGATTCGCGTCGAGGCGATGGCAGGAAGAGGCACCGAACGTCTCTTCCAACCATTCTCGAAGCGCATCCCCGCGCAGCGCGGCTGCCGCACGATCGGGCAGTGGCCAAAGGGCCGCGTGACAATGAGCAGCGACCAAGGGCTTGCCCGGGTAGGGCGGTTGTTGTGGGTGATCATCCACCGCACTCGTGGTTACGGCGAAGATTCCCTCCTTGCCCGCCAGGCTCCAGGTGTCATGGATACGGACAGCCTGGGTGACAGATGCGGGGCACCGGGGCGGCAGGTAGCCCACCGGTGGGTCTAGTTCCCACCCGTTGTCGCTGTGACGTGCGAAGACAACAGACGAGCCTCCAGCACGGTTGCGCGCATCGACCCAGTCCCATTCACCCTCGACGAGGCCGCGGCGGACCGTGACCGGCGCCGAGGTCCGTACACCGGTCGCCGGGTCCCACTCCTGTCGTAGATATCGGTATCGGGGTGCCGCGTTCTTGCCGGTGGTGGTGTCTCGCGCGGTGATCAAACGTGCAGCGGGATCGACGCCGGTGATCCCGAACTCGTCGACCCTACCCGCGTCCTGCGACCGGAGCCCGAAGAAGCCCGGAGGCCGCCACCGGGTCCAGATCGTTCGCCAGGGCAACCCCGGTGTGGCGCTCAGGAGTTGATCGGCCAGCTCTGTACGTCCGGCGGAGAGGGCCGCATGATGCAGCCACGCCACCCACTCGCCCTGCTCCGAGGGGACGATGCCCTGGACTTCCACGTAGTGCAGGAGCGCTGCGGCGCTCGCGTACGGGACGCCGTCCGGGTAGGCGACAGCGAGCGCCTCGTACAGGCCCGTCGGCGCGAAACGGGCGAGCAGCCGCCCGTTGTCCAGCAGGGCGGGCAAGGAGCCCGCAAGATCGGCGTGCATGGGCAGAGCACGGCTGACGTAGCGAGCCACTGGATCCGAGTGAGTCCAGTTGTTCTCGGGCGGGTTGCTGACGGCGGCCGACAGCGCCTCGACCACCCTTGCCTGAGTGGCTGCCTCGCAGGGCCACAGCCGACGCAAGGCGTGCACGAGTGCGTCTGAGACGAACTCCACCTCTGGGGTGCCTGATTCGTCCTCGGTCACCGACAGAACAGCTGGAGCGCGGCGAGCGAGGTCGAGCAAATCCTCGGAGCTGGCGGGCGTACCGATGGCGGCGCAGAGCAACTGCCATACCGTAAGCGGGACTCGACGGAGTTCTGCAGCCGCAAGAGCCTTCACCCGGGCATCGACCTCTGACTGGTCACCGCCTGGACGGATCGGCGACTGGTCGGCGAGCGTGACCTGATACTCCTGATCGACGGCCCCCGGAATCAGTTCCGGGTCGTGCTCGGCCATGACCCACACCTCTCGGCTGCTGAACCGCCTGAAGCCGGGAGCCAGTACTTCGGCGATGCGTGTGGGCTGGGCGGAGGTCAGCAGCTCTCCGGCGTACTGGACGTTGGCGAGCAGGATCACCACATCGCCAGGCGTGGGGCGCGTTCGGCACGCCTCACGCATGCGCAGCGCTACAGCGTCCGCCGTCATCCCTCGACAGTCGATCCAGATGGATTCGGAGATCCGTTGTCGCACCTGGTTCAAGAAGTCTGTCTTGCCCGCCGCTGGAGGGCCGGTGACGGACAAGACCCGCCGCTTACGAGCAGGGAGACTTCGCCAGGCCTCGATGCGCTCCAGACATTGATCGAGAGGTTCGGGCAAGGAGGAGTCCTTCGCTACGTGAATCCGGTTGCGCTGAGATCAGGCGGCAGTCAGAGGTACGGGGAGTTGTCGGAATCCAGGACGGTATTCGGCGCGACCTCGGCGAAGTCCCGCAGGAGGACACTCTTGCCCGAGCCGCCCGGACCGTCGACGAAGAGGAAGCCGTACTTGGGAGCTGGGCCGTCCACCCATGCCCGCAGTCGGCCCATGGCTTCCTGCGAGCCGCTGTCAGATGTCATCCCCATCAGTGGACGTCTTCCTGCCTACTTCGGTTGTCCTGTCAAGTCGGCGATCTTGCGTGGCCCAAGGGGGAACTTCTTCCAGGCTCGCCAGCAGGCGGCGTTCCCGCAAAGTGAGTTGGGGGCCATCGAGCGGCCGGCGTAAGGGGCCCGCGACCGCCGTAAGCAAGGTACCGGGTGTGACGAGCGATGCCGGCGAGGCTTGGAGCGCCAGAACGTCGGTCAGGGCGGTCGCTGCGCTGAAGGAGCCGGTTGCCGTGCGGGACAGCCGGCTGACGTAGCGGTGGAGCAGACGGTCGGCAAGATTGGGGCGTCGGCCCGTGGTGGTGGAGAAGTGGATGTCCGTTCCCACCGCGAGGGCCCAGGCAGTGTCGATACGTCGGCCGATGGCGCGCTGGGCCTGCCGGGAGAAGCCGGCGCTCAGCCCGGTCGAGAGGGCGCCGCGCAGCGCGAGGGCGCCTTGTGCCACTACGGACATGCCGTGCCCATAGATCGGGTTGAAGGCGGCTGCCGAGTCCCCGAGGACGACAAGACCGTCGGGCCATGTCGAGAGCCGTTCGAAATACCAGCGGCGGTTGGCGGTGCTGTGGGTCACCCTGACATCGGTGAGCGGTTCGGCCGCTTTGATCAGGTCGGCCATGATGGGGTGCCTCAGGGTGCGGGCGAAGGGCTCGAAGGCATCGGCGTCACCGGTCGGGTGGCCGCCTGGAGCGCCCATCACGCTGACGTGCCAGCGGTCCCCTTCGATCGGCAGGATGCCGCCGGACTTGGCGGCCCGGGGCAGCCTCGGGTCGGCTTGCACGGCGACGACGGGCCAGTTGCGGGTGGGCACGGGGGCGCGGAAGAAGCGGCTGGCGTAGACGAGACCAGAGTCGATGCGGTCTTCCTTCAGGCCGGTGATGCCGAGTTCCGTCAGCCACTGAGGAGTCCGGGAGGCGCGGCCGGAGGCGTCGATGACGAGGTCGGCGCGCAGCTGAGATTCGGTGCCGTCGGCGCTGCGTACGCGTACTCCGGTGACGTGATTGCGGGCGCCGAGGAGGCCGACGGCCTTGGTGCGCGACCGAGTGCTGACGCGTGGGTGCTTGAGGACCTGTCTGCGGATGACGGAGTCGGTCAGGTCACGACTGGCGGTGATCAAGGAGTGGGTGGCCCGGGTCCAGCGGCGGTACCAGCCCTCTGGGGCGTACACGAGCATGTTCGTGGTCACGGGTATGCGATGGGCGCCCGCGGAGAGAAGTAGATCGATGCTGCCGGGCAGGAGGTCTTCGATGGCCTCGAGGCCGCCGGTCTGCAGGAGGTGGATGTGGACGGCCTGCGGAACACCGGTACGTGCCTCGGGGCCTTCCGGTAAGTCGTGGGCGTCGATGATCTCGACGGAGCCGACGAGGTCC
Source organism: Streptomyces sp. NPDC085900 (assembly GCF_044540925.1). Classification (NCBI taxonomy): domain Bacteria; kingdom Bacillati; phylum Actinomycetota; class Actinomycetes; order Kitasatosporales; family Streptomycetaceae; genus Streptomyces; species Streptomyces sp. NPDC085900. Next base: position 32,358 of record NZ_JBITSP010000010.1, on the reverse strand, counting down.
GCGACAGCAGCCGCGGCGAGCATTCCGGCCATGCTGCCTCCGATGACGACGGCATGGGGTGCTCTGCTGCGCGGGGCGTCACTCATGATGGGCTGCTCTCCAAATCTGCCGTCATGTCAAGGTCCTGCGAGAGGAGGACGCCTTCGAGGCGGTCACCGAGGCGGATGAACGGACCGGTCTCCATGGCCTGCTTCACTCCGGCAAGCCATGCCAGCCGATGGCCGTCGGCAGGACGACGTTCGTGAGTACACGGCGTGCCGCAGTACGGCGCGACCTACGGCGTTCCCGTCAGATCCGGTCCGTGAAGTTGTAGTCCTCGAAGACGCGTTGCCAGGATTGCGTGGCGTAGGCGTCGGCATCGATGCGCGCGAGCCATGCCCGCAGATCCGCTTCGGCGTCCTCGACGGGCCAGTCGGAGGCGTACCACCAGTAGTACAGCCGAACCATGGTGACGAACTGCCGCAGCGACGTACCGGCCAAGGGATCGTCGATGCCGGACGAACCGTCCTGCAGGACCTTGCCGGTGGTGCCGTCGAGCAGGAGCTGCGCTCCTTGCCAAGTACCCAGGCGGAAGCTCGTGCCCTTGTCGGCCACGGAACCGGGCACGGGCGTCAGTCCGGTGGCGGAAAGGTCCAAGGTGTCGAGTTCCAGAAAGCCTGTGAGGCAGGGGAAGCCGACTTCGGTCAGGAACCCTCGCGCGTCGGCGTCGACGAGGTCTGACGGCAGCGAGTCCTCTGCGAGCCGCTTGAGTACGGCGGTACCCCAGACTTGCTCGAACCACTCGGTGGAAGCATGCACCGCGCCTGTGGGCATGTCGGTGGTCGCCACCGTGGTGTTTGTGGGCAACAGCCTTTTCAGCACCTCAGTCGGTGCTCCGTCCGGCGAGGACGAGTGAATACCGATGGCGAAGACGCCATCGCTGGACGACATCACCGCACGGTCTCCCGTACGAACGGCCCGTCGCACGTATCGCGGCATGCGCGGCAGATCGACGCATCCGTCAGCGGCCCCGGCCGGCCTCCACCCGTGCAGGCCCTGGTCCGCCGTGATGGACCCCGGAGCCTCGGGCACGTCCCCGGGATCGGTGGCCGGTTTCCCGCTGTCGAGTTCCCAGACGCTGCTGTTGCCCTCCCCGTCCGTGGCGACGGTCAGGGAGACAGATGGAGCTTGTAGAACCTGCAGTCGGCGTACGGTCGGCCGTTTGACCACGCGCTCCGTAGTTGCCATTCCGGGCCCGGTGCCATGCGCCCACAGAGTCACCCATGGCCAGGTCGAGGAGTCGGCAGCGGCCACGAGCCGGTCGGCCAAATCCTTGCCCGAAACCCCTCGGTTCAGCAGGGCATGGTGCCAGAAGGCCAGCCATTCCCCGTGGGTGGCGGGCCAGACGCCACGTTCGGCCATGTAGTGAAGGTTGGCGGCGAGGCCTGCCGGGGGGACAGGACGGTCGTGGTAAGCGGCTTCGAACGCCTCGAAAAGGGAGTGATGGCCGACCTTGGCCATGATCGAGGCGTCTTCGAGGAACGCTTCGAAGACGCCGGCTGCCGCGGCGTGTCCCGCCGCCGCGAGATGGATGTACCGGTCGACCGCGGACGTGGGCTCTGCCGATCGCAGGGACGTAAGCACCTGCGCGTGGAAGCGCCCGATATCCTCGGCGGGCACTGTCTCACGCCACGCCCGGGCTGTTGACTCACGTCGGAATGCGACTTCAAGTCCCCCGGCTTCGCTGCTCGCCCGTGTCAGTGTGGCCGACGAATCCTCGGCGACCAGCTGCTCCAGCTGCCGGACCGAGACATCGTGACCGAGTGCCGAGCACAGAACCGACCACACGGCTGACGGCACCGTGCGGGATTCGGCCAGGGCGAGGGCTCGAAAGGCTGTCGTCTCGGCTGGGCTCAGAGAACCGGTCAGGCTTACGTCCTGCTCGTCGGGGCCGACGAGTGTCAGTTCGCGACCTCGCAAGGACGCCGCTGTGCCGGCCGAGTCGTCCACCTCGATCAGGATGCGCATACGCACGCCACGTGGGTGATTCCTGATGAGAGTCCGCGCTACTTGGTGAACTACTCGCTCGGGCTCGCGAGTGGTGCGCAGGGCGCCAGCCCACTGGGTGTTTGCCAGAATCACCACGGGTCCAGTGGCGATTTTCGTCACCCCTTCCGCGAAGGTGCGCCCGTAGGTATCGGGCGCGCCCACACCGAAGAAATCAGCCACCTTGCGGGCGATCTCCTCGGAGTGCAGGCCTGCGCAATCCAAGAAGAAAGAGTCAGGGTGTCGTTCAGCGATCTCTCGAAGCACGCGGGTCCTGCCCACCCCCTCCCTGCCACCGAACCACAGCCAGGCGCTGCTGTCGCGCGGCCTGTCGATCCATCTCAGTGCACTCGTCAAAGCGAGATCGGGTGAGACTTCGGTCGGTCGGGGAGCAGGTGTACTCATATCTCAGGTCGTTCCTAAGAATTCGATGCGGGGGTCGGGAGAGCGTATGCCTTGAGGACGTCCGCCACCCTGTTCAGATGGTGCTGGAAGTCAGAGTCCATTGCCTGGCGTGAAGTACTGACACCCTCTCGGCCCTTGGGATCACTGAAGGGAACGACTTGTTCGCCCTTGCGGTATCCGGTCCCGTAGCTGATCGGCATGTCCTCGGGCATGTACTTGAGGATATAGCCCGAGCAGTCCGCGTGGCCCGGTGAATCGGACGGGTGGCCGCAGGGCTCGCGTTCCGTGTACATGTGCACCATGGTGAGGGGGGCCTGCCCGTTGGCCGCCCGGTCCTCGTTGAGTCGCTCTATCCAGCCACCAATGTGCGGTTCCGAGTGTGAGGGACGCGGTCCGGCGTGGCTGAAGGAACTGTCCGCCACATAGTGCGTTTCGTTAGTCTCGGGGTCGTGCACTTCGAGTACAGCGAAGTTACGCCCGGAGAAATCGGGTTTCATCCCCTCGGTCGCCGCCACCAACTGGTCAGCGACGCTCTCGCTATATGTTTCATCGAGGTAGTGCCGGGTGCGCTGGGCCGGTGAACTGCTCTTGTTGTTCGAACCGTCCACATTGGAGAAGTCGGATTTTCCGCGAACCTTGGCACCCCGAGAAGACGTGTCTTTGTCGACTCCGTCGTAGTTCTTCTGGCGGAGGACATCACGCTGACGAAGAGGCTCCCGCTCGGCGTCTTCCCGCCACTTGTATGCCGAATCTTCTCCCTCGCGCCGATAAGGGCTGGCGCCAACGCCTTGATTCGTATGGAAGTCGATGCTGAGGCGCGCCAGAACGGCGACGGTCGCCAACTGCTGGCCACGACTCAGGTCACCGAAGCCGGGGAGCTGCATCAGGTCGCTGCGGGTCCATGTGGTGCCGTTCTCGCTGCCTTCCAGCAGTTGACGCAGGTGCTGGTTGTCGTTGTTCGCCAGGTTCTGCAGGTAGTTGTAGACGTGTTCCTGATCGATCTGGTGTATGGGGCGCTGCCGGAGGTCCTGTTGTGCCTGGTCGCCTAGGACGCCGTAGTGCTGGTGCTCTTTCTGCTGGTTTTCCTCGTAGGACGACGTGCTTTCCGGAGGCGGGGTGTTGTCTCCGTTGTCCCCACCCTCGCTCAGTGGGTCGGCCGATTCGCCTTCGGAATGTGTACCCGTCGGCTCCTGCGGCGCCGAGTGATCTCCGTCGGCGGACTCGTGCGAGGTGGACGTGGGGTCGGCGTGCTCCCCCGGGGCATGGTCTGGTGCCTCGGCCGAGACGTGCTCCGGAGCCTCACCTGTGGAATCCGACTCGGTGCTGTGCTGGTCCGGGTGTTCTTCGGGCGGGCCGTGAGTCCCCTGCTGAGGCGTATCACCCTCCTGGGAGGGCGCCTTGCCGTCATCGTGGGAGGCGTCGCCGTTGTCCGCGTCAGTCGTCAGATCCTGCTGCGGAGATTCGGCGCCTTCCTCAGAGTCGTGAGCGTCTTGGTCCTCGGCTGCCGAGTCCGTCGTCTGCTGGTTGTCGTCGCCGTCCTGGTTGGTGTCCGCTGCCTCATCCGAGGCGTCGCTTCCGTCGGACGTCTTACTCTCGTCCTTGGACCCGTCCGTTGTGTCGTCTGACGTGCTGGACTCGTTCGGGGAGGAATCGGCGTCCTCATGTGAGGTGTCGGCGCCCTGTTGTGAGCCGTCCGTGCCCTGCCCGGACTGTCCCGTCCCCTGGCTGTGGGGCTGGCTGGTGTCGATCGGGTTGCGGTTGGCGTCCAGGGGGATGTGCCAGACGTGGGTTGCCTGGTCGATGTGGAGGGGCTGGGTGCTGACCTGGCCGCTCTGGGTGTCGATCCAGACGATCTTGCCGTTGTGGTTGACGACGTTGAAGGCGTGGCCGCCGCCGCCCGGCCAGTCGACCTGGACGATGGCCGCCGAGCCGGGGCCCGCCTGCTGGAGGGTGTTGGCGATGTTGTTCGCCGTGTTGGGGTCGCCGCCGGGACCCGCGTAGGTGTGGGCGGCGCCGGTCCAGCGGATCTGGTTGTCGTTGGCGTTGTCCTCGGGGGACCAGAGGTCCGGCTTGCCGTTCGCGTCGGTGTCCAGTGTGCGCGGCGCCGAGACCTGGGGGTTGCCGTACCAGGTTTCCAGGAACGAACGGGAGCAGTCGGCACAGTTGTTGCTTCGGCCGGGGACGTTGACGCCGCCGTCGTTCTGGAGCTGCGACCAGTTGCCGTCGAAGGGGTCCGGGTAGCGCTGCGGGGTGCCGTCCTCGTTGCGCGGTACGGCGTCCGCCAGGGCCTGCTGGTCGGACGGGTCGGGGTCGGTCAGGCCGCCCGGGTAGTGGTCCAGGTCGGAGCGGATGTCCTGCAGGCTGTCCTGGTTGGGGTGGCTCGGTGACGTGGTGTCGCCCGGCGTGGCTTGCGGCGAGCCGGGTGCGTGCGGGGTGGCGGGACCGGCCGCGTGGTTCGGCGTCGCCGAGGTCCCTGGCGTGCGGATCGGCGTGTGCACCGGGACCGGCGTCACCTGGTTCTGGTGCTGTTGCTGCTGCGGGTTGTTCGACTGGGCCGCCGGCTGCTGCGGGGAGGCGGGGGTATTGGGGGTGTTGCCTGCGGGCTGCTGGGGCCGGTTGGGCGTGGTGCCGGTACCGGTGTCGGAGCCCGGCTGGTTCTGACGCCCGGGAGTGGCGGTTGTACCGCCCTGAGCCGTGGGGTTGTCCGTACGGCCACTGGGGGTCGAGGAGTTCGACGAGTTCGAGGAACTCGGTGAGCCCGAAGTGCCGTTGCTCGAGGGTGACGTCGTCGAGTTCCGGTCCGGTCCGGAGCCGGTCGAGGAGGACGGCGTCGACGTGGAGTTGCTCGACGTGGAGCCGCTCGACGTGGAGTTGCTCGTGGACGGCGACGTCGTCCGCGGAGACGACGACGGGCCCTGGTTCGAGGTGCTCGTGTTCGAGTTGGAGGAGCCCGGGGTGGTGGTACGAGTACTGCCGGTCGGGTCTGTCGTGTTGCGAGGCGTGGTGCGGTCGCCCGGTGTGGTGTTCCCGGACCCGGGGGTGTTACGGGACGTCGTACCGTCGCCCGGCCGCGTGCCGTTGGTGTCGCGGGAGGTCGTGCCGTCACCCGGCGTCGACGTACGAGGCGTCGTCTCGTCGCCCGGCCTCGTCCCCGGAGTGGTCCGCGGTGTCGTTCCGTCGCCCGGCGTCGTGCTCCCCGGCGTGCGCTGGCTCGGTATTCGGCCGTCCGGCGTGCTGCCGGGCGTACGGCCGTCCGACGTGCCGGACGGCCGGCCGTCACCCGAACCGGGAACACGCCCGTCCCCGGTACCGGAAACGCGAACCCCCGCCCCGCCGCCGGAACGACCGTCCGCCGTCGCGGACGCGGATGCCGATGCGGACGCCGTCGGTGTCGGAGTGCTCCGCGGCGCCGTCGACGACGTAGGACTCGGCGTGGAAGCCGGCCCCGACCCGGTGGCGGATGCCGTAGCCGACGCAGTGGCCGAAGTCGACCTCGCCGCACCTGAGTTGGGAGTCGGGCTGCTCGGGCTCGAACCCGACGACGTCGTGCCGCCGGACGAACTGCCGGCGTGCGGCGAGCCGCCGCCACCCACGCTGCCGCCCGTCGACGGCGCCACGGGAGACGTGGGCATCGACGAGCCGCCGTCGGGCCGCCCGCCGCCGGCCGACGGGTCGCTCGACGTCGGAGTGGACGTGGGTGCCGCGTTGGTGTGCGTCGGCGCGCTGGCGGCCAGGCTGTCGACGTTGGTGCTGATGCCGCCGCCGTGTCCACCGGTCGACGGCGTCGCGGACGTACCCCCGGACGACGCGGAGGCGGCCACGGTGTGCGGCGTCGGCGACGACAGACCGGAGACCGACGAGCCGCCGCCGGAGTGGGAAGGGCCGGAGACGCTCGGGCCGTCGGACGAGCCCCCGGAGTCCGCACCGCCGGAGGAGGAGCTGCTCGGCGAGGGATCGTCGAAGTCGGACAGCGTCGGTCCCGCGTGGGACACCGTCGGCCGCGCGGCCCCGGAGTCCGCCCCGGACCCCGCGTCGGCACCTGACCCGGAGTCCGACCCCGACCCCGAGTCGGAGCCCGGACCCGAACCGACGTCCGGCGCGCCTATGGTGTTGCCGCCGGTGTCGGCGGATATCCCGCCGCCGATGTTCGCACCGGAGTCGTGGCCCCCACGCGTCGACGCCGAGGAGTCCGAGCCGTCCGAATGCGACCCGGAACCGGACGAGGAGTCCGAGCCGCCGTCGCTGCCCGAACCCTCGGAACCGCCAGAGCTGTTGGACCCTTCAGAACTGGTGGACCCCTCAGACCCGCTGGACCCCTCGGAACCCTCGGAACCCTCCGACGAGTGCGAACCACCCTCCCCGTCCCCGGAACTCCCATGCCCGTCGATACGGCTGTCGATCGCGTGGTGCGCCCGGTGCCCGGCCTTCTCGCCGAGGCTGTCGCGGACGCCCTCGGCGAGGGTCTGCGGGGTCTGCTTGATGGCGTCCCAGCCGGCGTTGGCGCCCTGCTTGGCGGTCGTGGCGAGGTCGTAGCCCTCCTGGGCGCCGAAACCGACGTTCACCGTCTGACGGATCAGGTCGGTGATGATCGCCTCGATCGCCGAGATCGCGGGCTCCTTCATCGCCTCGACGATCGCCTCGATCAACGCCTCCTTCAGCTCCTTGAGGAGCCGGCGCACGATCAGCCGGGCGGCCTGGGTCGCGCCCAGGGCGCCGACCTCGGACAGGCCGAAGGTGAACGGCGCGGCGGCCTGCGCGGCGGCGATCTCGATGGCGAGCGCGATGAGCTGGGCGATGACCGCCCACTTCGCGAACTCGACGATGTAGGCGCAGGCCTCCAGCACGGTCGCGATGATGTATGCGGCCTGCGCCGCGTTCGCGAGGTAACCGTCCCCGCCGCTGTCGAACTTCGCGTACGTCTTGGTGAACGCGTCGATCGACTCACCGGCGTTGTGCGCCACGACCTGGCGGGCACTGGTGTTCGCCGCGGTGTGCAGTTCGGTGACGTCGTCACCGAACTTCCGCCAGATGTTGGCGCACTCCTTGAGCTTGTCCTCGTTCGCCGTCGGCCAGTCGTAGCCGAGCATCTCGAGAACCCATTCGAGCTCGCTCGGCAGCATCATCGCCACAGCAGAAAGCACCCCCGTCAGCCGATACGGCCGTACAACTCCCTCATCGGTCAAGGGGAATCACACAGAAGTACAGCCGTTCGCAAAGCTTACGGAATCACCCGCGAGCAACTTCAGAGGGTTGCCGTCACAAATCCGTTGCAGGTCCTGTGCAGGTCTGGTGCAGACAGCGCCCACGGTGCCCGGACGGTGGACAGGTCAGACCTTCGTGAAGCACAGGGTGTAGTCCAGCTGGTGACTCTGGTGGACCTGGATGCCGTAGGCGTACTTCGAGTCGCACTTCTGGTCGGGGCCGAGCAGCTTGTCGGCCGTCTTGTACTCGGCCTCGGGGGAGCCGCAGTCGACGATCGTCGGCAGCGGTTCGCCCTGTGGGTCCTTGACCTTGACGCAGTCGCCGATGTTCGGGTCGTGCGTCGCGTCCTCGGAGGCCTGCGCGGACGCCGCGGCCTCGGCCTTCGCCTTTCCGCCGTCGGGGTCGGTGTTGTAGTCGTAGACGTACCAGGCCAGTGCGCCGAAGACCGCGATCACGACGGCCGCCGACTTCACGACCCGCAACGGCCCACCCGGGCGCGGACGCTGAGGACCCTGCGGCATCTGCGGCTGCTGCGGGTACCCGTACGGCGCCTGCGGTTGCTGCGGGTACCCGGACGGCTGTTGCGGCTGCCCATAGAACTGCTGCGGTTGCCCGTACGGCGGTTGGTTCTGGTACTGCGGCGGAGGCGTCGACATGCCTGAAAAACCCCGTGGTTGACATCAGTGGTGGAGAAGGAAGTGGACCTGCGCAGGCTATACGCCCAGGTCAGCCGGTCCCAATCGAACCCGCTCACACCAGGTAACTGATCAGGAAGGACAGGATGCCGCCCACCGAACCCACCCCGATCATCCCCAGAACAACCACACGCGTCCGGCTCCGCCCCGCCGCCTCCCAGGCATCGTCGTACGACACCCTGCTCTGCCCGAACGGCGCGTACCCGGTCGCGAGGCAGAACAGCCCGAGCCCCGTCAGCACCCAACCGCCGAAGAACGCGGCGAAGTAGCGCCAGGCCCGGTCGAGGCCGCTCTGGACGTACCCGCCGTCCGTCCGCTGTACCGACAGCTCCGTGCCCGCCGCGTACCGCCGCCTGACCTGCACCGCGGCACCAGCGTCCCGGCCGTCTCCGCCATCGGACACGAAGCTGCCCTCGCACCGCACCGGCCGCCGGTTCTTACGGCTGCTGCGGGACGCATTGTTCGGGTAGCTGACCTCGCACTGCTGCACGGTCAGGGTGCCGTGGGTGCCCGCCCAGCCCGCCAGGTACGCCCCCTCGTACGCGCCCCACCCGCTCAGCGCCAACCCGGCGAGCAGGAAGACCAGCCCGCCCCAGCGCCCGAGACGGCCCAGCGTCCCGCTCACGAGACCGTGGAGGCCGGTGGCGGTACGGTCGTCCGGTTCACCCTTCCCCATACCCTGCGCCTGAGCCATGACGACGAGGTCCTTCCCTTCGCGAGCAAGGGCCCAGCATGACACCCGGCCGTGACGGGAGATACTGCTGGAGTCCGAGAGACGAGGGCCAGCGAGGAGAAGCGGCATGACCAGGCGACCCGAGAACTCACCCACCCCGGAGGGCACTTCGCCGGAGCGGGGTGTGCTGGACGAGGCGCTCGAACCGGAGCAGATCCGTTCGCTGAACTCCGCCCTGCGCCGGCTCTCCCGGAGCGACGGCGTCGACAAGGATCTGCAGGACGCGGCGAAGAAGCTGCTCTCCGGCCGGCTCGCGCTGCGCGACGCCATGGACGACCCCGGCATCGCCCGCGCGCTGGGCAGCGGCATGGCGTCCCTGCGCGGTCAATGGGAGTCGCTGTCCGAGGAGGAGCGCGACCAGGTCAGGCACGGGGAGCCGCTGGACGGCGCGGACCCGTCCGGCGAGTCCTCCGACCCGGCCAAGCCGGACGCGGACGGGCGGCCCTCGCGCTTCGCGAAGAAGAACCAGGGCCGGCACAGCGGCGGATTCTCGCTGTACTGAGCACCCGCCGCGGGGATCCGATCAGCCGTGCTGTCGGCGGTACAGGTCGATGGCCGTCTGCGTCGGGTAGTTGGGCACGGTGACGGTCTCGCCGGTCTCCTTGGAGACCACGATCTTGCTGCCGCCGGGCGGAGCCGGCTGCGGCCGCCCGGCGTCGTCGGTGACCGGCGGGAACACCGCGTACACCAGGTAGCCGATGTCGAACTCCTCGACGCGGAGCTCGGCGCGCGAGCCGTCGGGCAGCCTGGGCTCGGCGAAGCGGCTGCGGACGATGTCGAGGGCCTGTTCGGGGGTGGTCGGCGGAGCCGGGTGGTCCGAAGTCACAGAAGATCTCCCTGAGTCTGACTCGCTGAGTGCGGATTTCGAGGCCGGTCAGAACAGCCCGTGCCACATCTGCTCGACGATCAGCGACCACCAGGTCTCGGCGTTCGCCAGCGCGGAGGCGTCCAGGGCCACCAACTGCTCCTGCAGTCCGGCCACTTCCGCGCCCGCCGCGACCGGATCCAGGCCCCGCATCCGCTGCCGTACCGTCGCCAGCAGCGCGAGGGAGCGGGCGAAGGCGGCGGCCGAGACATTGACGTAGCGGCACTCGGCGGTGACCGGGTCCACGGCCCACAGCGCGCCGAGGCCGTCCGGCTCCGTCGTACCGGGCAAGCACTGCACGGCGATGACCGCGAGCCCGTCGAAGCCGATCCGGGACAGGTGCGCCAGGGCAGCTATCTTCTCCTCGCCGGCCGGGCTCTGCCGCTCGCGCAGGTTCGTGGCGACGTCGGTGAACAGGCCGCCGAGCGGCGGGTTGTCGGCCCGGTCCGCGGTGAAGAACAGCGGGACGTCGGCCGGGAGCCCTGCCCAGGTGAGCGTGGACTTGGTGGTCTCCGGCAGCGGGCTGTCGGCGATGTCGTCGGCGGCGTAGCGGCGTACGCCGGTCTCGCCGAACACCTCGACGAGGTGGTGGCCGAGGGCCACGTCGCGCATCGGCTCCGCGGGCGTCACCTGGGCGGGGACGGGGAGTCGGTGCGGGCGGGGCGGCGGCGCCTGGCCCGCCACCTGGTGCAGCATCTCGACCTGCTGGATCAACGCCTGGACACCCTCGGCGCGTTCCTCGGGACGGGACCCGTAGGTCTGCGAGCAGGAGAGCTGGGCGTTCGGGAAGGAGTTCAGCAGCTCGGACGTGTAACCGCCGGGGAGCAGGCTGGGGCGCAGGTCCGTGTGGACGGCGAGGACGCTGTCGGCGGGCACGTTCATCCGGCGCAGCTCCGCGTACGCCTGGTACTCGGCCGGGGGCAGGCCGGGGCCGGAGTTGCGGAAGAGGGTGGTCTCCTCGCCGTTCGCCGGGTCGACGTAGGTGAAGACGGCGGTGTTGCCGGGGCCGGTGACCGGACGGGCTCCCTGGGCCGCGGCCGTGCCCTGTGCCGTCGCCTGCTCCTGGCTGTTCAAGGGGAGGCTCCTTCGGGATGACTGGTCGAACGTGAGAGGTCGGTGGTGGGCGCTGTGCGCTACGAGGCTATCGCCGGGTCGGCCGGGCGGATCCGCAGGGCCTTCGCCCCGCGCTCGGTCGCGACGAGGAGGATGCCGTCGGGGGAGAGGTCGGCGGCGGTGAAGGGGGTGTCGGAGATGAGCGCGGCTACCACTTCCTGGCTCGCGCGGTCCCAGACACGCAGGTAGTCGGCGCCGCGGCTCAGGCCCAGCGGTGCGGCGGCCCGCTCTTCCTCGGAGGGGCGCAGGATGTGCGCGGGATCGACGTCACCGAGATCCTCGCCATCCACGAGACCCCGCACCAACACCGCCGAACCAGCCTCGCCCGCGTCCTCGCCGACCAGCCACGCCCCCGGCGTCCCCGCCGGCACGACGAGGACGGCGACCGGTACCGGCGGCCCCTCGGACCGCGGCACGCTGCCCACCGTGACGGCGTCGACGCCGCCGACCGGCAGGCTCCACAGCGTCCGCCAGGGCAGGTCGAGGCCCAGCCGGCCGTGGACGGCGTCGGCGTACTCGGGCAGGCCGTCCTCCACGAACGCTGTCTCCAGCAGGGCGGCACGCAGCACGACCTCCGCCTGCGTACGGGTGAGCAGGGGCGCCGTCCGCAGGTACGTACGGGCCGGCGCGCCGAGTTCCTCCACCGGAACCGCCTCGACGGCGGCGCGCAGCGACACCGGGTCGGCATGGACGAACAGTCCGGGATCGGTGAGGAGTTGGGGCAGCAGGCCCGCCTCCAGGGTGTGCCCCGCGATGTGGTCGCGGACGTACGGGTCGGCCTTGCCCCAGTCCTGCTCGGGCACGGCCTCCAGCAGCGCCATGGCGACCTGGGTCTGGGCGGCTCGGACGTTGGGCAGTCCGGCGCGGATCTCGTCGCCGACGGCGGGGTGGAACAGCCGCAGCAGTGTGCGCCCGCCGTCCTCGGATGCTTCCTCCGGCTGCACGAACGGTCCGACGAGCAGCATCCCGTCCGCGAAGGCCTGGCTCATGTCCTGCCTGGCGATCGCGCTCGCCAGTCGCGGCCACAGCTGAATGGGGATGCCGTCGGCCTCGGCCAGGGCGAGCGGAGCCAGCAGCATCCGCAGGGTCTGCGGGTCGGCGCCGAGCCGGTGGGCGTGCAGGTCGAGGGCCTCGCCGACGGAGGTCGGCAGGTGACGCTCGTCGGCCGGGTCGAAGCCGTCGGAGGCCATCAGGATGCAGTTGACGGCGAGTTGGACGACCAGCGGGCTGGTTCCGGCCCGCCGTCCGATGGCCGCTCCCAGGGCGAGACGGGCGGCGGGATCGACGGTGAAGGGCAGCTCGGGCGCCCCGAACTCCGGGTCGACCGCGGCCTGGGCGTGCAGCACGAGGCCCTCGGGGTCGGCCCACTCCGGTTCGTCGAGATCGATGACCTGCGCAGCGCCGGGAGGCAGGCTCCCGGCCAGCTCGGAGGCGAGCGGCCTGGGCACCTCGGTCAGCAGTCGGACCGTCCCGGTGGCGGCCAGCGGCGCGAGCACCTCCCGTACGAGTCGCGCGGGTTCGGCCGTGGCCCGCACCGGGCCGGCCCGGTCGACGTCCGGTACGACGACGGTCACCGGTTCGGCGCGCGCGGCCAGCTCGGCGTAGACGCCCTCGGTGCTGGTGGCGGTCAGTTCGTAGTGCTCGGCGAGCAGCCAGAGGACCTGGGCCGCAGTGAGCCCGTCGGGGGCCGGTACCGCGGGGGCCGGCAGTTCCGGCGGCACCGTCGACGGGTCCATGTCCTCCAGCGGGAGGCGCTTGCGGTAGTCCGGGTCGCACAGCATCAGGAACCCGGTGATCAGCCGGGAACGCCCGCTGCCGGAGTCACCGGTCAGCACGACCACACGGGGAGAGCCGGGCGCGGCCGCACGCCACGCGGCGAGCGCACGCAGCGCGGCGACCCGACCGCCTATGTGAGGGTGCGGTGCGTAGTCCTCGGTCACGCCGGTCATGCTTCCCCGTCCTCCGCCGTCACGGATGCCTCTTCACCAGACATGCCATGTTCGTACGACATGCGACGTCGATCTTAGGCACCGGGCGCGGGGACGGTCGCGGCCTACTCGGCCGCCACACCACCCTTCCCCGGCGCCGACTCCAGATCGAACTCCCCGTCCCGTGCCCCCAGCACGAACGCCCGCCACTCCGCCTCGGTGTACCGCAGGACCGTGTCGTGGTCGAGGGACGAGCGCATCGCCACCGCGCCCCCGGGGAGGTAGGCGATCTCGACCCGCTCCTCGTGCTCCTCGGTGCCGGGCGCGCTGTGCCACTCGGCGTCCGAGATGTCGAGTGCGTACAGCTCGTCCCGCTCCCGCTCCTTGCGCGCCTTGATCTGCTCTTCCGTCTCGGCCATGCTGCGGGGCCCTCTTCCTCACGCGCGAACGAAGTACGCGGCTCACCCTACTGGCGGGTGCCGCGCGTCCGCCCGCGGATCAGGCGTTTTCCACCTTAGTGAAGGTGCCCTGCGCGGCACCGGGCGGAAGCTTCACCTGTCCGTCGTACTCGGATGTCGTCTTCTGCCAGATGTCGACCTGGTCGGCCTCGTTCTGTTCGTGGGCGACGCCCATCTTGGTGAAGGCCAGGCCCATGCCCGCGAGCCGTTCCGCGAGGCTGCCCATCGACTGGTACATGCCGTCGCGCAGGCCCTCGTAGACCACGCCGAACTTCTCGCCGATGTCGTCGTCGCCCCACGGCGGGGTCTGGCCCTGTTCCTGCGCGCTCAGCCCGTTCTGCAGGGCGGTCACGGCCTTCGAGAAGTTCTGGCCGACCGTGAACATGTTGAAGCCCTCGGTCTTGAGGACCTGGGGATCGGAATCCATGTAGTCCGACGACACAACTGCCCCCCGTGGCTCGTCTTTTCTCTTGCAACGTCACCATAGCGGCCCCCACTGACACAAGGGGGCGGCACCCGTGCGGGTACCGCCCCCTTGTGACAGGTCGGAGGCTCAGAATCGCGCCGGCAGCCAGCCCGTCTGGATGAGCTGCCCACCGCGCCGCCGGGTGTGGAAGTAACCGCGCCCGGGCGGCAGTTGCGAGGCGGTGATGCTGCCGAGCAGCTGGCCCTCCGAGCGGTCGCCGGAGAGCACGACGCCCTGGGCGCCGAGCTCGCGCATCCGCTGCATCACCGGCTCGTACAGCGACCGGCTGGCACCGCCCGAGGACCGCGCGATGATGACGCGCAGACCGATGTCACGGGCGAACGGCAGGTACTCCAGGAGCGGCGCCAGCGGGTTCACGCCCGTGGCGACGAGGTCGTAGTCGTCGACGATGACGAACGCGTCCGGGCTGCTGTACCAGCTGCGGTTGCGCAGCTGCTCGGGCGTGACGTCCGGGCCCGGCATACGGCGGTGCATCGAGCCGGCGAGGCCCTCCAGCGTCTCCGTCAGCGCGGGCGCCGAGGCGCAGTACCGCGACAGGTGGGAGTCGGGCACGCCCTCCAGGTGGGCGCGCCGGTAGTCACCCATGACGATCTTCGCCCGGTCCGGCGTGTAGCGCTCGGTGATCTGCTTGACGAGCATCCGCAGCAGCGCCGACTTACCGGACTCGCTCTCACCGAACACGATGAACAGCGGGTCGGTCTCGAAGTCGACGAACACCGGCGACAGCGAGGACTCGTCGATGCCGATGGCGACACCGCGGTCCGGGTGCTCGAAGCCCTTGGGCAGCCGGTCCGCCGCCAGCATGGTCGGCAGCAGCCGGACGGCCGGGGCGTGGTTGCCCTGCCAGTTGTCGTTGACGCCGCGGATGAGGATCTGCGTCGCCTCGGACAGGTCCTCGGTCGAGGAGGAGCCGTCGACGCGGGGGAGCGCCGTCATGAAGTGCAGCTTGTCCTGGGTCAGACCGCGGCCCGGGATGCCGGCGGGCACGTTCTGCGCGACCTTGCGGTCGATCTCCGACTCGGTCGGGTCGCCGAGCCGCAGCTCGATGCGGTTCTGCAGCATGTCCTTGAGGGCGGGCCGCACCTCGGTGTAGCGGGAGGCGGTCAGGACGACGTGCACACCGAAGCCGAGGCCGCGCGTGGCGATCTCGGTGACCGTGGACTCCAGCAGCTCGTAGTCCGTCTTGAAGGTCGCCCAGCCGTCGATGACGAGGAAGACGTCACCCCAGGGCTGGTCCGGCAGATGACCGGCGGCCCGCCGCTGACGGTAGGTCTGGACGGAGTCGATGTTGTTGGTGCGGAAGTACTCCTCGCGCGCGTTGAGGATCCCCTCGACCTCGCTGACGGTACGGCGCACCTTCTCGGCGTCCAGCCGGTTCGCGACGCCGCCGACGTGCGCCAGCTCCTCCATCGCGATCAGACCGCCGCCGCCGAAGTCCAGGCAGTAGAACTGCACTTCGGCCGGGGTGTGGGTGAGGGAGAACGACGCGATGAGCGAGCGCAGCAGCGTCGACTTGCCGGACTGCGGGCCACCGACGAACAGACCGTGGCCGGCGCCGCCGGAGAAGTCCCGGTACAGCACGTCGCGGCGCTGCTCGAACGGCTTGTCCACCAGGCCGACCGGCACGTTGAGCCGGCCGAGCGCCGTGTAGTCGGGCGCGGTCAGGCCGCGTTCCTGGGTGACGGCGAGCTGCGGCAGCAACTGCTCCAGCGAGGGCGCCTCGTCCAGCGGGGGCAGCCACACCTGGTGGGCGGGCGGACCCTGGTTGACCATCTTGCCGACGATGACGTCCAGGACGGTGTCGGCGAGCGCGTCGTCGACGCGGTTGTCGGCCTCCGGCTCCTCGACCACCGGCTGCGGCGGCAGCGCCACGTGCTCGGCCGTGAACAGCGCGGGCCGCAACTGCGTCGAGCGGTGCACCCGGGAGGGACCCTCGCCGTGGTACGCGCCCGACACGTACGCCGCCTTGAAGCGGACCATGGTGTCGGTGTCGTAGCGCAGGTATCCCGAACCGGGGATCGACGGCAGGTGGTAGGCGTCCGGGACGCCGATCGCCGTGCGGGACTCGGCGGCGGAGAAGGTGCGCAGACCGATCCGGTACGACAGATAGGTGTCCAGGCCGCGCAGCTTGCCCTCCTCCAGGCGCTGCGAGGCCAGCAGCAGGTGCACACCCAGCGAACGGCCGATACGGCCGATCTGGATGAACATGTCGATGAAGTCCGGCTTGGCGGTGAGGAGTTCGGAGAACTCGTCGAGGACGATCACCAGCGACGCCATCGGTTCGAGGGCGGCGCCGGCGGCCCGGGCCTTCTCGTAGTCGTGCAGGTTGGCGTAGTTGCCCGCGGTGCGCAGCAGTTCCTGGCGGCGCTGCATCTCACCGGTGATCGCGTCCCGCATGCGGTCGACGAGGGTCAGGTCGTCGGCGAGGTTGGTGATGACGGCCGCGGTGTGCGGCATGTCCGCCATACCGGCGAACGTCGCACCGCCCTTGAAGTCCGCGAGGATGAAGTTCAGCGTCTCCGAGGAGTGCGTCACCGCGAGGCCGAGCACCAGCGTGCGCAGCAGCTCCGACTTGCCGGAACCGGTGGCGCCGACGCACAGGCCGTGCGGGCCCATGCCCTCCTGGGAGGCCTCCTTGAGGTCCAGCATGACCGGCTCGCCGTTCTCGCCGACACCGATCGGCACACGCAGCCGCTCGTGCAGGGTGCGCGGCCGCCAAGTCCGCGAGACGTCGACGGAACCGGCGTCGCCGATACCCATCAGGTCGGTGAAGTCCAGGTTCGACAGCAGGGGTTCGCCCTCCTCGGCCGAACCGACCCGGAAGGGCGCCAGCTGCCGGGCGAGCGACTCGGCCTGCTCGGGACTGAGCACGTCCGGTCTGCCGGTGTACGCCGACTCGTGGCCGACGAACAGGCGCATCCGCTCCGGCTTCACGTAGATCGTGAGGCCGGCCCGCAGTTCCTCCTCCAGCTCGCCCGGGGCGATCTCCAGGAAGGTGACGCCCTGCAGCCCTTCGGCGCTGGCGAGTTCGGAGTCCGGGGGCACGGTGCCGCCGTCGAGGATCACGATCAGGTGCGGCTGGTCGTAGACCGGGTTGGCGTCCCGGTTCCAGCGCGGCCGGTCGTCCAGCTGGTCGGCCAGCGCCTCCTCCAGCTCACCGAGGTCGTCGAAGAGCAGCCGGGCCGAGCCCGCGCCGTCCTTGGCCTTCGGGTGCTGGCTGTGCGGCAGCCACTTGATCCAGTCCCAGTCGGCCGCCGCGGAGGGATGCGCCACCACCGCGACCATCAGATCCTCGGGCGAGTGCAGACTCGCCAACTGGGCAAGCGTGGCACGGGCGTTGGCGTACACCGTGTCCGTCTCGCCGCAGACCGTCACGTGGTAGAAGGCGCGCAACGACACCGAGACGGGCAGGTCGTTGAGCGAGCCGTGCGCGTCGAGGAACGCCTTCATGGCCGCCGCCGTCAGTGGCTCCAGCTCCTCCTTGGGCGCCGTGTCCGGCGCGACGAGCGGGGTGTTGAGCTGCTGCACACCGCGGCCGATCCGTACGGAGGCGAAGTCCGCGTCGGTCGGGCGCCGTTCCCACAGCCGCTTGCCGTCGGCGGCGACCGCCCACAGCTGGTCCGGCTCGGGGTGCTGGAACAACTGGCTGCGCCGCTGGAGTTCGGCGGTCTTGTGCACGTCCTTGCGGACCTGCTCCAGATAGCGGAAGTAGTCACGCCGGTCCTGCGCCATCCCCGCGCCGCCGCCCTGACGGGACTTGGCGAACTGGGCGATGGCCATGGCCAGCGTGGAGGCCAGCATCAGGCCGCCGACCACCCTCATGTACGAGGGCAGGTTGGGCATGAAGAAGAAGCCGACGGAACCCAGCATGCCCATCATGGGCAGCAGGTTCATCAGCATGCTCTCGTCGCCCTCGCGGGGCAGCTCGGGTGGCGTCTCGAGCCTCACCTCGCCCTCGGGCACGGCCGGGGGCACTGTCCGCGGTGGTCGTTTGATGATGACGACGCTCACCGATGCACTCATCCTTCGCGATTGATACGTCCTGGCACCGACGCCCCCGTGTACCGCGACGTTCTTTTTCGCGCAGGCGTCGTTCGCGTAGGCGACGATCCTACTGATGGCGGAGAGGGCCGAGGGAGCCAGGCGCATGGAGATGCGGCGCAGGTCCTGGGAGGAATGGGGGAGGCAGGGCCTGTCGTGGGTGCGACAACGGATATGGTGGCGCTCCGCGTCGTACGAGCGACGCGAGGATGCGTTTTCGACACGCGTCGCGCAGTCGTCTAGCAGTTGTCTAGCAGGGGGATCACCAGGTGAGCACGGGGACTTCGACAGGTTTCTGCCGAATCACCATCGCAGCGCCGGACAGTCGGGTGGATGTGGCGCTGCCCGAGGACCTTCCGATCCAGGACCTCTTCCCTGAGATCATCAGGCTCTCCGGTCTGGTCCAGTCGGACACGAGTCTCGCCGGCTACCACCTTGTGACGCGCGAGGGCCAGGTGCTCGACGCGAGCCGGTCGTTGCTGGAGCACCGCGTCCGCGACGGCGAGGTGCTGCTGCTGCGCACGTTCGCCGACTCGCTGCCGCCGGCCGTGCACGACGACGTGGTCGACGCGATCGCCGCCGCGGTCAAGCAGGACACCCGCAGCTGGAACGACAACCTGATGCGGGTCGCCGGCCTGGTCGCCGGGTCGCTGCTGCTGGTCATGCTCGGCTTCGTCTTCTGGTTCGCCGACCCGGTCCGGCACGACATGAACGGCCTGCAGGGCATCCTCGCCGGCGTCACCGCGCTCGCCCTGACGGCCATGGCCGGCGTCCGTGCGCGGGTGTACGACGACCGGGGTTCCGCCGTCGCGCTCGGCATCTCGGCGCTGCCGCACGCGCTCATCGCGGGCTCCGGCGTCATCGCGCAGGACGCGCACGAGGGACCCGGCCGCATCCAGTTCCTCGTCGGCTGCGTCGCCGTACTGCTCTTCTCCGTCGTGCTGATCATGCTGCTGCCGCAGGGCGACGCCCCGTTCGTGGCCGCCGCGCTGGCCTCCGCCATCGGCACGCTCGCCGTGTTCGCCGGCGTGCTCACCGACGCCGCGCCGCGCGAGATCGCCGCCGGCACCGCAGTGGTCGCCCTTGCCGTCGTCGGCTTCCTGCCCGGCTGGTCGGCCCGGTTCGCCAAGCTGCCCATCGGCTTCCGCAACCCCGAGGACCTGGCCCGCGCCCGGCGCGAGGGCCGCGAGGGCGACCTCGAGGCCGTCGACGTCCAGCGCATCGTCGCGCAGACCAGTCGCGGCCACGAGTTGCTGCTCGGCCTGGTGGGCGGCTGCGCCGCGGTCGTCGTCGGCGCGGGCGGCGCGGTGCTCGGCTTCAGCGACAGCGGCTGGGCCCAGCTGCTCGCCCTGTGCACCGGCCTCGCCGCGATGCTGCGGGCCCGTCTGTTCCGCTACACCGCCCAGGTCACCTGCCTGTTCGTGGCCGGTGTCGTCACGCTCGCCCTGCTGGTCCTCGGCCTCGCGATCTCGCCGCCGGCCGGCGTCATCATGGATCTGCTCCAGGGCAACTCCGGCCCGGTCAACGTACGGACGCTGTGGCTCGGCGCCTCGGTCGCGGTCGGTGTGCTGCTGCTGATCGCGATCGCCCTGATCGTCCCGCAGAAGGGCCTGTCCCCCTTCTGGGGCCGCATGCTCGACCTCGCGGACTCGCTGGTGCTGCTGTCGCTGGTACCGGTCTGCCTGGCCGTCCTCGACGTCTACGGCAAGGTCCGCGGCGGCGTCTAGCCGGCAGCCGTACCGCCCCACGCTCCGCTCCCGGAGCGTGGGGCGTTTCCATGCCCGCCCGACCGGAATCCGCACCTCCGGAATCCGCGCCTCCGTCGCAAAGACGCTCCGCCGCAGAAATGCTCCGCCGCAGAAACGCTCCGTCACCACACGGCCGTCATACGAAAGGGACCCTCGCGTGAGCTTCGGCCCGCCGCCCTCGATGTACACGCCCCCCGCCCCGCACGCACAGCCTCCCGCTCCGAAGCGCCGCCCCAAGTGGCCCCTTGCCCTGCTCGCGCTCGTCCTGGTCGCGGCCCTCGGCACGGGCGGCCGGCTCCTGTGGGGCTCCGGCACGGGCGGTACGAAGACCTCGGGCGCCCCGACCGCCGCCCAGGGCCCCCTCGACGTCCGGGAGACCGTCGAGAAGAAGCCCGCGAACCCCACCGGAAAGATGGCCTTCCGCTTCTCCGTTGACGACATGAGCCCCGGTGAGCACTACGAGCTGCCCGGCATGTGGGCCACGGACCGAATCCTCGCCAAGGGCATCAACAAGACGGTCGTCGGCCTGCGCATCGGCGACGACGCCTCTCCCGGCGACGAGAAGTGGAAGCTCCCCCTCGACGGCCCGATCTGCGGCTACACCCGCCACGTCACCGGCGACAACCGCACGGCCGTCCTCTTCCGGGCCAACGACCGCGGCAACGCCTTCTGCAACCACGTCGCCTTCTTCGACCTCGACGACGGCCGTGAGGTCTGGGACGCCGACTTCCCCGTCTCCCAGCTCGGCGACGGCCACGGCATGGCGACCGGCGGCGACGAGCAGGACACCCCGAGCGTGACCCTGGTGCACGGCACGGTCGTCGTGACCTGGGGCGGCGGCACGGACGCGTACCGCATGAAGGACGGCACGCGCGCGTGGGAGACGACGGCGACCGGCCCCTGCCAGGACATGGGCGCCGCCGGCGGAGGCGCGCTGCTCGTGCGCGAGCAGTGCTGGAACGACAAGGCGCCCGCCGACTCCACGGATGCCACCACCTACAAGGCGCGCAAGGTGGACCCCAAGACCGGCACGACGCTGTGGACGTACTCCGCGGCCAAGGGCGTCCGCGACCTGAACATCCCCTCCGCCGAACCGCCCGTCCTCGCCGTCCAGGCCGGCGAGATCGGCATCTCCGAGATGCTCTCCCTCGACGGCCACGGCAAGACCCGGGCCGTGATCCGCCTCCAGAACGGCACCTACGTGGGCGAGTGCTCGTACGACGACTACCTGTCCACGGAGGACTGCCCGACCATCGCCGTCGGCGCCGGCCAGGTCTTCCTGCGCAGCAAGGACTCGGGCGAGCTGATCAACTCCAACTGGATCATCGGCTTCGACCTGGCGACCGGGAAGACCACCAGAAAGTTCGAGTCCGGCCCCGGCTCGCTGCTGTACCCCGTACGGATGAGCGGCGACCGACTCCTCGCCGTCCGTGTCACCGACCAGCACGTCATGCCCACGGGACTGGTCGCCCTCGACCCGAGGACCGGTACGGAGACCCCCTACCTCTACTTCGACCTCCCCCAGGAGGCCGACTTCATGACGACGACCGAGTACAACGACATCGTCGTCGAGGACGGCCGCATCTTCTTCGGCGTCAAGAAGGTCGACGGACCGGCCAAGGGGCAGCCACGATGGGTCTACCTCGTCCTCGGCGTGGAGAGCATGGCGGTGCGACAGGAACCCCGGTGAGAGGCGCCCCGGCCGCCTGGTACGCTGTGTGACGGCCGTGTGTGTACGCGTCCCCGGTTCGTCCGGAGACTGCGCCCAGCGGATCCCCGCCTCCCGAGTCACGGAAGCTCCCCTGAGAAGCAGACCAGGGGCACTCGGCGGCAACCACAGATCATGAGGAGTACGCGTGTCGCTCGACGCCGCTACGAAGAAGTCCATCATCTCCGAGTTCGGTACCAAGGACGGTGACACCGGCTCCCCCGAGGTCCAGGTCGCTCTGCTGTCCCGTCGGATCTCCGACCTGACCGAGCACCTCAAGACCCACAAGCACGACCACCACTCCCGTCGTGGTCTGCTGATCCTGGTCGGTCAGCGCCGTCGCCTGCTGCAGTACCTGGCGAAGAAGGACATCCAGCGCTTCCGTACGCTGGTCGACCGCCTCGGCATCCGCCGCGGTGCGGCGGGCGCCAAGTAACACGCCATGAAGGGAGCGGTTCCCGAAACGAGTCGGGGATCGCTCCCTTTGCCGTACATGCGGAAACGTGCGCAGTGTCACACCCACTTTGTAGTGTGGTAGCACAGCACAGTGCCGCATACGCGGTACTCACGAGGAGAAGTGCACCTCGCCGCCGCCGGTCCTCGGTAGTGGCCCCCGGGCGATGCGAACCCCGGGTGCTTCGATCGAAGACCGGCCCGCACCAGAAGGAGCGCTTCTCCGCTCACGTCCCACCGCCACACGGGCGGACGGGACAAAAGACGAAAAGTAACGGAGAAAACGCTAGTGGAGAACGAGACCCACTACGCCGAAGCCGTCATCGACAACGGCTCCTTCGGCACCCGCACCATCCGCTTCGAGACGGGCCGCCTGGCCAAGCAGGCCGCCGGCTCCGCCGTGGCGTACCTGGACGACGACACCATGGTGCTGTCGGCCACCACCGCCTCCAAGAACCCCAAGGACCAGCTCGACTTCTTCCCCCTCACGGTGGACGTCGAGGAGCGGATGTACGCCGCCGGCAAGATCCCCGGCAGCTTCTTCCGCCGTGAGGGCCGTCCCTCCGAGGACGCCATCCTCACCTGCCGTCTGATCGACCGCCCGCTGCGCCCGTCCTTCAGGAAGGGCCTGCGCAACGAGATCCAGGTCGTCTGCACGATCATGGCCCTCAACCCCGACCACCTGTACGACGTCGTGGCGATCAACGCCGCCTCCGCGTCCACGCAGCTGGCCGGTCTGCCCTTCTCCGGCCCGATCGGCGGCGTCCGCGTCGCGCTGATCAACGGCCAGTGGGTGGCCTTCCCGACGCACACCGAGCTCGAGGACGCCGTCTTCGACATGGTCGTCGCGGGCCGCACCCTGGAGGACGGCGACGTCGCGATCATGATGGTCGAGGCCGAGGCCACCGAGAAGACCATCCAGCTGGTCAAGGGCGGTGCCGAGGCCCCCACCGAGGAGGTCGTCGCCGCCGGTCTCGAGGCCGCGAAGCCCTTCATCAAGGTGCTCTGCAAGGCGCAGTCCGACCTCGCCGCCAAGGCCGCCAAGCCGGTCGGCGAGTTCCCGATCTTCCTGGACTACCAGGACGACGTCCTCGAGGCCCTCACCGCCGCCGTCAAGCCGGAGCTCGCCTCCGCGCTGACCATCGCCGGCAAGCAGGAGCGCGAGGCCGAGCTGGACCGCGTCAAGGCGCTCGCCGCCGAGAAGCTCCTGCCGGAGTTCGAGGGCCGCGAGAAGGAGATCTCCGCCGCGTACCGCTCGCTGACCAAGACCCTGGTCCGTGAGCGTGTCATCAAGGAGAAGAAGCGCATCGACGGCCGCGGTGTCACCGACATCCGCACCCTGGCCGCCGAGGTCGAGGCCATCCCGCGCGTGCACGGCTCCGCGGTGTTCGAGCGTGGCGAGACCCAGATCCTGGGCGTCACCACCCTGAACATGCTCCGTATGGAGCAGCAGCTGGACACCCTCTCCCCGGTGACCCGCAAGCGCTACATGCACAACTACAACTTCCCGCCGTACTCCACCGGCGAGACCGGCCGCGTCGGCTCCCCGAAGCGCCGCGAGATCGGCCACGGCGCCCTCGCCGAGCGCGCCCTCGTCCCGGTCCTGCCGACCCGCGAGGAGTTCCCCTACGCGATCCGCCAGGTCTCCGAGGCGCTGAGCTCCAACGGCTCGACGTCCATGGGCTCGGTCTGCGCCTCCACCATGTCGCTGCTGAACGCCGGTGTGCCGCTGAAGGCCCCCGTCGCCGGTATCGCCATGGGCCTGATCTCCCAGGAGATCGAGGGCGAGACGCACTACGTCACCCTCACCGACATCCTCGGTGCGGAGGACGCCTTCGGCGACATGGACTTCAAGGTCGCCGGTACGAAGGAGTTCGTGACCGCGCTCCAGCTGGACACCAAGCTGGACGGCATCCCGGCCTCGGTCCTGGCCGCCGCCCTGAAGCAGGCCCGTGACGCCCGCCTCCACATCCTCGACGTGATGATGGAAGCGATCGACACGCCGGACGAGATGTCCCCCAACGCCCCGCGGATCATCACCGTGAAGATCCCCGTGGACAAGATCGGCGAGGTCATCGGCCCCAAGGGCAAGATGATCAACCAGATCCAGGAGGACACCGGCGCCGAGATCACCATCGAGGACGACGGCACCATCTACATCGGTGCCGCCGACGGCCCGGCCGCCGAGGCCGCCCGTACGACCATCAACGGCATCGCCAACCCGACGATGCCCGAGGTCGGCGAGCGCTACCTGGGTACGGTCGTGAAGACGACGACGTTCGGCGCCTTCGTCTCCCTCCTGCCCGGCAAGGACGGTCTGCTGCACATCTCGCAGATCCGCAAGCTGGCCGGCGGCAAGCGCGTGGAGAACGTCGAGGACGTCCTCGGAGTGGGCCAGAAGGTCCAGGTCGAGATCGCCGAGATCGACTCCCGCGGCAAGCTCTCGCTCGTCCCCGTGATCGAGGGCGAAGACGACGCAGAGACGAAGGACGACACCGACAAGTGACGTCGAGCAGCGCCACGGCGACGGCCCGCACCTCTTCGGAGGCGCGGGCCGTCGCCCGTACCCAAACCCTGATCAAGGGCGAGAACGGCATCGGCACGGTCCGCAAGACCACCCTCCCGGGCGGCCTGCGCATCGTCACCGAGACCCTGCCCTCGGTCCGTTCCGCGACCTTCGGCATCTGGGCGCACGTGGGCTCCCGCGACGAGACGCCGTCCCTGAACGGCGCCACGCACTACCTGGAGCACCTCCTCTTCAAGGGGACGCAGCGCCGGTCGGCCCTGGACATCTCCGCCGCCCTCGACGCGGTCGGCGGCGAGATGAACGCCTTCACGGCGAAGGAGTACACGTGCTACTACGCGCGCGTGCTCGACGCCGACCTGCCGCTGGCCATAGACGTCGTCTGCGACATGCTGACCGGCTCCCTGATCCGCGAGGAGGACGTCAACGTCGAGCGCGGCGCGATCCTCGAAGAGATCGCCATGACCGAGGACGACCCGGGCGACTGCGTGCACGACCTGTTCGCGCACACGATGTTCGGCGACAACCCCCTCGGCCGCCCGGTCCTCGGCACCGTGGACACGGTCAACGCCCTCACCGCCGACCGCATCCGCCGCTTCTACAAGAAGCACTACGACCCGACCCACCTCGTGGTCGCGGCCGCCGGCAACATCGACCACAACAGGGTCGTACGACAGGTCCGGGCCGCCTTCGAGAAGGCCGGCGCCTTCAGGAATCCGGAGGCCGCCCCCATCGCCCCGCGCGACGGACGGCGTGCCCTGCGCACCGCGGGCCGCGTCGAACTGCTCGGCCGCAAGACCGAGCAGGCCCACGTGGTCCTGGGCATGCCGGGTCTGGCCCGCACCGACGACCGCCGCTGGGCGCTGGGCGTGCTGAACACGGCGCTGGGCGGCGGCATGTCCTCCCGGCTGTTCCAGGAGGTCCGAGAGAAGCGCGGCCTGGCCTACAGCGTGTACTCGTACACCTCGGGCTTCGCCGACTGCGGTCTGTTCGGCGTCTACGCCGGCTGCCGGCCCTCGCAGGTCCACGACGTGCTGAAGATCTGCCGCGACGAGCTCGACCAGGTCGCCGAGCACGGTCTGTCCGACGAAGAGATCGGCCGGGCCATCGGCCAGCTGCGCGGTTCGACCGTCCTCGGCTTGGAGGACACGGGCGCGCTGATGAACCGCATCGGCAAGAGCGAGCTGTGCTGGGGGGAGCAGATGTCGGTCGACGACATGCTGGCCCGGATAGCGTCGGTGACCCCGGACGACGTCCGCTCGGTCGCGCGCGACATCCTAGGACAGCGGCCGTCGCTGTCCGTCATCGGCCCGCTCAAGGACAAGCAGGCGTCCCGGCTGCAAGAGGCCGTGGCCTGACATCCGTCTTCGGTAACTGCGTGAGGAAGCGAAAGAGATGAGCAAGCTGCGCGTGGCGGTCCTCGGTGCCAAGGGCCGGATCGGTTCGGAGGCGGTACGGGCCGTCGAGGCGGCCGAGGACCTGGAGCTGGTCGCCGCCCTCGGCCGGGGCGACAAGCTGGAGACCCTCGCCGAGAGCGGCGCCCAGGTCGCCGTCGAACTGACCACCCCAGACTCGGTCATGGCCAACCTGGAGTACTGCGTGGGCCACGGCATCCACGCGGTGGTCGGTACGACGGGCTGGACCGACGAGCGCCTCGCGCAGCTCAAGAGCCTGCTGGCCGCCTCCCCGGAGACGGGCGTCCTCATCGCGCCCAACTTCTCCATCGGGGCCGTGCTGAACATGAAGTTCGCGCAGATCGCGGCGCCGTACTTCGAGTCCGTCGAGGTGGTCGAGCTGCACCACCCCAAGAAGGTCGACGCCCCCTCGGGCACCGCCACCCGCACCGCCCAGCTCATCGCCGAGGCCCGCGCGCAGGCCGGCACGGCTCCCGCGCCGGACGCCACCCAGACCGGCCTGGAGGGCGCGCGCGGCGCCGACGTCGACGGGATCCCGGTCCACTCCGTGCGCCTGCGCGGACTGCTCGCCCACCAGGAGGTCCTGCTGGGCGGCGAGGGCGAGACCCTGACGATCCGTCACGACTCCCTGCACCACAGCAGCTTCATGCCCGGCATCCTGCTCGGCGTCCGCCGCGTGGTGACCACTCCCGGCCTGACCTTCGGCCTGGAACACTTCCTCGATCTGAACTGAGCTCCTGACGTCATGCGCGCGAAGATCTCCTACCTCATAACGGCCGCCGTCCTGGTCTTCTACTTCGTCCTGGTCGGCAGCCGCGGCGTCATGCTCATCCAGGCCGGCACGGCCGTGACCGTCACCTTCGGCGTCGCGGTGCTGATCCTGCCGGTGATCGGCCTGTGGTTCCTGTGGAAGAACACCCGCTTCGTCCGCAGGGCCAACGCCCTCGCCGCCGAACTCGACGCCGAAGGCGGCCTGCCCGTCGACGAGTTGAGGCGCACGCCCGGCGGCCGGATCGACCGTGACTCGGCCGACGAGGTCTTCGCCAAGCGCAAGGCCGAGACGGAGGCGGCCCCGGACGACTGGCGCAGCTGGTTCCGCCTCGCCGTCGCCTACCACGACGCCCGCGACACCCCGCGGGCCCGCAAGGCGATGCAGCGGGCGATCGCCCTGCACGACGGCAGGACGATCGAGGCCTAGATCATGCCGAAGGGGCCGGTCCGCACGCGCTGCGGACCGGCCCCTTCGGCGTACGTCGGTCGGTGTCAGCCCCGCCGGTTCTCCGCCGCCCAGGCCTCGATGGTGTCCGCGGCCCGGTCGAAGGAACCCGCCCGGGCCAGGAAGTCCGCGTTGTGCGTGGTCAGCAGCACCGGCAGGTCCTGAGCGTCCGCGCGTACGAGGATCAGTGCCTGTCCCTGCACCGTGCGCGGCAGCCCCAGCCAGCGCACCGGCTGCTGCACCGTCCGTACGGCGGCGACCTGCCCCCAGGGCGTCGTACGCGTGCCGAAGTAGCGGACGTGGCGCAGGCCGTGCGGGCTCACCCACACGCCCACGCGCAGCAGCCGCAGCGCGGCGAGGATGACGACGAGCGCGACGCCGAGGATCACGCCGGCCTCGGACACCGAGCCCGTGAGGCCGATGAGGACCGCCGCGAACAGCACGAAGGAGGCGAGGAGGAGACAGAGCGCCGCCGTGCCGACGCGCCACGGCCCGGGGCGGTACGGGCGCCGCCAGCGGTCACGGTCGTCGAAGGGAAGCGCGACGTCGTCGGCGGTCTCGAAAGCACGCTCGGCCGTCAGGAAGGGCAGGGGCACGGCTGGTCCTCACTCGCTCCATGCGTGGGCTGTGCCCGGTGAGGCTATCCGCCTGTGTCCCCGCTCACCACCTTCGGGGGTCCGGATGGAGTCAGCGCCCCTGGGACGCCTGTGACTGCTGAGCCGGCGTGGAGCTGTTCACGGACAGGGCCGGCATCCCGAGGACCAGCGAGCCCACCAGCCCGGCGACGATGGTCAGCCCGAGCAGCCAGCGTCCGGCCATCTGGCCGACGGACGCCCGTTGGCGGGGCGGGGGCGTGACGTTGCTGCGGAACCTGTCGGCTTCGGCGACGAAGGCGAACGGAACGGGTTCGCGCCGACGGAACATGAGGGAGCGCCTCCTTCTGGACACGGCTGCGGGTGTCGAACGGGTGACTGTCGTCTACACAGACGGTCGGGTGCCCCAAAAGGTGCCCGCTTTCGCCGAATTCACAGAAATTCGCCGACGTATGTCGTGAAAAGGTGTCCGGGGCGCTCCCCGCGGCCGTGCAGGGAGCGCCCCGGACACCTCGGACGCGCTCAAAAGGGAGGGCGGGAAGGGTCAGACCTTCCGCCAGCCCGGGACCCAGGCTCCGTCCTCGACGGTGTAGTCACCGAAGAGCGCCGGAGCCTCCTTCATCATCAGCTCGCCCACCTTGCCGAAGATGAGACGGATCTCCTCCTCCGCCCCGGCCGCCGTGCGGTTCTCGATCACATGGCGCAGGGTGCGCACGTTCGCGCTCCAGACCAGTCCGGTGCCCAGCCCCTCGGGCGCGAAGCGCCGCATGAAGGAGGTCTTCGCCTTCTTCTCGGAGAAGGGCACGCCCTCCTCGTCCAGCCCGAAGTGGTCCGCCATCCAGCGCTGGAAGGCCTCCATCTCCTTCAACAGCCCGTTGGCGCGGGACATCAGCTCCGCGTCCTGCTGCGCCCACTCGGGGAACCAGAACGGCAGGTCGTCCAGCCGCACGAAGCGCAGCGACTCCTGGGACACCGCCACACCCGCCCGGTGACGCACCAGTTCGTGCGTGGCCACCCGGCTGACGTTGTGCAGGATGAAGTTGAAGGTGACGTGCTCCAGAACCGACCCGTGGGCGCTGGCCAGGATGTTCTGCAGGTACTTCTCCTGGTCCGCGCGGATGCGCGTCACGTTGGGGTTGAGCCCGGGCTCCCAGGAGCGGTAGCAGATGCGGCCGGCGAACTCAGCGAGGTTCTGTGCGTCGTCCAGCTCACCGCGGTCGATGCGCTCCAGCCACTTCTCCCCACCGACATCCTTGAGGTACGCCGCGATCTCGTCGTAGTCGAGGGCGGGGCGACCAATGAGATGCACCTGTGGTTCGACCGCGTGCATGTGATCACTCCAGTTCAGAACGGGGCAGAGGGGGGTAATCCTCCCACGCTGGCACCCCCGCTTCTGGCGGCGGGCCGGGCAGCGGTCGGGCCGCTTCGGGATGGGGTCTCATCGTAGGCACATGGACAGACCGCCCCCTCGGAGTGGGACACCTGTACGGATCGCGCTCAGAGGTGTCCGTATTGCGGCTTTTGGAGAAGTTCATCTAGCCTGATCAAACGGACCCGGTACTGCTTGAACCCCCGAGCAGGCAGTACCGGGCTCCGCATTTGTCCTGACTTATCCCGCACCCCAAGGGCAGACCTCGCATTGAGCACCGAGTAGCGTGTTCCCCATGGCTCCGACCTCGACTCCGCAGACCCCCTTCGGGCGGGTCCTCACCGCCATGGTCACGCCCTTCACGGCGGACGGCGCACTCGACCTCGACGGCGCGCAGCGGCTCGCCGCTCACCTGGTGGACGCAGGCAACGACGGCCTGATCATCAACGGCACCACCGGCGAGTCCCCCACCACCAGTGACGCGGAGAAATCGGACCTCGTACGGGCGGTCCTCGAGGCCGTCGGCGACCGGGCCCACGTGGTCGCGGGCGTCGGCACGAACGACACCCACCACAGCATCGAGCTGGCCCGCGAGGCCCAGCGCGTCGGAGCCCACGGCCTTCTGGTCGTCACCCCCTACTACAACAAGCCCCCGCAGGAGGGCCTCTACCGGCACTTCACGGCCGTCGCCGACGCCGCCGAGCTGCCGGTCATGCTCTACGACATCCCGGGCCGCAGCGGGGTCCCGATCAACACCGAGACGCTCGTCCGTCTCGCCGAGCACCCGCGTATCGTCGCCAACAAGGACGCCAAGGGCGACCTCGGCCGCGCGAGCTGGGCCATCGCGCGCTCCGGCCTCGCCTGGTACTCCGGCGACGACATGCTGAACCTCCCGCTGCTCTCCGTGGGCGCGGTCGGCTTCGTCTCGGTCGTCGGCCACGTCGTCACCCCCGACCTGCGCGCCCTCGTGGACGCCTTCGTCTCGGGCGACGTACAGAAGGCCACCGAGATCCACCAGAAGCTGCTCCCCGTCTACACGGGCATGTTCCGCACCCAGGGCGTCATGACGACGAAGGCCGCGCTCGCCCTCCAGGGCCTCCCGGCCGGCCCCCTGCGCGCACCGATGGTCGAGTGCACGCCGGAAGAGATCGAGCAGCTCAAGATCGATCTTGCCGCGGGCGGGGTACAGCTCTAACACCAGACTTGGCACCACCGGGCTTCACAACTGAATAGGCAGGGCCATCGCGCGCCTGCACCCCACAACGACAACTGCTACACGCACGAACGTCATGCGCGCCACGTGCCTACCGGTACGTGGCGCGCATGGTGAGGAGAGTCTTTTGAGTCATCCGCATCCTGAACTCGGCTCGCCCCCGCCGCTCCCCGAGGGCGGCCTGCGCGTCACCCCGCTCGGCGGTCTCGGCGAGATCGGCCGCAACATGACGGTCTTCGAGTACGGCGGCCGCCTGCTGATCGTCGACTGCGGCGTGCTCTTCCCCGAGGAGGAGCAGCCCGGAATCGACCTGATCCTGCCGGACTTCTCGTCCATCAGGGACCGCCTCGACGACATCGAGGGCATCGTCCTCACCCACGGCCACGAGGACCACATCGGCGGCGTCCCCTTCCTCCTCCGGGAGAAGCCGGACATCCCGCTGATCGGCTCCAAGCTGACCCTCGCGCTCATCGAGGCCAAGCTCCAGGAGCACCGCATCCGCCCGTACACCCTCGAGGTGGCGGAGGGGAACCGCGAACGGGTCGGCCCCTTCGACTGCGAGTTCGTCGCGGTCAACCACTCCATCCCGGACGCCCTCGCGGTCGCCATCCGCACCCCGGCCGGCATGGTCGTCCACACCGGCGACTTCAAGATGGACCAGCTTCCGCTGGACAACCGCCTCACGGACCTGCACGCGTTCGCCCGGCTGAGCGAGGAGGGCATCGACCTTCTGCTCGCCGACTCGACGAATGCCGAGGTGCCGGGCTTCGTCCCGCCCGAGCGGGACATCTCCAACGTCCTGCGCCAGGTCTTCGCCGGCGCCCGCAAGCGGATCATCGTGGCGAGCTTCGCCAGCCACGTCCACCGCATCCAGCAGATCCTGGACGCGGCGCACGAATACGGCCGCAGGGTCGCCTTCGTCGGCCGCTCGATGGTCCGCAACATGGGCATCGCGCGGGACCTCGGCTATCTGAAGGTCCCGCCGGGCCTGGTGGTCGACGTCAAGACGCTCGACGACCTGCCGGACAGCCAGGTGGTCCTGGTGTGCACGGGCTCGCAGGGCGAACCGATGGCGGCGCTGTCCAGGATGGCCAACCGCGACCACCAGATCCGGATCGTCGACGGCGACACGGTGATCCTCGCCTCCTCGCTGATCCCGGGCAACGAGAACGCGGTCTACCGCGTGATCAACGGCCTGACCCGCTGGGGCGCCAACGTCATCCACAAGGGCAACGCCAAGGTGCACGTCTCGGGCCACGCGTCCGCCGGCGAGCTCCTGTACTTCTACAACATCTGCCGCCCGAAGAACCTGATGCCGGTGCACGGCGAATGGCGCCACCTGCGGGCCAACGCCGAGCTGGGCGCGCTGACCGGCGTCCCCCACGACCGGATCGTCATCGCCGAGGACGGCGTCGTCGTCGACCTCGTCGAGGGCAAGGCCAAGATCTCGGGCAAGGTCCAGGCGGGATACGTCTACGTCGACGGGCTGTCCGTCGGTGACGTGGGCGAGCCGGCCCTGAAGGACCGGAAGATCCTGGGCGACGAGGGCATCATCTCGGTCTTCGTCGTCGTGGACTCCTCCACCGGCAAGATCACGGGCGGTCCGCACATCCAGGCCCGCGGCTCGGGCATCGAGGACTCCGCCTTCGGCGCTGTGACCCCGAAGATCGCCGAAGTCCTCGAACGCTCGGCCCAGGACGGCGTCGTGGAGCCGCACCAGCTGCAGCAACTCATCCGCCGGACCCTCGGCAAGTGGGTCTCCGACACGTATCGACGCAGGCCGATGATCCTGCCGGTCGTGGTGGAGGTCTGACACCTCGTCCGCGTGAACTGGGAGCGGGGCGCCTCGATTTGCATCCGGGCGCCTCGCTCCAGTACGTTTACGGCTCCGCCAGCAAGGGAACCCGGACGCTTCGTGTGTCCGGAGCCGACCCGGAGGGGCGGGAAAACCGACTCAGAACTTCTGATAAAGTCGGATCCGCCGGAAAGGAAACCGCGAAACAAAAGCGGGAACCTGGAAAGCACCGGGGAAATCGGATCGGAAAAAGATCTGATAGAGTCGGAAACGCAAGACCGAAGGGAAGCCCGGAGGAAAGCCCGAGAGGGTGAGTACAAAGGAAGCGACCGTTCCTTGAGAACTCAACAGCGTGCCAAAAGTCAACGCCAG
>NZ_JBITSP010000009.1:0-410553 GCF_044540925.1 Streptomyces sp. NPDC085900 | reverse complement strand
GCCCGGTTACATTTCGAACCCGGAAGCTAAGCCTTACAGCGCCGATGGTACTGCAGGGGGGACCCTGTGGGAGAGTAGGACGCCGCCGAACAATTATTCAGGGTTGGTCCCGGAACTTAGGTTCCGGGACCAACCCTTTTTTGTTTCACGTCACTTGAAGTTCACGTTGCGCAACGACCATCCACAGCATGGGTACTGCTGCAATGCTCAGGGCCGCCGGTGTCGGACTCGGTGACGAGGTCGTCGTGCCGGCCTTCGGGAACGTCGAGATCGCCGAGGCCGTCGCCATGGCCGGAGCGCTGCCGGTGTTCGCCGACATAGATCCGGTCACCTACTGCCTCGACGCGTCCGCCGTGGAGGCGGCGACAACTCCGCGTACCGCGGCCGTCGTTGTCGTACACCGCTTCGGACGGCCCGCCGACATCGCGCGGTTGCACGCCGTCGGTCAGCGGCACGGACTTCTGGTGCTGGAGCAGGGCGAGTCCGAGGCGCCGTACGACGAGATCGCGCAGCGCCGGGAGCGGGCCGCCTATCTCGACGCGAAGTTGCGGGGTGTGCGCCCGCCCGACGGCGGTGACGGGCACACCTACCAGCAGTACGTGGTGCGGGTGCCGGGAAACGGGCGACCGGACCGGGACGCCTTCGCACGAGCCTTGCGGGCGCGCGGAGTTGAGTGCCGGGTGCCGGTGAAGACGCCGGTGCACCGGCTGCCGGAATTCCGGCGGTGCGTGTCCTTGCCGGAGACCGAGCGGGCCGCGGACGAGACCCTCGCACTGCCCGTGGACGCCGCGCTGACGAAGCGGGACATGCAGCGCGTCGTGGGCGCGTGCAACGCGCTGGGTGGGCTGCTCCAGCCGGCCTTCTGAGCGTGGTTGGGAGCACCCGAGTGTTCGGGGTATGATCTATTCCGTTGCCGCGGGGGATACCCCGAGAAGGCGACAGGCCCCCTTAGCTCAGTCGGCAGAGCGTCTCCATGGTAAGGAGAAGGTCAACGGTTCGATTCCGTTAGGGGGCTCCGACAAAAAGAACCCCCGCCCTTTCGGGCGGGGGTTCTTTTCGTTTTCAGTCCTTCTGGAGGCCCGGGACCCGCATCGCCAGGATGGCCATGTCGTCGGACGGGGCGTCCGACGCGAAGCGCTCGACGGCGCGCATGATCCGTGCGGCGACCGCGCCCGCCGTCAGGCCCGTACACGTCGTGAGGACGTCGGTGAGGCCGTCGTCGCCCAGCATGCGCGTGCCCTCGCGGCGCTCCGTGACGCCGTCCGTGACGCACAGCAGGACGTCACCGGGGTCGAGGGTGACCGTCTCCTCGTACAGATCGAGGTCCTCCATGACGCCCAGCAGCGGCTGGGGCTCGGCGGCCGGCTCGACCGTGCCGTCCTGGCGGAGGCGGAGCGGCAGGGGATGGCCGGCGCAGACCACCTTCAACTCCGCGCTGCCGTCCTCCTGGGGCCGCAACTCGCCGTAGAGGAGGGTCAGGAAGCGGCTGCGGGCTCCCTCGTCGAGGATCGCGGAGTTCAGGCGCTCCAGGACCGCCGGGCCGCTCAGGCCCTCTCTGGCGAGCAGCCGCAGGGCGTGGCGGGCCAGACCCGTGACGGCCGCCGCGTTGGGGCCCGTACCGCAGACGTCGCCGATGGCGAAGCCGTAGGCGCCGTCGCTGATCGGGAAGAGGTCGTAGAAGTCGCCGCCGACCTCGTTGCCCTCGCCGGCCGCGCGGTAGATGACCTCGACCTCGACGCCGTCGATCTCGGGAAGCTCGGGCGGCAGGAGGCTGCGCTGGAGGGACTGGCTGATGGCCGTGCGCTCCGAGTACAGGCGGGCGTTGTCCAGCGCCAGGGCGGCCCTTCGGCTCAAGTCCTCGGCCAGTTCCAGGATTTCCTGGCGGAAGTGTTCGTCGGTGGGCTTGCCGAGCGTCAGCATGCCGATGACGCGGTTGCGGGCCACCAGCGGCAGGACGACCGTCTCGCCGCCCACGGCGGACGCCGTGGCGAGCGTGGGGCCGATCCCGGAGGCGACCTGGCGGGTGGGGCCGCCGGACAGGCCGAGGCTGCGCATGGAGCTGCGCAGGGCCGCCTGGTGGGCGACCTCGCCGGGGGCGGACCAGACGCGCGCGCCCGGGGTCGGTACCGGGTCCGGAGGGGAGATCTTGGAGAGCAACGACTTGATGCCGTCGATGAGTTCCTCGTCCTCGTGCAGGACGTACGACAGGTACGGCTCGGACGCCTGGTCCGCGATCGTGTACACGGCGCACCAGGTGGCCAGCGTGGGGACCGTCATCTGGGCCATCAGGGCCAGGGTCTGGTCGCGGTCCAGGGTGCCGGCCAGCAGGTCGGAGGCCTCCACCAGGAAGCTGAGCGAGCCCCTGCGCAGCCGCTCCAGCTCGCCCAGGCGCGCCGACTCGACGGCCAGTGCGATGCGGTCGGCCGCGAACTGCAGGCGCAGTGCCTCTTCGTTGGAGTATCTGCCCGGGGACTCCGCCGCGACGCCCAGGGAGCCGGTCAGGCGGCCCTCGACCTTCAGGGGCACCGTGACGACCGAGCGCATGCCCGTGCCGCTCAGCAGCGGTACGGCGCCCGGGACGGCCGCCAGGTCGTCGTGGACCGCCGGCATGCGGGCCGAGCCGTAGCGGCCGGGGCCCGCCTCGACGGGCACGCGCGCGAAGCGCTGCCGGGCGGAGGGCAGGCCGGTCGAGGCGCGGACCTCCAGCTCCGTCTCGTCGTCGGTCGCGAGGAGCAGGAAGGCCGAGTCGGCGTCGAGCATGTCGCGGGCGCGCTCGACGGTGCGCTGCAGGAGGCCGTCGAGGTCGTCGGGGGCGGGGGAGCCGATGAACACCTCGAAGGGGTCGGTGCTCTGGCCCTCGGCGTTGGTGACGGAGTCGGAGGCGGGACCGCGCAGCGGTGTCTGCAGGACGGCCCGTTCGTGGTCGCGGACGAGGAGGCAGACGGTGGAGGGTTCACCGCCCGTGTCGCGGACGCGGAGGTGGGAGGCGTAGACCGGGGTCACCCGGCCGTTGGCGCCTCTTATGCCGTAGCTGCCCTCCCAGCGGGAGAGCTGGAGCGCTTCCGCGATGCCCGTGCTGGTGCCGGGGGTGTGCGGCCAGGCGGCGAGATCGGTGAGGGGCTTTCCGATCACCTGTTCGGCCGGGTAGCCGAATAGCTCCTCCGCGTCCTCGTTCCACGACGTGATGGAGCCGGTGCGGTCGATCTGGACGACCGCCACGCGGACTCTGCCGTCGGCGAGCGGGAGGAGGTCGGCGGGGAGCGAGGGGCCCGCCGCGCGCGTGCCCACGGCGCGCTCGGGGAGGTCGAGCTGGAACCAGACCTGCTTGTGGGTGGGCGTGTACTCCACGCCCCAGCGGCCGGCCAGCGCCGCGCACAGCTGGAGTCCGCGCCCGCCCTCGCGGTCGGGGCTGCCCATGTTGACCGGGGAGCCCTGGAGGGGGATCTCGCGTTCCGGGTAGCGGTCGGCGACCTCGACCCGTACGCCTTCGTCGGTGCGCAGGCACAGGACGTCGGCGGAGGTGCCGGCGTGCACCACCGCGTTCGTCACCAGCTCGCTGGTGAGGACGACGGCGTCGTCGACGATGTCGGCGAAGCCCCAGCCCTGCAAGGTGTCGCGGACGAAGGAGCGGGCGGTCGCTACGGATCGCCCGACGGGCTCGAAGCTGGCGGCCGCGCGCGCGGTGATCACAGAACTCCTCGGCCTGTTGTCGACGTGCAGGGCTCCGTGGCCGACCGGCTCGCCCCGCTGATGCGGCATGCGTGTGCCCGTCGGCCGCTCCGGGGGCTGTCCCCCGGGGATCAGTCCGGTGGTCATGGTGTCCGGCCGTCCCTCCGATGCCCGCTCGTTCTCGTACCACCGCCCAGGCCGGACGGACCGGCGCGGCTGGACAGCCGCATGCAAGGTTACTTACCTTCGACGGCCGTGCGGATGCCGGTCTGCAGTGTTTCCGCCCAGAGGGTGTGCGGACGATGTGCGAAGCTGCCGAACTGTTATGGCCGGGTTCGGCCGGGGTGAAACACTGGGCAAGCTTCTTGTGAAGGTCCGGGCAGGCCGAGTGACTTCTGTATGCAGCGGGCAGCAGCCCGAGGTGCGGCCTGGTATATCCGGCAGGAATACGTAGCAGTAACGGGTACCGCGAGCAGTAGTGGCGGAGCACAGCAGTAACGGT
The DNA here is from genome assembly GCF_044540925.1 of Streptomyces sp. NPDC085900. NCBI lineage: Bacteria > Bacillati > Actinomycetota > Actinomycetes > Kitasatosporales > Streptomycetaceae > Streptomyces > Streptomyces sp. NPDC085900. The sequence continues at coordinate 406,382 of NZ_JBITSP010000009.1, read as the reverse complement.
CGACCCCTGCGGGAGGGACACAGTGGAGTCTGGCGCAGCGACGCGGGGCACTAAGACGCGCGCGAAAGGCGGACAGTCCCTGGACAACCAGCGCAAACCACGCGGTGGCACCACCGAGGTGGACACGGCGGCCCTGAACCGACTGCTGGCAGCGCTCGTGACGATGCGTGACGGGAACTTCCGGAAACGGCTGACCGTCTCCGGCGACGGCGTGATGTCGGAGATCGCCGCCGTCTTCAACGAGGTGGCCGACCGCAATCTGCATCTGACGGGCGAGCTGTCCCGGGTGCGGCGCATGGTGGGCCGCGAGGGCAAGCTCACCGAGCGTCTGGAGACGGGTGCCTACGAGGGTTCCTGGGCGGCCGCCATCGAGGCCTCCAACGCCCTCGTGGACGACCTCGTACGGCCCGTCTCCGAGGTCGGCCGGGTGCTGTCCGCGGTGGCCGAGGGCGATCTGTCGCCCCGGATGGAGCTGCGCACCCAGGCACCGGACGGGACGGGACATCCGCTGCGCGGCGAGTTCCTGAAGGTCGGGCGGACGGTGAACAACCTCGTCGACCAGCTGTCGACGTTCACCGACGAGGTCACGCGCGTGGCCAGCGAGGTGGGCACCGAGGGCAAGCTGGGCGGCCAGGCACGCGTGCGTGGCATGTCGGGTTCGTGGAAGGACCTCACGGACTCCGTCAACACGATGGCGTACCGGCTGACGGCCCAGGTGCGGGACATCGCCCTGGTGACGACGGCGGTGGCCAAGGGCGATCTGTCGCGCAAGGTCACCGTTCACGTCGCCGGCGAGATGCTGGAGCTGAAGAACACCGTCAACACGATGGTGGACCAGCTGTCGTCGTTCTCCTCCGAGGTGACCCGCGTCGCGCGCGAGGTGGGCACGGAGGGCGAGCTCGGCGGCCAGGCGCAGGTGCCCGGTGTGGCCGGCGTGTGGAAGGACCTCACCGATTCGGTGAACCTCATGGCCGGCAACCTGACGGCCCAGGTGCGCGGTATCTCGCAGGTCACCACCGCGGTCGCCAACGGCGACCTGTCGCAGAAGGTGACCGTCTCGGCGCGCGGCGAGGTCGCGCAGCTCGCGGACACGATCAACCAGATGACCGAGACGCTGCGGATCTTCGCGGACGAGGTCACGCGCGTGGCCAACGAGGTCGGTGCCGCGGGGCAGCTGGGCGGGCAGGCGAACGTGCCCGGCGCGGCCGGTACCTGGAAGGACCTCACCGACTCCGTCAACACGGTCTTCCGGAACCTCACCATCCAGGTGCGGGACATCGCCGCGGTGACCACGGCCGTGGCCAACGGCGACCTGTCGCAGAAGGTCACCGTCAATGTGGCCGGCGAGATGCTGGAGCTGAAGAACACCGTCAACGGGATGGTGGACCAGCTGCAGTCCTTCGGTTCCGAGGTCACGCGCGTGGCGCGGGAGGTCGGTGTCGAGGGTGAGCTGGGCGGCCAGGCGCAGGTGCCGGGCGCGGCCGGTACCTGGAAGGACCTGACCGACTCGGTCAACACCGCGTTCCGCAACCTCACCGGCCAGGTGCGCAACATCGCCCAGGTGACGACGGCCGTGGCCAACGGCGACCTGTCCCAGAAGGTCACCGTGGACGTCTCCGGCGAGATGCTCCAGCTGAAGAACACCGTGAACACGATGGTGGACCAGCTGTCGTCCTTCGCCGACCAGGTGACGCGGATGGCCCGGGACGTGGGCACCGAGGGCCGGCTGGGCGGTCAGGCGGTCGTACCGGGTGTGGCCGGTACGTGGAAGGAGCTCACCGACTCCGTCAACGGAATGGCGGGGAACCTTACGGCCCAGGTGCGCAACATCGCCCAGGTGACCACCGCGGTCGCCCAGGGTGACCTGTCCCAGAAGATCGACGTCGATGCGCGTGGCGAGATTCTGGAGCTGAAGAACACCATCAACACGATGGTCGACCAGCTCTCCGGGTTCGCGGATCAGGTGACCCGGGTGGCCCGCGAGGTGGGCACGGAGGGCCGCCTCGGCGGTCAGGCGCAGGTGCCCGGCGTGGCCGGCGTGTGGCGGGACCTGACCGACTCCGTGAACGGCATGGCGGGCAACCTCACCGCCCAGGTGCGCAACATCGCCCAGGTCGCCACCGCGGTGGCCCGCGGTGACCTGTCCCAGAAGATCACCGTGGACGCGCGCGGGGAGATCCTGGAGCTGAAGAACACGCTGAACACGATGGTCGACCAGCTGTCGTCGTTCGCGGAGGAGGTCACCAGGGTGGCCCGCGAGGTGGGCACGGAGGGCCAGCTCGGCGGTCAGGCCGAGGTGCAGGGTGTCTCCGGCACCTGGAAGGACCTCACCCAGTCGGTGAACTTCATGGCGAACAACCTGACCATCCAGGTGCGCCAGATCGCCGAGGTCACGACGGCGGTCGCCAAGGGCGACCTGTCCAAGAAGATCACCGTCGACGCCAAGGGCGAGATCCTCGAACTCGTCACGACCGTCAACACGATGGTCGACCAGCTGTCCTCCTTCGCCGAGCAGGTGACCCGGGTGGCCCGTGAGGTGGGCACCGAGGGCATCCTGGGCGGCCAGGCGCACGTGCCGGGGGTCACGGGCATCTGGAAGGACCTCAGCGGCAATGTGAACCTGATGGCCAAGAACCTGACCATGCAGGTGCGCAACATCTCCCAGGTGGCCAACGCGGTCGCCAACGGCGACCTGACGCGGACGGTGACGATCGAGGCGCGCGGCGAGGTCGCGCAGCTCGCCGACACCTTCAACACCATGGTGAAGACGCTGAGCTCGTTCGCCGACCAGGTCACCAAGGTGGCCCGCGAGGTGGGCACGGACGGCATCCTCGGCGGCCAGGCGCACGTACCGGGCGTGGCCGGCACGTGGAAGGACCTGACCGAGTCCGTGAACCAGATGGCGTCCAACCTGACCGGTCAGGTGCGCAACATCGCCATGGTCACCACGGCCATCGCCAAGGGCGACCTGACCAAGAAGATCGACATCGACGCCCGGGGCGAGATCCTGGAGCTGAAGACGACGATCAACACGATGGTCGACCAGCTGTCGTCCTTCGCGGAGGAGGTCACCCGCGTCGCCCGCGAGGTGGGCACCGAGGGTCAGCTGGGTGGTCAGGCACGCGTGCGTGATGTCGACGGCACCTGGCGCGACCTCACCGAGTCGGTGAACGAGATGGCCGGGAACCTCACCCGGCAGGTGCGTGCCATCGCGCGCGTGGCCACCGCGGTGACCCGGGGCGACCTGAACCTGAAGATCGACGTCGACGCGTCCGGCGAGATCCAGGAACTGCAGGACTACATCAACAAGATGATCGCCAACCTGCGCGACACCACGATCGCCAACAAGGAGCAGGACTGGCTCAAGGGCAACCTGGCCCGTATCTCCGCGCTGATGCAGGGCCGACGCGACCTGCAGGACGTCGCCTCGCTGATCATGAGCGAGCTGACGCCGGTGGTCTCCGCCCAGCACGGCGCGTTCTTCCTGACGATGCCGCTGATGGACGGCCAGGACCTGAGCGCCGACGCCGAGGACCAGTACGAGCTGCGGATGCTCGGTTCGTACGGCTACTCGATGGGCTCCATGCCGACGTCGTTCCGGCCCGGCGAGGCGCTGATCGGGACGGCCGCCCAGGAGAAGCGCACGATCCTGGTGGAGAACGCGCCCAGCGGCTACCTGAAGATCTCCTCCGGCCTCGGCGAGGCACCGCCCGCGCAGGTGATCGTCCTGCCGGTGCTGTTCGAGGGGAAGGTGCTCGGCGTCATCGAGCTGGCCTCCTTCACGCCGTTCACGCAGATCCAGAAGGACTTCCTCAACCAGATCGCCGAGATGATCGCGACCAGCGTCAACACCATCTCGGTCAACACCAAGACCGAGCAGCTGCTGAAGCAGTCGCAGGAGCTCACCGAGCAACTGCGGGAGCGGTCGGCCGAGTTGGAGAACCGGCAGAAGGCGCTGCAGGCGTCCAACGCCGAACTGGAGGAGAAGGCCGAGCTGCTGGCCCAGCAGAACCGCGACATCGAGGTGAAGAACACCGAGATCGAGGAGGCGCGGCAGGTCCTGGAGGAGCGCGCCGAGCAGCTCGCCGTGTCGATGCGCTACAAGAGCGAGTTCCTGGCCAACATGTCTCACGAGCTGCGGACGCCGCTGAACTCGCTGCTGATCCTGGCCAAGCTGCTCGCCGACAACGCGGACGCCAACCTCACGCCGAAGCAGGTCGAGTTCGCCGAGACCATCCACGGGGCCGGATCCGACCTGCTGCAGCTGATCAACGACATCCTGGACCTGTCGAAGGTCGAGGCGGGCAAGATGGACGTCTCCCCGACACGCATCGCGCTCGTCCAGCTCGTCGACTACGTGGAGGCCACCTTCCGGCCGCTGACCGCGGAGAAGGGCCTGGACCTGTCTGTACGGGTCTCGCCGGAGCTGCCGGCCACCCTGCACACCGACGAGCAGCGTCTCCTCCAGGTGCTGCGGAACCTGCTGTCGAACGCCGTGAAGTTCACCGACTCCGGCTCCGTGGAGCTGGTGATCCGGCCGGCCGGCGCGGACGTGCCCATGGCGATCCGGGAGCAACTGCTGGAGACCGGCTCGCTCAGCAATCCGGACGCCGGCCTGATCGCCTTCTCGGTGACCGACACCGGCATCGGCATCGCGGCCAGCAAGATGCGGGTGATCTTCGAGGCGTTCAAGCAGGCCGACGGCACCACCAGCCGCAAGTACGGCGGTACGGGCCTGGGGCTGTCGATCTCGCGGGAGATCGCCCAGCTGCTCGGCGGAGAGATCCACGCGCAGAGCGAACCGGGGCGCGGTTCGACCTTCACGCTCTATTTGCCCCTGCATCCGAGCGAACTGCCTCCGCAGGGCTACCAGCAGCCCGTGGCGCCCCTCGGGGCGAGCGATCTGGTGGCCGCGTCGGACCTCTCCCAGCTCTCCGACGTGGAGATCGAGACGCCGGCCGAGGTGAAGTCGTACCAGCAGGCCCAGAACGGCGCCGCTGCGCTGTTCAGGCGCCGCCGCAGGCACGCGCTCGACGCCGGCCAGAGCTCGGTGTCCGGCGAGCAGTGGCCGGCCGACGAGCAGGCCGCGCAGCCGCAGGTGCACCGGGGCATCCGCTTCGGCGGGCAGAAGGTGCTGATCGTCGACGACGACATCCGTAACGTGTTCGCGCTGACCAGCGTCCTGGAGCAGCACGGTCTGTCGGTGCTGTACGCCGAGAACGGCCGCGAGGGCATCGAGGTCCTGGAGCAGCACGACGACGTCGCGGTCGTCCTGATGGACATCATGATGCCCGAGATGGACGGGTACGCGACGACCTCCGCGATCCGTCGGATGCCCCAGTTCGCGGGCCTGCCGATCATCGCGCTGACGGCGAAGGCGATGAAGGGCGACCGGGAGAAGGCGATCGAGTCGGGCGCCTCCGACTACGTGACCAAGCCGGTCGACCCCGATCACCTGCTGACGGTGATGGAGCAGTGGATGCGGGGGGAGTGACGAGAATCATCGACGTTCACACGGAGTTGCTGACTCAGTGTGGCCGACGCCGTGTAGAAGTACGGGATTCGGGGAACCTTCTGGTCTCCCGGTCCGTTTCTGCTACGTGCACAGTGACATCACGGTGACAGGGTGTGGCGACAGGCGGGGTGCGGCTACGATGACCGGCACAAGGACGGGCGGCGTAACGGAGTCGTCCCCAGGGGCGGCGCCCGGTGCACATCCGGGGCGAGGAGGGCGGGCCATGGTGCAGAAGGCCAAGATCCTCCTGGTCGATGACCGGCCGGAGAATCTGCTGGCGCTGGAGGCCATCCTCTCCGCGCTCGATCAGACACTGGTGCGGGCATCGTCCGGGGAGGAAGCGCTCAAGGCACTGCTCACGGACGATTTCGCGGTCATTCTGCTGGACGTCCAGATGCCGGGCATGGACGGTTTCGAGACCGCCGCGCACATCAAGCGGCGGGAGCGGACCCGGGACATCCCGATCATCTTCCTCACCGCGATCAACCACGGCCCGCACCACACGTTCCGCGGTTACGCGGCGGGTGCGGTGGACTACATCTCCAAGCCGTTCGACCCGTGGGTGCTGCGCGCGAAGGTCTCGGTCTTCGTCGAGCTGTACATGAAGAACTGCCAGCTGCGGGAGCAGGCGGCGCTGCTGCGCCTGCAGTTGGAGGGCGGCGGGGACAAGGCCGCGGTCGGTGACGCCAAGGAGCCGGCCGGCCTGCTCGCCGAGCTGTCGGCGCGGCTCGCGGCCGTCGAGGAGCAGGCCGAGGCGCTGTCCAAGCAGCTGGACGACGATTCGGCGGACGCGGCGGCGGTGGCCACCGCGGCTCATCTCGAACGCAAACTCACCGGTTTGCGGCGGGCGCTGGACGCGCTGGAGCCGGGCGCCGGGAACACCTCCTCGGTGCCCTCGCAGAACTGACGCACGCACCAGGCGCAGTTGCGCATGAGGACGCGTCAGTTCCGCGCGCGGTCAAGGGCGACACGAACGGGTGAAGCAGTGGGCACGCGTGTCCGTCGTCGTCTCCACCGGTAACCTCACACCTATGGCCTCACGTCCCTCCGCTGCCAAGAAGCAGCCCGCGAAGAAGGCGGCGGCTCCGGCGAAGAAGGCCGCCGCGAAAAGGGCCCCCGCGAAGAAGGCGCCCGCCAGGAAGGCCGCGGCGAAGAAGGCCGCGCCGCCGCCGAGGCCGGCGCCGAGCCCGACCGGGGGCATCTACCGGCTGGTGCGCGCGCTGTGGCTCGGCGTCGCGCACGCCGTCGGCGCCGTTTTTCGGGGTATAGGGAACGGAGCGAAGAACCTCGACCCCGCACACCGCAAGGACGGCGTGGCTCTCCTCCTCCTCGGCATCGCCCTGATCGTCGCCGCCGGCACCTGGGCCGACCTGCGCGGCCCCGTCGGCGACCTCGTCGAGATCCTGGTGACCGGCTCCTTCGGCCGCCTCGACCTGCTGGTGCCGATACTGCTGGCGGTCATCGCCGCGCGCTTCATCCGGCACCCCGAGAAGCCCGAGGCCAACGGCCGCATCGTCATCGGCCTGTCCGCGCTCGCCATCGGCGTGCTCGGCCAGGTCCACATCGCCTGCGGCTCGCCGGCCCGCAGCGACGGCATGCAGGCCATAAGGGACGCGGGCGGCCTCATCGGCTGGGCGGCGGCCACCCCGCTGACGTACACCATGGGCGACGTACTCGCCGTACCGCTGCTCGTGCTGATCACGGTCTTCGGTCTGCTCGTCGTCACCGCCACCCCGGTCAACGCCATCCCGCAGCGGCTGCGGCTGCTCGGAGTGCGGCTCGGGATCGTCCACGACCCGCACGTGGGCGAATTCACCGAGGACGACGAGCGCTACGACGAGCAGTGGCGCGAGGCGATTCCCGCCCGGAAGCGCCGGCGTGGATCCGCCGCCGAGCCGTACGACCCCGACGGCGCGGAGCAGGAGGCCCTCTCCCGGCGTCGGGGCCGCCCCAGGCGCTCCGCGGTGCCCCAGCCCGACATGGGCCGTCAGATGGACGCTGTGGACGTCGCGGCGGCCGCCGCGGCTGCGCTCGACGGTGCCGTCATGCACGGGATGCCGCCCTCGCCGGTCGTCGCCGACCTCACCCAGGGGGTGAGCGTGGGCGACCGCGAGGAGACGCTGCCCACGCCGACGCCCGTCCCGGCCGCGCGCCCCAAGCAGGAGAAGCTCAAGGTCGAGGTCGCCGACCTCACCAAGCCCGCGCCGGAGGCGCCCGCCGAGCTGCCCGCGCGCGCGGAGCAGCTCCAGCTGTCCGGCGACGTCACCTACGCGCTGCCCTCCCTCGACCTCCTCACCCGCGGCGGTCCGGGCAAGGCGCGCAGCGCCGCCAACGACGCCGTCGTCGCCTCCCTCACGAACGTCTTCACGGAGTTCAAGGTCGACGCCGCCGTCACCGGCTTCACGCGCGGGCCGACGGTGACCCGCTACGAGGTGGAGCTCGGGCCGGCCGTGAAGGTCGAGCGGATCACCGCGCTGACGAAGAACATCGCGTACGCCGTCGCCAGCCCGGACGTGCGGATCATCAGCCCGATCCCCGGCAAGTCCGCCGTCGGCATCGAGATCCCCAACACCGACCGTGAGATGGTCAACCTCGGCGACGTGCTGCGGCTCGCGGCGGCCGCCGAGGACGACCACCCGATGCTGGTCGCGCTCGGCAAGGACGTCGAGGGCGGCTATGTGATGGCCAACCTCGCGAAGATGCCGCACGTCCTGGTCGCCGGCGCCACCGGCTCCGGCAAGTCGTCGTGCATCAACTGCCTCATCACGTCGATCATGGTCCGCGCGACCCCTGAGGACGTGCGCATGGTCCTCGTCGACCCCAAGCGCGTGGAGCTGACCGCCTACGAGGGCATCCCGCACCTGATCACGCCGATCATCACCAACCCCAAGCGGGCCGCCGAGGCGCTCCAGTGGGTCGTACGCGAGATGGACCTGCGCTACGACGACCTCGCGGCGTACGGCTACCGGCACATCGACGACTTCAACGAGGCCGTCCGCAACGGCAAGGTGAAGCTCCCGGAGGGCAGCGAGCGCGAGCTCCAGCCCTACCCGTACCTGCTGGTGATCGTCGACGAGCTCGCCGACCTGATGATGGTCGCCCCGCGCGACGTCGAGGACGCGATCGTGCGCATCACACAGCTCGCGCGCGCGGCCGGCATCCACCTGGTCCTCGCCACACAGCGGCCGTCCGTCGACGTCGTCACCGGCCTGATCAAGGCGAACGTGCCCTCGCGGCTCGCCTTCGCCACGTCCTCGCTCGCCGACTCCCGCGTCATCCTCGACCAGCCCGGCGCCGAGAAGCTGATCGGCAAGGGCGACGGTCTCTTCCTGCCGATGGGCGCGAGCAAGCCCACCCGTATGCAGGGCGCCTTCGTGACCGAGGAAGAGGTCGCGGCGATCGTCCAGCACTGCAAGGACCAGATGGCGCCCGTCTTCCGGGACGACGTCACCGTGGGGACCAAGCAGAAGAAGGAGATCGACGAGGAGATCGGCGACGACCTGGACCTGCTGTGCCAGGCGGCCGAGCTGGTGGTGTCCACCCAGTTCGGGTCGACGTCCATGCTCCAGCGCAAGCTGCGCGTCGGCTTCGCCAAGGCCGGGCGGCTGATGGACCTCATGGAGTCCAGGGGCATCGTCGGGCCGAGCGAGGGGTCGAAGGCTCGTGACGTTCTTGTGAAGGCTGACGAGTTGGACGGCGTGCTCGCGGTGATCCGCGGGGAGGCTTGAGAAAGGCCCGTACGGGTGCGCCACCGATGTCCGATCGTGACTCACCCGTAAGGGATCATTGAGCAACCGTTTCCCTTCGACGTACGTCAAGTTGAGGGAAGCGACAAACGCGTGCCCGACCATCGGCGTGTCCGGCCATACCGATGGGCTAACAAGCTCGACCGTCCGGTTGCCCCACCCTTTCGCACCCCCCCTAGACTGAACCTCCAGCACAGGTGGCTTAAACGCTCGAAAGGCGCCCCCGTGTCCATCGGCAACTCCCCTGAAGACGAGCGTCCGTTCGAAGACGATCGCGAGCAGGCCCGCCTCTCCGTCGGCCGCGCCCTCAAACAGGCGCGGATCGATGCCGGGCTGACCGTCGACGACGTCAGCAACGCCACCCGGGTCCGCATCGCCATCGTGCACGCCATCGAGGCCGACGACTTCGCCCCCTGCGGCGGGGACGTCTACGCGCGCGGGCACATCCGGACCCTGGCCAAGGCCGTCCACCTCGATCCGGCCCCGCTGCTCGCGCAGTACGACGCCGATCACGGCGGCCGCCCGGCCCCGACCCCCGCGGCCCCGCTGTTCGAGGCGGAACGCATCCGCCCCGAGCGCCGCGGCCCGAACTGGACCGCGGCGATGGTCGCCGCGATCGTCGCCGTGGTCGGCTTCGTCGGCTTCACCGCGTTCAAGGGCGGCGACGACGGCGGCGCCAAGACCCAGGTCGCCGAGGGATCGACGCCCACGCAGAGCAAGTCCCCCTCGCCGACACCGCACGACAAGAAGTCCGCCACCCCGAAGTCCGACCCCTCGGACAGCGCCATCGCGGCCGCGCCCCAGGACAAGGTGACCGTCCGGGTCAGCGCCCCCGACGGAAAGAGCTGGATCTCCGCCAAGGACCACAACGGCCGGCTCCTGTTCGACGGGCTCCTCCAGCAGGGCGACTCCAAGACCTTCCAGGACAACGAGAAGATCAACCTCGTCCTCGGCGACGCCGGAGCCATCCAGCTCTACGTCAACGGCAAGAAGATCGAGGACGACTTCCAGCCGGGCGCGGTGGAGCGCCTGACGTACACCAAGGGCGACCCCCAGGTCGGCTGACGCACACGAGCACCGAAGGGCCCGGCCGGGATCGGCCGGGCCCTTCGACATGGACTGTCAGCGGGACAAAGTAGTCTTGAGCCCATGCCTGAACGCCGTACCGTCGCACTCGTCACCCTTGGCTGCGCCCGTAACGAGGTGGACTCGGAGGAGCTCGCAGGCCGCTTGGAGGCGGACGGCTGGGACCTCGTGGAGGACGCCGCGGACGCGGACGTCGCGGTCGTGAACACCTGTGGCTTCGTCGAGGCCGCCAAGAAGGACTCCGTCGACGCCCTCCTGGAGGCCAACGACCTCAAGGGCCACGGCAGAACCCAGGCCGTCGTGGCGGTGGGCTGCATGGCCGAGCGGTACGGCAAGGACCTCGCCGAGGCCCTCCCCGAGGCCGACGGCGTGCTCGGCTTCGACGACTACGCCGACATCTCCGACCGCCTGCAGACCATCCTCAGCGGCGGCATCCACGCCGCCCACACCCCGCGCGACCGGCGCAAGCTGCTGCCGATCAGCCCCGCCGCGCGCCAGGACTCCGCGGCCGAGGTCGCGCTGCCCGGGCACGGGCCCGTGGACCTCCCGGAGGGCATCGCGCCCGCCTCGGGCCCCCGGGCACCCCTGCGCCGCCGGCTGGACGGCTCCCCGGTCGCCTCGGTGAAGCTCGCCTCCGGCTGCGACCGGCGCTGCACCTTCTGCGCCATCCCGTCCTTCCGCGGCTCCTTCATCTCCCGCCGCCCGAGCGACGTGCTGAACGAGACGCGCTGGCTGGCCGAGCAGGGCGTCAAGGAGATCATGCTGGTCTCCGAGAACAACACCTCCTACGGCAAGGACCTGGGCGACATCCGCCTGCTGGAGTCCCTGCTGACCGAGCTGGCCGCGGTCGACGGCATCGAGCGCGTGCGCGTCAGCTACCTCCAGCCGGCCGAGATGCGCCCCGGGCTGATCGACGTCCTGACCTCCACCCCGAAGGTCGCGCCGTACTTCGACCTGTCGTTCCAGCACTCCGCGCCCGACGTGCTGCGCGCCATGCGCCGCTTCGGCGACACCGACCGCTTCCTGGAACTGCTCGACACCATCCGGACCAAGGCCCCCCAGGCGGGCGTGCGCTCCAACTTCATCGTCGGCTTCCCGGGCGAGAGCGAGGCCGACCTGGCGGAGCTGGAGCGGTTCCTCAACGGCGCGCGCCTGGACGCCATCGGCGTCTTCGGCTACTCCGACGAGGAGGGCACCGAGGCGGCGACGTACGAGAACAAGTTGGACGAGGACGTCGTCGCCGAGCGGCTGGCCCACATCTCCCGGCTGGCCGAGGAACTGGTTTCGCAGCGGGCCGAGGAGCGCGTGGGCGAGACCACGCACGTCCTCGTGGAGTCCGTGGACGAGGAGGGCGTGTACGGCCGCGGCGCGCACCAGGCGCCCGAGACGGACGGCCAGGTGCTGCTCACGAGCGGCGCGGGTCTGAGCGTCGGCCGTATCGTCGAGGCCAAGGTGGTCGGTACGGAAGGTGTCGACCTGGTGGCCGAGCCGCTCACGGGCTCGCTCGGGTGCAGTGAGGAGGAGGGCAGATGACCGGAGTCCCGGCATCGGCGGCGAACGGCTCCTCCAAGACGGGTCCCTCGCAGGCCGACGCCATCTCTTCCGAAGAGGAAGGCGGCACGAAGCCGCCGCGGGGCGCGAAGATCGCGGCCGCGGCCGTCAACCAGGCGAGCGTCTGGAACATCGCCAACCTGCTCACCATGCTTCGGCTGCTGCTCGTCCCCGCCTTCGTCATGCTGATGCTCGCCGACGGCGGCTACGACCCGGCCTGGCGCTCGGTCGCCTGGGCCGCGTTCGCCGTCGCCATGATCACCGACCTGTTCGACGGCCACCTCGCCCGCACCTACAACCTCGTCACCGACTTCGGGAAGATCGCCGACCCCATCGCCGACAAGGCGATCATGGGGGCGGCGCTGATCTGCCTGTCCGGGCTGGGCGATCTGCCGTGGTGGGTGACGATCGTCATCCTCGGCCGGGAACTCGGGATCACGCTGCTGCGTTTCCTGGTCATCCGGTACGGCGTCATCCCGGCGAGCCGCGGCGGCAAGCTCAAGACGCTCACGCAGGGCGTGGCGGTCGGGATGTACATCCTGGCGCTGACGGGATGGCTGGCCACCCTGAGGTTCTGGGTGATGGGTGTGGCGGTCGTCCTGACGGTGGCGACCGGCTTCGACTATGTGAGACAAGCCATTGTGCTGCGCAGGCAGGGAATCGCCGAGCGCAAGGCCGCGTTGGAGGAGACGGAAGCGTGAGTTCCCAGGCCGCCGACGTGGTGAGACTACTGACAGTGAGGGGCCAGGCCCTTGCCGTCGCGGAGTCGCTCACCGGTGGGCTGGTCGCGGCGGAAGTCACAGGCGTTCCCGGGGCGTCCAAGGTGTTCCGGGGCTCGGTGACGGCGTACGCCACCGAACTCAAGCACGAGCTGCTGGGTGTCGACGCCGGCTTGCTGGCCGAGCACGGAGCGGTGGATCCGCAGGTCGCGGCCCAGATGGCGGCCGGCGTGCGCAAGGCGCTCGGCGCCGACTGGGGCGTGGCGACGACCGGAGTCGCGGGCCCGGACCCGCAGGACGGCAAGCCCGTCGGGACGGTTTTCGTGGCCGTCGACGGGCCCTTCGGCCCTGGTTCCGGTTCTGCCTCTGGCGGAAAAGTAGAGGCCCTGCGGTTGAACGGCGACCGTGCGGAAATTCGTAGAGAGAGTGTACGGAGCGTACTCGCACTGCTCCTGACGGAGCTTGCGGGCGAACACAGTGGGAATGAGCGGACACAGGATACGGAACAGAACGGGGGGTTTTGATGTTTGCAGCCCTGAGTGAACACGACATCGCTCCCCGCACGGCCGCGGCGCAAGGCGGTACGGTGGGGCGTGAAGGATGCGGCTACGCGGTCCGAGGAGGGAGCCACCGATGATTCTGCTCCGTCGCCTACTGGGTGACGTGCTGCGTCGGCAGCGCCAACGCCAGGGCCGTACTCTGCGCGAAGTCTCCTCGTCCGCCCGAGTCTCACTCGGCTATCTCTCCGAGGTGGAGCGGGGGCAGAAGGAGGCTTCCTCCGAGCTGCTCGCCGCCATCTGCGACGCGCTGGACGTACGGATGTCCGAACTCATGCGGGAAGTGAGCGACGAACTCGCACTCGCCGAGCTGGCCCAGTCCGCTGCGGCCGCCTCGCCGGCACCGGTTCGCCCGATGCTGGGTTCCGTGTCGGTGACCGGTGTGCCTCCGGAAAGGGTGACCATCAAGGCGCCCGCCGAGGCGGTGGACGTGGTCGCCGCGTGACGTTCACGCGGATGTGCGCTTGACCTGACGACGCACCACGAAGTGTGCGAGGCCCCGACCGGGGCTTCTCCGGACGATCCGGAGAGGCGCGGTGCGGGGCTTTCGTGCATGGTGGTCAGGCGGGGGACGGGACTCGGGGCCGCACACAGAATCGGAGTACACGGATGTACGTCGTGAAGAGCCCGTTGTCCGACGCGGGCCTGAAGACCGTCTCCGAGGCGTTGCAGGGGGCGCTCGTCGACCTCCTCGACCTCTCCCTCGTCGCGAAGCAGGTCCACTGGAACGTGGTCGGTCCGCGCTTCCGCTCCGTGCACCTTCAGCTCGACGAGGTCGTGGACACCGCGCGGACCCACTCCGACACGGTGGCGGAACGGGCCTCCGCACTGGGCGTGTCGCCCGACGGGCGCGCCGCGACGGTGGCCGCCGGCAGCGGGATCGGGGCGGTGTCCGACGGCTGGGTCAAGGACACGGACGCGGTGCAGACCCTCGTGGACGCGCTGGGCGCGGTGATCGTGAGGATGCGGGAGCGGGTGACGGCCACCGCGGACGCGGATCCCGTCAGCCAGGACATCCTGATCGGGATCACGGCGGATCTGGAGAAGCACCACTGGATGTTCCAGGCGGAGAACGGCTGAGCAGCCGACGTCCGCTCGGCGGGCCTCTTCTCGAGAGGTGCGCCCGTGTGCCGGTGGTGCGCCCTTTCTGGTGGTGAGCGGGTCGGATTAGCGTCGGGCTGGAGGTGGATCCATGGCACGGCCGACGGTGCGCCGGGGGGTGGCGCTCGGGCTCGGGGTGCTGTGGTGGTGTGCCGTGCTGCGGCTGGCACTGGCGCCGGATGCCGGGGTGCTGGAGGGGGCGGTCGTGGCCGGAGGGTGGGGGGTGAGCCTGCTGCCGGTGCACTGCGTGCCCAAGGGGCGGGCGGCCGGAGCCATCGGGGCGGGCCGGTGGCGGGCGGCCTGGCGGACCGCCCACGTCACCACGGCATCGCCACTCCGCCGTTCGGACGCAGGATCTGGCCCGTCATGAAGGCCGAGGCGTCCGAGGCGAGGTAGAGCACGGCGTGGGCGACGTCTCGTGGTTCGCCCACCCGCCCCAGGGGCGACAACCGTGCCATCAGCGCCTCCGTCCGCGCCTGCTCGGCGGCCTCGTGGCGCTCGGTCATGGGTGTGCGCGTCCAGCCCGGTGCGACCGCGTTGACGCGGATACCGTGCTGTCCCACCTCGCTCGCCAGCGTCTTCGTCAGCTGGACGACGGCCGCCTTGGCGGCGCCGTAGCAAAGCAGACCGGGGCGGCCGGAGTCGATGGCGCCGGAGGCCATGGTGATGATGCTGCCGGGGTGCTGCCCGGCCAGCATCGCGCGGGCCGCCTCCTGGCAGGAGTGGAGGACCCCCTTGAAGTTGACGTTCAGGACGCGGTCGAGGTCCTCGTCCCGTGTCTCCAGCACCGGGCTGCTGTGCATGATCCCGGCGATCGCCGCCATCACGTCCAGCCGCTCGCAGGATGCGACGGCCTGGTGGAGCTGTTCGCGGTCGGTGACATCGAGGTGGTGCGTGTGGGCCGTGCCGCCGGCGTCCTTGATCAGGGTCGCCGTCTCGTGCAGGCCCTGTGCGTCGCGGTCGGCGCAGTGGACCGTGGCGCCGGCCTCGGCCAGCAGGACGGCCGAGGCGCGGCCGATACCGGCGGCGGCGCCGGTGACGAATGCGGTGCGTTCGGTGAGGTCGTACGCCTTGACGGGCATGCAGGGACGGTACGAGCGTTTCTGACGGTCCGTCAATCAGTCGTGCGGGGTTGGGTTCCGCGGCGGGCACGGGGGCTCGGGGCCGGGCCGGGCTGGCAGCTCGGGCACCAGTAGGTGGGGCGGTCGCGGGAGCCGTCGCCCTGGTCGGCCAGGCGGATGGACGTGCCGCAGCGCAGACAGGGCCGGGGCGCGCGGCCGTACACGAACAGGTCCTGGCCGCGGCGGCCCGTGGTGGTGCGGACCGGGCGGTCGCGGTTGACCTCCAGGAGCCGCTTGGCCAGCTCCGGCAGCTTCGCCGCGCGCTCCGGGGGGAGGGCGCCGACCGGGAGCCAGGGGGTCACACCGAGCAGGAAGCAGAGCTCGCACTTGTAGACATTGCCGATGCCGGCGAGGTTGCGCTGGTCCAGCAGGGCCTCGCCCAGAGCGCGGTCGGGATCGGCGAGGACGTTCGCGAGCGCCCGCTCGGGGTCCCAGTCCGGGCCCAGCAGGTCGGGGCCGAGGTGGCCCACGGCGCGGTCCTCGTCGGTGGTGCGCAGGAGCTCGAGTACGGGGAGGCGGTAGCCGACGGCCGTCTGGTCCGCGGTGCCCAGGATCACCCGGATCTGGTGGGAGGGGCCGCCGGTCCAGCGCCGGCCGTTGGCATACACCTTCCAGGCGCCGTCCATGCGCAGGTGCGAGTGGAGGGTGAGGCCGCCCTCGATGCGGGTCAGGAGGTGCTTGCCGCGCGCGGTCACGTCCAGGACGGTCCGGCCCGTCAGATCGGCCGTGGCGTACTTGGGCACGCGCAGGTCGCTGCGGGTCAGCGGCTTGCCCGCCAGGGCGGTGTGCAGGCGCTTGGCGGCCTGCCAGACGGTGTCTCCTTCGGGCATGGCTCCAGGGTTGCACGGGCTCGTGTCGTCAGCCGGTTCGGGCGGGGTGCGCCCTATGCCCGCAGGCGCAGGCCTCGGGGGGTCGCGATGAAGCCCGCTCCTTCCAGGAGGGTGCCGATGGGTGACGTGAGGGCCGGGGCGTTGTTGATGCGTTCCACCGTGACTGTTCCGAGGGAGCCTGCTTTGGCCGCTGCCGCCAAGGCTTCGGCCGCCTCCTGGAGGCGGGGGTCGTCCGTGGCCTTGGCGTCCGGGTCGGCCGGCCAGGCCAGGAGGGACTTGCCGCCGCGCTCCATGTAGAGCGTCAGTTCGCCGTCGACGAGGACCACCAGAGAGCCTGCCTTCCGGCCCGGTTTGTGGCCCGCGCCGGTCGGGGACTCCGGCCAGGCGAGGGCCGCGCCGTAGGCGTTCGCCGGGTCGGCGGCGGCCAGGACCACGGCCCGGGAATCGCGGCGCGGACGGCGGTTGGGGGCGGGGGAGCCGTACGAGGCGTAGGGCACGTACGAGGAGCCGCCGCCGCGTGGACCTCCCGCGCCGGGGTCGGCGAAGTCACGAGGGGAGACGTACTCGTCACGGGAGGGTGTGAAGCCCTCGAGGTCGTCGGTGAACCCCTTGATGTCCGGCGCGGCGTCGTCCGGCGGCGGCCAGGTCATGTCGTCCATGGGCGGCTGGGGGAGGGACTCGCCTCGGTCCCGTGCGTTGGAGACCGCGCGGAGGCGGTCCACCGCGCCGTCCATCGCGAACTGGGCCGCGCCGAGGCCCTCCACGACATAGCCGCGCCGGGCCTGGCCGCTCTCCTCGAACACGGACAGGATGCGGTACGTCGCCGAGAAGCCGCCCTCGACGCCCTCCGCGGCGACGGCGCCCCGGGTGACCACGCCGTGCCGGTCGAGGAGAGTTCGCGCGAGGGCGTGGGCGCGGACCGTGGGGTCGGGCTCCTGGGCGGGGAGCAGGGACCAGCGGCCGGCGACCGTGGGCGGGCCCGTCCGGGAGGCGGTGCGGGCGGCGGCGGTCAGGGAGCCGTAGCGGCCGCGCGGCACGGTGCGCTTGGCCCGGTGGGCCGTGGAGCCCGCGGTGCGGCCCGAACCCAGCAGGGAGCGCATGGGGGTCAGCGTGTCGTTCGTCAGGCGCCCGGACCAGGCCAGGTCCCAGACGGCGTCGGCCAGTTGGGGATCGGTGGCCGCGGGGTGGGTCGTGGCGCGGACCTGGTCGGCGATCTGCCGGAAGAACAGGCCGTAGCCGCCGGAGAGGGCGTCCAGCACGGACTCGTGCAGAGCGGTCAGTTCCAGGGGGTGCGGTGCGGGCAGGAGGAGCGGGGCCGCGTCCGTCGTGTAGAGGGAGACCCAGCCGTCCTTGCCGGGAAGCGCGCCCGCGCCGGCCCAGACGATCTCTCCGGCGGCGGTGAGCTCGTCGAGCATCGCCGGGGTGTAGCCGGCGACGCGGGAGGGCAGCACCAGCTTCTCCAGGGCGGACGCGGGGACGGACGCGCCCTGCAGCTGCTCGATCGCCCGGACCAGTCCGTCGATGCCGCGCAGTGCGTGCCCCTTGCCGATGTGCTGCCACTGCGGGAGGAACTGGGCGAGCGCGGGCGGCGGCACCGGCTCCAGTTCGTGCCGCAGCGCCGCCAGGGAACGGCGGCGCAGGCGGCGCAGCACGGACGCGTCGCACCACTCCTGGCCGATGCCCGCGGGATGGAACTCCCCCTGTACGACGCGGCCGTTCGCGGCGAGGCGCTGCAGCGCGCCTTCCGTGACCGCCACGCCCAGGCCGAACCGGGCCGCCGCCGTGGCCGACGTGAACGGGCCGTGGGTGCGGGCGTAGCGGGCGAGCAGGTCGCCCAGAGGGTCCTTCACCGGCTCCATGAAGGCCTCGGGGACGCCGACGGGGAGCGCTGTGCCGAGTGCGTCGCGCAGACGGCCGGCGTCCTCGATGGCCGCCCAGTGCTCGGTGCCGCCGACCCGGACCCGGATCGCGCGCCGGGCGGAGGCCAGCTCCTGCACCCAGTTGGGCTCCGCACCCCGCTCGGCCAGCTCCGCGTCGGTCAGCGGGCCGAGGATACGCAGGACGTCGGCGATGCCTTCGGCGTCCTTCACACGCCGGTCCTCGGTGAGCCACTGGAGCTCGCGCTCCAGCTCGGTCAGCACCTCGGCGTCGAGGAGTTCGCGCAGCTCCGCCTGCCCCAGCAGTTCGGCCAGCAGGCGCGAGTCCAGGGAGAGGGCGGCGGCCCGGCGCTCGGCGAGCGGTGAGTCCCCCTCGTACAGGAACTGGGCGACGTACCCGAAGAGCAGGGACCGGGCGAAGGGGGACGGCTCCGGGGTGGTGACCTCCACCAGACGCACCTTGCGGGCCTCGAGGTCGCCCATCAGCTCGACGAGTCCGGGCACGTCGAAGACGTCCTGGAGGCACTCGCGGACGGCTTCGAGGACGATCGGGAACGAGCCGTACTCGCTGGCCACCTCCAGCAGTTGCGCGGCTCGCTGGCGCTGCTGCCACAGCGGGGTGCGCTTGCCGGGGTTGCGGCGCGGCAGCAGCAGCGCGCGGGCGGCGCACTCGCGGAAACGGGACGCGAACAGGGCCGAGCCGCCGACCTGGTCGGTGACGATCTGGTCGACCTCGCCCTTGTCGAAGACGACGTCCGCCGCACCCACGGGTGCCTGGTCGGCGTCGTACTCCGTGCCCGCCTTCATCGGCTCCCGGTCGAGCAGGTCCAGGCCCATGAGATCGGCGTCGGGCAGGCGCAGGACGATGCCGTCGTCGGCGTGCATGACCTGCGCGTCCATGCCGTAGCGCTCGGAGAGCTTGGCGCCGAGGGCGAGCGCCCACGGGGCGTGCACCTGGGCGCCGAACGGGGAGTGGACGACCACGCGCCAGTCGCCCAGTTCGTCCCGGAAGCGCTCGACCACGATCGTGCGGTCGTCGGGGATGTGGCCGCAGGCCTCGCGCTGCTCGTCCAGGTAGGACAGGACGTTGTCCGCCGCCCAGGCGTCCAGGCCCGCCGTGAGGAGGCGCAGCCGGGCGTCGTCCTTGGGCAGGGAGCCGACCTCGCGCAGGAACTGGCCCAGTGCCCGGCCCAGTTCGAGCGGGCGGCCGAGCTGGTCGCCCTTCCAGAAGGGCAGGCGGCCCGGGACGCCCGGTGCGGGGGAGACCAGCACGCGGTCGCGGGTGATGTCCTCGATCCGCCAGGAGCTGGTGCCGAGCGTGAACACGTCGCCGACCCGGGACTCGTAGACCATCTCCTCGTCGAGCTCGCCGACCCGGCCGCCGCCCTTCTTGGGATCGGATCCGGCGAGGAAGACCCCGAAGAGGCCGCGGTCGGGGATGGTGCCGCCCGAGGTCACGGCGAGGCGCTGGGCGCCCGGACGGCCGGTGACCGTGCCGGCCACGCGGTCCCACACCACGCGCGGGCGCAGCTCGGCGAACGCGTCGGACGGGTAGCGGCCCGCGAGCATGTCCAGGACCGCGGTGAACGCCGACTCGGGCAGCGACGCGAAGGGGGCCGCGCGGCGGACCGTGGCCAGGAGGTCGTCGACCTGCCAGGTGTCCAGGGCCGTCATGGCGACCAGCTGCTGGGCGAGGACGTCCAGCGGGTTGGCGGGGACCCTCAGGGACTCGATGGAGCCGGTGCGCATGCGCTCGGTGACCACCGCCGCCTGGACCAGGTCACCGCGGTACTTGGGGAAGACCACGCCGGTGCTGACCGCACCGACCTGGTGGCCCGCACGGCCGACGCGCTGGAGACCGGAGGCGACCGAAGGGGGCGACTCGACCTGGACGACCAGGTCGACGGCGCCCATGTCGATGCCCAGTTCCAGACTGGACGTCGCCACCACCGCGGGGAGGCGGCCCGCCTTGAGGTCTTCCTCGACCAGGGCCCGCTGCTCCTTGGAGACCGAGCCGTGGTGGGCGCGCGCGATGACGGGCGGGGCGCCCTGGGCGGCCCCCGAGCCGCCCATGAGCTCGGCCGGGGCGTGGTGCTCGTCCAGGGGTTCGCCGGTGGCGCGCTCGTACGCGATCTCGTTGAGCCTGTTGCACAGGCGCTCCGCGAGGCGGCGGGAGTTGGCGAACACGATCGTGGAGCGGTGGGCCTGCACGAGGTCGGTGATCCGCTCCTCGACATGGGGCCAGATGGAGGGGCGCTCCGCGCCTTCCGAGCCGTCGGCGACCGGCGAGCCGCCCAGCTCGCCCAGGTCCTCCACCGGGACGACGACCGAGAGGTCGAACTCCTTGCCCGACTTCGGCTGGACGATCTCGACCTTGCGGCGCGGCGAGAGGTAGCGGGCCACCTCGTCGACCGGACGGACGGTCGCCGACAGGCCGATGCGGCGGGCCGGTTTGGGCAGGAGCTCGTCCAGACGCTCCAGGGAGAGCGCGAGATGGGCGCCGCGCTTGGTGCCGGCCACCGCGTGCACCTCGTCGAGGATCACCGTCTCCACGCCGGTCAGCGCGTCGCGGGTCGACGACGTCAGCATCAGGAAGAGGGACTCGGGAGTGGTGATCAGGATGTCCGGGGGGCGGGTGGCCAGCGCGCGGCGCTCGGCGGCGGGCGTGTCGCCGGAGCGGATGCCCACCTTCACCTCGGGCTCGGGCAGGCCGAGGCGGACGGACTCGTGGCGGATACCGGTGAGGGGGCTGCGGAGGTTGCGCTCCACGTCCACCGCGAGGGCTTTCAGCGGCGACACGTAAAGGACCCGGCAGCGCTTCCGCGGGTCGGCGGGCGGCGGTGTGGAGGCGAGCTGGTCCAGGGCGGCGAGGAAGGCGGCCAGGGTCTTGCCGGAGCCGGTGGGGGCCACCACCAGCACGTCCGAGCCCTCTCTGATGGCGTTCCACGCGCCCGCCTGGGCCGCGGTGGGCGCGGAGAAGGCCCCCGTGAACCAGCCGCGGGTCGCGGGGGAGAAGCCGTCGAGGGCTCGTTGTGCGTCGCTGACCATGCGTCCATCCTGCACCCGGCCACTGACAATACGGTTGACCTGCGGGTTCGCGGCGCGCGAGCGGGGGCTCCGGTGCGGCGGGGCGGGCAGCGTGGGCGGCGCGGGTGTGGCTCGGCGGGGCGGGCGGCGCGGGTGCGGCTCGGCGGGGGCGGGGTGCGTGGCGGAGAATCGGCGGTATGGCGGATTTCGGTGAGGAGGCGGCGCGGCACTGGCGGTACGCCGACCTGCCCGGCGTCGATCTGCTGCGGGCCCGGTACGTTCGCAAGACGTTCGTGCGCCACACCCATGAGCACTTCGTCATCGCGGCCATCGCCGACGGGGTCGAGGTCTTCCACCACCGCGGTGCCGACCAGTACGCGGGGGCGGGGGCGCTCGCGCTGGTCAATCCCGACACCTCGCACACGGGGCGGGCCGGGGTGCCCGAGGGATGGCGGTACGGGGCCGTGTATCCGTCGCCGGACGTCGTCTCCGAGATCGCTGCCGAGACCACCCTCATCCGCGGGACACCGGGGTTCGTCAGCCCCGTACTCGACGATCCGTACGCCGTGCGGCTCGTCCATCAGGTCCTGCGCGCCGCCGACGAGGGCAACGCGCTGGCCGCCGACACATTGCTGCGGGTCGCCGTGACCCGGCTGCTGCGGCTCAACGGCGGCCCGCTGCCGCAGCGCGCCGTGCGGACGGCGGGGGCCCGGGTCGCCGCACGCGCGCGTGCCGTGCTGGAGGAGCGGATGGTCCAGCCGCCGACGCTGGAGACGCTGGCGGGTGATCTCGGGACCAGCCCGTTCGCCTTGCTGCGGTCCTTCCGGGACGCCTACGGGATGCCGCCCCACGCCTGGCTGACGGACGCCCGGGTACGGCGGGCGCGGCGGCTGCTCGACGGCGGGACGGCGCCCGCGGAGGCGGCCGTCGCCGTGGGATTCACCGATCAGCCGCATCTCAACCGGCACTTCGCACGGATCGTCGGCGTTCCTCCGGGTGCCTACCAGCGGGAGCGCAAGAACGTACAAGACGCCCGGCCGCCGTCCCCGTAGCGTCCGGCACGTGGCAGAACAGACAGCTCTCGCAGACACAGGTGCCGACGGAGGAGGCAAGTCGGACGCCGCCGTGGTCCGGGACGCGCTCGGAGTCGGCGTCGCCGTCGGACTGTCCGGGTTCGCCTTCGGGGTGACCTCGGCCGGCAGCGGGCTCACGCTCCTGCAGACCTGCGTGCTCAGCCTCCTGGTGTTCACCGGCGCGTCCCAGTTCGCGCTCGTCGGGGCGCTCGCGGCCGGAGGCAACCCGTTCACGGCGGCCGCCGGCGCGTTCTTCCTCGGTGTGCGCAACGCCTTCTACGGGCTGCGCCTGTCACAGGTGCTGGCGCTTCCGCGCCTGCTGCGGCCGTTCGCGGCGCAGTGGGTCATCGACGAGACGACCGCGGTCACCCTCGCGCAGCCCACGCGGCGCGGCGCCCGGCTCGGGTTCACCGTGACCGGGCTCAGCCTGTACCTGCTGTGGAACCTCACCACCCTGCTCGGCGCCCTGGGCGCCAAGGCCATCGGGGACACGGACGCGTGGGGCCTCGACGCCGCCGGGCCCGCCGTCTTCCTGGCCCTGCTCGCGCCGATGCTCAGGACCGGCACCGAGCGCGCCGTCGCCGGGCTCGCCGTCGTACTGGGCCTCGGGCTGCTGCCCGTGCTGCCCGCCGGTGTGCCCGTCCTGGTGGCCGCGCTGGCCGCCCCGGGCGTCCTGCTCCTGCAGGGACGCCGCGACGGCCGGGTGCCCGATGACACCACGGGGGAGGACCGTTGAACACCTGGATCGCCATCGGCCTGACGGCTCTCGGCTGCTACGCCGTCAAGGTCGCCGGCCTGTTCGTCCCCGAGGGCGCCCTGCAGCGGCCGTTCGTCAGGCGGCTGGCCGCCCTTGTTCCTGTGGCTCTGCTGGCCGCGCTCACCGCCCAGCAGACCTTCGCCGACGGACGCGCCCTGGTGCTGGACGCGCGCGTGGCCGGTGTTCTCGCGGCCGCCGTCGTGCTGGTCCTGCGCGCCCCCTTCCTGCTCGTGGTGGCCGCGGGTGTGGTGGTGACCGCCGGGGTGCGGGCCATGGGCGGGTGAAGGGACGCCGTCAGCCGATGGAGCGGCCGTACGCCCTGAGGGTGCGCAGCGCCTCGATCGTCACCTGGGGGCGCGCCTCCAGGGCGATACCCGGCGCCCACTGACGCCACCGGATCGGCCAGCCGCCGTCCTCCTGCTGATCGTCCGCGAGGAAGTCCAGGGAGCGCTCGATCTCGTCGTCGGTGAACCACGCGCGCGCGAGTGAGCTCGGCGTCTTCGCGTAGTCGTGCGGGAAGTGGTGCTCACCGGGGGCGTAGCCGGGCGCTACCGGATAGGCGGCGAGGTCGCCCGGATCCAGTGCGGCCAGCCGGTGTTCGCGCACCAGACGGCCGAGCCGGTCCGCGGCCGCCTCCGCGCGCGGGCGGTCGGGAGCGGAATCCAAGAAGGCCACCGCGGCCTCGATCTCGTAGGGATGGGACTTCTCCAGCGATTCGATCGCGTGCCAGCAGAAGTCGGTGGCCCGGAACAGCCAGGCGTGCCACACCTCGTTGCGGTGCAGCAGGCCCACCACGGGTCCGGTGGCGAGCAGTTCGCTCGGCGGGTCGTCCACGATCGGCATGAAGGGGGCGCAGGGGTAACCGCGCTGGCTGGGATGGATGGCCGGCAGCGCTCCGTCCGCGGTCGAGACGGAGGTCAGATAGCGGCATACCCGCTCCACCCTCTGGCCGCCGCAGCGCCCGATGGAGTCCAGGACGCGCAGCGCGTGCCCGGTGTGCAGCGGCTGGCTGACGGGGCCGCGCAGATCGGGCTCCAGGGCGTGGCCGTACCCGCCGTCCTCGTTGCGGTAGGCGTCCAGGGCGGTCTCGACCGGGTCGGCGCCGCCGTTCAGGAAGTGGTGGGCGAAGAGGCGCTGTTCCAGCACGCGCGCGGTGAGCCAGACGAAGTGCTCGGCGCGGAAGAGCGGGGAGCGCGCCGGGGGTGTGGCAGGGAGTGGGGAAGCTCCGGTTTCGGACATGCGACAGACCGTAGGGCGGAAAGCGGTCTCGACAAGCGGTCACGTCTCAGGCCCACCCCAGGGGCGGGATACTGGAGGCATGCGGTTGACGGTCTTCTGGCAGCGGATGGCGGATCACTTCGGCCCGGGGTACGCCGACACCTTCGCGCGCGACCACGTGATGACGGAGCTGGGCGGGCGCACGGTGCACGAGGCACTGGACGCCGGCTGGGACGCCAAGGACGTGTGGCGCGTGGTCTGCACGGTCATGGACGTTCCGCGCGAGAGGCACTGATCGGGGGCGGAGAGGTTCGCGCGATGGGTACTGATCGGGCGAGTGTCTTCTGCGCGAGAGGATCTGATCGGGGCGAGGAGGTTCCGCGCGAAAGGCACTCATCGCGCGGGGATGTTCTGCGTGAGAAGTGCTGATCGGTCACGAAGATCGCAGGACGGGGGATGATTGTCGTACCCGTGGGCGAGACTTGACGCGTGGCACCCACTGACGAGACCGAGCCGCACGCCCGGCATGCCTCCCCGTTCGGTACGACGCCGCCCGACCGCCCCCCGGCCGACGGCGCCGTCTCGGGCGCGCGTATGCCGCGCTGGCTGCCGCGCGCGGTGGTGCTGGTGCTCTCCCTCTATGCCGCCTTCCAGCTGGGCACTTGGGCGTTCCACCAGCTCACCGGGCTGCTGATCAACATCCTCATCGCGTTCTTCCTGGCCCTCGCCATCGAACCCGCGGTGAGCTGGATGGCCGCGCGCGGCATGCGCAGGGGGCTGGCCACGGCACTCGTCTTCCTGGCCGTGATGATCGCGGCCGCGGGCTTCGTCACCCTGCTCGGCTCCATGCTGGCGGGCCAGATCATCAAGATCGTCGAGGATTTCCCGAACTACCTCGACTCGGTCATCAACTGGGTCAACGCGCACTTCCACACCCACCTGAAACGGGTGGACGTCCAGAAGGGCCTGCTCCGCTCCGACTGGCTGCGCAACTACGTGCAGCACAGTGCCACGGGCGTCCTCGACGTGTCCGCCCAGGTGCTCGGCGGACTCTTCCAGCTGCTCACGATCACGCTGTTCTCGTTCTACTTCGCCGCCGACGGGCCCCGCCTGCGCCGCACGATCTGCTCGGTACTGCCGCCCGCCCGGCAGGCCGAGGTGCTGCGCGCCTGGGAGATCGCCGTCGACAAGACCGGCGGGTACCTGTACTCGCGCGGGCTGATGGCGCTCATCTCCGGTATCGCGCACTACATACTGCTGCAGATCCTGGGCGTGCCGTACGCGCCCGTGCTCGGCGTGTGGGTGGGCCTGGTCTCGCAGTTCATCCCGACCATCGGCACGTACCTCGCGGGCGCCCTGCCGATGCTGGTCGCCTTCACAGTCGATCCCTGGTACGCGCTGTGGGTCCTGGTCTTCGTCGTGGTCTACCAGCAGTTCGAGAACTACGTGCTCCAGCCCAAGCTGACCGCGAAGACCGTCGACATCCACCCCGCCGTCGCCTTCGGCTCGGTCATCGCCGGCACCGCACTCCTCGGCGCCGTCGGCGCGCTGATCGCCATCCCGGCGGTCGCCACGCTGCAGGCGTTCCTCGGGGCTTACGTGAAGCGGTACGCGGTCACGGACGACCCCCGGGTGCACGGGCACCGGCGCGGAGGACCGGGGTCGGGGCCGGGTCTCCTCACGCGCGCCAGAGTGCTCTGGGCGCGACGGCCGGAAGAGGCGCCGCTCGAGGGCGAGCCCGGGGGCGAGCCCGAGGTCGGATCTTCCCGGCAGGCCTGAGGCAGCTCTTTCCGCCGAGCGCGAGCGGGGCGTCGGCCGCGCTCTCGGCCCGCCTACGACCCGTCCTGGCCCGTTTCCGGCCAGCCGACGGCCCGTCTCCGGCCTGCCCACGGCCCGTCTCCGACCCGCCATCCGACCGCGGACGTAGTCTCGGGAGTGCCGCGTGGTGCGCTTGACACCAAAATCGAACATCCATTCTCATGGAGGCTCCGGCGAGGCTCTCGACGGGTGATTCGATCCGGTTTCGGCGGAGAAGTACCCGAGTTATCCACAGGCCGGACGGGCGTCGAGGCGCATTGTCAGTGGCAGGCGTTAGCGTCTTTGACGTGAAGCGATCGACTCAAGCAAATCGGGTGGAACCCATGGCAGGAACCGACCGCGAGAAGGCCCTGGATGCCGCGCTCGCACAGATTGAACGGCAGTTCGGCAAGGGCGCGGTGATGCGCCTCGGCGAGCGGCCGAACGAGCCCATCGAGGTCATCCCCACCGGGTCGACCGCGCTCGACGTCGCCCTCGGCGTCGGCGGCCTGCCGCGTGGCCGTGTGGTGGAGGTGTACGGACCGGAGTCCTCCGGTAAGACAACGCTGACCCTGCACGCGGTGGCCAACGCGCAGAAGGCCGGCGGCCAGGTCGCCTTCGTCGACGCGGAGCACGCCCTCGACCCGGAGTACGCGAAGAAGCTCGGCGTCGACATCGACAACCTGATCCTCTCCCAGCCGGACAACGGCGAGCAGGCCCTGGAGATCGTGGACATGCTGGTCCGCTCCGGCGCCCTCGACCTCATCGTCATCGACTCCGTCGCCGCGCTGGTCCCGCGCGCGGAGATCGAGGGCGAGATGGGCGACAGCCACGTCGGTCTGCAGGCCCGTCTGATGAGCCAGGCCCTGCGGAAGATCACCAGCGCGCTCAACCAGTCCAAGACCACCGCCATCTTCATCAACCAGCTCCGCGAGAAGATCGGCGTGATGTTCGGCTCCCCGGAGACCACGACCGGTGGCCGCGCGCTGAAGTTCTACGCCTCGGTGCGCATCGACATCCGTCGCATCGAGACCCTGAAGGACGGCACGGAGGCGGTCGGTAACCGCACCCGCTGCAAGGTCGTCAAGAACAAGGTCGCGCCGCCCTTCAAGCAGGCCGAGTTCGACATCCTCTACGGCCAGGGCATCAGCCGCGAGGGCGGCCTGATCGACATGGGCGTGGAGCACGGCTTCGTCCGCAAGGCCGGCGCCTGGTACACGTACGAGGGCGACCAGCTCGGCCAGGGCAAGGAGAACGCGCGCAACTTCCTGAAGGACAACCCCGACCTGGCCAACGAGATCGAGAAGAAGATCAAGGAGAAGCTCGGCGTGGGCGTGCGCCCGGAGGAGCCGACGACCGAGCCGGGTGTCGACGCCGCGGTCGGCGCTGCCCCGGACGACGCCGCGAAGACGGTGCCCGCACCGGCGGCCAAGGCGACCAAGGCCAAGGCTCCGGCCGCCAAGAGCTGATCCGTGACACGGCGAACCGACTGGGCGGAGTACACCTACCCCGACGCACCACGCGGTCGGGGTGGGAGAGACGACGGGGGTTTTGCCGGTCCGGTCGGCGAAGCGGACGGGGGAGAGACGCGGCAGGACGCGGACGGGGGACACGGCCGCGCCGGTGCGTACGGCACGGGGGCGTCGGTCGACGGCGGTCCGTTCGGCTCGTCCTCGGTCGACGAAGGCCCGTTCGGCTCGGCTTTGGTCGACGAGAGTTCGTCCGGCTCGGCCTCGGACGACGGAGGTTCGCGCCGTCGTGGCGGGCGGACCGGTGGTGCGGGCGGCTCCCGCGGGCGTCGCAGGCGGCGCGGCGGAGAGCCGTTCGGTGAGGACGGGGGCTCCTCCTCCTTGTCGAGGGCCGAGCGGGAGGAGCCGCCCGCGGACCCGGTGGAGCGGGCACGGGCGATCTGCCTGCGCCTGCTCACCGGGACCCCGCGCACGCGCAAACAACTCGCGGACGCCCTGCGCAAGCGGGAGATCCCGGACGAGGCGGCCGAGGAGGTGCTGTCGCGGTTCGAGGAGGTCGGGCTGATCAACGACGGCGCGTTCGCGGACGCCTGGGTGGAGTCCCGGCACCACGGCCGCGGGCTTGCCCGGCGGGCCCTCGCCCAGGAGCTGCGCACCAAGGGCGTGGAGCCCGAACTGATCGACGCGGCCGTCGCACAGCTCGACTCCGAACAGGAAGAGGAGACCGCGCGCGAACTCGTCGCCCGCAAGCTGCGCTCCACCCGCGGGCTCGACCGCGACAAGCGCCTCCGCCGCCTTGCGGGCATGCTCGCCCGCAAGGGCTACTCCGAGGGCATGGCCCTGCGCGTGGTCCGGCAGGCACTGGAGGAGGAAGGGGAGGACACGGAGTTCCTGGGAGACGAGGGGTACTGACAGGGGGAGCGCCGGGAAGGTCCGATCACGTGGGCGAATCGCCGACACCACCGAGGAGAGGCCCGGAGCCTCCGCCCGGAACCTCCGCCCCACCGCCCCTACGACGTCACCGGCAGTCCCGCCGCCCGCCACGCCTGGAAGCCCCCGATCAGGTCGGTGGCCCGCGACAGCCCCAGCGAGTGCAAGGACGCGGCCGCGAGGCTCGACGCGTAGCCCTCGTTGCAGATCACGATGACCCGCAGCTCGTGGCTTGTGGCCTCGGGGAGGCGGTGGCTGCCCTGGGGGTCGAGCCTCCACTCCAGCTCGTTGCGCTCGACGACGAGTGCACCGGGGATCAGGCCGTCCCGCTCCCGCAGGGCCGCGTATCGGATGTCGACCAGTACGGCCTCACCCGCTCGCGCGGCGTCGTAGGCCTCCTCGGGTTCGACCCGGTCGTAGCCCTCGCGTACCCGCTCCAGCAACTCGTCGATGCCCACGGGCCGTTCGCCGGTGCCGCTCACTGCCAGTCCTCCGGACGCTCGACCTGCTCCAGCCGCAGGATCTGGCCCACCCGGCTGTAGCGGCGGATCTGCGGCAGCGGCGGGTAGTAGGCGTGCACGGAGATCGCGTGCCGGTCGGTGGACTCGTTGAGGACCTCGTGCACGTGGTGGCGGCCGAAGGAGCGTCCCTTGCCCGCGGGCAGCCGGCGTTCCCGGTCCACGTCGTCGGCGAGTTCCAGGGTCCGCCAGCCGTCGGCGGGCAGGCGGGCGGCGAGCGCGTTCTCCTTGAGCTCACCGGACGCGGTGACGAAGGCACCGACGGACTCGGCGTGGTCGTGCCAGCCGGTGCCCGTGCCGGGCGGCCAGCCGATCAGCCAGGCCTCGCTGCCGCCGGGCCCCGCCAGGCGCACCCAGGTGCGGCCCTCGGGGTCGAGCGGGAGCGAGGCGATCAGCTCGGTGTCGGCGGCCGTACGCCGCACGAAGTCGAGGAGGTCGGCCTGCGTCGGCGCGGACGCCGCGGAGGACGCGGAGGCCGTCGTAGGCACGGGGACAGAGGGAGAGACAGACACGGGGCACCGTCCTGAAGAGCGTTCGCGGGAAGCGCGCGGCGACTCAAGAGCTCAAGAGCTCGATGGCGGCGCGCGGAGGAGAAGAGGGACGCGAATTCAGCAGGACGGACGACACACGCAGCCCGCGTAGCGGACGAGGTCCATATGGACCCTCCGCCACAGGCGCACACAGGTGTCGGTCATGGTCGGGAGTAGACCATGACGGTGCGGGCCGGTCAACTCACTGTCACTATGTGGACCGCACAGTGACGGGAAGCACGACCGTGTGCCCCCAAGGGCCTCAGCGCACGCCCGCGCCCGTGCCGACGGCAGTACGCCCGCGCCGGCCTCACCGTGCGCCTGCCCCCCGCGCCGGCCTCACCGCGCCCCCGCCCCCGCCTCGGCACCCGCCCCCGTCTTCGCTGGTCCCCCCAGCGTCGCCTCCGCCGCTGCGTACAGGTCGGCCGGGCGTACTCCGCCGAAGGCCGTGACCAGGTGGCCGTCGGGCCGGACGAGCAGGACGGTGTGCGCGGCGGCGCCCGGGTAGCTCTCGGCGACCAGCAGTTCGGCCTGCTGCGGCAGCGCGGCCACGGCGGCCGCAAGCCGGGGCATGACTCCGGCGGTCACCCAGTGCTTGCGGTCCCACACGCTCGCGCCCGGCGCGACGAGGACGACCAGCAGGGCTCCGCGTCCGAGCCGGTCCCGGAGCTGGACGAAGGTGCCGTCCTCCGCGGTCACCCGCACGTCGGCGACCGGCGCGCCGAACTCCGTGTCGACCGGCACCTCGCCCTCCAGATGCCGGGGGGTCAGCGGCGAGTCGGCGTACGCCCCCGGCGCACCGAGCGCCCCGCGCCCCAGGTGGCCGTCGGTGAGCAGCGCGTCGGCGCCCCGGGCCGAGCCGGGGACGTACGCGCGCAGCCCTCCGGCGCCGCGCAGCAGCGGGAGCACCTGGTCGGCGGCGCGCAGCCGGGCGGCGACCGCACCGCGCCTCTCCGCCTGGTAGCTGTCGAGCAGGGCTTCGTGCGGCCCGTGGTGCCAGGCCAGGGCCAGCTTCCAGGCGAGGTTGTCGGCGTCCCTGAGCCCCTCGTCGAGCCCCTGCGTGCCGAGCGCGCCGAGCAGATGCGCGGCGTCCCCGGCGAGGAAGACCCGACCCGCCCGCCACCTGCGCGCGAGACGGTGGTGGACGGTGTGGACGCCGGTGTCGAGGAGGTCGTACGGCGGTGTGGAGCCGTCGGTCCAGCCGGCCAGGGTCTCGCGGATGCGGGCCAGCAGCAGCTCGGGCGTGACCAGGTCCTTGCCCGGTGGCAGCAGCCAGTCCAGGCGCCACACCCCGTCCGGCAGCGGGCGCCCGGTGACCTCCCCGCCCGAGGGGCCGGACGTCCGCCACGGCGGCATCCGATGGAGCAACGCCTGGCCGTCGAAGGGAAGTTCCGCGCGCAGCGCCGCCACGGCGTGCCGCTCCACCGCGGTGCGGCCCGGGAAGCGGATGTCCTGGAGCTTGCGCACGGTGGAGCGGACGCCGTCGCAGCCGACCAGGTAACCGCCGCGCCACCACGTGCCCTTCGGGCCGCGGGTGTGGGCCGTGACGCCGGAGGGCTCCTGCTCGATGGTGTCGACACGGCTGTCGGTGACGATCTCGACGAGCCGCTCGCCCGCCAGGGACTCGCGCAGGGCGCCGGTCAGGACGTGCTGCGCGATGTGCAGGGGAGCGGGTTCGGTGTCGTCGTCGAACGTGATCTCGCGCATCACCTGCTTGCGCCGCAGCGACCGCCATCCGGTCCAGCGCGCGCCGGCCTCGTCGACCGGCAGTCCGGTCAGCCGCTGCATCAGGGCGGCGGTGTCCTCGCGCAGCACGACCGTGCGCGCCGGACGCGGTTCGTCCTTGCCGGGGCCCTCGTCCAGTACGACGGAGGGCACCTCCTGACGGGCCAGCGCCAGGGCGAGCGTGAGCCCGACGGGCCCCGCTCCGACGATGATCACCGGGTCCACGGCGCGGCGCCCCCTGCCCGCGGTGGTGTCCTGAGGGACGTATGTGAACAGGAAGTTGGAGCAGGGTGCACGATCACAGAACGTATGCAACCCATTGTCGTTGTTTGCGTCAAGTGACGGAGGCAGTGGCGATCATGCCACTGCCTCCATGTGGGTCAAGCCAGTTGAGTGATCATCAGGTCATACGGAAGCGCCGGTCCCGAAGCCACCGCCGACCGCGGCGGGATTGACCTCCACCTGGTCCTCGGCGAGAACCGCCCCCGTGCTCCGCTTGCTGCGCCGCAGCCGGCCCTCGAGCCAGCTCGCGAAGCTGGTGAGGATGAAGTTCACCACGATGAAGATGATCGCCACGCCGACGAAGCTCTGGATGACGTCGGCGTAGTTGGCGGCGAACGTGCTGCGGGCGTTCAGCAGTTCGGTGTAGCCGATCATCACGCCGCCGAGCGCGGTGTCCTTCACGATGACGACGAGCTGGCTGACGATGGCCGGCAGCATGGTCGTGACCGCCTGCGGGAGCAGGATGCTGGTCATCGTCTGGCCCTTGCGCAGACCGATGGCGTACGCGGCCTCCGTCTGACCCTTGGGGAGGGCGAGGATGCCCGCGCGGACCACCTCGGCGAGGACGGAGGCGTTGTAGAGCACCAGGCCGGTGACGACCGCGTACAGCGGCCGGTCCTCGGTGGTCACGTTCGTGGAGCGGGCGAAGAACTCGTTCGCGAACAGCATCAGCAGCAGGACCGGGATCGAGCGGAAGAACTCGACCACGGCGCCGGCCGGTACGCGCACCCACCGGTGGTCGGACATGCGTGCGATGCCGAAGAACGCGCCCAGCGGAAGGGCGATGACCATCGAGAGCGCGGCGGCCTTCAGGGTGTTGCCGAGGCCCGGCAGCAGGTACGTCGTCCACGCCTCCGACGTGGTGAACGGCTGCCACAGGCTCCACTTCAGCTGGCCCTTGTCGTCCATCGTCTGCCAGACCCACCACAGCAGCAGGCCGAGCAGGACGAGGAAGACCACCGAGAGGACGACGTTGCGCCGCTTGGCCCGGGGGCCGGGGGCGTCGTAGAGAACGGAGCTCATCGCTTCACCGCCAGTCGCTTGCCCAGCCAGCCCAGGATCAGGCCGGTGGGAAGGGTCAGTACGACGAAGCCGAGGGCGAAGACCGCGCCGATGAGCAGCGTCTGGGCCTCGTTCTCGATCATCGTCTTCATCAGGGCCGCGGCCTCGGCGACACCGATCGCGGCCGCCACCGTGGTGTTCTTGGTCAGCGCGATCAGGACGTTGGCCAGCGGGCCGATGACCGAACGGAACGCCTGGGGAAGCACGATGAGCCGGAGGGTCTGGCTGAAGCTCAGCCCGATGGCGCGCGCCGCCTCGGCCTGCCCCACGGGCACGGTGTTGATGCCCGACCGCACCGCCTCGCAGACGAAGGCCGCGGTGTAGGCGACGAAACCGAGCACCGCCAGCCGGAAGCCCTGGATCTTGAAGTCGGTGGCGCCCATGGTCACACCGAAGATGTCGGCGAGACCGAGCGAGTTGAAGACGATGATGACCGTCAGGGGGATGTTCCGGACGATGTTGACGTAGGCGGTGCCGAACCCGCGCATCAGGGGGACCGGACTGACCCGCATCGCCGCCAGCAGAGTGCCCCAGACCAGGGAGCCCAGGGCGGAGATGACGGTCAGTTTCACCGTCATCCAGAACGCCCCCAGGACGTCATAACCATGAAGAAAGTCGAACACGATCTCCCGCGCTTCCGGGTGTGTGGCGTACGAGGAGGGCGAGGCCCATTGCCGGGCGCGCCGCCGCCGTGATCGCGGCGGGCGGCGGCGCGCCCGGAGTCCCTGCGGTGGCCGGGGGTCCGGGCCGGAGCCTTACTTGACGATCTGGCCGATCTTCGGCGCCGGCTCGTACTGGTACTGGGCCGGGCCGAAGTTCTTCTTGACGTCCTTCTCCCAGGTGCCGTCGCTGACCATGGTCTTGAGAGCGTCGTTGATCTTGTTGAGGGTGGCGGTGTCACCCTTCTTCACGCCGATGCCGTAGTTCTCGTTGCTGAGCTTGAGCCCGGCGAGCTTGAACTGGCCCTTGTACTTGTCCTGCGCCGCGTAGCCCGCGAGGATCGAGTCGTCGGTGGTCAGCGCGTCCACGGCGCCGCTCTGGAGGCTGGCGACGCACTCGGAGTAGCCGCTGTTCGTCTTCAGGTTGGCCTTCGGGGCGATCGTCTTCTGGACGTTCTGCGCCGAGGTGGAGCCGACCACGGAGCACAGCTTCTTGCCGTTGAGGTCCGTGCCCTTGGTGATGGTCGAGTCCTTCTTGACCAGCAGGTCCTGGTGGGCCAGGAAGTACGGGCCGGCGAAGTCGACCTTCTGCTTGCGCTCGTCGGTGATCGAGTACGTGGCCGCGATGAACTTGACGTCGCCGCGCTGCAGTGCGTTCTCGCGGTCGGCGCTCTTGGTCTCGACCCACTCGATCTGGCTGGGCTTGTAGCCGAGCTTGCCCGCCACGTACGTCGCCACGTCCACGTCGAAGCCGGAGTAGCTGCCGTTGGGCTCCTTCAGACCGAGGCCGGGCTGGTCGAACTTGATGCCGATCTTGATCTTGTTGCCGCCGCCCCCGGAGGAACCGCTGTCCTTGTTGTCGCTGGACCCACAAGCCGTGGCGGCCACGGCGAGGGCGAGGACGGCGGCCGAGGCGGCGGTGACCTTGCGGAGCTTCATGATGAACATCCTTTGGCTGGTGAAGAGAGAAAGGCCGTCTGGGCGGAGGGGCGGGTCTTCAGTGGTGCAGGATCTTCGACAGGAAGTCCTTGGCACGGTCGCTGCGCGGGTTGCTGAAGAACTGGTCGGGCGCGGCCTCCTCGACGATCCGGCCGTCGGCCATGAAGACCACGCGGTTCGCGGCCGATCGCGCGAAGCCCATCTCGTGCGTGACGACGATCATGGTCATGCCGTCGCGGGCGAGCTGCTGCATGACCTCGAGGACCTCGTTGATCATCTCGGGGTCGAGGGCCGAGGTCGGCTCGTCGAAGAGCATGACCTTCGGGTCCATGGCAAGGGCCCGCGCGATGGCGACGCGCTGCTGCTGGCCGCCGGAGAGCTGCGCGGGGTACTTGTCGGCCTGGGCGGCCACGCCGACCCGGTCCAGCAGGGTGCGGGCCCGTTCCTCGGCCTTCTTCCTGTCGGCCTTGCGGACCTTGATCTGGCCGAGCATCACGTTCTCGAGCACGGTCTTGTGCGCGAAGAGGTTGAAGGACTGGAAGACCATGCCGACGTCCGCCCGCAGCCGGGCGAGCTCCTTGCCCTCCTGGGGCAGCGGCTTGCCGTCGATGGCGATCGTGCCCGAGTCGATGGTCTCCAGACGGTTGATGGTGCGGCACAGGGTGGACTTACCGGACCCGGAGGGCCCGATGACCACGACGACCTCGCCGCGGGCGATCGTCAGATCGATGTCCTGGAGTACGTGCAACGCGCCGAAGTGCTTGTTGACGCTCTTCAGGACGACCAGTTCGCCGGTCGCGGCCACGTCCTGCTTGGCCACCGATACTTCGGTCATCGCTATCGGGCTCCGTCCTCCTCGGTTTCGGAGGACAGTAGTGATGCCGTTCCACCAGCGTCATTACATCTGAGGGGAATCTGAGCATCACGATCCGATAGCAATCGGACACGGGTCGTAGCACTTGCGAGCAGGGCGCATATCGGCCGGGTAACTAAAGCCCGCCGCAACCGGAACCCACTTGACTGCGTCCTCGTCCATCAGCGTGACTGCCTGGGTGCCCGCGCGCCCGGACACGTTCCTACCCACTCCGTTCGTACGGCCGATGAACCGAAGGAGGCCCGGATGAGACTGCTCCTCGTCGAGGACGACAACCATGTCGCCGCCGCTCTCTCAGCGGTTCTGGCACGGCATGGCTTCGACGTCACGCACGCGCGCAGCGGCGAGGAGGCCCTCCAGGCACTGGTCCCGGAGGGCGCCGGCTTCGGTGTCGTCCTGCTCGACCTCGGCCTGCCCGATCAGGACGGCTACGAGGTGTGCGGCAAGATCCGCAAGCGCACCAGCACCCCGGTGATCATGGTCACCGCCCGCTCCGACGTCCGCTCCCGCATCCACGGCCTCAACCTCGGCGCCGACGACTACGTGGTCAAGCCGTACGACACCGGGGAGCTGCTCGCCCGGATCCACGCCGTCAGCCGGCGCACCGTCCACGAGGACGCCGCCCACGGCGAGGACAGCACGCTGCGCCTCGGCGCCGTGCTCATCGAGCTTCCCACGCGCCAGGTCACCGTCGACGGTTCGGTCGTCCAGCTGACGCGGAAGGAGTTCGACCTGCTCGCCCTGCTCGCGCAGCGCCCCGGGGTCGTCTTCCGCCGTGAGCAGATCATCAGCGAGGTGTGGCGCACCAGTTGGGAGGGGACCGGACGCACCCTGGAGGTGCACGTGGCCTCCCTGCGCGCCAAGCTGCGCATGCCGGCCCTGATCGAGACCGTACGCGGCGTCGGCTACCGGCTCGTCGCCCCCTCCCCGTAGCGTGCACGGGTGCGTACCCGACTCCTCCCGCTGCTCATCGTCCTGATGGCGGCCGTGCTGCTCGCGCTCGGCATCCCGCTCGCCGTGAGCGTGGCCGCGGCACAGCAGCAGAAGGTGGTCGTCGACCGGATCGACGACACCGCGCGTTTCGCGGCCCTCGCCCAGTTCGTCACCGACGCCTGCAGCTCCACGCGGACGTCCACGGACGAACGCCTGGAGACCCTCGGCAGCGAACTCACCAGCTACTACGGCGTCTACGGCATCCGCGCCGGGGTGTTCTGCCGCACCGACATCCCCATGGCCAAGGCGCCGTCGGACTTCTTCCTGCCCAACTCGGGCGAGGTGCGCGACGCCTTCGACGAGGCGACGCTCAGCCGCCGCAGCCACGACCCCAAGCAGGTGTGGCCCTGGCAGCGCCACCGCCTCGTCGTCGCCTCGCCGGTCATCCGGGACGGCGACGTCGTCGCGGTAGTCGTCACCGACTCGCCCACGGGACCGCTGCGTTCGCGGATCCTGCACGGCTGGCTGATCATCGGCGCCGGGGAGATCGCCGCGATGCTGCTGGCCGTCGGCGCCGCGCTACGGCTGACCGGCTGGGTCCTCAGGCCCGTAAGAGTGCTCGACGCCACCACCCACGAGATCGCCAGCGGACGGCTGAAGTCCCGTGTCGCGGCCGCCGGCGGGCCACCGGAACTCAGGCGCCTGGCCCAGGCGTTCAACGAGATGGCGGACAACGTCGAGGACGTGCTGGAGCAGCAGCGCGCCTTCGTCGCCGACGCCTCGCACCAGCTGCGCAACCCGCTCTCCGCTCTGCTGCTGCGCATCGAACTGCTCGCGCTCGAACTGCCCGAGGACAACGAGGAGATCGCATCGGTCCGCACCGAGGGCAAGCGCCTCGCCGAGGTCCTCGACGACCTGCTCGACCTGGCCCTGGCCGAGCACACCGAGGCCGACCTGATGGTCACCGACATCGGCGCGCTGACCGCCGAGCGCGTCGCCGCCTGGACACCGACCGCCGAGGCCAAGGGCGTACGGCTGGTGGGCGACTGCCCGCCGACCACCGCCTGGGCCGACCCGGTCACCCTCTCCAGCGCCCTGGACGCGGTGATCGACAACGCGCTCAAGTTCACGCCGGAGGACCAGAGCGTCGAGGTGACGGTCGCCTCGAACGGCAGCACCTCGACCGTCGTCGTCAGCGACAACGGCCCGGGCCTGACCGACGAGGAACTCGCCCGCGTCGGCGACCGCTTCTGGCGCAGCGGCCGCCACCAGAACATCAAGGGCTCCGGCCTCGGCCTGTCCATCTCGCGCGCCCTGCTCTCGGCGGGCGGCGGCTCGATCTCGTACGGCCATCACGAGCCGCACGGGCTGACGGTGACGGTGTCGGTGCCGAGGAACGGCCCTACGGCTTGACCGAGCGGTAGTACCGCTTGGCGCCCTCCTGCAGCGGCAGCGGATCGGTGTAGATCGCGGTGCGCAGGTCGACGAGCTGCGCGGAGTGGACCTGCTTGCCGATGACGTCCCGGCTCTTGATCACGGTGCGGGTCACCCACTCGGTGAGCCGGGTGTCCACGTCCTTGCGCGTCACCAGGAGGTTGGCGACCGCGATGGTCGGCACGGCGATCCCGTTCTGGATGCTGGGGTAGGCCGACTCCGGCATGTTGGTGGCGCGGTAGTAGCGGGTGGCGCCGCCCTGGGCGTGCAGTTTGGCGACGAGATCGGCCTTGATCGGCACGAACCGGAAGGTCAGGCCGTCGGCCAGCTTCGCCAGTCCCTCCGTGGGGACCCCGCCCGACCAGAAGAAGGCGTCGATGTCGCCCTTCTTCAGCTTCTCCGGACCGTCGCCGATGCCGTCGGAGAAGGGCGTGATGTCCTTGTGCGCGTCGATGCCCGCCGCCTTCAGCACCCGCTCGGCGATCAGCCGCACGCCCGAGCGGGGCGGCCCTATGGCCACCTTCCTGCCCCGCAGGTCCGCGACCGACCTCACGGCCGAGTCGCGGGGGACGACGAGCTGCACGTAGTCGTCGTAGAGCCGGGCGACCCCGCGCAGCCGGCCTGCTCCCGTCCCGTGGTCCAGCTTGTAGGTCTCGACCGCGTCGGCCTGGGCGATCGTGAAGTCGGAGTCGCCGGTCGCCACGCGCTTGACGTTCTGCTGCGAACCGTCGCTGATCTGCAGCCGCACCTTCAGCTTCGGCATGTCCTGGTCGAACTCGGCGTTCAGCAGCTTGCCGTACTGCTGGTACACCCCCGCCTCCGCCCCCGTGCTGAACCTGATCGTGCCGCTCGGCGGGGCCTCGCCCAGCGGCAGCAGCCACCACAGCAGCAGCCCGAGGACGACGAGGCCGGCGGCCGCGCCCTGCAGGGCCCGACGCCTGCCGATCCGGTGGAACACGTTGGACATGCGGGCGATCCTGCCAGCCGGGACGCGATGCTGACCAGGGCGGAGTCCCGCAGGGGACGGACGTGACTGTCAGTGGCGATCGCTACAGTCGCCGTATGAGCTCATCGCCCGCCGATCTGGTCCGCCAGTTCCACCTCGCCTTCGGCCTGGACGCCCGCACCACGCCCACCGAAGTGCCGCCCGCGCTGGCCGCCCACCGCGGCGAACTGCTGGCCGAGGAGGCCGCTGAGGTCGCCGAGGTCTCGGTCGCCGGACCGCTCGACCGGCTCGCCCACGAACTGGCCGACGTGGTCTACGTGGCGTACGGCACGGCCCTGGTACACGGCATCGACCTCGACGCGGTCATCGCCGAGATCCACCGCTCCAACATGACCAAGCTGGGCCCCGACGGCAGCGTCGCCCGCCGCGCCGACGGCAAGGTCCTCAAGGGGGAGCACTACGAGGCGCCGGACGTGTCCGGGGTGCTGCGGCGGCAGGGCTGGACACCGGGCGGGGAGTGAGCCGCGCGGGACTCAGGACA
Source organism: Streptomyces sp. NPDC085900 (assembly GCF_044540925.1). Taxonomy (NCBI): domain Bacteria; kingdom Bacillati; phylum Actinomycetota; class Actinomycetes; order Kitasatosporales; family Streptomycetaceae; genus Streptomyces; species Streptomyces sp. NPDC085900. The sequence continues at coordinate 367,565 of NZ_JBITSP010000009.1, read as the reverse complement.
GGCCGTCCCAGTCGCCGTCGAAACCGGCCGGGTCCAGGAACAGCAGCTCCGTCGCGTCGAGTGACGGCTCGTCCTGGCCGCCCGAGGCGGACAGCGGCTGCTCGGCCCAGATGCACTTCCCGGTCGGGGTGTAGCGGGCGCCCCACCGCCCGGTCAGCGCCGCGATGAGCTGCAGCCCCCGGCCTCCCTCGTCGGTCTCCGTCGCGCGGCGGATACGCGGCATCGTCTGGCTGCCGTCGTAGACCTCGCAGATCAGCTCGGCCCCGTACAGCAGGCGCAGCCGGACCGGGCCCCTGGCGTGCCGGACGACGTTGCCCACGAGCTCGCTGACCAGGAGTTCCGTGGTGGGGGCCAGGTCGTCCAGCTCCCAGGCGGCGAGCTGCTCGCGGATGTGCCGGCGGGCCAGTCCGGCCGCCCGCGGGTCCTGGGGCAGCGGCCAGGAGGCCATCCGGTCCGTCGGCAGGGCGTGCAGCCGGGCCACCAGGAACGCCGCGTCGTCGGCCGCCTGCTGCTCGGTGGGCAGCAGACCGGCGGTCAGCGTGTCGCACAGCCGCTCCAGGTCCACGGCCGTCCCGTCCCGGTGGGCCGTGCCCAGCAGCCGGGCCAGCTCCGCCATGCCCTCGTCGATCTCCCGCTTGGCCGACTCGACCAGGCCGTCGGTGTACAGCACCAGGAGGCTGCCCTCGGGCACCTCCAGCTCGACCGTCTCGAACGGCGGCTCCGCGGCCCCCAGCGGCGGATCGGCGTCCGGCTCGGGGAAGTGCACGGTGCCGTCGGGACGGACCAGGGCGGGCGGCGGATGCCCGGCGCGGGCCAGCGAGCAGCGCCCGGTGGTGGAGTCGTAGAGCGCGTACAGGCAGGTGGCGTACGACGCCTCGCCCATCCCGGCGACGATGTCGTTGAGGTGACCCAGGATCTCGCCCGGCGGCAGTTCCAGGTCGGCCAGGGTGTGCACGGCGGTGCGCAGCCGACCCATGGTGGCAGCCTCCGGCAGCCCGTGGCCCATGACGTCGCCGACCACCAGCGCCACCTGACCGCCGGACAGCGGGATGATGTCGTACCAGTCGCCGCCCACGTCGGCGCCCTGCCCGGCCGGGAGGTAGCGGGCGGCGGCCGTGCACGCGGGCAGGTCGGGCAGCCCCTGGGGGAGCAGACTGCGCTGGAGTTCGCGGGACCGGGTGTGCTCGGCGTCGTAGAGCCGGGCCCGCTCTAGGGACTGGGCCACCAGCGCGCTGATCGTGGTCAGCAGTGCGCGTTCCTCGTCGGTGAGCCGCCGAGGCCGGTCGAAGGACAGGATGCACACGCCGAAGGTGTTCCCGGACGCCGTCAGCGGCAGGAACGCCCAGGACTGCTTGCCGGCCCGGCCCGGCAGGTCGGCCATCGCCGGGTAGCGCGCGGCGAACTCCTCGACGGAGGACATGAACAGCGGGGTGTCCGACTCGGCCGGGTCCCAGCCGGGGTCCATGGGTGACCGCAGGCGGCCGTCGACGGAATCGAGGAAGTCGTCGGGGTAGCCGACGGCACCCACGTGGTGGAGCCGGTCGCCCTCGATGACCTGCACCATGAGCCCGGTCGCGGCGAACGGCGGGAGCACGCGTCTGGCCACCGCGTCCACCACGTCCTGGGAGGTCGTCGCCTTGGCGAGTTCCGCGGTCAACTCGGCTATTCGAAGGGCACGTTCGGCCGCGGACCGCTCGGCGGACTGCCGCTCCTCCGCCAGCCGGCGCTTCTCGGTGACGTCCTGGAAGTACAGGGTGCGCCCGTCGGGCCCGGGCACCAACCGCAGATGGAACCGCTGCCCGGTCTCCGGCAGGTGCACATCGAAGCCGGCCGGCTTCTCCTCGGCCGCGGCCCGCAGGCACCGGGCCTTGAGGCCGGGTATCCGCCGGACGGAGGGCAGGGCCCACAGCAGACGGCCGAACATCTGCTCCTCGGAGAAGCCCAGCAGCCGCTCGGCCTCCAGGTTGGCGAAGGTGATCCGCCACTGGTCGTCCACCGCGAGGAAGCCGTCGCTCATGTGCCGCAGGGCCCGGCTGAGCGCGTCCCGGGTCCGGCGCGACTCGTTGCTCTCCCAGCCCACGCCGATCATCCGCAGCGGCTCGCCGCGTTCGTCGTACGTCGCCCGGCCGCGCGCCTGGGTCCAGCCGTACGTGCCGTCCAGGCGCCGTACCCGGTACTCGGCCTCGAAGACCGTGCCGTCGGCTATCGCCCGCTGGGCGGCCGCCAGGGTGGGGGCCAGGTCGTCGGGGTGGACGATGCGCATCCAGTTCTCGATCCGGCCCGTGAACTCGGCCGGCCGGGTGCCGTACAGCTCCAGCGCTGCCTCGTCCCAGACCAGGTCGCCGGTGCGGATGTCCCAGTTCCACGCGCCGACCCGCACCTCCTTCAGGGCGTCCCGCAGACGCTCTCCGGTCAGCCCCGACCGGTCGGGCCCGCTCGTCGGCGGAGCCTTGGCCATGCGGTCCTCGGCCCAGGCGACCACGGTCCGCAGGAACTCCCACTGCTCCCGCGTGGGCCCGCCCCGCTCACCGGTCAGGACGGTCAGTGCGCCGATCCCGCGGGGCCCGCTGAACAGGGGCAGGGCGGCGAGTCCCGTGCCGGGCCACGCCTGCCACGGCTCGGACTCCTCGGACTCCAGGGGCACCCACACACCGCTGCCCCGCCGCAGGGCGCGGGCGGGGGCCAGCGGGCTCTCCTGGTCGACGATCTCCCACGAGCGGGTCAGGGCGGCCGGAAGGCCGACGGACGACACCAGGCGCAGCGCGGACATCGGGCCGCGCAGATGGATGACTCCGCCGAGCGCGCCCAGCTCACCCACCGCGTGCTGCAACGCCAGCCGGAAGACCTCGCTCTCCGTGACTCCGGGAGCCACCGTGCCGAGGAGAGCGAGCCGCGCGTTCATGAAGGGAACTTATCGTTCCTGTTTTCGTCCGAAACCTCTTTCGGGGATTCCTGGCGTGTGACGGGATCCCCGTCGACGGCCATCGCCTGAACAACGGGACCGATATATCCGTATCCCCCATCAAGGGCCCCTCGTGTCAGATTGGGACAAGCCCGGCGGATCGCGGGGTGGCCCCGAAGGGGATGAGCCACATGGTGATCACGAACAAGACCGCACGAACGGCTGTCCGTGCGACGGCGCTGGCGTTCTCCGCCGCCCTGCTGGTGGCCGCCTGTTCCAGCGGCGGCGGTGGAGGCGGTGGAGGCGGGAAGGCCTCGCAGAGCACCGGCGCGGCCAAGGCCGGCTCGGGGACGAAGGTCACGGTGACGGAGACCGAGTACGCCCTCAAGCTCTCCCGGAACTCCTTCACCCCCGGCACCTACACCTTCACCGCGGACAACGCGGGCACGACCACGCACGCCCTGGAGGTGGACGGCCCCGGTGTCTCCGACGTGCGGACCAAGAACATCTCCAGCGGCCAGAACACGTCCGTGACGGTCACCCTGAAGAAGGGAACGTACAAGCTCTACTGCCCCGTGGACGGGCACCAGCAGCTCGGCATGAAGACGGACCTCAAGGTCGGCTGAGCGCGCCCCGGTCGGCGTGCTTCGCAAGGGGCGGACGGGTGCCTCCGGGGACCGCCTACCCTTGACGCATGACCAGCAGCAGCGACCGGAGCCCGGCAGTGGACGTTCAGTCACCCAAGACCTACGAAGTGCGCACCTACGGGTGCCAGATGAACGTCCATGACTCCGAGCGGTTGTCCGGACTGCTGGAGGACGCCGGCTACGTGCGCGCCCCCGAGGGCTCCGACGGCGACGCCGACGTCGTGGTCTTCAACACCTGCGCGGTCCGGGAGAACGCCGACAACCGCCTGTACGGCAACCTCGGCCGCCTCGCGCCCAGGAAGGCGTCCCGCCCCGGCATGCAGATCGCGGTCGGCGGATGTCTGGCGCAGAAGGACCGCGACACCATCGTGAAGAAGGCGCCCTGGGTGGACGTCGTCTTCGGTACGCACAACATCGGCAAGCTCCCGGTGCTGCTGGAACGCGCGCGTGTGCAGGAAGAGGCGCAGGTCGAGATCGCCGAGTCCCTGGAGGCGTTCCCCTCCACCCTGCCGACGCGGCGCGAGAGCGCGTACGCGGCGTGGGTGTCGATCTCCGTCGGCTGCAACAACACCTGCACCTTCTGCATCGTCCCCGCCCTGCGCGGCAAGGAGAAGGACCGCCGCCCCGGCGACATCCTCGCCGAGGTCGAGGCGCTGGTCGCCGAGGGCGTCTCCGAGATCACCCTGCTCGGCCAGAACGTCAACGCGTACGGCTCCGACATCGGCGACCGCGAGGCTTTCAGCAAGCTGCTGCGGGCCTGCGGCGCGATCGAGGGCCTGGAGCGGGTCCGCTTCACCTCGCCGCACCCGCGCGACTTCACGGACGACGTCATCGCCGCCATGGCCGAGACGCCGAACGTCATGCCGCAGCTGCACATGCCCCTGCAGTCCGGCTCGGACACGGTCCTGAAGGCGATGCGCCGCTCCTACCGCCAGGACCGCTACCTGGGGATCATCGAGAAGGTCCGCGCGGCCATCCCGCACGCGGCGATCACCACCGACATCATCGTGGGCTTCCCCGGCGAGACCGAGGAGGACTTCGAGCAGACCCTGCACGTGGTCCGCGAGGCCCGCTTCGCGCAGGCGTTCACCTTCCAGTACTCCAAGCGCCCCGGCACCCCGGCCGCCACCATGGAGAACCAGATCCCCAAGGAGGTCGTCCAGGCGCGCTACGAGCGTCTCGTCGCCCTCCAGGAGGAGATCTCCTGGGAGGAGAACAAGAAGCAGGTCGGCCGCACCCTGGAGCTGATGGTCGCCGAGGGCGAGGGCCGCAAGGACGGCGCCACCCACCGTCTCTCCGGCCGCGCCCCCGACAACCGTCTGGTCCACTTCACCAAGCCCGACCAGGACGTCCGCCCCGGTGACGTCGTCACCGTCGAGATCACCTACGCTGCCCCGCACCACCTCCTCGCCGAGGGCGCCGTCCTCGGTGTGCGCCGCACGCGCGCGGGTGACGCGTGGGAGAAGCGCAACGCCGCCGAGGCGGCCAAGCCGGCCGGCGTGATGCTGGGCCTGCCGAAGATCGGCGCGCCCGAGCCGCTGCCGGTGGCGTCGGGCAGCGGCTGCGGCTGCGACTGACCCGGCCCGGCCGACGCGGTCCGCCGGGGCACGACGAAGGTCGCCGCCCCGGCGTTACCCTGCCGATCATGCTTGTCGCCGCCGCCATCTGCCCCTGCCCGCCCCTCCTCGTGCCGGAGGTGGCCGCGGGCGCCGCTCCGGAACTGGACCGCGCGCGTGCCGCCTGCGCGGACGCGCTCGGCGTGCTCGCCGCCGCCCGTCCCGACCTGCTGGTGGTGATCGGGCCCGCCGAGCGCAGCGGGCGCGGCCCGCACCCCGAGGGCACGCCGGGATCCTTCCGCGGCTTCGGCGTCGAGGTCGACGTACGGCTGGGCGGCGCGAAGGACGTGGAGCCCGGGCGGGAGCTTCCGCCCTCCCTCGCCGTCGCCGCGTGGCTGCTGGAGCGGACCGGCTGGTCCGACGCCCCGATCGAGGGGCTCGGCGTGGGGGAACCGCTCGTGGCCGACCGGTGCGTCGAGACCGGACGGGAGATCGCCCCCCGTGCCGAGCGGGTGGCCCTGCTGGTGATGGGCGACGGCAGCGCCTGCCGCACGCTCAAGGCGCCCGGCTACCTCGACGAGCGCGCCGCGCCCTTCGACGCGGAGGTCGCGCGGGCGCTGGGCACGGCCGACGTGCCGGCGCTGAAGGCGCTTGACGCCGACCTGGCGTACGAGCTGAAGGCCTCGGGCCGGGCCCCCTGGCAGGTCCTCGCGGGCGCGGCCGAGGGCACGGACCTCGCCGGAGCCCTGCTGTACGAGGACGCGCCGTACGGGGTGGGGTACGTGGTGGCCACGTGGTCGTGAGGGGGCGAGCCGGGCGTGACGTGGGGCGAGCCGGGCATGACGGGGGGCGAGCCGGGCATGACGGGGGCGACCCGGGCATGACGGGGGCGACCCGGGCATGACGGGGGTGACCTGGACATGGCGGGGGTGACCTGGACATGGCGGGTGACCTGGTCGTGATGACGGCGGCCCGGGCGTGGGCGAACTGGTCATGACGGCGACGACCGATGCATGACGGCGGCGATCTCGTCGTGGCGGCGGCGACCCGGGCATGACGGCGGCGATCTGGACATGGCGGGGGTGACCGGGTCGTGATAGCGGCGGCCCGGGCGTGGGCGATCTGGTCATGACGGCGACGACCGATGCATGACGGCGGCGACCTGGTGGTGACGGGATCGCCCCGGCATGACGGGGGCGATCTGGTCATGACGGCGGCGACCCGGGCAAGCCGGCGGCGATCTGGACATGACGCGGGCGACCAAGTCGTGACTGCGGCGTCCGATGCATGACCGCGGCGACCGGGTCGTGGGGGCGGCGACCCGCATGGAGGCGGCGATCGGGCATGACGAGGGCGACCCGGTCATGACGGCCGGTCGCGGCGCCGTGAGCGCGTCGAGGCGCGGGAAACGGCGGACGGCCGGGAACCCCTCGGGCCCGCGGCCGTCCGTCGGTGCGCCCTGCCGTTCAGGAGTGCGGCGGCGTGGGCGTGTCCGGTGGCGCGGTGCCGCCGCCCTTGCCCGCGTCGCCCTTGTGCGCGAGTCGGTCCATGGCGTCCTTGGCCTTGCCGGTCCCGGTCCGGATCCGGTCGCTGTACCTGCCCTTGGTCTTCTCGTCGACCACCTGGGCGGCCTTGTCGAGGCCGTGCGAGATCTTGCCCCCGTGCTGCTGCGCGAGGTCCGAGACCTTGTCCTTCGCCGGGGAAAGCCTGACCTTCAGGTTGTGCAGGAGACCCATGGTCCGCCTTTCTCGTCAGGCCGGGCCCGGTGCGCCTCTCGGCCCACTCGCGCGCGACCCGGTCACGTGCGGGCGCCCTCGCCGGCCTCGCTGTCGGCCGCCTCCTGGGCGGACTGCTGCTTGGGGATCTCGACGCCCTCGTCCGAGCCGGCCTCGTCGGCCTCCGTCGCCGTGGACTCCGTCTCGGCCCGCTCCTCGGTGCCGGCCGACCCCTTCGCCTCTGCCGCCTCTTCCGCCTCGGGCCCGGCCGTCGCTGCGGCGGCCGGCGCCTCGGCGGGCGACGCCTCCTCCGTGGCCTTCGACCTCCGGAGAAGTCGCGCGAAAACGCCCATATCCACTCCATAAGCTACTCGTGCGGGGGAAAACCCGCGTTGCCCGGTGCGTCCGATTGCGCCACCGGGAGCGCCGCCTTCCGGAAACCGGCGGCGAGAACCACGCAGCGGGCAACGACCCCGAACCCCCGCCGTCACGCAACTCGTTCGAGGAGACCGTTCAGGGTTTGCGAGACTGGTGCAGTGAGCACCGCACCCCCCGCCCCCCGCGTCATCGCCGTCGTCGGACCGACCGCGGCCGGAAAGTCCGATCTGGGCGTCTTCCTCGCCCAGCGCCTGGGAGGCGAGGTCGTCAACGCCGACTCCATGCAGCTCTACCGGGGGATGGACATCGGCACCGCCAAGCTGACGCCCGAGGAGCGCGGCGGCATCCCGCACCACCTGCTGGACATCTGGGACGTGACGGTCACCGCGTCGGTCGCCGAGTACCAGAGGCTCGCCCGCGAGCGCATCGACGCCCTGCTCGCCGCCGGCCGCTGGCCGGTCCTCGTCGGCGGCTCCGGCCTCTACGTCCGTGGCGCCGTCGACAACCTGGAGTTCCCCGGCACCGACCCCGAGGTCAGGGCCCGGCTGGAGGACGAGCTGACCCTGCGCGGCTCGGGCGCGCTGCACGCCCGCCTGGCCGCCGCCGACCCCGGGGCCGCGCAGGCGATCCTGCCGAGCAACGGCCGTCGTATCGTCCGGGCCCTGGAGGTGATCGAGCTCACCGGCAAGCCCTTCACCGCCAACCTGCCGGGCCACGACTCGATCTACGACACCGTCCAGATCGGCGTGGACGTCGCCCGCCCCGAGCTCGACGAGCGCATCGCCCGCCGGGTGGACCGCATGTGGGACCAGGGGCTCGTGGACGAGGTGCGCGCGCTGGAGGCGCAAGGCCTGCGCGAGGGGCGCACGGCCTCCCGCGCGCTCGGATACCAGCAGGTCCTCGCGGCGCTCGCGGGGGAGTGCACGATCGAGGAGGCGCGGGCCGAGACGGTGCGTGCCACCAAGCGCTTCGCGCGCCGCCAGGATTCGTGGTTCAGGCGCGATCCGCGGGTGCACTGGTTGAGTGGGGGTGCGGCGGATCTCACAGAACTTCCGGACCTCGCACTGGCGTTGGTCGAACGACCGGTCACAGCCTGATCACGTCATGGCATCGGGACGCTCCGGCTGCCGTTCGGGCCTCCGGCGCCGTGCCATCATCGAGCTTCGATCGACCGAGTTGAGTCCTAGTTGGGAGGGCGCGTGGCGATGGAGGCCGGCCCTCGCGACACCGCACAAGGCATCGAGCCCCGCACCGCTGTCGGCGGTGCACCGGAGCAGGACGCGGACCGTCTGAGCCCCGACGGGCCCGACGACACCCAGGGCGGTGTGACCGCCGACGGTCCCGAGCCCGAGGAGATGTTCGCGGGCGGACCGGAGGTCGAGGTCGAGCTGCGCCCGCAGCGGCGGCTGCGCATCTGGCAGCTCGCCCCCATCGTGGCCCTGGCCGCGGTCGGCTCCCTGATGTTCGCCTTCCCGCTCGCCTTCGACTTCGGCGACAGCGGGGCCGTGATCGCCATGCTGGGGCTCCTGATCTGCTCCTGTGCCGCGGGCTGGGGCATGATGGCCGCGCGTCGCGTGGGTTACACGTGGCCCGGGCTCCCGCAGCGCGGCTCCGGCCGCCGACCGGACTGGCGGGTCGTGCTGGCATACGTGGTGCTGGTCGCCGCGGTGGTGGTGCTGGCGGTGTGGCGCGTGGCCCGGCTGCGCTAGAGCGCCCTGCAAAGCTGCGCTGGAGCGCCCCCAGCTCCGACCGGCCCGCGGTGCGAATGCGACCTTCCCTTACGATCGGGGCATGAGCACGCGCACGCGTATCGCCTTCCTCAAGGGGCACGGCACGGAGAACGACTTCGTGATCGTCCCGGACCCCGAGAACACTCTCGACCTGCCCCCGGCCGCCGTCGCCGCCCTGTGCGACCGCCGCGCGGGCATCGGCGGCGACGGCCTGCTGCACGTGGTGCGCTCCGCCGCGCACCCCGAGGCGAGGGACATGGCGGCCGAGGCGGAGTGGTTCATGGACTACCGCAACGGCGACGGCTCGATCGCGGAGATGTGCGGCAACGGCGTGCGCGTGTTCGCGCGCTACCTGCAGCGCGCCGGCCACGCCACCGAGGGCGACCTCACGGTGGCCACGCGGGGCGGCGTGAAGACCGTGCACATCGCCAAGGACGGTGCCGTCACGGTCGGCATGGGCAGGGCGCGGTTCCCCGAGGGCGACGTCACCGTCAGTGTGGGCGAGCGCAGTTGGCCCGCGCGGAACGTGAACATGGGCAACCCGCACGCGGTCGCGTTCGTCGAGGACCTCGCGCACGCGGGCAGCCTGTACTCCCCGCCGCCCTTCAGCCCGGCCTCCGCCTACCCCGACGGGGTCAACGTCGAGTTCGTGGTCGACCGCGGCCCCGGCCACGTCGCCCTGCGCGTGCACGAGCGCGGCGCCGGCGAGACCCGCTCGTGCGGCACGGGCGCGTGCGCGGTCGCCGTGGCGGCCGCCCGCCGGGACGGCGTCGACCCGGCGGTCACCGGGACGCCGGCGACGTACACCGTCGACGTGCCCGGCGGGACGCTCGTGATCACCGAACGGCCCGACGGCGAGATCGAGATGACCGGTCCGGCGGTGATCGTCGCCGAGGGCGAGATCGAAGCCGGCTGGCTGGAAACGTTCACCTCTTGACGGGGACGAGGCTTGGGATCGCAGGCAGCTGTGCCCCGTGGTGCAGGTGTCAACTACCGGTGCGACGGTTCGGGATTCAAATGTACGGACACCCGGCCGTCGCATGGCGCGAAACCGTAAACCTCGAAACCGTCGCTCGAATGGGTGATCCGTTTCACGCTCGGCGAGAGGCGGTCGGACGCACGTGATGGGCTCGGTAGCATCAAGCACCGGCCCGGACGGGGGACCGTTGCCGCCCCCTGAGCCGTGTCCGCCCTGGGGCACCCCGTCCGCCGGTCCACGCAGCCGGAGGTGCCCATGAGTGCGGAGGCCACGAACCCTGCGACGCCAGGTTCGGTAGCAGGCCCGGCGGCCCGCTGGCGCGCGCGGATCGATCTGCGCCGCCTCGGCCGTGCCGCCCTGCTCGGCCCCGCCGCCCGCGACCGCCTGCCCGACGCCATCGGCCACGTCGTCGACGCGCACCGCGCCCACCACCCGAGCGCCGACATCGAACCCCTGCGCCGCGCCTACGTCCTGGCCGAGTCCTCGCACCGCGGCCAGATGCGCAAGAGCGGCGAGCCGTACATCACACACCCTCTCGCGGTGACCCTGATCCTCGCCGAACTCGGCGCGGAGACGACCACCCTGACGGCGTCTCTGCTCCACGACACCGTCGAGGACACCGATGTGACGCTCGATCAGGTGGGCGAGGAGTTCGGCGAGGAGGTGCGCTATCTCGTCGACGGCGTCACCAAGCTGGAGAAGGTCGACTACGGCGCCGCCGCCGAGCCCGAGACCTTCCGCAAGATGCTCGTCGCCACCGGCAGCGACGTCCGCGTGATGTCGATCAAACTCGCCGACCGCCTGCACAACATGCGCACCCTGGGCGTCATGCGCCCCGAGAAACAGGCCCGCATCGCCAAGGTCACCCGGGACGTCCTGATCCCGCTCGCCGAACGGCTCGGGGTCCAGGCGCTCAAGACCGAGCTGGAGGACCTGGTCTTCGCGATCCTCCACCCCGAGGAGTACGAGCACACCCGCGAGTTGATCGTCGACAACGCCTCCCGCGCCGACGACCCCCTCGCCGAGATCGCCGACGAGGTCCGCGGCCATCTGCGCGAGGCCGACATCCAGGCCGAAGTCCTCATCCGGCCACGGCACTTCGTCTCCGTCCACCGCGTCGCCCGCAAGCGCGGTGAGCTGCGCGGCGCCGACTTCGGCCGGCTGCTGGTGCTGGTCAACGAGGACGCGGACTGCTACGGCGTCCTCGGCGAGCTGCACACCTGCATGACCCCCGTCGTCTCGGAGTTCAAGGACTTCATCGCCGTACCGAAGTTCAACCTCTACCAGTCGCTGCACACCGCGGTCGCGCGTGCGGACGGGCAGGTCGCCGAAGTCCTCATCCGCACCCACCAGATGCACAAGGTCGCCGAGGCCGGCGTCATCGCGCTCGGCAATCCCTACGCGCCCGCCGCCGACGACCCGGCCGACGGCGAGCGCGTCGACCCCACCAAGCCCGGCTGGCTCTCCCGCCTCCTGGACTGGCAGGAGGCCGCGCCGGACCCCGACACCTTCTGGTCCACGCTCCGCGAGGACCTCGCCCAGGACCGCGAGATCACCGTCTTCCGCCCGGACGGCGGCACCCTGGGCCTGCCCGAGGGCGCCACCTGCGTCGACGCCGCCTACGCGCAGTACGGCGAGGACGCGCACGCCTGCATCGGCGCCCGCGTCAACGGCCGCCTGGCGACCCTCAGCACGGTCCTGAAGGACGGCGACACCGTCCAGCTCCTCATGGGCCAGGACCCGGCCTCCGAGCCCTCCAGGGAGTGGCTGGAGCACGCCCACACGCCCGCCGCCCGGATCGCCATCCAGCGGTGGCTGGCGACCCACCCCGAGGCGGACGCGCCCGAGGAGGACCGGCGCTCGTCGGCTCCCCGCCCCGCTCCCGAAGGGGCGGTCGCCCTTCCCGCCGCCGATGTCGTCGTCGACCAGCCCGGGGCGACCGCGCGCCTCGCCGGCTGTTGCACCCCCGTGCCGCCCGACGAGGTGACCGGCTTCGCCGTGCGCGGCGGCGTGGTCACCGTCCACCGCGTGGAGTGCTCCGCGGTGGCGCGCATGAAGAGCGGGGGGCGCGCGGAGGTCGGCGTGCGCTGGGGGGACACCAGTGAGTGCCGGGTCACGCTGCTCGCCGAATCGTTCGGGCGCCCGCATCTCCTCGCCGACCTCACCGAGGCCATGGCCCTGGAGGGCGCCGAGATCGTGTCCGCGACCATCGAGCCGCCGGACCGGCAGCGCGTGAAGCACTCGTACACCGTGACGCTCCCGGACGCGGCGCTCCTGCCGGGCCTCATGCGGGCGATGCGCAACGTACCCGGCGTGTACGACGTGAGCCGGGCGCAGCCGCAGCCGCAGACGCCGGGCGCCTGAAACCCGCAGTACGCCGGGACCACCCCTTCGGGTGGGCCGGTCGCGCGCCGTCGCCGCCACACGCGCGTGCGCTGATAGCCGTGATGCATGCTCCTCACCCCCCGCGGGCGTCGCCTGAAGGCGACCGCGCTCCTCGCCTCCGCCGTCTCGGTCTGCCTCCTCGCCGCGAGCGCCCCGCCGGCCCCCCTGGGCGTCGGCGACCGCCTCTTCCCGTACCTCGGCAACCCGGGGTACGACGTGGCGGCGTACGACCTGGCCTTCACCTATCCCGGCTCCAACGACAAGCCGCTGCAGGCCGTCACGACGATCGACGCCTGGACGACCCAGGACCTGGACCGGATCAACCTCGACTTCGCGCACGGCAAGGTCGAGTCCGTCGAGGTCGACGGCGAACCCGCCGGCTTCGCCACCGCCGGCGAGGACCTCGTCGTCACGCCCGAGGACCCGCTGCAGGAAGGCAGCTGGACCCGCATCACCGTCCGGCACACCAGCGACCCCGCGTCCCCCGGCGACGAGGACGGCGGCTGGGTGCGCACCGCGGACGGCCTCGCCATGGCCAACCAGGCCGACGCCGCGCACCTGGTCTTCCCGTGCAACGACCACCCCTCCGACAAGGCGATGTTCACCATCCGGATCACCGCCCCCAACGGCTACACGGCCGTCGCCGGCGGCCTGCCGGCCGGCGTCGACCGCGTCGGCAAGAACACCACCTGGACGTACCGCAGCGGGCACCCCATGGCCACCGAGCTCGCCCAGGTCTCCATCGGCCGCTCCACCGTGCTGCACCGCAAGGGCCCGCACGGCCTGCCGGTACGCGACGTCGTGCCCACCAAGGACGCCAAGGCCCTCGAACCCTGGCTCGCGAAGACCCCCGACCAGATCGCCTGGATGGAGAACAAGGTCGGCCCGTACCCCTTCGAGACGTACGGCCTGCTCATGGCCGAGGCCTCCACCGGCTTCGAACTCGAGACCCAGACGCTCTCCCTCTTCGAGAAGGAGCTGTTCACCGAGCCCGCCTACCCCAAGTGGTACATCGAGTCGATCATGGTGCACGAGCTGTCCCACCAGTGGTTCGGCGACAGCGTCAGCCCCCGCACCTGGTCCGACCTGTGGCTCAACGAGGGACACGCCACCTGGTACGAGGAGCTGTACGCGCAGGAGACCGCGCACCGCCCCATGGAGACGCGCATGAAGGCCGCCTACGGCGCGTCCGACCGCTGGCGCGCCGCCGGAGGGCCCCCGGGCGCCCCCAAGGCACCCGCGCCCGGCCAGAAGATCAGCATCTTCCGCCCCAACGTCTACGACGGCGCCGCGCTCGTCCTGTACGCCCTGCGCCAGGAGATCGGCCGGCCCGCCTTCGAGCGCCTGGAGCGGGACTGGGTGCGCCTGCACCGCGACGGCACGGCCGGCACCGCCGACTTCGAGCACCTCGCCTCTCAGGTCTCCGGGCGCGACCTCGGCGGCTTCTTCCAGGCGTGGCTGTACGGCGAGAAGACCCCGCCGATGCCGGGCCACCCGGACTGGAAGCCCACCCCGCCCACCAAGGCGGCGCCCCGGAAATAAGGCGATGACGAGACGTCCCGTACCGTGCGACCATCTTCCGGACGGCGCGGCACGGGTCGCGGGAATCTCCCGGGGTACTCAAGCGTTGTCCACTGTGAACGCCGGTATCGGCATCCCCATCGACGTAAGGATCCAATGACCTCCTCTTCATCCCCTTCCCAGGACACGCAGCGATTCGCGCACTCGTACGCCGAAGGTCTTCGGGCCGATGCCCTGATGGAAGAGGACGTCGCCTGGAGCCACGAGATCGACGGAGACCGGGACGGCGACCAGTTCGACCGCTCCGAGCGCGCGGCCCTGCGCCGCGTGGCCGGCCTCTCCACCGAGCTCGAGGACGTCACCGAGGTCGAGTACCGCCAGCTCCGCCTGGAGCGGGTCGTCCTCGTCGGCGTCTGGACCTCGGGGACCGCACAGGACGCGGACAACTCCCTCGCGGAACTCGCCGCCCTCGCGGAGACCGCCGGCGCGCTCGTGCTCGACGGTGTGATCCAGCGCCGCAGCGAGCCCGACGCGGCGACCTACATCGGTTCCGGCAAGGCCGTCGAGCTGCGGGACATCGTCCTGGAGTCCGGCGCCGACACCGTCATCTGCGACGGAGAGCTCAGCCCGGGCCAGCTCATCCACCTGGAAGACGTCGTCAAGGTCAAGGTCATCGACCGTACGGCCCTGATCCTCGACATCTTCGCCCAGCACGCCAAGTCCCGCGAGGGCAAGGCGCAGGTCGCGCTCGCGCAGATGCAGTACATGCTGCCGAGGCTGCGCGGCTGGGGTCAGTCGCTGTCCCGTCAGATGGGCGGCGGCAAGGGCGGCGGTCTCGCCACCCGTGGTCCCGGTGAGACCAAGATCGAGACCGACCGGCGGCGGATCCGCGAGAAGATGGCGAAGATGCGCCGGGAGATCGCGGACATGAAGACCGGCCGCGAGATCAAGCGCCAGGAGCGCAAGCGCAACAAGGTGCCCTCGGTCGCCATCGCGGGCTACACCAACGCGGGCAAGTCCTCGCTGCTCAACCGCCTGACCGGCGCCGGTGTCCTGGTCGAGAACGCCCTGTTCGCGACTCTGGACCCGACCGTCCGCCGGGCGGAGACCCCGAGCGGCCGCCTGTACACGCTGGCGGACACCGTCGGATTCGTCCGGCACCTGCCGCACCACCTGGTCGAGGCGTTCCGCTCCACCATGGAGGAGGTCGGCGAGTCCGACCTGATCCTGCACGTGGTGGACGGCTCGCACCCGAACCCGGAGGAGCAGCTGGCCGCCGTGCGCGAGGTGATCAGGGACGTCGGCGCCATCGACGTACCCGAGATCGTCGTGATCAACAAGGCGGACGCGGCCGACCCGCTGACCCTGCAGCGGCTCATGCGGATCGAGAAGCGTTCGATCGCCGTCTCGGCCCGCACCGGCCAGGGCATCCAGGAGCTGCTCGCGCTCATCGACAACGAGCTGCCCCGGCCGTCCGTGGAGATCGAGGCCCTGGTGCCGTACACCCACGGCAAGCTGGTCGCCCGTGCCCACGACGAGGGCGAGGTGATCTCCGCGGAGCACACCCCGGAGGGCACCCTGCTCAAGGCGCGGGTGCACGAGGAGCTGGCGGCGGACCTGCAGCCGTACGTGCCGGTTCCCACGGTCTGACCTTCGACCCGAAACCCGAAGGCCCGCCCCCTGCGCAGGGGGCGGGCCTTCGGCATTCCGGTGTCACCGACCGGCGAACTTCCGGCTCACCGAGTCGTAGACGCCCTTGGCCACATCGCCCAGTCGCGGACCGGCCAGCCAGCCCGAACTCACCGGGCCGATCGAGGTGTTGGAGACCAGCGCCGGCTTGCCGTCCGAGCCCGTCTCCACCCAGCCGCCGCCGGAGGAACCGCCGGTCATGGTGCAGCCGATGCGGTACATCGTCGGGTCCGAGGCGTTGAGCGACAGCCGCCCGGGCTTGTCCGTGCACTGGTACAGCAGCTGCCCGTCGAAGGGCGCGGCGGCCGGGTAGCCGGTCGCGGTGATGCTGGAGACCTTCGGCACGGCCGGGGCGTCGAAGTTGACGGGCAGCGCCGAACCGACCGTCTCCTCCAGCGACTTGCCGGTGCCGCCCTTCTCCGGCGTCACATGGAGGACGGCGTAGTCGTACGAGGCACCGTCACCGCCCGTCTCACCGCCCTGCTCGATCCACTGCTGGGAGGTCTTGACCCAGTCGGCCCACCACACGCCGTAGGGGGCCGCCTGCTCCCGGGTGGCGTTCCGCAGCTGGTCGGCCGTCCTGCCCGCGTCGTTGTACGACGGCACGAAGGCGATGTTGCGGTACCAGCCGCCCTTCTTGCCGGCGTGCACGCAGTGACCGGCCGTCCAGATCAAGTTGGACTTGCCCGGGTGGGCCGGGTCCTCCACGACCGTCGCCGAGCAGACCATCGTGCCCTCGGGGGAGTCGAAGAACACCTTCCCGGCCGTCGCCGCGTTCGAGTGGTACCTGGGCGCCACGGCCTTCGCGTTCACCGGCGCGGGCGTCGGGTCGGTCACGCCCTGGTCACCCGAGAGGTCGTTGCTGTCGACGCTCTTCTCCGGGTCGTTGGCGCGGCGCATCCGGTCCGTGTCCCACAGGCCCTTGATGATCGGGTTGATGAACTCGTCGGCCTCGCGCAGCCAGTCGTCCCTGTTCCAGTTCTTCCAGGCGCCGTGCTTCCACTTGTCGATGTCGATCCCGTGCTCTTTGAGCTTGTTCCTGATGTCGTCGGGGATCTTGATCTTGCCGTCGCCGCTCCCGGTGTCGGTCGCGGAGGCGGAGGCCTGGCCGTCCGCCTTGTCGTCACCGGAGTTGCAGGCGGTGGCGGTGAGCGCCAGCGCCGAGGCGAGAGCGACGGCGGTGAGAACGCGGGAGGTTCCGCGACGAGCACCCCCGTCTCGCCGGATGCGGAACGACGGCCGTATGGATCGCATGGTCGGAGACTCCCCCTGAGAAGAACGAACCGGGTGCCGAACCGCCTTGATGGGCATGTGCCTTGGACTGGTCCGGCGTGCCCCTGGGCTGGTTCGGCGTGTGCCTTGGAACGGCACCACACACTATGCGCTCGCTGTGGGGGACTTCCGACGGTACGGCAACGGTTCCGTCACGGTAAGGATCTTGAAGCAACCCGTAACCCGTGCGCCGAGGGGAGGTTGTAGCGGTGGGGAGTCTGCTGTTCAAGGGCGGTCCCCCTGTGCCTGTGCGGCGGGAGGACGGTAAGGCGTGGCCGAGTCTGCGTGCGGGGCGAGTGCGTCGGAGGGTACGACCAGAGGCCGGGCGGGTGCCGGGAAGCCGCCGGTGTCGGTGCGGGCGTCGCACCCGGTGCAGCCGGGCGTCCAGCGGCGCCCGCCGACGCGCGAGCCGGCGGCGCGCACTTATGCGCGGTCCCTGCCGATCGTGCCCGTCCGCGCCCGGGGGCTGACCATCGAGGGCGCCGACGGCCGCCGTTACCTGGACTGTCTCTCCGGCGCAGGAGCGCTCGCCCTGGGGCACAACCACCCCGTCGTGCTGGAGGCGATCCGCAGGGTCCTGGACTCGGGCGCACCGCTCCACGCACCCGACCTCGCCACACCGGTGCGGGACGCCTTCGTCGCCGAACTGCTCCGCACCCTGCCGCCGGACTTCGCCGGCCACGCGCGCGTGCGCTTCTGCGGGCCGGGGGAGACGGACGCGATGGAGGCCGCACTGCGGCTGGTGCGGGCCGCTACGGGGCGTACGGCGGTGCTGTCGCTCACCGGCTCCCTCGACGGTGCCCACGGCGGGGACGACCCGGTGGAGCTCTGGGGCGCCTCCGGTGAAGACGAACTCGGCGCGCACTTGGGCGACTTCGGGCCGGGGGCGGCGCGGCCGGCCGGGGTGATCCTCGAACCCTTCGCGGGCCAGGGCGGAGTCGTTCCGGTGCCCGACGCCTGGACGCGGCGCGTGCGCCGGCTCACCGCCGCCCGTTCCGTCCCGCTGATCGCGGACGAGACCCAGACCGGCGTGGGCCGCACGGGGGCCTTCTGGGCGGTGGAGCACAGTGGCATCACGCCCGACGTGATGGTCCTCTCCAAGGCCGTCGGCGGCAGCCTCCCGCTGTCCGTGGTCGTCCACCGCGACGACCTCGGCAGCGGGGAGCCCGGCACCTTCCACGGCAACCAACTTGCCCTGGCCGCGGGGACGGCCACCCTCTCCCATGTCCGCGAGAACGCCCTCGCCCAGCGCGCGGCCACCCTCGGTTCCCGCATGCTCGGGCGGCTCCGCGACCTGGCTCGGGACATCGCGTGCGTGGGGGACGTGCGGGGGCGGGGACTGATGATCGGCGTGGAGTTCGTGGACCCGGAAGAGGAGGGGGCGGGGCCCGAACTGGCGGCCGCCGTACGGGGTGAGTGTCTGCGCCGTGGCCTGATCGTCGACCTGGGCGGCCGTCACCGGAGCGTCGTACGACTGCTGCCGCCGCTGACGATCAGCGACGAACAGGCGGCCGCCGTACTCGACCGGCTCTGCGACGCGGTGGAGGCAGTGACCCGCGCCCGTCGACGCGCGTTCGTAGAGGCAGGTCGAGAACGCAGGTAGCGCGGCAGCACCCGGCTCGTCGCCGCGCGGGCCAGAACCACCGAAGAGGACCACTGTGAACACCACCCCCGCATCCGGCACGGGCACCCACACCCCCGGCCCCCTCGACGACCGGACCACGGAGAGGGTCCCCGAGCAGCGGGCCCCGGCCGTCGAAGGCGGGGCACCGGTGGGGCAGGACCGGTCCGACGGCGATTCCCCGGAGCATGCCGACCCGCTGGAGCACGCCGACCCCGGCATCGCCGCCGACGCAGCGGCCGTCGAGAATCTGCTGCGCTGCTGGGTGCGCGAGACCGGCGTGGCGGTGGTCCCGGACGACGGCGTTCTCCGTATCCCGCTGCCCGCCAGCGGTACGGAACTGCACGTCCCGGTCCGGTACTGGTCGTCGACGGGATGGCACCGCTTCGGCCGCCCGCGCTTCGCCGGAACCCCCGACCGGCTCCCGCCCGCCGACGCCGTCACCGTCGCCGCACTCCTCGCCCGGGAGACCGCCCCCGCAGGCGGGCCAGCCTCGGAGAATGCCTCGGCGGGCGGGTCCGTGTCGGTGAACGCCTCCGCAGACGGGTCCGCGTCGGCGCATGACTCCGCAGACGCCGGTCCCGAGCTGGTCGCGCGGGTCGCCGACTCCGTCCGCCGTACCGCCGCCTTCGTCCGCGAGCGCAGGGACGACCCCGCCGACGGCACCGACCTCTTCCTCACGGCGGAGCAGGCACTCGTCCTCGGACACCCCTTCCACCCCACCCCCAAGAGCCGTGAAGGTCTCTCCGAGGCCGAGGCGCGCCGGTACTCACCGGAGTCACGCGGCAGCTTCCCCCTGCACTGGCTGGCCGTCGCACCCGCCCTGCTCGCCACGGACTCCGCCTGGACCGAGCGCGGCCGTCCCGTCCCCGCGCCGTTGCTCACGGCCCGTCTCGCCGACGCCGAGCTGCCGCTGCCCGAGGGCTTCGCCGCCCTTCCGCTGCACCCCTGGCAGCTCCGCGAAGTCCGGCAGCGGTCCGAGACCGCGGCCCTCTTCGACGCCGGACTGCTCCGCGACCTCGGCGCCCACGGCGCGGCGTGGTGTCCCACCTCCTCCGTGCGCACGGTCCACCGAACCGGCGCGCCCGCCATGCTCAAGCTGTCCCTGGGCCTGCAGATCACCAACTCCCGCCGCGAGAACCTCCGCAAGGAACTGCACCGGGGCGTCGAGGTCCACCGCCTGCTGCGCACCGGCCTCGCCCAGCGCTGGCGGGCCGCGCACCCCGGCTTCGACATCGTCCGTGACCCCGCCTGGCTCGCCGTCGACGCCCAGGACGGCAGCCCCGTGCCGGGCCTCGACGTGGTGATCCGGCACAACCCGTTCGCCCCCTCCGACGACGTCTCCTGCGTCGCCGGACTCGTCTCACCCCGCCCTCAGGGCGTGTCGGGTGTCCCGGCTCAGCTTCCGACGACGGAGGGGCCGGTCATGCGGTCCCGGCTGCACGCGATGATCACCCGCCTCGCGGGCCGGACGGGACGCCCGCGCGGCGCCGTCGCCGCCGAGTGGTTCCTGCGCTACCTGGACCAGGTCGTCCGCCCCGTGCTGTGGCTGGACGCGGAGGCCGGGATCGCCCTGGAGGCCCATCAGCAGAACACGCTGCTCCTGCTGGACTCGGACGGGTGGCCCGTGGGCGGCCGTTACCGCGACAACCAGGGCTACTACTTCCGCGCATCCCGCCGTGTCGAACTCGACGCGCGGCTGCCCGGCATCGGGGAGCACAGCGACACCTTCGTCTCCGACAAGGTCACCGACGAGCGCTTCGCCTACTACCTCGCGATCAACAACGTCTTCGGTCTCATCGGTGCCCTCGGCTCCCAGCGGCTGGCGGACGAGCGGCTGCTGCTCGCGGCCTTCCGCCGCTTCCTCGGTGACGTCGCCTCCGGGCCCGACCGGCTGCGCACCCCACTTCCGGCCCGCCTGCTGGACTCACCCGTCCTGCGCTGCAAGGCCAACCTCCTGACCCGGCTGCACGGCCTCGACGAGCTCGTCGGCCCGGTCGACACCCAGTCCGTCTACGTCACCGTCGCCAATCCCCTCCACCCGTCGTACCCGAGGAACATGCCCCACCCCGCCTTCTGAGAGGAGCGTCGCGGTGCCTCCCACCGACGCCAGCGCCCACGCAGCCCCCGCCATCGGCAGCGACAGCGGTGACCCGACCGACACGCGCCCGGCCGAGAGCAGTACCGACGTGACCGGGGAGCCCGTGGCCACGGACCGCGAGGCTGTGGACAGCGTGAACACCGTGGACACCGTGGCCACGGACTGCGAGGACACGCTGGATCTGCGCCTGCCCGACGAACTGCTCGCCTTCCTCGAGGAGCAGGCCGGCGCGGACGATGGGCCAGGGCCAGGGCCAGGGCCGGGCGGCGGCGCGGCGCCGCCCCTCTTCGCCGCGACGATCGATCACGACCTTCTCGACCGCGTCGCCGAATGGGGTCCCGTCGGTACCCCCGTCGGCACCTTCCACCTCGTCCCCGTGGTCATCGAGCGGGACCTGCCGCTGATCACCCGCTGGATGAACGACCCGGCCGTCGCCGAATTCTGGGAGCTGGCCGGTGCCGAGAGCGTGACCGGGGAGCATCTGCGGGCCCAGCTCGACGGTGACGGCCGCAGCGTGCCGTGCGTCGGCGTGCTGGAGGGCACTCCCATGAGCTACTGGGAGATCTACCGCGCGGACCTCGACCCAATGGCCCGCCACTATCCCGCGCGGCCCCATGACACCGGCATCCATCTCCTTATCGGTGAGGTCGCCGACCGGGGACGAGGTCTCGGCAGCGCGCTGCTTCGAGCCGTGGCCGACCTCGCCCTGGACAGGAGGCCGGCGTGCGCACGCGTCGTCGCGGAACCCGCGCTTCGCAACACACCCTCCGTCGCCGCCTTCCTGACCGCCGGTTTCCGGTTCTCCGCCGAGATCGACCTGCCCGACAAACGGGCCGCCCTCATGGTCCGGGACCGGTCCCTGCGCCATCTGCTGTGACGTCGCGTCGCGATCTTGACGCAGTCGAATCGAAACCCCGCGGAGGAGTTCCCGGTCTTGATCCCGTCCCTCGTCCTCGCCTTGATCACCCGTTTGTCAGTGCCGGGCCGTAGGGTGGTCGCGCTATGACGAAGCCCTCACTCCCCGAACTCCTGCATGCTGCCGTCACTGCCGTCGGCGGTACGGAGCGCCCCGGCCAGGTGACCATGGCCGAAGCCGTCGCGGAGGCGATCGACGACGGTTCCCATCTGCTGGTCCAGGCCGGCACCGGCACGGGAAAGTCGCTGGGCTATCTCGTGCCCGCGCTCGCGCACGGGGAACGCGTCGTCGTGGCGACGGCCACGCTGGCGTTGCAGCGCCAGCTGGTGGAGCGGGACCTGCCGCGCACGGTGGAGGCGCTGCACCCGCTGCTGCGCCGCCGCCCGGAGTTCGCCATGCTCAAGGGCCGGTCGAACTACCTGTGCCTGCACCGCCTGCACGAGGGCGTCCCGCAGGACGAGGAGGAAGGGCTCTTCGACCAGTTCGAGGCCGCCGCGCCCACCAGCAAGCTGGGCCAGGACCTGCTGCGGATGCGCGACTGGGCCGACGAGACCGAGTCGGGTGACCGCGACGACCTCACCCCGGGCGTCTCGGACCGCGCCTGGGCCCAGGTGTCCGTCTCCTCCCGCGAGTGCCTGGGCGCCACGAAGTGCGCGTACGGCGCCGAGTGCTTCGCCGAGATGGCCCGCGAGCGCGCCAAGCTCGCCGAGGTCGTCGTCACCAACCACGCGCTGCTCGCGATCGACGCGATCGAAGGCGCCCCGGTGCTGCCCCAGCACGAGGTGCTGATCGTCGACGAGGCGCACGAACTGGTCTCCCGGGTCACCGGCGTCGCCACCGGCGAGCTCACCCCGGGGCAGGTGAACCGCGCGGTGCGCCGCGCCGCCAAGCTGGTCAACGAGAAGGCCGCGGACCAGCTCCAGACCGCCTCGGAGGGCTTCGAGCGGCTGATGGAGCTCGCTCTGCCGGGCCGCCTGGAGGAGATCCCGGAGGACCTCGGTTACGCCCTCATGGCGCTGCGCGACGCCTGCCGTACGGTGATCTCCGCGATCGGTGCGACGCGCGACAAGTCCGTCCAGGACGAGGACGCGGTGCGCAAGCAGGCACTGGCCTCGGTGGAGTCGGTGCACGACGTGGCGGAGCGGATCACGAACGGCTCCGAGTGGGACGTCGTCTGGTACGAGCGCCACGACCGCTTCGGTGCCTCCCTGCGCGTCGCTCCCATGTCCGTCTCGGGTCTGCTGCGCGAGAAGCTCTTCGCGGACCGCTCTGTCGTGCTGACATCCGCGACGCTGAAGCTGGGCGGCGACTTCAACGGGGTGGGTGCTTCGCTGGGCCTCGCCCCGGAGGGCACGGAGGGCGACGACCTGCCGAAGTGGAAGGGCGTCGACGTCGGCTCCCCGTTCGACTACCCCAAGCAGGGCATCCTCTACGTCGCCAAGCACCTCTCGCGCCCGGCGCGCGACGGCGACCGCGCGGACATGCTGGACGAGCTGACGGAGCTGATCCAGGCGGCAGGCGGCCGCACCCTCGGCCTGTTCTCGTCGATGCGGGCCGCACAGCTCGCGGCCGAGGAACTGCGGTCGCGGATCCCGGAGTTCCCGATCCTCCTCCAGGGCGAGGAGACTCTGGGCGAGCTGATCAAGAACTTCGCGGCCGATCCGCAGACCTGTCTCTTCGGCACGCTGTCGCTCTGGCAGGGCGTCGACGTCCCGGGCTCCAGCTGCCAGCTGGTGGTCATGGACAAGATCCCGTTCCCCCGCCCCGACGACCCGCTGATGAGCGCCCGGCAGAAGGCGGTGGAGGACGCGGGAGGCAACGGCTTCATGGCGGTCGCCGCGACCCACGCAGCCCTGCTCATGGCCCAGGGCGCCGGCCGCCTCGTACGGGCGTCGGGTGACCGCGGTGTGGTCGCCGTACTGGATCAGCGGCTGGCCACCGCGCGCTACGGCAGTTATCTGAAGGCGTCGCTGCCGGACTTCTGGTTCACCACGGACCGCAACCAGGTCCGCAGGTCGCTGGCGGCGATCGACGCGGCCGCGAAGCAGGCGGAAGCCGAATGACCGGGGGTCGGTCCGTCGTGTGACCTGACGGACCGACCCCGGACAGTGCAGGGCCCCGGAACCGGCGCAGGGGTTCCGGGGCCCGGTCAGGAGGCGGTACCCACGAGGAACCGCCCGCCGCAGCGGTCAGACGCGCCGCAGCACGGCCACCACCTTGCCGAGGATGGTCGCGTCGTCGCCGGGGATCGGCTCGTAGGCGGCGTTGTGCGGCAGGAGCCACACGTGGCCGTCCTCGCGCTTGAAGCGCTTCACGGTGGCCTCTCCGTCGAGCATCGCCGCGACGATGTCGCCGTTCTCCGCGACGGGCTGACGGCGGACGGTGACCCAGTCGCCGTCGCAGATCGCGGCCTCGATCATCGAGTCACCGACGACCTTCAGGACGAACAGCTCGCCGTCGCCGACCAGCTGGCGGGGGAGAGGGAACACGTCCTCGACCGACTCCTCGGCGAGGATGGGGCCACCGGCGGCGATACGGCCGACCAGCGGAACGTACGACGCGGCCGGCTTGCCGGCGGTGTCGGTGGGCTGCACGGTGGCGCCCTGGTCGGAGCCGCGGACCTCGTAGGCGCGCGGGCGGTGCGGGTCGCGGCGCAGGAAGCCCTTGCGTTCCAGTGCCATCAGCTGGTGTGCGACGGAGGAGGTGCTGGAGAGGCCGACCGCCTGGCCGATCTCCCGCATCGACGGCGGGTAGCCGCGTCGCTGCACCGAATCGCGGATGACCTCGATCACCCGGCGCTGCCGGTCGGTCAGCCCCGAGCTGTCGGCCCGGATACCTGGAGGTCGGCCCGGCAGGGACCGCTTGTGCGCCTCTGGGTTCACGGCTTCGTTCATCGCATGCACCGGCTCGAGTCGGCCCTGGGAGCGGTCCTGGGCAGTGATGGTGGCACTGTCTGCGGTGGTGGTCACGTCGGCCCCTCTCGATGGTCTCCCTGCTGGACAACGGTAGTTGCTTTCGAAAGGTTGCGCCAAACACACGTTCGAGTGAAAAAGTATGGATCGCCTGACTTGATCATGTGTCTGGGTGTATGGCTAACGCGTTTCCTGGCGGACAAAGGGGCGCATTGTTGTACTCTTCACCGCCGGGGGGACGGCCTCGTAGGTCGTCGGCCCAGTCTGCCATCCGGCATCCCGTCAACCGGGAACGGCCCCCCATCTGTGCGGGAGTCCCACGCGCTCTCCTTGCGGCGCCCACGCTATCTCCGCATGTGCCGGAACGGTACGCCTGTGCACTCCCGGGTTCCGTGTCCGAGCGCTCGTGGGTTATCCGGAGCGGCTCCGGGTACCTGGTGTCAGCCTCTCTGTGCGCGACACGCGGGATGGCCTGGGTTTATGAACCAAGCCCTACATCTAGTGGTTGGATGGCTACGCCAGCCCACAAGTTGTGTTTCTTTGCGATACCCGGTGGCTTCCGCACCTCCGAGATCGCCTATGCTTGGGGCTGCTTCGAGGGGCCCGTGAGGCCCGGCGAGGCTATTGAGTCTGCTGTGCCGTGAGGAGGGTTGGAGTTCATGCACTGCCCCTTCTGCAGGCACCCCGACAGCCGTGTGGTCGACAGTCGTACGACCGACGACGGCACGTCGATCCGCAGGCGCCGCCAGTGCCCTGACTGCTCCCGTCGTTTCACGACCGTGGAGACGTGCTCGCTCATGGTGGTCAAGCGGTCCGGAGTCACCGAGCCCTTCAGCCGTACGAAGGTCATCAACGGCGTGCGCAAGGCATGCCAGGGACGGCCTGTCACCGAGGACGCGCTCGCCCAGCTCGGCCAACGGGTCGAGGAAGCGGTGCGGGCCACCGGGAGCGCCGAACTGACCACCCACGACGTGGGGCTGGCCATACTCGGCCCGTTGCAGGAACTCGATCTCGTCGCTTACCTGCGGTTCGCCTCCGTCTACCGGGCGTTCGACTCGCTCGAGGACTTCGAGGCGGCCATCGCGGAACTGAGGGACGGGGCGCGCAGCGCAGCCGCGGACGACGAAGACCGCCAGGGCGCTGACGCGGGGAGCCAGGAAGACGACGGCGGGCCAGGAGGGACCGTGCAGGTCCCCGAGCCCGCCCACGCCGCCGACTGAACCGGCGGGCCGGAACCGGGCCAGGATCCCGGATCCGGCCGGATCGGCGGCGATGAAGACCTGTTGCGGGCGGTAGCGAGTGGGTGCCCGCAACACCAGACAGAACACTGTGCCTCGGGAACATCGTGGCACTTCAGGGCGTTTTCGCCCGTACAGGGAGGCGGCATGACAGAGACGGCGAGCGGTCCGGCACGGAGTTCCCGCGCCAAGGGCACCAAGGCGGCAGCGAACAAGGGCCTGCGTATCGAGCGCATCCACACCACCCCCGGCGTGCACCCGTACGACGAGGTGACCTGGGAGCGCCGTGACGTCGTCATGACCAATTGGCGCGACGGCTCGGTCAACTTCGAGCAGCGCGGCGTGGAGTTCCCCGACTTCTGGTCGGTGAACGCGGTCAACATCGTCACCAGCAAGTACTTCCGCGGCGCGGTCGGCACGCCGCAGCGCGAGACCGGCCTCAAGCAGCTGATCGACCGCATCGTGAAGACGTACCGGAAGGCCGGCGAGGACTACAAGTACTTCGCCTCTCCCGCGGACGCCGAGATCTTCGAGCACGAGCTGGCGTACGCCCTCCTGCACCAGATCTTCAGCTTCAACAGCCCCGTCTGGTTCAACGTGGGCACGCCCCAGCCGCAGCAGGTCTCGGCCTGCTTCATCCTGTCCGTCGACGACTCCATGGAGTCGATCCTCGACTGGTACAAGGAAGAGGGCATGATCTTCAAGGGCGGCTCCGGCGCCGGCCTGAACCTCTCCCGCATCCGCTCCTCCAAGGAGCTGCTCTCCTCCGGCGGCAACGCCTCCGGTCCGGTCTCCTTCATGCGCGGCGCCGACGCCTCCGCCGGCACCATCAAGTCCGGTGGTGCCACCCGCCGCGCCGCCAAGATGGTCATCCTCGACGTCGACCACCCCGACATCGAGAACTTCATCGAGACCAAGGTGAAGGAGGAGGAGAAGATCCGCGCCCTTCGTGACGCGGGCTTCGACATGGACCTGGGCGGCGACGACATCACGTCCGTCCAGTACCAGAACGCCAACAACTCGGTCCGTGTCAACGACGAGTTCATGAAGGCCGTCGAGCAGGGCGGCAAGTTCGGCCTGCGCGCGCGGATGACCGGCGAGGTCATCGAAGAGGTCGACGCCAAGACCCTGTTCCGCAAGATGGCCGAGGCCGCCTGGGCCTGCGCCGACCCGGGCATCCAGTACGACGACACCATCAACCACTGGCACACCTGCCCGGAGTCCGGCCGGATCAACGGCTCGAACCCCTGCAGCGAGTACATGCACCTGGACAACACGTCCTGCAACCTCGCCTCGCTGAACCTGATGAAGTTCCTCAAGGACGACGGCAAGGGCAAGCAGTCCTTCGAGATCGAGCGCTTCGCGAAGGTCGTCGAGCTCGTCATCACCGCGATGGACATCTCCATCTGCTTCGCGGACTTCCCGACCCAGAAGATCGGCGAGAACACGCGCGCGTTCCGCCAGCTCGGCATCGGCTACGCCAACCTCGGCGCCCTGCTGATGGCGACCGGCCACGCCTACGACTCCGACGGCGGCCGCGCCCTCGCCGGGGCCATCACCTCCCTGATGACCGGGACGTCGTACCGGCGCTCCGCCGAACTCGCCGCCGTCGTCGGCGCGTACGACGGCTACGCCCGCAACGCGACGGCTCACAACCGCGTGATGAAGCAGCACGCCGACGCCAACACCCAGGCCGTCCGCGTGGACGACCTGGACACGCCGATCTGGGCCGCCGCCACGGAGGCCTGGCAGGACGTGCTGCGCCTCGGCGAGAAGAACGGTTTCCGTAACTCCCAGGCGTCCGTCATCGCCCCGACCGGCACCATCGGTCTGGCGATGTCCTGCGACACCACCGGCCTGGAGCCCGACCTCGCCCTGGTCAAGTTCAAGAAGCTGGTCGGCGGCGGCTCGATGCAGATCGTCAACGGCACGGTCCCGCAGGCCCTGCGCCGCCTGGGCTACCAGGAGGAGCAGATCGAGGCGATCGTCGCCCACATCGCCGAGCACGGCAACGTGATCGACGCCCCCGGCCTCAAGCACGAGCACTACGAGGTGTTCGACTGCGCCATGGGCGAGCGTTCCATCTCCGCGATGGGTCACGTCCGCATGATGGCCGCGATCCAGCCGTGGATCTCGGGCGCCCTGTCCAAGACGGTCAACCTGCCGGAGTCGGCGACCGTCGAGGACGTCGAGGAGGTCTACTTCGAGGCCTGGAAGATGGGCGTCAAGGCGCTCGCCATCTACCGCGACAACTGCAAGGTCGGCCAGCCGCTCTCCGCCAAGACCAAGGAGAAGGAGAAGGCCGAGGTCACGGAGAAGGCCGAGGCGACCATCCGCGAGACGGTCGAGAAGGTCATCGAGTACCGCCCGGTCCGCAAGCGCCTCCCGAAGGGTCGTCCCGGCATCACCACGTCCTTCACGGTCGGCGGCGCCGAGGGCTACATGACCGCCAACTCCTACCCGGACGACGGTCTCGGCGAGGTCTTCCTGAAGATGTCCAAGCAGGGCTCCACCCTCGCGGGCATGATGGACGCCTTCTCCATCGCGGTCTCCGTCGGCCTCCAGTACGGCGTGCCCCTGGAGACGTACGTCTCGAAGTTCACCAACATGCGCTTCGAGCCGGCCGGCATGACGGACGACCCGGACGTGCGGATGGCGCAGTCGATCGTCGACTACATCTTCCGCCGCCTGGCGCTGGACTTCCTGCCCTTCGAGACGCGGTCCGCGCTCGGCATCCACTCCGCCGAGGAGCGCCAGCGTCACCTGGAGACCGGTTCGTACGAGCAGTCCATCGAGGACGACGAGGTCGACGTCGAGGGTCTGGCCCAGTCGGCGCCGCGCGCCCAGGAGCTGAAGGCCGTCGCCACGCCGCGTGCCGAGGTCGAGGCGGCCAAGCCCGCCCCGAAGCAGGCCCACACCAGCGCCGAACTGGTGGAGATGCAGCTGGGCATCCAGGCCGACGCCCCGCTCTGCTTCTCCTGCGGTACGAAGATGCAGCGCGCCGGTTCCTGCTACATCTGCGAGGGTTGCGGCTCGACCAGCGGCTGCAGCTGATGCCGCGCGAGCGCCGCTGAGTCGGCTGTGAGAGGAGGGCGGTGGAGCCGGGTTCCGGTTCCACCGCCCCCTTTCGTTGAAAAGCGAAAACTTGTTCCCCCAAAGGGCGCTCACAGGTTAGGCTCCCCCGGCGCACGACCGGCGCGAACGGCAGGGTGGGGAACGTGGGGGACATGGTCGACGGTTTCGCCGACTCCGGAAGAGCAGCGAGTGAGCCCGAGAAGGGCATGAGCGCGGGGGCCCAGGCGATCGCCGCGGTGGTGGTGGTCGGAGGCCTGGCGCTGGCCCTGTGGGCGCTCGGGGGGACCTTGCGGCAGGGGCCCGGCAAGAGCGGGCCCGCCAAGTGCGAGGCCGCGCACCACACCAAGCCGTCGAAGGGCGTGACCGGCGCTCAGCTGTGCACGGCCCTGAACCGCCCGGACCTGCCCGCGCTGCTCGGCACCCCGGACGAGTACGCGCAGACCGCCGACGGCAACGAGAGCACCATCACCTCCGCCGACGGCAGCAAGACCAGCACTCCGGAGGCGGACGTCGATCTGAAGACGTACTCCCTGAAGCTCTCGGTGTCCGACGACGACATCCCGGTGGCCGACATGGCCGCCTTCCTCGGCGCCACCGCGCAGCGCAGGACGGTCCTCGGACATCCCGCGATCCTCTACTCGGACCGGACCATCGCCCTGAGCTTCAACCTGGGCGGCGGCAAGGCCAGCACCGGCCCGGGCGGCATCGCCAGGAGCCTGCTGGTCGCCAGGGACGCGAAGGACGGTGGCGGCTTCTACGAAGTCTCCCTCTGGCGCCAGGACTTCGCGACGCCCGACGACACGGCGCTGTTCCGCGTCGCCGAGCAGGTACTGCCGACGGTTCCGGGCTGGCGTACGGGCTGAGGGGGATCAGGGCTGGCGTGCGTGGCCCATGGTCCTGGTGAACGTCTCCGGGTCGTCCTCGTGGCCATGGATTCCGGGATGGAAGTCCCACGCTCCGGACTCGTCGCGGACGAACTCCGCGACGGTCGCCGCCGTCGCGCCGAGTACGTCACCGAAGTCGTCCTCGGCCAGGACGCTGTACCCCTCGCGGATGCGCAGACCCGGGTTGATCACGCTGACGAAGGTCCGCGGTTCCGGGCGCGGCTGGATGACGACGCCGACGACCACGCGCGCGTACCGCTCGCTGAGCCGGTCGAGCTCCAGCGTCATGATCTCGTCCCAACCGAAGCCCTTGCCGTCCCTGCTGTCCCGGTTGAGATAGATGGTGCCGTCGGGAGAACGGCTGTCGAAGTGCACCACGTAGGCGGGATCGCCGTACGGGTCGCCCGACGGATAGGTGGCGGCGACGATGTCCAGATCGGTCGGCGGCTGCCCCGCCGGGCTCGGGTCCCACTTGACCGCGATCTCGACCTTGCGGATCCCCTTGTTGAGGGCGTTCACCAGGTTTCCCCTTCCCCGTTTCCGCATGTACCCAGTCCGGCCCGAACTGCCGTGCGCACAAGGCCGATTGTCCATCCTGCCACGCGCGTGGGCACGCGTGCCCCGGAGCTGTCCGCCGGAGCGTGACCGGCGCCACGCTCCTGGCCTTACGATGGCGCGGTGCTGGTCAAGTGGATTCGCTGCACCGTGGTGGACCGCCGCGGGTTCGAGCGGGGGCAGCGAAAGTGGGCGGGGCTTCTGGGGGAGCCGGGGTTTCGGGGACAGGGCGGTGGCTGGAGCCGGGGGCGGCCGGGCGTGGCGCACATCTTCTCCTTCTGGGAGAGCCGTTCCTTCTACGACTCCTTCATGGCGCGTTCCCACGACCGGCTCGCCGCGTCGCAGTCCGGCACGTTCAAGGACACCCAGGTCAAGCTCTTCGACTACCGCTTCGACGTGAAGACCGGCTTCGAGCCGCGCTTCACGGACGCCGACCTGGTGCGCGTGGCCCTGTGCCGCGTCCACGAGGAGCGC
This sequence comes from Streptomyces sp. NPDC085900, assembly GCF_044540925.1. NCBI lineage: Bacteria > Bacillati > Actinomycetota > Actinomycetes > Kitasatosporales > Streptomycetaceae > Streptomyces > Streptomyces sp. NPDC085900. Next base: position 337,015 of record NZ_JBITSP010000009.1, on the reverse strand, counting down.
GCCGAGCACTTCACCCTGATGCAGGAGAAGGTCTGGAACCCCGCCATGGCCGGTTCGCCGGGCATGATCCGCGGGCTGTTCGGGGAGGCCCCCGGTCACGAGTTCCTGGTGCTCTCGATGTGGCGGTCGGCCGCGGAACACGGCAAGTACCGCGCCGAGCGCGTCGAGCGGCTCGCCCTGCGGGCCCAGATCGAAGCGGACGTGGCGGCCCTCAGCGGGGACATCGTGGCGCTGGAACCGACCTGGATAGTCTGACGACGGACCCGCTCGTCGCCTCCCCGGATGCGGCCCACGATGCGGAAACTATGTGACCTACGCCGTATGGAGCCCGTACGAGTGAACGATCAGCCGTCACTCGATCTAGGGTTTCCGCATGGCACGACCACGGCGCATCGTCCTTGTCCGGCACGGGGAGTCAACCGGCAATGTTGATGACACCGTGTACGAGCGTGAACCCGACCACGCGCTCGCACTGACCGAGCGTGGCCGGGAGCAGGCGGAGGAGACCGGCAAACGGCTGCGGGAGGTCTTCGGCCGCGAGCGCGTCAGCGTGTACGTCTCCCCGTACCGGCGCACCCACGAGACTCTGCGCTCCTTCCACCTCGACCCCGATCTCATCCGGGTGCGCGAGGAGCCCCGGCTGCGCGAGCAGGACTGGGGAAACTGGCAGGACTGCGACGACGTACGCCTCCAGAAGGCCTACCGGGACGCGTACGGCCACTTCTTCTACCGCTTCGCCCAGGGCGAGTCCGGCGCCGACGTGTACGACCGGGTCGGGGGCTTCCTGGAGAGCCTCTTCCGCAGCTTCGAGGACCCCGACCACCCGCCGAACGTGCTGCTGGTGACCCATGGCCTGGCCATGCGGCTGTTCTGCATGCGCTGGTTCCACTGGACGGTCGCGGAGTTCGAGTCGCTGTCGAACCCCGGGAACGCGGAGATGCGGATGCTCGTTCTCGGGGACGACGGCAAGTACCAGCTCGACCGGCCCTTCGAACGCTGGCGGGACCCGGAGCCGTACGGGATCACCGGATAGAGTGGCGCGCATATGATCCCTGACTCCTCCTCCGCCGGGCGCCTGGAGCGCGCCCTGACCAGCCTCCTCGGACTGGCCGTCGGGGACGCCCTGGGCTCGCAGTTCTTCGTGCCGGCGAACTACCCGCTGCTCAAGCGCCGCGAGCTGCCGCCCGGTCCCTGGCAGTGGACCGACGACACGGAGATGGCCTGCTCCGTGGTCGCCGTCCTCGCCGCCCACGACCGCATCGACCAGGACGCCCTCGCCCACTCCTTCGCCCACCACCACGACTTCGACCGGGGCTACGGTCCCGCCGTCAACCGTCTGCTGCGGCTCGTCCGAGAAGGCGGCGACTGGCGCGAACTGGCCGCCGCGCTCTTCAACGGCCAGGGCTCCTGGGGCAACGGCGCGGCAATGCGGATCGCGCCCCTGGGCGCCTGGTACGCGGACGACCCGGAACAGGCGACGCACCAGGCGGAGATCTCCGCCTACCCCACGCACCAGCACCGCGAGGCCGTCGTCGGCGCCATGGCCGTGGCCGCAGCCGCCGCGCTGGCTGCCGCGCCCGCCGGACCGCCGAGCCCCGAGGCCCTCCTCGACGGCGTCGTCGCCCTCGTCCCGAAGAGCGCCGTCGGCGCGGGACTGCGGCGCGCCCGGGACATGCTCGACTACGGCGACCCGGGCACCGTCGCGGCCGTACTGGGCTGCGGACGGCGTACGACGGCCCACGACACCGTGCCCTTCGCCCTCTGGTCGGCCGCGCGGGCCCTCGGCGACTACGAGCGGGCCTTCTGGACGACCGCCCAGGTCGGCGGCGACGTGGACACCACCTGCGCGATCGTCGGCGGCGTGGTCGCCTCGGCGAGGGCTGGGCTGCCACCGGCCGACTGGACCGCCCGGACCGAGGCACTGCCGGACTGGACACCGAGGGTGCGAGCGGCTTCGGCCTGAGGGTCGGTGTGAGGGGTGGAGCGGCACCGGGTGCTGTTCGGCTTCTGTTCAGCCGGGCCGGCGTCGCTGCGAGGCGGCTGGCTGAAAACTCTCCGTGTTCGTCGGGAACTCTGCGTGACGGACCGTGCGTTGTGCGTGTGTCGGCCCCGCTGATGGCGGGGGGAGATCACGCGGGTGGCACACGTAAGTCCTGGGGGTGGGGCATGCGGTTCTTGGCAGCAGGGGTAGGGGGCGTGCGGTTCCTGGCGGCAGCGGTGGCGGTGGCGGCAGTAGCGTCGGCGGCGCGCGGCGCCGCGGGTGTGCGGACGGCCGGACCGGCGTCCTCGCCGTCGGTCCCCTGGACCCGGTCCGGCCGTCCCTCTGCGGGCGGGATCGGGTCAGCCGATGCCCGGCCCCGCCGTCCCGGCGAGAGCCTCCAGGTCGCTTTTGCGCACCCGGATCACCAGCCAGGCGGTCGCGAGCGCCAGTACGGCCATGGCCGCCGCGGCGATGAAGCCCACCGAGATGCCATGGGCGAGCACCTCGTGCCCCCACGTGCCGGGCAGCTGATGCGTCTTGGCGAACTCCGCCTTCTGCTCCGCCGAACCGCCGGCGAGGAACTTCGGAAGCTGCTTCGACGCCTCGTCCTTGCTGGCCGAGCCGAAGACGGTCGTCAGGATGGAGAGCCCGAGCGAACCACCCACCTGCTGCATGGCGTTGAGCAGGCCCGAGGCCGCGCCCGCCTCGTGCTGGGCGACACCGGAGACGGCGGTGACCGTCAGCGTCACGAAGTTCAGGCCCATGCCGAAGCCGAAGACCAGCATCGGACCGAGCACCCCGCCGGCGTAGGAACTGCTGGAGCTGATCATGGTCTGCCAGGTCAGTCCGATCACCGCGAGCGCGGAGCCGGTGAGCATGAACGGCTTGGGGCCGAACCTGGGCAGGAAGCGCTGCGACAGACCCGCGCCCAGCGCGATCACGACCGTCACCGGCAGGAAGGCGAGGCCGGCCTGGATCGGGCTGTACCCCAGCACGTTCTGCACGAAGAGCACGATGTAGAAGAACATGCCGAACATCGCCGCGGCCAGGCTCAGCATGATCACGTACGTGCCCGAGCGGTTGCGGTCGGCGAACATCCGCAGCGGCGTGATCGGCTCCTTGGCCCGGGACTCGATCAGCGCGAAGGCCGACAGCAGGACCACGGCGGCGGCGAAGGACCCGATGGTCAGACTGTCCCGCCAGCCCTCGTCCGCCGCGCGGATGAAGCCGTAGACGAGCGAGGCCATGCCCGCGGTCGAGGTCACGGCGCCCGCGATGTCGAAGCGCCCCGAGTGACGGTCGGACTCGTTGATGTAGACCGGCGCGAGAAGGATGATCACCAGGCCGATCGGCACGTTGACGAAGAACACCCAGCGCCAGTCCAGCCACTCGGTGAGCATGCCGCCGGAGAGCAGCCCGATGGCACCGCCGCCCGCGGAGACCGCGGCGAAGACGCCGAACGCCCGGTTGCGCTCGGGCCCCTCGGGAAACGTGGTGGTGATGAGCGCCAGCGCGGTGGGCGACGCGATCGCGCCTCCCATGCCCTGCAGGACCCGCGCGGCCAGCAGCTGCCAGGGCTCCTGGGCGAGGCCGCCGAGGAGCGAGGCGAGGGTGAACAGCAGGATGCCGGTCATGAAGACCCGGCGACGGCCGAGGATGTCGCCGGCCCTGCCGCCCAGGAGCAGCAGGCCGCCGAAGGTGAGCGTGTAGGCGCTGACTACCCAGGTGAGGTCGGTCGTGCTGAACTGGAGCGCGTCTTGAATGTGCGGCAGCGCGATGTTCACAATCGTCGCGTCGAGTACGACCATGAGTTGGCAGGCCGCGATGACCGCGAGCGCGACGCCGGGACGGCCGCCCCGGCGGGCCGCACCTGGTTTCTGATCCTTGATCAACTGAGAGGTTGTCACTATGGGTCCCCCACGGAAGTGTTAGTGAACGCCCGCGTTCACTGTCGCGTCAAAGGTAGTGAGTCCCCGATAGTGAACGCAAGCGTTCACTTAAATCGGTGTCGCGCGGCACGTCCCCCCGTTGCCGTCGCGTGACGCCCCCCACCCTCGCCCCGTAAGCCCCCACGCTCACCCGCTCGTTGGAGACAGATCAGATGGTTACCTCGCGCTGGACGGCCGCCCCCGCTCAGGCGGCCTCCCCCCGTCGGCGCGGCGCCGTGCTCGAACGCGCCATCCTCGACGCCGCCCTCGATCAGCTCGGCACGGTCGGCTGGAACGGTCTGACCATGGAGGGCGTCGCCGCCGGCGCCCAGACCGGCAAGGCCGCTGTCTACCGTCGGTGGCCGTCCAAGGAGGACCTCGTCGCGGACGCCCTGAAGGCGGCCCTGCCGCGCATCGAGGAGGTGCCCGATCTGGGCAGCGTGCGCGAGGACCTGCTCCTGTTGTGCCGCCAGGCGCGGGACGCGATGTTCTCGCGCCCCGGGTACGCCGTCCGCTCCGTGGTTCACGAGTGCAACCCTGCGCAGGCGGAACGGTTCCATAGCGTGATCTTCGACGGGATCGTCGAGCCCACGCTCAAGCTGCTCCGCGAGGTCATCACACGGGGCATCGCTCGGAACGAGGTACGGTCCGACGCGGCGAACGGCTACGTCTTCGACGCCGTCCCCGCCATGATGATGTACCGCTCCAAGATGTGCGGGAGTGAATGGAGCGACCGTGATCTCGAGGAAATGGTCGACCAGTTGATGGTTCCGCTGCTTCGGCCGAGCGGGGGGTGAGTGGGGGTTGGGCGACGGTGGTGCCGGGGCTGGGCGGGCGTTGGGCGACGGCGGGGCGGCGGCTGAGTGGCCTCCGAGCGGCGAGGGGGCGACGGCCGGGCGGCGGCCGAGCGGCGGCCGAGCGGGGGACGCGCCGGTGGTGACGCGGCTCGGGGAGCCGGGGTGTCGCCGGTGATCCGCGAGGCGTACGCTAAGGGCGCCATGCCGTACGAACCCCCTACTCACACCGTCGAGCGCTCCCTTCGCGCAACGACCGGAGCGAAGATCATTGCCGGTGTCGACGAGGTGGGGCGCGGCGCGTGGGCCGGGCCCGTCACCGTCTGCGCGGCGGTCACCGGACTGCGCCGACCTCCCGAAGGCCTCACCGACTCCAAGCTGCTCACCGTGAAGCGCCGCACCGTGCTCGCCGAGGAGTTGCGCAAGTGGGTGACCTCCTACGCGCTGGGCCACGCCTCGCACGAGGAGATCGACCAGCTGGGAATGACCGCGGCCCTGCGGCTGGCGGCGGTGCGTGCCCTCGAGGCTCTGCCGGTCCGCCCGGACGCGGTGATCCTCGACGGCAAGCACGACTACCTGGGGATGCCCTGGAAGGTCCGCACGGTCATCAAGGGCGACCGGTCGTGTGTGGCGGTGGCGGCGGCCTCGGTGATCGCCAAGGTTCAGCGCGACAAAATGATGGCCGAACTGGGTATCGACCATGCAGACTTCGGTTTTGCGGACAACGCCGGGTATCCGTCGCCCGTGCACAAGGCCGCACTGGAGGTGCGGGGGCCCACCCCGTATCACCGGTTGTCGTGGGCGTATCTTGATGCGCTGCCCCAGTGGCGGCATCTCAAGAAGGTCCGCAGCTGGGCGGACGGAGGCGTTCCGGAAATCGAGGGTCAGCTCGGCTTCGATTTCTGACGATTCCGCTCGCACGCATGTGCCACCCGCTGACGCGAGCCGCACCAACGTTTGATAGATATCAGCTCATGCCTCTCATTCCCGAGGAGCCTCAGATTCACGAGAGTGCCCAGGGTCCCCGCGCCACTCCGGCCAGTGGCCGTACCGCGCCGACCCCTCGTCCTGTACCCGGTCCCCGTCCCGCGGCTCCGTCGCGGCCCGGTCGTCCTGGTCCGCTCCGGCCCACCGCGCCGGCGCAACGTACGTCGCGTGACGTGACCGCGGTCAAGCCCGGGCCCTCGGCCCCGGCCGCCCCCGCCGCGGCTCCGGCGTCCCCGCAGATCCAGCTGATCCCGGCTTCGCCCGAAGGCGCACTCGACGCCGCCGAAGAGGCCGTGGACCTGCTGCTGGACTCGGGGCGGACGCCCGGCGACGTACTCGTCATCACCACCGGCGAACAGCACCCGTGGGCCGCCCACGAACTGTCCTTCGGTGAAGCCTCCTACTGGGCCCAGCACGACGCTGGCGACGACGTCTTCTACGCGGACGCCGCCGTCGCATCCCGTGCCGCCGGACGCCCGGTCGTCGTGGTCGCCGTCAACGGCGGACCCGCTTCGGCCGCCGCTACGGCGCTGCAGCTGGCCCATGGTCGGGCCGGTGCCCTGCTGATCGTCTGCGGCGACCCGCAGCAGATCAACTCGGTGCTCGGCGCGGGCGTCTGAGCCGGCTCCGACACGTCCGAGGGGCGACGGCAACGCCGCCCGAGTGACGGTGGTGCCGCTACGGCGGCACCGGCACGGCGGGCGCTTTGGCGTGCGCGGGGGTGCGCCGGGGGCGCGTGCGGCAGTTGGTGGCCGGGGCGCGGGGAGAGGCCGGGCGCGCTGTGAGACAGGGCGCACGGTGAGACACGGCGCACGGTGAGACACGGCGCACGGTGAGACACGGCGCACGGTGAGACACGGCGCACGGTGAGACCGGGCGGCGTCAACACGTGCGGGGGCACCCGGCGTTGTGGAGGCGTGCGGGAGGGCTTCGCGTGGCCGAGGCGTGCGAGTTCGGCGTTGCCGAGGCGCTGCGGGACTCGGGGCTGTCGAGTCACGCTGCGGGACTCCGCGTTGCCGTGGCACGGTGCTGGACTTCGGGTTGCCGAGCCACGCTGTGAGGCTCCAGAGTGCCGGGACGCAGTGCAGGACTCCGTGTCGCCCAAGGCGCGCGGAAAGCCTGGGCGCCGTCGGGACGTGCGGAGTACCCGGGCGTCGTCGGGACTCACGGAGACTGTGGGCCCGGCCGACCGAGCGGGCAGGCCGACCGAGCGGGCCGGCCAGCCGAGCGGATCGGCCGTGCGGGCGGCCGAGCGGATCGGCCGTGCGCACGGCCGGATGGTGCGGCCGGCCGGTGCTTCAGCGAGCCGCAGCGCGCCGCAGGACCTCCGAGGCGGCGCCGCCGGTGCGCGGCAGCGGAGGGGGTGCCTCGGACAACCCGAAGGGCTCCGGTTCCGAATCCGTGTTCGGCCGGCGCCCACCACGGCCCTCCCCGAGCACCTGCCAGCCGTCCCGGGTCAGCGTAATGTACGCCCCGCAACGCAGCCCGTGCAGCGTGCACGCGTCACGCAGGCCCCACATCCACGCGCCGTCCTCCTCGGTCCAACGCGCGTCGCCCTCGCGGCAGTACAGCAGCACGGCGGTGCGCACCGGCGTGCGGCGGCGCAGGTCGTGCGGGATGACCCTGCGAAGTTGGGCGAGCAGCGCGTTGCGGAACATCCAGCCGTCGGCCGGGGCCGGGCGGCGGGTGAACGAGGCGCTGGCGCACAGCCGTTCGTCCGGGTCGAGGACGGCCACGATCGCCGTCGCCGGCCCGGGGCGATGCCGGGAGTGCAGTCCGCTGACGACCTCTCGGGGATTGCGCAGCAGTGGGATGCCCGCGGCGGCCCACTCGGCCGGTTCGAGCATGCGGACGAGAGGGTTGGCGGATGCGGCGGACAGGTCGGCAGACGTCGACGTGGACGCCGCGGAGGACGGAGCGAATCCGAAGGTCACGGTCCTCCCTTCGGCTACGCGCCCACACTGAGGGCGAGGTCGGATTCGGGGGAGCGCGCACCGCAGCAGAGCCCTACCGGACCACGGACGAGCCGTGCGGGGAGCGGAGTTCAATTCTTCCTGTCGAACTTGGATGCGGCAACGAGCAATTGGGGCCACTGACCGGAAGATGACGGTACGTGGTTTATATCCCTACCCCGTGGTCACGGCCGCGACGCATGAGGCGACCGTTCACCTCGCGTTCGTACACCGTTGGAACACAGGTGGTCCAGAGAAAGGGTGTGCGTCACCGTGCCCGGTGCCCGTCGAGATCATCCCTGGACTGCCAGCACCAGGGGCAGCACCCCCTGCGCACCGGCCCGACGAAGCGCGCGAGCCGCGACCGCGAGCGTCCAGCCTGTCTCGGTGTAGTCGTCGACGAGGAGAACCGGACCACCGGCCTCCGCGAGAGCGGCGGTCAGGGCGGGCGGCACGATCAGCGCGCCGGCCAGGGCCTTGAGGCGCTGGGCGCTGTTGCTGCGGGAGAGCCGGGGCGCGTCGTCCGTGTACTCCACCGAGCCCAGCAGCGGCAGTCGGCCCACCTCCGCGATGCGCGCGGCCACGGAGCCGATCAGGCGGGGCCGGGTGCGTGAGGCGACGCTGACCACGCCCACCGGGCGGGGCTGGGCGTCGGCCACGCCAGGGGCCCAGCCGCCGGGTCCCTTGGCCCAGTCGGCCAGAACACCCACGACGGCCTTCGCCACGTCGTCCGGCACCGGTTCGTCCGGGGCCTGGGGCGCGAACATGGGGCGCAGCCGGTTGCCCCAGCCGATGTCCGACAGACGGCCCAACGCCCGCCCCGAGGCGGCCTGTTCGCCGACCGGGATACGACCCTTGAGATCGACGCCGATCGCCGGCAGACCCGTCGGCCACATGCGGCGCGGCTCCACCTCCACGCCCGCCCTGCCGAGGTCGGCGCGCGCCGCGTCCACCGCCGTCGAGGACGTGTCCGCGGTGAACCGCGCGCCCGCGCAGTTGTCACAGCGACCGCAGGGCTTGGCGCCCTCGTCGTCCAGTTGACGCTGGAGGAACTCCATCCGGCAGTCCGTCGTCGACGCGTACTCGCGCATCGCCTGCTGCTCGGCCTTGCGCTGCCGCGCGACCCAGGCGTACCGCTCCGCCTCGTACGTCCAGGGCTGGCCGGTCGCGGTCCAGCCGCCCTTGACCCGCCTGACCGCCCCGTCGACGTCGAGCACCTTGAGCATGCTCTCCAGCCGGGAACGGCGCAGCTCCACCAAGGGCTCCAGAGCGGGCAGCGACAGCGGGCGGTCGGCGTGTGCGAGGACGTCCAGCGTGCGACGTACCAGATCCTCCGGCGGGAAGGCGAGCGAGGCGAAGTACTCCCAGATGGCCTCGTCCTCCTGCCCGGGAAGCAGCAGCACCTCGGCGTGCTCGACGCCGCGGCCGGCGCGCCCCACCTGCTGGTAGTAGGCGATGGGGGAGGAGGGCGAACCGAGATGGACCACGAAGCCGAGGTCCGGTTTGTCGAAGCCCATGCCGAGCGCCGACGTGGCCACGAGGGCCTTCACCCTGTTGGCCAGAAGGTCTTCCTCGGCCTGCTGCCGGTCCGCGTTCTCCGTCTTGCCGGTGTACGAGGCGACCGGGTGCCCGCGGTGCCGCAGGAACGCGGTGACCTCCTCGGCGGCGGCCACGGTGAGCGTGTAGATGATCCCGGAACCCGGCAGCTGGTCGAGATGGTCGGCGAGCCAGGCCATCCGGTGCGCGGCGTCCGGCAGCCGCAGCACACTCAGGCTCAGACTCTCCCGGTCGAGCGGCCCGCGCAGCACCAGGGCGTCCGACGTGCCGCCCGTCCCGAGCTGTTCCGCCACGTCGGCGGTCACCCGAGCGTTGGCCGTGGCGGTGGTCGCGAGTACCGGTACGCCCGGCGGAAGATCGCTGAGCATGGTGCGCAGCCGGCGGTAGTCGGGGCGGAAGTCGTGCCCCCAGTCGGAGATGCAGTGTGCCTCGTCCACCACGAGCAGCCCGGTGGCGGCGGCCAGCTTGGGCAGCACCTGGTCCCGGAAGTCCGGGTTGTTCAACCGCTCCGGGCTCACGAGCAGCACGTCGACCTCGCCCGCCGCGATCTCCTCCTCGACGGTGCCCCACTCCTCCGTGTTGGAGGAGTTGATCGTCCGGGCGTGGATGCCCGCCCGGGCCGCGGCCTCGACCTGGTTGCGCATCAGCGCGAGCAGCGGTGAGACGATCACCGTGGGGCCGCTGCCCTGGGCCCGCAGCAGCGACGTGGCCACGAAGTAGACCGCCGACTTGCCCCACCCCGTGCGCTGCACGACGAGCGCGCGGCGCTTCTCGGCGACCAGCGCCTCGATCGCCCGCCACTGGTCCTCGCGCAGCCGGGCCGTACCACCGGCGTCCCCTACCAGGCGGGCGAGGACCGCGTCGGCGGCGGCCCGGAGTTCCGCGTTGCTCGTGTGCTCCATGCGTCCCATCAAACAGGACGGGACTGACAACCCGGGTCAAGCGGGTGCGGGGCGGTGTGGAAGGAAGCCGGTAATACTGCCGGAGGACCAGTAACTCCCCCTCCTGATATGTGAGTTGTGGAATGTCGACGTCAGGTTGACGTGTCCCTGGTCGGACTTATCCACAGGGCAAAGTGGAGTCTCGTGATCCGCGAGATCGTCTGCGCATGACGAACCACAGCGAAACCACCGGATCATCCGAAAACGACAAGGCGGCTGGGCACGAGGACCGCGCGCCGCACGACACCCACGGCCGTTCCCTGCCGCCGGAAACGCACATCGGACCGACGGCCTACGAAAGCCACGGAGCCGAGCACCAGGTCACCCTGCGCACCCCGGCGGAACTGGCCGACGCGTTGCCGTATCTTCTCGGCTACCGCCCCGAGGACAGCATCGTCCTGGTCGCCCTGCACGACAGGGAGAGCCGGGGCCGGTTCGGCGGTCGCGCCCGGCTCGGCATTCCTACCAGCGCCGACGACTGGGCGTCCGTCGCACGGCAGCTGGCGCACGGACTGGTGACGGGAAGCGAGCGCCGAGGAGCCCGTCCCGAGCAGATGGTCGCCTATCTGTGTCAGGAACCGGCGAAGGGCGAGTCGGGCCGCCAGGTCATGGAGCGGCTGCGCCCGCTGGCCCAGAAACTGCGCGTCGAGTGCGGGCAGCTCGACGTACCGGTGATCGAGGCCCTGTGCATCTCCGACGGCCGCTTCTGGTCGTACTGCTGCGTCAACGAGAGCTGCTGTCCGCCCGAAGGCCTCCCGATGGGCCTGCCCGGTACGTCCGTGCTCGCCGCTGCCGCCACCTACGCCGGCCTGCAGGTACGGGGCACGCTGCGGGAACTGCGCGCGAGGCTGCAGCCCTGGGAGACGGGGGCCGCCCTGACACAGGAGATCGCCCTCGACACCGCGAGCACGAGCCTGGTGCCCAGGATTCTGGACGCCGCCCACCGTGTGGCGGTGGCCGAGGAGACGCTCGGGCTGGCCGAGCGGATCATGCGGCGTCTGGCCGCGGCGCCGACGGTCACCGGCACGCTCACCGCGGACCTCCGTGACGACGAACTGCTCGGACACGACGAGGCCGCCGCGCTGATCCTCGGCCTGCAGGACCGTGTGACCCGCGACCGTGCCGCCGAGTGGATGGAGGGGGAGGAGGCCGCACCCGCCCTGCGACTCTGGCGGGCCCTGGCCCGCCGCTGCGTCGGCCCCTACGGTGAACACGCGGCCGCGCCGCTGACCCTCGCCGGCTGGGTCGCGTGGTCCACCGGCGACGATCTGGAGGCCCGCGAAGCCCTCGCCATGGCTCTGGGCGCGGACCCCGGCTACCTCTTCGCCCGCCTCCTGCACCAGGCCTGCAACGAGGGCCTGGACCCCGAGTCGGTCCGCCGCTGCCTGCGAGCGGAACGCCGGGACCGCGGAGCTGCTCCGGCCCGACACGGCGACGACCAGAAGGAGGCCGCACCCAAGGACACCGGACTGGCCCCGGCCCAGGAGGACGCTTCCCGTCCGCGACGCCGCTCCCGCTCCAGCGGTACGGCGGTGAACCGGCCGCGCTCGGCGAGGGTGGCCGCACGGGGTGGCGGGGTGACCGTTCCCCGCCCGCGTACATCGCGTACATCCGGAAGGGGGACCGCACGCAGGGGTGACAACCGCCTCGGAAGCACGCGTCCCGGAGCCCATGGGAGCGACGAGGCAGAGGCATGAGCAACGGCCGCTCGCCTTCGGCGGGTTGCCGACGCGAGGGAGGCCGCACGGGCAGGTACGCCGGACAGCGGGGAAGCGTCGGAGGCACCTCGCACGGGCACCGCCATTCGGCCGGGTCGGCCCGTCACGGCCGTGACCCGGAGGAGTCCCACCCCGTTCACCTGAGTGGCGGAACACCCGGACGGGTCGCGCCGCCGCACGCCCCACGTTCGTCCGGAGCCCCCGCCCGGCGCCGCCCACGCCCGAGGGGCACAGAGCGCAGAAGAAGCCACCGCATGCATCAGCCGACACCCTCGAACCACCCCAGCCCGCCCGAGCCCCGGCTCACGAGCGAGGACCTGCTTGCCTCGCCCTTGACCGGACAGAACCTGCCGACCCCGCCGCCATCCGCTCGACAGGACCGGCGTTCGTCACCCTCGGCCGGGCAGGACCGGCCCTCCGTTTCCTCCGGCGGACAGGCCGCGCACCTTCCGCCACCGACTGGCCAGGACCGGCCTCCCGCACCCCCCGCCGGACAGGCCCCGCCCCTCCCGCCCCCGGCCGGCCAGGACCGGCCCCCGCCCCCCGCCGTCACCAGCGACCTCCCGCCAACCCAGGGCCACCCTCCACGAGCACCGTCAGGGCAGGAACGGAACCCGCCACCGCCACCCGGTCGGCCCCGCCGCGCACCCGCCTCACCGCCACCCGCTGCCGCCCCCGCGCACCGAGGCTCCCCCGCACCGGTGCCCCCACCGTCCCGCCGGTCCGGCGAGCTGCCGTCCACGCACGCCGCGCTCGTGTGTGTCGCCCTGCCGGGCCTCGTCATCTCTCCGGAGCAGGGGCAGCTGAACGGCGAGGGCATGGAGGGGTTCTACCGTGCGGGCCGGCGCGTGCTCTCCCGGTGCCAGGTCCGTGTGGCCGGTCGCGAACCACTCGCCGTCCAGGCCCGGATGACCTCGGCCGACCGAGCCCTCTTCGTGGGCACGCTCCGGGTCTCCCCGCACTCCGGCCCGGACCCGGACGTCGTCGTCGAGCGTGTCCGGCACGCCGACGGGACGGAGCGGATCACCCTGCACAGCGCGGCTCCGCGCCCCCTGCGTGTCCCACTGGAGGTCGCTCTCGGCACGGACCTCGCCGATCTCGGCGCCATCGCGTCCGGCACCGGTGGCCCCGAACTGCCCGCCACCGTCCACGACTCGGGCCTGCGCTGGTCCTGCCCCACCGGCACCTCCTCGGTCACCGCGGACCCGCCGCCCTCGGACGCGCTGGCCTCGGCGGGGCTGCTGCGCTGGGAGTTCGAGCTGGCGCCGGGTGGCAGCAGAAGCCTGGAGCTGCGGGTGCGGCCCGACGGAGCGGGGCCTCTCCGCGCCGCGGGCCACGCCGCGACGAGTCCGTTCGCCGCCGCGTCTGCGTCAGGCGACGACTCCAGGATCCGGCCGCTCATGCGGACGAGCATCGAGGATCTCCGGGCCCTGCTGCTGCGCGACCCGGCACATCCCTCCGACACGTATCTCGCGGCCGGAGCACCCTGGCGCTGCGGGCCCGCCCCCGCCGAGGCATTGGCTGCGGCCCGGATGACCCTGTCCCTCGGCACCCGGCTCGCCGCGGGCACCCTGCGCACTCTCGCCCGTGCCCAACTCGCCGGTTCCGGGCCGCGGTCGGGCATGATTCCCGGGCCGCGCAGAGACGCCGGGCCGCACCTGCCGCCGGGCTGTACAGGTACCGAAGCCACGCTGCTCTTTCCCACACTGCTGGCGGAGGCCCGTCGCTGGGGCCTCCCCGAGCGGGAGACGGCGGAGCTGCTGCCGGCGGCCGAGCGCTGTCTGACCTGGCTGCTGAACACCGTGGGCGACGGCACCTACCTGCGAGATCCCTACCCCAGTGGCCCCGTCCGCTGCGAGACGCAGGCCCACGCCCACCGTGCGGCCCTGCTCGGTGCCGACCTGCTCGACGCCTGCGGCCGGCCGGGCGGCGCCGGACTGCGGCAGTGGGCGCGGGAGCTGCGGACGGCGTTCCGGGAGGAGTTCTGGATCGACGACCTGGGCGGAGGCCGGCCGGTGGCGGCCCGCGCGCCCGACGGCACTCCGGTGCCGTACCTGGGGTCGGGCGCCGCCCATCTCCTCGACACCGGCCTGCTGGGCGGCGGCGAACTCGCCGTCGGTCTCCTGGACAAGGCGCAGACGGAACAGCTCGCACGCCTGTTGGGCGGGCCGGCCATGGACTCGGGCTGGGGGCTGCGCGGGCTGGGCGCGAAGGAGGCCGGGCACAACCCGTTCGGCCACCGCAGCGGTGCCGTGCGCGTCCACGACACGGCGGTGGCGATCGCCGGCCTGGCCGCCGCCGGATACGAGAAGGAGGCGAACGCTCTGCTGCGGGGCGTCCTCGCGGCGGCCGAGGCCTTCGATCACCGGCTGCCCGAGATGTACGCGGGGGTGCGGCGCACCGAGGACAGCGTCCCTCTGCCGCACCCGGCGGCCTGCCGCCCGGCGGCCACCGCGGCCGCGACCGGGGTGTTCCTGCTGTCCACACTGGCGGGCATCCGCCCCGACGCGCCCGCCGGCACCGTCACGCTGCGTCCCGTGCACAGCGCGCCCCTCGGCGAGATCGTCCTGACAGGGCTGCGGATCAACGACGCCCCCTTCTCCGTGAGGGTCAGCCGGCTCGGCCTCGCGATGGTCGAGGAAGCGGCCGACGGGCTGCAACTGGGGGTGTGACCTGGCACGACAACCCACCGCACCCCCACAGGCAGCAGACGCCGAGACGCATACCGGAAAGAAGTGGATCAGTCACCGAAGCGGCCGACGAAGGGAGTGTTTATCGTCAGGCAGACGACTATGATCGCCGCATGCCCTACGACCCGTCAGCCTTTCCGCCCTTCGCCGTCACCGTGGACCTGGTCGTACTGACCGTGCGCCGCCACGCCCTGTGCGCGCTGGCGGTGCGCAGGGGCGAACCACCCTTTCAGGGGCGCTGGGCACTGCCCGGCGGTTTCGTGAGGGCCGACGAGGACCTGGCGCAGGCGGCGGCACGCGAGTTGGCCGAGGAGACCGGGCTGCGCGCCCACGATCCCGCGGTCCCCGCCCAGGACAACGGCGCCCACCTGGAGCAGCTCGCGACCTACGGCGACCCCAAGCGCGATCCCCGGATGCGGGTGGTCAGCGTCGCGCACCTCGCCCTCGCCCCCGATCTGCCCGCCCCACGCGCCGGCGGCGACGCCAGCAACGCCCGCTGGGCGCCGGTCGACGAGCTGCTGCAGCAGGGCGGTTACGGCCGCGACGGCGAACCGGTGGCGCCGCTCGCCTTCGACCACGCCCAGATCCTGTCCGACGGGGTGGAACGCGCACGCTCCAAGATCGAGTACTCCTCCCTCGCCACGGCGTTCTGCCCCACCGAGTTCACCGTCGGAGAGCTGCGCAGGGTCTACGAGGCGGTGTGGGGCGTGGCCCTCGACCCGCGCAACTTCCATCGCAAGGTGACGGGAACACCGGGCTTCCTCGTCCCCACCGGCGGTACCACCACGCGACAGGGCGGCCGCCCGGCGCAGCTGTTCCGGGCGGGCGGTGCCACGTTGCTCAACCCGCCCATGCTGCGCCCCGAAGTGTGAGGCCGAACCCGCGAACGACATCTCCGCCCGGCACGGCGACCGTTGCGGCCCCGGGCTGAGGAGCGAGCGGCGAACACGGTTCCGAGCGGACCGATCGCGGCTGGTGGGGCGGCCACGCGATGCCCGGAAAAACGGACATAGCGCGCTATCTTGCTGCGGGTGATCCAGGCCTTCGGACTGACCAGCAACCCCCGCAAGGACCTTCCGCCCGTCGTCGACGACGTCTCCTTCGAGGCGTGCGCGGGCCACGTCACCGCACTCCTCGGCACGCCGGGATCGGGCCGGACGACGGTGCTCAGACTCATGCTCGAACTCCAACAGGGCCGCGGCTTCACCTACTTCAGGGGCCGCCCGCTGCACCGCATCGCCCACCCGTCGCGCGAGGTCGGCGTACTCCTCGGCGACGTCCCGGGCCACCCGGCCCGCACCGTCCGCGGCCATCTGCGCATGCTGTGCGCCGCCGCGGGCGTACCGGTCCGCCGTGCCGACGAAGTCCTCGAGACGGTCGGCCTCGTCAGCCTGCGCGACGAGCGCCTCGGCAACCTCTCGCGAGGCATGGACCGCCGCCTAGGCCTGGCCTGCGCCCTGCTCGCCGACCCCCACACACTCGTGCTCGACGACCCGGCCGACGACCTCTCCACCCGCGAGACCCGCTGGCTGCACGGCACGCTGCGCGCCCACGCGGCGCAGGGCGGCACGGTCCTGCTCACCACGTCCGACCCCAAGGAGGCCGCCCGCAACGCCGACCGGGTCGTCACCCTGGAGCGCGGCAGAATCGTCGCCGACCAGGACGTGAGCGAGTTCGCCCGCACGCGGCTGCGCCCCCGGGTCGCCGTCCGCAGCCCGTACGCCCCACGCCTCGCCGCCCTCCTGGCCAAGGAGGCGCGCGCCGCCCGGCGCTCCGTCGAGATCGTCCGCGAGGGCGGCAACCGCCTCTGCGTGTACGGCAGTACCTGCGCCGACGTCGGCGAGACGGCGTTCCGCCACGGCATCCTCGTACACCAACTCGCCGACGAGACCGGGGACATGGGGCCCGGCGCGGGTGCGTACCCCGCCGCGGAGCCCGATGACGCCGACGCCTCGGGGCGACCGCTCCCGCACTCCACCGCCGACACGACGGGGAAGCCCGGGACCGCCCCGCGGGACATCACCGGTCAGCCCGAAACCCCACCGCACCACACGGCCGCGGCCGACGGCGCCCGGGAAACGGCCGCAACACAGGACCTCTCGGCGCACGCCGACTCGGCTTCCGGCGCCGACCCCGCGCTGAGGCCGCGCGCGGCCGACACCCGCCGTCTCGCCCTCACCCCCCTCCCACCCCCCATCTCCGTACGATCCGCCCCCAGCCCCCTCCGCCCCCTGCGCTACGAGATCCGTCGCGCGACCGGCATCGGCACCGGGTTCCTCACCGCGGCCGCCGTGCTCGTCGTGTCCGCCGTCACCGCCGTACTGCTCGCCCGGATCGGACACACTCCGCAGGCGCGCCTGCTGGCCGCCTGGCCCCGGGAGCTGCCCCTGCCGCCCGCCGCGCTCGGCGCGGGACTGCTGGGCGCGCTGGCCTTCGGTGACGAGTTCCGCCACCCCGCACTGGCGGCGGACCGCGGCACCGTGCCCCGCCGACTGGGGCTGCTCACCGCGAAACTCCTGGTCGCCGCCGCCACCGCGCTGATGCTGGCCTTCCTCACGGTCGGCTGCGACGCCGAAGTGCTCTATCTCGTATACGGACGGGAGCTCGCGCAGGTTCCCGCGTACTGGCCGTCACTGAGCGCGAGTTGGCTGGGCCTCCTCTTGGGCTGCGCCTGGGCCGGGGTGCTGGCGGCGGGCATCTTCCGCTCCACCACGGCGGGCCTGGCGGCCGTGCTCGCGGTACCGGTCGTCGTCGTTCCCCTCGTACAAAAGGCCTTGGCGGGATCGTCAGTGCGGACCGCGGCAGGATTCCCGATGCGGCTGCGCGAGACGCTCTGGCTGCAGTGGCCCTTCGGCGGAGAGCGCTATCTGTCCGTGCTGGCGCGGGTGCTCGTCCAACCCGTGGGCGGCGCCCTGACGTTGTCGCTGGCCGCTCTGCTCTGCGCATATGTGCTCACGACCCTGCGCAGCAGGGTCCGATGACGACCGCCTCGCGCGCTTTCGCCCCACCCTGCGCACAACTCCCCAGGGAAAGCCCATTTCTTTCCGATAAGGCGTCAATTGCGACGGGGTGAGCGATCACCCTTTCGTGTGCTTTTCACCAAAGACCTCAAGGCAGTTGAGAGCGAGGCCGACAAAGGATCCGTGAGTACCCTTGCGCACACCATGATGACCGCCGCCCGCTCCGCAGACTCCGGTCTCGCCGGCCCGGGCGAACTCGACCGCTACCCCTTCGCCGAGGCCTCCGTGGCCGACCGCGTCGGAGCCCCCGTATGGGAGAGCGCGGACCCGGAGCTGGGCCGCGTGGGCCGGCGTGCCGCGGGCAGCCGCGGACGCGGGCTGCACGGCCAACTCGTTCAGCAGCTCGGTCAGATGATCGTCTCCGGCGACCTGGGCGCCGACCGCCCGCTGGTGCCCGAGGAGATCGGCCAGCGTTTCGAGGTCTCGCGCACCGTCGTCCGTGAGTCGCTCCGCGTCCTGGAGGCCAAGGGCCTGGTCAGCGCCCGCCCGAACGTCGGCACGCGCGTGCGTCCCGTCAGCGACTGGAACCTCCTCGACCCGGACATCATCGAGTGGCGGGCCTTCGGGCCGCAGCGGGACGACCAGCGGCGCGAGCTGAGCGAGCTGCGCTGGACGATCGAACCGCTGGCGGCGCGCCTGGCCGCGGGACACGGACGCGAGGACGTCCAGCAGAGGCTCGCGGACATGGTCGAGATCATGGGGCACGCCATGGGGCAGGGCGACGCCCTGACGTTCTCCCGCGCGGACGCCGAGTTCCACTCCCTGCTCATCCAGCTCGCGGGCAACCGCATGCTGGAGCACCTCTCCGGGATCGTGTCGGCCGCTCTCCAGGTCTCCGGAAGCCCGGTGACGGGCTGTGACCGGCCCAACGACGTGTCCCTGGCGCACCACGGCAGGATCGCCGACGCGCTCGCGACCGGCGACGGCGCGGCCGCCGAGGCGGCCATGCGTCAACTGCTCACCGTCCACCCCGAGGTGGAGCGTGTGGTGCCCGCACCGCGCGAACACTGAGCGCGGACCCGCGGGTGGAGCGGCCGGGGAAGCCTCCCCCTCCTGGGGCCTCGCCCGGTCGGCGAACCGTCTCTCGTCGGACTCCGCAGGATCTCTCGGATCCTGCGGAGTCCGACGGTGCGACGGGGCGTGTGTTTCAGGGCGCGACCCCGGGTAGTAGGCATGGGTGGCCGTCTCTGCCCTTGTCTGGCGGTTTTTGACCGGTTACGGGGTGTGACTCGGGCCACGCAGATTGGGCGTAACGCTCGCGGGAACAGCGCGATGACCTAAGAGGTGACAGCCGAGGAAGGAATATGGACGCCGTTCACGGCGCTGTGCATCTTCCCGGCCCCCGCCCGCGCCGTCGGCCCAATCCCCAAAGCCGGCGGTCGGCTCCTGTCCGTCCTGGACGGGGCCGGAAGCCGTTTTCCAACGTTCCGAGAGGTTGTTCGTGTCGGCCAGCACATCCCGTACGCTCCCGCCGGAGATCGCCGAGTCCGTCTCTGTCATGGCTCTCATCGAGCGGGGAAAGGCCGAGGGGCAGATCGCCGGCGACGATGTGCGTCGGGCCTTCGAAGCTGACCAGATTCCGGCCACTCAGTGGAAGAACGTACTGCGCAGCCTCAACCAGATCCTCGAGGAAGAGGGTGTGACGCTGATGGTCAGTGCCGCGGAGCCCAAGCGCACCCGAAAGAGCGTCGCAGCTAAGAGTCCGGCCAAGCGCACCGCCACCAAGACGGTCGCGGCGAAGACGGTGACCACCAAGAAGGCCACCGCCACCGCTCCCGCGGCGGCGCCCGCCGCCGACACGCCGGTCGAGGAAGACGCCCCCACCGCCGCTGCCGCCAAGAAGGCCCCCGCCAAGAAGGCCACGGCGGCCGCGAAGAAGACGGTCGCCAAGAAGACGGCGGCCAAGAAGACCAGCGCCAAGAAGGACGACGCCGAGGTCATCGAGGAAGAAGTTCTCGAGGAGACCCCGAAGGCCGGCGACGAGCCCGAGGGCGCCGAGAGCGCGGGCTTCGTGCTGTCCGACGAGGACGAGGACGACGCCCCGGCCCAGCAGGTCGCCGCCGCCGGTGCCACCGCCGACCCGGTCAAGGACTACCTCAAGCAGATCGGCAAGGTCCCCCTGCTCAACGCCGAGCAGGAGGTCGAGCTCGCCAAGCGCATCGAGGCGGGCCTGTTCGCCGAGGACAAGCTGTCCAACGCCGACAAGCTGGCCCCGAAGCTCAAGCGCGAGCTGGAGATCATCGCCGAGGACGGTCGCCGCGCCAAGAACCACCTCCTGGAGGCCAACCTCCGACTGGTGGTCTCCCTGGCCAAGCGCTACACCGGCCGCGGAATGCTCTTCCTGGACCTCATCCAGGAGGGCAACCTCGGTCTGATCCGCGCGGTCGAGAAGTTCGACTACACCAAGGGCTACAAGTTCTCCACGTACGCCACTTGGTGGATCCGTCAGGCGATCACCCGCGCCATGGCCGACCAGGCCCGCACCATCCGTATCCCGGTGCACATGGTCGAGGTCATCAACAAGCTCGCGCGCGTGCAGCGCCAGATGCTCCAGGACCTGGGCCGCGAGCCCACCCCGGAGGAGCTGGCCAAGGAACTCGACATGACCCCGGAGAAGGTCATCGAGGTCCAGAAGTACGGCCGTGAGCCCATCTCCCTGCACACCCCGCTGGGCGAGGACGGTGACAGCGAGTTCGGTGACCTCATCGAGGACTCCGAGGCCGTCGTCCCGGCCGACGCGGTCAGCTTCACGCTCCTGCAGGAGCAGCTGCACTCCGTCCTGGACACCCTGTCCGAGCGCGAGGCGGGCGTCGTCTCCATGCGATTCGGTCTCACCGACGGTCAGCCGAAGACCCTCGACGAGATCGGCAAGGTCTACGGCGTGACGCGTGAGCGCATCCGCCAGATCGAGTCCAAGACCATGTCGAAGCTGCGCCACCCGTCGCGTTCCCAGGTGCTGCGCGACTACCTCGACTAGGTCGCGCCCGTACGACACCCAAGGCCCGGTTCCGCACGCGGAACCGGGCCTTGTCGCGCCGTCGCGCGGGTGCGGCGCGCCCCCCGCTGGATCACTCTGGGTCTCCAAAGACAACCGAGAGTGAGGAACGTGTATGCGTCGTCCGTCTGTCCGGGCACTGACCCGGCCGCTGGTCCTGGCGGCTGCCGCGACCGCGATACCGCTGCTGTCCGCCGCTCCCGCGCCCGCCGACGTCGTCGTGGGCGGCTTCCCGGTCGACATCTCCCAGAGTCCGTGGACGGTGGCGCTGTCCAGCCGTGACCGGTTCGGGGGTACGCGCGCGGGGCAGTTCTGCGGCGGCGTGGCGGTTGGGCCCACGGTCGTGCTCACCGCCGCGCACTGCATGGGTGAGGAGGTCCTGGGGGCGCCGCCGAACCGCGTGCGGGACCTGAAAGTCATCACGGGCCGCACGGACCTGCTCTCGGACCGGGGCCGAGAGATCGCGGTGCGCGAGGTACGGGTCAATCCCGGGTACGACAGCGAAACCAACGCGGGGGACTTCGCCCTGCTCACCCTTGCCGAGCCGCTCCCGGGGAGCCCGGTCGTCGCCATGGCGGCGGCCGGTGATCCGGCGTACGAGCCGGACACGAGCGCCGTGGTCTACGGATGGGGTGACCTCACGGGGGGTGGTGACTACGCGCGCACGCTGCACGCCGCACGCGTGCGCGTACTGCCCGACGCACAGTGCGAGAAGGCGTACCCGGGCCGCGACGACGGCACCTATGTCGCCGAGAGCATGTTGTGCGCCGGAGAGACGCAGGGAGGGCGGGACGCCTGTCAGGGAGACAGTGGCGGCCCTCTCGTGGCCCAGGGGAAGCTGATCGGGCTGGTGTCCTGGGGCAGCGGCTGCGGCCGGGCGGGCAGCCCGGGCGTCTACACGCGCGTGTCCGAGGTCGTACGGGCGCTGGGGGCTCCGGGAGGGAGCGGCGTCACGGACGCCCTGGAGAGCCGCTGACGGAGCCCTAGCGGGGGTTTCCGTACGAGCGCGGGCGGCGCGGTCCCTGAATGCAGGGGCCGCGCCGCCCGTATGCCGGCCTGAACCGGATGTCGGCTCGTCGTCAACGCGAAGTGTCAGCGCTCTTCTTCGGTTGCTGATGCCGGAACGGACGTCAGCCGCTCCGTCTCGTCCTGTATCTCAGCGGCGATCTTCTTGAGTTCCGGCTCGAACTTGCGACCGTGGTGGGCGCAGAAGAGCAGCTCTCCGCCGCTGAGCAGGACAACGCGTACGTAGGCCTGCGCGCCGCAACGGTCGCAGCGATCGGCGGCCGTCAGCGGGCTCGCGGGGGTCAGAACAGTAGTCACGTCGCCTCTTCTCTAGCTCGACGAGCTGTCGTACCAGGGTCAACATCCAACCAGCCCCAAACTGTTCCCGCCCGGGGCTTTTCCTCGAAAGAAATCTTTCGAGGCCGGCTGTCTGTTGCCGGTTGGCGGCGAATGTGCCGTATTGCGTGTCTGTGTGTCTTACGGGTTCGCTCTGGCTGTCAACATCAGTCCTCCCGGCTGGCTTGCCGGTTGTTCATGAGGACGTGCCCGGAGCCTAAATGGTTCATGCCTCCAATGGAACGTGATGTGTACTTCACCCCATCGAGGGATCGAACATGTATGCGACCCTGGACTAGGCTGTGTTTCGCCACGAGGGTGGCGTTACAACGGCTCTACCAGGCCTCGGTACCCTCTTCACGGCAAGCAAGGCCGCGCCCTTACCCAAAAGGGCCTCACCTGAAATTCAGCGAGGAGCGAACCGCGTGACCGCCGAAACGTCCGTGTCGTCCACAGCGCTGCTGGCAGGAGCAGAGCGGGACGGTTCCAACTACACCGCGCGGCACCTGCTCGTCCTCGAGGGGCTCGAGGCCGTGCGCAAGCGTCCGGGTATGTACATCGGATCGACCGACAGCCGCGGTCTGATGCACTGCCTGTGGGAGATCATCGACAACTCCGTCGACGAGGCCCTCGGGGGCTACTGCGACCACATCGAGGTGATCCTCCACGACGACGGCTCGGTGGAGGTCCGGGACAACGGCCGGGGCATCCCGGTCGACGTCGAGCCCAAGACGGGCCTGTCCGGCGTCGAGGTCGTCATGACCAAGCTGCACGCCGGCGGCAAGTTCGGCGGCGGCTCGTACGCGGCGTCCGGCGGTCTGCACGGCGTGGGCGCCTCCGTGGTCAACGCGCTGTCGGCCCGCCTCGACGTCGAGGTCGACCGCGGCGGCCACACGCACGCGATCAGCTTCCGCCGCGGTGTGCCCGGCGCCTTCGCGGGCAACGGCCCGGACGCCAAGTTCGAGGCCGCCAGTGGCCTGCGCAAGGCCAAGAAGATCCCCAAGACCCGCAGCGGCACGCGCGTGCGTTACTGGGCCGACCGCCAGATCTTCCTCAAGGACGCCAAGCTCTCCCTGGACAACCTGCACGGCCGGGCCCGCCAGACGGCGTTCCTGGTGCCCGGCCTGACCATCGTCGTCCGTGACGAGTTCGGCCTCGGCGAGGGCGGCAGCAAGGGTGAGGAGTCCTTCCGCTTCGACGGCGGCATCAGCGAGTTCTGCGAGTACCTGGCGAGCGACAAGCCGGTCTGCGACGTCCTCCGCCTCTCCGGCCAGGGCACGTTCAAGGAGACGGTCCCGGTCCTGGACGAGCACGGTCAGATGACCCCCACCCAGGTCACCCGCGAACTCGACGTCGACGTCGCCATGCGCTGGGGCACGGGCTACGACACGACCCTGAAGTCGTTCGTGAACATCATCGCCACCCCCAAGGGCGGCACGCACGTCGCGGGCTTCGAGACGGCCGTCACCAGCACCCTCAACGAGGTCCTGCGCAGCAAGAAGCTGCTGCGCGTGGCCGAGGACGACATCGTCAAGGACGACGCCCTGGAGGGGCTGACGGCCGTCGTCACCGTGCGTCTCGCCGAGCCGCAGTTCGAGGGCCAGACCAAGGAGGTCCTCGGCACCTCGGCGGCCCGCCGGATCGTGAACACCGTGATCACCAAGGAACTCAAGGCGTTCCTGACCTCCACGAAGCGTGACGCCGCGGCCCAGGCCCGCGTCGTCATGGAGAAGGCCGTCGCCGCCGCCCGTACGCGCATCGCCGCCCGCCAGCACAAGGACGCCCAGCGCCGCAAGACGGCCCTGGAGTCCTCCTCGCTGCCGGCGAAGCTCGCCGACTGCCGCAGCGACGACGTGGACCGCAGCGAGCTCTTCATCGTCGAGGGCGACTCCGCGCTCGGCACCGCCAAGCTCGCCCGCAACTCCGAGTTCCAGGCGCTGCTCCCGATCCGCGGCAAGATCCTGAACGTCCAGAAGTCGTCCGTGACCGACATGCTCAAGAACGCCGAGTGCGGCTCGATCATCCAGGTCATAGGGGCCGGCTCCGGCCGTACCTTCGACATCGACGCGGCCCGCTACGGCAAGATCATCATGATGACCGACGCCGACGTCGACGGCTCGCACATCCGCACCCTGCTCCTGACCCTCTTCCACCGCTACATGCGGCCCATGGTCGAGGCCGGCCGGGTGTTCGCCGCGGTACCGCCACTGCACCGCATCGAGCTGGTCCAGCCGAAGAAGGGCCAGGACAAGTACGTCTACACGTACTCGGACCGGGAGCTTCGCGACAAGCTGCTCGAATTCGAGAGCAAGGGCGTCCGGTACAAGGACTCCATCCAGCGGTACAAGGGTCTCGGTGAGATGGATGCCGACCAGCTGGCCGAGACGACCATGGACCCCCGCCACCGCACCCTGCGCCGGATCAACCTCTCCGACCTGGACGCGGCCGAGACGGTCTTCGACCTGCTGATGGGCAACGACGTGGCACCGCGCAAGGAGTTCATCTCCAGCTCGGCGGCGACGCTGGACCGTTCGCGTATCGACGCGTAGGCGTGGCGTTCGGCTGCGGCTGCGGCCGCGGCTGGTGCCCGGCCGTGGCCCGTGCCTGGCTGGTCCCAACTGCCTCGGCTTAGTGCAGCGGGGCCTGGTGCCGGGCCGGGGCTCGGCGTGGGCCGGGCTTGGCGGGCGCGCTT
Source organism: Streptomyces sp. NPDC085900 (assembly GCF_044540925.1). Lineage (NCBI taxonomy): Bacteria > Bacillati > Actinomycetota > Actinomycetes > Kitasatosporales > Streptomycetaceae > Streptomyces > Streptomyces sp. NPDC085900. Next base: position 312,419 of record NZ_JBITSP010000009.1, on the reverse strand, counting down.
GGCCCGGGCAGGGCTCGGCACGGGGGCTTGGCTGACGGGGCTTGGCCCGGGCAGGGTTCGGCGGGCTGCGTTTGACCCGGGCACGGCTCGGTGGGCGGGGCTCGGCGCGGGGAGGCTCGGCCCGGGCAGAGCCGGGTTCTCCACCCGTGGGTGGAGACCGCGGCACCGCACGAATCCACCCACGGTCCACCCCGGCTCCGATCTGCCGGCCTGCGGATTTCCGTAGCGTCGAAGGCGTCGACAGCACTCGCTGTCGCATCTCCCTTCCTCGCTCACGGAGGCACCGATGTCCGGGCTTGTCAACGCGCTGGCGATCGCGGCCGTGGTGGTTCTGGTGGTCGTCCGCCAGTTCCGCGCCCAGCGGATAGGCGCCGGACGGCGCTGGTGGCTGGTCCCCGTCGTCCTCGGCTTCGTCGCGCTGCGCGAGCCCGGCATCGTCGACGCCCACCACCGCACCGCGTCTCTCGTCCTGCTCGGCGCGGAGCTGCTGATCGGCCTCGCCACCGGAGCCGGCTGGGCCTGGACCACCCGCATATGGGCGGAGCCGGACGGCGCAGTGTGGAGCAGGAGCACCAAGGCGAGCGTGACCGTATGGATCGTCGGCATCGCCCTGCGCGTCGGCCTGTTCGCCCTCGGTACGGCAGTCGGTGTCCACCAGGACAGCTCTGCCCTGCTCCTCGCCCTCGCCGCCACCCTCCTGGTCCGCTCCGGGATCCTCCTGTGGCGGTCCGGGTCCGTCGCTCCGGCTCCGGCCGTGACCGCGGCGACCACGGCGTACGGTGACTTCACGGTCCGGTCGGCCCCGAAGGAGCGTGTGTGACGGAGAACGCCTGGACACACTGGCCCTCCAGAGAGGCCCTGGGCCGTGCGGGGACCTCACGGCCCCGGCGGCTGCTCGCCTGGCTCGTACGACTGCTGGTGCTCGGCATGCTGTTGTGGGGCGCCTACGAGAGCACCCACGTCCACGGGTGGGGTGTGGTCGGCGCCGTGGCGGGCGTCCTTCTGGCCGGCGGTGCCGCCTGGGGATTCTGGCGCACCACCCTCGCCCACCGACTCCTTCCGTCGCTCGTGCTCATGGCCGCTCTAGTCGGGCTCGCCGTCGTAGGACAGGCAGCCGGCTTCAGGACCGCGGCCCTCGTCCTGTGGTGCGGCTGCGCCGTCAGCGCCCTGGAGCGCCTGCCCCTGGCCGCCGCCGTACCCGTGACGTCGGTCTCCCTCGCCGCCTACGCCGCCGTGAACAACGACGTGTGGCTGACCACCGCGGTGACGACGGCCGGACTGGCGCTCGCCGGATACACCCTGCGCCTCGACGCCGAGGCCCGGGGCAACGCCCAGCGACTGCTGGCCCAGGAGCGCGCCGCGCGGGCCGCCGAGGCCGAGTCGGCGGCGCTCGCGGAACGGGCCAGGATCGCGCGCGAGATCCACGACGTGCTCGCTCACAGCCTCTCGGCGCAGCTCGTGCACCTGGAGGCGGCCCGGCTGCTCATCGAGCGGGGAGCCGACCGGGAGCAGATTCTCGAACGGGTGGTGGCGGCGCGCGGCATGGCCCGCGACGGACTCGACGAGACCCGGCAGGCGCTGTCCGCGCTGCGCGGTGATCTGACTCCGCTGGAGGACTTCCTGACGCAGCTCGTCGGTACGTCGGCCGGTGCCGAGGTCACCATTGCGGGTGAGCGCAGGCCGCTGCCGGCGGAGGCCTCGCAGGCCGTTCGCAGGGTCGCTCAGGAAGCCCTGACGAACGTGCGCAAACACGCGGCGGGGGCCAAGGTGCGCATACGGCTGGAGTACGGCGACCACCAAGTGACGCTGGACGTGAGGGACTCGGGCGGCTCGCCTGGCGACCTGACCGGGTCGGGCGCCGGGTACGGTCTGCTGGGCATGCGCGAGCGTGCCGAGCTGTTGGGCGGCTCGCTGGAGGCCGGGCCGGACGATGGGGGATTCGTGGTGACGCTGAAGGTGCCCGTATGACGGAAGAGGCGCAGACCAGGACCGCACGGGTGGTCGTCGCGGACGACCAGACCGTGGTCCGTGAGGGCATCGTGATGCTGCTGGGCCTGCTGCCGGGGATCGAGGTCGTCGGTTCGGCGGGAGACGGGGAGGAGGCGGTGAAGCTCGTCGCCGAACTCGCCCCGGACGTGGTGCTGATGGATCTGCGCATGCCGCGGTGCGACGGCGTGGAGGCGACCCGGCGCATTCGCGAGGAGCACCCCGGCACGCAGGTCGTGGTGCTCACGACGTTCGCCGACGACGAGTCGTTGTTCCCGGCCTTGCGCGCGGGGGCGCGGGGTTACCTCACCAAGGACGCGGGAGGGGACGAGATCGTACGGGCCGTGCACAGTGTGCTGTCCGGGGACGCGGGGCTTTCACCGAGCATCCAACGGCGGTTGCTGGAGCGGTTGTCGGAGCCAGAGCCGCGTCCGGCGCCCCCGGCGGAGCCGCCGGACGGGCTGACCGCACGGGAGATCGAGGTGCTGGTGCTGATCGCGGAGGGACTCAACAACACCCAGATCGGACGCAGGCTGCACGTGTCCACGGCGACCGTGAAGACCCACATCAACAACATCTTCACCAAGACGGGCCTCAAGGACCGTGCTCAGGCGGTGCGTTACGCCTACGCGAAGGGAATCGCGCGCCCACCAGCGGATTGAGTCACCTGATGGGGTGAAGTGAACAGGGAAGAGAAGTCATGGATCTTCCCGTTCTGTCCATCCTTGGGCATGCAGTCAAGCAACGGCCGCCCCCGCGGCAGTGGGGCCGGCGCCGAAGGTTCTGCCGAACACCGCACGGGCCGTGGCCAAGCGCGTGCCGTGGTGTCCGGGGACATGAGGTACGACGATCCCTGGTATGACGCGCTCGCCTCGGGCTGGGGCGAGCCGACCGGAGCCGCGGTACCCGCGGCCGAGTCCGCGCGCCGAGCCGGGGAGGTGCGCGCGGCAGCGGCGGCGGACGTCTACCTGGAGGTACAGCGCAGCGCGGCGTTCCAGGAAGTCCGCCGCCGCTACCGACGGTTCGTGGTGCCGGGAGTCTTCCTCTTCCTCGCCTGGTACGTGACCTACGTGGTGACGGCCACGGCCGCACCGGCGTTGATGGCGCGGCCGGTGGCAGGCGCCGTGAACGTCGCCATGGTGGCGGGACTCGGGCAGTTCCTCACCACGTTCCTGCTGGCCTGGGCCTACGCACGGCATGCGCGGCTGCGCAGGGACCGGGCCGCGCTCGACCTGCGCTGGGACACCCAGGAGCGGACACGCTCGGTCCAGGGCGGTGCCTCGTGACGGGTCATCACCAGACTCTGGGGATACTGCTGTTCAGCGGGTTCGTCGCCGTTACGCTGGCGATCACGACCTGGGTGAGCCGCAACCGCCATGGCTCGGCGGAGGAGTTCTACGTCGGGGGGCGACTTTTCTCTCCACTGGAGAATGGTTTTGCCATCGCCGGGGACTACATGTCGGCGGCATCCTTCCTCGGCGTCACCGGGCTCATCGCGCTGTTCGGTTATGACGGGCTGCTGTATGCGGTGGGCTTCCTCGTGGCCTGGCTGCTGGTGCTGTTCCTGGTCGCCGAACTCGTGCGCAACTGCGGGCGGTTCACCCTCGCGGACGTGATCGTGGCACGGATGAGCGAGCGGCCGGTGCGGGTCGCGGCGGGAACCTCCTCGGTCACCGTGTCCGTTCTCTACCTGGTGGCACAGATGGTGGGCGCTGGGAGCCTGGTGGCGCTGCTGCTCGGGGGGACGAGCCAGGGTGCGCGGGCGTGGACCATCGTCGGCGTCGGCGCGCTCATGGTCATCTACGTGTCCATGGGCGGGATGCGGGCCACCACCTGGATCCAGATCGTGAAGGCGGTGCTGCTGCTCGGCGGCACGGTCGCGTTGACCGTCCTCGTCCTGCTGCGGTTCCACGGAGATGTGGACAGGCTGCTGCAGACGGCGGCCGAGCGCAGCGGTCACGGTGACGCGTTCCTGGCCCCTGGGTTGAAGTACGGGGCGGACTGGACCGCCCGCCTGGACTTCATCAGCCTCGGGCTCGCCCTGGTACTGGGCACCGCGGGGCTGCCGCACATCCTCTCCCGCTTCTACACCGTGCCCACGGCGCGGGCGGCCCGGCGTTCGGTGCTCTGGTCGATCGGGCTCATCGGCGGCTTCTACCTGATGACGATCGTCCTGGGCTTCGGCGCGGCGGCGATCGTGGGGCCGGATTCGATCCGTGGGTCCAACGCGGCCGGGAACACGGCCGTCCCGCTTCTCGCCCTCGACCTGGGCGGCGGTGCCGACTCCACGGGCGGAACTGTTCTGTTCGCGGTCGTGGCGGCCATCGCCTTCGCCACGATTCTCGCGGTGGTCGCCGGTATCACCCTCGCGTCCTCCGCGTCCGTGGCTCACGACCTCTACGCATCGCTGCGCCGCGGCCGGGGCGAGCCGCGCAGCGAGGTGGCGGTGGCGCGCGTGGCCTCGGTCGGTATCGGCGTGGTCGCGATCGCCCTCGGCCTCCTCGCGCGGGACATGAACGTCGCCTTCCTGGTGGGCCTCGCCTTCGCGGTCGCCGCGTCCGCGAACCTGCCGGTGCTGCTGTACTCGCTGTTCTGGCGGGGCTTCACCACCCGGGGCGCGGTGTGGGCCGTCTACGGCGGGCTGATCCCCGCACTCGCGCTCGTGGCGCTGTCGCCGGTGGTCTCGGGCAGCCCGGACTCACTGTTCCCGGGTGTCGACTTCCAGTACTTCCCCCTCCAGAACCCCGGCATCGTGTCGATCCCACTGGGCTTCCTGGCGGGCTGGCTCGGCACGGTCACCTCGGCCGAGCTTCCCGACGAGGCCAAGCACGCGGAGACCGAGGTGCGGTCACTGACGGGGGCGGGGGCCGCCTAACCGAGGGCGCCCTCGCCGTCGTAATGCACAGCGTGCGGTCCGCCCGTCAGGGCGCGACCCACGCGTACAGGTGTTCCGGGCGGCCTGTGTCGCCGTATTTGAGGGACAGGCGCAGGCGGCCGGCCTGTTCGAGGTGGCGGAGGTAGCGCTGGGCGGTGGAGCGGCTCAGGCCGGTCTCGGCGGCGACCTCGTGGGCGGAGAGCGGGTGGTCGGCGTCGTGCAGGACGTGGCAGATCAGGTCGGTCGTCGGCTCCGAGTGGCCGCTGGGCAGGCCCGGTGAGGAGGGCGCCGGCGCGGTGCGCAGGGCGCCGAAGATGCGGTCCACCTGCTCCTGACCGGCGATTCCGCGGCCGCCGACCCGGTCGACCGTGCGGCGCAGGGCGGCGTAGGAGTCGAGGCGGGTCCGCAGGGCGGCGAAGGTGAACGGTTTCACCAGGTAGTGCAGGGCGCCCAGGCGCATGGCGGTCTGCACCGTCGTCACGTCGCTGGCCGCGGTGATCATGATGACGTCGGTGCCGTGGCCCTGTTCCCGCATGCGGTGGACGAGGTCGAGGCCGGTCTGGTCGGGCAGGTAGTGGTCGAGCAGCACCAGGTCGACACCGCCGCGCTGCACGGTGGCCAGCGCCTGCGCAGCGCTGTGCGCGCGGGCGGCCACCCGGAAACCGGGAACCTTTCCCACGTACTTGGCGTTGATCTCGGCGACGCGGAAGTCGTCGTCCACGACCAGGACGTCAATCATCGGGCCTCTTTCTGTCAAGGCCTGGCGGGCGTTAAGCCCGTGTTTCGGCTCCGCTGTTGTAGCGCGAGCAAAATGAGCACAACAGTCTGTTGCAAGCAAAAGAACGGCATGCGCTCAGAAGGCTGCTGCTGTGTCCCGGACCACATCTACCGTCCCCGGCCATGAGCGCAGACACCAGCCCCGCCATCCGGCTGCGGGGCGCGAGCAAGATCTTCAGGACCCCGTCGGGGGGTCTGCACACGGCGGTGAGGGAACTCGACCTCACCGTCGGGCGCGGCGAGTTCGTGGCCGTCGTAGGACCGACCGGATGCGGCAAGTCGACCACGCTGACCCTGGTCAGCGGGTTGGAGGAGCCCACCGAGGGCGAGGTCCTGGTCGCCGGGGAACCGGTGCGCGGCGTCGGCGACAAGGTCGGTTTCGTCTTCCAGCAGGACGCCACCTTCCCCTGGCGTACCGTCCTGTCGAACGTCATGGCCGGCCCCCGCTTCCGCGGTGTGCCGAAGGCGGAGGCCAAGCAGAAGGCGCGCGAGTGGCTGGCCAGGGTCGGACTCGCCGCGTTCGAGGACCGTTATCCGCACCAGCTCTCCGGCGGTCAGCGCAAGCGCGTCGCGCTCGCCGCCACCTTCGTCAACGACCCCGAGATCCTGCTGATGGACGAGCCCTTCTCGGCGCTCGACGTGCAGACCAGGGCGCTGATGTCGGACGAATTGCTGGAGCTGTGGGAGGGCACGGGCGCCTCGGTCGTGTTCGTCACCCACGACCTGGAGGAGTCCATCGCGCTGGCCGACAAGGTCGTCGTCATGACGGCCGGACCCGCCACCGTCAAGCACGTCTTCGACATCGACCTGCCGCGGCCGCGCAAGGTCGAGTCGGTGCGCCTGGAGCCGCGGTTCATCGAGATCTACCGCGAGATCTGGGAGTCCCTCGGCGAAGAGGTCCGCATCACCCGCGAGAGGGGTGCCGCCGATGTCGCCTGAGGTTCTCAGCACGCCGGTCGTCGACACCGTCAAGACCCCGGATCGCGCCCACTCACGCGCGCGTGCCGCCCGCAGACGCAGGATCGTCGTCACGGCCACCCGCGTCCTGCTTCTGGTCGCCGTCCTCGGCCTGTGGGAGGTGTTCTCCCGCGCGAAGGTCATCGATCCGTTCAACTTCTCGATGCCGTCGAAGATCTGGGACCAGATCTGGACCTGGGTCACCCACGGCACCGCGCTCGGCTCCCTGGGCGAACAGATCTGGTACACGCTCTACGAGGCGCTGCTCGGCTGGGTGCTCGGCGTGGTCGCCGGTGTCGTGCTCGGCATCGCCCTGGGGCGGATCCGTTTCCTCGCCGATGTCCTTGGTCCATACATCAAGGTGCTCAACTCGATGCCGAGGATCATCCTGGCGCCGATCTTCCTCATCTGGTTCGGTCTCGGCCCGGCGTCCAAGGTCGCCTCGGCGGTCGTCCTGGTCTTCTTCCCGGTGTTCTTCAACGCCTTCCAGGGCGCCCGCGAGGTCGACCGCAACCTGGTCGCCAACGCCCGCATCCTGGGCGCGAGCGACCGTCGGGTGACCCTTCAGGTCGTCATCCCGTCGGCCACCTCGTGGATCTTCACCAGCCTCCACGTCAGCTTCGGCTTCGCGCTCATCGGCGCCATCGTCGGCGAGTACATCGGTGCCACCAAGGGCATCGGCCTGCTCGTCGCGCAGTCCCAGAACACCTTCAACGCCGCCGGTGTGTACGCGGCCATGGTGATCCTCGCCGTCGTCGCGCTGGCGGCCGAGGGACTGCTCACCTTCGTCGAGCGCCGCGTCTTCCGCTGGAAGCCGACGAACTCCTAGCCACGACCGCCCTCTTGGGCGCCCTGGCCCCTCCGCCTCCGCAGGCTCCCTGACCGCTTCGCTCCCGCACCGCCATCCACAAGGACGTGAACCACCATGCGCAAGTCCGCCAGAATCACCGCCCTCGCCGCCGTCGGCGTCCTCGCCCTGTCCTCCCTCACCGCCTGCGCCAACGACGCGGCGAGCAGCACCTCCGCCGACGCCGGCAGCAAGGGCGACGGCAAGGGTACGAAGGTCAAGATCATGGTGGGCGGCCTGGACAAGGTCATCTACCTGCCCGCGATGCTGACCCAGCGACTCGGCTACTTCGACGCCGAGGGACTCGACGTGGAACTGCTGAGCGAGCCGGCCGGCGTGCAGGCCGAGACCGCGCTCGTCTCGGGGCAGGTCCAGGGAGCCGTCGGCTTCTACGACCACACGCTCGACCTGCAGACGAAGCAGAAATACGTCGAATCCGTCGTGCAGTTCTCGCAGGCGCCCGGCGAGGTGGAGATCGTCTCGAACAAGGCCGCGGGCGACATCACCTCGCCCAAGGACTTCAAGGGGAAGAAGCTCGGCGTCACCGGGCTCGGCTCCTCGACCGACTTCCTCACCAAGTACCTCGCGGTCAAAAACGGAGTGAAGGTCAGCGACTTCACGCCGGTCGCCGTCGGTGCCGGGCCGACCTTCATCGCGGCGCTGCAGAAGGGCGCCATCGACGGCGGCATGACGACCGACCCGACCGTCGCCACGATCCTGGACAAAAAGGCGGGCAAGGTCCTGCTGGACATGCGGACTCCCGAGGGGTCCCAGAAGGCGCTCGGTGGCCCGTACCCGTCGTCAAGCCTGTACATGCAGACGGACTGGGTCAACGGTCACAAGGACACCGTCCAGAAGTTGGTCAATGCATTCGTCAAGACGCTCAACTGGATGTCCACGCACAGCGCTTCCGAGATAGCCGCCAAGATGCCCGCGGACTACTCCCAGGGGAACAAGGCGCTCTACGCGCAGGCCGTCAAGAGCACCCTGCCCATGTTCACCAAGGACGGCGTGATGCCGGCGAACGGCCCCGAGACCGTCGAGAAGGTGCTCAAGGCGTTCAACCCGAACATCAAGAACGCCAAGGTCGATCTCAGCAAGACCTTCACCACCGAGTTCGTGGAGAAGGCCAAGGGCTGAATCCGTATGGAGGAGGGGCACGGTCCCTTCCCCCGCCCAACCGGGCCGTGCCCTCAGGCGCGGGTCGCCCACACGTAACGGTGTTCAGGGCGGCCCGCGTCGCCGTACTTCAGGGTCAGCCGGGCCCGCCCCGTGCGCTCCAGGAGCTTCAGATAGCGCTGGGCGGTCTGGCGGCTCACCCCGGTCCGGTCGGCCAGCTCCTGGGCCGACAGCGGCCCCTCGGCGTTCATCAGGGCCTGACGCACCAGCTCGGCGGTGGTGGGGGAGTGCCCCTTGGGCAGCCCCGGATCCGAGGGCGCCGACAGGACGCCGAAGATGCGGTCGACCTCGGCCTGTTCGGCCTCGCCGCCGCCGTCGAGCCTGCGGCGCAGCTCCGCGTACGCCTCCAGCTTGGCGCGGAGCCCCGCGAAGGCGAACGGCTTGACCAGGTACTGCAGCGCGCCGTGCCGCATCGCGGCCTGCACCGTCGCCACGTCCCGGGCCGCCGTCACCATGATCACGTCGGTCTGGTGGCCTCGCCGGCGCATCTCCTGGACGACCGCGAGGCCGGTCTCGTCGGGCAGATAGTGGTCCAGGAGGACCAGGTCCAGCTGGGGCAGCGCCTCCAACTGCCGCAGAGCCTCGGCCGCGTTGTGCGCCTCACCGGCGACGTGGAAGCCGGGTACCTTCTCGACGTAGGCGGCGTTGACCTGGGCCACCCTGGTGTCGTCGTCCACGACCAGGACCTCGATCATCACGACTCCTCCTTGACGGCGACCGTGTCCTTGGCGGCGTTGGCGGCCGGCACCGGCTCGGGCTCGGCGAGCGCCTCCGGGAGGACGACGGTGAACTCCGCGCCGCCGCCGTGCGCCTCGCCCACCGTCGCGCTGCCGCCCTGTCTCTCGGCGAGCCGGCGCACCATGGAGAGCCCGATGCCACGCTCGCGGTGCGCGGGTGCCTCCTTCGTGGACCAGCCGTCGGTGAAGACCAGTTCGCGTTGTTCCGCCGGGATCCCGGGCCCCGTGTCGCGCACTCTGAGGACGACGGTACGGCCCTCGGTGCGCAACTCGACCTCCACGCGCGCGTGAAGGGTCCCCGCGACGGCGTCGAGCGCGTTGTCGACCAGGTTGCCGACGACCGTGACGAGCCCCCGCGGGTCGATCAACCGGTCCGGCAGCCGCGTCCGGTCCGAGATCCACAGGGCGACGCCCCGCTCGGCCGCCACGGTCGCCTTGCCGACGAGCAGAGCCGCGAGCAGCGGATCCCGGATCTTCTCCGTCACCTGCTCCGCGGTGGCACGGTGGTCGCCGACCACCTCGCCGACGAACTCCACGGCGTCGTCGTACATCTCCAGTTCGAGCAGGCCCAGAAGGGTGTGCATGCGGTTGGCGTGCTCGTGGTCCTGGGCGCGCAGCGCGTCGATCAGGCCGCGCGTCGAGTCGAGCTCCCGGCCCAGCTGCTCCAGCTCGGTGCGGTCGCGCAGGGTGGCCACGGCGCCGCCGTCGTCCGTGGGCATGCGGTTGGCGACCAGGACACGCTGGCCGCGGACGGTGAGCAGGTCGGTGCCGGTCACCCGGCCGGCCAGGATGTCGGCCGTCCGCCCCTCGCCGAGAGCCTCGTCCGGCGAGCGGCCGACGGCCTCCTCGTCGATGCTCAGCAGACGGCGGGCCTCGTCGTTGAGGAGGCGTACACGGCCGGTGCGGTCCAGGGCGACGACACCCTCCCGGATGCCGTGCAGCATCGCCTCGCGCTCCGCGAGCAACGCCGAGATGTCGGAGAAGGCCAGGTCGCGGGTCTGCCGCTGGACCCGGCGGGAGACGAGCCAGGCGGCCAGCGCTCCGACGGCCAGGGCGCCGCCCGCGTAGGCGAGCAGCCCCGGGATCGCGCTCAGCAACCGGGCCCGCACACTGTCGTAGGCGATACCGACGGAGACCGCGCCGATGATGCGATGGCGGGCGTCGTAGAGCGGCACCTTGCCGCGGGCGGAGCGACCCAGCGTGCCCCGGTCTATCTCCATGACCTCGTTGCCCGCCAGAGCCTCCTTGGGGCTCGTCGAGACCTTCCGGCCTATCTCCGAGGCCGTCGGATGCGACCAGCGCACCCAGTGCGTGTTCAGCACGACGATGTACTCGGCGTTCGTCGCCAGCCGGATCCGCTCGGCCTCCCTCTGCACCGGACCGTTCCTGCTCGGCGGTGTGGTGAGCACGCCCTCGGCGATCTGCGGGTCCTGCGCCGTCGTCTCGGCGATGGCCAGGGCCCTGCGCATCGCCTCCTGGTCCAGCTGCTTGCTCAGCGGCGCGAGGAACAGGCCGGTCGCGAGTACCGCGACCCCCGCGGCGATCGCCACCTGCATCAGCAGGACCTGCGAGAACACCCGCTTCGGCATGCCGAGACGCAGGCGGCGGGCGGGCGGAGTGGATCTCATACCCATGACGGTACGTGGGAGGGCCGGAGCCGCCGTAGGGGGTGTGGCGTGCATCTCTTGATCAGTACCGCTTGATCAATGTTGAGTCACGCAGGTCGATGCCTTGACCGGCACGATCAACTCGCGAGCGCCGTCGCGACCAGTTCGCGCACCTCGACGACGTCCATGCGCGCGGGCGACCCCAGGATCGACGTCCCGCAGCTCTCCGGGCGGGGAGGCGCCGCGGCGCCCTGGGTCACGACGACGAGCCAGCGGCGTCCGTCGGCGTGAGCGACGGTCACCTCCCAGCGCGGAGCCGCACCGGTCGTCCCCACGACGGCCAGTGCGTCCGCCGCGTACTCGCGCACCGCGGTGCGCACGGCCAGCTCGGCCGCCTGGCCGGGCCGCTCCCAGGCGGAGTTCCCGCGGCATCCCTCGACGACGACGCGTCCTTCCTGGACGCTGTGCAGGACTTGCTTGACGGCGTGGGCCTCGGCGCGGCCGTACGCGTATCCGTAGGGCAGGACGAGCAGGGTCGGCGAGAAGCGATGACCACCCAGATGAGTGACCTCCCAGACGCCCTCGACGCCCGAGGCGGCCAGTTCGGCGGCGAGCGGACGGCCGAGCAGCGCGCAGCAGCGGTCGCGCTTGCCGTTGGTGCAGACGAGGGCGAGCGGGTCGCCGGTGTACGGCCGCGCTCCGAGTACCGAGTCGAAGGTCCGGTGCTCGCCCCTGCCGAGCGCCGCGAAGTCGAGGTCGAGCAGGTCCCGAGGCTCGTGGATCGTGGCGGAGTGCAGCCACCCCCGGCCGGGCACGGTGTGGGCCGCGTAGACCTGCCGCGCGGCGGGCGTCCCGAGGTCGGCGTGGCGGCCGGGACGCCGGATCAGCGCGATGCGTACGCCCGTGCCCTTGACGGCCGCTTCCAGGGCGCGGCCCAGTGCCGGATCGAGGTGGCTCGATGTGAGCGCCTTGGCGCCCCAAGGGCCCGGCTGCTCCAGCAGCAGCCAGGTCCGAGCGGTGGCCGCGGTTCCCGCGAGGGGCTCGTCGAGCTCCTGGGAAGCGGTTGAGCACGTACTCACAGAGGTGAGCCTAACCTGACTTGGCTCGAGATGGCTGCCTGGCGGCCGGCGAGCAGATTGATTCATGCATGGCGGACATGGAGGACAGCCAGCGCGGCCGCGGCACAGACGACCATGGTGGTGCCCATGCTCACCGCGGTGACCTGGCCGGGCAGGCTCATGGCGGAGGCGGCGAGGCCGCCGACGAGGAACTGCAGCAGCCCCTGCAGAGAGGAGGCGGCTCCAGCGGCCGCACCGTGGCCGCCCAGTGCCAGGGACGTGGCGTTGGCCAGCACGATGCCGAGCATGGACACCACCAGGAAGAGGCACGTCAGCAGCAGCGGCAGCGGGAGGCGGAACACGGCGCAGCCCAGGACGCCGGCGGAGCCGAGGGTCGCCACCGTCAGGCTGACGCGCAGCAGGGTGTGCTCGCCGGCGACGCGGCCGACGAGCATGCCGCCGACCTGCCCGAGCAGCACGATGCCCAGACCGTTGAGGCCGAAGACGAGACCGAACTGCTGGGCCGTGAGCCCGTAGGCGTCCTGGAGGACGAACGACGATCCGGAGATGTAGGCGAACGCGGCGGCGAACATCAGTGCCGCGGCGAGCACGTACCGCATGTACCGGAGGTCGGTGGCCAGCGCCCGGAAGGTCCGCAGCGTCGCGCGCGGATGGGCCGGCGCCCGGTTGGCGTCCGGCAGCGATTCGGGCAGCGCGAAGGCCACCGCGAGCAGCAGGACGGCGCCGACGGCGGCGAGCACCAGGAACACCGCGCGCCAGGTGGTGAGCGTCAGCAGTTGGCCGCCGAGGACGGGCGCCAGGACCGGGGCGACGCCGTTGACGACCATGAGGCTCGAGAAGAACCGGGTCATGGCAGTGCCGGAGAACAGGTCCCGCACGATGGCCCGCGCCAGGACCGTGCCGGCCGCCGCGCCCAGCGACTGCAGGACCCGGCCGGCGATCAGCCAGCCGACGGAGGGCGCCAACGCACACCACAGCGACCCCGCCAGGTACAGCGCCATACCGGCCAGCAGCGGGCGGCGCCGACCCCATGCGTCCGACAGCGGACCGACGATCACCTGGAAGAGGGCCAGGCCGACGACGAACGCCGTCAGCGTCATCTGGACCAGCTGTGCGCTGGTGTGCAGTTGGTGAGCCATGTCGGGCATGGCCGGGAGGTACATGTCGATCGTGAGCGCGCCGAAGGCGCTCAAGGAACCGAGGATCAGGGCCAGCCGCGCGCGGCCTCGTGGGTTCGTCGGCTTCGCGTCGCCGGCGCCCTCCGCCGTGGCGATCGCAGACCGGTCTCCGTCATTGATTATGGACACATAATTATGATGACATAATCCAGTAGGGTGACGCCATGCCTCGCGACACAGAAGACGCCGTCGGTACGGACGCCGGTGACCCGCTCGCCGATCTCGCCGATCTGATCCTCAACGTCGGCCGGTTGGTGCGTGCCCGCACTCCGGAAGGCCCGCAGGTCGTGACGCTGACCGAGACCGAGCGGCAGGTGATGCGCGTCGTCGATCTGTATCCCGGGGCCGCGCCCAGCGAGATCGCCCGCCGCACCCGACTGCAGCGCACCAACGTCAGCACGGCGCTGCGCAGCCTCGAGGGCAAGGGGATGGTGTCCCGCGCCGCCACCGAGGGTCGCGGCGTCGCCGTGCGCCCGACCGAGCGCGCGGCGGCCAACCTCCAGGTCCTCCGCGCCGCCTGGGGACGGGAACTCGCCGCCATCCTGGGCGACGACCTCGACACCGTCCGGCAGTGCACCCAGCTGCTCAGCCACCTGGAACAGCGGCTCACCGCGGACGAACAAGGCCCATCATGACGACCGCGGGTTGGACGCCGACCGGAACCGGGATACGGCGGATCATCCGACTGCGGCGATGCCGAACCTCATGGTGAGGTGATCAGTCACTCCGGCAGGGGCTGGGGCAGCGGTATGGGCTGGGGCGGCTTCGGGCCCACGTAGTGCCCGCTCGGACGCATGCGCAGTGGGCGCTCCCCGTACTCCTCCAGGGCGTGGGCGATCCAGCCCGCCGTACGGGCCACGGCGAAGATCGTCTCGCCCGCGGTGGCGGGCATGCCGCAGGAGACCGTGAGCACGGCGAGGGCCAGGTCGACGTTGGCGTGCAGCGGGGTGTGGCGGGCGGTGGTGGCGACGATGTCGCGGGCCGCGGCGAGCGCGGGGCCGGCGTTCGGGATCTCCTCCAGGAGGCCGAACAGGACACGCGCGCGTGGGTCCTCGCCCGTGTAGAGACGGTGGCCGAGTCCGGGGATGCGACGGCCGGCCCGCAGCTCCTCAGCGATCACGGGACCCGCGTCGCCCTCGTCGAGTACGTCCATCAGCAGCCGGTGCGCGAGCCCGCTGGACGCTCCGTGCAGGGGCCCCTCCAGCACGCCCAGCCCGGCGGAGACGGCCGCGTAGGCGTGCGCGCGGGCCGAGGCGGCGACGCGCACGGCGAGGGTGGAGGCGGCGAGATCGTGGTCGACGAGGAGGGCGAGCGCGGTGTCGAGAGCGCGCAGCGAGGCTTCGTCGGCGTCCCGGCCGCTGAGCCGTGACCACAGGCGCTGGGCCAGCGGGCCTTCGTCGCGACGGTAGGTCCCCTGTTGCGGCAGGGCGGCGACCAGGGTGGGGATCAGGGTGCGCGCGGTGCCGAGCACCGCTTCCTCGGACAGGTCGAACCGCAGCGGGTCCGCGGTGCCGGCGCCGATCGCGGCGACCCTCAACCGGTCCGTGGGGCTGGTGTGTTCGGGCAGGCCGTCGACGGCGCGGCGGGCGACGAGAACAGCGGCTTCGGGGGCGGTGAAGGTCGTTCCCGGTCGCATGCGGCCGGTCCACAGCCACTCCGCGACCTCCTCGTAGGAGTGGCGGGTGGCGAGTTCGGTGGCGTCCACCCCCCGGAAGTAGTAGCGGTCCTCCTCGATCAGCGTGATGCGGGTCCGGACGGACAGTTCGCCGCCCGATCCCGGACTCCCGCTGCTCTCCCGCCTGTTGCGCCGGGCGAGGGCCTCCACCTCCCGGCCGTCGAAGGTGCTGCCCCGGCCGCCCGGCACACGCCGGCTGCTGAGCTGGCCGCGGCTCACGTACGCGTACACGGTCTCGGGCTTCACGCCCAGGAATTCGGCGGCTTCCTTGGTCGTCAGCCGCCGTTCCGCGGAGGCGGGGGAGGGGTCTTGATCGCGCATGGGGTCACCGTATCCGCCTAGCGACGCATGGATGAGATGGATTGATTCAATCAATATTGACAGCGATACAGTCAAGCATGGACAGTCGAATCAAGTCCAGGGAGGAAAGCATGTCCGTCAACAGGTCAGTAGCCGCGCCCGTCAACGTGCCGCGAGGACTCGCCGGTGTCGTCGTCACCGACACCTCGATCGGTGACGTGCGGGGGCTCGAGGGCTTCTATCACTACCGCCAGTACTCGGCCGTGGAGCTCGCCCGGACCCGCGGCTTCGAGGACGTCTGGCATCTCATGGTCCACGGCGAACTGCCGGACGCGGCGCGACGGGACGCGTTCGTCGCCGAGACGGTGGCGCTGCGGCGGCTGCCGGACGAGGTGCGCGCGGTGCTGCCCGCGATCGCGGCCGCGAGCGGTGGCTCGGGGCCGCTGGCCGGCATGCGCACCGCGCTCTCGCTGCTCGCCGCGGCGAAGGGTTTTCGGCCCGTGTACGACACCGGCGCGGACGAACGCCGTGGGGACACCCTCGTCGCGACCGCCGCCGTACCCACCCTCCTCGCCGCGCTGCACCGACTGGAGTGGGGCCTCGAACCGGTGGAGCCGCGTGAAGACCTTCTGTACGCCGCCAACTACCTCTACATGCTCACGGGTTCGGAACCGGAACCGCGTCAGGCCCGGGCGATCGAGCAATACTTGATCTCAACCATTGATCACGGATTCAACGCATCAACCTTCACCGCCCGCGTCATCGCGTCGACCGGAGCGGACGTGGCGGCATGTCTGGTCGGCGCGGTGGGAGCCCTGTCGGGGCCTCTGCACGGCGGTGCGCCGAGCCGAGCCCTGGACACCCTGGACGCCATCGGCACACCTGACCGCATCAACCCCTGGATCCGGGAGCGCGTCCTCGCCGGCGACCGCATCATGGGCTTCGGCCACGCGATCTACCGCACGGAGGACCCCCGCTCCCGGATGCTCCGCGAGGTGGCCCTGGGGTTCGGCGGCCCCCGGGTCGAGTTCGCCGTGGAGGTCGAGCGCCAGGTGGAGGCGATCCTGGCGGAACTGAAGCCCGGCCGCGAGCTCCACACGAACGTCGAGTTCTACGCGGGCGTGGTCATGGAACTGTGCGGTCTGCCCCGCGAGATGTTCACCCCGACGTTCGCGGCGGCCCGCACGGTGGGCTGGAGCGCCAACATCCTGGAACAGGCGGAGGACCGGAAGATCATCAGGCCGGTGGCGCGGTATGTGGGGCCGGGGGCGCCGATGGCGGTGCCGTCGGCGACCTGACCGGGCCGGTCCTTCGCTCGCGATGGGTTCGGCTGAATGTCCTGTCACAGGTCGTTCAGCGCCCGCTCGAACAGTTGGAAGACCTGCCCGTCCGGACTTTGCGGCGACAGGTGTCGTTTCTGCTCCCGCGTTGCGTTCCAGTACTGCTGGAAGGCGCGACTGCTGAGGAGGCTCCTCGCATGCGCCACCAGGTCCGCGTCCGAGTACGTGCCCCAACTGTGCGCGAGCACGAAGTGGGCATAGACGAGGTTGGCGAACAGGTGCTGCTGCAGACTGGCCTGCGAGTTCTCCCGATAAGTGGTCCACACCGGAGCGAGCGAAGGGTCGCGCATCACCATTTCGGTGAGCTGCACGTGCAGAGCACGCATGTCTGCTTCGGCGCTGCGGTGCAACTCGGCTCGGGACGCCGCGAGTTCCTCACGCTGGAGAGCCAGCTCCTCGCGCTGCGAGCGCAGTTCGCGTTGCTGAAGGAACAGCGTGATGACCAGAAGCAGGACTGCCAGCCCGGAGAAGGCGGCATTGACGCCGCCGAAGTAGTCTCCGACGGAGCCGCGCTGTACCGCCGTACGACGTCCCCCGTTCGCCATTTCGACGGCGCTGTTGAGCCATCCGCTGACAACGACGGCCACTGTGCCCATCAAGGTAAGACACGCCGCCGCGCCGACGGTCCATGCGCTGAGTGAGAGTGCCGAACGCAAGATGCCGTGACGTGCCATCGGTCCCCCCTGGTCTAGGCACGCGGATGGTTCCCCCGTGCCGGGGGAAGAAACGGCTCCGCACTCCTCCGCTGGGTGCTACGCCGGATGTTCGGCGTAGCACCCAGGGGTCTCACGCTTCGGGAAGACCCTTCTTCGCGTCTCTGATGAGCTCACCCGGAACAATCACGATGGCGTGATGCGGCCGCGGTTCCGGGATGTGGTGCTTCTTGCGGGCCTCTTCGGAGAGGACCGTGCCCATGACTGCGACGCTGTTGTCGCTGAGCAGGTATGCGGCAGGGCAGTTGTCGCCGGTCAAGCAGGGCTTGTCCAGGCGCCTTACTATCCTGCGCGTCCGATGTGCATGCCTGCACGCACCCTTTCGCCCGAGATGGATATTCATCGACTCTCCATTGAGGGGAAAACGAAGCGGGGGGAACGGGAAAGAGCGCCGGGTGGGCGCTTCATGCGGAGGGGAGAGGTGTGCTTCTCTCCGGGAAGTCCTACCGGGACCGGGTGGTGTCTCGGAGAAGAACCCTTGCCGGGACAGGATGGTGTCGCGGGAGGGGTGGGACGTGACTGCAGGACAGAGATCGCCGGTGTCAGTGTTCCGGAATGTCGGTCTTTGCCCTGAGGAGGGTTTCGCGCGTGATGACGACGATCCGCTCGTCGTCGGCTCGCGCCGCGTCGGGGGGAAGTTCCCCGTCGAGTTCCGCGGTGGCCTCGCGGCCGATGACGGCGAAGTTGCCGTCGCTGAGCTCGAAAATGTCGGGGCAAGTCTGGCCGGTCTGGCTGCCTCGCTCCCACGGAGCAGCACCGATACGGCGCACGATCTTCAAGTGGATCCCGGTCCTTGGAACGTGTAGTTGGGGTAGGCGGGGACACATTAGCGGCTTGTTGATGTGCGTAGTCCGCCGTTGTCGTAGTGACGCCCACGAATCGTCCAACCGGCCCTAAACGTCCAACCGGAGCTACTCGACCGGTGGTTCGCCCACTACCCACCATTCCTCGGTATCGGCGTCGTCCAGATCCCGGATGAGTTGATCCACCATACGGCCGAGTTCGGCCTCCCTGGACTCTCCCAGACTGGCCCGGTGGTGGCGAGTCGCCTCCCAGTAGTCGCGGAACACCCGGTTCTGACACATCACTCGAAGGTGTCCGAAGAGTTCGTTCCGGCTGATCGCGCCGATCCGGTGAGCGTGGAGGGCATTGATGTACAGGGCGTTGGCGAACAGGAACTGCCTTTGCCTGTCGATCGGTACTTCGGTCTCATACGTGTCCAGGACCGCGGCCAGTGCCGGATCGTCCATGGCCTTGCAGAGCAGGTCGAAGTGGAGGCGGTGTCGCTCGCTCTGAGCGCGGTTCCTGCGCAGCTGCGTGCCGAGCGCGAAGGCCGCGCCGGCGGCGGCGATGACGCTCCCGACAGTGGTACCGAATCCCCACACTCCGCATTTCTGTGTGGCCATGTCAACCCCCGAATCAGGCGGCCGTTCCGCCGGTCGTCGGGGTGCGGGTCGACTGATGGGGACCGGCGAGCGGTGGGCGGCGCTTGCCGTCTCCCAGGGTGCCGAGCGGCTCTGATCGGCGGGGAGGCGGAGAGGAGGCGCACGGAGGGAAGCGAGGGTCGCACACTCCGGCGCCTTGCCAGACGTCTGCCCCGCCAAAGCAGCTAACAATCGTTCACTTCGCGGTGATTATTCCGGCTCGTATCCTGGTCCGGCAGTCACAGCTCGTACGTCCGTCGGCATCACGCTCCGGCGCACAGCAGCGCGAAAGAGGTCGCACGTTGAGTCAGCCGAGTTCTGGCATCCGGCAGATCCCGGTCGTCGTTCTCGCCGGATTCCTGGGTTCCGGCAAGACCACCCTCCTCAACCACCTCCTGCACCGCAGCGGCGGCAGCCGTATCGGCGCCATCGTGAACGACTTCGGTGCCATCGAGATCGACGCGATGGCCGTCGCCGGCGCGCTCGGCGACTCCACCGTCTCCCTCGGCAACGGATGCCTGTGCTGCGCCGTCGACGTCGGCGAACTCGACGGCTACCTCGCGAAACTCGCCGCCCCCTCCACCGGCATCGACGTCATCGTCATCGAGGCCAGCGGGCTCGCCGAGCCGCAGGAACTCATGCGCATGGTGCTGGCCAGCGAGCATCCGGGGATCGTCTACGGCGGTCTCGTCGAGGTCGTCGACGCCGCCGAGTTCGACGACACCCGTGCCAGGCACCCCGAGATCGACCGGCATCTCGCGCTCGCCGACCTCGTCGTCGTCAACAAGCTCGACCGTGCCGAGGACGGCGACAAGGTCCTCGGGCTCGTACGCTCCCTCGTCGACCGCGCCGCCGTCGTACCGGCCTCCTACGGCCGTATCGACCCCGAGTTCCTCTTCGACTGCAGGCCCAGCGAGGAGCGCATCGGACAGCTCTCCTTCGACGACCTGCACGACCACGACCATGACCACGAGCAGGGCGCCGACCATGCCGCGCATCTGCACGCCGCCTACGACAGCCTCGCCTTCAGTTCCGAAGTGCCCATGGACCCGCGTCGGTTGATGCAGTTCCTCGACAGCAGGCCCGAGGGGCTCTACCGCATCAAGGGCTACGTCGACTTCGGCGCGTACGACACCCGCAACCGGTACGCCGTGCACGCCGTCGGGCGCTTCCTGCGCTTCTACCCCGAGATGTGGAAACCCGAGGACCCCCGCCTCACCCAGCTCGTCCTCATCGGCTCGGGCATCGACGCGCCCGCCCTCGGCAAGGAGCTCGAGGCGTGCAAGAGCGACGCCCCGCACACCGTCGACGAGCACGGCATGTGGGGCGTCCTGCGCTACGTACAGGATCCGGAAGAGGAACCGGTGGAGCCGCCCGCCTAGAGGGGCCCCGCCACCACCGCCACCGTCTTCGGCAGGGACACGCCCGAACCGTCGCGGCGCGGGTCGATGTCCGGGAGCTCGGCCGGGGTGCCGTTCTTCTGGGCCGCCTTGGCCGGGACGGCGCCCGCCCAGGCCAGGGACAGGCAGTCCTCGCCCTTCAGGAACCGCTGGCAGCGCACGCCGCCGGTGGCGCGGCCCTTGCGCGGGTACTGGTCGAACGGGGTCAGCTTGGCCGTCGTCTGGACCGAGTCGTCGAGGGTGCCGCGCGAGCCCGCGACCGTGAAGACCATCGCGTCCGCCGCCGGGTCCACGGCCGTGAAGGAGATGACCTTCGCGCCCTCGGCCAGCTTGATGCCCGTCATGCCGCCCGCCGGACGGCCCTGCGGGCGTACCTGGGAGGCCTGGTAGCGCAGCAGCTGGGCGTCGTCCGTGATGAAGACCAGGTCCTCCTCGCCGGTGCGCAGCTCCACCGCGCCGACGATCCGGTCGCCGTCCTTGAGCGTGATGACCTCCAACTCCTCCTTGTTGGACGGGTAGTCGGGCACCACACGCTTGACCACGCCCTGCTCGGTGCCGAGCGCGAGACCGGGGGAGGACTCGTCGAGCGTGGTCAGGCAGACCACCGTCTCGTCGCCCTCCAGGGACACGAACTCGGACAGGGGCGCACCGCCGGAGAGGTTCGGCGCCGACGCCGTCTCCGGCAGCTGCGGCAGGTCGACGACGTTGATCCGCAGCAGCCGGCCGGCCGAGGTGACCGCGCCGATCTCGCCGCGTGCCGTGGCCGGGACCGCCGAGACGATCACGTCGTGCTTCACCCGCCTGCCCTCGGCGTCCGCCGGGAACGGCTCGCCGTTCGCCGTACGGGCCAGCAGACCCGTCGAGGACAGCAGCACCCGGCACGGGTCGTCCGCGACCTGCAGCGGTACGGCCGCCGGGGCGCCCGACGACTCCAGCAGGACCGTGCGCCGGTCGGTGCCGAACTTCTTGGCCACCGCGGCCAGTTCGGCGGAGACCAGCTTGCGCAGCTCGCTGTCCGACTCCAGGATCCGGGTCAGCTCGGCGATCTCCGCGTTGAGCCGCTCCTTCTCCGCCTCCAGCTCGATGCGGTCGTACTTGGTCAGGCGGCGCAGCGGGGTGTCGAGGATGTACTGGGTCTGGGTCTCCGACAGCGAGAAACGCTCCATCAGGCGTTCCTTGGCCTGCGCGCTGTTCTCGCTGGAGCGGATCAGCCGGATGACCTCGTCGATGTCGACCAGGGCGGTGAGCAGGCCCTCCACCAGGTGCAGGCGGTCACGGCGCTTGGTGCGGCGGAACTCGCTGCGGCGGCGCACGACCTCGAAGCGGTGGTCGAGGTAGACCTCGAGGAGCTCCTTGAGGCCGAGCGTGAGCGGCTGGCCGTCCACCAGGGCGACGTTGTTGATGCCGAAGGACTCCTCCATCGGCGTCAGCTTGTACAGCTGCTCCAGGACGGCCTCCGGCACGAAGCCGTTCTTGATCTCGATGACCAGGCGCAGGCCGTGCGCGCGGTCGGTGAGGTCCTTGACGTCGGCGATGCCCTGGATCTTCTTCGAGCCGACGAGGTCCTTGATCTTGGCGATCACCTTCTCGGGGCCGACCGTGAACGGCAGTTCGGTGACGACCAGGCCCTTGCGGCGCGCGGTGACGGTCTCGATCTCGACCGTGGCGCGGATCTTGAAGGTGCCGCGGCCGGTCTCGTACGCGTCCCGGATGCCGGCGAGGCCGACGATGCGGCCGCCGGTGGGCAGGTCGGGACCCGGCACGTGCCGCATCAGGGTCTCCAGATCCGCGTTCGGGTAGCGGATCAGGTGGCGGGCGGCGGCGATGACCTCGGAGAGGTTGTGCGGCGGCATGTTCGTCGCCATGCCGACCGCGATGCCCGACGCGCCGTTGACCAGCAGGTTCGGGAAGGCGGCCGGCAGCGCGACCGGCTCCTGCTCCTGGCCGTCGTAGTTGGGCGCGAAGTCGACCGTGTCCTCGTCGATCGACTCCGTCATCAGACTCGTCGCGGCGGCCTGACGGCACTCGGTGTACCGCATGGCGGCCGGCGGGTCGTCGTTGCCCAGCGAGCCGAAGTTGCCGTGGCCGTCGACCAGGGGCACGCGCATGGAGAAGGGCTGCGCCATGCGCACCAGGGCGTCGTAGATCGACGCGTCGCCGTGCGGGTGCAACTTGCCCATGACCTCGCCGACCACGCGCGCGCACTTCACATAGCCGCGGTCGGGGCGCAGGCCCATCTCGTTCATCTGGTAGACGATGCGGCGGTGCACCGGCTTCAGGCCGTCACGGGCGTCGGGCAGGGCGCGGGAGTAGATGACCGAGTACGCGTACTCGAGGAAGGAGCCCTGCATCTCGTCGACGACGTCGATGTCGAGGATGCGCTCCTCGAACGAGTCGTCGGGCGGCGGGGTCTTCGTGCTGCGGCGGGCCATCGCTGCCGGCTCCTCTTTTCTGGTCGCTCGCCTACGGGTCGCTCACGTCCCCTTCGGCTCACGCTTGCTGAAGCATGAACGGGATCTGACGCGACCATTGTGGACCGCGGCACTGACAACCCGGGCCGGGACCCGGTGTCGGCGGTCCGGCCCGGCGGGCGGGGTCGCCCTCGCCGCGGCTGCCCGCAGGCTACGCGATCCGCTGTGGGCGTACGTCGTCCGGGAACTTCGCCGCGGGTCCGCCCGCTTGCATACAGTGGCAGGACCGGCAGGAAAACAGCGGTTTCCAGCTCCGCATCCGCGATCGAAGGGACGTACATGCCCATGGGTCACACGGCCACAGACCAGGCAGGCACCGGGGGCCTGACAGCGACCGAGCACCGCCTGGCCAACGGGCTGCGCGTGGTGCTCTCCGAGGACCACCTGACCCCGGTCGCGGCGGTGTGCCTCTGGTACGACGTCGGCTCGCGCCACGAAGTCAAGGGCCGTACCGGCCTGGCTCACCTCTTCGAGCATCTGATGTTCCAGGGCTCGGGCCAGGTCAAGGGCAACGGCCACTTCGAGCTGGTGCAGGGCGCCGGCGGCTCGCTCAACGGCACCACGAGCTTCGAGCGGACCAACTACTTCGAGACCATGCCCGCCCACCAGCTGGAACTCGCCCTCTGGCTGGAGGCCGACCGCATGGGCTCCCTGCTGGCCGCCCTGGACGACGAGTCCATGGAGAACCAGCGGGACGTCGTCAAGAACGAACGCCGGCAGCGCTACGACAACGTGCCGTACGGCACCGCCTTCGAGAAGCTGACCGCTCTCGCCTACCCGGAGGGCCACCCCTACCACCACACGCCGATCGGTTCGATGGCCGACCTGGACGCGGCGACGCTGGAGGACGCGCGCGCGTTCTTCCGCACCTACTACGCGCCCAACAACGCGGTCCTGTCGGTCGTCGGCGACATCGACCCCGAGCAGACGCTCGCCTGGGTCGAGAAGTACTTCGGCTCCATCCCCGGGCACGACGGCAAGCCCGCGCCCCGCGACGGCTCGCTCCCCGACATCATCGGCGAGCAGCTGCGGGAGGTCGTCGAGGAGGAGGTGCCGGCGCGCGCCCTGATGGCCGCCTACCGGCTGCCGCAGGACGGCACGCGCGCGTGCGACGCCGCCGACCTGGCGCTCACGGTCCTCGGCAGCGGCGAGTCCTCCCGCCTCTACAACCGGCTCGTGCGACGCGACCGTACGGCCGTGGCGGCCGGTTTCGGGCTGCTGCGCCTGGCCGGGGCGCCCTCGCTGGGCTGGCTGGACGTGAAGACGTCCGGTGACGTCGAGGTGCCGGTCATCGAGGCCGCCATCGACGAGGAACTCGCCCGGTTCGCCGCGGAGGGCCCCACGAGCGAGGAGATGGAGCGCGCCCAGGCCCAGTTGGAGCGCGAGTGGCTGGACCGGCTCGGCACGGTCGCGGGCCGCGCCGACGAACTGTGCCGCTTCGCCGTCCTGTTCGGCGACCCGCAGCTCGCCCTGACCGCCGTCCAGCGCGTCCTGGAGATCACCCCGCAGGAGGTCCAGGAGATCGCCAAGGCCCGCCTGCGGCCCGACAACCGGGCGGTGCTCGTCTACGAACCCGTCTCCGGAGAGGTCGCCGAGGACGCGGATCCCCCCGAAGACCCCGAGGCCGAGGCCACGGTCGAAGCCGGCGACAAGAACGAGGAGGCGGCCAAGTGAGCGAGCTCGCCACGATGGAGTTCCACCCGCAGCCCCAGGCCGGCGAGGCCAGGCCGTGGGCGTTCCCCGCGCCCACGCGCGGGGCGCTCGACAACGGCCTGACCGTGCTGCGCTGCCACCGCCCCGGACAGCAGGTCGTCGCCGTCGAGGTGCTCCTGGACGCACCCCTGGAGGCCGAGCCGACCGGCTTCGACGGCGTCGCCACGATCATGGCGCGGGCCTTCTCCGAGGGCACCGACAAGCACTCCGCCGAGGAGTTCGCCGCCGAGCTGGAGCGCTGCGGCGCCACCCTCGACGCGCACGCCGACCACCCTGGTGTCCGCCTCAGCCTCGAAGTGCCGGCCTCCCGCCTGGCCAAGGCGCTCGGCCTGCTCGCCGACGCCCTCAGGGCGCCCGCGTTCGCCGACGGCGAGGTCGAGCGGCTGGTGCGCAACCGTCTGGACGAGATCCCGCACGAGCTGGCCAACCCCTCCCGCCGGGCGGCCAAGGAGCTCTCCAGGGAGCTGTTCCCGGCGACCTCGCGCATGTCCCGCCCGCGGCAGGGCACCGAGGAGACCGTCGAGAAGATCGACGCGGCCGCCGTACGCGCCTTCTACGACCGTCACGTCCGGCCCGCCACGGCCACCGCGGTCGTCGTCGGCGACCTCACCGGCATCGACCTGGACGCCCTGCTCGGCGAGACCCTGGGCACCTGGACGGGCTCCACGGCCGAGCCCCGTCCCGTGCCGCCGGTGACCGCCGACGACACCGGGCGCGTGATCATCGTGGACCGTCCCGGCGCCGTCCAGACGCAGCTGCTCATCGGCCGCGTCGGCGCAGACCGGCACGACCGCGTGTGGCCGGCGCAGGTGCTCGGCACGTACTGCCTCGGCGGCACCCTCACCTCCCGCCTGGACCGCGTCCTGCGCGAGGAGAAGGGCTACACCTACGGTGTGCGCGCGTTCGGGCAGGTCCTCAGGTCCGCCCCGGACGGCACGGGCGCGTCGATGCTCGCCATCAGCGGCTCCGTCGACACCCCGAACACCGGTCCGGCGCTCGACGACCTCTGGAAGGTGCTGCGCACGCTCGCCGAGGGCGGCCTCACCGACGCCGAGGTCGACGTCGCCGTGCAGAACCTCGTGGGCGTGGCGCCGCTGAAGTACGAGACCGCGGCGGCGGTCGCGAGCACGCTGGCCGACCAGGTCGAGCAGCACCTGCCCGACGACTACCAGGCGACGCTGTATCAGCAGCTCGCCGCGACCGGCACGGTGGAGGCCACCGCGGCGGTCGTGAACGCGTTCCCGGTGGACCGTCTGGTGACCGTCCTCGTCGGCGACGCGGCGCAGATCAAGGCGCCGGTGGAGGCGCTCGGCATCGGTGAAGTGACCGTGGTTTCCGCCGAGTAGCGGCACGCGCGCGTGGAGGGGCCCTGGTGACTGACCTGTCACTAGGGCCCTTCTATGTCCGAATTGGCGCGGAATTGAAGGAGAGATGCCTGTCTGCCCTGTGGGATGCGCTACAAAAGCCGCGATCCGTTTGGGGATTGAAAGGCGCCCCGCTTAGCGTCATGCGGGCTGTTCGTCAGGCAGTGCGCCGCACCCGCGGCACCGGACAGTCATCGCCGAGTCCCCGTACGGCGCGAGCCAGGGGAGCCGGGGACCCACCGCAGTCCCTGGGGTGAATCGGACGCCCGCGCGAGCCGCGAGGGGGTCCGTAGGAGACCTTCCTGCTCCGAACCCGTCAGCTAACCCGGTAGGCGAGAGGGAAGGAAAGGACCAGCCTGTACATGGCGTTCATGTGCGCCACCGGGAAGCACCGTCGTCCCAGCCGGATCAAGCGTTCCACCGCCCAGGTCGCCGGCGTCGCGGCCCTCGCCACCACCGGTGTGATCGGTGCCCTCGCGGCACCCGCGCTCGCCGCCGACAACTCCGTCGACGCCGTCGAGCAGACCGGCTTCACCCCCGTCATCAGCATCGGCGACTCGATCGCCGAGAAGATCGACGCGCAGGCCGAGGCCCAGAAGCAGGCCGCCGAGGAGGCCGCCCGCAAGAAGGCCGCCGAGGAGGCCGCCCGCAAGAAGGCCGAAGCGCTCGCCAAGAAGGAGCGCGAGGCCAAGGAGCGCGCCGCCCGTGAGGCCGAGCGCAAGCGCCTGAACTCCTTCGTCGCGCCGATCTCCAACTCGTACGTCTCCACCGGCTACAAGGCCAGCAGCTCCCTGTGGTCCTCCGGCAGCCACACCGGCATCGACTTCCACGCGGCGAGCGGCACGTCCGTCCACGCGGTGGGCTACGGCACGGTCGTCCAGACCGGCTGGGGCGGGGCCTACGGCAACCAGATCGTGATCAAGATGAACGACGGGACGTACACCCAGTACGGCCACCTGTCGTCCATCGGCGTCTCGGTCGGCCAGAAGGTCGTCACCGGCCAGCAGATCGGTCTCTCCGGCTCCACCGGCAACACCACCGGACCGCACCTGCACTTCGAGGCCCGTACGACCCCCGACTACGGCTCGGACATCGACCCGGTCGCGTACCTGCGCTCGCACGGTGTGAACGTCTAGCGACGCGCCGCCAGACTCCGAGGACCCCGGCTCCCCCGAGCCGGGGTTTTCGTCGTTTCTGTCACCCCTCTGTCCAAAAAATATCCATGGATTCCGGCCCCCCGTCGGAAATTCCGGCTCATTGCAATAGAGTCGCTGGACACAACGTCAATCGTCGACGTTTCACGGGGATTAAGACGGAGGTCGGTCATGCGTATTCCGGCGCACTCGGTGTGCACGGCCATCCGGGACGACATCGTCGCGGGTGTCTACGAGCGTGGCGGCCGTCTCACCGAGGAACTCCTCGCCCGTCGTTACGGCGTCTCGCGCGTCCCCGTCCGTGAGGCCCTGCGCACCCTGGAGGCCGAGGGCTTCGTGGTGACCCGCCGGCACGCGGGCGCGTGCGTGGCGGAACCGACCGAGCAGGAGGCCGCCGACCTGCTGGAGATGCGCATGCTGCTGGAGCCGCTGGGTGCCTCCCGGGCAGCCCAGCGGCGCACCGAGGCCCACCTCAAGGTCCTGCGCGGCCTGGTCAGACTGGGCCAGGAGCGCGCCAGGAGGGGCGGCAGCGAGGATCTGCGCTCTCTGGGGGGCTGGTTCCACGAGACGCTCGCCCAGGCCTCCGGCAGCCCCGCCCTGACCTCGATGCTGACCCAGCTGCGCCACAAGATCACCTGGATGTACGCGGTGGACGCGCCGGCCAACCCCGTGGAGTCCTGGGCGGAGCACGGCGCGATCGTCGACGCCGTGGCCCGGGGCGACGCCGAGCGCGCGCGGGCGATCACGAGCCTGCACACCGAGCGCTCGACCGCCGCGCACCGGCTGCGATTCGGCGGCGCGAACGGTGTGAGGAACTCGCAACATGCCGTAAACATGTCGAGCCTGCGGCATTAACACGAGCGCCGTATACAAAGAGCAGGAAATTCGAGGGGGCTAATTCATGCTGCCCGCCGTCGAGAATTCCCGACCCCGGCACAGGAAATGCGAAGGGCCCGCCCGGTAATTCGGACGAGCCCTTCTGCGGTGCCGCGATCAGACGGTCTCGGGAAGCTCCTCGAGGCCCTCGGAGACCAGCTTGGCCAGACGGTCGAGGGCGGCGTCGGCGCCCTCGGCGTCGGAGGCGAGGACGATCTCCTCGCCACCCTGGGCGCCCAGACCCAGGACGGCCAGCATGGAGGCCGCGTTGACGGGGTTGCCGTCGGCCTTGGCGATCGTCACCGGGATACCTGCGGCCGTGGCGGCCCGGACGAAGATGGAAGCGGGGCGGGCGTGGAGGCCCTCGGCCCAGCCGACGTTGACGCGGCGCTCAGCCATGTGATGCTGCCCTTCGGTGTTCAGGGTTGTCTAGACCAGTTTCCCACAACGTGAAGAGTCTCCGGAGCGGTTCTCGCGTTCCGTCCGGGGTGGATGCTCGGGCCGCGGCCTCGGCCCGATCGACGTCCTCTTCGGTTCTCCACAGACTGCCTCGCGCCGCTGTCGGACGCGAGCCGTACTCTGGGGCCCATGCAGACCGCGTCGGACCGGCACGAGTACCCCGCCCACTGGGAGGCCGACGTGGTGCTGCGCGACGGCGGCACCGCGCGCATCCGCCCCATCACCGTCGATGACGCAGATCGCCTGGTCAGCTTCTACGAGCAGGTCTCGGACGAGTCGAAGTACTACCGCTTCTTCGCGCCCTACCCTCGCCTGTCCGCAAAGGACGTCCACCGCTTCACGCACCACGACTTTGTGGACCGGGTGGGACTCGCGGCCACGGTCGGCGGCGAGTTCATCGCCACCGTACGCTATGACCGCATCGGCGCCGACGGAACGCCCGCGTCCGCGCCCGCCGACGAGGCGGAGGTCGCCTTCCTCGTCCAGGACGCCCACCAAGGCCGCGGCGTCGCCTCCGCCCTCCTCGAACACATCGCCGCCGTCGCGCGCGAGCGGGGCATCCGCCGCTTCGCCGCCGAGGTGCTGCCCGCCAACACCAAGATGATCAAGGTGTTCACGGACGCCGGGTACACCCAGAAGCGCCACTTCGAGGACGGCGTCGTCCGCCTGGAGTTCGACCTCGAACCCACCGACCGCTCCCTCGCCGTGCAACGCGCGCGCGAGCAGCGCGCCGAGGGGCGTTCCGTACGCCGCCTGCTGGCACCCGGCTCCGTCGCCGTCATCGGCGCCGGCCGCGCACCCGGGGGAGTGGGCCGCAGCGTTCTCGACAACATCCGGGACGCCGGTTACGCCGGGCGCCTGTACGCCGTCAACGGCGCCTTCCCAGAGGACCTCAAGGAACTCGCCGGCGTCCCCGCCCACCGCTCCGTGCGGGACATCGACGGCCCCGTCGACCTCGCCGTCGTCGCCGTCCCCGCCGACCACGTCCCCCAGGTCGTCACCGAGTGCGGCGAGCACGGCGTCCAGGGACTCGTCGTGATCTCCGCCGGGTACGCCGAGAGCGGCCCCGAGGGACGCGAGCGCCAGCGCGAACTCGTCCGGCACGCGCGCACGTACGGCATGCGGATCATCGGCCCGAACGCCTTCGGCGTCATCAACACCTCCGAGCAGGTACGGCTCAACGCCTCCCTCGCCCCCCAGATGCCCCGCCCCGGCCGCATCGGCCTGTTCGCCCAGTCCGGCGCCATCGCCATCGCCCTGCTCTCCCGGCTGCACCGACGCGGCGGCGGAGTCACCGGCGTCACCGGCGTGTCCACCTTCGTCTCCTCCGGCAACCGCGCCGACGTCTCCGGCAACGACCTCATCCAGTACTGGTACGACGACCCGGACACCGACGTCGTCCTGATGTACCTGGAGTCCATCGGCAACCCCCGCAAGTTCACCCGCCTCGCCCGGCGCACGGCGGCCGCCAAGCCGCTGGTCGTCGTCCAGGGCGCCGGTTCGGCGCCGCAGGGCCACGCCGTACGCGCCACCCGGCTGCCGCACGCCACGGTCTCCGCGCTGCTCAGGCAGGCCGGCGTCATCCGCGTCGACACGATCACCGAACTGGTCGACGCCGGACTGCTGCTCGCCCGCCAGCCGCTTCCGGCCGGACCCCGGGTGGCGATCCTGGGCAACTCCGAGTCGCTCGGCCTGCTCACGTACGACGCCTGCCTCGCCGAGGGCCTGAGGCCGCAGCGGCCGCTGGACCTGACCACCGAGGCCTCCGCCGCGGACTTCCACACGGCGCTGCTGCACGCGCTGGAGGACGACTCCTGCGACACGGTCGTGGTGACGGCGATCCCGGCCATCGGAGAGGCCTCGCCCGGCGACGCGGAGCTGGCCGAGGCGCTGCGGTCGGCCGCCCAGGCCGTCCCCGGCAAGCCCGTGCTGGTGGTCCACGTGGAGCTCGGCGGGCTCGCGCAAGCCCTGTCCGCCGCGGCGAGCACCGCACCCCAGACCGGTTCGAGCACCCCCTCCGGCGCCCGGCTCCGCCCCTCGCAGATGCTGCCCCCGACGACCCAGGCGGCCCCCGCCACGAGCGCCCCCGCGGAATCCCGCCTCATCCCCGCCTACCCCGCCGCCGAGCGCGCCGTACGGGCCCTCGCCGAAGCCGTGAACTACGCCCAGTGGCGGCGCGACGCCGCCGAGCCCGGCAGGGTGCCCGAGTACGAGGACATCGACGAGAAGGGGGCCGCCGAGCAGATCGACGGCATGCTCGCGCGCGGGCAGGGCCTCACCCTCGGCACCGAGGAGACACACCAGCTCCTCGGCCGGTACGGCATCGACGTCCGCAGGGCCGTCCCCGCCTTCACCCCGCAGGACGCGGTCCGGGCCGCGGACGCCATCGGCTACCCCGTCGCCCTCAAGGCCACCGCCCCGCACCTGCGCCACCGCGCCGACCTGGGCGGCGTGCGCCTCGATCTCGCGGACGAGGAACAACTGCGGCGGGCGTACACCGAGTTGACGGAGCTGTTCGGCGAGCCGGCGGAGCTCCGCCCGGTGGTGCAGGCCATGGCGCCACGCGGCGTGGACACCATCGTGCGGGCCGTCATCGACCCGGCGGCCGGGGCCGTGGTCTCGTTCGGCCTGGCCGGACCGGCCTCCCAGCTGCTCGGTGACATGGCGCACCGGCTGGTCCCGGTCACCGACCGGGAGGCGGCCTCCCTGGTCCGGTCCATCCGGACGGCACCCCTCCTGTTCGGCTGGCGCGGCTCGACCCCCGTCGACACGCCTGCGCTGGAGGAACTGCTGCTGCGGGTGTCACGGCTGGTCGACGACCACCCCGAGGTCGTCGCGGTCACCCTGGAGCCGGTCGTCGTCGCCCCCCGTGGCCTGAGCGTTCTCGGTGCCTCCGTCCGGCTGGCGCCCCCGCCCGCCCGGGACGACCTCGGCCCGCGCACGCTCCCCGTCTACTGAGAGGTGCACCCGTACGGCCTGAGCGGTGCCTCGCAGCCGACGCGCCACCGTAGGATGGACGTCATGGCCAAGACCAGTACGACGACCCAGGGGCTGCGTGCGGCGATCGAGCGCAGCGGCTACTACCCGGCCCTCGTGGCCGAGGCGGTGGAGGCCGCCGTGGGCGGCGAGCCCATCCGGTCGTACCTGGTCCACCAGGAGACGACGTTCGACCAGAACGAGGTCCGGCGGCACGTCACCGTGCTCGTCCTCACCGGCAACCGCTTCATCGTCAGCCACACCGACGAGCAGGCCGCCGACAGCACCTCCCCGACGCCGTACGCGACGACGTCCACCGAGTCCGTGAAGCTCGGCCGGATCTCCTCGGTCGTGGTCAGCCGCGTGGTCGCCAACCCGGAGCAGTACACGCCGGGCACCCTGCCCCGCGAGGTCGTCCTCACCATCGGCTGGGGCGCCGTCTCCCGCATCGACCTCGAACCCGCCGCCTGCGGCGACCCCAACTGCGAGGCCGACCACGGCTACACGGGCAGCTCCACGGCCGACGACCTCAGCCTGCGGGTCAGCGAGGCCGGCGACGGCCCGGAGACGGTGCGCCAGGCGCTCGCCTTCGCCCAGTCGCTCTCCGAGGCGACCGCGGACACCACCCGCTGATGGCCCACCCGCCGCGCCCCGCCGCCCATGATCGAGGGCGCTCCGCGCCCACACCACCTGATGCTCCCTGGGACGCCCATCCCGAACCCCTCTCCGTCGCCTCCGCGCCCCTGCCCGAGTACGGCAGCGGCTCCCTCGCCGACCTGCTGCCCACCCTGGCCGCGGGCATGGGCGTACCGGACACGAAGGCCGCGATCACCGAACTGACCCCCGCCGACCGCAACTGCGTGTTCCTGGTCGACGGTCTGGGCTGGGAGCAGCTGAAGGCGCACGCGGACGAGGCGCCCTTCATGACCTCGCTGCTCGGCAGCTCGCGCGGCGGCACCGGCCGTCCCCTGACCACCGGCTACCCGGCGACCACCGCGACCTCCCTCGCCTCCGTCGGCACCGGCCTGCCCCCGGGCGCGCACGGCCTGCCCGGATACACCGCGCGCAACCCGGAGACCGGCGAGCTGATGAACCAGCTGCGCTGGCAGCCGTGGACGCCGCCGCAGACCTGGCAGCCGTACCCGACGATCTTCCAGCTCGCCCACCGGGCCGGCGTGCACGCGGCCCAGGTGTCCTCCCCGACCTTCGAGAACACCCCGCTGACCAAGGTCGCGCTCAGCGGCGGAACATTCCACGGGCGGCTGTCCGGCGAGGACCGCATGGACCTCGCCGCCGAGCAACTCGCCGCCGGCGACCGCTCCCTGGTCTACACGTACTACGCCGAACTCGACGGCGCCGGCCACCGCTACGGCGTCGACTCCGACACCTGGCGCGGCCAGCTCATGCACGTCGACCGGCTCGTCCAGCGGCTGACCGAGCAACTCCCGCCGCGCACCGCGCTGTACGTCACCGCCGACCACGGCATGATCGACGTGCCCTTCGACGAGGAGCACCGCATCGACTTCGACGAGGACTGGGAACTGCGCGCCGGGGTCGCCCTGTTGGGCGGCGAGGGCCGGGCCCGTCACGTCTACGCAGTCCCCGGCGCCGAGAACGACGTGCTGACGTGCTGGCGCGAGGTGCTCGGCGAGCAGTTCTGGGTGGCCTCGCGGGAGGAGGCGATCGCGGCGGGCTGGTTCGGCCCGCACATCGACGACCGCGTCCGCGCCCGCATCGGCGACGTCGTGGCGGCCGCCCGCGACGACGTCCTGATCATCGCCTCCGAGCGGGAGCCGAAGGAGTCGGCGATGGTCGGCAACCACGGCTCGATGACCCCTGCCGAACAACTGGTCCCGCTGCTCGAAGTACGCTCCTGAAGCGCTGCCCGCCCTCCCGCCGCCCCGCCCGCCGAAAGGTGCTCGACCTCCCATGCCCGAGCTGGTGTTCTTCTCCGGAACGATGGACTGCGGGAAGTCCACGCTGGCTCTGCAGATAGAGCACAACCGTTCGGCGCGTGGCCTGGCGGGCATGATCTTCACCCGCGACGACCGCGCCGGCGAGGGCAAACTCTCCTCGCGACTGGGCCTGGTCACCGACGCTGTGGAGGTCGAGGACGGCCAGGACCTCTACGCCCACCTCGTCGACCACCTCTCGCAGGGCGGCCGCGCGGACTACGTCATCGCAGACGAGGCGCAGTTCCTCGCCCCGGAGCAGATCGACCAGCTCGCCCGCGTCGTCGACGACCTGGGCCTGGACGTCTACGCCTTCGGCATCACCACAGACTTCCGCTCCAAGCTCTTCCCCGGCTCCCAGCGCCTGGTCGAACTCGCCGACCGCGTCGAGGTGTTGCAGGTCGAGGCCCTGTGCTGGTGCGGCGCCCGCGCCACCCACAACGCCCGCACGATAGGCGGCGAGATGGTCGTCGAGGGCGCCCAGGTGGTCGTCGGCGACGTCAACCAGGCCGAGGCCGTCGGCTACGAGGTCCTGTGCCGCCGTCACCACCGCCGCCGCATGACGGCGGCCACCGCACGGGCGGCGGCGCTGTCGCCGGACGTGCTGCCGGTCTCCCCGGCCTGATACGGCCGCCGCCCGCGGCTCAGCGCGGGCTCTGGATCAGGGAGAACAGCGCTCCCTCCGGGTCCGCCACCGTCGCCACGCGGCCGTGGACGCTGTCCTTCGGCGGCCTGAGGACGTGCCCGCCGAGGTCGGTCAGCCGGGCCGCCGCCTCGTCCGCGTCCGCCACCTCGAAGTACGTCGTCCAGTGCGGGCCCCGGTCCCGGGGGAGTGCGTTGCCGACGCCGTGCAGGCCGGCGACCGGGCGGCCGTCGATGTGCAGGGTGACGTAGTCGAAGTCGGCGGAGACGACCTTCCTCTCCTCGTAGCCGAAGACCGTCTCGTAGAACTTGGCCACACCGGCCGTCTCATAGGTGACCAGCTCGTTCCACGCGGGGGTGCCGGGCACGCCGGTGAGGGCCGTGCCGCCGTGGGCGGCGGCCTGCCAGATCCCGAAGACCGCGCCGGAGGGGTCGGAGCCGATCGCCAGCCGGCCCGCTTCGGCCGCGTCCAGCGGGCCCACCCCGACCGTGCCGCCGCACAGCCGTACCGTCTCCGCGGTCAGGTCCACGTCGTCCGAGGCTAGGTAGGGCGTCCAGGCGATGGGGAGTTGGCGGTCCGGGGGCAGCTGGCCGATGCCGGCGACCTCGTAGCCGTCCAGCAGGGCCCGCACATAGGGGCCGAGCTGGTGCGGGCCCGGTTCGAACTCCCAGCCGAACAGCGCCGCGTAGAACTCCTCGGTCGCCGTCAGCCCGTGCACCATCAGACTCACCCAGCAGGGCGTACCCGGTCTGTGCCCGGCCCGCTTCTCGCCGTTCGGGCCGGCCGACTCCAGTGCCTCCGTCATCGTCACTCTCTCCTCGACCCCTCGCGGTGGCCGTGTCGCGTCCGCTTACCGGATCCCCGTGCCGATGCTCGCACCACCCGCGGTGCCGTGCGCCGCGGGCGCGCTCGCCACGCCGAGCCCCGTGTCCGGAGCATGCCGGGTGCGGCTTCCCGTCGTTTCCGCGCAGTGTCGGCGGATGTCGATCCGCTGTACAGCATGTGCCCGAACCCGTACGCCTCGTGATCGGGCCTGCCCGGCGGAGCAGAGTAGCCGGACATCGACGATGCGGCCACCCCGTGCGCGAGGATGGTGGCCATGAACGCCATCATCTCCGCTTCCGAACTCGCGAGCGGCCTCGCGGGCGCCAACCCGCCCGTCCTGCTCGACGTCCGCTGGCAGCTGAGCCTCGCCCAGGCGCCCTTCGACGGGCGCGCCGAGTACGCGGCCGGGCACATCCCCGGCGCCGTGTACGTCGACCTGGACTCGGAGCTGGCCGCTGCGCCCGACGAACGCGGCCGGCACCCGCTGCCCGACCTCGACGTCTTCGGCGCCGCCATGCGCCGGGCCGGTGTCTCCACCGGGACGCCGGTGGTCGTGTACGACGGCGGGCTTGGCTGGGCGGCGGCTCGCGCCTGGTGGTTGCTGCGCTGGACGGGTCACCCGGACGTGCGGGTCCTCGACGGCGGGTTGCCGACGTGGGAGGGGGAACTGCAGACGTCCGCACCGACGCCGGCGGCAGGCGACTTCGAGCCGGTGCCGGGTGCCATGGGGCTGCTGGACGCCGACGGCGCCGCGACGCTGGCGCGCTCCGGGGTGCTGTTCGACGCGCGGGCGGGGGAGCGGTACCGGGGCGAGGTGGAGCCGATCGACCGGGTCGGCGGGCACATCCCGGGGGCGGTGTCGGCGCCGACGAACGAGAACGTCGGTACGGACGGGCGCTTCCTGCCCGCCGAGCAGTTGGCCGAGCGCTTCAAGTCCCTCGGTGCGGGCGGCGGTTCGGACGTCGGCGTGTACTGCGGCTCGGGAGTCTCGGCGGCGCACGAGGTGCTGGCGCTGGCGGTGGCGGGCATTCCGGCGGCGCTGTACGTCGGGTCGTGGTCGGAATGGTCGTCGGACCCGAAGCGGCCGATCGCGGTGGGGCCGGATCCGCAGTAGTCCGCCCACCGAGCGGGAAGGCCCGCACCGTCGTCGGTGCGGGCCTCCTGCCGTGCTGACCGGGCGTCAACCGCCGTACGCCCGGTTACTCCTGCTTCTTGCGTCGCGTGCCGAAGACGATCTCGTCCCAGCTCGGGACCGCGGCCCGGCGGCCGGGGCGGACGCCGTCGGCCTCCGCCTGGCGGTCCGTGGCGCCGATCAGGCGGTCGCGGTGGCTGCCGACGGAGCGGGGCATGAGAACGTCCGCGTAGGCGGAACCGGCCGAGGCCGCGGGGGCCGGGGGCTCCTCCTCCTCGGGCTCGACGGCGGGCGGCTCCTCCTCAGGAGGCGCGGTCTCCGGCGGGCGCTCCGGGACGACCAGGTCGCCACGGAAGCTCGGTACGGCCTCCAACAGGCTGGTCAGCGAGTCCCGTTCGCTCGCGGTGCTCTCCTCGGCGGGCTCGGACGCCTGGGCCGGCAGGCTCGGCCGGTCCAGGGAACGGTCCAGCGGACGGTCGCGCGGCAGCCGTGCGATGCGCGGTACGAAGGGAAAGCTGGGCTCCGGCGCGGCGAGGTCGTCGGACTCGCCGATCAGCGAGCGCGCCTCCTCGTCGACGGCCTGGACGAGCCGCCGGGGCGGGTCGTACGTCCAGCTCGCCGAGTGCGGTTCGCCCGCGACCCGGTAGACCAGCAGGACCTCCCAGGTGCCGTCGTCGCGGCGCCAGGAGTCCCACTGCACCGTGTCCTTCTCGGCGCCGCGCAGCAGCAACCGCTCCTGGACGGCCTCGCCGAGCTGGGGTCCGGCGTTCTCGCCGGGGCGGCGGACGGGTGTCTTGCGGGCCCGCTCGGCCATGAACGCGCGCTCGGCGAGGACAGGGCCCTCGAAGCGACGTACCCGGTCGACGGGGATGCCTGCGAGCTGGGCGACCTCTTCCGCGGTGGCTCCGGCGCGTATACGCGCCTGGATGTCGCGGGGGCGGAGATGGCTTTCGACCTCGATCTCGATCTGGCCGAGGCGGGGTCGGTCACCGCGGACGGCGGCACGCAGCCGCTCGTCGATCGGCAGCGTGTACTCCGTTGAGTCGGCAGCCTTCAGCACCAGCCGTGTGCCGTCATTGGAGACGGCCACGACACGCAGTTCGGGCATGGGGACCTCCCGGGTGGTGCCTGCCGACGTCACGTGCGTCGCTGCTTCCGCTAGTCGAGTGTGGCCTGCCCGGGTGCAGCCTGCCACAACCTTGCCGAGTTGCCCGGCGTGTCGGGCACGGGCCCTGGATCGCCGTTATGGCACGGTTACCTATTCGCAACGCTAAGTGACCAACTCCGTCACCCTGTGCAACTAGCCCCCTCCCGGCGGTCCTTCAAGCCCCGGACGCCCTGGCGGGAGACCGGACCCAGGGCTCGCAACAGTACTCCATTTGGACCACGTGCGTGGATTGGCACGCCACCCAACTTCTGGCAACGGACCGGAGTTGACCGCCCGTTGCCCGTTTTCCGGATCTTGAACGTGGCGTACTTCACGCAATCGCCAGAAATGGAACCAATGGCTTCGGCCGCACTACGAGCCCAACACCCTTCGCAGGTAGTCGTTCTGGAACCGCCGGTCGGGGTCGAGCCGGTCCCGCAGCGCGGTGAACTCGCCGAAGCGGGGATAGACGCCCGCGAAGTACTCGGCGTCGCGGGTGTGCACCTTGCCCCAGTGCGGACGTCCCTCGTGTGCGGTGAAGATGCGCTCGGCGGCCGTGAAGTAGGCCTGGTAGGGCGTGCCCTTGAACATGTGGACGGCGACGTAGGCGCTGTCGCGGCCCGACGCGGTGGACAGGGTGATGTCGTCGGCGGGCGCCGTGCGCACCTCGACGGGGAAGCTGACCCTGAGGTCGGAGCGGTCGACCATCGCCTTCAGTTCGCGCAGCGTCTCGGTCAGGGCCTCGCGCGGAACGGCGTATTCCATCTCCGTGAACCGCACCCGACGCGGCGATGTGTAGACCTTGTAGGGAATGTCGGTGTACGTCCGCGCTGACAGGGCCCTGCTGGAGACCCGGGCGATCGTCGGGACGGTGGCCGGCACCGCCCGGCCGACCCACTGGGCCACCTGGAAGACGCCGTTGGAGAGGAACTCGTCCTCGAACCAGCCCGCGACCTGGCCGACCGGCTTCTCCGGGCCCGCGCTGCGGTTGTTGCGCTTGGTGTTGGTGCTGCCGGTGTGCGGGAACCAGTAGAACTCGAAGTGCTCGTTCTCGGCCCACAGCGCGTCGAACTCGGCGAGCACCCGCTCGAAGGGCATCGGCTCCTCGCGGGCCGTGAGCAGGAAGACCGGCTCCACGGCGAAGGTGATCGCGGTCACGATGCCGAGGGCGCCCAGGCCGATCCGGGCGGCCGCGAAGACCTCCGGGTTCTCCTTCTCGGAGCAGGTGAGCACCGATCCGTCGGCGGTGACCAGCTCCAGCCCCTTGATCTGCGCGGCGATGGAGGCCGAGTCGCGTCCCGTGCCGTGGGTGCCGGTGCTGGTGGCGCCGGAGACGGTCTGCTCCATGATGTCGCCCATGTTCGTGAGCGAGAGCCCCTCACGCGCGAGCGCCAAATTGAGCCTCTTGAGCGGGGTGCCGGCCTCCACCGTGACGGTCATGGC
Source organism: Streptomyces sp. NPDC085900 (assembly GCF_044540925.1). NCBI lineage: Bacteria > Bacillati > Actinomycetota > Actinomycetes > Kitasatosporales > Streptomycetaceae > Streptomyces > Streptomyces sp. NPDC085900. Next base: position 274,190 of record NZ_JBITSP010000009.1, on the reverse strand, counting down.
ATCGCGGTCGATCTTGCGGATGCCGGTCAGCAGTTGAGGGCGGATCATCACGCCGTCGGTGGCCGCGATGGACGTGAAGGAGTGCCCGGTACCGACCGGCTTCACGGTCAGCCCGTCCTCCGCGGCCTGCCGGACGGCCGCCGCCAGCTCCTCCACCGAGGCGGGCGTGACCTCCCGCGCGGGGCGGGAGACGACATTGCCGCCCCAGTTACGCCACGTGCCGTTCTTCCCGCTCGCTGTGCTGCTCAACGGTGCCTCCCCGACGCGGAGCCGGCCTGCTGAGCCGGCGGTACCCCAGGAAACCGACCGCGACCGCGACGGCCCCGGACACCGCCGGAACCCCGTACCCGGCCCGCGCGCCGGCCGCGTCGATGACCCAGCCTGCCATGGAGGAGCCGAGCGCGACGCCGACCGCGAGCCCGGTGCTGATCCAGGTCATGCCCTCGGTCGACTGCGCGCGTGGTACGTGCTCTTCGATCAGGGACATCGTCGTGATCATCGTGGGAGCGATGGACAGGCCCGCGACGAAGAGCGCCACGGCCAGAAACGGCAAGTTTCCGACCAGTAGGAGGGGGATCATACTCACGGCCATCGCGCATATGCCCAGCAGCCAGCGACGCTGTGGGGCTCCTGGGAGACGCAGCAGCCCGAAGACGATTCCCGCCACGCAGGATCCGGCCGCGTACAGGGCGAGCACCACGCTCGCGGCCCCCTTGTGGCCCTGCTCGTCGGCGAAGGCCACCGTCACCACGTCCACCGCTCCGAAGATCGTCCCGGTCGCCACGAACGTGGCGACGAGAACCTGCAGTCCACGGGAGCGCAGCGCCGACCCGCCACCGTGCCTGGCCCGGGGATGCGGCTCCGGCTCGGTGCTCCGCTGCGCGGTCAGCCAGAAGACGCCGACCGCCAGGAAACAGGCCGCCAGAAGGGGGCCGGCCTCCGGGAACCAGGCGGTCGACAGCCCGATGGAGATGATCGGCCCGACGATGAAGCACACCTCGTCGACCACCGACTCGAACGAGTACGCGGTGTGCAGGAGCGGGGTCCCGCGGTACAGGTTCGCCCACCGGGCCCGGACCATCGCCCCGAGACTGGGCACGGCCCCGATCCCGGCGGCGCACACGAACAGCACCCAGTCCGGTCCGCCGAAGGAGGTGGCGAGCAGCAGCCCGGCCGCCGACGCGAGGGCGACCAGCGCGGCCGGCCGCAGCACCCGGCGCTGCCCGAACTGGTCCACCAGGCGCGATATCTGCGGACCGATGGCCGCGGCGGCCAGCGCGATGGTGGCCGACAGGGCGCCCGCTAGGCCGTACCGCCCGCTGATCTGCGAGATCATCGTGACGACACCGATGCCCATCATGGACAGCGGCATCCTGCCGAGGAAGCCCGCGACGGAGAAGCGTCTGGAGCCGGGTGCGGCGAACAGGGCGCGATAGGGACTCGGCACGGCGGGCTCCGGTCGGGCGGGAGGGAAGGTGCGGGAGGGAAGCACGGGAGGAAGGCAGACGTAAGGCGCGTACAGCGCCGATACAGCTTACAAACCGGGAACCCGGCCCGTCACCCCACCGTTTCCCGGCTGTCAGTACCGGATGACAGGATTCGACCCATGCGAGACGTGCTCGACGCCACCCCCTACGACGCCCTGCTCCTGCTGTCCTTCGGCGGTCCCGAAGGCCCGGACGACGTGATCCCGTTCCTGGAGAACGTCACCCGCGGCCGGGGTATCCCCAGGGAACGCCTCAAGGAAGTCGGCGAACACTACTTCCTCTTCGGCGGGGTCAGCCCCATCAACGACCAGAACCGCGCGCTCCTCGACGCCCTGCGCAAGGACTTCGCGGACCACGGTCTGGACCTGCCGATCTACTGGGGCAACCGCAACTGGGCCCCGTACCTGACCGACACCCTGCGCGAGATGACCGCCGACGGTCACCGCCGCATCCTGGTCCTGGCCACCAGCGCCTACGCGTCGTACTCGGGCTGCCGCCAGTACCGCGAGAACCTGGCCGACTCCCTGGCCGCCCTCGAAGCCGAGGGGCTCGACCTGCCCAAGGTCGACAAGCTCCGCCACTACTTCAACCACGAGGGCTTCCTGGAGCCGATGATCGAGGGCGTGGTCCGCTCGCTGGCCGACCTCCCGGACGACGTCCGCGAGGGCGCCCACATCGCGTTCTCGACCCACTCGATCCCCACGGCCTCCGCGGACACCTCCGGCCCGGTCGAGGGCCACGGCGAGGGCGGCGCGTACGTCAGGCAGCACCTGGAGGTGGCCGGGCTGATCGCCGACGCCGTCCGCGAGCGCACCGGCGTCGACCACCCCTGGCAGCTCGTCTACCAGTCGCGCTCCGGAGCCCCGCACATCCCGTGGCTGGAGCCGGACATCTGCGACCACCTGCAGACCCTGCACGAGTCGGGCGCGCCCGCCGTCGTCATCGCCCCCATCGGCTTCGTCTCGGACCACATGGAGGTCCTCTACGACCTCGACACGGAGGCGAAGGCCAAGGCCGAGGAGCTGAACCTGCCCATGCGCCGCTCGGCCACGGTGGGCGCCGACCCGCGCTTCGCGGCGGCCGTCCGCGACCTGATCCTGGAGCGCGCGGCCACGGAGCGCGGCGAACAGCCCACCCCCTGCGCGCTCGGCACCCTCGGCGCCAGTCACAACGTGTGCCCCGTCGGCTGCTGCCCCGCCCGCGCCCCCAAGCCGGCCGCCGCCGGCGTCGACAGCCCCTACGCGTGAGGAGCCAAGTGAGCGACGCCCTGCACCAGGAACTCCTCGACCTGGCCCGGGAGGCGGCCCGCCACGCGGGCGACCTCCTGCGGGACGGCCGTCCGGCCGACCTGGCGGTCGCGCGGACCAAGTCGAGCCCGATCGACGTCGTCACCGAGATGGACATCGCGGCGGAGAAGCTGATCACCGACCTGATCTCCGCCCGCCGCCCCGACGACGGCTTCTTCGGCGAGGAGGGCGCCGACACCCCGGGCACCAGCGGCGTCCGCTGGGTGATCGACCCCCTGGACGGCACGGTCAACTACCTCTACGGGCTGCCGACCTGGTCGGTGTCCATCGCGGCCGAACGGGACGGCGAGACGGTCGTCGGGGTGGTCGCGGTCCCGATGCGCGGCGAGACCTTCCACGCGGTGCGCGGCGGCGGCGCCCGGGCCACGGGCGCGTGGGAGGGCGAACGCGCCCTGTCCTGCCGCCCGGCCCCGCCCCTGGACCAGGCCCTGGTCTCCACCGGCTTCAACTACGTCTCCGAGGTCCGCACCCACCAGGCCGAGGTGGCCGCACGGCTCATCCCCCTGCTCCGCGACATCCGCCGCGGCGGCTCGGCCGCGGTCGACCTCTGCGACCTGGCGGCGGGCCGCCTGGACGGCTACTACGAGCGTGGCCTCAACGCCTGGGACTACGGCGCCGGTGACCTGATCGCCCGGGAAGCGGGCGCCCTGACCGGTGGACGCCCCGGAGAACGCCCCTCCACCGCCCTGACGGTCGCGGGCACCCCCGGCGTCTTCGAGCCCCTCCAGCGCCTCCTGGAGGACTTCGGCGCCTGGCACGACTGAGGGCGGCCGACCGCGACCGGAAGCACACGGGCACGCACACGCGAAGGGACCCCGGCGCTGGATTCGCCGGGGTCCCTTCGCTCGCTCACGGGCCGATCAGACGCTATGCGCCAACTTCCACACCGTGCTCGGCGGCGAGGCGGCGCAGGTCGTCGAGTTCGCCCTGCTCGACCTCGACGAGGAAGTCGTCGCCCTCGTCACGAGCCCGCGTCAGGTCGGACTCGGTCGCCTTTATGCGCTGCAGAAGTCCCGTGGTGAATGCGTCCATGCTGCGCCCCCTCGTCCTGGGTCGTGGGTCGGTGGCACGGGGGTGTGCCGTTCGGAAGGGGCGATCACGTCTCCATCAGGTGCCCGGCACAGCCGCGCGCCGGGCGGCGACGGTGCCGAACACCCACGCCCACTCTGCGGAAAGCGGATTGCGCCGTGCCGCATGGTGTTGCGGCACAAGCAGAGCGTGATCGCGGGGTATGAACCGTCCTCCCCCCGGTCCCTTCCACGGAAACCTCAACCGGACGAAAAACTCCCGCATTCCCGCGTCCCACACCTGTCCTTCATCTCGAGACAACCCCCGTTCCACCAGCGCTGCGCGCACCCCGTCCCGCCTTACAGCCGACTTACGGGCGAAAAAGGCAGGATGGAGGCACACACCCCGGAAGACCCCTGCCCGTTGTGCGCCGATTCGGCCCGCGCGGGTGGACACAGGAAGGAAAACGACGTGCGCGTACTCGTCGTCGAGGACGAGCAGCTGCTCGCCGATGCGGTGGCCACCGGACTGCGCCGGGAGGCCATGGCCGTCGACGTCGTGTACGACGGCGCGGCCGCCCTGGAGCGCATCGGCGTCAACGACTACGACGTGGTCGTTCTCGACCGTGACCTCCCGCTGGTGCACGGCGACGACGTCTGCCGCAAGATCGTCGAACTCGGCATGCCCACCCGCGTGCTGATGCTCACGGCGTCCGGTGACGTCAGCGACCGGGTGGAGGGTCTGGAGATCGGCGCCGACGACTACCTCCCCAAGCCCTTCGCCTTCAGCGAGCTGATCGCACGCGTGCGTGCCCTCGGCCGGCGCACCAGCGTCCCGCTGCCGCCGGTCCTGGAGCGCGCCGGCATCAAGCTCGACCCCAACCGCCGCGAGGTCTTCCGCGACGGCAAGGAGGTCCAGCTGGCGCCGAAGGAGTTCGCCGTACTGGAAGTGCTGATGCGCAGTGAGGGCGCCGTCGTCTCGGCGGAGCAGCTCCTGGAGAAGGCCTGGGACGAGAACACCGACCCGTTCACCAACGTCGTGCGCGTGACCGTGATGACCCTGCGCCGCAAGCTGGGTGAGCCCCCCGTCATCGTCACCGTGCCCGGCTCCGGCTACCGGATCTGATGCCCGATGGCTGCAACCCCCGCTCTCCCCACGGCACCCCCCAAACCCACCTGGGACCCCAGGAAGCCCGAACCGCCGTTCCCGTGGCTGCGCCCGACGATCCGCATACGGCTCACGCTGCTGTACGGCGGCATGTTCCTGATCGCCGGGATCCTCCTGCTGTCGATCATCTATCTGCTGGCGGCACAGGCCCTGCACGAGGGCAGTGGCCAGTCGTTCTCGGTGTCCGGCACCGGCCTCGACATCAACAGCTCCACCTGTCCCGCCGTGAACTCGGCGCCGCAGAGCGAGATCAACGCGATCCTCAAGCAGTGTGACGCCGTCCAGCGCCAGCACGCCCTCGACGACCTCCTCAGCCGCTCCCTGCTCGCCCTGCTCGGCCTCGCCGTGATCGCCTTCGCCTTCGGTTACGCGATGGCCGGCCGGGTCCTGTCGCCGCTCGGCCGGATCACCCGCACCGCGCGCGCGGTGGCGGGCTCGGACCTGTCCCGCCGTATCGAGCTGGACGGACCGGACGACGAGCTCAAGGAGCTGGCCGACACCTTCGACGACATGCTGGAGCGCCTCCAGCGCGCCTTCACCGCCCAGCAGCGTTTCGTCGGCAACGCCTCGCACGAGCTGCGGACACCGCTGGCGATCAACCGCACCCTGCTGGAGGTCCACCTCTCCGATCCGCAGGCGCCGGTGGAACTGCAGCAGCTCGGCAAGACACTGCTGGCCACCAACGAGCGCAGCGAGCAGCTCGTGGAGGGCCTGCTGCTGCTCGCCCGCAGCGACAACCAGATCGTCGAGCGCAAGCCCGTCGACCTCGCCGAGGTGGCCGCGCAGGCGGTCGACCAGGTGCACGCCGAGGCGGAGGCCAAGGGCGTGGTGATCCGCGGGGACCAGAAGCCGGCCGTCGTCCAGGGCAACGGCGTACTGCTGGAGCGGATCGCGCTGAACCTGGTGCAGAACGCCGTGCGGTACAACGTTCCCGAGGACGGCTGGGTGGAGGTCACCACCGAGGTCCAGCACGGCCAGGCGGTCCTGGTGGTGTCGAACACCGGCCCGGTGGTACCCGCCTACGAGATCGACAATCTCTTCGAGCCCTTCCGGCGACTGCGCACCGAGCGCACCGGCAGCGACAAGGGCGTCGGCCTCGGCCTTTCCATCGCCCGGTCGGTTGCCCGGGCGCACGGCGGGCACATCTCGGCTCGGCCTCGTGAGGGGGGTGGACTGGTGATGCGGGTCGCGCTCCCCATCTGAGATCATGTCGCCGACATACGGGACTGTTCGCTTTGCGCGGAATTTTCCGACCTGGAAATGACCGCGGAAGAGGTGGGTCCGTGTGTGATCGATCACAAGGGCGATTTTCCGGCCATCTACTCTCCGTGATCATGAAGACCGTCGTAAAGCCGGGAAAATCCGGGTTTTCGGGTGTCTTGATCACGGGAAGTACAGGTGGAGACGCCTTTGAAGTGCGGCACAAGGACCGTGTACGGTCCGGTTCGCCATCCAAGCCGATCACTCTTGAGGGGTCCGATTGGGTGTCGATTGAGTAACAGACCTTGATGTGAGGCAAAATCTCCGCCTCGAGGCGGGCACAAGTCCGGCCTCTCACGCGTTACGTGCGCTGGAGACACCCGCAGACACCCAGAGGGGGAGAGCGAAATGGCAACGGATTACGACACCCCACGCAAGACCGACGACGATGTCGACTCTGACAGCCTTGAAGAGCTCAAGGCCAGGAGGAACGACAAGTCGACCTCGGCGGTCGACGTCGACGAGTTCGAGGCAGCAGAGGGCCTCGAACTGCCCGGAGCCGACCTCTCCAACGAGGAGCTGGCCGTCCGGGTACTGCCCAAGCAGCAGGACGAGTTCACGTGCATGAGCTGCTTCCTGGTGCACCACCGCAGCCAGCTGGCCCGGGAGAAGAACGGTCAGCCGATCTGCCGCGACTGCGACTGAGGCCGGGTCGGCCGTGACTGGCTCGACCCCACCTCGGAAGCGCCGCTTCCTCCTGCCGGGAGCGGACAAGGGACCGATGGACGGTCCCCACGCGCGTGACGACGAGCGAGGCTCATCCGGTACGACACCCGGTGACACCGGGATCACCGGATCTGCCTCGCTCGCATCGGCCGACCGGGCTGACCTCCCGGAGCCGTACCAGAACGAGACCGCGCCCGTCGCACGGACGGGAGTCCCCCCGGCCCTGCGCAGCCGAGGCCGGGGGAAGGCCTCGGCCATCCGCGACAAGGCACGCGAAGGCGTGCGCAAGGGCAGCAGCCGGGCCAGAGCGGGCCTGACGTACCTCGCCGACCGCATCATCGACAACGCCCCTCGGATCCCCGTACGCGACCTCGCGACGCTCCGCAGGCAGTTCCCGGGTCTGGGACCCGAAGAGCTCGCCGACAAGCTCGTGGCGGGTGCGGTGAGCGCCACCGCGACCGTGGGAGCGGGCATCGGGGCCGCCGCCATGCTGCCGGTGCCGCCCGCCATGCCGACCGAACTGGCCGCCGAGATCACCGGCGTGGCCGCGATCGAGCTGAAGCTGATCGCCGAACTCCACGAGGTCTACGGCCTACGCCCGCCCGGCAACCTCAAGGAGCGCAGCACCGCCTACGTGAACTCGTGGTCGGGGGAGCGCGGCGTCGACGTGACGAAGCCGGCCAGCTTCGGCGGAGCGGTCAACACCCGCATGAAGCAGCAGCTGCGCCAGCAGATCATGAAGCGCGTGGTGCGCGACCTGCCCAACCTGATGCCGTTCATGGTGGGCGCCGCCGTGGGCGCGGTCATGAACCGCAGGGACACCAGAAGGGTCGCCGAGCGCATCCGCAAGGACCTGCGCAAGATGCAGGTGCCCTGGGACGCGCTGCCGCAGCAGCCGCCCCTGGAAGCGCCGAGACACCCGCTGGAGCTGGAGGACGGCTCGCTGGGCTAGCGGCCCGTCGCCTCGCTCACAGGCCCTGTGCGGCCGCTTCCCGGGCCGCCTTGATGGCCTCGGCGAGCCGCTCGGGCTCCCGCGTCGACAGATACAGGTAGGGCGTCGGGTCCTCGGGGTCCGTGACCTCCACCTTCAGCGCCCTCGGGATGTAGGCCCGCAGCAGCAGGAAGGCGCGTGTGTCGGCCTTGTAGGTGCGCCAGGCCCGCGCCTCCTCCGGCTCCAGGACCTCCGCCTCGCCCAGCGCCGTCACCGGGACCTTCGCCTCGCCCGCGATCAGCGAGCCGCCCACCACACGGATGCGGACCGACCCGTACGAGCTCGCCACGACGGCCGCGGCCGCCGTACCGCCGACCAGGCCGCCGAGCAGGGGCAGTGTGCCGAAGGGCAGCAGGATCAGGGCGAAGGAGACACCGATCAGGAACGAGACGACCCACCAGGAGCGGGGGGCGGTGAGGCGTTCCTCGTAAGGGGCGGTGGAGAGCTGCATGGAGCCAAGCTTGGCACGGTGTCCGGATATCGCCGACGCGCGGGTAAGGTCTGCGGCTGTGAGTGGTACTTCCGCAGCTCTCAAGCCCCCGGCCGACGCGGTGAATCCCGTACGGCACCCCGATGCTCCCGCGCCCGGTGAGCTCCTCGGCGCGCACTACGGACAGTGTTTCGGGTGCGGCGGCGAGCAGCCCCACGGGTTGCACCTGGAGGCCCGGGCCGGCGAAGGCGTCACGATCACCGCCGAGTTCACCGTGCAGGCCGCCCACCAGGGCGCCCCGGGCCTCGCGCACGGCGGGGTGCTCGCGACCGCGCTGGACGAGACCCTCGGCTCCCTGAACTGGCTGCTGCGGACGATCGCCGTGACGGGCCGGCTGGAGACGGACTTCGTGCGGCCGGTGCCGGTCGGCACCACCCTGCATCTGACGGCCGAGGTGACGGCGGTGGCGGGCCGCAAGATCTACTCCACGGCCGTCGGGCGGCTGGACGGTCCCGACGGGCCGGTCGCGGTCCGCGCGGACGCCCTCTTCATCGAGGTCAAGGTCGATCACTTCATCGACAACGGCCGTCCGGAGGAGATCCGGGCCGCCATGAGCGACCCCGACCAGCAAAGGCGCGCCCGCGCCTTCGAGGTGAACCCGTGAGCCGTGACCCCCTGAACGTGCTGATCCGGCGCGTCGACGCGGACGTACCGCTTCCGTCGTACGCGCACCCCGGCGACGCGGGAGCCGATCTGCGCACCACCGAGGCGTGCGAGCTGGCGCCCGGCGAGCGGACCGTGCTGCCCACCGGGGTGTCGATCGCCCTCCCCGAGGGGTACGCGGCCTTCGTGCACCCCCGTTCCGGTCTCGCCGCCCGCTGCGGTGTCGCTCTCGTGAATGCCCCGGGGACGGTTGATGCCGGGTACCGTGGGGAGATCAAGGTGATCGTGGTGAATCTCGACCCACGCGAGAGCGTGCGGTTCGAGCGCTTCGACCGGATCGCCCAACTGGTCGTCCAGCAGGTCGAGAAGGTCCGCTTCCAGGAGGTGGCGGAACTGCCCGACTCGGTGCGGGCCGAAGGGGGCTTCGGGTCCACCGGAGGACATGCGGTGGTGACCGGTACGAACAGCACAAGCGGTCAGGCCGCCGTGGGCGGCACTACGGGTGGGAATCGATACGCTTCGGTCGTATCCGACCGGGAAGGACAGTGACGTGTTCGGACGTCGCAAGAAGAAGGGTGCCGCCGACGACGCGGCCGGCGAGGCCGAGCAGGTCGTCGACAGTGTCGACACTGAGGCGGACGACGTAGCGGAAGAGGCCGAGCGCGAGCGCGTACGGCTCGAGCCGGAGCCGCGGCCCGACGGGCCCTGGGACAGCACCGAGGTGCGCGACCCCGCTGAGGGCCGCGTGGACCTGGGCGGACTCTTCGTCCCCGGGGTCGACGGCATGGAACTGCGGGTCGAGGTCGCCGGTGACGCGATCGTCGCGGCGACCGTGGTGCTGCGCGACAGCGCCATCCAGCTGCAGGCCTTCGCGGCGCCCAAGCGCGAGGGCATCTGGGGCGAGGTGCGCGAGGAGATCGGCGCCGGCATCACTCAGCAGGGTGGCATCGTCGACGAGGTCGAGGGCCCCCTCGGGTGGGAACTGCGCGCCCAGGTGCCGGTGCAGCTGCCGGACGGCACGGGCGGCTTCCAGGTCGTCAGGTTCGTCGGTGTGGACGGTCCCCGCTGGTTCCTGCGGGGCGTGATCTCGGGCCAGGGCGCGGTGCAGCCGCAGGCGGCCGGGCTGCTCGAGCAGATCTTCCGGGACACGGTCGTCGTCCGCGGCGAGGGGCCGATGGCGCCGCGCGACCCGATCGTCCTGAAGCTGCCGAACGACGCGCAGATGGTCCCCGAGGGCGTCCAGCAGGAGGAGTCCTCGCGCTTCTCCGGCGGCATGGGCCAGCTGCAGCGCGGTCCGGAGATCACCGAGGTCCGCTGATCGGGAGCAGTACGTGGAGCCGCACCCTTCGGGGTGCGGCTCTTTCATGTGCGTGACCCCTTGACGGCGCATTGGTCTGTACCTACCGTCTCGAGCCAACGCGTCTGTTCATAAAGGCGCTTCACGTTCACATACGAGAACGGAAGGCCCCCCACGTATGCGTAGATCCGCTCTCCTCGCATCCGTCTCCGCCCTTGTCGTGGGCATGATCGCCTGGCCGGCCGCGCGCCACGCCGACGCCGCCCCCGCCGCCTTCGTCCACCCCGGCGTCACCGTCTCCGCCGCCCAGCTGGACTTCGCCCGAAGCAAGGTCGACTCCGGCGCCCAGCCCTGGAAGGGCGCCTTCGACCAGATGATGGCGAGCAAGTACGCCGACCTGAACCGCACCCCGAAACCGCGGGCCACGGTCGAGTGCGGCTCCTACTCCAACCCCGACTACGGCTGCACGGACGAGCGCCAGGACGCCATCGCGGCCTACACCGACGCCCTCGCCTGGTACATCACCCGCGACGACCGCTACGCCAAGAAGTCGATCCAGCTGATGGACGCCTGGTCCGCCGTGATCAAGGAGCACACCAACAGCAACGCGCCCCTGCAGACCGGCTGGGCCGGCTCCTCCTGGCCCAAGGCCGCCGAGATCATCAAGTACACCTACACCGGGGGCTGGGCGAACTCCGGCCGCTTCGCGACCATGCTCCGCGACGTCTACCTCCCCGAGGTGATCAACGGCTCCAACTCCAACGGCAACTGGGAGCTGTCGATGATGGAGGCCGCCGTCGGCATCTCCGTCTTCCTGGAGGACAAGACCTCCTACGACAAGGCCATGGCGAAGTTCCGCACCCGCACCGCCGCCTACGTCTACCTCTCCTCCGACGGCGACCTGCCCAAGACCGTCCCCAGCCAGAACCTCGACACCAAGGCGAAGATCGTCAACTACTGGCAGGGGCAGCCCACCTTCGTCACCGGCCTCACCCAGGAGACCTGCCGCGACTTCACCCACACCGGGTACGGCATCTCCGCGATCTCGCACATCGCCGAGACCAGCCGCATCCAGGGCCAGGACCTGTACGGCACCGACGTCGGCGAACGGCTGCGCCAGGCCCTCGGCTTCCAGTCCAAGTACCAGCTTGGCGCCGCCGTCCCGAGCTGGCTGTGCGGCGGATCGCTCGACCTCGGCCTCGGTCCCGTCACCGAGGTCGGCTACAACGCCCTGCACAACCGGCTGGGCATCGCCATGAACAACACCCAGACGCTGACCCAGCAGCAGCGCCCGGCCGGCAGCAACAACCTCTTCGTCGCCTGGGAGACCCTCACCCACGGCGACAACCCCGCCTGAACCCGTTGATCGGCCGGGCGCCGGCGGCAATACTGGCGCCCGGTCCGACGGGGGAGAAGACATGGACAGCCAGGTGGTCACCGAGACCATGGTGCGCGTCGAGAACGTCCACAAGACCTACGGGCGCGGAGCCGCCGCCGTGCACGCGCTGCGCGGCGTCTCCCTCGACATCCCGCGCGGCGAACTCGTCGCCCTCAAGGGCCGCTCGGGCTCGGGCAAGACCACGCTCCTCAACATCGTCGGCGGACTCGACGCACCCGACGCGGGCAGGATCGTCGTCGACGGCCTCGACCTGGCGGAACTCAGCGAGGACGGCCTGCTGGCCCTGCGCCGGGACCGCATCGGCTTCGTCTTCCAGTCCTTCGGGCTCATCCCCATCCTCACCGCCGCCGAGAACGTCGGCGTCCCGATGCGGCTGCGCCGGACCGAGGTGCGCGAGCGCGAGGAACGCGTCGAACTGCTGCTCGCCCTGGTGGGCCTCGCCGACCACGCCGGGCAGCGGCCCGGCGAGCTCTCCGGCGGCCAGCAGCAGCGGGTCGCCATCGCCCGCGCCCTCGCCAACAGCCCCGCGCTGCTCATCGCCGACGAGCCCACCGGCCAGCTCGACGCCGAGACCGGGCACGCCGTCATGGAGCTGCTGCGCGCCGTCGTCCACAGCGAGACCGTCACCGCGCTGGTCGCCACGCACGACGCCACCCTGCTCGACCTCGCCGACCGGGTGCTGGAGCTGAGCGACGGCGAGATCGTCGAGCACTGAGGCGCCGCGCGTCAGAGTTGCGTCAAAGACGGCCTCCTGGCCGGTCACGGGACGATATGCCGCGATTGATGGCCGTAAGGTCGACGCTGCGTGGGCGACAGTGACCGGAAGACAATGAGGCCATGGGACGCGGCAAGCTTCGGATCTACCTCGGTGCGGCACCGGGCGTGGGCAAGACCTACGCCATGCTCTCCGAGGCCCACCGGCGCGTCGAACGCGGCACCGACTGCGTGGTCGCCTTCGTGGAGCACCACGGGCGGCCGCGCACCGAGGTGATGCTGCACGGCCTGGAGCAGGTGGAGCGCCGCGAGCTGGAGCACCGCGGGGCCGTCTTCACCGAGATGGACGTCGACGCCGTGCTGCGCCGCGCACCCGCCGTCGCCCTCGTGGACGAACTCGCCCACACCAACATCCCCGGTTCCCGCAACCCCAAGCGCTGGCAGGACGTGGAGGAACTCCTCGCGGCCGGCATCGACGTCGTCTCGACCGTCAACATCCAGCACCTGGAGTCACTCGGCGACGTCGTCGAGTCCATCACCGGGGTGCGGCAGCGGGAGACCGTGCCGGACGAGGTGGTGCGCAGGGCCGACCAGATCGAGCTGGTCGACATGTCCCCCGAGGCCCTGCGCCGCCGTATGGCGCACGGCAACATCTACACCCCGGACAAGGTCGACGCGGCCCTGTCCAACTACTTCCGGCCCGGCAACCTCACCGCCCTGCGCGAGCTGGCGCTGCTCTGGGTGGCCGACCGGGTCGACGAGTACCTCCAGCGGTACCGCAGCGAGCACCGGGTGTCCAAGATCTGGGGTTCGCGGGAGCGGATCGTGGTCGGGCTGACCGGCGGCCCGGAGGGACGCACGCTGATCCGCAGGGCCGCACGGCTGGCCGAGAAGGGCGCCGGCGGCGAGGTACTGGCGGTCTACATAGCCAGCAGCGACGGCCTGACCTCCGCCTCGCCCGACGAACTGGCCGTGCAGCGCACCCTCGTCGAGGACCTGGGCGGCACCTTCCACCACGTCGTCGGCGACGACATACCGGCCGCCCTGCTCGCCTTCGCCCGCGGGGTCAACGCCACCCAGATCGTGCTCGGCGTCTCGCGTCGCAAGAGCTGGCAGTACGTCTTCGGGCCCGGCGTCGGCGCCACCGTGGCCCGGGACTCCGGTACCGACATCGACGTCCACCTCATCACGCACGACGAGGCCGGCAAGGGCCGCGGGCTGCCCGTGGCGCGCGGCGCGCGGCTGGGGCGGTCCCGGATCATCGGGGGCTGGGCGGTCGGCGTGGCCGGGCCCGCGATCATGGCCGTGCTGCTCAACACCGTCCACCTCGGCCTCGCCAACGACATGCTGCTGTTCCTGTCGGTGACGGTCGCGGCGGCGCTGCTCGGCGGCCTGCTGCCCGCTCTCGCCTCCGCGGCGCTGGGCTCGCTGCTGCTGAACTACTTCTACACACCGCCCCTGCACCGCTGGACCATCGCCGACCCGAAGAACATCGTCGCCATCGTCATCTTCGTGGCCGTCGGGGCCTCCGTCGCCTCGGTCGTCGACCTCGCCGCCCGCCGCACCCATCAGGCGGCCCGGCTGCGCGCCGAGTCGGAGATCCTGTCCTTCCTCGCGGGCAACGTGCTGCGCGGCGAGACCGGCCTGGAGGAGCTGCTGGAGCGGGTCCGCGAGACCTTCGGGATGGAGTCCGCCGCCCTGCTGGAGCGGTCCGGCGACCACGAACCCTGGACCTGCGCGGGCCGGGCCGGCATCGGACCGCCGGTCGGACGGCCGGAGGAGGCCGACGTGGACGTGGCGGTCGGCGACCACATGGCCCTCGCGCTGACCGGCCGGGTGCTGCCCGCCGAGGACCGCCGGGTGCTGGCCGCGTTCGCCGCGCAGGCCGCCGTCGTACTGGACCGCAGACGCCTGATGGAGGAGGCCGACCGGGCCCGCGCGCTGGACGAGGGCAACCGGATCCGCACCGCCCTCCTCGCCGCCGTCAGCCACGACCTGCGCACCCCGCTCGCCGGAATCAAGGCCGCCGTGTCGTCCCTGCGCTCGGACGACGTGGCCTGGTCCGAGGAAGACCGGGCGGAGCTGCTGGAGGGCATCGAGGAGGGCGCCGACCGCCTCGACCACCTCGTCGGCAACCTCCTCGACATGTCCCGCCTGCAGACCGGCACGGTCACCCCGCTGATCCGCGAGGTCGACCTCGACGAGGTGGTGCCGATGGCGCTGGTCGGAGTGGACGAGGACGGCGTCCGGCTGGACATCCCGGAGACCCTGCCCATGGTCGCCGTCGACGCAGGCCTCCTCGAACGGTCGATGGCCAACCTGGTCGAGAACGCCGTCAAGTACAGCCCGCCGGGCAAGCCGGTGCTGGTCGCCGCGAGCGCCCTCGCCGACCGGGTCGAGGTCCGGGTCGTCGACCGCGGCCCCGGCGTCCCCGACGAGGCCAAGGAGCGCATCTTCGCGCCCTTCCAACGCTACGGCGACGCCCCGCGCGGCGCCGGCGTGGGCCTCGGCCTCGCGGTCGCCCGCGGTTTCGCCGAGGCCATGGGCGGCACCCTCGAGGCCGAGGACACCCCCGGCGGCGGGCTCACCATGGTCCTCACCCTGCGTGCGCAGGCACCGCACGCCCCGCAGCCCCTACCGTCGCCGCAGGAACAGCCGGAAAGGCAGGCCACATGACCCGGGTGCTCGTGATCGAAGACGAGCCGCAGATCGTGCGCGCCCTCGTGATCAACCTCAAGGCGCGCAAGTACGAGGTCGACGCGGCGCACGACGGCACCACCGCCCTCCAGCTGGCCGCCGCCCGCCACCCCGACGTGGTCGTCCTGGACCTCGGCCTGCCCGACATGGACGGCGTCGACGTCATCCGCGGCCTGCGCGGCTGGACCCGGGTGCCGATCCTGGTGCTCTCCGCCCGGCACACCTCCGACGAGAAGGTGGAGGCCCTCGACGCGGGCGCCGACGACTACGTCACCAAGCCCTTCGGCATGGACGAGCTCCTCGCCCGCCTGCGCGCCGCCGTCCGCCGCGCCGAGCCCGTCGGGGCCGGCGAGGACGAGGTCACGACCGTGGAGACCGAGGCGTTCACCGTCGACCTGGCCGCGAAGAAGGTCAACCGCGGGGGCAAGGACGTCCGGCTGACGCCCACGGAATGGCATCTGCTGGAGGTGCTCGTCCGCAATACGGGACGGCTGGTCGGCCAGCGGCAGCTGTTGCAGGAGGTGTGGGGGCCGTCGTACGGGACGGAGACCAACTACCTGCGGGTGTACATGGCGCAGCTGCGCCGGAAGCTCGAGTCCGATCCGTCACATCCCCGGCATTTCATCACCGAACCGGGCATGGGCTACCGGTTCGAGAAGTAGCGGCCGCGGGCCCGGGGGCGGCGGGCACCGGCCCGGTTCGCGGCGGTGCCCCGCGGGTACGAAGGTGTCAGTGCACCCCGGTACGCTTCAGATATGAGTGCTGTTCCTCGTTCCGAAAAGCCGGTGGGCCGGTTCCGGCGCATGCTCGACCGGCTCTCCTCCTCGCAGGAGGACCTGGAGTCCGAGGAGCTGCGGGAGGATGCCGAGACAGCGGGATGCACGCGGATCGGTGACTGCCACGACCGACAGATCGTCACGGTTACTGGTACCTTGCGCACGGTCACCCTGCGGCCGCGCGCGGGCGTCCCGGCCCTGGAGGCTGAGCTCTTCGACGGCTCCGCCGCGCTGGACGTGGTGTGGCTCGGGCGGCGTTCCATCGTCGGGATAGAGCCCGGGCGCAGACTGATCGCATCCGGCCGGATCTCGATGAGCCGGGGCCGCCGGGTGCTGTTCAATCCGAAATACGAACTGAGACCCCTCGGACGGGAGTAGCCGGTGACGTCGCTCGACAAGCCGACCGAAGACACTCAAGCCGACGACGCGCGGGCGGTCACCGAGGCCGCCCTGTTCGAGGCGTTCGGCGGAGTGCGGGGCATGGTCGAGACGGTGCTGCCCGGCCTGCTCTTCGTCACCATCTTCACGATCAACAAGGACCTGCACTGGTCGGCCATCGCCGCCCTCGCCGTGTCCCTGCTGCTCGTGGTGGTCCGGCTGGTCATGCGGGACACCGTCAAGCACGCGTTCAGCGGCGTCTTCGGCGTCGCGTTCGGTGTCGTGTTCGCGATGATGACCGGCAACGCCAAGGACTTCTACCTCCCCGGCATGCTCTACACGCTGGGCCTGGCGCTGGCGTACATCGTCACGACCCTGTGCGGTGTCCCCCTGATCGGTCTGATCCTCGGCCCGGTCTTCAAGGAGAACCTCTCCTGGCGCACCCGCAACCCCGGCCGCAAGAAGGCGTACGCGAAGGCCAGTTGGGCCTGGGGCCTGATCCTGCTGGCCAAGTGCGCGATCCTCTTCCCGCTGTACTGGTGGGCCAACACCGCGCAACTGGGCTGGGTGCTCGTCGCGTTGAAGATTCCGCCGTTCCTGCTGGCGGTCTGGCTGACGTGGGTCTTCCTGGCGAAGGCGCCCGCGCCCATTGACGTGTTCGCGGAGATGGAAGCGGAGGAGGCGGCCGAGAAGGAGCGGGGCGCTGCGGCGGAGGCTGAGGCGGCGGGTGGGCGGCACCGTCGGGAGGTCTGAGCTCGGCGTCGGAGTGGGCGTCGCTGGGGGCTGCCGCCCCCAGGCCCCCGCTTCGGCCCTTCGGGCCTCGTCCTCAAACGCCGGACGGGCTGAAAATGAGCCGCGTGTGAAAGGGCGCTCCTGGGATCAGGGGCGCCCTTTCCGTCGTATCGTGCGCGGCCGCTAGCCCGCCGTGTCCTCCCGGCGTACCGACAGCAGGTCCTCCAGTTGTTCCTCGCGGGCCTGGGCGGC
Organism: Streptomyces sp. NPDC085900; assembly: GCF_044540925.1. Taxonomy (NCBI): domain Bacteria; kingdom Bacillati; phylum Actinomycetota; class Actinomycetes; order Kitasatosporales; family Streptomycetaceae; genus Streptomyces; species Streptomyces sp. NPDC085900. Next base: position 256,966 of record NZ_JBITSP010000009.1, on the reverse strand, counting down.
GACGAACAGCAGCTCGTCGCCCGGTTCCAGGGAGTCGTCGCGGGAGGGGGTGAGGACCCGGGTGCCTCGGATGATCGTGACCAGGGAGGTGTCCTCCGGCCACTCCACGTCGCCCACCTGGGTGCCGGCCAGGGCCGACTCCTCCGGGAGGGTCAGTTCGACGAGGTTGGCGTCGCCGTGGCTGAAGCGCAGGAGGCGGACCAGGTCGCCGACGCTCACCGCCTCCTCGACCAGGGCCGACATCAGGCGGGGGGTGGAGACGGCGACGTCCACGCCCCAGGACTCGTTGAAGAGCCACTCGTTCTTGGGGTTGTTCACCCGGGCCACGACGCGCGGGACGCCGTACTCCGTCTTCGCCAGCAGGGAGACGACCAGGTTGACCTTGTCGTCGCCCGTCGCCGCGATGACGACGTTGCAGCGCTGGAGCGCCGCCTCGTCCAGGGACGTGATCTCGCAGGCGTCGGCGAGCAGCCACTCCGCCTGGGGGACACGCTCGACCGAGATGGCGGTCGGCGCCTTGTCGACGAGCAGGACCTCGTGACCGTTCTCCAGCAGCTCGCCCGCGATCGAGCGACCCACCGCGCCGGCACCGGCAATGGCGACCCTCATCAGTGACCGCCCTCCTCTTCGGGACCCTTGGCGAAGGACGCCTCGACCTTGTCGACCTCGTCGGTGCGCATCATCACGTGCACCAGGTCGCCCTCCTGCAGCACCGTCTGCGAGGTGGGCAGGATCGCCTCGCCGAGGCGGGTCAGGAACGCCACGCGGATGCCCGTCTCCTCCTGCAGCTTGCTGATCTTGTGACCGACCCAGGCGGCGGAGGCGTGCACCTCGGCGAGCTGCACTCCGCCGGTGGGGTCGCGCCACAGCGGCTCGGCGCCCGAGGGGAGCAGCCGGCGCAGCATCTGGTCGGCCGTCCAGCGGACGGTGGCCACGGTCGGGATGCCCAGGCGCTGGTAGACCTCCGCACGGCGGGGGTCGTAGATCCGGGCCGCGACGTTCTCCACGCCGAACATCTCGCGGGCGACGCGCGCCGCGATGATGTTGGAGTTGTCGCCGCTGGAGACGGCGGCGAAGGCGCCGGCCTCCTCGATGCCGGCCTCGCGCAGGGTGTCCTGGTCGAAGCCGACGCCGGTGACCCGGCGGCCGCCGAAGCCCGGGCCGAGGCGGCGGAAGGCGGTGGGGTCCTGGTCGATCACGGCGACCGTGTGCCCCTGTTGCTCCAATGTCTGGGCCAAAGCGGAACCCACTCTTCCGCAGCCCATGATGACGATGTGCACGACCGTCCTTCCGAATGTCCAAAAACTACTGCTCGGCATCAGGGTCTCAGACCGACGCCCAAGCTACACACGCGCGGTACGACGCCGGGAGCCCCGTGCACGGTTGCTGTCATGTCCGTGATCTCAGCGACGACTGATGCTGCGGACGCTCGCAAGTGTCAGGAATCCGAGGCCCACGAGGGTCGCGACGGCGCCGATCAGTTCTGCGGGGGCGTGCATGGAACCTCCAGAGGTCGGCGACGGCCGGGAAAGTGGGCGGTGTTTGTCATATAGGCACGCGCACCCGCTGAGCTGCGGAATCCGCAGCCGGAGACGTCTCCGATTTCACCCGGTGGGCAGATCGGGGGTGGCGGGTGGTTGCGCACCCGTTCGAACGCCTACGATGCTCAGTTGTGTCCAAACTGACCGACGTGCCCAAACGGATCTTGATCGGGCGCGCACTGCGCAGTGACCGGCTGGGTGAAACGCTCCTGCCGAAGCGCATCGCCCTCCCCGTCTTCGCCTCCGACCCGCTGTCCTCCGTGGCCTACGCCCCCGGAGAGGTGCTGCTGGTCCTGTCCATCGCGGGCGTGTCGGCGTACCACTTCAGCCCCTGGATCGCGCTCGCGGTCGTCGTGCTGATGTTCACCGTGGTCGCCTCCTACCGGCAGAACGTGCACGCGTACCCCAGCGGCGGTGGCGACTACGAGGTGGCGACCACCAACCTCGGCGCCAAGGCCGGGCTGACCGTCGCCAGCGCCCTGCTCGTCGACTACGTCCTCACCGTGGCCGTTTCGATCGCCTCCGGCATCGAGAACCTGGGCTCGGCGGTGCCGTTCGTGGTCCAGCACAAGGTGCTGTGCGCGGTCGCGGTGATCGTGCTGCTCACCCTGATGAACCTGCGCGGCGTGAAGGAGTCCGGCAAGCTCTTCGCGATCCCGACGTACGTGTTCGTCGGCGGCGTCTTCGTGATGATCGCGTGGGGCGCCTTCCGCGGGCTGGTGCTGAACGACGCCATGCACGCGCCGACCGCCCAGTACACGATCAAGGCCGAGCACCAGGGGCTGGCCGGCTTCGCCCTGGTCTTCCTGATGCTGCGCGCCTTCTCCTCCGGCTGTGCCGCGCTCACCGGTGTCGAGGCGATCTCCAACGGCGTGCCGGCCTTCCGCAAGCCGAAGTCGAAGAACGCGGCGACCACGCTCGCCGCGATGGGCCTGCTGGCCGTCACGATGTTCTGCGGCATCATCGCCCTCGCCCTGACCACCAAGGTCCGCATGGCCGAGAACCCGGCCACCGACCTGCTCCACAACGGTGTCGCGGTCGGCGCCGGCTACGTACAGAACCCGGTGATCACCCAGGTCGCCGAGGCCGTCTTCGGCAAGGGCAGCTTCTTCTTCGTGGTGCTCGCGGCGGCCACCGCGCTGGTGCTGTTCCTGGCGGCCAACACGGCCTACAACGGCTTCCCGGTGCTCGGCTCGATCCTCGCCCAGGACCGCTACCTGCCCCGACAGCTGCACACCCGCGGCGACCGCCTCGCCTTCTCCAACGGCATCGTGCTGCTGGCCGGCGCGGCGACCTTCCTGGTCGTGATCTACGGCGCCGACTCCACCCGGCTCATCCAGCTGTACATCGTCGGCGTGTTCGTGTCCTTCACGCTCAGCCAGACCGGCATGGTCCGCCACTGGAACCGCCACCTCGCCGTCGAGAAGGACCAGGCCAAGCGCCGTCACATGATGCGCTCCCGCGCCATCAACACCTTCGGCGCCTTCTTCACCGGCCTGGTGCTGGTCGTCGTCCTCGTCACCAAGTTCACCCACGGCGCCTGGGTCGCGCTGCTGGGCATGTGCATCTTCTACGCGACGATGACGGCCATCCGTAAGCACTACGACGGCGTGGCCGCGGAGCTCGCCGCCCCCGAGGGCCCGAGCGACGACAGCCTGCGCCCCTCCCGCGTCCACTCGGTCGTACTGATCTCCAAGATCCACCGCCCCGCGCTGCGCGCCCTCGCCTACGCCAAGCTGATGCGCTCCGACACCCTGGAGGCGCTCACCGTCAACGTCGACCCGGCGGAGACGAAGCTGCTGAAGGAGGAGTGGGAGCGGCGTGGCATCGAGGTACCGCTGAAGGTCCTGGACTCGCCGTACCGCGAGATCACGCGGCCGATCATCGAGTACGTCAAGGGCCTGCGCAGGGAGTCGCCGCGCGACGCGGTCTCGGTGATCATCCCCGAGTACGTGGTCGGCCACTGGTACGAGCACCTGCTGCACAACCAGAGCGCCCTCCGCCTCAAGGGCCGGCTGCTGTTCACGCCGGGCATCATGGTCACCTCGGTGCCCTACCAGCTGCAGTCCTCCGAGGCGGCGAAGAAGCGGGCCCGCAGGCGCCAGGAGTGGAACGCTCCCGGTTCGGTACGGCGCGGTCCCGCCGAGCAGGGCCGGCCGAAGGAGCACTCCGGCACCTCCGGCACCTCGGGCGGCAAGGGCTGACCCCCTCGCCGGTCAACGGCCGGGCGACACCCACGTAGACTGGTGGGCTGTTGTCCGGCCGTCGTTCTCTCTCAATTCTGGAGTCACCCCACCATGCAGGCACAAGAGAAGAAGTCGCTGGTGGGGGAGGAGTACGAGGTCGAGATCGGCCCCGTCGCCCACGGTGGGCACTGCGTCGCGCGCACCGAGGACGGCCAAGTGCTGTTCGTCCGGCACACGCTGCCCGGTGAGCGGGTCGTGGCCCGGGTGACCGAGGGCGAGGAGGGCGCGCGCTTCCTGCGCGCGGACGCGGTCGAGGTGCTGGAGGCGTCCAAGGACCGCATCGAGGCGCCCTGCCCCTACGCCGGTCCCGGCCGCTGCGGCGGCTGCGACTGGCAGCACGCCAAGCCCGGGGCCCAGCGCCGGCTCAAGGGCGAGGTCATCGCCGAACAGCTGCGGCGGCTCGCGGGGCTGACGCCCGAGGAGGCCGGCTGGGACGGCACGGTGATGCCGGCCGAGGGCGACAAGCTGCCGGCCGGCGAGGTGCCGCAGTGGCGCACCCGGGTCCAGTACGCGGTGGACGCCTCCTCCGGACGGGCCGGTCTGCGCCGCCACCGCTCGCACGAGGTCGAGCCGATCGACCACTGCATGATCGCGGCGCCGGGCGTGAGCGAACTGGGCATCGAGGACCGTGACTGGTCCGGGATGGCCTCCGTCGACGCGATCGCCGCCACCGGCTCCCAGGACCGCATGGTGATCCTGGAGCCCCGGCCGGGCGCCCGGCTGCCCCTCGTCGAGCTGAACAAGCCCGTCTCCGTGATGCGCGTCGAGGAGAAGGACGGCGGCATCCACCGCGTCCACGGCCGCGCCTTCGTCCGTGAGCGGGCCGACGGCCGGACCCACCGCGTGGGCAGCGGCGGCTTCTGGCAGGTCCACCCGATGGCCGCCGACACCCTCGTCAAGGCCGTCATGCAGGGCCTGTTGCCGCGCAAGGGCGACATGGCGCTGGACCTGTACTGCGGTGTGGGCCTCTTCGCCGGCGCCCTCGCCGACCGCCTCGGCGACAAGGGCGCGGTCCTCGGCATCGAGTCCGGCAAGCGAGCCGTCGAGGACGCCCGGCACAACCTCGCCGACTTCGACCGGGTCCGCATCGAGCAGGGCAAGGTGGAGACCGTACTGCCCCGCACCGGCATCACCGAGGTCGACCTGATCGTCCTGGACCCGCCGAGGGCGGGCGCCGGCCGCGCCACGGTGCAACACCTGGCCTCACTGGGCGCCCGCAGGATCGCCTACGTCGCCTGCGACCCGGCGGCACTGGCCCGCGACCTGGGCTACTTCCGTGACGGCGGCTACCGGGTGCGGACGCTGCGGGCGTTCGACCTGTTCCCGATGACGCATCACGTGGAGTGCGTGGCGATTCTGGAGCCGGCCGCGAAGGGCGCCTGAACTGCGGTTTTGTGCGTGCGCATTATGGGCGGTGTGGGCGAGGCGTTACGCGCGATATCTCGACGCCGAACTTCTCGAAGCCCTGCCGCCAAGTGGCGTACCGGCGAGCCGGCCGGATGAGGCTTTCAGTGTCCGCGGGGGCGGCGGGAGATCGTCTGAGGGAGCTTTCCCGTCTTCCAGTGGCCGTCGAGGATCTTGAGCAGGCGCTCGGGGGCACGGAAGACCTCGGCGATCCGATCGCCGTACTGCTCAAGGAGCGGGTCACTTTCGACCATCTTGCGGCCGGCACCCGTGAACGACGACGAGTAGGCATGGCAGTTGCCGCACCACAGGTAGTTGATCCACGAAGGCTCGCTCCGGCCGTACTTCGTGTGGTGGTAGATACGCATGGTCGTGCGGCCACAGATCGGGCAGGTTCGTTCGGTCACGGGCAAGTGCAGCTGAGCGCCGAGGGCCTCGAGGTGGTGCTGGTCGTAGGGCCGGGTCATGGAGTGGGATCCTCTCCGAGGGGCAGGGATGGTGGGCACGGCCGAGGCCGGCTGAGACGGGACTCGGTCTCGTCGCAGCCGGCCCGGTGGCGCTTCAGCTCAACGGGCCGAGGCCTTCGAGCTGTTCGGAGGGAGGCGTCACCCGCCGCTCCCGGAAATCCTTCGCCACATCATCACCCGACCAACGCCTCTCCGGGCGACGTACAGGACACCGGCTTCCCGGCGCTGTAGGCCGGATGACCGAGTACCCGGGCGCCGCGGCCGACGGCGGCCCGGCGCAGTTCACCGCTCCGGTGAGCATCGGCACGTCCACCACCGCGGGCGACCCGGGCCCGCGTTCCTGGTAAGCCCCCTCAGGTGCGGGTCCAGCGTTGGTTGTTGGCGTTCGAGCAGGAGTAGAGCTGGATCAGGGTGCCGTTGGCGGTGCCGCCTCCGACGGCGTCGAGGCAGAGTCCGGACTGGACGCCGACGATGGTCCCGTCGGAGTTGAGGCGCCATTTCTGGTTGTCGCCGCCCCAGCAGCTGTAGATCTGCACCTTGGAGCCGTTGCCTGTGCCGGCGGCGTCGAGGCATTTGTTGCCGTAGACCTTGAGTTCGCCGGCGTCGGTGTACGTCCACTGCTGGTTGGTACCGCTGTGGCAGTCCCACAGCTGGAGCTGGGTGCCGTCGGTGGTGCCGGCGTTGGGCACGTCAAGGCAACGGCCCGAGCCGACGCCCTTGATCTGTCCGCCGTCCGCAGGGGGCGGCGTCGTGGAGCCGCCGCCGTTGAGCGCGTTGAGGACGGCAGTGTAGGCGGGCTTCTTGCTGCCGTCGCCGTTGAACAGCAGCGGGGTGTCACCGGATCGCCAGGAGTCGGTGTCGCGTACGCCCCAGACGGTGATGCCGAGGCAGCGCGAGACGGCCAGGCAGTCGTTGGTCACGCTGGCGTAGGTCGAGGACGAGGCGCCCTGGATGTCGAGCTCGGTGATGGCCACGTCGACGCCGAGGGCGGCGAAGTTCTGCAGGGTCGTACGGAAGTTGCTGTTGTACGGGCTGCCGCTGTTGAAGTGCGACTGGAAGCCGACGCAGTCGATCGGCACGCCGCGCTGCTTGAAGTCCCGGACCATGTTGTACACGCCCTGGGTCTTGGCCCAGGTCCAGTTCTCGATGTTGTAGTCGTTGTAGCAGAGCTTGGCCGCCGGGTCGGCGGCGCGGGCGGTGCGGAAGGCGACCTCGATCCAGTCGTTGCCGGTGCGCTGCAGGTTGGAGTCCCGCCGGCCGCCCGAACTGCCGTCGGCGAACGCCTCGTTCACGACGTCCCACTGGGCGATCTTGCCCTTGTAGTGGGCCATCACGCCGTTGATGTGGTCGATCATCGCCTGGCGCAGCTGGCTGCCGCTGAGGCTCTGCATCCAGCCGGGTTGCTGGGAGTGCCAGGCCAGGGTGTGGCCGCGCACCTGCTTGCCGTTCTGCACCGCCCAGTTGTAGACACGGTCGCCGGCGCTGAAGTTGAACTGGCCCCGCTGCGGTTCGGTGGCGTCGATCTTCATCTCGTTCTCGGGCGTCACCATGTTGAACTCGCGGTTCGCGATCGTCGTGTACGCCGAGTCACTCAGCCTGCCCGACGCGATGGCGGTGCCGAAGTAGCGGCCGCTCTGTGCCGCCGCGGCGCCGAGCGTGTTCTCGGCGGCGTGCGCGGGCGACGGCGCGACCAGTGCGGTGACCACACCGAGGACGCCGACGACCAGTGCCGGCAGCAGGCCGCGGGCCTTCCGGTGGACAACGGATCTGGGAAGGGCATACGAGCCCATGACTGTTCCTCCGGGGTAGAAATCACGGATGGACTGAAGCGCGGGGGAGCACAGGGAGAGCGCAGGGGACCGCGTTCGTCCGCCCATGAGGTGCGAACCTCACCGGAACTGAGCGGATGGGGATGGGGTGGCGCAGCTCGGAGTCCTGAACCGGAGTCTCGAACCAGAGCCGGTTTCCCAGACAGGGATGATTGGCGGGTTGACCGAGGATCGTCAATACTCTTCACAGAAGAAATTTCCGATTGCCTTACGAAACATTCGGGATTCCGGTGTTCATCCGGTCGGCGCGACACTCTTTGCGATCACGCGAAGAGCGGGGTGGAGATTTCCCGTGGCATCGGGGAAATTTCGACGCGCCGTCGGCGGCGGAGGCGGGGTTCGCCGAGTGCTCGGATCGTCCGCTCAGCGCTCCGTTCCTGGGTCAAGTTGCGTACAAGCCAGCCTTTTGGTGGGGCGGCGTGCGCTGTCCTGCCTGTAGCGGACCGAAAGGTTTCGAGGTTTGCGGCGATACATGCGAGAGGTATTGACGCCGTTCACTGGCTCCCTATCATTCGGGTTGCTCGACTCTTCGACACTCGTTCGACCCAGCGAACACATCGAGCCGCTCATTCGCATATGTCATGACCCTGCCAAGCTGAGGAAGTGTCCATGCGCAGAGGAAGTTTCAGTCGCAGGCACCACTCTGTGGTGCTGGCCGTCGTTGCCGCCCTGGCCGCGTTGGCGGCGATGCTCGTCGCCGCCCCGGCTCAGGCGGCTTCCAGCGGCGCCCTGCGCGGTGTCGGTTCCGGCCGGTGTCTGGATGTGCCGGGCGCCGGCCAGACCGACGGCACGAATCTGCAGCTCTACGACTGCTGGGGCGGCACCAACCAGCAGTGGACGTCGACCGACAGCAACCAGCTCACCGTGTACGGCAACAAGTGCCTGGACGTTCCGGGTCATGCCACCACGGCCGGCACCCGCGTGCAGATCTGGACCTGTTCCGGCGGGGCGAACCAGCAGTGGCGGGTGAACTCCGACGGCACGATCGTCGGCGTGGAGTCCGGGCTGTGCCTGGAGGCCGCGGGTTCCGGTACGGCCAACGGCACAGCGGTGCAGATCTGGACGTGCAACGGCGGCAGCAACCAGAAGTGGACCGGCCTGTCCGGGACCCCGACCCCGCCGGACGGCACGTGTTCTCTTCCGTCGAGGTATCAGTGGACGTCGACGGGTGCGTTGGCGCAGCCGGCGAACGGGTGGGTCTCGCTGAAGGACTTCACCGACGTGGTGTACAACGGCAAGCACTTGGTCTACGCGTCGAACGTGTCGGGATCGTCGTACGGCTCGATGGCGTTCGCCCCCTTCACCAACTGGTCCGACATGGCGTCGGCCCGCCAGACCGGGATGAGCCAGTCCGCGGTGGCGCCCACGCTGTTCTACTTCGCGCCCAAGAACATCTGGGTCCTGGCGTACCAGTGGGGCGCGTGGCCCTTCATCTACCGCACGTCGAGCGACCCCACGAATCCCAACGGCTGGTCCGCGCCGCAGCCGTTGTTCACCGGGAGCATCTCGGGCTCCGGTACCGGTCCGATCGACCAGACCCTGATCGGTGACGGCCAGAACATGTACCTGTTCTTCGCCGGTGACAACGGCAAGATCTACCGGGCGAGCATGCCGATCGGGAACTTCCCGGGCAACTTCGGCTCGTCGTACACGACCGTCATGAGTGACTCGACGGCCAACCTCTTCGAGGCGGTGCAGGTGTACAAGGTCCAGGGTCAGAACCAGTACCTCATGATCGTCGAGGCGATGGGGGCGAACGGGCGCTACTTCCGCTCCTTCACGGCCTCCAGCCTGAGCGGCTCGTGGACCCCGCAGGCCGCCACCGAGAGCAACCCCTTCGCGGGCAAGGCCAACAGCGGCGCCGGCTGGACCAATGACATCAGCCACGGCGACCTGGTCCGCAACAACCCCGACCAGACGATGACCATCGATCCCTGCAACCTGCAGTTCCTCTACCAGGGCAAGTCCCCCTCCGCGAGCGGTCCTTACGACCAACTGCCCTGGCGGCCGGGTGTCCTCACCCTGCAGCGCTGAACCGGGCTGTGTACCCGCAGGCGGCCGGCCTCACCCGAGTGAGGCCGGCCGCCGCCTTTCGTCATGGCTGACAACGAGCCACTGGACGACGAGCGCAACCACATGGGTCGGTGACCATTCGTTGAACGATCACCGCTCTCTGTATTGACGGCCTCATGGGGCCCCTCTATGTTCCCAGCTTGAGAGCGCTCTCAAGCGCGGCAATCACGGGCTCCTTCCCGCTATGGCCTGGGATATGAAAGTCGCGCTGCGTGGTGCTCCGTTCGCACGCCTCGCCTCCCTGCTGAAAGGGTCCCCATGGCAAGAGACAGTGCTCAGCCACCGAGAACCGCGCCGCGGCCCGCGGTCCTGCGGCGAGCCGCGGTGTTCCTCGCCGTCGCCGCCCTGCTCGGCGCCGTCCTCGCGGCCTTCGACTCCGCGGCGGCGAGAGCCGACACGGTCGGTGCGGGCAGTTACACCACCACGGCCCCGGGCCCGCTGCCCTCGGGGTGCGCGGACCTGTCCACCAATCCGCGCCACTGGGTGACGGCCGACGCCCCCTCGGGCGCCGTACCCACCAACGACTGGTGGTCGTCGATCCTGTGGAAACGCACCAACTGTGCCTACGGCGAGCCCCTGTTCGCCCAACCACTGGGTTTCCGGGCCCAGTCGGGCGGGCTGGGCGTCTCCTACAGCACCAAGCCGACGATCTCCGGCAGTGGCAAGGGCGTGGGGGAGTACCACTTCGACTACCGCGAGGACTTCGTCGCCGGCGTCTCCGGTCTGTCCGCCCCCGAGGTGAAGGTCGACGACTGGACCGACTGGACCGTCAGCCCCCTCCTCAGCGACGGCGCCCACACGCTGCGGGCGACCATCGGCTCGGGTCTGCCGTTCGTCCACTTCCGTGCGACGGGCGGTGACGCGCAGATCAAGGCCGCCTCCGACGCGACCGTGGACGTCTGGTCCCACGACGGGCCCATGATCGGCTACACCGTCCACGGACACGACTACGTCGCCTTCGCCCCCGGCGGCGCGACCTGGTCCGTCAGCGGCTCCACCCTGACCTCCTCGCTCGCGGGCAAGGACTACTTCTCGGTCGCCGTGCTGCCCACCACGTCGGCCACGTCGGCCGACGACCGGGCCGCCCTCGCGGCGGAGTACGCCAAGTACGCCTACGACGAGGTCACCGGTACGGCCGTGTCCTACCGCTACGACGAGGCGGACAGCACCGTCACGACCACGTACCGCCTCACCACCACCGCCCTCGAAGGGTCGGCGACCGGGACGGTCGCGGCGCTGCTGCCGCACCAGTGGCGGCACCTGTCCGACGGCAGCCCGCTGCCGCAGACCTATGTCTCCTCCCGGGGCCCGCTGAAGGTGCTCACCGGCGTCACGTCCTTCACGACGTCGATGGTCTTCCACGGAGTGCTTCCCGAGGTTCCGGCCGTCGCCGACGACTCCGGCGCGGACGCCACCACGCTGCAGGCGTACCTCGACGCGGAGAAGGCCGACCCGACCCGGCAGCAGAGCGACGACACCTACTGGACCGGCAAGGGCCTCGGACGCGCCGCACGACTGGCGGAGATCGCCGACCAGACCGGCAACACCGACGTCCGCGACGCCGCCCTGTCCGCGATCAGGTCCAAGCTCACGGACTGGTTCACCGCGTCGCAGGGCAAGACCGGCCACCAGTTCTACTACGACCGCAACTGGGGCACGCTGATCGGCTATCCGGCCTCCTACGGGTCCGACCAGGAGCTGAACGACCACCACTTCCACTACGGCTACTACATCGCCGCGGCCGCGACCCTCGCCAGGTTCGACCCCACCTGGGCCGACGCCGACCACTACGGCGGAATGGTCGACCTGCTCATCAGGGACGCCGACAACTACGACCGTGCGGACAAACGTTTCCCCTACCTCAGGGACTTCGACATCTACGCCGGCCACGACTGGGCCTCGGGCCACGGCTCGTTCGCCGCGGGCAACAACCAGGAGTCCTCGTCCGAGGGCATGAACTTCGACAACGCGCTCATCCAGTGGGGCGCCGCCACCGGCGACAAGACCGTCCGGGACGCGGGCATCTACATGTACACCACGCAGGCCGCCGCCATCGAGGACTACTGGTTCGACACCCACGACCAGGTCTACCCCGCCGACTTCCCGCACAAGGAGGTCGGCATGGTCTGGAGCAACGGCGGCGCCTACTCCACCTGGTTCTCCAGCGCCCCCGAGCAGATCCAGGGCATCAATCTGCTGCCGGTGACCGGTGGCCACCTCTACCTCGGCGACAACCCGGCCTACGTCAGGGCCAATTACCAGGAGATGCTGGACCAGGCCGGCAAGACCAAGCCCGGCATCTGGCCCGACATCTGGTACGAGTACCTCGCCCTCGGCGACGGCGACGCGGCCCTGGCCGACTTCCGCGCCGACAGCTCCCTCACCTCCGAGGAGGGCGAGAGCAAGGCCCACACCTTCCACTGGATCCGCAACCTCGCCGCCCTCGGCACCGTGGACACCGCCGTCACCGCCGACGATCCGCTGACCGCGGTCTTCACCAAGAACGGCGAACGCACCTACGTCGCCGCCAACCCGACCGCCACCGACACCACCGTGCACTTCTCCGACGGAACCACCGTGCAGGTGCCCGCGGGCAGGACGGTGACCGCCGGCGCCCACACCTGGAGCGGAGGCAGCGCACCCGGCGGCACGGGAGGACCCACCCCCACGCCCACGCCGACCCCCACCCCCACGCCGACCCCGACCCCCACGCCGTCCGGCGGCACGGGTTCGTCCCCCACCCTGCACCTGATGGATGACGGAACGCTGTCGGCTACCGCCGGGACCGCGGGCAGTGTGACGGTGGCGTCGGCCGACGGCGTCAACCACGACGGCAGCCCGTACAAACCGCTGACCTTCACGGCCTCCGGGATCGACCTGAAGTACGCCGGAGGCACCCTTCGCTTCGACCTCGCCGTCGACGCCGGGCGGACCGTCGGCAACGCGGTCCAGATGGAGGTGTCGTACGACTGCACGGGCGCGGGCTCATGGGACCGCGTCGAGACCTACCGGTACTTCGCGACCGACCCGCTCCCCGGCTGGGAGCACTACACCGAGAGCGCCGGCCTGGCCAAGGCGACCGGCACCCCCTGCGACCTGAAGAACGGAACCGTACGGGTCAGGGTCTGGAGCGCCCTGGGCACCACCCCCAGCACGCTGGACACCGGCGACCTGTCGACCGTCCGGCTGCCCTACGCCTGACGCGGGGCGCACGGCCGGAAACGGCGACGTCCGGGCCGCCCCCTGAGGGACGGCCCGGACGTCAGTGGCCCGGCTCGGTGACCGTGCGGATCAGGCGATGTCGAAGCGGTCCGCGTTCGACACCTTCACCCACGCCGCGACGAAGTCCTTGACGAACTTCTCCTTCGCGTCGTCGGCCGCGTAGACCTCGGCGAGGGCGCGCAGCTCGGAGTTCGAGCCGAAGACGAGGTCGGCACGGGTGCCGGTCCACTTCACCTCGCCGGTCGCGTCGTCACGGCCCTCGAAGGTCGTCTGGTCCTGCGAGGTCGACTTCCAGGTCGTGCCCAGGTCGAGCAGGTTGACGAAGAAGTCGTTGGTGAGCTTGCCGGGGGTCTCGGTGAGGACGCCGTGGGCGGTGCTCTGGTAGTTGGCGCCCAGCACCCGCAGACCGCCGACCAGGACGGTCATCTCCGGGGCGCTCAGGCCCAGCAGGTTCGCCTTGTCCAGCAGCAGGAACTCGGCCGGCAGGCGGTTGCCCTTGCCCAGGTAGTTGCGGAAGCCGTCGGCGGAGGGCTCCAGCGCGGCGAAGGACTCCGCGTCGGTGTGCTCGTCCGTGGCGTCCACGCGGCCCGGCGTGAAGGGCACCTCGATGTCGAAGCCGGCGTCCTTGGCGGCCTTCTCCACGGCGGCGGCACCGCCGAGGATGATCAGGTCGGCCAGGGAGACCTTCTTGGCGCCGGTGTTGAACCCGGCCTGGATGCCCTCCAGGACGCGCAGGACCTGAGCCAGCTTGTCGGGCTCGTTGACCTCCCAGCCGGCCTGCGGCTGCAGGCGGATGCGGGCGCCGTTGGCACCGCCGCGCTTGTCGCTGTTGCGGTAGGTGGAGGCGGACGCCCAGGCGGTGGTCACCAGCTGGGAGACCGTGAGGCCCGAGTCGAGCAGCTTGGCCTTGAGCGACGCGATGTCGGCGGCGTCGATGGGCTCGCCCTCGGCCTCCGGCAGCGGGTCCTGCCACAGCAGGGTCTCCTCCGGGACCTCCGGGCCGAGGTACAGCGCCTTCGGGCCCATGTCGCGGTGGGTCAGCTTGAACCAGGCGCGGGCGAAGGCCTTCGCGAACTCGTCCGGGTTCTCGTAGAAGCGGCGCGAGATCTGCTCGTAGACCGGGTCGAAGCGCAGCGACAGGTCGGTCGTGAGCATCGTCGGGAGGTGCTTCTTCGTCGCGTCGTGCGCGTCGGGGACGATCGCCTCGGCGTCCTTCGCGACCCACTGGTGGGCGCCGGCCGGGCTGGTGGTCAGCTCGTACTCGTACTCGAAGAGGTTCTTGAAGAACCCGTTGCTCCACTGGGTCGGCGTGGCGGTCCAGGTGACCTCCAGGCCGGAGGTGACCGTGTCGCCGGCCTTGCCGGTGCCGTAGGTGCTCTTCCAGCCCAGGCCCTGCTGCTCGATCGGGGCGGCCTCGGGCTCGGGGCCGACGTTGTCCGCCGGGCCGGCGCCGTGGGTCTTGCCGAAGGTGTGACCACCGGCGATGAGGGCGACGGTCTCCTCGTCGTTCATCGCCATGCGGCGGAAGGTCTCGCGGATGTCGCGGGCCGCGGCGATCGGGTCCGGGTTGCCGTTCGGGCCCTCGGGGTTGACGTAGATCAGACCCATCTGGACCGCGCCGAGCGGGCTCTCCAGGTCACGGTCGCCCGTGTAGCGCTGGTCGTCGAGCCAGACCTTCTCGGGACCCCAGTAGACGTCGTCCTCCGACTCCCAGACGTCCTCACGGCCACCGGCGAAGCCGAAGGTCTCGAAGCCCATGGTCTCCAGGGCGACGTTGCCGGCGAGGATCATCAGGTCGGCCCAGGACAGGCTCTTGCCGTACTTCTTCTTCACCGGCCACAGCAGACGGCGGGCCTTGTCCAGGTTGACGTTGTCGGGCCAGCTGTTGAGCGGGGCGAAGCGCTGCTGGCCGGCGCCGGCGCCGCCGCGGCCGTCGCTGATGCGGTAGGTGCCCGCGCTGTGCCAGGCCATACGGATCATCAGGGGGCCGTAGTTGCCGAAGTCGGCCGGCCACCAGTCCTTGGAGTCCGTCAGCACCTCGGCGATGTCGCGCTTGACCGCCGGGAGGTCGAGGCTCTGGAACGCAGCGGCGTAGTCGAACTCCTCACCGAGCGGATTGGCCACGGCGGGGTTCTTGGCAAGGATCTTCAGGTTGAGCCGCTCCGGCCACCACTGCTGGTTGCCCCCGCCCTGGGTCGGGTGCAGGGCGCGGTCGTGCGCCACCGGGCACTTGGCCTCTGCGGCGTTGTTCTCAGACATGGGAATCCTTCCGGGGTTGGTGCTCAGGCCGTGCGTGCGGAGGAACAGTCGGGGCACAGGCCCCAGTAGATGACCTCGGCCTCGTCGAGCGCGAAGCCGCGGTCGTCGGACGGGGTGAGACAAGGTGCGTGGCCGACCGCGCAGTCGACGTCGAAGACGGCGCCGCAGGACCGGCAGACGAGGTGGTGGTGGTTGTCACCGACCCTCCCCTCGAACCGGGCCGGGCTGCCGGGCGGCTCGATGCGCCGTACGAGGCCCGCGCCGGTCAGTGCGTGGAGTGCCTCGTACACCGCTTGAAGGGATATGTGGCCCACTCGCTCGCGCACACCCGAGGCGATCGTCTCGACGTCGAGGTGGTCACCCTCGCGGACGGTCTCGAGCAGTGCGACGCGTGCGGCCGTCACCCGCAGGCCGGCACCGCGGAGCTCCTCGGCGGTGGTCGGAAGCTGGGGTGAAGTCATGGGGATCAACCTACAGCCTTAAACACGAACGATTCAAGAAAGCGAACTGTGCAAGTTTGGTGGCGTGCCGTCGGGCCGACACCGGCCGCGGGCCCGCCGCAAGATCTCTCACAGCGCCCACCGCACCCCTGTGCGCCCGGTGTAACCCCTGATGACCGGCTCAGGAGACACCCGTGTAATGGGCATTTCGTACCGTCACGGAAGCTCCACCCGTACGGGACGATCATGAGAAGCAGGGGGTGCCCGTGGCCGCGCCGGACTCGCCGAACGCCGACACGAGGAAGGTGCGGACGGTCTGCTCCTACTGCGGTGTGGGCTGCGGCATCGTCCTCGACGTCTGCCTCGGGCCCGACGGACGCCGTACGGTCCTGAAGGCGTCCGGCGACAAGGACCACCCCGCGAACTTCGGACGGCTGTGCACCAAGGGGGCCACCACCGCCGACCTGCTCTCCGCTCCCGGGCGCCTGACCACGGCCCTGGTCCGGCCCGAGCGGGGAGCGGAACCCGTGCCGACCGGGGTCGCCGCGGCGATCACCGAGACCGCCCGGCGGCTGCGCGCCGTCGTCGACGAGCACGGACCCGACGCTCTCGCCTTCTACGTCTCCGGGCAGCTGGGCCTGGAGGCCCAGTACCTGGTGAACAAGCTGGCCAAGGGGTTCGTGCGGACCAACCGGATCGAGTCCAACTCCCGCCTGTGCATGGCCAGCGCGGGCACCGGCTACAAGCTCTCGCTCGGGGCCGACGGGCCGCCCGGGTCGTACCAGGACCTCGACCGCGCCGACGTCTTCCTCGTCATCGGCTCCAACATGGCCGACTGCCACCCGATCCTCTTCCTGCGCATGATGGACCGGGTGAAGTCGGCGGGCGCCAGGCTGATCGTCGTCGACCCGCGCCGCACCGCCACCGCCGAGAAGGCCGACCTGTTCCTGCAGATCGCGCCGGGCACCGATCTCGCCCTGCTCAACGGCCTGTTGCACCTGCTGCACGCGAACGGGCACACCGACCCCGACTTCATCGAGCGGCACACCGAGGGCTGGGAGGAGATGCCCGCCTTCCTCGCCGACTACCCGCCCGAGGTCGTCGCCGGCATCACCGGCATCCCGGAGGACGACATCCGCGAGGCCGCCCGGCTGATCGGCGAGGCGGGGGAGTGGACCAGCTGCTGGACGATGGGCCTCAACCAGTCCACGCACGGTACCTGGAACACCAACGCCCTGGTCAACCTGCATCTGGCGACGGGGGCCATCTGCCGTCCGGGCAGCGGCCCGTTCTCCCTCACCGGGCAGCCCAACGCCATGGGCGGCCGCGAGATGGGCTACATGGGGCCCGGTCTGCCCGGACAGCGGTCCGTGCTGGTCGACGAGGACCGGGCGTTCGCCGAGGAGGTGTGGGGACTGGAGGCGGGCGGTGTCCGCGCCGACGGCGTCGGCAGGGGCACCGTCGAGATGTTCCGGCAGATGACCGACGGCGAGATCAAGGCCTGCTGGATCATCTGCACCAACCCCGTCGCCTCCGTCGGCAACCGCAGGACGGTCATCGAGGGCCTGGAGGCCGCCGAGTTCGTCGTCACCCAGGACGTGTTCGCCGACACCGAGACCAACGCGTACGCGGACGTCGTCCTGCCCGGCGCCCTGTGGACCGAGACCGAGGGCGTCCTCGTCAACAGCGAGCGCAACCTCACCCTCGCCCGGCCCGCCACCGACCCGCCCGGCGAGGCCATGGCCGACTGGCGGATCATCGCGGCCGTCGCCCGGGAGATGGGCTACGAGCAGGACTTCTCGTACGACAGCGCCGAGGAGGTATTCGAGGAGATCAAGCGGTTCCGGAACCCGAAGACCGGGTGGGACCTGAGCGGGGTGACCTACGAGCGGCTGCGCGAGACCCCTGTGCAGTGGCCGGCGGCGAGCCAGGACGGGCCCGACCGCAACCCGATCAGGTACCTCGGCGAGGACGGCTCGCCGGTCTTCCCCACCGCGAGCGGGCGAGCCGCCTTCTTCGCCCGGCCGCACCTGCCGGCCGCCGAGATGCCGGACGACGACTACCCGTTCGTCCTCAACACCGGCCGTTTGCAGCACCAGTGGCACACGCTGACCAAGACGGCGAAGGTGGCCAAGCTGAACAAGCTGAACCCCGGCCCCTTCGTGGAACTGCATCCGCAGGACGCCGAACGCCTGCGGATCACCGACGGCGACTCGGTGGAGGTCGCCTCGCGGCGCGGCCGGGCCGTGCTGCCGGCGGTCGTCACCGACCGCGTCCGGCCCGGGAGTTGCTTCGCGCCCTTCCACTGGAACGACCTGTTCGGGGAGTACCTCAGCGTCAACGCCGTCACCGGCGACGCCGTCGACCCGCTCTCCTTCCAGCCGGAGTTGAAGGTGTGCGCGGTGTCCCTCACCAAGGTGCCGACGCCGGTCACGGTGCGAACACCGGCCGTGCGGACGGCGGTCGAACCCGCCGCCGTCGCCTACGGCTCCGATCCCTTCGGGCTCGAACCCGCGCCGCCGCCGGTGCTCACCGCCCAGGAACGCCAGTACCTCGTGGGGTTCCTCGCCGGCATCCCGGCCGGCGCGCCGGGCGTGCCCGTGCTGCCGCCCTCGGCGCCCTTCAGCCCCGAGCACGCGCTGTGGGTGAACGGCGTGCTGGCCGGCATGTACTCCCGCGGCACGGCATCCGCTCCGGCGCCGCCGGCGCCCGGCCGTGAGGTGGTGATCCTCTGGGCCTCGCAGACCGGCAACGCCGAGGACTTCGCGGCCGCCACCGCCGAGCGGCTCAAGACCGACGGCCACGCCGCCTCCGTGCTCGGCATGGACGAGGCCGACCCCGCGCTGCTGCCCGCCGGCGCGGACCTGCTGCTGATCACCAGCACCTTCGGCGACGGCGACGCACCGGACAACGGCGCCGGCTTCTGGGAGACCCTGGCCGCCGCCGACACCCCGCGCATGGAGGGACGGCGCTATGCCGTCCTGGCCTTCGGCGACTCCTCCTACGACGACTTCTGCGGCCACGGCCGCCGTCTCGACCGGCGGCTGGACGAACTGGGGGCGCTGCGCCTCGCCCCGCGCACCGACTGCGAGCCCGACTACGAGGACACGGCCCACGCCTGGCTCGACCGGATCCTGACCGCACTGTCCGAAGCACCCGCCCCGGCGCCCGCCCCCGCGGCGGTGCCCGCCCCGGCCCCCGCGTCCACCCTCGCCCCGCCGTCCGCCGCGCCCCGCCCGGCGCGCGTGAGGAAGCCCGCCCCCGTCGTCGCCCGCCTCACCGGCAACCGTCTCCTGAGCCTCCCCGGTGCCGGCAAGGAGGTCCGCCGGTTCACCTTCGACACCCGCGACAGCGAGATCCCGCTGCTGTACGAAGCGGGCGACGCACTCGGCGTACAGCCGCTCAACTCCCGTGCGCTGGTGGCGGAGTGGCTGACGGTCACCGGACTGGACGCGGACGCGGCCGTCGAGGTCGGCGGCGTCGGCGAGGTCGCCCTGGGCGAAGCCCTCTCACGACACCTCGACATCACCCGGATCACGCCCGGACTGCTCCGCTTCGCCGCCGAACGCGCGCGCGACTCACGGGAGTTGAAGAAGCTCCTGCGTCCCGACAACAAGGGTGAGCTGGCCCGGTGGTCCTGGGGCCGGCAGGCCGTCGACGTGATCGCCGAGCACGGGGTGCGGGCCACCGCGCAGGAGTGGGCCGAGGTGCTGGGACGCCTCCAGCCGCGCCTGTACTCCATATCGTCCAGCCCGCTGACCGACCCCCACCTGGTCTCCCTCACCGTCTCCGTCGTCCGCTACGAGAACCTGGCCGGCCGCCCCCGCCAGGGCGTCTGCTCGCCCTTCCTGGCCGACGCCGAGACCGGCACCCCGGTTCCGGTCCACGTCCAGCGCTCCGCCCACTTCCGCCCGCCGGCCGACCCCGCCACCCCGATGGTCATGGTCGGCCCCGGCACCGGCGTCGCCCCCTTCATGGGCTTCCTGGAGCAGCGCCGCGCCCTCGGCCACCGGGGCCCCAACTGGCTGTTCTTCGGCGAGCAGCACCGGGCCACCGACTTCTACTACGAGCAGGAGCTCACGGCGTTCCTGGCCGACGGCACGCTCGACCGCCTCGACACCGCCTTCTCCCGCGACCAGCGCGTCAAGGTCTACGTCCAGGACCGCATGCGCGAACACGGGCCGCTGCTGTGGTCGTGGCTGCGGGACGGCGCCCACTTCTACGTCTGCGGCGACGCGTCCCGCATGGCCAAGGACGTCGACCGGGCGCTGCGGGACATCGCCCAGGTGCACGGCGGACTGGACGAGGCGGGGGCGGCGGCGTACGTCAAGCAGCTCGCGGCCGACAAGAGGTACGTCCGGGACGTCTACTGACTACGCTGGGTGCATGCGTGACCTGGCGGAGACAGCACGGCGGTGGGCGGCCGAAGGCCGGGCGGCGGTGCTCGCGCGGCCCCTCACCGAGCGCGGGTTCGGGGCGCGGCAGCCGGCCGACGCGATGCTGATCGACTCGGACGGGCAGTACACCGGGCGGCTGTACCGGGGCGCCTTCGACCAGCGGATCGTCGCCGAGGCCTGCGCGGTGCCGCCCGGCCACACCGCCCGCGTGTGCGAGGTGGGCGTGCACCAGGAGGGCGTGGCGCGGGCGGGGCTGACCTGCGGGGGACAGGCCGAGATCCTGCTCCAGCCGCTGGGCGCCGTCCCGCCCCGCTGGTGGCAGCTGCTCGCGGCGGGGGCCGACGTGGCGCTGGTGACCTGGCTGGACGAGGGGCGCACGCACGCAGTCAGCACCGTAGTGACACCGCAGGAGGCGGTCGACGGGCCGGACGTCCCGCCGCAGGCGGCCGTGCAGGCGCGCTCGCTGCTCGGCCGTCATCGCGCCGGACGCGAGGTGCACGCGGCCGACGCCGGGCTCGTCCTCGTCGAGACCTGCCCGGCCGTCCCGCACCTCGTCGTCGTGGGCGGTGGCGAGCTCGCCGAACTCCTCGTCGCCCAGGCCGGGTTGCTCGGCTGGCAGGCCACCGTGACGGGCGTCGGGCGCGACGCCGAGGAACTCCTCGCCGAGCATCCCGCCGCCGCCTGTCTGATCATGCTCAGTCACGATCCCGACGTGGACGTGCCCACCCTGCGCACCGCCCTGACCAGGGGCGTCCCGTACGTCGGCGCCCTGGGTTCCCGCCACACCCAGGCCCGCCGCGCCGCCGCCCTGCTCCGCACGGGCCTGACCGATTCCGATCTGACCCGGGTGCACGGCCCCATCGGCCTGGACATCGGTGCCCGCACCCCGGCGGAGACGGCACTGGCGATCTGCGCCGAGGTACTGGCGGCGCTCGGCGGGTGACCGCGAGCACGAGAGGCGAGGAAGAGGGGCCGGCTAGTGCCGGCCCCTCGGAATGCGTCAGCCCTTGCCGAGGAGCTTGTTCATCTCCGTGATCTCGGCGGTCTGCGCGTCGACGATGTCACCGGCCATGGACTTGGCGGGGCCGTAGGAGCCCTTGGCCTTCTCCGTCCCGGCCATCGCCACGGCACCCTTGTGGTGCTCGATCATCATGGTCAGGAACATCGAGTCGAAATCCTTGCCGGACATCTTCTTCAGCCCGGCCATGTCCTTGGCGTCCATCATCCCGGGCATCGACGAGTGGCCCATCCCGGGCATCCCCGAGGACATGCCCATGCCCCAGCTCTTCAGCCAGCCGTTCATGGTGCGGATCTCCGGGTCCTGCGCCTTCTCGATGCGCGAGGCGAGGTCCTTGACCTGCGGCGAGGAGGCCCGGCCGGCCGCGAGACGGGCCATCTCCAGGGCCTGCTGGTGGTGGGGGATCATGCCCTGCGCGAAGGCCATGTCCTGGTCGTTGTGAGCGGCGGCGCCCGACGAGGCCGAGGCCGAGGCGGAGGCGTGGTGGCCGCCGCTCCCGCTGTCGCCGCCGCCGTCGTTGCCGCAGCCGGCCAGGACGAGGGCCGCGGTGACGGCCGTGGCCACCAGGGCGGTACGGCGGACCAGAGACGTACGAGTGTTGCGCATGCTGGAACTCCTGCTGTGCGAAGTGAGTGCTGACGTGCCGGAGCGCACCGCGGCGCCGGTTCGCGGTCGCGGTACGGGGCGCGTCTAGATCCGCAGGAGTTGGAGTTCCGCCAGGGAGGGCGGGGCGCGTGCCGCGTCCGGTGCCGTCCCCGCGTACGGGTGAACGATGTCGGCGGGCCCGGGGGCGGCCATCGGGTCCGGTGCCAGTGCCGGGAGCGTCGGTCCGCCGCTCACCGCGGCCGACGCACAGATCTGGTCGGCGTGCCGGGCATGGCCGCCGCCGCAGTCGTCGTCCACGCAGCTGTCGTGCGAGACGGCCGTCACCGTCATGTGCCGGGAGACGGAGTGCGCCTCGACGGAGCCGCCGGGGGCCAGGCCGTGCATGCCGAACAGCCCGGCCAGCAGGGCGAGCACCACAAACGCCCGCCACCGCACGGAGGGCGGTGGCGTGGGGCGTTGCTGTGCGCGGGCTGTCACGGCGCTCATGTTACGCAGACCGCCGCGGCCGCGCGGACGGTGACCCATGATCGGCCGAAAGGGCACCGCGGGATGAACGCACCGGTGAAGCCGGCCGTATCCATACGACGGACAGCAGACCGACCCTTTCGGAACTCCCCTTGCCCATCAGGCCGTTCGACCGAGCCGACCGCCGCCGCGGTCCCCGCACAGGCCGTCCGCCTGTGGATTTCCGGCCCATACCTGTGGGCTCGGGGATCCGCCCGGCAGGCCCGGCGCGTCGCGTGACAGGATCGGGCGCCATGACGGCGTCTGCTCCGGTCCGCGGGCTGCGCGCGGCGGTGTTCGCCGCGCTGTGCGTGCTGCTCGCCGTCGGCGGGCACGCGCTGGCGATCGGGACGACGCCACCCGTGTGGGTGCAGGCCGCCGGATTCGCGCCGGTCTTCGCCGCCGGGTGCCTGCTGGGCGGCCGGCAGCGGTCCCTGGGCGCCATCGGCGCCGGGACGCTCCTCGCCCAGGGCGGGCTGCACCTCGCCTTCGACGCCGTGGCACCGCACCCGACGATGATCATGCACGGCATGCGCATGTCCCACGCGCACACCGTGACACCGCACGCCGGCGCCGCACACGTCGTCGCCGCCCTGGTGCTGACCTGGTGGCTCGGACGCGGCGAGGCCGCCGTGTGGTCGCTGCTCCGCCGCACCGCCGCACTGGTGCCGGGCCTGCGGGCCTGGTGGCGGGTGCGCGGCGGTGCCGGTCTCGTGCCGGACCCGCGGGACGTCGTACGCCCGTACACGTGGGACGCGCGGCCGCCGCGGCGGACGCCGCTGCGGCACACGGTGCAGCGGCGCGGGCCGCCACCGGGGACTCCGTACCCGATCTGATCACCGACCCACTTCCCCAGTACGGAGATTCACCCACCCATGTCCTCAGTACGCGCCACCCTGCGCCGCGCCGGAACCGTCACCGCCCTGGCCGCCGCCGGGCTGCTCGCCGCGGCGGGCATCGCCTCCGCGCACGTCACCGTCCACCCCGAGAGCTACGCCAAGGGCGCCACGGACGGCGTCCTGACCTTCCGCGTCCCCAACGAGGAGGACGGTGCCGGCACCACCAAGGTGCAGGTCTATCTGCCCACCGACCACCCGCTGCTCGGCGTGCTCGTCTCCCCGCAGGACGGCTGGACGGCGAAGGTCACCAACACCAAGCTCAAGAAGCCGGTCAAGACCGACGACGGCACCATCACCGACGCCGTCTCCGAGATCACCTGGACCGGCGGCAGGATCGACCCCGGCCACTACGCGGACTTCAACGTGGCCTTCGGTCAACTTCCCGATGACACGGACCAGTTGGTCTTCAAGACGCTGCAGACCTACTCCGACGGCAAGACCACCCGCTGGATCGAGCAGCCCGCGCAGGGCGACGAGGAGCCGGAGAGCCCGGCACCGGTGCTGAAGCTGACCGCCAAGGGCACCGACGTGGGCGCCAGTGGCACGACCCCGCTGCCGGAGAGTTCGAAGAGCTCCGCGAGCACCGAGTCCAAGGCGTCGGCCACCGACTCGACCGCGCGCGGACTCGGCGTCGCCGGACTCGTCGTCGGCGTACTGGGGCTGGCGGCGGCCGGCTTCGCGCTCGCACGCGGCCGCAACGGCGGTGCTCGTCCCGAGTAGCGAACGCGTCGCCTCTTCCTCATGGCCCGGAGTCAGGCTGTGAGTTGAGCGCGATGCCTGTGGGTTTCCGTACCTTCCGCCGACGGCCGGATTCCCGGTGCGAGGATGAGGCGCCATGACAGCAGGGTGGTGTGCACGCACGTCACGGGCCGCGGTGTTCGCGGCCGTCTGCGTGCTGCTCGCCGCCCTGGCGCACGAGCTGATGTCCGGCGGCCGGGTGCCCGGGTGGGCCCTGGCCGCCGGCGCGGCCGCGACCGGCGCCGCCGGCTGGTGCCTGGCGGGCCGGGAACGCGGCCCCGCGCTGATCGTGCCCGTCGTCGTCGGCGCCCAGGCGGTCCTGCACTCGGCGTTCTCCTACGCGCGGTCGGCGACGCCGGAGAGCGGCGGCCACGCGGCGGACTACGTGGCCGCCATGCACATGAGCGGCGGGAACTCCGCGGTCTCCGTGGGCGCCATGCATATGAGCGGCGGGAAGTCCGCGGCCGTCATGGGCGCGATGGACATGAGCGGCGGGAACTCCGCGGCCCCCATGGGCGCCATGGACATGAGCAGCCAGGGCTCCATGGGCGGGATGCACATGGACCACGCCGTCGGCGGCTCCCCGTCCCTCGGCATGCTCGCCGCGCACCTGCTGGCCGCCCTGCTGTGCGGTCTGTGGCTGGCGCACGGCGAGCGGGCCGCCTTCCGCGTCCTGCGCGCCGTCGGGGCCCGGCTGGCCGCACCCCTGCGACTGCCGCTCGCCCCGCCGCCGACCCCGCACCACCCCCTCCCGCGCTTCGGCCGCCCACGCTCCGACCGGGCGCCGCGCCTGCTTCTCCTCGTCCACGCGATCACCTCTCGGGGACCACCGGTGGGGACCGCTGTCGCCTGACGACAGCCGGAACCTCCCACCCACTCACCCGAGAAGGACATCGGATGATCACCCCTGCCCTGCCTGCGGCATGCCCGAAAAGAACCAGCCCACGTGCCGAGTCGGCCGCGCTCGACGAGGCGACGACGGCCTGGGCGCTGGCCGCGCGAGCCGGTGACCCGGACGCCGTGGAGCACTTCGTACGCGCGCTGCACCGCGACGTCCTGCGCTACGTCGCCCACCTGTGCGCCGATCCGCAGGCCGTCGACGACCTGGCCCAGGAGACCTTCCTGCGCCCCCTCGGCAGCCTGCACCGTTTCGAGGGCCGCTGCTCGGCCCGCGCCTGGCTGCTGTCCATCGCCCGCCGCGCGGTGATCGACGGCTACCGCCGCGCCTCGGCCAGGCCCCGCCTGGCGGACCGCCCGGACTGGCAGCTGGCGGCCGAACACGCCCAGCCCAGGGGCCTGCCGGGCTTCGACGACGGCATCGTCCTCCTGGACCTGCTCGCCGCCCTCCCGGACGAACGGCGCCAGGCCTTCGTCCTCACCCAGCTGCTGGGACTGCCGTACGCGGAGGCGGCGGCGCTGAGCGGCTGCCCGGAGGGAACGGTCCGCTCCAGGGTGGCCAGAGCACGGGCCACCCTGGCGGGTGAGCTGCAGCTCGCCTAGCCGCCGCCTCCTCGGGTCACGTCACCGGCGCAGGCCTCGTACCAGGCCCGCCGCGACTCCCGCGACGCCCGCGCCGACCCCGCCGAGCGCCAGGGTCCTGCCCAGGCGCCCCGGCGGGGCGGGCCGGGTCTCGGGACCGACGCCGTACGCGCTGCCGTACCGCCCGTCCGGCAGGGCCGAGGCGAGCAGTTCCGCCACGTGCACCGCCTCGTGGCCGCCGCTGTCGAACTCGTGCACCTGGGTGCGGCAGCTGAACCCGTCCGCGAGCACCACGGTCGACGCGTCCTCCTTTCGCAGCCGCGGCAGCAGCACCCGCTCGGCACACGCCTCGCTGACCTCCAAGTGCCCTCGTTCGAAGCCGAAGTTGCCCGCCAGCCCGCAGCAGCCGGACTCCAGGCGCTCGACGTCCACGCCGGCCCGCCGCAGCAACTCCTGGTCGGAGTCCCAGCCGAGCACCGCGTGCTGGTGGCAGTGCACCTGGGCCACCGCCCGCGCCGACCGGTCCGGCACCTGGGGCGGCTCGTAGCCGGGGCTGTGGTCGACGAGCAGTTCCGCGAGCGTCACCGTCTGATCACTCAGCCGGCGCACGTCCCGGTCGCCGGGGAACAGGTCGCCCATGTCCGACCGGAAGACGGTGGAGCAGCTCGGTTCCATCCCGACCACGAGTCCGCCGGCCCGCACATGCCCCGCGAGCGCCCGCACGGTCCGCTTCAACACCCGCTCGGCAACGCTTAGTTGACCGGTCGAGATCCATGTCAGGCCACAACACAGCGGTTCCTGCGGCAGCACCACCCGCCATCCGGCCCGCTCCATCAGCTCCACGGCGGCCTGACCGATGTGCGGGTGGAAGAAGTTGGTGAAGGTGTCCGGCCACAGCAGTACGCTCCCGCGCGTCCCGTCGCCGTAGGTCTCCCGCCGTCCCGCGAACCACTGCTGCAGGGTCCGGCGCGCGAACAGCGGCACCTCCCGGTTCTCGACCCCGGCGACGGCGACGGCGGCCCTGGACAGCCCCGGCGTGTGGGTGAGCGCGTTGACGGCCGGCCCGAGCCGGGCGCGGCCGACGGCCTGGGCCACGGCCGGCAGCCAGCCCATCGACCAGTCGGAGCGCGGCCTGCGCCAGGGCCGCCCCGCGTAGTGGTGGGAGAGGAACTCCGCCTTGTAGGTGGCCATGTCGACGTCGGCCGGGCAGTCCTTCTTGCAGCCCTTGCAGGCCAGGCAGAGGTCGAGCGCGTCCCGTACCGCCTCCGACCGCCAGCCGTCCCGGATCGCGCTGTCCCCGTGCCCGTCGAGCATCTCGAACAGCAGCCGGGCCCGGCCCCGCGTCGAGTGCTCCTCCTCGCGGGTGACCTGGTAGGAGGGGCACATCACCGAGCCGCCCGCGTTGGTGAGCTGCCGGCACTTGCCCACGCCCACGCAGCGGTTGGCGGCCTGCGCGAACGTCCCGCCGTCGCCGGGGAAGCGGAAGTGCAGGTCGCGTTCGACGTACGGCGCCCAGTCGCCGCCGAGGCGGAGGTTCTCGTCGAGCCGGTAGGGGGCCACCACCTTGCCGGGGTTCATCCGGTCGAGCGGGTCGAAGACGGCCTTGAGCCGCCCGAACGCCTCGACGAGATCGTCCCCGAACATCCGCCCCAGCAACTCGCCCCGGCTCTGTCCGTCGCCGTGCTCCCCGGAGAAGGACCCGCCGAACTCGACGACCAGGTCCGCAGCCCGCTCCATGAACCGGCGGTAGGTGGCCACGCCGTCCGCGCTGTACAGGTCGAAGGGGATACGGGTGTGCACGCAGCCCTGCCCGAAGTGGCCGTAGAGACTGGGCCCGGTGTCGCTGAGGTAGCCGAACTCGTCGTACAGGCGGCGCAGTCGGCGCAGATAGTCGCCGAGCCGGTCCGGCGGCACCGCCGAGTCCTCCCAGCCCTCGAAGGTGTCCGGCCTGCCGGGGATGTGCGCGGTGGCGCCGAGTCCGGCCTCCCGGACCTGCCACAACTCGTCCTCGTGGGTGGGGTCGTCGAGGAAGGCGACGTCGGCGTCGTGCTCGGACTCGTGCAGTCCCTCCAGCATCCGGTGTGCCGCCTCGTCGGCCTCCTCGGCCGTGTCCCCGCCGAACTGCACCATCAAGAAGGCGTTCCCCTTGGGCAGTTCGGCGCGCGCCTTCGGGTTGAGGCCCTTGATCCGCTCGTCCTTCAGCAGCAGCGCGTCGACGCCCTCCAGCGCGATCGGCTCGTACGGCAGGATCGTCGGTACGGCGTCGGCGGCAACGGAGATCTCCGGGAACCCGAGGACCACCAGCGTCCGTTCCCGCACCACCGGCACCAGTTCCAGCTCCGCCCGCAGGACGGTGACCAGCGTCGACTCGCTGCCGACGAGGAGTCCGGCCACGTCGAAGCCGTGCTCGGGAAGCAGCGAGTCCAGGTTGTAGCCGGAGACCCGGCGCGGGATGTCCGGGTAGCGGCGGCGCACCTCGTCGCCGTACCGGTCCCGCAAGGCCCTCAACCGCCGGTAGACGGCGGCCCGCAGGTCGCCCTGCCGCTCGATCTCGGCGTACTCCTCGTCGCTGGTCTGCCCGCACCAGAAGCGGGTGCCGTCGTAGAGCAGCACCTCCAGGCGGGCGATGTTGTCGACGACCTTGCCGTACGCCTGCGCGGTGGCGCCGCAGGAGTTGTTGCCGATCATGCCGCCGAGGCAGCAGTTGGCGTGGGTCGCGGGCTCGGGGCCGAACCGCAGCCCGTGCGGCGCGAGTCGGCGGTTGAGGTCGTCCAGGACGATGCCGGGCTGGACGACACAGGTGCGGGCGTCCGGGTCCACGGACTCCAGCCGGTTGCAGTACTTGGACCAGTCGATCACCACGGCCGTGTTGGTGCACTGCCCGGCCAGGCTGGTCCCGCCGCCCCGCGACAGCACGGGCGCGTCGTGCTCACGCGCCACGGCCACCGCCTCGGCGGCGGCCTCGGGCGTACGGGGCACGACCACGCCGATCGGGGTCTGCCGGAAGTTCGAGGCATCGGTGGCGTACGCGGCCCGGCTCCCGGCGTCGAAGCGCACCTCTCCGTCGACCCGGTCGCGCAACGCGGCCTCGAGCCTCGGCGAGTCGGCGGGGGGCGCCGCGCCCTCGCGACGCACGACAGGTTCGGGCAGGTCCAGCGCGCCCATGGCGCCCTCCTTCGGACACGGCACAGCGGCACGGGACCGCCGGGTACCCGGGCCGCGGAGGGCCATCCGTCCCGCCGCTACGCCTCCTCGGCCTCCCCGGCGAGCTCCGGCATCAGTCCGCGCATGGCTTCGCGCTGGTCGGGGCCCATCACGTGGCTCAAGGCCCGGGTGACCGTCTCGGCGAGCGCGCCGGAAGCCTCCCGCAGCAGCCGGCGGGCCTTGTCGGTGAGGGCGACCTCGATGCCCCGCTTGTCGCCGCAGACCGACTTGCGGGTGACGAGCCCGGCGTGCTGGAGGCAGGCAATCTGGTAGGTGAGCCGGGTCTTGGGGCGGCCCAGGAGCTCGGCGACGCGCGTCATGCGCAGGCCCGATGCCGGCTGTTCGGCGAGCAGGCACAGGATCAGGAACTCGTCGTGGGAGACGTCCAGCCGGTCCTTGACGACCGAGCGCAGCTCCTGCTCGACCGCGCCCATGGCCGCGAGCATCACCATCCAGGCCCGCAGCTCCCTGGGCAGTAGTCCGCCGTCCCGCATGGAGGGGCATTCGGGCAGGTCGGTGAGGTGCTCGTCGGGGTCGGCCATGGGTCGAGTCTACCCATTGTCCATTTTTGGACGAGGTGGTTGTCCAGATTTGGATAATGGGCTAGCGTGCCAGTCATCCAAATTTGAACCACCAGGACCCGCCAGGTGGCCCGCCCGCGCTCCCAGGAGAAGACCATGACCGTCGCCGTCGAAACCGGTGTCTGGCAGCTCGACGCCGCCGCCTCCACCGTCGCCCTGCGCCACAAGACGATGTGGGGCCTGGTCACCGTGAAAGGCACCTTCGGTGTCGTCGGAGGCCGGGGCGAGGTGAGCGCCGACGGGACCGCCGCCGGAACGATCACGCTCGACGCCGCGTCCCTCGACACCAAGCACAAGAAGCGCGACGAGCACCTGCGCTCGGCCGACTTCTTCGACGTGACGAACCACCCCGAGATCACCTTCGCCGTCCGCGACGCCCAGGTGCGCTCCGGCGACACCGTCGAGGTGTCCGGTCAGCTGACCGTGCGCGGCGTCAGCCGCCCGCAGTCCGTCACCGCCCGCCTGGTGGACGCCGGCGCCGGCGCGCTGACCCTGGAGACGGAGTTCACCGTGGACCGCGCCGAGTTCGGGCTCGGCTGGAACCAGATGGGCATGATGCGCGGCCCGGCGACGGTCACCGCCACGCTCCGCTTCGTGCGCTCGGCCGCCTGACGCCGGTCAGCGGGACCGGCCGGACCGCCCGGTCCCGCCGCCGTGGTGGCCGTCCACGCGCAGATGCACGTCGCTGCTCGACAGCGTCTGCGGGTCGGCGGTGAACACCCGCAGCCGGAGCCGGGCGTGCGGCCCCGGCAGGGCGAACCCGCCGTGGGCCGGCCGGATCACGTAGTCGGCCGTGGTGTGCGCGGGCAGGCTGGCCGGGCCCCGCAGGGTCGTCCAGTACTGCCGCAGCCCCTGCCCCACGGTGAGCATGAAGTGCGGTTCGAGGGCGCTGTCGTCGGTGTTGGTGACCCGCAGGGTCAGCCGGGTCAGGACGTTCGCGTCCTTCGCGGTCCGGCGTACGGCGGCGATCTCCGTCCTGAGCGGCGGCTTTCCCGTGACGGCCACGACGGCGCTGACCAGCGCCGGGGCGACCAGCAGCACGGCTGTCGCGATCAGCGCCGGACGCCGCCGCCGGCCGGTCAGCAGCCGCGGGCGCGGCTGCCAGGCCCGGGCGAACTCCGTCGGGGGCGCCGTGATGGCGGCCGCCAGCCACAGCGGGGTCATCATCAGGTAGTAGCCGTCCTGGGAGCGGGTCGCCAGGTAGAACGCGCACCACGGCAGCACGGTCGCCGCCGGACCCAGCCGGCGCATGAACAGCACCAGCAGCCCCAGCAGGGCCACGGCCAGCAGCATGCTCGCGTGCCCGTACCAGTCGAGCCGGTCGCTGCCGTGCGTGTAGTACAGCGACATCCCGACCAGGCCCTGCCCGTGCAGCGTCGCCCCCTGGATCAGCGGCAGCGCGATACCGGTGGCCCAGGTGCCCGGCTCGCTCACGACGAAGTACGTGTTGATCAGCAGCCAGACGATCGCGGCGACGCCCACGATCCGCGCCACCACCAGCGCCGCGGCCCGCCCGCCGAGCTCGCCCCGGCGCAGCGCGTAGATCCCGGCCAGCAGGAACGGCGCCAGGAACCAGGGAAGCTGCTGCGCCGCGCACGCCGCGCCCAGACACGCCGCCCTGGCCACGCCGGACGCCCCCAGGCGCCCGCCCAGCCCGATCCGCGGCCAGCGCACCACCACCGGGATCAGCAGCGCCAGCGCGGTGATCCCCGGGTAGCCCTCACGGGCGTAGGTGGGCAGGAAGCCGAAGCCGAGGCACGCCATCGTGGCCGCCGATCGCCACTGCGCGGGCAGCATCCGCCACAGCACGACCGTGCCCGCGATCAGTGCGCCCGTGCTCACGGCCGTCGCCGGGGCGCCCCCGTGGCCGATCCACAACAGGGGCGCGGTGAGCAGCGGGGCGAGCGGGGGGTAGCCGTAGGTGAAGTCGTAGCCGCCGTTGAACGTCGTGGTCAGGGCGATGCCCTTGGTGAACAGCCATGGCCACGGCTGCCCGTAGACCGGATGGCCCGCGGCCAGTTCCCGGGCCGCCTGGGTGGTCAGGACGGCCTCGTCCGAGCCGCCGTGGTTCATCGCCCACGCGCACAGGGCGAGCGCCACGGCGGTCACCAGTACGACGGCGTCCAGCCGCATGAGCGAACTCGCCCGGCGCACGACGAGCGTCAGCACGCCGCTCACGAGGATCGCGGCGTAGCACACCGATATGACCGCGGCGACGGCCGGGCGGTGGCTCTCTGCCTGCGTCCAGATCGCGCGGGTGCCGATGAAGAGGCTGATGTCGGCGAGCAACGTCAGGACGCGGTGCCACTGCGCGGGCTGTTCCGGGAGGGCGGACACCGCCGACTGCGTCCGCCGACCGGGTGTCACCTGCTTCATTTCTGCCAAGTGCACGTCATCGGACGCTAGACCCGCCCGGTGAGCGGGGTGTGGCCGGAGGTGAAGAGTCCGGTGTGAGCCCGGTAAGACCTGGAATGTGTGGCTGGATGCGTCCCGTGGGGCAGTCGCGGACCGTGTCGCTGTTGGGCCGAACGGGTGACTTGGCGTAAGAATTGGCTGATGCAGGTATCGAAGGCGAGTCAGTTCGGGGGGAACCGGTGAACAGGTACGACGTCACCGATGAGCAGTGGGAGGGGCTCGCCCAGGTCGTGCCGTTGCGGGGCCGGGACGCCTGGCCGTCCGCGGTGGACCACCGCTCGCTCCCGGAAGCGGTCACCGAGCCGCGCCGCCGCTTCGTCGTCCTGCGGGTCAACGTCTTCGGCGACGCCCGCGAGGTCGCCGAGACCCTGATGGCCGGCATCCCGGTCCTCCTCGACCTCAGCGGCGCGGAGACGGAGGTCGCCAAGCGCGTCCTCGACTTCAGCACCGGAGTCGTCTTCGGCCTGGCGAGCGGCATGCACCGCGTCGACCGCAACGTGTTCCTCCTCACCCCGGCCGGCACGGAGGTGACGGGCCTGATGGAGAGCGCGGGAGTCTCCGGCGGTTGACCCAGGGGTCGCCAGGGGTCGGTGATCTGTCGCCCGTTCGTGGGAAGCGTGTGGAGGTGGAACGGTTCCCCGGATCGTGGAGCCGTACGGTCCGGGCATGAGCGTGTCATCTGTGTCACCGGAGCCGGGCAGCCCTCTGCCACCGCTCTCCGACCGGCCCGCGGTGGCCCGCCCCTGCCTCACCGAACTGCGGCTGTCCGCCTTCGCCGGTCACCGCGGCGCGCGGTTCGCGATCGGGCCCGTCACCCTGTTCGCCGGGCCCAGCGGCTGCGGAAAGACCACCGCGTTACGGGCGTACGAGGCGCTCGCCCGGCTCGGCGGCGGAGCGCCCGTCGCCGAGGTGTTCCCCGACCCGGGTGCCTGCGTGCCCGACCGGGCCCGGCCCGACGCCCAGCGCCGCCGCGGCTTCCGCATCGGCTGCACGGCCGACGGCCCCGAGGGACCGGTCCGGCTCGACGTCGCCGTACAGGCCGAGCCCGAACTGCGCATCGTGGGGGAGCGCCTGACCTCCGGCGGCCTGGTCCTGCTGGAGACCGCCCTGCGCGACCCCGCCCGCCGTGTCGTCCAGGCCGCCTGGCACACGGCCGGCGCGACCCCGGTGACCCGCGCCCCGCTGCCCGACGACCGGCTCGGCACGGCGCTGCTGCCGCTGCGCGTGGCCGGCAAGACCGACGGACAGCGCCAAGTGCTCGCCGCCGCCGAACAGATGGTCGTCGCCCTGCGCTCCGTCTTCGCCTGCGACCCCCGCCCCGGCCGCATGCGCCTCCCGGTGCCGACGGCCTCCGGCCGGCTCCTGCCCGGCTGCGACAACCTCGCCGACGTCCTGTGGCGCACCCGCGCCGAGTGCGGGCGCCGGCACGCGCAGCTCGTCGCCGCGGTGCGCGCCGGATGCGCCGGGACGGTCACCGACGTACTCGCCGAACCGCTCGGCGACGGCACGGTCCGCGGCCTGCTCGACCGGGGCGACGGCTACCGGACGGCCTTCGAGCGGCTGGGCGACGGCGAACTGCGCTACGTCGCCCTCGCCCTGGTCCTGCTGACCGGCCCGGGCGTGCTGGAGGTGGACGCGGCCGGCGAGGTGCCCGCCGCGATGCAGACGCTCACCGTCCTCGCCGACGCCTTCGACCGGTCACTGGACCCGTGCCAGCGCCGTGAACTGCTGCGGCTGGCCGCGCGCATGGGGCAACGGGGGCACATCCGCGTGGTCGCCGGGGTCGGCGACGCGTCATGGACCGCCGGGGCCGACGGGGTCACGGTGGTACACCTGGAGCCGTGAACGATCCTTCGCGCGAACCCCTCGACGTGGCGAAACTGCAGCGCAGGCTCGCCGACTTCGCCGCCGCCCGCAACTGGCAGCCGTACCACACCCCCAAGAACCTGGTGGCCGCGCTCAGCGTGGAGGCCTCCGAACTGGTCGAGATCTTCCAGTGGCTGACGCCGGAGGAGTCGGCCCGGGTGATGGACGACCCCGGCACCGCGCACCGGGTCACCGACGAAGTGGCCGACGTCCTCGCCTACTTGCTCCAGCTCTGCCACGTCCTGGACATCGACCCCCTCGCGGCACTCGACGCCAAGATCGACCGCAACGAGCGGCGGTTCCCGGCGCCGTAAGGAGCCGTTCGATCCGTTTTCACTCTCCGCAGTCAAAATCCCGTCCGAAACCGATTTGTTGTCCACAGATTTCCGCCCACCTCTGGCTTTTCGTCCCGCAGCCCCTCACTCTGGGTAGTGGACAACGGAGTTCGGGCGGACGGACGCGTGGGCAGCGCGTCAAGACGGACGGGGGCAGCGCATGGACGCTGTTCGGCTCATCGTGACCAGCAGGCGCGCCCTGGCGATGGGCGGCGGTACGCCGGAGATCCTGACGGAGGTGTGGCAGGCGCAGGCCCTGGCCCAGGCGATAGGCAGCCGCCTCGCGGTCGCCGGACCGCCCGAACTGCGCGGCGAGGCACTGGGGTTGACCGAGCTGGCGGGCCGCGGCTGCGGCGTCCTGGACACCCCGCGGCTCGCCCAGGGCGACCTGCGCGCGGCCCAGCTGACCGAACTGGGCGACGCCCGCCAGGCCCTGCTCTGCCTCGGCGGCCTCCTCGGCGAGGTCGGCATCGCCCTGGTGGGCCTCGCCTGCGCCGCGGACGACGAGGCCACCTACTGGCAGTGCATGGAGGCCATCGACGCGGCCGACGAGTCCCGGGACCGGGTGCGGGACATGCTCCGCAAACTGGCGGAGGGGGAGCAGCGGCTGCCCGAGAGAGAGGCGGGCTAGAAGCCGGACCCCCGCCCCGCGGGGCGGACCTGGACCTCGCCGTCCTCGGCGCCGCGGCCGGCCGACTGGAGGTCGGCGTCCAGGGCGGACAGATCCGCGTTCAGGGCCGCCATCAGCTCCTCCATCTGCTGCAGCAGGCCCTTCGGCCGGCCGGAGCTCCCGCCCTGCGGCGGCACCGTTGACTCTTCGGACATTGACGGCCTCCTCGGCCCCCGGCCCCGCAACAACAGAGGCCGACACGGGTGACGCCCCGGCGAGGACCGACCGGTGCGGGCGCCGGGCGGTCCGGCTCCGCACGAGCAACGATCACCCCCGGGCCCGGTCACTGGCGCGGGCACCCCCCGCGCACCGCGTTGACGCGATTTCACCCGACCGGGGACGGGAGTGACGGCGGGTACCGGTGCGGTCGACCGGCACGAAGGTGTGCAGGATAGATGTATGGACCTGCGCATCTTCACCGAGCCCCAGCAAGGGGCCACCTACGACACCCTGCTCACCGTGGCGAAGGCCACCGAGGACCTCGGATTCGACGCGTTCTTCCGCTCCGACCACTACCTGAGGATGGGCGACGGCGACGGCCTGCCCGGCCCCACCGACGCCTGGATCACCCTCGCCGGACTCGCCCGCGAGACCAAGCGCATCCGCCTGGGTACCCTGATGACCGCCGCCACCTTCCGCCTCCCCGGCGTCCTCGCCATCCAGGTCGCGCAGGTCGACCAGATGTCCGGCGGCCGCGTCGAACTCGGCATCGGCGCCGGCTGGTTCGAGCAGGAGCACAAGGCCTACGGCATCCCGTTCCCCAAGGAGAAGTTCTCCCGCCTGGAGGAGCAGCTGGCCGTCGTCACCGGCCTGTGGCAGACGAAGCCCGGCGACACCTTCGACTTCCACGGAACCCACTACGACCTCACCGACTCGCCCGCCCTGCCCAAGCCCGCCCAGGCGAAGATCCCCGTCCTGATCGGCGGCCACGGCCCCACCCGCACCCCGCGCCTGGCCGCCCGTTACGCCGACGAGTTCAACATGCCGTTCGCCTCGGTCGAGGACAGCGAGCGCCAGTTCGCCCGCGTCCGCGCCGCCGCCGAGGAAGCCGGCCGCCAGGGCGACGACCTCGTCTACTCCAACGCCCTCGTCGTCTGCGTCGGAAAGGACGACCAGGAGGTCGCCCGCCGGGCCGCCGCCATCGGCCGCGAGGTCGACGAGCTCAAGGCCAACGGCCTGGCCGGCACCCCGTCCGAGGTCGTCGACAAGATCGGCCGCTACGCCGCCGTCGGCGCGAGCCGTCTGTACCTCCAGGTCCTCGACCTGGACGACCTGGACCACCTGGAGCTGATCTCCGCCCAGGTCCAGTCGCAGCTGTCGTGACCTGAGGAAATAAACCGGGGCGCCGGCCGGGCGCCGTGTGCGAAGGTGGGAGCGTCGTCCTGCCGAGCCCCCAGGATCACCCTTCCTGGGGGCTTTCGCGCGTACGGCACCCGAAACCGTCCACCGGCCGGAGAGGCCCTGCCGATGTTCCTCACCATCACCACCACCGGTACCCCCGAACGCCCCGCCACCGACCTCGGCTTCCTGCTGCACAAGCACCCCGACAAGGCGCAGGCGTTCTCCACCTCCTACGGGACGGCGCACGTCCTGTACCCGGAGGCGGACGATCAGCGCTGCACCGCGGCGCTGCTTCTGGAGGTCGACGCGGTGGCGCTGGTGCGGCGGGGGAAGGGCAAGGGTCGCGGCGGGGCGCCCGACGCGGCGCTCGCGCAGTACGTCAACGACCGCCCGTACGCCGCCTCCTCGCTGCTCGCGGTGGCGCTGAGCGGCGTGTTCTCCAGCGCGATGAAGGGCGTGTGCCGGGCCCGGCCCGAACTGCCGGGGCAGGCACGCCCGTTGCGCGTGGAGGTGCCCGCGGTGCCCGCCCGCGGCGGCCCGGGACTCGTGCGGCGCCTGTTCGAGCCGCTCGGCTGGACGGTCACCGCCGAGGCGGTCGCCCTGGACACCGAGTTCCCCGAGTGGGGCGACTCGCGCTACGTGCGTCTGCTGCTGGAGTCCGAGGCGCTGACCCTCGCCGAGGCGCTGCGCCACCTGTACGTGCTGCTCCCCGTCCTCGACGACGCCAAGCACTACTGGGTGTCGCCGGACGAGGTCGACAAGCTGCTGCGGGCCGGCGAGGGCTGGCTGCCCGGCCACCCCGAACAGAAGCTGATCACCAGCCGCTATCTCTCGCGCCGCTGGTCGCTGACCCGGGAGGCGATGGAGCGGCTGGAACTGGTGCGGCTGGCGGAGGCCG
This sequence comes from Streptomyces sp. NPDC085900, assembly GCF_044540925.1. Classification (NCBI taxonomy): domain Bacteria; kingdom Bacillati; phylum Actinomycetota; class Actinomycetes; order Kitasatosporales; family Streptomycetaceae; genus Streptomyces; species Streptomyces sp. NPDC085900. The sequence continues at coordinate 220,534 of NZ_JBITSP010000009.1, read as the reverse complement.
ACGACAGCGAGGTCGAGGACATCGACAACGCCGTCGAGGAGGAGACCGGGGCCGAGGAGAAGCCGACCCCGCTCGCCGTGCAGCGACGGGACGCGATCATCGAGGCCCTGGGCGCCTCCGGGGCCGCCCGGGTGCTCGACCTCGGCTGCGGCCAGGGGCAGTTGGTGCAGGCCCTGCTCAAGGACGCGCGGTTCACCGAGATCGTCGGCGTCGACGTGTCGATGCGGGCGCTGACCATCGCCTCCCGCAGGCTGAAGCTGGACCGCATGGGCGAGCGGCAGGCCGCCCGGGTCACCCTCCTGCAGGGCTCGCTCGCGTACACCGACAAACGGCTCAAGGGGTACGACGCCGCCGTGCTCAGCGAGGTGATCGAGCACCTCGACCTGCCCCGGCTCCCGGCGCTGGAGTACGCGGTGTTCGGTGCGGCCCGCCCGCGCACGGTCCTCGTCACCACCCCGAACGTCGAGTACAACGTCCGCTGGGAGTCCCTCCCGGCCGGCCATGTCCGGCACGGCGACCACCGCTTCGAGTGGACGCGGGAGGAGTTCCGGGCCTGGGCGCACACGGTGGCCGAACGGCACGGCTACGACGTGGAGTTCGTACCCGTGGGGCCGGACGACCCGGAGGTCGGTCCGCCCACCCAGATGGCCGTGTTCCGGATGCTCACCACCGACCAGAAGGAGGCGAAGGCGGCATGACCGAGACGACACAGCACAAGGGACGGGTCCTGCCCGTCACCGACCTCTCCCTCGTCGTCCTCGTCGGCGCGTCCGGCTCCGGCAAGTCGACCTTCGCCCGCCGGCACTTCAAGCCGACCGAGGTGATCTCCTCCGACTTCTGCCGCGGCCTGGTCTCCGACGACGAGAACGACCAGAGCGCGACCAGGGACGCCTTCGACGTCCTGCACTACATCGCCGGCAAGCGCCTGGCCGCCGGCCGCCGCACGGTGGTCGACGCCACCAGCGTGCAACAGGACTCCCGCCGCCAGCTCATCGACCTGGCGAGGCAGCACGACGTGCTGCCCGTCGCCATCGTCCTCGACGTGCCGGAGGAGGTGTGCGCCGAGCGCAACGCCGCCCGCACCGACCGGGCCGACATGCCCCGCCGGGTCATCCAGCGGCACATCCGCGAACTGCGCCGCTCCATACGACAGCTGGAGCGCGAGGGCTTCCGCAAGGTACACGTCCTGCGCGGCACGGAGGACGTCGAGAACGCCACCGTCGTCACCGAGAAGCGCTTCAACGACCTGACCCACCTCACCGGCCCCTTCGACATCGTCGGCGACATCCACGGCTGCGCCTCGGAGCTGGAGACCCTGCTGGGCAAGCTGGGCTACACCGACGGCGTCCACCCGGAGGGCCGAACGGCCGTCTTCGTCGGCGACCTCGTCGACCGCGGCCCCGACAGCCCGGGCGTGCTGCGCCGCGTGATGTCGATGGTGAAGTCGGGCAACGCGCTGTGCGTGCCGGGCAACCACGAGAACAAGTACGGCCGTCATCTCAAGGGCCGCAAGGTCCAGCACACCCACGGACTCGCCGAGACCATCGAGCAGATGGCGGGCGAGAGCGAGGAGTTCGCCGCCGAGGTACGGGAGTTCATCGACGGGCTCGTCAGCCACTACGTCCTCGACGGCGGCCGGCTCGTGGTCTGCCACGCCGGTCTGCCCGAGAAGTACCACGGCCGCACCTCCGGCCGGGTCCGCTCGCACGCCCTGTACGGCGACACCACCGGCGAGACCGACGAGTTCGGGCTGCCCGTGCGCTACCCGTGGGCCGAGGACTACCGGGGCCGGGCGGCCGTGGTCTACGGCCACACCCCGGTACCGGAGGCCACCTGGCTCAACAACACCATCTGCCTGGACACCGGCGCGGTCTTCGGCGGCAAGCTCACGGCGCTGCGCTGGCCGGAGCGCGAACTGGTCGACGTACCGGCCGAACGGGTCTGGTACGAGCCGGCGCGCCCGCTGCGCACCGAGGCACCCGGCGGGCACGACGGGCGGCCGCTCGACCTGGGCGACGTGCACGGGCGGCGGGTCGTGGAGACGCGGCACTCCGGCCGGGTCGCCGTCCGCGAGGAGAACGCGGCCGCGGCGCTCGAGGTCATGAGCCGGTTCGCCGTGGACCCGCGGCTGCTGCCGTACCTGCCGCCGACCATGGCGCCGACGGCGACCAGTCACGTCGAGGGCTACCTGGAGCACCCGGCCGAGGCCTTCGCCCAGTACGCGGCGGACGGGGTCGCGCGGGTCGTGTGCGAGGAGAAGCACATGGGCTCGCGGGCGGTGGCGCTGGTGTGCCGGGACGCGGAGGCCGCGCGCAAGCGGTTCGGGGTCGACGGCCCGACGGGCTCGCTGTACACCCGCACCGGACGGCCGTTCTTCGACGACGGGGCGGTCACGGAGGAGGTCCTGGGCCGCGTCCGCGAAGCCGTCACCGAAGCGGGTCTGTGGGCCGAACTCGACACCGACTGGCTGCTGTTGGACGCCGAGCTGATGCCCTGGTCGCTGAAGGCGTCCGGGCTGCTGCGCTCGCAGTACGCGGCCGTCGGCGCGGCGTCCGGGGCGGTGTTCCCGGGTGCGCTCACCGCGCTGGAGGGCGCCGCCGAACGGGGCGTCGACGTGGCCGGCCTGCTGGCCCGGCACCGCGAACGGGCGGCGGACGCGGCCGCGTTCACGCAGGCCTACCGCCGCTACTGCTGGACGACGGACGGCCTGGACGGCGTACGCCTGGCCCCGTTCCAGATCCTGGCGGTCCAGGGCCGCAGCCTCGCCGCGCTGCCGCACGACGAGCAACTCGCACTGATCGACCGGCTGGTGGAACACGACGGCAGCGGCCTGCTGCAGACCACCCGCCGGCTCTACGTCGACACCGGCGCCCCGGAGTCGGTGCGGGCGGGTGTCGACTGGTGGCTGGAGATGACCGGTCGCGGCGGCGAGGGCATGGTCGTCAAGCCGGTCGGCGCCCTCGTGCGCAGCCCGGAGGGGCGGCTGGTGCAGCCCGGTGTCAAGTGCCGGGGCCGCGAGTACCTGCGGATCATCTACGGCCCGGAGTACACGCGCCCCGACAACCTGACCCGTCTGCGCACCCGCTTCCTGGGCCACAAGCGGTCGCTGGCGATCCGCGAGTACGCCCTGGGCCTGGAGGCCCTGGACCGGCTCGCGGAGGGCGAGCCGCTGTGGCGGGTGCACGAGGCGGTGTTCGGGGTGCTGGCACTGGAGTCGGAGCCGGTGGACCCGCGGCTCTGAGCCATTCCTGAGCCCTGCTCGCGGCCCACGGCGCCCTTGTGCCCCACAGGTACCCCGCCCTGGGCGCCGGTGCGCGAAGGGCGGGCGGCGGCGGAGGCCCGGCTAGCCGACCAGCCGCAGTGACGTGCCCGCCACGCCGACCCGCACCGACTGCCCCCAGGTCAGCTCCAGCGCGTCCGTATCCATCCCGTCCCCGAAGGCGACGAGCCGCTCCGACTCGACGGTGACCTGGAGGCGGGCGGTGGCGGCGAGTTCGCCGGCCACCAGGGACGTCCCGGTGGCGGGCGAGGGCCACGCCTCCCGTACGAACCACAGCAGGCGGTGCTCGGTGGGGCGGGGCAGCTCCACCGAGGCGCCCCGCTCCTGCCACACCGACCTGATCCAGCCCGTCGCGCCGGTCCCGGTGCCCACCAGCACCCCGGAGGAGGCCTGGGCCTCGACGACACCCCCGTCGTCCTCGAGGCCCAGGCGGTACCTGGCCGTCTGGTGTCCGGCGGCGCCCAGGTAGATCTCGTTCAGCGCGACCAGTCGCTGCGTGTCGTCGGCGACGGCCTCGACCATCGTCAGCTCGTCCACGCTCGTCCCGACCGTCGCCAGCAGCTTCGCCGCGTCCCGCGGCCGGTGCCGTACCAGCACGCCCGGGTTGCGGCCGGGATCCGCGTCGATGCCCAGCACCGGCTGTCCGGCGAGGTACTTGGCCACGTTCGCCACCAGACCGTCCTGGCCCACGACCACCACGACGTCCTCCGGCCCGAACAGGAAGCGGTCCAGATCGGCACGCTCCACCCGCGCCTGACGCCACGTCAGCGGGATGGCCGCGGTCACCTCGGCGAGTGCCCGCCGTGCCCGCCGGTGCCGCTCGGCGACCTCCTCGATGTCCCGCCCCCGGGAGGAGAGGAAGAAGGCGGCCTGCCCGTGGGTGCCGTGGTGGGCCAGCAACTCCTCGTACTCCGTGGTGCGGTGGACCAGGACGGCACGGGGTGCGAGGCTCACGCCGTTTCCCCGCCGCCGAGCCGTGCCAGCAGGCCCGTCAGCACGTCCGGCGAGACGGTCACGCTGTCGATGCGCGGCAGGTTCTCCGCCAGCCGTGTCCCGGTGAGGGCGTGCAGCGTCGCCACGTCGACCTCGCCGTGCACCCGCAGCCAGGCGGCCTGGGCCTGGGCCCGCGCCTCGCCGACCTCGCGCGCCGCCTCGGCCTCCGCGCGGGCGAGCCGTACCGCCTTCGTCGCCTCGGCCTCAGCCAGTCGCTCGGTGCGCTGTGCCTCGGCGTCCGCCAGCCGCACCGACCGCGTCGCCTCCGCCTCCGCCAGCCGCACCGTCCGTGCCGCCTCGGCCTCGGCGCGGACCGCGTCGGCCGCCGCGTGCTCCTCCGCCTCGCGCCGCGCGTTCGTGCCCCGCTGCTCCACCAACTGCTCCTCGCGGCGGGCGAGTTCGATCTGGCTGGCCAGTTCGTTCTCGGCGATGGCGCGCTCCCGCTCGACGGCCACGGCCCGGCGCTCGTACGTCGCCCGGTCGGCCTCCTGCTGGATCTGCTCGCGGGCGGGAGTGCGCAGCGCCCGTTCGACCTCCGGCTCCGGGCGCAGCGCGACCACGCGCACCGCGACCACCTCGATACCGGTAGCCGGCAGGCGCGGTTCGGCCGCGAGCCCCGCCGCGACCCGTTCCCGGACCGCCGCCACCCCGTCGACCAGCGCCGACGCCAGGGACGTACGGGCCAGGACGTCCAGCGCGTGCTGCTGGGCCGTCTCCGTCAACAGGGTGCCGAGCTGTTCCAGCGGCGCGCCCCGCCACACCCCGGTGTCCGGGTCGACCGAGAAGTCGAGGCGGGCCGCGGCGAGGGCCGGGTCGCTGATCCGGTACGTCACCGTCGCCTGCACCGCCACGTCCTGGAAGTCGGACGTACGGGCATGGAAGGTCATCGCCAACTCCCGGTCGTCCACCGGGACTTCGGACAGCGCCGCGGTCAGTGCGCGGTACCAGAAGCTGAGCCCCGGTCCGTCGTGCAGCAGCCTGCCGTCCCGGTGGTGCCGTATGTGCGCCGTCGGCGCGCCTCGGAGATGGCGCCAGCCGAGGCGCCGGGTGATGTCGGCCATCGAACCCCCTCGTTCTCGTCTTCCCGACGATAAACGGAAGACGTCGTTATCGTCAAGAGGACGAGAATTGAGGGCGGGAGAAACTCACGAGCCACGGGTCAAGACGCCCCCCGGTGGTCAGGATGGAGGCATGGGATTCCATGTCGACTCCGAGGCCGGGCGGCTGCGCCGCGTCATACTGCACCGGCCCGATCTCGAGCTCAAAAGGCTCACCCCCAGCAACAAGGACGCACTGCTCTTCGACGACGTGCTGTGGGTGCGCCGGGCGCGCGCCGAGCACGACGGGTTCGCCGACGTCCTGCGCGACCGCGGGGTCACCGTCCACCTCTTCGGCGACCTGCTCACCGAGGCCCTGGCGATCCCGGCGGCCCGCACCCTCGTCCTGGACCGGGTCTTCGACGAGAAGGAGTACGGCGTCCTCGCCACCGACCACCTCAGAGCCGCCTTCGAGACCATGCCCCCGGCCGAGCTGGCGGAGGCGCTCGTCGGCGGCATGACCAAACGCGAGTTCTTGGACGCGCACCCGGAGCCGACCTCGGTCCGCTTCCACGTCATGGACCTCGACGACTTCCTCCTCGCCCCGCTGCCCAACCACCTCTTCACCCGCGACACCTCCGCCTGGATCTACGACGGTGTCTCCGTCAACGCCATGCGCTGGCCTGCCCGGCAGCGCGAGACGGTCCACTTCGAGGCGATCTACCGGCACCACCCGCTCTTCCGCGACGAGACGTTCCGCGTCTGGTCGGAGGGGCAGGTCGACTACCCGTCCACGATCGAGGGCGGGGACGTCCTGGTCATCGGCAACGGCGCCGTCCTGATCGGCATGAGCGAGCGGACCACGCCCCAGGCCGTCGAGATGCTCGCGCACAAGCTCTTCGCGGCCGGCTCGGCCCGGACCATCGTCGCCCTCGACATGCCCAAGCGGCGCGCCTTCATGCACCTCGACACCGTGATGACGATGGTCGACGGCGACACCTTCACCCAGTACGCGGGCCTCGGCATGCTCCGCTCGTACACCATCGAGCCGGGCGTCGGCGAGGAGCTGAAGGTCACCGACCACCCGCCGGAGCACATGCACCGGGCGATCGCCGCGGCCCTCGGTCTGAGCGAGATCCGCGTCCTGACCGCCACGCAGGACGTGCACGCCGCCGAGCGCGAGCAGTGGGACGACGGCTGCAACGTCCTCGCCGTCGAACCGGGCGTCGTCGTCGCCTACGAGCGCAACGCCACCACCAACACCCATCTGCGCAAGCAGGGCATCGAGGTCATCGAGATCCCGGGCAGCGAGCTGGGACGGGGGAGGGGCGGGCCGCGCTGCATGAGCTGCCCGGTCGAACGCGAGGCCGTATAGGCGTACATCCATGTGCATAGAAATGTCGAGGGTCGTATAGACTTCCACGGTCCGCTGTTCCCGCATCTCTGGAGCGCCCCATGGCGACAGTCCCGACCGCCCTCGCCGGGCGCCACTTCCTCAAGGAGCTCGACTTCACCGCGGAGGAGTTCCTCGGCCTGGTCGGGCTGGCCGCGGAGCTGAAGGCGGCCAAGAAGGCCGGGACCGAGACGCGGTACCTCGGCGGCAGGAACATCGCGCTGATCTTCGAGAAGACCTCGACGCGCACGCGCTGCGCGTTCGAGGTCGCCGCCGCCGACCAGGGTGCCTCGACGACCTACCTCGACCCGTCCGGCTCGCAGATCGGGCACAAGGAGTCCGTGAAGGACACCGCGCGCGTGCTCGGCCGGATGTACGACGCGATCGAGTACCGGGGTGACAGCCAGCAGAAGGTCGAGGAGCTGGCCGCCCACGCCGGGGTGCCCGTCTACAACGGCCTCACCGACGACTGGCACCCCACCCAGATGCTCGCCGACGTGCTCACGATGACCGAGCACACCGCCAAGCCGGTCGACCGGATCGCCTTCGCCTACCTCGGCGACGCCCGCTTCAACATGGGCAACTCCTACCTGGTCACCGGCGCCCTGCTCGGCATGGACGTCCGGATCGTGGCCCCGAAGCACTACTGGCCGGTCCAGGAGGTCATCGACCGGGCGCACGAGCTCGCCGAGGCCAGCGGCGCCCGGATCACGCTGACCGAGTCCCTGGCCGACGGCGTCCGGGGCGCCGACTTCGTCGCCACCGACGTCTGGGTCTCCATGGGTGAGCCCAAGGAGGTCTGGAGCGAGCGGATCGCCGCGCTCGCCCCGTACGCCGTGACCATGGACGTCCTGCGCGCCACCGGCAACCCCGACGTCAAGTTCCTGCACTGCCTGCCGGCCTTCCACGACCTGGGCACCAAGGTGGGGCAGGAGATCCATGACAGCCACGGCCTGGAGTCGCTGGAGGTGACCGACGAGGTCTTCGAGTCGGCCCACTCGGTGGTCTTCGACGAGGCCGAGAACCGCCTGCACACGATCAAGGCGATCCTGGTCGCGACCCTGGCCTGACCCGCCGGGGTGCCCCGGGGTGCCCCGCTGTCACACGGCCCGGCGCTGCGGGGGCACCGTGGGCAGCCGGAACCACACCGCCTTACCGGAACCCGTCGCCCGGTGCCCGCAGGACGAGCTGAGCGCGCGGATCAGCAGCAGCCCGCGCCCGTGCTCCTGCCAGGGGTCGGGCGACCCCAGGCTCGGTGTCGTCAGATCGCCCGGCGGCGCCGGGTCGGGGTCGTGGACCTCCACCCGGCAGCCGGACGGCAGCAGCTCCACGACCAGCTCTATCGGCGCGTCCCCCGCTGTGTGCTCCACGGCGTTCGCGACCAGCTCCGCCGTCAGCAGCTCCGCGGTGTCGCTGTCCGCCCCGTGCTCCAGCTCCGCCAGCGCCGTACGCACGAGCGCGCGGGCCACGGGCACGGCCGCGGCGGAATGCGGCAGCGCGGCGCGCCAGGAGGCGGAGGAGGCGGGGCGTTCTTGCAAGATGGGTCCGTTCATCAGCAGGCTGTCCTGCTTTCAACCGTATGAATCCTACGGGCCCGCTCACAGAGGCGTCGGGCGGGCACCGTACGGGACCTTCGGCCCCGTTGCCGGGCGGCTTACCCGTAACAACGGCCTGCCTCGCGCGGCAGCTCCCGCCGTTGCCGCTTCGTCGACGAGCCGTGACGGATGTGACGGCGCCGGGTCACAACGAGCACGCCATATAGCGCACTCGTGACGACAGTCACGGATGGGTGATAGCTTCGAAGGGCAGAGCTCGGTACGGCAGCGCCCCGTCCCCCAGGAGGCCGCACGTCATGAGTCCCTTCACCGGCTCGGCCGCCCGCACCTCCCGCTGGGAGCACCTGCGCGTCGACCTCGCCGACACCGTCGCCACCGTCACCCTCGCCCGCCCCGACAAGCTCAACGCGCTCACCTTCGGCGCCTACGCCGACCTGCGCGACCTGCTCGCCGAGCTGTCCCGCGAGCGGTCCGTACGGGCCCTGGTGCTGGCCGGCGAGGGCCGCGGTTTCTGCTCCGGCGGCGACGTCGACGAGATCATCGGCGCGACCCTCTCCATGGACACCGCCCAGCTCCTCGACTTCAATCGCATGACCGGCCAGACCGTCCGGGCGCTCCGCGAGTGCCCGTTCCCGGTGATCGCGGCGGTGCACGGGGTGGCGGCGGGCGCCGGAGCGGTCCTGGCCCTGGCCGCCGACTTCCGGGTCGCCGACCCCACGGCCCGGTTCGCGTTCCTGTTCACCCGGGTGGGCCTGTCCGGCGGCGACATGGGCGCGGCGTACCTGCTGCCCAGGGTGGTCGGGCTCGGTCACGCGACCCGGCTGCTGATGCTGGGCGAACCGGTGCGCGCACCGGAGGCCGAGCGCATCGGGCTGATCAGCGAGCTGACGGAGGAGGGCATGGCCGACGAGGCCGCGCGGGCCCTCGCCCGCCGCCTGGCCGACGGCCCGGCCCTGGCGTACGCCCAGACGAAGGCGCTGCTGACGGCCGAACTGGACATGCCGCTCGCCGCCGCGGTCGAACTGGACGCCTCCACCCAGGCCCTCCTCATGAACGGCGAGGACTACGCCGAGTTCCACGCCGCGTTCACGGAGAAGCGCCCGCCCAAATGGAGGGGGCGGTAGAGATGCCGACCTCAGGGGCGCGGGGCGCTGCCGAAACTGCGGCTACCACCGCGCGAGCGCGAGAAGCCACGACGATCCCGCAGCCGCCGACGCAGCCCGGCCACCCCCTACGCGTGGCGGTCATCGGCGGCGGGCCCGGCGGCCTGTACGCGGCGGCGCTGCTGAAACGCCTGGACCCGGCCCGCGAGGTGACCGTCTGGGAACGCAACGCCCCCGACGACACCTTCGGCTTCGGCGTGGTGCTCTCCGACGAGACCCTCGGCGGCATCGAACACGCCGACCCGGTCGTCTACGAGGCCCTCCAGCGCCACTTCGTCCGCTGGGACGACATCGACATCGTGCACCGGGGCGTACGGCACACCTCCGGCGGCCACGGCTTCGCCGCGCTCGGCAGGAAACGCCTCCTGGAGATCCTGCACGACCGCTGCCGTGACCTGGGCGTGGACCTCCGCTTCCGTACCGAGGCCCCGGCCGGCCTGGCGGAGACCCACGACCTCGTCATTGCTGCCGACGGAGTCAACAGCACCACCCGCGAGGCCCACGCCCATGTGTTCGGCCACCATGTGGTCCACCACCACTGCCGCTACATCTGGCTCGCCGCCGACTTCGCCTTCGACGCCTTCCGCTTCGACATCGCCGAGACCGAGCACGGGGTGATGCAGCTGCACGGCTACCCCTACGCGGCCGACGCGTCCACCGTGATCGTCGAGATGCACGAGGACGTCTGGCGGGCGGCAGGCTTCGCAGACCTCGACGCGGCCGAGTCCGTCGAGCGCTGCGCCAAGATCTTCGCCGACACCCTCAAGGGCAAGCCCCTGCGGAGCAACAAGTCGGCCTGGACGACCTTCCGCACCGTCACCAACGCGCACTGGTCCCACGGCAACGTCGTCCTCCTCGGCGACGCCGCCCACACCGCCCACTTCTCCATCGGCTCCGGCACCAAACTGGCCGTCGAGGACGCCCTCGCCCTCGCCGCCTGCCTGGAGGAACAGCCCTCGCTGGAGAGCGCGTTGGCGGCGTACGAGGAAGAGCGCAAGCCGGTCGTCGCCTCCACCCAGCGCGCCGCCCGGGCCAGCCTGGAGTGGTTCGAGAACCTCGGCCTGTACGTCGATCAGCCGTCCCGGCAGTTCGCCTTCAACCTGCTCACCCGCAGCCGCCGCGTCACCCACGACAACCTGCGGCTGCGCGACGCCGGCTTCACCACCTCCGTGGAGGAGGAGTTCGGCTGCCCGACCGGCACACCCCCAATGTTCACGCCGTTCCGCCTGCGCGGTCTGACCCTGCGCAACCGGGTCGTCGTCTCGCCCATGGACATGTACTCGGCGGTCGACGGCGTCCCCGGCGACTTCCACCTCGTCCACCTCGGCGCGCGCGCCCTCGGCGGCGCCGGGCTGGTGATGACCGAGATGGTCTGCGTCAGCGAGGAGGGCCGGATCACTCCCGGTTGCACCGGCCTCTACACCGGCGAACAGGCCGACTCCTGGAAGCGGATCACCGACTTCGTGCACGCCCAGTCGCCGGGTACGGCGATCGGCGTGCAACTGGGCCACTCCGGCCGCAAGGGCTCGACCCGGCTGATGTGGGAGGGCATGGACGAACCGCTGCCCGAGGGCAACTGGCCGCTCGTGGCCGCCTCCCCACTGCCGTACAAGCCCGCCGGTCAGGTCCCGCGCGAGCTGACGCCCGCCCAACTCGCGGACCTGCGCGAGCAGTTCACCGCCGCCGCCCGGCGGGCCGCCCGCGCCGGATTCGACCTGCTCGAACTGCACTGCGCACACGGCTATCTGCTGTCCGGCTTCCTCTCCCCGCTGACCAACCGCCGCACCGACGCCTACGGCGGCTCCCTGGAGAATCGGCTCCGCTTCCCGCTGGAGGTCTTCGACGCCGTCCGGGACGTGTGGCCGCGGGACCGGCCCATGACGGTCCGCATCTCCGCCACCGACTGGGCAGAGGGCGGCAACACCGCCGAGGACGCCGTGGAGATCGCCCGCGCCTTCGCCGCGCACGGCGCCGACGCGATCGACGTGTCGACCGGGCAGGTCGTGGCCGACGAACGCCCGGAGTTCGGGCGGTCGTACCAGACGCCGTTCGCCGACCGCATCCGGCACCGGGTGGGTGTCCCGGTGATCGCGGTCGGCGCGATCTCCTCCTGGGACGACGTCAACTCCCTGATCCTCGCCGGGCGTACGGATCTGTGCGCCCTCGCCCGGCCGCACCTGTACGACCCGCACTGGACGCTGCACGCGGCCGCCGAGCAGGGGTACGACGGTCCGGGCGTCGTCTGGCCGGCGCCCTACCGGGCCGGCAGCCGCCGTCCGCAGACCGGCCGGACGGACGCCCCCAAACCCCGTCTCAGCCTGCGTGGTTGAGATCCACCATGCCCGCGGTCAGCGTCGCGCCGTCCGCGGGATCGATCAGCAGGAACGCGCCGGTGCGCCGGGAGACCGCGTAGTCGTCGAGCGCCAGGGGCTCGGCGGTGCGCAGCCTGATCCGGCCCAGGTCGTTGACCGACAGCTCGGCGGCCCCGGCCAGGTCTTCGACGATTCCCTTGACGGTACGGGTGGTGTGCCGCACCAGCACGCGGTCGCCGACCCGCAGCGGCCGGTCGGCCAGATGGCACACGGCCGCCCGGACGTCCCGGGTGAGTACGGGGGCGTCGGGACCCGCCGTGATCATGTCGCCGCGCGAGACGTCCCGCGGGCCCGCGAGCCGCACGCTGACCGACTGGGGCGCGTACGCCGCCTCGGCCGCCGTGCCCAGCACGTCGATCGCGGCGATCTCGGAGGTCTCGCCGGACGGGTGCACGGTGACCCGGTCGCCGACGCGCAGCGAGCCCGACACCAACTGGCCCGCGTAGTGGCGCTGTTCGCCGTGCCGGATCACGTACTGCACGGGGAAGCGGGCCGGCGCGTCGGCGGCCTCGGCGCCCACGGGGACGTTCTCCAGGAACTCCAGCAGGGCCGGCCCGGCGTACCAGTCCATGTGCGCCGAGCGGTCCACGACGTTGTCGCCGACCAGCGCCGAGACGGGGATCGGGGTGAAGCCGGGCAGTCCCGCCTCCGCCGCGTGCCCCGCGAAGTCCTCGACGATCCGCTCGAACTCGTCCTGCTCGTACCCGACCAGGTCCATCTTGTTGACCGCGAGCACCACGTGCGGCACCCGCAGCAGACCGGCCACGGCGGCGTGACGACGGGTCTGCTCGACCACCCCGTGGCGCGCGTCGGCCAGGATGATCGCCAGCTCGGCGGTGGAGGCACCGGTGACCATGTTGCGGGTGTACTGCACGTGGCCGGGGGTGTCGGCGAGGATGAACCGCCTGCGCGGGGTGGCGAAGTAGCGGTAGGCGACGTCGATGGTGATGCCCTGCTCGCGCTCGGCCCGCAGTCCGTCGGTGAGCAGCGCGAGGTCGGGACCCTCCTGGCCACGGCCCGCGGAGGCGCGCTCGACGGCCTCCAACTGATCGGCCAGCACCGACTTGGAGTCGTGCAGCAGCCGCCCGACGAGGGTGGACTTGCCGTCGTCGACGGAGCCCGCCGTCGCGAAACGCAGCGTGTCGATGGTCGTACCGGTCATGGCTAGAAGTACCCCTCGCGCTTGCGGTCTTCCATCGCGGCCTCGGAGAGCTTGTCGTCGGCCCGGGTCGCGCCGCGCTCGGTGAGCCGGGAGGCGGCGATCTCCGCGATCACCTTCTCGATGGTGTCGGCGTCGGAGTCGACCGCGCCGGTGCAGGACATGTCGCCGACCGTGCGGTAGCGCACCTGCCGCTTCTCGACCTGCTCCCCGGGCCGAGGACCGCCCCACTCGCCCCCCGTCAGCCACATGCCGCCGCGCCGGAAGACCTCGCGGTGATGGGCGTAGTAGATCTCCGGCAGGTCGATGGCCTCGCGGGCGATGTACTGCCACACGTCCAGCTCGGTCCAGTTGGACAGCGGGAAGACGCGGACGTGCTCGCCGGGGGAGTGGCGGCCGTTGTACAGGTTCCACAGCTCCGGGCGCTGGCGGCGCGGATCCCACTGCGAGAACTCGTCCCGCAGCGAGAACACCCGCTCCTTGGCGCGCGCCTTCTCCTCGTCCCGCCGTCCGCCGCCGAAGACCGCGTCGAACTTCTCGGCCTGGATCTTCTCCGTGAGCGGCAGTGTCTGCAGCGGGTTGCGGGTGCCGTCGGGACGTTCGCGCAGCACACCGCGGTCGATGTAGTCCTGTACGCAGGCCACATGGAGCCGCAGCCCATGTGCGGCGACCACACGGTCGCGGTAGTGGAGGACCTCGGGGAAGTTGTGCCCGGTGTCCACGTGCAGCAGCGAGAAGGGCACCGCGGCCGGGGCGAAGGCCTTCAGCGCCAGGTGGAGCATGACGATGGAGTCCTTGCCGCCGGAGAACAGGATCACCGGCCGCTCGAACTCGCCCGCCACCTCGCGGAAGATGTGCACCGACTCCGATTCCAGGGCCTCCAGATGGGACAGGGCGCCGCTCACACCAGCCCCCGCTCCGCCAGCACCGCGTACACCGCGTCCGCCGACTCCTCCGGTGTCTGGCTCTGCGTCGCCAGCACCAGGTCCGGGGCGGCCGGCGGCTCGTAAGGGTCGTCGACGCCGGTGAGCCCCGCCAGCCGGCCGGCGGCCTGGCGGGCGTACAGCCCCTTCACGTCACGCTCGCTGCACACGTCGACCGGCGTGGCGACATGCACCTCGACATACGGCGTCGCACTGGCCTCGTGCCGCTTGCGGACGGCCTCACGGCTGTCGGCGTACGGGGCGATCACGGGGACGACGGACAGCACGCCGTTGCGGGCGAGGACCTCGGAGACGAGGCCGATGCGCTGCACGTTCGTGTTCCGGTCCGCCCGGGAGAAGCCGAGGCCCGCCGAGAGGAAGCGGCGTATCTCGTCGCCGTCCAGGATCTCCACGCGATGACCCTCGGCCTCCAGGCGTTCGCCCAGGTGGCGGGCGATGGTCGTCTTGCCCGCGCTCGGCAGTCCGGTGAGCCAGACGGTGGCTCCCTGAGCCCTGGGCCCTGGCTTGGTGGTCATGCGCAACAGTCCTCTTTCTCGGCCCGGCGGTCGGCTCGCCGAACGCTAGGTAAGAAACTTGAGAAGAGGGACAGAAGAAGCTGAGGGTTCCGTGAGTGACTCAAGTTGTGGCTGAGGTCACACCCCGGCGAACACCGCCCCCGCGTCCCGGAGCCGCTCGTGCAGCTCCCGGAAGACCGCCGCCGACCGCGCCCCCGGCCAGTCCTCCGGCAGCAGCCGGGCCGGGAGGCCGGGGTCGACGTAGGGCAGGTGGCGCCAGGAGTCGAGGACGAGGAGGTAGTCGCGGTAGGCGTCCTCGGGCGGGGTGTCCGCGCGCCGCCGCCACTGCTGCAGCACCGGCTCGTGGCGGTCCAGGAAGGCCTCGTGCTCCTTGGCGATCGCGGCCAGGTCCCACCAGCGGGCGACCGCCTCGACGGTGGCGGCGAAGCCGAGGTGCTCGCCGCGGAAGAGGTCGACGTACGGGTCGAGATGCAGCCGGCGCAGGGTGTGCCGGGTCTCCTCGTACAGCCGCGCGGGTGCGATCCACACCCCGGGCGCCGCCGTGCCGAAGCCGAGCGCGGCCAGCCGCGAGCGCAGCACGTGCCGCTTCTGCCGCTCCGACTCCGGCACGGAGAACACCGCGAGCACCCAGCCCTCGCCCTCGGGCGCGGCGGTGGCGTACACCCGCCGGTCGCCGTCGTCGAGCAACTGGCGGGCGTCCGGCGACAGTTCGTACCCGGCCGCGCCCAGCGCCGTGCGGGCGGGCAGCAGCAGCCCGCGGCGTTTGAGACGGGACACCGACGAACGTACGGAGGGCGCGTCCACGCCGACCGCGGCGAGCAGCCGGATCAGCTCGGCGACGGGCACGGGGCCCGGTACGAAGCGGCCGTAGGCGCCGTAGAGCGTGACGATGAGAGACCGTGGTGCATGCTGGTCGGACACGTTGATCATCTTAGGTCGTCGGCATCACTGCTGGTCACCATCGGTGCGCAGTCTGAACCGCTGGAGCTTTCCGGTCGCGGTGCGCGGCAGGGCGTCCGCGAAGTGGATCTCGCGCGGGCATTTGTAGGGCGCCAGTTCGGACTTGACGAAGGCGCGCAGCGCGTCGGCGTCCCGTACGGCGCCCTCCCTGAGGACGACATGGGCGACGGCCACCTGTCCGCGGGCCTCGTCGGGGCGCCCGACGACCGCCGCCTCGACCACGTCCGGATGGCGCAGCAGCGCGTCCTCGACCTCCGGCCCGGCGATGTTGTACCCGGCCGAGATGATCATGTCGTCGGCGCGGGCGACGTACCGGAAGTAGCCGTCGCTCTCGCGGACGTAGGTGTCGCCCGTGATGTTCCAGCCGTCGCGTACGTACACGCGCTGTCGCGGGTCGGCGAGGTAGCGGCAGCCGACGGGCCCGCGCACGGCGAGCAGACCCGGCTCACCGTCGGGCACCGGGTTGCCGTCCGCGTCCTGCACGCGCGCCTGCCATCCGGGCACGGGCACCCCGGTCGTCCCGGGCCGGATCCGCTCGTCGGCGGCGGAGACGAAGATGTGCAGCAGTTCCGTCGCCCCGATGCCGTTGATGATGCGCAGCCCGGTCCGCTCCTGCCAGGCCCGCCAGGTGGCCGCGGGCAGGTTCTCGCCCGCGGAGACGCAGCGGCGCAGGGAGGCGACGTCGTACGCGTCGAGCTCCGCGAGCATCGCGCGGTAGGCCGTCGGCGCGGTGAACAGCACCGAGACGCGGTGCGCGGCGACGGCCGCCAACAGCTGCCGCGGATGGGCCTGTTCGAGCAGCAGGGCGCTGGCGCCCGCGCGGAGCGGGAAGACCACCAGGCCGCCGAGTCCGAAGGTGAAGCCGAGCGGCGGACTGCCGGCGAAGACGTCGTCCGCGGTGGGGCGCAGCACGTGCCGGGAGAAGGTGTCCGCTATCGCCAGCACGTCCCGGTGGAAGTGCATGCACCCCTTCGGGCGGCCCGTCGTGCCCGAGGTGAACGCGATCAGCGCCACGTCGTCGGCGGCCGTGGCGACAGCCGGGTACGGGGTGTCGGCCGCCGGGCGGCGCAGCAGGTCGTCGGGGGTGTCGCCGTCGTAGGTGGTGATCCTGAGGCCGGGTATCTCGGCCTTGACGAGGTCGTCGACGGAGCGGATGTCGCACAGGGCGTGCCGGACCTGTGCCATGTCACATATCACCGCCAGCTCGTGCGGCCGCTGCTGCGCCAGCACCGTGACCGCCACCCCGCCCGCCTTCAGCACCGCCAGCCAGCAGGCGGCCAGCCACGGTGTGGTCGGGCCGCGCAGCAGGACGCGGTTGCCGGGGACCACCCCGAGGTCGTCGGTGAGGATGTGCGCGATCCGGTCGACGCGGGCGCGCAGGTCGCCGTACGTCCAGGACGGGCCGCCGGCGGTGTGGAACGCCGGGCGGGCGGGATCGGGGCCCGTCAGCAGTTCGGCCGCGCAGTTCAGCCGATCGGGGTACCGCAGCTCCGGCAGGTCGAAGCGGAGTTCGGGCCATTCCTCGTGGGGCGGTAGATGGTCGCGCGCGAAGGTGTCGACGTGGGCCGAGTCGGTCATGGCGATGCGCCCCCTTATGCCGGGTTCGGCGTCCTGGCGGGCTCGTGAATGGAGCGTATCGTGTTGGTGACGACAGTCAATGGAGCGCGATACGGTCGAGGTGGATACGGCAGAGAGGGGACCGGCGATGCCCGCATTCTCGCTCGAACCGGCACAGATCGCCTGGTGCGGTGAGCTGCGCGCCACCGCCGAGCGGCTGCGCCCGCTGGCCGAGAAGGGCGAACCGGGGCACCTCAACCGTCCGCTCGTCGCCGAACTCGGCAGGCTCGGGCTCCTGGACCGGCTGTTCACCTCGGGCGCGCTCGACCTGTGCCTGATGCGCGAGTCCCTCGCCTACGCCTGCACGGAGGCCGAGACGGCGCTCGCCCTGCAGGGCCTGGGCGCCCACCCGGTGCACGCCTACGGCACCCCGGCCCAGCGTGAGCGCTGGCTGCCCCGGGTGGGCGACGGCACGGCGGTGGCGGCGTTCGCGCTCAGCGAGCCGGGAGCCGGCTCGGACGCGGCGGCCCTGGAGCTGACCGCACAACCCGACGGAGCAGGCGGCTGGCGCCTCGTCGGCGAGAAGTGCTGGATCTCCAACGCCCCCGAGGCCGACTTCTACACCGTCTTCGCCCGCACCACCCCCGGCGCGCGCTCACGCGGCGTGACCGCCTTCCTCGTGCCCGCCGACCGCCCCGGTCTCACCGGCACCGCCCTCGACATGCTCTCCCCGCACCCCATCGGCGCCCTCGACTTCGACGCGGTGCCGGTCACCGCGGACGACGTGCTCGGCGAGACCGACCGGGGCTTCCGGGTCGCCATGGGCACCCTCAACCTCTTCCGGCCCAGCGTCGGCGCCTTCGCCGTCGGCATGGCACAGGCGGCCCTGGACGCGACCCTCGCCCACACCTCCCGCCGGGACGCCTTCGGAGGGAAGCTGCGGGACCTGCAGACGGTCGCCCACCAGGTCGCCGAGATGGCCCTGCGCACGGACGCGGCCCGCCTCATGGTGTACGCGGCGGCGTCGGCGTACGACGAAGGGGCCGCGGACGTCCCGGCGCGCGCGGCGATGGCGAAGCTGCTCGCCACCGAGACCGCCCAGTACGTCGTCGACGCGGCGGTCCAGCTGCACGGCGCCCGCGCCCTGCGCCGCGGCCACCTGCTGGAACACCTCTACCGCGAGGTCCGCGCCCCACGCATCTACGAGGGCGCCAGCGAGGTCCAACGGGGCATCATCGCAAAGGAGTTGTACCGGAACCGGGAGGCGCGGTGACCGCGGAGCGCATCAACCCCAGTGAGCTGTCCCCGCCGACCGGCTTCTCCCACGCGGTCGTCGCCACCGGCACCCGCGTCGTCTTCCTGGCCGGCCAGACCGCCCTGGACACCGACGGCAAGGTGGTCGGCGACACCCTTCCCGAACAGTTCGAGAAGGCGCTCGGCAACCTGCTCGCCGCCCTCGCGGCCGCCGGCGGCACCCCGTCCGACCTGGCCCGCGTCACCGTCTACGCCACGGACGTCGCCGCCTACCGCGACCATGCCGGCCGGCTCGGCCGCGTGTGGCGCGACCTGGCGGGCCGGGACTACCCGGCGATGGCCGTCGTCGAGGTCGTACGGCTGTGGGACGAGAAGGCGCTGGTGGAGCTCGACGGCTTCGCCGTGCTCCCCTGATGCGGCGTTCAGGCGGTTCAGGCGGCGACGGCCAGGCGCTCGGCCGGCGCGCGGTGCGGGGCGACGACGCGGCCGTCGGCCGTCAGCTCGCCCGAGTCGTCGAAGACGATCGCGCCGTCGCACAGAAGGCTCCAGCCCTGCTCGGGGTGGGCCGCCACGATGTGCGGGACGCGGCTGTCGGAGGAAGGGCACGAAGGCTGGTGGGAACACATGGCGCACCTCCACGTCGGCCGGGACCGCTGCGTACGGTCCCGTTGCACAGACCATGCTCCCGACGCGAACCCACCGGAACGCCCGGGCGGGAAACGTGACAACACCCGGACAACTCCCGGACGGTTCCACGACCGTCGATGCGGACTCGCCACCGAAGGGGTGACGGTCACCGCCCGGGGCGGGTCCGGCCGGTACCTAGTGGAAGCCCCAGCTTCAGGAGGTTTCCATGTTCGTCCGACCCGCCCTGGGCCTCGCGGCCGGTGCCGCGCTGCTCCTGCTCACCGCCCCCGCCGCGCCGGCCGCGGACCCGTCCGAGACGGTGACCGTCGAACCCACCGGCACCATCGCCGCGGACGGCACCGTGACCCTCTCCGGCACCTACCGCTGCCTCGGCAACACCGGCCCGGCCTTCGTCAGCTCCTCCGTCAGCCAGGCCAAGCCGGACGTCCGCCAGGGCATCGGCGGCACCAGCGCCGTGTGCGACGGCCAGGAACACCGCTGGCAGAACACGGGCAAGCCCTCCGACGCCCTCGACGCCGGCACCGCGAGCGTCGAGGCCGCGGTCATGGAGCTGCGCCCCGTGGGCGGCCTGCCCCTGCCCCGCTTCCACGCGGTCCAGCGGCAGGACGTCACCCTGACCCGCGACTGACAGTGGCCGGCCGGCACCTCGCGGCCACCGGGCGGACCGGCCACGCTTACCATTGCGCTGTACACGCAGCAGCCCGGACGGTTACCTGGTCGGACCCGTGGAGATGCCCGTGGCCTCGCACCGTCGCTCTCCGAACCACCGTTTACGACTGCTCGTCACCGAGGCCCGCCTGACGCACGAGGCGCTCGCCCGGCACGTCAACCGGCTGGCCGCCCTGCGCGGGCAGGCCACCCGCTACGACCGGACCTCGGTCTCGCACTGGCTGGCCGGCACCCGGCCCCGCTCGTTCACCGTGGAGCTGCTCTGCCACGCGCTGAGCGAGCGGCTGGGCCGGCCCGTCACCGCCTTCGACGCCGGCTTCCAGGACGCCCAGGCACACAGCGGGGACGCCGTCGCCCTCGACGCCGTCGCCCGGCTCGGCGACCTGGCCGGCGCCGAGGCGGACCCGCGCTACCGGGCGGCGGCCCGAGCGGTCCCCTTCCGGCCCGGCGCGCCCGTGCCCGGCGGGCCCGCCGAGCGCGCCGTCCGCGACGACCCGCGCGAGCCGGCGGACCTCGGCCTGGAGATCAGGTCCATGCGCGACACCGCCGCCTTCTGCGCCTTCCACCTCGACGCCTTCGGCGGCGGCTACACCCGCACGGTGCTGGCCGGCTACCTCGCCGACGTCGTCACGCCCTGGCTGCGCCGGCGAGGAGAGGAACCGGGCCACCGGGCGCTGTTCGCCGGTGCGGCCCAACTCGCCCATCTGCTGGCCCAGTCCGCCGCCGACATGGGTGCCGAGGGACAGGCCCAGCAGGCCCACGAGGTCTCCCTGGCGCTGGCCGCCCACGCGGGCGACCGCAGGCTGTACGCCATCGGGCTGCGGGCGCTGAGCGGCCAGGCACTGCGCCTGGGCGCCCCCGGCTCCGCCCTGCGGCTGGCGGAGACCGCCGCCGAGACGGTGCCGAGCACGGCCTCGCCCGGCACCCACGCCTATGTGCTGACCCAGTGCGCGCTCGGCCAGGCGATGACCGGGCTGCCGCGCACGGCGGTACGGACCCTGCTGCGGGCCGAGCGGTGGCTGGAGCGCGCCGACAGCGCCGCGGGCCCGTTCACGCACTACGCCCACGCCGACTTCGCCTACCAGCAGGCCCAGGTGCTGCGCGCGCTCGGCGAGTCCGGCCCGGCCCTGCACGCCTACGAACTCTCCCTGCGCGAACGCGAGGCACACCGCAACCGGACGCGGGTGCTCACCCTGGCGAGCACGGCCGAACTGCACCTCGCGCAGGGCCGCCTCGACGAGGCCTGCGCGCTGTGGCACCAGTGCCTCGACGACGCTCCCCGGGTCCACTCCCAGCAGGTCGCCCAGCGGGTCGCCGGGATCCGGCACGAGCTCGCCCCCTATCGGCGCAGTCCCGTCGTCGCGGAACTGTGGGCACGGGTGATATCCGGGGCCGAACGGAGTAGCGGTGCGGACGGCGGCCGGTCCGTGCGGCCACAGTGGTCGCATGACCGACCCTCTGACGACGGCCGACGTACTGGCAGCCCTGCGTGAGCACGAAGGCGCCGCTGCGGCCGGCGCCCCCGCCGTTCCTCACGTGCCGCCGACGGCCGGTGCCCCCGCCGGCCTTCACGTGGCCCCGGCTGCCTTCACGTGTCGCCGGCGGTCGGCGTGACTGCCGTCCCTCGCGTGCCCCCGGCGGCCGGCGTCATGCGCGTACGTCCAGCAGCACCCGTACGGCCACCGGCCGCCGGTCGCCGATCGCGCCCCGCCACACGATGTCGGTGAGCTCGCCGACCAGCCGCATGCCGGGGAACCGGGCGAACAGCGCGGGCAGCGCGGCCGCGGCCACCCGGCGGGCGAGCGGGGCGCCGACGGCGGACGGAGCCGTCAGCCGCGGCCCGAGCAGCTCCTCCAGGATTGGCACGAGGTCCCCGGCCGGCACGCGCCCGAGGGTCTGCGGGTGCCGCAGCAACAGCGCGGCGCCGTAGGCGAGACGGATGGCGGTGGTGCCCGACGCGCCGATCAGCAGCCCGGCCGCCTGCTCCCGCAGTTCGCGGCCGGAGATCGCGCCGCCGTGCCGTGCGCGGACGAGGGCGCCGATCACGTCGTCGGCGGGAAGCTCCGCCTTCTCCCGCAGCGCCTCCTCGACCAGCACACCGAACTCCCGCCGGGCGGCCCGGATGCCGGGGGTCTGCGCGTCCTCGTGGCCGAACAGCCGCCCGGCGAGCTCCATCATGTGCGGCGCGTGGGCGGGCGGCAGACCGAAGACGTGCGCGCCGACGGTCGCCGTGAGCGGCAACGCGAAGTCGCCCATCAGATCGGCGCGTTCGCGCCCGCCCAAGATCTCCAGCCCCTCCCTCACACACCGGTCGATCGCCTCCGCCCAGACGTCCAGTCCGGCCGGTGCGAAGTACGGTGCCGTCAAATGCCTGAGGAGCGCTTGTCGTTGACCATCCCGGTCGAGCACCTGCGTCATGCAGGCAATGGTCGGTGCTGCCGGACGCTCCGGCGCACGCCCCGGCCGGTCGAGTGTGTTGCACGTGTTGAACGCCCCCTGACGACACTGTCCTCATGATTGCGCGCCGCCCCGAGCCGAGGGGCGGCGCGCAATCGGTCATTCAGCCGGCCGGCGAGGCCGGCGTGCCGGTCGCTCAGCGGCGGAAGTCGCCGTGCCGCCCGTCGCCGTCGTGGCGGTCCCCGTCGTGGTCGTGCCGGCCGTCGCGGTCGTGACGCCCGTCCCGCCCGTCGTGGTCGCGTCGCCCGTCCCAGCCGTCGTGGTCGTGGCGGCGGTCTCCGTCGCGTCGGTCGCCGTCGCGGTCGTGACGGCCCCAGGAGGTCTCGTCGACCAGCCGGCCGCGCTCGTCGCGCAGCGTCGCCGTGTCGAAGTTCTTGTCCCAGACGAAGCCGCGGCGGTCCTGGTAGACGTCGCTCCTGGAGTCCCGGCCCAGACCGGTGTGGACACGGACGGTCGAGCGGCCCTGCAGCAGGACGTGGTGGAAGGTGTAGGTGTGACCGTCCCGGTCGGACAGCGTCCAGTGGTCCAGGTTCACCGCCCGGCGGGAGTCGTTGGTGACGTCCGCCCACTCCTGGTTCAGCGACCGGTTGGACCGGCCGTCACGCCACGGGGAGGCGTGGTGCACGGCGCTGATGAACACCGAACCGTGGTACGCGCGGCCGGGCTGGGCGTCGGCGGCAGCGGCCGGCAGCGCGGCGCCACCGACGACTGCGGCGGCGACGGCCGCAGCGGCGGTCAGACGACGGACGGAAGCAGAAACGGACACGAGTGTCCCCCTTCGCAAGGGTGGGTGCACACCCCGGCACGGTGATGAAACCGCAGGCCGGCGAGGTGCGTTGTGCGGGTGGCGACCGGTCGGCCGCACATCCACACCCTGCACCGAACCCCCACGTCTGATGAGGGACATGCGTGGGTTCATTACAGATCCGACAGATATCCATAACTGTCGGCTGTATAGACCATTTACCCGCCGAATGCGTCATGTTGACGTCATGTGGGGCGCAAGATGCCCGAAAACACGGGAATACGGCATCTGTCCGCCAGTCTTCGCCACCCCACCGGCGAGGACGCCGTCATCAGAAAGTGAGTAACAGCCCGACGCGAAGGGGCGCCCCCGATCGGGGGCGCCCCTTCGCCTCGGATGTCCCGGTGGTCCGTCAGATGTCCCGGAAGATCTCGATCTGCGCCCCGATGGAGTTCAGGCGCTCGGCGAGGTCCTCGTAGCCGCGGTTGATGACGTAGACGTTCCGCAGGACGGACGTGCCGTCGGCCGCCATCATCGCCAGCAGGACGACCACGGCGGGCCGCAGGGCCGGCGGGCACATCATCTCGGCGGCCCGCCAGCGCGTCGGGCCCTCGACCAGGACCCGGTGCGGGTCGAGGAGTTGCAGGCGGCCGCCGAGGCGGTTGAGGTCCGTCAGGTAGATCGCGCGGTTGTCGTAGACCCAGTCGTGGATCAGGGTCTTCCCCTGGGCGACGGCCGCGATCGCCGCGAAGAAGGGGACGTTGTCGATGTTCAGGCCCGGGAAGGGCATGGGGTGGATCTTGTCGATCGGCGCTTCGAGCTTGGAGGGGCGGACGGTCAGGTCCACCAGCCGGGTGCGGCCGTTGTCGGCGAAGTACTCCGGCGTGCGGTCGTGGTCGAGGCCCATCTCCTCCAGGACCGCGAGCTCGATCTCCAGGAACTCGATCGGCACCCGGCGCACCGTCAGCTCCGACTCGGTGACGACGGCCGCGGCCAGCAGGCTCATCGCCTCGACCGGGTCCTCGGAGGGGGAGTAGTCGACGTCCACGTCGATGTCGGGCACGCCGTGCACGGTGAGGGTCGTGGTGCCGATGCCCTCGACCCGGACGCCGAGCGTCTCCAGGAAGAAGCACAGGTCCTGGACCATGTAGTTGGAGGAGGCGTTGCGGATGACGGTCACGCCGTCGTGCCGGGCGGCGGCAAGCAGCGCGTTCTCGGTGACCGTGTCCCCGCGCTCGGTCAGCACGATCGGGCGGTCTGGCCGGACGCCCCGGTCCACCTGGGCGTGGTACTGGCCCTCGGTGGCGGCGACGTCCAGCCCGAACCGCCGCAGCGCGATCATGTGCGGCTCGATGGTCCGGGTGCCGAGGTCACAGCCGCCGGCGTACGGCAGCTTGAAGCGGTCCATGCGGTGCAGCAGCGGGCCGAGGAACATGATGATGGACCGCGTCCGCACGGCCGCGTCGGCGTCGATCGCCGCCATGTCCAGCTCGGCCGGCGGCACGATCTCCAGGTCGACGCCACCGTTGACCCAGCGGGTCTTCACGCCGATGGAGTTGAGGACCTCCAGCAGCCGGTAGACCTCCTCGATGCGCGCGACGCGGCGCAGCACGGTGCGTCCCTTGTTGAGCAGGGACGCACAGAGCAGCGCCACGCACGCGTTCTTGCTCGTCTTGACGTCGATGGCCCCGGACAGCCGACGGCCGCCGACCACACGCAGATGCATCGGACCCGCGTATCCCAGAGAGACGATCTCGCTCTCCAGGGCTTCACCGATTCGGGCGATCATCTCAAGGCTGATGTTCTGGTTTCCGCGCTCGATGCGGTTGACCGCGCTCTGACTGGTGCCGAGAGCCTCCGCGAGTTGCGCCTGTGTCCAGCCTCGGTGTTGCCGGGCGTCACGGATGAGCTTGCCGATGCGTACGAGGTAGTCGTCTGACATGAGGTTGAGGCTATCTCAGATATGAGATGGGGCATCCCGGGGGGCCCATTCGGGTGATGCCCCGTCAACCCCGCCTCTCCGTACGGGTGCGCCGCCATCCGAAAGGTCCGGGCAAATCCATCGATGTCGTACGACGTCCGGTGCTGCTGTGCGTGTGCCGCGGTCCGTTCTTGCCACCGGTGGTGATGGACCAGGAGTGCCGGTTGATGTTCAGCCGCACTCCGGGAAGGATCCGGAAACTCTTGCGGAACGTGAGGGGCATCGCGCCTCCTTTCACTGGGTGCATGACATCTCCCGGTTACCCCGAGTCGGCCCGCTGATGGCTCGCTGATGGCTCGCGTCGCCGGATCGGGGCGCGACGGGTCCGGGCCCGGGCATGACCATCCCGCCCCCATGTACTAGAGTTATCTCGACATCGAGATATCTGCCGAGGAGCACCGCAGTCGCACGCCGCCATCAGTCTGGCAGTAAGGGTTACCTAACTTAGCCTTACCTTAGCGGATCGGCCGAGATGCCGTGGCGGCAGGATCGTGGTGGTACGCGCACATCAATGAAGGAGACTGTCGTGTCGGCGAACAGCTTCGACGCCCGCAGCACGCTGCAGGTGGGCGACGAGTCGTACGAGATCTTCCGGCTGGACAAGGTGGAGGGCTCGGCCCGGCTGCCGTACAGCCTCAAGGTCCTGCTGGAGAACCTGCTCCGCACGGAGGACGGCGCGAACATCACCGCCGACCACATCCGCGCCCTCGGCAACTGGGACTCGCAGGCCCAGCCCAGCCAGGAGATCCAGTTCACGCCGGCCCGCGTGATCATGCAGGACTTCACCGGCGTGCCCTGCGTCGTGGACCTCGCCACCATGCGTGAGGCCGTCAAGGAGCTCGGCGGCGACCCCGCGAAGGTCAACCCGCTCTCCCCGGCCGAGCTGGTCATCGACCACTCCGTCATCGCCGACAAGTTCGGCACCCACGAGGCCTTCGCGCAGAACGTCGAGCTGGAGTACGGCCGCAACCGCGAGCGCTACCAGTTCCTGCGCTGGGGCCAGACCGCGTTCGACGACTTCAAGGTCGTCCCGCCGGGCACCGGCATCGTCCACCAGGTGAACATCGAGCACCTGGCCCGCACGGTCATGGTCCGCAACGGCCAGGCCTACCCCGACACCCTCGTCGGCACCGACTCGCACACCACCATGGTCAACGGCCTGGGTGTGCTGGGCTGGGGCGTCGGCGGCATCGAGGCCGAGGCCGCGATGCTCGGCCAGCCGGTCTCCATGCTCATCCCGCGCGTCGTCGGCTTCAAGCTGACCGGGGAGCTCCCCGCCGGCACCACCGCCACCGACCTGGTGCTCACCATCACCGAGATGCTCCGCAAGCACGGTGTGGTCGGCAAGTTCGTGGAGTTCTACGGCGAGGGCGTCGCCGCCACCTCGCTGGCCAACCGCGCCACCATCGGCAACATGTCGCCGGAGTTCGGCTCCACCGCCGCGATCTTCCCGATCGACGACGAGACGATCAAGTACCTCAAGCTCACCGGCCGTTCCGAGCAGCAGCTCGCGCTCGTCGAGGCCTACGCCAAGCAGCAGGGCCTCTGGCTGGACCCGAAGGCCGAGCCGGACTTCTCCGAGAAGCTGGAGCTCGACCTCTCCACGGTCGTCCCCTCCATCGCCGGCCCGAAGCGCCCGCAGGACCGCATCGTCCTCGCGAACGCCGCCCAGCAGTTCGCCAAGGACGTGCTCAACTACGTCGACGCCCCCGTCGCGCAGAGCCCCGCCGCCGCGGCCTCCCCGGTCGACGAGGCGAGCGCCGAGTCCTTCCCCGCCTCCGACGCCCCGGCCTACGGCAACCAGGAGAACGGCGCCGGCGCCCCGCAGCACGGCCAGGGCACCGGTGCCGTACCGTCCAACCCGGTCCAGGTGACCGCCCCCGACGGTTCGACGTACGAGATCGACCACGGCGCGGTGACGGTCGCGGCCATCACCTCCTGCACCAACACCTCGAACCCCTACGTCATGGTCGCCGCCGCCCTGGTGGCCAAGAAGGCGGTCGAGAAGGGCCTGACCCGCAAGCCGTGGGTCAAGACCACCCTCGCCCCGGGCTCCAAGGTCGTCACCGACTACTTCGACAAGGCGGGCCTGACCCCGTACCTCGACAAGGTCGGCTTCAACCTGGTCGGTTACGGCTGCACCACCTGCATCGGCAACTCCGGCCCGCTGCCGGAGGAGGTCTCCAAGGCCGTCAACGACCACGACCTCGCCGTGACGTCGGTCCTCTCCGGCAACCGCAACTTCGAGGGCCGGATCAACCCCGACGTCAAGATGAACTACCTGGCCTCCCCGCCGCTGGTCGTCGCGTACGCCCTCGCCGGCTCCATGAAGGTGGACATCACCAAGGACGCCCTGGGCACCGACCAGGACGGCAACCCGGTCTTCCTCGAGGACATCTGGCCCTCCGAGGCCGAGGTCAACGACGTCGTGGCGAACGCCATCGGCGAGGACATGTTCAACAAGTCCTACTCCGACGTCTTCGCCGGCGACGCCCAGTGGCAGGCGCTGCCGATCCCGACCGGCAACACCTTCGAGTGGGACGCCGAGTCGACCTACGTGCGCAAGCCCCCGTACTTCGACGGCATGACGATGGAGACCACCCCGGTCTCCGACATCACCGGCGCCCGGGTCCTGGCCAAGCTGGGCGACTCGGTGACGACCGACCACATCTCCCCGGCCGGTGCCATCAAGGCCGACACCCCGGCCGGCAAGTACCTCACCGAGCACGGTGTGGAGCGTCGTGACTTCAACTCCTACGGCTCCCGCCGAGGCAACCACGAGGTCATGATCCGCGGCACGTTCGCCAACATCCGCCTGCGCAACCAGATCGCGCCGGGCACCGAGGGCGGCTACACCCGCGACTTCACGCAGGACGGCGGCCCGGTCTCCTTCATCTACGACGCCTCCCGCAACTACATCGAGCAGGGCATCCCGCTGGTCGTCCTGGCCGGCAAGGAGTACGGCTCCGGCTCGTCCCGCGACTGGGCGGCCAAGGGCACCGCGCTCCTCGGCGTCAAGGCCGTCATCGCCGAGTCGTACGAGCGCATCCACCGCTCGAACCTCATCGGCATGGGCGTCCTGCCGCTGCAGTTCCCGGAGGGTGCGAACGCCGAGTCCCTCGGTCTGACCGGCGAGGAGACCTTCTCCTTCACCGGCGTCGAGGAGCTCAACGACGGCACCACGCCGCGCACGGTCAAGGTCACCACCGACACCGGTGTCGAGTTCGACGCGGTCGTCCGCATCGACACCCCCGGTGAGGCCGACTACTACCGCAACGGCGGCATCATGCAGTACGTGCTGCGCTCGCTGATCCGCAAGTAAGCGGCGGCGCAGGGCAGTTAAGTGCCGGAAGGGCCGTATCCCCGTATGTCGGGGGTGCGGCCCTTCCGTCGTATCCGCCCGATGTCATCACCCACCCTCAGGCTGAACACAGGGTTCCGACAGCGGACCGGGACAGTATCGAGACATGTCAGGCACCCTGGGGACCCGCACCGGCCACCGCGTCCACGCGCTCGTCGTCACCACCGAGCCCGCCCACACCGACGCGCCGCCCGCACCTGCCGCCGTCGCCGAGGCGCGCCGGCGGCCCTGCCCGGCCGAGGGTGTGCGGGCGCCAGGCGGCAGGCGGGATGCCAGCTCGGGGTTCGCGGCGGGCTCGGACGGCGTGCGGGTGCCAGGGGGCGCGTGGGGCGCCGACTCTGGGTCCGCGGCAGACCCGGAGGGCGTGCGGGCGCCAGGCGGCAGGCGGGATGCCGGCTCGGGGTTCGCGGCGGGCTCGGACGGCGCGTGGGCGTCAGGTGGCGCGCGGGATGCCGGCTCGGGGTCCGCGACGGGCCCGGACGGCATGCGGGCACCAGGCCGCACGCGGGACGCCGGCTCGGAGCCCGTGGCAGGGCTCGGTCACGGCGGCGGCCGACGGGGCGATCGCGGGGGCGACGAGCCCTTTGCCGACTGCCGTGGCCTCGTCGCGGACGCCGCCCGGCGCCGTGCGCGCCGCACAGGCGGGCGAGGCCGGGGCCGGGCGCCCGTAAGGCACTCCGCACGCGGCGCGCGCCACGCCAACAGGCCGGCGGAGGGCGGCAGATGACCGCCCGTCCGCGCGGCCGCTCCCTGCGCACCCGCCTGCTGCTCTTCGTCACCGCCACCCTGGTCGCCGTGTGCGCCGCGATGGCGGGCACCACGGCGCTCTTCCAACGCTCGTATCTGATGGGCGAGTTGGACGACCGGGTCGGCGACGAGGTGGCCCGCGGCCTGGGCCGGGCCGAGCTGTCTCCGCACGACCGGACGAGCCTGTCCTTCCTCACCGAGAACGGCCATCCCGCCGGCCTGCTCGCCGCCCGGCTGGACGCGCAAGGCGGCGTCGTGTCGGCGGCCGTCGTCCGCCAGGACGCCCCACCGCGGAACCTGACCGCGGACCAGCGCGCCGCCCTGCGCGGCATCGCGACCGACGGGTCCGAGCACACCCGTACCGTGCCCGGACTCGGCGTCTACCGGATCGCCGCCGTGCGGTCGGGCGACGTACGCGTCCTGGCCGGACTGCCGATGGACGACGTCCGGAACACGATCGGCGGACTCCTGGCGGCGGAGGCCGCGGTGGCGGCGGCCGGTCTGGCGGTCGCGGGCGTCGTCTGCGCGGTGGTCATACGACGGCAACTGCGCCCCCTGGGCCGGGTCGCCGCCACCGCCGCCACGGTCACCAGCGTGCCCCTGGACCAGGGCGAGGTCACCGGCCTGACCCGGGTCCCCGTCCGGGACACCGACTTCGGCAGCGAGGCCGGCCAGGTCGCGGCCGCCCTCAACCGGATGATCGACCATGTGGAGACCTCCCTCGCCGAGCGGCAGCGCAGCGAGGAACGCATGCGGCGCTTCCTGGCCGACGCCGGTCACGAACTGCGCACCCCGCTCGCCTCCATCGCCGGCTACGCGGAGCTGATGAACCGCGGCACGGACCGGGTCGAGCCGGTGCTGGCCTGGCGGACGGTGTCGGCGGAGTCGGCGCGGATGACCGGGCTGGTGGAGGACCTGCTGTTGCTGGCCCGGCTGGACGGCGGACGCCCCCTGGAGCAGTCCGAGGTCGATCTCGCGGCCGTCGCCGCCGAGGCGGTGTGGCAGGCCCGGGCGTCGGACGACGACCACCACTGGCAGCTCGCGCTGCACCTCGACGACGCGCCCGCCCTCGTCACCGGGGACCGGACGAGGCTCCACCAGGCGCTGGCCAACCTGCTGGCCAACGCGCGCATGCACACGCCCGCCGGCACGACGGTCCTGGTCGAGGTCGAGGCGACGGGGGAGCGGTGCGTGGTGCGGGTGCGGGACGACGGGCCCGGGATCGCGCCCGAACTGCTGCCGACGGTCTTCGAACCCTTCACCCGCGCAGGCTCCTCCCGGACCCGGTCCCCGGGAACGAAGGGCGGATCCGGACTGGGGCTGGCGGTCGTCAGGGCCGTCGTCTCGGCGCACGGGGGTCTGATCGACGTGGAAAGTGCTCCGGGCCTAACGGAGTTCACCGTCCAACTCCCGCTGCTCGCAGACCCGTTCGCGGTGGAGTCTCCAAGCGGCACGCATGCCGTGCACTGAGCGCGTCCGTACGGTCTGCGCCCGAACTCCGCTCAGGGTTCACGGCGGCGGACATTCCGGCGGTGCGGCGGCTGAGACGGCGTCGTATTCGAGTGGCAGGCCGCGCCGGGCGTTTACAAGCGGGCTCGACAGCGCTAACTTCCCCCACAGGCAGGGTGGGAGCGCTCCCATAAAGGTGACGGACCGGAACCCGCCGCCCTCGGGGCCGTTCCCACCCCGCTCGGCAGCTCACGCGCACCCCGCACCCGCATCCGTACGGTCGTACGCGAAGGATGACAACTGTCATGATCCTGTCAACACCAAGAACGGGTCGATTAGCGTCCTCGGCGCGCACCCGGGCCCTCTTCCTCGTCCTGGTCTCCCTCCTCGCCACGCTCCCGGCCCTCGCCCTCGTCGTCACGGCGGGAGGCAGGGCGGAGGCCCACGGCACCCCCATGAAACCCGGCAGCCGCACCTTCCTGTGCTGGCAGGACGGCCTCACCGACACCGGTGAGATCAAGCCGGTCAACCCGGCGTGCAAGGCCGCCCAACAGGTCAGCGGCACCACGCCGTTCTACAACTGGTTCTCCGTGCTGCGCTCCGACGGCGCCGGCCGCACCCGCGGCTTCGTCCCGGACGGCGAGCTGTGCAGCGGCGGCAACCCCAACTTCACCGGCTTCAACCTCCCGCGGAGCGACTGGCCGGTCACCCACCTCACCTCGGGCGCGACCGTCGACTTCTCCTACAACGCCTGGGCGGCGCACCCGGGTTGGTTCTACGTCTACATCACCAAGGACGGCTTCGACCCGACCAAGCCGCTCACCTGGAACGACATCGAGGACAAGCCCTTCCTCACGATCGACCACCCGCCCCTGAACGGCACTCCGGGCACGGTCGAGGCCAACTACTCCTGGTCCGGCAAGCTCCCCGACAACAAGTCCGGGCGTCACATCGTCTACATGGTCTGGCAGCGCTCGGACAGCGCGGAGACCTTCTACTCCTGCTCCGACGTCGTCTTCGACGGCGGCCACGGCGAGGTGACCGGCATCCACGACCCGGGCAACCCCACCGACCCCGTTCCGGGCACCTGCTCCGCCACTCGCAGGACCACCGGCAACTGGAGCGGCGGCTACCAGTCCGAGGTCACCGTCACCAACACCGGTGACGTCCCCATGCTGGGCTGGATGGTCGACTTCACACTGCCGGGCGGCCAGTCGGTGGCGAGCCTGTGGAACGGCAACGCGACCTACACGGGCCAGGACGTGATGGTCCACAACGCCGACTGGAACGGATCACTGAGCCCGGGACAGAGCACGACCTTCGGGTACGTCGTCCGGGGCGACGGAGGTGATACGGCGACCACCCTTCCCTGCCAGGTCGGTTGAACCGCCGGGTCGTTTGAACCCGCCGGGTCGGTCGAACTCTCGGGCCGGTCGACCCGGCAGACGCTCGGGCTCGGGGCGGACCCGGTGGCGGCATGACGCTCCACCGGGTCCGCGAGCCGGGCAGGCCGGGGGAGTACCTGTCCGGATGGTGCTGGCTTGTGGCGATGCCGCGGTGCGACGACGACAACGTTGTCTATTGGTCTGCACATGACTTTACCGCGTCAACCGACAACGCTGTCAATCGAGTTGGCCTGCCGGATTGGCCCGTACGGATGCCCTTCCGGTGCGCCCCCGCCTGCGGACGCCCTCTTCCGTGATACGCGTGACGCACGCTACTGTCCCTGCGGCTTGTGCGACCCGTGGTGCGCGACCCGTCCGAAGGAGGAGGGGCCGCGTCATGCGCCTGCGCCCTGCGTCCCTGCTGCTGGCCGCCGTTCTGGCGGTCACCGGTGCCACGCCCGCCCTGGCGGCCACCGCGGCACCCCCCGAACTGCTCAAGGACCCCACCCCGTACGTCGATCCGCTCATCGGCACCAAGAACGGCGGGGACGTCTTCCCGGGCGCCGTCGCCCCGTTCGGCATGTTCTCCTTCAGCCCGGAGAACACCAGAGGCGACGCCACCCGCACCGCCGCGCCGGGCGGCTACCAGTACGACGCCACCCGCATCAGAGGCTTCAGCCTGACCCACATGTCCGGCACGGGCTGCGCGGGCGGCAGCGGCGACATCCCGTTCTTCCCCTACGCCGGTGAGGTCACCTCCTCGCCCGCCGCCGACACCAAGGACGCCGTCTACGCCTCCGACTTCCGCCACACCGACGAGACGGCCGAGCCCGGCCACTACAAGGTCGGCCTCGCCTCGGGGGTCACCGCCGACCTGACGGCCACGGCCCGCACCGGCTCGGCGCGGTTCACCTACCCCGCCGACAAACCGGCCTCCCTGCTCATCCGCACCGCCAACTCCGAGGTGGGCTCCACCGACTCCTCGGTCACCATCGACCCGAAGACCCGTACCGTCTCCGGTTCGGTGACCTCCGGGAACTTCTGCGGCTATCTCGACCCCGAAGGCCAACGCGCCTACTACACGCTGTACTTCACCGCCCGCTTCGACCGCGCGTTCAAGGCGACCGGCACCTGGCAGGACGACAGGCTGAACCCGGGCTCGACCTCGGCCTCCGGCGGCACCGGCGGCTTCTCCCACGGCGGGCGGCCCGTCGCGGGCAAGGGGGCGGGCGGCTACGTCGAGTTCGCGCCCGGCGACGGCCCCGTCGGCGTCAAGGTCGGCATCTCCTACGTCAGCCGGGCGGGCGCCGAGGCGAACCTCGCCGCCGAGAACCCGCCGCACCGCTCCTTCGACGCGGTGCGGGACGCGGCCCGCCGGGCCTGGCGCGACCGGCTGGACGCCATCCGCGTGGGCGGCGGCACCGACGACGAGCGCACCACCTTCTACACCGCGCTCTACCACTCCCTCCTGCACCCGAACGTCATCAGCGACGCCGACCGCCGCTACCGCGGCAGCGACGGCGAGGTGCACACCGTCGGCGGCGGCCACCGGGCGCAGTACGGCACCTTCTCCGGCTGGGACGTCTACCGCGACCAGGTGCAGCTGCTCACCCTCCTCGACCCGCGGACCGGGTCCGACATCGCCCAGTCCCTGTACGAGCTCGCCGGGCAGAACGGCGGTGTCTGGGACCGCTGGCTGCACGGCGCGAGCGGCACCCACGTCATGAACGGCGACCCGTCCCCGACCGCCCTCGCCGGCATCCGCGCCTTCGGCGGCACGGACTTCGACCTGCGCGGTGCGCTGAAGTCCCTGGTCCGGGCGGCCACCGTGCCGACCGAGCAGGACCTGTCCCCGGCGGGCAAGCCCGTGCTGTCGGTCGGGCAGCGCCCCTCCCTGGACAAGTACCTGAAGCTGCACTACATGCCGTCCGTCTCCAACGCCTGGGGCGGCGCCGCGGAGACCCTGGAGATGTCCGGCGCGGACTTCTCGCTCTCCCAACTCGCGGCCGCGGCGGGGGAGAAGGACACCTCGAAGGCCTTCGCCGAGCGCGCGCAGTGGTGGCAGAACAACTTCAACATCGCCGCGGACCCGACCGGCGGCTACATCGCCAACCGCAAGGCGGACGGCAGCTGGGTCACCGGCTTCACCCCGTCCACCGGCAACGGCTTCGTCGAGGGCACGGCCGCCCAGTACACCTGGATGGTCCAGCACGATCCGGCCGGCCTCTTCGCGGCGATGGGCGGCAAGGACAAGGCGCTGGCCCGGCTCGACGCCTTCTTCCACGACAGCGACGGCGGCTGGTCCTTCACCGGCGGGGGCGGCGACAAGTCCGAGCTGGACAACGAACCGTCGATCAACGTGCCCTACCTGTACGACTACGCGGGCGCCCCGTACAGGACGCAGGAGACCGTCCGCGCGGCGATGAGGCAGCTGTGGTCCACCCAGCCCGGTGGCATCCCCGGCAACGACGACCTCGGCGCGATGTCCTCCTGGTACGTCTTCTCCGCCCTCGGCATGTACCCGCAGGTCCCCTCCCGCGCCGAACTCGCCCTGGCCTCACCGCTGTTCCCGCGCATCGAGATCGACCGCCCGCACGGCAACGACATCTCCGTCCGGGCGACGGGCGCCGCCGCCGACGCCCCGTACATCACCTCGCTGAAGGTCGACGGCCGTACCAGCGGGCGTCCCTGGCTCCCGGCGTCCTTCGTGCGGGACGGCGGACGGCTGGACTACACGCTCTCCGGCACGCCGGACAAGACCTGGGGCGCCGACCCGTCCGACGCGCCGCCCTCCTTCCGCGCGGGCGAGCAGCCGTACCAGATCGGCGTCGGTCCGACCACGGCGACCGTCGCACCGGGCGGGAGCGCGAAGGTCGACATCCGGGCGCTGTCGATGAGCGGGGGTGCCGGCCCCGAGGTGCGGTTCAAGGTCGAGACGCCCGACGGGATCACCGCGACACCCGCCCAAGGGACGGTCGCCGACGGGAAACAGGAGATCACCCTCGCGTCGAGTGCGGACACCAAACAGGGCTACTACGACGTCAAGGTCACCGTCACCTCGCAGGGCACCTCCTACGAGCAGCCCGTCGCCCTGACCGTCGCGGCCCCCGGCACCCTGCTCGCCGCCTACGACAACACCGGCGTCTCCGACGACGAGGGCGACCACGACGAAGCCGACTACGACGGCGGCGGCTGGAGCTACTCCCGCCAGGCCCTCGCGGCGGCCGGGCTCACGCCGGGCGGGCAGGGCACGGTGCAGGGCCTCTCCTTCACCTGGCCCGACTCCCCGAGCGGCCGCCCGGACAACGTCTCCGCCGCCGGCCAGACCATCCAACTCCCCGCACCAGTGCGCAAGTTGTCCTTCGTCGGCAGTGCCGTCAACGGCAACCAGCAGACCCGGGCCACCGTCACCTACTCCGACGGCGGCACCGACACCGTCGACCTGTCCTTCACCGACTGGACCGTCGGCGGAGGCGGCGGCACCGTCCAGTACGGCAACGAGGTCGTCGCCAGGACCGCGTACCGCAATGTCGCCGGCGCCGACAAGGACCCGGTGGCGACGTACGTCTTCGCCACCAAGCCCTTCACGGCGCCGGAGGGGAAGACCATCGCGAGCGTGAAGCTGCCGCAGAACACGGACCTGCACGTGTTCACTCTCGCGACCGGCTGACCTCCAACCTGTCGGCCAGCCAGTCGAGTTGGCGGCGCACGTGCACCGCGTCGCCGCCCTCGTGGCCGTTGTAGGGATAGGCGCGGATCTCCTTGCGGGGGTCCGCGCCGCTCCGTTCCGCATACCGGTTGAAGGCCGCGTACGCCCCGCTCGGCGGGCACACCGTGTCGCGCAGGCCGACCCCGAAGTGGGCCGGGGCGTGGGCGCGGCGCGCGAGGGAGATCCCCTCCACGTAGGAGAGGGTGCGGTACGCGGCCTTCTCGGCGCCGCGATGGACGGCGAGGTAGGCCGCGATCTCGCCGTACGGGCCGACGTCGGTGAGGTCCAGGGCGCGCCGGATGCCGCACAGGAGGGGGGCGGTGACCAGGACCGCCGCCAGGTCCGGTGTCAGACCCGCGACGGCGAGGGCGAGTCCGCCGCCTTGGCTGTTCCCGACGGCCGCGACACGGCTGCCGTCCACTCCAGGCAGGGCGCGCACGGCCGCGACCGCGCGCACCGCGTCCGTGATCAGCCGACGGTAGTGGTAGTCGCGCGGGGCGAGCAGGCCGCGCGCCGCCGCGCCCGGGCCGCCCGGCGAGGAGCCCGCCTGCGGGTCCGGGGTGTCGCCGCCGCAGCCGTACTGGTCGCCCTGGCCGCGGTTGTCCATGAGCAGATGCGCGTATCCGGCGTTCACCCAGGTCAGCCGCTCGTGGGGGAGGCCTCGGCCGCGTCCGTACCCGGCGTACTCGACGACCGCGGGGAGGGCGTCGCGGGTCCCGGCCGGCCGGCTGAACCAGGCGCGCACCGGATCCCCGGCGAAGCCCCTGAAGGTCACGTCCCAGGTCTCCGTCAGCCGCAGGCCGGTCCGTACCGGAGTCATCGCCGCCAACGGCTCCGGCCGGCCGGCCTCTTGGAGCGTGCCGAGCCAGAACTCGTCGAAGTCGGCGGGCTCCTCGACGTCCGGACGGTAGTGCTCCAGCTCGGTCAGCGGCAGGTCGAACGCGGGCACGGCCACCTCGCAGGAGTCGGACGGGGCATGGAAACTTGCGGAGTCCTACCCAGTCGCCCGCGTCTTTCAACTCCCTTCATCTGTCTCAGAAGTCTGCTGCAGCACCCATTGACAGCGCTTTCTAACAGCCTCTAAGTTGCGCCAAGTTACCGGTAAGAGCTCGAAAGTTTCGGCCACTTCTCCGCCCCCGGGAGGACCGAGCATGAGCACCACCACCAAGACGGCGCCGCCGCCGGGCACCCGGAACGCACACGAGCCCGGGGCCCGACCGGCCGGGCGCGGCGGCCGGCGCCGGGCACTGCGCCGCGACTGGCAGCTGTACTCGCTCGCCGTCCTGCCGCTGCTGTTCTTCCTGGTCTTCCGCTATCTGCCGATGATCGGCAACGTCATCGCCTTCCGGCGCTTCGAGCCGGGCGGCTCGATGTTCGGCGAGGAGTGGGTGGGCCTGCGCTATGTGCGCATGTTCCTCAGCGACCCGACCTTCTGGCAGGTGTTCCGCAACACGCTGTGGCTCGGCGGGCTCACGCTGGTCTTCTGCTTCCCGATCCCGATCGTCCTCGCCCTGCTGCTGAACGAGGTGCGGCGACGCTCGCTGAAACGGTTCGTGCAGTCGGTGTCGTACCTTCCGCACTTCCTGTCGATCGTGATCGTCGCGGGCGTCACGATGCAGATGCTCGCCACCGACGGCCCGGTCAACCACGTCCTGGGCTCGCTCGGCCACGACCCGATCCGCTTCATCCAGGAACCCGACTGGTTCCGCACCATCTACGTCGGCTCCGAGATCTGGCAGACCGCCGGCTGGGGCACGATCCTCTACCTCGCCGCGCTCACCACGATCGACGAGGACCTGTACGAGGCGGCGCGCATCGACGGCGCCAACCGCTGGCAGCAGATCTGGCACGTCACCCTGCCGGGCATCCGCCCCACCATGATCACGCTGCTGATCCTCAACATCGGCACCTTCATGGCGGTCGGCTTCGAGAAGGTCCTGCTGCTCTACAACCCGCTGACCTACCCGACCGCCGACGTGATCTCGACCTACGTCTACCGGGCGGGCGTCGAGTCCAACAGCTTCAGCTACGCCGCCGCCATCGGCCTGTTCGAGGCGGTCATCGGCCTGGTCCTGATCACCTCCGCCAACCAGCTCTCGCGCCGCACGGTGGGGACCAGCCTGTGGTGAAGCCGAGCCGTGCCCACCGGGTCTTCCAGGTCGTCAACGGGGTGGTCCTGACCCTCGTCGTGGTGGTGACCCTGTACCCCTTCGTCAACATCCTCGCCCGCTCCTTCAGCGGCGAGCGGCAGATCCGGGCCGGCGAAGTGACCCTGTGGCCCAAGGGGTTCAACCTCACCACGTACCGGATCGTCTTCCACGACTCGATGTTCTGGCGGAACTACGGCAACACCGTCTTCTACACGGTCGTCTCGACCGCCGTCGCCATGGTCCTGACGACCTGCTACGCCTACGTCCTGTCCAAGAGGCACCTTCGCGGACGCACCGTGCTCGTCGGCGTCGCCGTGTTCACCATGTTCTTCACCGGCGGCCTGATCCCCAACTACATCCTGGTCACCTCCCTCGGTCTGAAGAACACCGTGTGGGCGATCGCGCTGCCGAACGCGATCAGCGTGTTCAACCTCCTGGTGATGAAGGCCTTCTTCGAGAGCCTGCCGACCGAGCTGGAGGAGGCCGCGCAGATCGACGGCCTGAGCACCTACGGCATCCTGCTCAGGATCGTGCTGCCGCTGTCCAAGGCGGTCGTGGCGACGATGGTGCTCTTCTACTCGGTGTCCTTCTGGAACTCCTGGTTCAGCGCCTTCCTCTACATGGACAGCACGGACCTGATGCCGGTCACCGTCTATCTGCGCAACCTCATCGCGGGCGCCACCGGAGGCGGCAACGCCGGCGCCACCACCGAGCAGCTCAGCCAGGTCGGCGCCAGCATCCAGGCGGTCGCCATCGTGCTCACCGCGCTGCCGATCATCTGCGTGTACCCCTTCGTCCAGCGCTACTTCGTCTCGGGCGTGATGCTCGGCGCGGTCAAGGGCTGATCCCAGCAACTCACCCACGGAACAAGGGAGTTCCACGTGAAGAACGCAGGAGAGCTGTCGCGCCGGCAGATCCTGGCCGCGGCCGGGTTCGCCGGTCTCGCCACCCTCACCGGCTGCGGCGGCGGGGACGGCGGAGGGGACTCCAAGGACCTGTCGAAGAAGCGGAACGGCGCGATGAAGGAGTACCGGGCCGGACAGCGGTTCAAGGCGACGAAGCCGCTGTCCTTCTCGATGCTCCACAACGACAACCCGGTCTACCCGCTCAAGAAGGACTGGCTGTTCTGGAAGGAGGTCACCAAGCGCACCGGGATCACCCTCCAGCCCCTCGACGTGCCGCTGGCCGACTACGAGAAGAAGCGCAGCGTCCTCATCGGAGCGGGCGACGCCCCCTTCCTGATCCCGAAGACCTACCACCCCTCCGAGGTCGCCTTCGTCTCCTCCGGCGCGATCCTCCCGGTCAGCGACTACACGCACCTGATGCCCAACTACCGCGCCAAGGTGCGCAAGTGGAATCTGGAGCCGGAACTCGACTCCATCCGCCAGTCCGACGGCAAGTACTACCTGCTGCCCGGCCTGCACGAGAAGCCCAAGGCCGGCTACTCGCTGTCCTTCCGCACGGACGTCCTCGACAAGCTCGGCCTGAGCCTGCCGACGACCTGGGACGAGGTGTACGACGTCCTGAAGGCACTCAAGCAGGAGTACCCCGGCAAGTACCCCTGGACCGACCGCTGGAGCACCAACACCCCCTTCCCCTGCGGGGCGTTGTTCAGCTACCTCGGGCAGGCGTACGGGGTCAAGGCCGGCTGGACCTACGACAACATCAGCTTCGACACCAAGGCGAACCAGTTCGTCTTCACCGCCGCCCAGGACGCCTACCGCGCGATGGTCGAGTTCCTGAGAAAGATCGTCGCCGAGAAGCTGCTGGACCCGGAGAGCTTCACCCAGCAGGACGACCAGGCCGTGCAGAAGCTGCTCGCCGAGAAGTCCTGTGTCATCAGCGCCAATCCGCAGGAGCTGGTGCAGAACTACCGCTACAACCTGAAGAAGCAGGTCAAGGGCGCGAAGATCGAGATGGTGCCGGTGCCCCTGGGACCGGCCGGCCCGATCGTGCTGAGCGGCGTCCGGCTGGAGAACGGCGTCATGATCTCGAGCAAGGCGCTCATGAGCGACGACTTCGTGGCGATGATGCAGTTCGTGGACTGGCTCTGGTACTCGGACGAGGGCCAGGAGTTCTGCAAGTGGGGCGTCGAGGGCGTCACCTACACCAAGTCCGGTGACACCTACCGCCTCAAGCCCGGCATCTCCCTCATGGGCTCCGCCCCGGACGCCCCCAAGGACCTGCAGAAGGACTACGGCTTCTTCAACGGCGTCTTCACCTACGGCGGCAGCTGGAAGCTGGTCTCCTCCTCCTTCGGCCCCGATGAGAAGAAGTTCCAGGACGCCATGTCGCAGCGCCGGCAGCTGCCCGTCGACCCCGCCCACCCGCTGCAGTCCGCGGAACAGGAGCAGGCGACGCTGTGGGACACCCCACTGAAGGACCACGCCATCCAGAACACGCTCAAGTTCGTCCTCGGCAAGCGCCCGATGTCCGAGTGGAACGCCTACCTGGGCGAGCTGAAGGCGAAGAACATGCGGCAGCTCGTCGACCTGCACAACAAGGCCTACGAACGGTTCAAGAAGGAGAACGGGTGACCCCCGGGGAACCGGCCGACGCCTTCCGCAGGGAGCCCCGATGAGCGCAGAGGCGACCGCCTTCGGCGACGGCCCCCTCTCCCGTGCCGTCGCCCTGGTGCACACCCTCGTCACCGTCGAGGCCCTGCTGCTCGTGGCCGCCTCACCGGCCCTGGCCGGCCTGTTCATGCTGGGCCCCGACCCGTCCAACCTCCCCCTCGCCGCCGTGGCCCTGCTCCCGCTGGGCCCCGCCCTGTCGGCCGCCGTCTACGCCCTCCACCACCGCGACCGGGACCTCACCGACCTCCGTCCCGCCCGCGCCTACGCGCGCGGCTGGCGCCTGAACGCCCTGCCGGTGCTGCGACTCTGGACGCCCCTGCTCGCCTGGCTGACCGTGATCGCCTTCACGCTCACCCACTTCTCCGCCAGCGGCCTGCCCGGCTGGTGGGCCGCTCTGCTGGCCGCCATCGGCGTCGGCTCCCTCCTCTGGGGCGCCCACGCGCTCGTCCTGACCTCGCTGTTCACCTTCCGCGCCCGCGACACCGCCCGCCTCGCCGCGTACTTCCTGCTGCGGCACGGCAGGGCCACCCTCGCCGCGGCCTCCCTGCTCGTGCTCGCCGCCGGACTGACCGCGCTGCTCACCGAGGCCCTGCCCGCCCTGCTGGCCGCCCCGCTGCTGCTCTCCCTGCTGTACGGCAGCCGTCGGGTGATCGCCGAGACCCAGGAGGACTTCACCGCATGACCCGCAAGGTCCGGTACGGCGGCGACTACAACCCCGAGCAGTGGCCCGAGGAGGTCTGGGACGAGGACCACCGCCTGTTCACACGAGCCGGGATCGACACCCTCACCGTCGGCGTCTTCTCCTGGTCCCTCACCCAACCGGCGGAGGACTCCTACGACTTCACGGGCCTCGACCGCGTTCTCGACCGTGCCGCGGCCGAGGGAAGAAGCGTCTGCCTGGCCACCGGCACCGCCGCCCTCCCGCCCTGGCTCGCCAGGAAGTACCCGGACGTCAACCGCACCGACTTCGAGGGCCGCCGCCACCGCTACGGCCAACGGCACAACTTCTGCCCCAGCTCACCCGCCTACCGCCGCCTCGCCACCGCCATGGCGGCCGGGCTCGCCGAACGGTACGCCGCACACTCCGCATTGCTCTCCTGGCACATCAACAACGAGTACGGCGGCTCCTGTTACTGCGACCTGTGCGCCGATGCGTTCCGGGACCGGCTGCGCGGCACGTACGGCACCCTCGACGCCCTCAACGACGCCTGGTGCACCGCCTTCTGGTCCCACCGCTACACCGACTGGGCCGAGATCGAGCCCCCCAGCGCCCTCACCGAGCACTGGCACGGCCCCGACCACACCGCCTTCCAGGGCACGACCCTCGACTGGTTCCGCTTCACCACGGACGCCCTGCTCGGCTGCTTCCTCGCCGAGAAGGAGGCGATCCGCCGGCACGACCCGGACACCCCCGTCACCACCAACTTCATGGGCATGTTCCGCCCCCTCGACTACCACCGCTGGGCGCCGCACCTCGACTTCGCCTCCTGGGACAGCTACCCGCCCCTCGACGCCCCGCCGACCTGGCCCGCGCTCGCCCACGACCTGATGAGGGGCCTCAAGGACGGCGCCCCTTTCTGGCTGATGGAACAGACCCCGTCGACGACGGCCTGCCGTGACGTCAACCCGCTGCGCCGGCCGGGGGAGCTGCGCCTGGCCACCTTCCAGGCCATCGCCCACGGAGCCGACGCGACCCTGTACTTCCAGATGCGCGCCTCACGCGGCGCCTGCGAGAAGTACCACGGGGCGGTCATCGGCCACGCGGGCCGCGACGACACCCGCGTCTTCACGGAAGTGGCCGCTTTGGGGCAGGAGTTGACAGATCTTGGTCCCGTGACGCTGGGCGCCCGCACCCCCGCCCGCACCGCCCTGCTCTTCGACTGGGACAGCTGGTGGGCCCTGGAGATCTCCGACGGCCCCTCCCGGCTCGTGAAGTACCAGGAGACCGTCCACGGCTACTACCGGGCCGCCCGCGAGGCCGGCGCCGACGTGGACGTCGTACCGCAGGACGCGGACCTCACGCCGTACGACGTCGTCCTCGCCCCCGTCCTGCACATGGTCAAGGGCGACCTCGCCACACGTCTCGAAGCGGTGGCCCGGCGCGGCGGAACGGTCCTGGCCACCTTCCTCTCCGGCCGCGTCGACGTACACGACCGCGCGTTCCCGACCGACGTGCCCGGTCCGCTCGCCGCGCTCATGGGGGTCCGCGTCGACGAATGGGACGCCCGGCCGCCGGAGTTCGTCCAGCCGATCCCCGAACTGTCCGCCGAGGCACGGCTCGTCTTCGAGCTCGTCCTGCCGCGCGGCGCCGAGACCGTCGCCACCTACGGCACCGACTTCTACGCGGGCACACCGGCGGTGACCAGACACGAGTACGGCGAGGGCGAGGCCTGGTACGTCGCCACCGCCCTCGACCGGCAGGGCGTGGACCGGGTCGTGCGCCGCGTCCTCGACCGGCATGGACTGCTCGGCCCGTACGCCGGGCACCCGGCCGTGGAGACCGCACATCGTGTCGCCCCGGACGGCACCCGACTGCTCTTCCTCCTCAACCACGCCCAGGAGGCGGCTCACCTGACCGCGCACGCCACGGCGACCGACCTGCTGACCGGCAAGCGGACGGAGGAGGGCGCCGCCGTCACCCTCGACCCGCTCGGCGCGGCGGTCCTGCGCCTTCAGTAGACGGTCCGCCCCCGCAAGTCCGGCACCCCGGACTTGCGGAAGAAGTAGCTGTTGACCTGGTCCCGCCACTCGCGGGCGCTGCGGAGCTGCTCCTCGTACCGCTCCGCCACCCGCGCGTGGCGCGCAGGATCCACGCGGCCCTTCAGCGAGGCCCACACGGCCATCGCCGCCTCCACCTCCGCCACGCCCTCGAAGTGTGTGTCGTAGATGTGCTGGATCACGGTCCTGCCGCTCTTCAGGACGTGCCCGTAGGGCACGTGGTGGAAGAACAGCAGCAGCTCGTCCGGGCAGGTCCCGGGCGACTCGTACGTCTCGGCCCACGGCGTCGCGTACTGCCCCGCGTACCCGGTCCCGGTGGCGCTGCTGCGGTCCACCCCGACCCCGTCCCGGTCGGCGAAGTGGTAGGTGCCCCACGGGCTGTACTCGTACCCGTCGACGCTCGGCCCGTAGTGATGCCCCGGCTGCACCATGAACCCCACGCCGAGGGGCGCGGTGTACTTCTCGTACGTGCGCCACGAGCCGTCCAGCACCGCGTGCAGCTCCTTCGCCGGGCCGTCGGCGCCGAAGGTGAGCCCGATCCACTCGTCCAGGATCGCGCCCGGGTCCGCGTCCGGCCGCCAGGCCAGCCGCCCGAAGGTGTAGAGGTTGGCCTGGGCGAGGGGATGTCCGGTCCAGAAGGGGTCGTCGCCGACGTTGGAGACGGCCACCAACTCCTCGAAGCCGCGCCCCGTCGCCGAGCCGAACCGCAGCACCTCGCTCCACATCGGCCCCAGCCAGCACACATGGCGCTGCTGGCCGGTGTACTCCTGTGTGGCCTGCAGCTCCACCGCGAGGGCGGTGTGCGGCATCGCGCCGATCAACGGAGACACCGGCTCCCGCACCTGGAAGTCCATCGGCCCGTGCTTGACCTGGAGCACCGCGTTCGGCGCGAACCGCCCGTCCAGCGGCACGAAGTGGTCGTACGCGGCCCGCGCCCGGTCCGTCGTCCGGTCCCGCCAGTCCTGGCGGTGGTCGTAGACGAAGGCCCGCCAGTGGACCGTGCCGCCGTGCGGCGCGAGCGCCCCGGCCAGCATGTTCGCGCCGTCCGCGTGAGTGCGGCCGTAGGCGAACGGCCCGGGCTGTCCCTCGGAGTCGGCCTTCACGACGTATCCGCCGAAGTCGGGGATCGCCTCGTACACCCGGGCCGTCGCCATGGCCCACCACTGCCGCACGCTGTCGTCGAGGGGATCGGCCGTCTCCGGTCCGCCGAGCACGATCGGCGCGGCGAAGGTGACCGACAGGTGCGTCCGGATGCCGTACGGCCTCAACGCGGCCGCGATGTCGGCGACTTCACCGATCCGGTCGGTCAGCAGACGGGCCTCGGTCTCGTGCACGTTGACGTTGTTCACGGCCACGGCGTTGATCCCGCAGGCCGCCAGCAGCCTGCCGTACGCCCGTACCCGCTCGAGCTCCCCGCGCGCCCGGCCGTCCGCCCAGAACAGCGATCCGCCCGCGTACCCACGCTCCACCTGGCCCATGACCGGGTGCACGGCCACGTTGTCCCAGTGGTCCAGCATCCGCAGCGCGAGCGCCGGGCGGTGCTCCTCCGTCCGCCGTTCGCCCCGGAACGCCGCCTCGCCGAGCCGTACGACGTGGAAGAAGCCGTACAGCAGCCCGCGCCCGCCGGACGCCGTGACGGTCGTGCGTCCGTCACGGCGTCCGAGGGTGAACGCCTCGCTCCCGTCGTCGCCCGTCGCCTCCAGGACGAGTTCGGGGTCGTCCTCCACGACAGCGCCGCCGAACCGGGCGCAGGCCTCCGCCAGCTCCCCGCGCACCGTCTCCACCAGCGGGCCCGATCCTCGGATCAGGACCCGCCGGCCGCCGGCCGGCCGGAACGCCTCCTCAGGAAGCCAGGCCGGGTCGACGCCGTCGGGCAGGACGGGCACGGGAAGCGGCATGAGACCCCCAACGCGACTGCTCAGGCCAGCAGTTCGACCTCCGACACGGTCGCCTGGCCGTCGAACACCAGGCGGTACTTCCCGTACGTACCCGGGGACCCCACGGTGAACGCGCGTGTCTGCCGGTCCCATCGGAAGGATTCACCCGACCGCTTGTCGACCGTCTTCCACGTGGTCCCGTCGTCGGCCGAGGCCTGGAGGGTCCAGCCGGTCGGCGCC
Source organism: Streptomyces sp. NPDC085900 (assembly GCF_044540925.1). Classification (NCBI taxonomy): domain Bacteria; kingdom Bacillati; phylum Actinomycetota; class Actinomycetes; order Kitasatosporales; family Streptomycetaceae; genus Streptomyces; species Streptomyces sp. NPDC085900. The sequence continues at coordinate 175,639 of NZ_JBITSP010000009.1, read as the reverse complement.
TTGGAGTGGTCGGCGGACGAGGTCACCGTGTACTGAACGCCCTTGACCGGTCCGGAGACCGGCAGGTCCACGCTCGTCACGGTGGCGTCGGTGTCCGACGTGTTGTCGAACAGCGCCCCGTCACCCTTGAGCACGTCCGCACGCGGCGTCGGAACCTTGTCGTCCTGGGTGATCGACACGGGTGCGGCATTCCTGCCCGTGCCCCACGACGACGGCTTCGACCCCATGTCGAACTCCAGCACCCCGCCCTTGGCGAGCAGCGAGTGGGGGAGCGAAGTCGACGTCCAGGTGCGGCCGTTGACCTTCAGACCCTGTACGTAGACGTTGGCCGCGCTGTTGTCCGGCGCCTTCACGACCAGGTCCCGGCCGTTCTCCAGATGGACGGTCGCCTTCTTGAACAGCGGGGAGCCGACGGCGTACTCGCCGCCGCCCATCACCAGCGGGTAGAAGCCCAGCGCGGAGAAGAGGTACCAGGCCGACTGCTCGCCGTTGTCCTCGTCACCGTGGTAGCCCTGCCCGATCTCGCTGCCGACGTACAGCCGCGACAGGGCCTCGCGGACGTTCTTCTGCGCCTTCCAGGGCTGCCCGGCCGCGTCGTACATGTAGATGACGTGGTGGGCGACCTGGTTGGAGTGCCCGTACATGCCCATCCGGACGTCCCGCGCCTCGGTCATCTCGTGGATGACCCCGCCGTAGGAGCCGACGAACTCGGGGGCTGCCGTCTCCGGGGTGGCGAAGTACTCGTCGAGCTTGTCCGCGAGCTTGCCGCGGCCGCCGTAGAGGTTGGCCAGGCCCCGGCTGTCCTGCGGTGCGGTGAAGGCGTAGCCCCAGCCGTTGGTCTCCGTGTAGTCGTAACCCCACACCCGCGGGTCGTACTTCGCCGAGTCCAGGCGCCAGTCGCCCTTGGCGTCCCTGCCCTGGAAGAAGCCGGCCTTGGAGTCGAAGAGGTTCACGTAGTCCTGGGCGCGGTTGAGGAAGTACTGCGACTCCTCCTGGTAGCGCTTCTCACCGGTCTTCTCGTACAGGGCCCGGCCCATCCGCGCGATGCCGTAGTCGTTGACGTAGCCCTCCATCGCCCACGACAGGCCCTCGTGCGTGTCGGTGCTGGTGTAGCCGAGGAACGGCGAGGTCGCCATGCCCTTGCGGCCCACGCCCGAGGCCGGGGGCACCACGGTGGCGTTCTTCAGGGCCGCGTCGTACGCCGCCTTCGCGTCGAACTTCACGCCCTTGACGTACGCGTCCGCGAAGGCCACGTCCGAGGAGGTGCCGGTCATCAGGTCCGCGTAGCCGGGCGAGGACCAGCGCGAGGTCCAGCCGCCGTCCTTGTACTGCTGCACGAAGCCGTCGACCATCTCACCCGCCTGGGAGGGCGTCAGCAGCGAGTACGCCGGCCAGGTGGTCCGGTAGGTGTCCCAGAAGCCGTTGTTGACGTACACCTTGCCGTCCACGATCTTCGCGCCGGTGTGGGTCGGGGTGTCCGGCCCGGGCATCGGCGAGAAGGGCGAGGCGTACTGGTAGGTCGAACCCACTTTCTCGAAACCGGAGTTGGGGTACAGGTACAGCCGGTACATGCTGGAGTACAGCGTGGTCAGCTGGTCCGGTGTCGCTCCCTCGACCTCCACCTTGCCCAGCAGCCTGTCCCAGACCTGCCGGGCGCGGTTCTTCACCGTGTCGAAGGAGGTGCCGTCCGGGATCTCCTGGCGGAGGTTGTCCTTGGCCTGGTCGATGCTGATGAGCGAGGTGGCCAGGCGCAGGGTGACGGTGTGGTCGTCCCCGGCGTCGAAGCGCAGGTACCCCTTGACCCCGCTCGACGATCCGTCGGTCGCCTTCTTGTCGAACACGCCGTAGACGAACAGCCGGGTGGCCCCCGTCGACAGCCCGGACTTCACGTCCGAGTAGCCGGTGACGATCCCGTTGTCCTTGTCGAGCGACAGCCCCGCCTGCTCGGTGACGTTGTCGAAGACCACGCTCGCGTCGTCGCCGGGATAGGTGAAGCGCAGCGCCGCCGCGTGGTCGGTCGGGGCCATCTCGGCCTTCAGCCCGTTCTCGAACCGCACCCCGTAGTAGTACGGCCGTGCGGTCTCGTTCTCGTGCCGGAAGGCCAGCTCACGCGCCTGGCGCCCGGTGTCCGGGGTGCCTGGCTGAGCGGACGGCATGAGCTGGAAGGTCTGCCGGTCGCCCATCCACGGGCTCGGCTCGTGGCTCGCGCTGAACGCCTGGATCGTCGGCAGGTTGTCGTCGTTGTTGGCCCGCGCGTAGTCGTACAGCCAGCTCAGCGAGGACGCGTTGGTCACCGGCGTCCAGAAGTTGAAGCCGTGCGGCAGCGCGGTCGCGGGGAAGTTGTTGCCGCGCGAGAAGCTGCCGCTGGAGTTGGTGCCGCGCGTGGTGAGGGCGTAGTCGGCGAGGTGCGCCTTCGGCTTCTCGGGCGCCACCCTTCGCAGCGCGATGTCGTCCAGCCAGCCGCGGAACTTCGCCGGGCCCTTCGCGGAGTCGTACGCCACCAGTATCCGGTCGACGGTCTTGCCGGCCGCGACGGACCCGATCCGGGAGGCGACGTCGTTCCACTGGTTGACGTAGAGCACCTTGGCGGCGCCCTGCCCCTGCGGGGAGAGCGCGAACCCGTGCCGGTCCGTCGCGCCGAGGCCGCTGAGGTAGGTGCCGTCGGTGAAGGCCAGGTCCACCGACACGTTCGTGGCGTCGTAGTCCCGGTCGCCGTCCGCCATCGACGGGTAGATCCGATACGACAGCTCGGTGTCGCGGCCGACCGCCACGTTCACGTCGAAGACCTTGTTGTACGAGTACGCCCGGCCGTCCGCCGTGTGCCGACCGGCGTAACGCAGGGCCCTCTTTCCGGTGAACCCGGCCGCCGCCTTGGCCGTGGGCGAACCACTGGGTCCGTGGTCGACCAGCGACAGCATGTCCTGCGGCACCGGGCCGCCGCCACCGCCCGTGGACAGCTGCAGGTCGGCGAGCTGCAGGATGTCCGCTCCGTTGTTCTTGGTGACGTCCAGCCGGTAGTGCTGGTACTCGGCCGGTTCGGCGAGGTCGTAGGACTTCGTCTGGAACCGTTCGGAGAAGGTCTCGCCGGCGCGCGAGTCGAGGGTCTTCCAGTCCTTGCCGTCGGTGGAGCCTTGCAGGGTCCAGTCCCGCGGGTCGCGCTCGTCGTAGTCGTTGGCCGAGGTGAGGGCGTACGTCACGATCTTCATGGGCTTGTCGAGGTCGAACTCGGCCCATCCGGTCGGCTCGAAGGTCAGCCACTTGGTGACCGCCTCGCCGTCCGCGAGGTTCTCCTTCACCTCGCCGCCGCCGGTGTTCTCGGCGCTCGCGCGGACGTCAGTGACATGGTCGTTGACGTTGCCCGGGATGCCGCTGCTGTAGCCGCCGTCGACGCCCGAGGCCCGCTTGGCGCCGTCGGCACCGGTGTCGACCGTGTTCAGCCAGTCCGGAGCCGGATCGCCCGTCTCGAACGACGACGCGAACTCCCGGTCGGCCTTGGTGGGAGCGCCGGGCAGCGCGACCGCCGCCCCCTGCGAGCCCACCGCCATGACAAAGGCGGCCGTGATCACGACCGCCGGTCCGTATCCGTGCCGAGCTCTGTGCCGCATAGGCCAGCACCCTCCCTGCTTCCTGGCTCACTGGACAACGTTGTCAAATTCGCCGCGCAGAGACCAGTAGTGGGTCAAGTGGCCAGTGATGTCAAGGGTGTTGCCTGTGGCATTCGGGGCTTATGTCGTGGACTTTTCCGGCAAGGAGCGCACAGGGCGCTCATATTTCCGCGAGGTCTCAACTCGGAAAAGACCCATGGCCAACCTTGCATTCGATCTTGCTCCGTTGGCGGGAAGTGGACTATACCTGTCGGCGATTCACACGATCCGTACTTTGCTGTCCGCACTTCCTGCACGACCCTGCTTGACCTGACCGCGGTGCCGGGGAGGATCCGGTTCACCGCCTGAGTCCTGGAGAAGGCGAGGACTTGAGCATGGGATCCACTTCCGGCGAGAACGAGAACAACGGCACCGCGGACGTCGGCCGCCGCGATCTGATCAAGCGTTCGGCCGCGCTCGGCCTGATCTCCGTACCGGCGATGGGCTTTCTGTCCGCCTGTGCGAGCGGTGGCGGGAGCGACAACAACTCGAGCGACAACAACCAGGGCAAGACCTCCAAGTCGAACCCCTTCGGCGTCGAGAAGAACGGCAAGCTCGACGTCGTCATCTTCAAGGGCGGTTACGGCGACGACTACGCCAAGGCGTGGGAGGCGAACTTCAAGCAGAAGCTCGGCGTCACCTCCACCCACACCGGCACCCAGGAGATCACCGGCAAGCTCCAGCCCCGCTTCAACGCCGGAAACCCGCCGGACATCGTCGACGACTCGGGCGCCCAGCAGATCAAGGTCGACGTCCTGTACAAGAACGGGCAGCTCCTCGACCTCGCCCCGGTCCTCGACGCCCCGTCCGTGGACGACCCGGGCAAGAAGGTCCGGGACATGCTCATCCCCGGCACCCTCGACCCGGGCATCCAGGAGGGCAAGGTCGTCGCCCTCAACTACATCTACACGGTCTGGGGCCTGTGGTACTCCGGCAAGCTCTTCAAGGACAAGGGCTGGGAGCCGCCGAAGACCTGGGACGACTTCATCAAGGTCTGCCAGGCGGCCAAGAAGGACGGCATCGGCGGCCTCGCCCACCAGGGCAAGTACCCGTACTACATCAATGTCGCCATCATGGACATGATCGCCAAGAAGGGCGGCCTCGACGCCGTCAAGGCGATCGACAACCTCGACCCGAAGGCGTTCGTCGGCTCCGCCGCGGCGCAGGCGGGCGTCGAGGCGATCTACGAGGTCGTGGAGAAGGGCCTGCTGATGCCGGGCACCAACGGCCTCACCCACACCGAGTCGCAGACCCGCTGGAACCAGTACAAAGCCGCCTTCATCACCTGCGGCTCCTGGCTGGAGAACGAGCAGCTGAAGCAGACGCCCTCCGACTTCGACATGAAGTTCCTGCCGATGCCCCTGCTGCCCGGCAGCAAGATGCCCTTCGAGGCGATCCGGGCCGGCTCCGGCGAGCCCTTCATCATCCCCGCCAAGGCCAAGAACCTCCCCGGTGCCAAGGAGTTCATGCGGCACATGCTCTCCAAGGAGTGGTCGACGCTCTTCGCCAAGGAGGCCAACTCGCTCACCATCCTCAAGGACGGCGTCGACGCGAGCGTGAAGCTGCGTCCCGGCACGCAGTCCACGGTCGAGGCGTCCAAGGCGGCCGGCGACAACACCTTCCGCTACCTGTACCCGGACTGGTACAGCGAGATGGACACGGCCATCCAGAACGCCTCCAATGAGCTCATGGCCAAGCGCATCCAGCCGAAGGAATGGCTGAAGCGGTGTCAGGCCGCCGTCGACAAGCAGGCGAAGGACCCTGCATCCAAGAAGAACCGGCACGAGTAGTTCACGAGGGCGTCGTGGGGGCTGTGCGTCGCAGGGCGGCCGCGGGTCGTTCGTGGCTTGTCGCGCAGTTCCCCGCGCCCCTTTCGGGGCGCTGCACAGACCGGAATGTCAGGGGCAGGTATGCGCAAAGGGCAGTACAGGTTCGTCACGGGGTTCCTCTTCATTCCCGTGTTGCTCTACGTGGTCTTCGTGATCTGGCCGTACATCCAGACGTTCGGCTATTCACTGACCGACTGGAAGGGGCAGTCGCAGACCTTCAAGTTCGTCGGACTGGACAACTACAGAACGCTGTTCCAGGACGACGTCTTCATGCAGGCCATCTGGCACAACCTGCAGTTCCTGGTCTTCATCCCGGTGATCACGATCCTGCTCGCCCTGTTCTTCGCCTTCATGCTGAACGCGGGCGGTCGCAGCAGGGCCGGCGGGGTCCAGGGCGTCGCCGGATCGAAGTTCTACAAAGTGGTCTACTTCTTCCCGCAGGTGCTGTCGCTGGCGATTCTCGCCGTGCTGTTCAACGCGGTGTACCGCAGTGACGGCGGAGGCCTGCTCAACGGCGCCCTGATCAAAATCCATCTCGTCGACCCGAACAATCCCATCGAATGGCTCAATGAGCCGAACATGGTGCTGTGGGCGCTGATGGTCGCCGTGATCTGGCAGGGCGTCGGTTTCTACCTGGTGCTGTTCTCGGCGGCCATGCAGTCCATTCCGAAGGACATCTACGAGGCCGCGCTCATCGACGGCGCGAACCGGAACCAGTCGTTCTTCCGCATCACCCTGCCGCTGCTGTGGGACACCGTGCAGACGGCCTGGGTGTATCTCGGCATCATCGCGATGGACATGTTCGTCCTGGTCTCCTCGATGACCCAGAACATGGGTGCCTACGGCGGCGGCCCCGACCACCACAGCGACGTCATGGCGACCGTGATGATGCGCAACTTCCTCTACTACGGCAAGAGCGGCTACGCCTGCGCCATGGGCGTGATCATGCTGCTGCTCACCCTGATCCTGTCCGTCTTCACGCTGCGCGTCACCCGCCGCGAGCGCATCGAGTTCTGAGCGGGAGACATGACGATGAGCGCCCCCATCAAGGAAACCCCCGCCGCCCCCGTCGAGCGGCCGGTCGCCCCGCGGCCCGACCGCCCCGGCGAGCAGCGCGGCGAGGGTGTCGTCCTGAACGTCTTCTCCCACGGCTTCCTCGCCCTGTGGGCCCTGCTGATCGTGCTGCCGCTGCTGTGGCTGGTGATCAGCGCCTTCAAGACCGACGCCCAGATCGGCGGCTCCGCCTTCGGCTGGCCGCACAACTGGTCCCTGGACGTCTTCCACCGGGCCTGGAGCAAGGGCATCGGCGACTACTTCCTCAACACGGTCATCGTGCTGGTCTTCTCGGTGCCGCTGACCATGCTGTTCGGCTCCATGGCCGCGTACGTCCTGGCGAGGTACCAGTTCTGGGGCAACCGGCTGTTGTACTACTTCTTCGTCGCCGGCGCGATGTTCCCGGTCTTCCTCGCCCTCGTCCCGCTGTTCTTCATGGTCAAGCGGCTGGACATGCTGAACACCTACCAGGGGCTCATCCTGGTCTACATCGCCTACTCGATGCCGTTCACGGTGTTCTTCATGCACGCCTTCTTCCGTACCCTGCCCACGGCCGTCTTCGAGGCGGCGGTCCTGGACGGCGCCTCGCACACCAGGACCTTCTTCCAGGTGATGCTGCCGATGGCGAAGCCGGGCCTGATCAGCGTCGGCATCTTCAACACGCTCGGGCAGTGGAACCAGTTCATCCTGCCGACGGTCCTGATGCAGCCGCAGAGCGGCGGCGACCCGGAGCGCTACGTGCTCACCCAGGGGCTCATCCAGCTGCAACAGCAGCAGGGGTACGCCTCCGACCTCCCCGTGCTCTTCGCGGGCGTCACGATCGCCATGATCCCCATGCTGGTGGTGTACCTGTCCTTCCAGCGCCAGGTTCAGGCGGGCCTCACCTCGGCCACGCTGAAGTAGCGCTCCGAAACCGCCCGACCGCGCGCCGTTCCCGCATTTCGGGCACGGCGCGCGAACGTGTGTGTGCCTGCGGCCACGTACCCGGAAACGGTTCAACCTCTTGACGGGAGGCGACCCGAACGGCTCAGCTTAGAGTTCACTAGTTGGACATAGACGGGGCCTCATCGAAGCGGTCCCGCGCGCAGGAGGTCGTCGTGGAGACTCCGGGGTCGCAGTCGTCACTGCACCGAGCCAACCTGGAGCGGGTCGTCCGGGCCGTCCGGCTGGCCGGGTCGCTCACGCAGGCGGAGATCGCGAGGACCACGGGGCTGTCCGCCGCCACGGTCTCCAACATCGTCCGTGAGCTCAAGGACGGCGGAACGGTCGAGGTCACGCCCACGTCGGCGGGTGGCCGCAGGGCCCGCAGCGTCTCCCTGAGCGGGGACGCCGGCATCGTCATCGGCGTCGACTTCGGGCACACGCATCTGCGCGTCGCGGTCGGCAACCTCGCCCACCAGGTGCTGGCGGAGGAGTCCGAGCCGCTGGACGTGGACGCGTCCTCGGCGCAGGGCTTCGACCGGGCCGAGGAGCTGGTCAATCGCCTGATCAGCGCAACGGGCGTGGACCGGTCGAAAATCGCCGGGGTGGGCCTCGGCGTGCCCGGTCCCATCGACGTCGAGTCGGGCACCCTCGGCTCCACCGCCATCCTGCCCGGCTGGACCGGCACCAAGCCCGCCGAGGAGCTGCGGGGGCGGCTCGGCGTGCCCGTGCACGTGGACAACGACGCCAACCTCGGCGCCCTCGGTGAGCTGGTCTGGGGCAGCGGCAGGGGCGTGCGCGACCTCGCCTACATCAAGGTCGCCAGCGGTGTCGGTGCCGGTCTGGTGATCAACGGCAAGATCTACCGCGGCCCAGGTGGCACAGCGGGAGAAATCGGTCATATTACTCTTGATGAATCCGGCCCCGTCTGCCGCTGTGGAAACCGCGGCTGCCTGGAGACCTTCGCGGCCGCGCGCTATGTGCTGCCGCTGCTCCAGTCCAGTCACGGCACCGATCTGACGATGGAAGGCGTCGTGCGGCTGGCCAGGGACGGAGACCCGGGCTGCCGTCGGGTGATCGCCGACGTCGGCCGCCACATCGGTTCTGGAGTCGCCAATCTCTGCAATCTGTTGAACCCGAGCCGGGTGGTTCTCGGTGGCGATCTCGCCGAGGCCGGTGAGCTGGTGCTCGGGCCGATACGGGAGTCCGTCGGCCGCTATGCGATCCCCAGTGCGGCACGCCAACTGTCCGTGCTTCCCGGGGCACTTGGAGGTCGTGCGGAGGTGCTCGGAGCACTCGCCCTCGCCCTGAGCGAGATGGGTGATTCGACCCTTTTGGACAGCACGCTGCACGCATCTGCGCCTGCCTTCACTTAGAAAACGCAGGACGTCGTTGCCATCTCGTTAAGTATTTACTTCTTGACGTCGCACGTGCGGCCGAGTTGACTTCCAGCCACCTCGGCCGCAACGACGCGGCCTCGTCAGGGAGGTTTCTCAAGTGAACACGCTCATGCGTCGTGCAGCCGTGACCGTAGCGATCTCGGCACTCGCCGTCTCGGTCGCCGCCTGTGGCAAGGCCGGTGACAAGAAGAGCAGCGACGGCAGCAGCCAGAGCTCCGGCTCCGGCAGCAAGTCGATCGGCCTGCTCCTGCCCGACAACGTCACCGCGCGGTACGAGAAGTTCGACAAGCCGTACTTCGAGGCCAAGGTCAAGGAGCTGTGCGGCGACTGCACCGTCTCCTACGCCAACGCCGCCGCCGACCCGGCCAAGCAGGCTCAGCAGATGAGCAGCATGGTCACCAAGGGCGTCAAGGTCATCGTGGTCTCCGCCCAGGACTCGGCCGCCATCAAGTCCTCCATCCAGTCCGCGGTGAGCAAGGGCGTCAAGGTCGTCGCGTACGACCGTCTGGCCCAGGGCCCGGTCTCCGCGTACGTCTCCTTCGACAACGTCAAGGTCGGCCAGCTCCAGGGCCAGGCCCTGCTGGACGCCCTCGGCTCCAAGGCGAAGAAGTCCTCGAAGATCGTCATGATCAACGGTGACGACGCCGACCCGAACGCCGGTCAGTTCAAGAAGGGCGCGCACGAGGCACTCGACGGCAAGGTGAACATCGCCTACGAGCAGTCGGGTCTGTGGAAGGACACCGTCGCCGCGCAGAAGATGTCCGCCGCCATCACCCAGCTCGGCGCCAAGAACATCGCCGGCGTCTACGCCGCCAACGACGGCATGGCCGGTGGTATCGCCAACACCCTCAAGGGCGCCGGTATCAGCGGCATCCCGCTGACGGGTCAGGACGCCGAGCTCGCGGGCATCCAGCGGATCGTCGCCGGCACCCAGTCCTCCACGGTCTACAAGGCCTACAAGCCGGAGGCCGACACCGCCGCCGAGCTCGCGGTCAACCTGCTCCAGGGCAAGGACATCAAGTCCCTGGCCGACACCACGGTCACCAGCGGCTCGGGCGACAAGGTCCCGGCCAAGCTGCTGACCCCGGTCTCGGTGACCGTCAAGAACATCAAGGACACGGTCGTCAAGGACGGTCTGTACACCGTCTCCCAGATCTGCACCGCGGACTTCGCCGCCGCGTGCAAGAAGGCCGGCCTGCAGTAAGCCGCAAGGGCCCGTCCGACGGACGGGCCCGAGCCCGGGGCGCGATCCTCACCGGAACGCGCCCCACACCGCAGGCACCGAACCTGTCCGGCACCCGCGCCGCCTTCATACCCCGCTGCGGGGCGGGTGCCGGACGGAAGCATGGTGGACGCAGCCGTTGCCAAGAGGCACCGGGCGCGCGCATGTTCGACTTGTAAATCAGTGCCAACGGCACAGCCCCTTGTAAACAAGTGCTTACGGCACACCCCTCCGCGCCCTACCCCAAGCGCGGCATCCCCGCCGGTCAGGCGGCGAAGGAGATGGTTCACGTGTCCGCTACGCCCGTGCTGGCGTTGCGCGGAGTCTCCAAGCGATTCGGTGCGGTGCAGGCCCTCACCGATGTCGAACTGGAGGTCCACGCCGGCGAAGTGGTCGCCCTGGTCGGCGACAACGGCGCCGGAAAGTCCACGCTGGTCAAGACGATCGCCGGCGTCCACCCCATCGATGAGGGCGTCATCGAGTGGGAGGGCAAGCCGGTCAGCATCAACAGGCCGCACGACGCCCAGGGACTCGGCGTCGCGACGGTCTACCAGGACCTCGCGCTGTGCGACAACCTCGACGTGGTCGGCAACCTCTACCTCGGACGCGAGCTGCTGCACCGCGGCGTCATCGACGAGGTCACGATGGAGAAGAAAGCCCGCGAGCTGCTGAGCACGCTCTCCATCCGCATCCCGAGCGTTCGCATCCCGATCGCGAGCCTCTCCGGTGGTCAGCGTCAGGTCGTCGCCATCGCGCGCGCCCTGATCGGTGAGCCCAAGGTCGTCATCCTCGACGAGCCCACCGCCGCCCTCGGCGTCGAGCAGACCGCCCAGGTCCTCGACCTCGTCGAGCGGCTGCGCGAGCAGAACCTCGCCGTCATCCTCATCAGCCACAACATGGCGGACGTGAAGGCGGTCGCCGACACCGTCGCCGTACTGCGGCTGGGCAGGAACAACGGTTCCTTCTCGGTGAAGGACACCAGTCAGGAAGAAATCATCTCCGCGATCACCGGTGCCACGGACAATGCCGTGACCCGTCGTGCGGGGCGTCGCAGCGCGGAGGCGGCACAGTGAGCGACACATCCAAGGTTTCCAAGGTCGATCCCGAGGTGCAGGACACCGTCGCACCCGCGGACGACCCCACCGCTGCCCCGGTCTCCGTCGTGGACCCGCGTCTGCTGATCCGCGAGGAGGGCCTGAAGGGCTACTGGACCGAGTTCACGCGCAAGGTCAAGGGCGGTGAGCTCGGCTCGCTGCCGGTGGTCATCGGCCTGATCATCATCTGGACGATCTTCCAGCTCCAGAACGACCGCTTCCTCAGCGCGGACAACGTCTCGAACATCAGCTACTACATGTCGGCCACCGGCATGCTCGCCATCGGCCTGGTGTTCGTCCTGCTGCTCGGCGAGATCGACCTGTCGGTCGGTTCGGTCAGCGGTCTGTCCTCCACCCTGTTCGCCGTGTTCGCGGTGGAACACGGCGTGAACCCCTGGCTGTCGCTGGTCCTGGCGGTCCTCGTCGGTATCGGCATCGGCGGCCTGCAGGGCTGGTTCTTCGCCAAGATCGGCGTGCCCGCGTTCGTCGTCACCCTGGCCGGCTTCCTCGGCTGGAACGGCCTGATGCTGTGGCTGCTGGGCTCCAGCGGCACCATCAACATCCCGTCCGACACCGGTCCGGTCCACCTGCTCGGCCAGAGCTCGTTCTTCATGGACCAGGCCATCATCGGCGCCTACCTGCTGGCCGGCCTCGGGGTCGTGCTGTCCCTGGTCGGCAACTTCGGTGAGCAGCGGCGCCGCAAGGCGGCCGGCGTGCCGTTCCGGCCGACCGTGGAGATCCTGCTGCGCGTCGGCGTGCTCGCGGTGGCGTCCTTCCTCGCCGCGTTCGTGCTGAACGACGCCTCCGGTGTCTCCAACGCGCTGGTGATCTTCCTCGCCGCGCTGGTGATCGTGGACTTCGTGCTGCGCCGTACGACCTACGGCCGCAAGGTCTTCGCGGTCGGTGGCGGCATCGAGGCGGCCCGCCGTGCCGGTATCAACGTGCCGATGATCCGGATCACCGTGTTCGCCATCTCCGGCGGCTTCGCGGCGATCGGCGGTATGTTCTTCGCCGGCCAGACCGCGAGCGCCACGCTGAGCGCCGGCGGCGGCAACACCCTGATGCTCGCCATCGCGGCGGCCGTCATCGGCGGTACCTCGCTGTTCGGTGGCCGCGGCTCGGTCTGGTCCGCCCTCCTGGGCATGCTGGTCATCCAGTCCATCCAGACCGGCCTGGACCTGCTCAACATGAACACGTCCATCCAGTACATGATCACCGGTGCGGTGCTGCTGGGCGCCGTCGTCATCGACTCCGTCTCCCGCAGGAGCCAGAAGGCGGCGGGCCGGGCGTAACACCCCTCCCGAGACCTGTGCCCGGCACCAACGGCGGTGCCGGGCACAGTCATGTCGTAGAAAAGTGCGATCGTGGGTAGAGCCGATCGCGTGACCTACGACGCACCGCCCGGGCACCGTCCGCAAAGGCGGAACATTAGACTCGACAAGCCCGGCAACAGCTCGATCAGCTTTTACTGCAAGGAGGCACGGGTGCCGCTGCTGACCCGCATCAGGGGACCGCGCGATCTGGACCGGCTCAGCCTGGAGGAGCTGGACCAGCTGGCAGAGGAGATCCGGACCTTCCTCGTCGACGCCGTCTCCAAGACCGGCGGCCACCTCGGCCCCAACCTGGGCGTCGTCGAGCTCACCATCGCCCTGCACCGCGTGTTCGACTCGCCCAAGGACAAGGTGCTGTGGGACACCGGTCACCAGTCCTACGTGCACAAGCTGCTCACCGGCCGCCAGGACTTCAGCCGGCTGAAGATGAAGGGCGGCCTGTCCGGCTACCCCTCGCAGGCCGAGTCCGAGCACGACGTCATCGAGAACAGCCACGCCTCCACCGTGCTGGGCTGGGCCGACGGCCTGGCGAAGGCCAACCAGGTCCGCAGGCGCGACGACCACGTGGTCGCGGTCATCGGTGACGGCGCGCTCACGGGCGGCATGGCCTGGGAGGCGCTGAACAACATCGCCGAGGCCAAGGACCGCCCGCTCGTCATCGTCGTCAACGACAACGAGCGCTCCTACGCCCCGACCATCGGCGGCCTCGCCAACCACCTGGCGACCCTGCGCACGACCGACGGCTACGAGCGCTTCCTCGCCCGGACCAAGGACATCCTCGACCGCACCCCGGTCGTCGGCAGGCCGCTGTACGAGACCCTGCACGGCGCCAAGAAGGGCCTGAAGGACTTCATCGCCCCCCAGGGCATGTTCGAGGACCTCGGCCTGAAGTACGTCGGCCCCATCGACGGCCACGACATCGAGGCCCTGGAGTCGGCCCTCGCCCGCGCCAAGCGCTTCGGCGGCCCCGTCATCGTGCACTGCCTCACCGAGAAGGGCCGCGGCTACCAGCCCGCCCTCCAGGACGAGGCCGACCGCTTCCACGGCATCGGCCCCATCCACCCCGACACCGGCCTGCCGATCAAGGCCTCCGGCGCCGACTGGACCTCCGTCTTCGGCGACGAGATGGTCCAGCTCGGCAAGGAGCGCGAGGACATCGTGGCGATCACCGCGGCGATGCTCCAGCCGGTCGGTCTGAAGAAGTTCGCGGACGCCTTCCCCGACCGGATCTACGACGTCGGCATCGCCGAGCAGCACGGCGCCGTGTCCGCCGCCGGCCTTGCCCACGGCGGCCTGCACCCCGTCTTCGCCGTCTACGCCACCTTCCTCAACCGCGCCTTCGACCAGGTCCTCATGGACGTCGCCCTGCACAAGTGCGGCGTCACCTTCGTGCTGGACCGGGCGGGCGTCACCGGCACCGACGGCGCCTCCCACAACGGCATGTGGGACATGTCGATCCTCCAGGTCGTCCCCGGCCTCCGGCTCGCCGCCCCGCGCGACGCCGACCAGGTCCGCGCCCAGCTCCGCGAGGCCGTGGCCGTCGAGGACGCGCCGACCGTGGTGCGCTTCTCCAAGGGCGCCGTGGGCCCCGCCGTACCGGCCGTGGGCCGCGTGGGCGGCATGGACGTGCTGCGCGAGCCCGGCACGGACCGCCCGGACGTGCTGCTGGTCTCCGTGGGCGCCCTGGCGCCGATGTGCCTGGAGATCGCCGCCCTCCTGGACCGGCAGGGCATCTCCACCACCGTCGTCGACCCGCGCTGGGTCAAGCCCGTCGACGAGGCCATGGCCCCGCTCGCGGATCGGCACCGCGTGGTCGTCACCGTCGAGGACAACTCCCGCGTCGGCGGCGTCGGCTCGGCGATCGCGCAGGCCCTGCGCGACGCGGGCGTCGACGTGCCGCTGCGCGACTTCGGCATCCCGCCGCGCTTCCTCGACCACGCCTCGCGCGCCGAGGTGATGACGGAGATCGGCCTCACCGCCCCGGACATCGCCCGCCAGGTCACCGGCCTGGTCTCCAAGCTGGACGGCCGGTTCGACCGGAGCGCCGCGGCCGAGGTGGAACCCGCCCGCGACTGACACCGCCGTACGACCGGACGGGCCGCTTTCTCACCCCGCCAGGGGTGGTGGAAGCGGCCCATCCGCGTGAATCCGCGCGCGCCGGGGCATACGCCTTAAGCCCCCTCTCGATCATGGCGAGGACGAGAAAGCGTGGGAGGTACGCCGTGAGCAGCACCCTCTTCAGGACGAAGAACGTCGAGCGGTCCATCCAGGACACCGAGGAACCGGAGCACGCGCTCAAGAAATCCCTGTCCGCGCTCGACCTGACGGTCTTCGGCGTCGGCGTCATCATCGGCACCGGCATCTTCGTCCTGACCGGCACGGCCGCCAAGAACACCGCCGGCCCGGCCGTCTCCCTGTCCTTCGTCGTCGCCGGCGTCGTCTGCGCGCTCGCCGCCCTGTGCTACGCCGAGTTCGCCTCCACGGTCCCCGTGGCGGGCTCCGCGTACACCTTCTCCTACGCCTCCCTGGGCGAACTGCCCGCCTGGATCATCGGCTGGGACCTGGTGCTGGAACTCGCGCTCGGCACGGCGGTGGTCGCCGTCGGCTGGTCCGGCTACATCCACTCCCTGCTGGACAACGCAGGCTGGCATCTGCCCGAGGCGCTCAGCGGCCGCGACGGCGCCTCCGGGTTCGGCTTCGACATCCTCGCCGCCGCCCTGGTCCTGCTGCTCACCGCCATCCTCGTCGTCGGCATGAAGCTCTCCGCGCGCGTCACCTCGGTCGTCGTCGCCATCAAGGTCGCCGTCGTCCTGGTCGTCATCATCGCGGGCGCCTTCTTCATCAAGAGCGGCAACTACGACCCGTTCATCCCCAAGGCGCAGTCGGTGGAGGCGGGCGGGAACCTCAAGGCCCCGCTGATCCAGCTGATGTTCGGCTGGGCGCCCTCCAACTTCGGCGTGATGGGCATCTTCACCGCCGCGTCCGTGGTCTTCTTCGCCTTCATCGGCTTCGACGTCGTCGCCACCGCCGCCGAGGAGACCCGCAACCCGCAGCGGGACGTGCCGCGCGGCATCATCGGCTCCCTGATCATCTGCACCGCGCTGTACGTCGCCGTGTCGATCGTGGTGACCGGCATGCAGAAGTACAGCAAGCTGTCCGTGGACGCCCCGCTCGCCGACGCCTTCAAGGCCACCGGGCACCCCTGGTTCGCGGGCCTGATCAGCTTCGGCGCCGCGATCGGCCTGACCACGGTCTGCATGATCCTGCTGCTCGGCCAGTCCCGGGTGTTCTTCGCGATGAGCCGCGACGGCCTGCTGCCCCGGTTCTTCTCCCACACCCACCCGAAGTTCCGCACGCCCTACCGGCCCACGATCCTGCTCGGCGTGATCATCGCGATCGTCGCCGGCTTCACCAGCCTGAGCGAACTCGCCGAACTGGTGAACATCGGCACGCTCTTCGCCTTCATCGTCGTCGCGATCAGCGTGATCATCCTGCGCAACACCCGCCCCGACCTGGAGCGTTCCTTCCGCACCCCGTGGGTCCCGGTGCTGCCGATCGTGTCGGTGCTGGCCTCGCTGTGGCTGATGCTGAACCTGCCGGCCGAGACCTGGCTGCGGTTCGCCATCTGGATGGTCATCGGGTTCGCCGTGTACTTCTTCTACGGGCGTACGCACAGCCGTCTCGCTCACCAGGAGCAGTCGGCCGACACCCCTGACGTCAGGGCCTGACCGTCCGGGGACCGGCGACCTCGGCGCCCAACTCCCGCACCCGCCGCCGCAGTTCCCGGTCCGCCGTGACCACCAGGACGGCGCGGCCGCTTGCCGACGCCACCAGTTCCACGATCCGGTCGTCCCCGCTCCCCGGGGCCGCCTCCACGCGGACCCCGGGGACGGACTCCACCCCCCGGGCCGCCCCCTCCACCACCAGCACGATCTCCACCGGCCCGGCGTGCCCGGGGAGCCCGTCCGCCGCCAATCGGTCGCGCAGTCGTTCGGCGGCCCCCCGCCGGTCCCGCCACCATCCGTCGGGCACCGACCCGACGACGTTCGCGGCGTCGACGATCACGAGCAGGGGGTCGCTGTCACTCATGCGGCCAGGTTCGCACAGTCGGGGGAAAGGGCCCGCTCAGTCCGCCCGCTTGTCGTCGAAGCTGGCGAAGTACGCGGCGGCCATGTCCTCGTCGCCGTGCCCCTGCGCGGCCGCCCGTTCGAAACGCTCGGCGCTCGCGGCGGCCACGTCCAGGCGGGCCCCGTTCTCCCGGCCGGCCGCCACGATGAGGCGGGCGTCCTTGGCGGCCGTGGTCACCGCGAACTGGGCGGGGGAGAGGCGGTTCTCCAGGATCATCCCCGCCTTCGCCTTCAGATAGCCCATGTCCAGCGGGCCGCCCGCGATGAGGTCGAAGAACCGCGCCGGGTCGACGTCGAGGGCCTGCGACAGGGCGAGGACCTCGCCGGCCGCCGCGGTGGCGGCGAGCACCCAGCTGTTGGCGACCAGCTTCAGCCGTGTGGCGGTGCCGGCCGCCCCGTCCTCGCCGGTCCACACGGTGCGGGCGCCGACCGCGTCGAACACCGGCTCCACGACCGCCCGTCCCGCGGCCGGGCCGGCGGCCAGCACCGTCAGCTGTCCGGCCTCGGCGGGCTGGCGGGTGCCGAGCACCGGGGCGTCGTAGAAGACCAGCCCGTGCTCGGCGGCGAAGGCGGCCAGTTCGCCGATGGCCTCGATGCCGGCGGTGGTCGACTGCACCCAGGCGGCGCCGGAGCGCAGCGCGGGGGCCGCCTCGCGCATCACGTCCAGGGCGGCCGGGCCGTCGTACAGCATGGTGAGGACGACATCGGCGCCCTCCACGGCCTCGGCGGGCGTGTCGGCGATGTGCGCGCCGTCGGCGGCGAGCGGCTCGGCCTTGGCGCGGGTTCGGTTCCAGGCGCGGACGGTGTGCCCGGCGCGGGCGAGGTTGCGGGCCATGGCGGCGCCCATGATGCCCGTGCCGAGGACGCTCACGGTGAGTTGGTCGGTCATGAGGTCGGCTTCCTTCTCACGTCTGTCGTTTGCGGTTGCCGAGGTACAGCCTGCCCCCTCCACGCCCGGACGTGCCCGTCGGCGCCACGTGCCACGCGGGGCCCGATCGAGGGTCGTCGTAGCGGCCCGCTTAAAGTGAACTGGTGAACGGCGACTGGCTCCTGCGCGGCCGTGACGGCCGGCTCAGTGTCTACCTTCCGACGGACGACGCCGTCCTGTGCCGGGCGGAACGGGCCCCCGGCGGCACCTGGACGCCCGTGCGCAAGGTCGGCGGCGAACAGAAGCTGCGGCCGTCCCTGGCGATCGGTCAGGGCGGCGACTCCTACGCGCACCTCGTCTCCTGGCGGCCCACGACGGCGGGTGAGAGCGGGCTCGTGCATTCCACCCACTTCCGGCCCCGGCTCGCCGCCCTGGACTGGAACCCGATCGGGCACCCCGACAAGAAGGGGCCGTTGACCGGCATGCCCGCCGTCGCGGTCGACGCCCAGGGCCGCGCCCATGTCTTCGTCCGCAACGGGGGCGGCGGGGTGAGCATGGTCGCGCAGAAGGAGAAGGGCGGCTGGGACCCCTGGCGGGACCTCAAGGGGCGTGACGTGCAGGACGAGTTGGCGGCGGCGACGGGGGAGTCGGGGCGCGTGGAGCTCTTCGCGGCCGTGTCCGGCGGGGTCCTGCACTGGCGTCAGGAGGAGCCCGGCGCGCAGCCCGTCCTGGAGGAGGCGATCGAGGCACCGGTCCGCGCGGGCACGCTGTACGCGCTCGCCACCTCCGCCGAGAGCACCACCCTCTTCTACACCGACGAGTCGGGCGACCTGTGCGCGTGGCGGCCCGGCGCCAAACCGGTCGCCCTGCTGCCCTCCGCCGGGCCCGGCCCGGTCTCCGCCGTGCGCTGCGAACTCGACGGCTACGACTGCACGTTGCTCGCCCAGCGCTCGGCGAGCGGCCGGGTCGCCTTCGCCGCCTACCCGACCGAGCAGGAGTCGGCCGGCGCCTGGTGGGCCGAGTCCGGCCCCTCCCTCCCGTCGGACGCCGGGGTCTCCCTCGCGGTGGACGAGGACGACCGGGTGGTGGCGGCCACGTCGTCCCCGTCGACCGGCCGACTCCTCCTCACCCGCCGCAAGGACGAGCCGGGGCTGGCGCTGGAGGCGTGGCGGGAGGTGTGACGGAGGAGGAGGCTGGCGTCGCCGTCGCCTCCGGCCCAGGTGGGCACGCCGTCGTCACGCTGTGTTCGTCAAATGTTCGACTTATGATGGGCGCGCTCGGCCTCCCCCGTGCAGCAGGTGCCCGGGGGTTCGGCACCTCGGCCGCGCCGGGCGTCAGGGAAGGGGCGGGCCACGTCATGCGGACCGGATCCGGGCGCGGCGCCGCCCGACGCAGAGGCGCGGACCGCGTCGTCGTGCACGAGCACGGGCGGGGCGAGCGGCACGCGGCCGAGGCGACCGTGGACGGCCGCTGGCTGCTGCTCGGCAAGGACGGCAGGCTCACCGCGTACGCCCGCGCCCGCGGCGGACTGCTGCGCTGGACCGAGACCCACCCGGGCGGCCCGCAGTGGACCGGGCCCGAGTTCTTCCCGGTGCCGGATCTCACGCATCTGTCGGTGGTCCAGGGGCCGGACGCCTACGTCCACTTCCTGGGCCGGCGCGAGCGGCGCAAGGGCGACGGGCCCGCCGCCGTCGACATCGTGCACGCCATCCAGTACCAGACCGGACGTCCGGTCACCGAGTGGCGGTCGCTGGGCAACCCGCACCAGGACCGGGAGAAGGCCGCCCGCTTCGGCGTCCCGGTGGGCGCCGTGAGCGCGTCGGGCCGCGTGCACGTCCTCGTGCGCAACGCGGGCCGCGGGCTGATGCTGCGGCGCGAGGCGCCGACCGGCAAGTGGGAGCCCTGGGCCGACCTCAAGGGCAGCGGGGTGCAGGACGGGCTCGCCGTGGTCGCCCACGGCTCCGGGCGGATCGAGGTGCTGGCCGGCGGCGAGCGCGATGCCATGTGGTGGCGGCAGGCTGAGCCCGACGGCGACTTCCGGCAGGAGCCGAACATCGCGCTGCGGGTGGCCCCCGGTACGGCGGCGGCGCTGGAGACCGCCCCGGACCGGGCGACCTTCTACTGGGCCGACCGGGACACCGGCGGACTCGTCGCCCACCGGCCGGGCGGCTGGCTGATCCCGCTGGGCGGCGCCCCGGCGGGCAGCCCCGTCGCGACGCTGCGCGCGGCACTGGACGGCTACGACTGCACGGTGCTCGCCCACCGCGACATGGACGGCCAGGTCATGCTCGCCGTGTGCGGCACCGAGAACGAACAGGGCGGCCTGTGGTGGTCGCCGACGGGTGAGCACTGCGTCGGCGCCCCGGCCCTCGCCCAGGACGCCCACGGCCGCGTCGTCCTCGCCGCGCTGGCCCCGGGCGGTGCCCTGCACATAGCCCGCCAGTCGGACGCCCCCGGCCTGAACCTGAACCCATCGATCCGCCTCTGACGAACCCCTGCCCGGGGCACTGGGCAATCCTGGTTCGTCGGCCTACGGCGAGCGTTCGCCGGGGCACCGGCCGGGCACCATCCCGTCCGCCTCGGCGAGCGGCTCGGCCACCGAGCACCCCTGACCCGTCCGCCCTCTGGCGGGGCCCCAGGGACACCGAGCACCCCTGGCCCGTCCGCCATCTGACGGCCCCCCCGGGACACTGGGCAGCCGTCGTCCGTCCGCCTCCGGCGAGTGCCACCAGGGACTCCGGACCGGCGCCATTGCGGCCACCGCTGAAGCGTGCCCCGCCCGGGCCCCCGGGCATGCCCTGGCCCGTCGCCTCCGGCGAGCGCCCCGGGGCCCCGGGACCCCGGGCCGGCACCATCCCGTCCGCCTCCGACGGGCGCCGTCGGGACCCCGGGCACCCCCTCGCCCGTCCGCCTCCGGCCAGCGCCCCCGGGACGCCGGGCCAACGCCAGCGCGGCCATCACTGAAGAGCCCCGCGCCCGGGGGGACACCGAGCACCCTCCACGCCCGTCCGCCTCCGGGCACCCCTTCGCCGGCCCGAAGTCAGAGCCGCTCTGCCTCCGGGCACCCCCTTGCCCGCCCGAAGTCAGGCCCGCCCCTCAGGACGTCGACGCCCCCGTCCTCGTCGAGCCCCCCGTGGCCGGTGACTTCTTCGCGGAGGCCGGGATCTCCTCGTCCTTGCGCAGGGCCTGCCACAACTGCCCGGCCTGGGGCTGGGCGGCGATCACGCGGTTGGGGTCCTGGGTGTCGTACCGCACCGGAAGCATGATCGTCTCCATCGTGGAGGGGTCGATGCCGTTCATGCTGCGGCCGAACTCGGCGAGCTTGGTGAGGGACGCCAGGCCCGAATCGGTGGTGAGGGACTCGGTGAGCTTGTCGGCGATCCGGTAGGACTTCGTCGGGCTGCCGAGGAGGTCCTGCTTCTTGATCTCGCTCAGCAGGTCGATCAGGAACTGCTGCTGCAGACCGATGCGGCCCAGGTCGCTGCCGTCGCCGACGCCGTGCCGGGTGCGGACGAACTGCAGCGACTGGGTGCCGTCGAGCTTGTGGGTGCCCGCGGTGATGTCCAGGCCGCTGTTGTGGTCGTGGATGTCCCGGTCGACCGTGACGGTCACCCCGCCGATCGCGTCGACCAGCCCCTTGAAGCCGGCGAAGTCGATCTCGACGAAGTGGTCCATGCGGACGCCCGACATCCGCTCCACGGTCTTGACCACGCACGCGGGCCCGGCCAGCGAGTACACCGAGTTGAACATCACGCGCTTCGCCGACGGCAGCGCCGAGCCGTCCTTGGCCGTGCACGCGGGCCGCGTCACCAGGGTGTCGCGCGGGATGCTCACGGCGACGGCCTGGCGGCGGCCCTCGGGTATGTGGATCACCAGCGCGGTGTCGGAGCGGGCCCCGGCCGCGGTGTCCCCGCTCAGCTTCCCGTTGGCGCCCGCGCGCGAGTCGGAGCCGAGGACCAGCAGGTTCTGCCCGGACGTGGGCAGCTTCTCGGGCCGGTCGTCGCCGATCGCCTTGTCCAGGTCGACGCCCTTGATGTTGCCGTTCAGATCGCTGTACAGCCAGTAGCCGACGCCTCCGGCGGCCACCAGGAGCAGGACCAGGCTCAGCGCGATCCAGCGCCACACGCGGCGGCGCTTCCTCGGCGTCCTGCCCCGGCGGCCCGACGGCGCGCGCCGTGATCCCTCCGGGCCCGTCTCCGTCAGGGCGTGCGTCATGTGCGTCGGTCCTCTCTCCTCGACCAGTGGCTCAGGGCATGCGTGGGGGGAGAGACCGAGCCAGTCTGCGGCGGCGGGCAGTCGCCCACCGGTCATCAGACGTTCAATGAGACGCAAGGGTTGTATGTGTTTTCTGTCATTTCTGTCTGTTCTTGACAGCAGTGTGAGCGCTTGCTGATGATGTGCCGGTCCTGTGAAGGTTAAATATTCGGTATGAACCGGCGGCGGCCTTTTGCCATCGCCTTACGTGGTCGCACATCGAGCCGGGGGGCACGAGGGCGAGCGGCCACCTGGTACTCACCTCGGTCCTGCCGGGTGAGGAGACGGGGAGGGGTGGCTGTGCTGGTGCGTGCGTCGGCCCGTGGGGGGCGAGCGGCGTGACGGCCGTATTCGATCAGGCTCTGCGGCGGTCGTCGGGCCCCGCGGGGAATGCGGGGGACGGCGCCGTACGGCGGTCCGCCCAGGCGGGGCCCACGACGGTCACCGCGGAACACGGCGACGTCTACGTCGAACCCGGACTGACCCCGCTCTCGGCCCGCGAGGCCAACCGCTCGGCTCTCACCGCGCTGCTGGACACCGCCGGCGTCGCCCACTTCGCCGTCCGCGGCACCGACGACCACGGCACGGTGGTCGGCGTCGCCGAGGAGGACCGCGAGCGGGTGCTGAGCGTGGTCTTCCGAGGACTCGGCCAGTTCCCGGGGCACCTCAGCGTGATCGACCCGGACGCGCCCCGGCCGGCCCGGCCCGTCTCCACCCGCGACCCGAAGGCCTGGCGCGAGGTCTCCGCCGCCCGGATCCTGCGGATCAGCTGGTACCGCACCGACCCGGAGCGCCATCTGCTGCTCGGGCACGAGTACGGCTGCGCGATCGAGTTCTGGCAGCGCGACGGCTCCTACCTCCTCGCGCCGCGCGCCAACCGCGCCACCTGGGCGGTCGCCGCCGACGCCCCGAACGTGCTCGGCGCCGCCAGACTGTTCAGTCGGTTCGTATCGGACTGGACCCCGCAGCGCCTGGCGCCGGCCCTCGCCACCCGGCCCGAGTTCCTGGTGAACTGCGCGGACGACATCGCCTTCCCGGTCGACGCCGTCTACACCTGGGTCGACGGCAACGACCCGGCCTGGCAGCGGCGCAAGGCGCAGGCGAAGGGCGAGGTCTACCACGCCGAGTCGGCGAGCGACGCCCGCTTCATCAGCCGCGACGAACTGCGCTACTCGATCCGCTCGCTGCACCTGTTCGCGCCGTGGATCCGCAACGTCTACGTCGTCACCGACGACCAGGTCCCCGCCTGGCTGCGCGAGGACGTGCCGGGACTGCGCATCGCCACGCACCGGGAGATCTTCCGCGACCGGTCGGTGCTGCCGGTGTTCAACTCGCACGCCATCGAGTCGCAGCTGCACCGCATCGAGGGCCTGGCGGAGCACTTCCTGTACTTCAACGACGACATGTTCGTCGGCCGCCCGGTGGCCCCGCACGCGTTCTTCACGCCCAGCGGCACGGCCCGCTACTTCCCCTCGCGCAACCGCATCCCGCAGGGGCCGGTGGTGGAGACCGACACTCCGGTGGACGCCGCGTGCAAGAACAACCGGGCGCTATTGATGAATCGTTTCGGCAGAGTGATCACCCAGCCCATGGAGCACATCCCGTACGCCCTGCGCCGCTCCGCCATGGAGGAGGCCGAACGGGACTTCCCCGAGGCCTGGGCACGCACCGCCGCCAGCCGCTTCCGCGCCATGACCGACCTGTCGCCGACCTCGTCGTTCGCGCTGTACTACGCGGCGCTGACCGGCCGGGCGCAACCGGGCTCGATGCCCTTCACCTACCTCCAGCTGGCCGTGCCGGACCTGGCGGACCGCCTGCAACGGCTGCTCGACGGCCGGGACCAGGACACCTTCTGCCTCAACGACGCCTTCTCCACACCGGAGGACATCGAGGCCCAGCAGGAGCTCCTGGACGGCTTCCTCAACGCGTACTTCCCCACCCCCAGCCCGTACGAACGATGAAACGGAGTTCATGACGTGCCGGACCCGACGTCCATGAGCTCCGCGGTCAACGTCTACAAACGCCTCGTCCCCCAGCCCGTCCGTTCCGCCGCCGCGACCACCCTCCCGGTGGGAGTACGGCGCAAGGTCAAACGCCGCCTCGCCCGCACCCTCAGCCGCCGCGAGGCCCGGCTGCACCGGCGTGCCCTGCGCCGGGTGCGCAGGGCGGGGCTCGGCGGCTCCGAGCGCCGGACGCAGACACCCGACGGCAGGGTCGGCCATGTGCACACCGGCCTCAGCGCCGACCTGGCCCGCCGGCTCGACCACGACCTGGTGACCCAGGCCCTCGACGCGGCCGAGATCCCCTGGTTCGCGGTGCCCGCGCTCGACGACCGCCGTATCTGCCTGGCCGTCGACCACAAGGACAAGGGCGCCGTCCGCCGGGTGCTACGCGCGTTGCTGGAGGAGCACACGGGATACGTCGTCTCCGTGTCGCCCGCCCAGAACGACACCGGCCGGATCCCGGGCAGCCACGTCAAGGCGTGGAAGCACTACGGCAAGGCGAAGGTCGTCCGGCTCACCTGGCTGCGCACCGAACCCACCGAGAACCTCTGGGTGGGCGAGGACCAGGGCATCGAGATCGAGTTCTGGACCGCCAACACGGACCTGGCCGCCGAACGGCTGATCGGGCCGCGCCCCAACCGCGTCCAGCGCGCGGTGCCCAGCGACGCGCAGGGCATCGAGATCGGCCTGGAGCGGCTGTCCGGCTACAGCGACATCGACGGCGACCTGGAGCCGACGATCACGCTGGAGACCTTCGACGTCCCCCGGCTGGAGGAGATCACCTTCCCCGTCGACGCCGTGCTGCTGTGGCAGCACGCCACCGCCTGGGGCGAGGAACTGCTGCGCGCCGCGCTGCGCTCCCTGCACCAGTACGCGCCCTGGGTGGACGTCGTCCACGTGGTCGCCGAGGCCGAGCCGCCGGCCTGGCTCACGCCGGACGACCGGCTCACCGTGGTCCGCGCCCGGCCCGGATCCGAGTGGCACCTGCACCGGCTGCCCGATGTCGCCGAGCACTTCCTGCTGCTGCGGCCCGGCGCCCTGCTCGGCCGCCCGGTGCGCCCCTTCGACTACTTCACCCCCAGCGGCACGACCCGCCCCCGGCGCGGCACGTGGAACGCCCGGGAGTCCTTCGCCCCGTGGACCCGCGCCGCCTACTCGGCCACCAGCCGGGTGGCCGCGCACGGCTACGCGCACGGCCCGCAGCCGTACCGCACCGAGACCCTGGCCCGGCTGGCCGCGGCCGGCGCGGCGCCGCTGCCGCTCGACGACCCGCAGCTGCTGCCCGGCGTGCCCGGCACCCACCCGCTGGACGGCGTGGCCCATCACTTCGGGCACACCACCGGCCTGGCCGATCCCTCCGGCGAGGCCTGGGTGGCGCTGCACGCGGCGATGCCCGGCATCGCCACCCGTCTGGAGCGGCTCCTGGTGCGCCGGGACACCCAGCAGATCCAGCTGTTCGGCCTCGGCACCGATGAGGCCCGTGCCCGCGGCGGCACCAGGGTCGCGGTGGCGTGGCTGCACCGGTACTACCCCGTCCCGAGCATCTTCGAGGGCGGCCGGACCACTGACGCAGACGAGGCGGACAACCAGCCGTGAGTATGGGCAACCCAGAGGCCTCCGCAGCGGTCGGCGTGTACCGCACCCTGGTTCCCGCCGGCCTCAGACGCCGTATCGCACGCCGTGTTCCGCTCCGGCTGCGCATGGCGCTCAAGCAGCTGCTGCGCCGGCTGCACACCGTGAACCTGGGCGCCCGGATGATCCGCGGCGCCCGGGCCAGACGCCGCTGGCCGCACCTGTCCGGCGCGGGCGAGCGGCTGGTCGCGCTCGCCGGACACGGCGCGCGGGTCGCGCTGGTACGGCCGACGGTGTCACCGCTCGGTCTGCGCGAGGCCAACCTCGAACTCGTCGTCACCGCCCTGGAAGAGGCGGGCGTCGACTACTTCGCGGTGCGCGGGACCTCCGACTTCCGCTCCTGCCTGGCCGTCGCCGAGGCCGACCGCGACCTCGTCGGCCGGGTGCTCCGGCGGTGCGCCGAGCGCGGCCCCGTCTATCTGCGGGCCTGCCGGGGCGAGGCCGCGCAGGGCCGCACCGTGCCGGCCGGTTCCCGTCCCGGACTGCGGCTGGCCCGGCAGTCCGCCGTCCTGCGGGTCGGCATGGTGTGGAGCGACCCGGCCGCCTCGCTGGTCCTCGGCCTGGAGCACGGCTGCGACATCGAGTTCTGGCGGCCCGAGGACGGACGCCTGCTCGCGCCGCGCCCCAACCGGGTCACCGAGGACGTCGCCCTCGACGAGCCCCGGGTCACCGTTCCCGTCAGCCGGCTCACCGGTTTCGCCGCCCTGCACACCCGCCGTACCCGCTCGGTGCGCACCATCCGGCCCTGTGCCGACCCGCTGCCCGAGGACGTCCGCTTCCCCGTCGACGTCGTCTACACCTGGGTCGACGGCAGCGACCCCCAGTGGCAGCGGCGCCGCGGCGCCTTCGGCGAGGGCGGCTACCACTCCGAGTCCGCGAACGCCGCCCGCTACATCAGCCGCGACGAACTGCGCTACTCCCTGCGCGCGTTGGAGCAGAACGCCCCATGGGTGCGCCATGTCTTCCTGGTGACGGACCGTCAGCGCCCGGCCTGGCTCAACGACGGCCACCCGCGTCTCACGGTCGTCGACCACTCGGAGATCTTCGACGACCCGGCGGCGCTGCCCACGTTCAACTCGCACGCCATCGAGAGCCGTCTGCACCACATCAAGGGCCTGTCCGAGCACTTCCTGTACTTCAACGACGACATGTTCCTCGGCAGCCCCGTCACGCCCCAGGACTTCTTCCTCTCCAACGGCATGACCCGCACCTTCTTCTCCCCCTCCCAGGTGCCCCGTTGGGCCCCGACCCCCGTGGACCGGCCGGTCGACGCGGCCGGCAAGAACAACCGGCGGCTGCTGCAGGACCACTTCGGCACCGCCATCGTGCAGAAGCTGCGGCACGCGCCCTACGCGCTGCGGCGCAGCGTGCTGGCGGAGATCGAGCGCGAGTTCGCCGAGGAGCACCGGCGCACCTCGCACAGCCGGTTCCGCAGCGCCGGCGACATCTCCATCCCGTCGTCGCTGTACCACTACTACGCCTACTTCACCGGCCGGGCCGTGCCCTCGAACATCGCCTTCGCCTACCTCGACCTCGCCCGACCCGAGATCCAGCGCCGCCTCGGCATCCTGCTGGCCCGGCGCGACCGGCAGGCGTTCTGCATCAACGACACGCTCTCCGACGGCCACGACGTCGACCGCCAGACGGCGATGCTCAGCCGGTTCCTGAAGTCCTACTACCCCGTGCCGTCCCCCTTCGAGCGAAAGGACGAGCGGAAGGAGCGTGAGGTCCGGTGAGGATCTCCTTCCTGATCAACAACATCTACGGCATCGGCGGCACCAACCGCACGGTCATCAACCTCGCCGAGGCCCTCTCCGTCCACCACGAGGTGGAGATCGTCTCGGTGTTCCGGCGGGCCGCCGCCCCGAAGTTCGGGATCTCCCCGCGCGTCGGTGTGCGCGCCCTCGTCGACCTGCGCCCCGGCTCCGCCGACCGCACCGCGGCCGGCAGCGGCGAACCCAGCGAAGTCGTGCCGCGCCAGGAGGAGTTCTACGCGCAGTACAGCAGGTTCACCGACGGCCGCATCATCCGCGAACTGCAGAGGACCACCGCCGACGTCGTCGTCGGCACCCGGCCCAGCCTCAACCTCTTCGTCGCCGCGCACACCCGGGACGGCGCCCTGCGCGTCGCCCAGGAGCACATGACCCACCTGGCCATCCCGCCGGCCGTGCGCGCCGAGATGGCCCGCGTCTACCCTCGGCTGGACGCCATCACCACGGTCACCGAGGCCGACGCCGGCTCCTTCACGGAGAACACGCCCGTCCCCGGCGTCCCCGTGACGGGCATCCCCAACAGCGTGCCCCGGCCCTCCGTCGAGCCCTCCGACTGCTCGCGCAAGGTCGTCGTCAGCGCCGGCCGCATGCACCACATCAAGCGCTACGACCTCCTCGTCCGGGCCTTCGGCACGCTGGCCGAGGAGTTCCCCGACTGGCAGCTGCGGATCTACGGCGACGGCGGCGAGGCCGGCAAGCTGCGCGCCCTGATCTCCGAACTCGGCCTGGCCGGGCGGGCATTGCTGATGGGCGGCTTCTCACCCATCGAGTCCGAGTGGGCCAAGGGCTCCATCGCGGCCGTGACGTCGAGCGCGGAGTCCTTCGGCATGACCCTGGTCGAGGCGATGCGCTGCGGACTGCCCGTGGTCTCCACCGACTGCCCCGTCGGCCCGCGCGAGATCCTGCGGGACGGCGAGGACGGCTTCCTGGTGCCCAACGGCGACGTCGACGGCATCGCCCACGGCCTGCGCCGCCTGATGGCCGACGAACCCCTGCGCCGCGCCATGGGCGCCGCCGCCCTGCGCAACGCCACCCGCTACGACCCCGCAGCCGTCGCCGACCGCTACGTCGAGGTGTTCGAGGACGCCGCCCGCCGCCGCGCCGCCACCGAGCGCGGCTACCGGGCTCCGGCGGCCACTCGCCGCACCGGCGTCCGGCACCTCACGGTGCCCCCCGTCTCCCTGGGCACGGCCACCGTCGACGTCACCGCCGACGACGCGGGCTGGCTGCGCTTCAGCGCCGACGGGCCCGGCGAGGGCCGCCGCCGCTGGCAGTTCGTGCTGCGCCACAAGCCGGCCGACGGCGACCCCCGCCCCGACCTGCCGCTGCGCACCTCCCGCAAGGACCTGGAGAACGGCGGCACCCGCTACACCGCCGTGCTGACCCCGTCCGCGCTCGACGAACTCGGCGACGGGCGCTGGCAGGTGACGATGAGCGCCGCCAAGTCCTCGCCCGTCCACATGAAGGCCGGCGTCCGCGACACCCGCGCCCTCATCGACGCCCGCGCCCGCACGGTCGGCCGCCCCCCGGCCGGACCGATCGGCTGGAACCTGCCCTACGCCCAGCCCAACGGGCGCCTGATGCTGCGCACCGTCCTGCGCGAGGAGCACGCCGAGTGCACCCGGGTCGAGGCAGCCGACGGCGCGATCACCCTGAGGGGCGTGCTGACCGGCGGACGCCGCATCGAGCCCGGCGCGCTGTTCGTCGTCAGCCGCCGCGGCCACCACACGCGGACCTTCTCCGTGCCCGTCGAGGTCCTCGGCCGGCAGGCGTTCCGCGCCGAGGCGCCGCTGCGCCATGTCGTCGACCACCGCCTGGAGCGCTGGGAGGACTGGGACTGGTGGCTGCAGCCCGACCCGTTCGACCGCCGAAAGGTGCGCATCTGCCACCTGCTGGAGGACTTCGCCGACGTCAAGGCCGCCTATGTCCACCCGTCCGTCCCACTCGTCGGCGACGAGCCCTCGCCGTACGCCGTGGTCCACCCGGCGCGCCCGGTGTGGGTGCGGCCCTACTGCTCGGCCTCCGGTGCCATGGCCATGAACGTGGTCGACCGGTGAGCCCTGCCCACCCCGACGGCCGAGGAGGGCCGATGACCGAATCCACCCGCTCCATCCTGCACATCGTCGCCCACCAGGACGACGACCTGTACTTCATGAACCCCGACCTGGTGCGCTCCCTGCAGGACGGCGACCGGATCACCACGGTGGTCGTCACCGCGGGCGAGGCCGACGGCATCAACGTCGACACCAACGAGCCCCAACGCGCCGCCGTGGCACCCGACTTCGCCCGCTACAGCACCGAGCGCGGCTGCGGCCTGCGCTCCGCGTACGCGCGGATGGCCACCGGCGACCGCGACCGGCCGTGGCGGCGCGAACCGGTCGACCTGGTCCCCGGGTTCGCCGCCGAACGGTTCACCCTCGTCGGCCACGACGACGTGTGCCTGTACTTCCTCCAGCTGCACATGGGCGCCCCCACCGAGCGAGGCACCCGCACCCGGCTGCACCACCTGTGGGAGGGCGCGCTGCGCACCCAGGCCACGCTGCCGGTGCACGGCTGCACCGTCGGCGAGGCCCAGCACATCACCCGCGAGCAGCTGATCGAGGCGCTGACGGCGCTCCTCGGCCATGTCCGCCCCACGCTGGTGCGCACCATGGACCCCGACCCCGAACACGACGGCGGGCGCGAGGAGTTCGTCTGCTCCGACCACGTCGACCACGCGACGGTCACCCAGTTCGCGCTCGCCGCCCTCGCCCGGCACCGGGAGGCCGGCCACAGTCCGGTGGTGGAGCACTACCGCGGCTACGCCAACCGTTTCTGGGGCTTCAACCTCGACTCGGCCGCGGTGGGCGAGAAGGGCGAGTACCTGGCGACGTACGCCGGTGTCGACGCGCCGACGGTCTGTCCGCACGGCACCTGCCAGACCTGCGGCGACCGCCAGCTCGGACCCAACCCGTACCGCAGCACCCACATGATGAGCGCCGCCTACCGCTACTCGCCGGCCACGAACTGGCTGCGGCTCGGCCCGGGCGGGCGGCTCAACGCCTTCGCCGTGCTGGCGGGACGGCTCGCCTTCTGGACCGAGACCGGGCCGGCGAGCGGCGAGTGGAAGGGCCCCTACGTGCTCGGTGACGGCTGGATCGCGCCGACGCTCGCGGTGACGGGCCTGCCCGGCGGCCCGGCAGAACTGGTCGGCCTGCGCCGCCAGAACGTCGTCGGCGGCGGGGTCACGGTGGACGTCGTGCACACCGCGCAGGACCCCGGCGGCAACGGCTTCAGCGGCTGGCAGACCCTGGAGAACCCCGACTGGGCGCACGGCGACGGCCGCCGCCAGCGGGAACTGGGCGTGCCCTCGGCAGCGGTGGACGGGGGCGGGCGGCTGTACGTCTTCGTCCGCGACTTCGACCAGGGCGTCGCCTGCCGCCGTCGGGAGGCCGACGGCACCTGGCTGCCGTGGGAGAACCTCGGCGGCCGGTTCGTCCAGGACACGGGCTCTGCCCTGGTCACCGAGCGTGGGACCGTCGAGTTGTACGTGCCCGGCAAGAACTCCGTGTGGCGCTGGCACCAGCCCGAACCCGGCGGCCCCTTCGTCCTCGACGACACCCTGCGCACGGGCCGCCCCGCCACCGGCGGCATCACCGCCGTCGACTCCGGCGGCGGCCGCACCTGCCTGTACTTCCGCGAGGCCGGCACCCAGCAGGTGATGGCCTACCGCCAGCACGCCGACGGTCGTTGGCCCGGTTCCGGGGCGGGCCTCGGGGGCCACGGTGGCACCGGTGCCGTGGCCGCCCTGTGGGCACCGGAGCGCGGCGCCCGCGAGGCGTTCCTCGCCCACCGGGGCAGCCGGGGCCGGCTCGTCACCTCGATGCCCGACCGGGACAAGGACGTCTCCGGCACCCACTGGCACGAGTCGGGCGAGATGTTCGCGAGCGCACCGGCGATGGCCTACGACGCGACGGGCGCCGTGGTCGTCACGGTCCTCGGCACCGACGGCCGGCTGCACGTCCGGCGCCAGTTGTCCCCGGCCGCGGGCAGCCCGCTGGGGCCGTGGCTGTCGTAGGAGAACCCACGAAAAGAGAGAGGGCCTCCGCCCGGCGGCGGAGGCCCTCTTCAGTTGCCCTCGGGTGTTACGCCGGAACCGACGCCACGCCCGGAGCCAGGAACTTCTTGCCGTTCACACGTTCGGAGACACCCTCGCGGTCCAGGTACGGCGTGATGCCGCCCAGGTGGAAGGGCCAGCCGGCGCCCGTGATCAGGCAGAGGTCGATGTCCTGGGCCTCGGCGACGACGCCCTCGTCGAGCATGAGCCCGATCTCCTGGGCGACGGCGTCCAGGACGCGCTCGCGGACCTGCTCCTCGGTCAGGACGGAGTCGCCCTGCTTGAGCAGCGCGGCGACCTCCGGGTCCAGCTCCGGCTTGCCGGAGTCGTAGACGTAGAAGCCGCGCTTGCCCGCCTTGACGACGGCCGCGAGGTTCGGGGAGACCGTGAAGCGGTCCGGGAAGGCCCGGTTGAGGGTCTCCGAGACGTGCAGGCCGATCGCGGGACCGACCAGCTCCAGGAGGACCAGCGGGGACATCGGCAGGCCCAGGGGCTCCACCGCCTTCTCGGCGACGGCGACCGGGGTGCCCTCGTCGATGACGTTCTGGATCTCGCCCATGAAGCGGGTGAGGATGCGGTTGACGACGAACGCCGGGGCGTCCTTGACCAGGACCGCGGTCTTCTTCAGCTTCTTGGCCACGGCGAACGCGGTCGCCAGCGACGCGTCGTCGGTCTGCTCGCCGCGGACGATCTCCAGCAGCGGGAGGATCGCGACGGGGTTGAAGAAGTGGAAGCCGACGACCCGCTCGGGGTTCTTCAGCTTCGACGCCATCTCGGTCACCGACAGCGAGGAGGTGTTGGTGGCGAGGATCGCGTGCGCCGGGGCGACCGCCTCGACCTCCGCGAACACCTGCTGCTTGACGCCGATCTCCTCGAAGACGGCCTCGATGATGAAGTCGGCGTCCGCGAAGCCCTCGGCCTTGTCCAGCACACCGGTCACCAGCGCCTTGAGGCGGTTGGCCTTGTCCTGGTTGATACGGCCCTTGCCGAGCAGCTTGTCGATCTCGGCGTGGACGTAGCCCACACCCTTGTCGACGCGCTCCTGGTCGATGTCGGTCAGCACGACCGGCACCTCCAGGCGGCGCAGGAAGAGCAGCGCCAGCTGCGAGGCCATCAGGCCCGCGCCGACCACGCCGACCTTGGTGACCGGGCGGGCCAGGCTCTTGTCCGGGGCGCCGGCGGGACGCTTGCCGCGCTTCTGCACCAGGTTGAACGCGTAGATGCCGGACCGCAGTTCGCCGCCCATGATCAGGTCGGCGAGCGCCTGGTCCTCGGCGTCGTAGCCCTGCTGCAGGTCGCCGTTCTTGGCGGCGGCGATGATGTCCAGGGCGCGGTAGGCGGCCGGGGCGGCGCCGTGCACCTTGGAGTCCGCGATGAAGCGGCCCTTGGCGACGGCCTGGTCCCAGGCCTCACCGCGGTCGATGACCGGGCGCTCGACGACGATCTCGCCCTTGAGGACGGACGCCGTCCACAGCAGCGACTGCTCCAGGAAGTCCGCGCCCTCGAACAGCGCGTCGGCGATGCCCAGTTCGTAGACCTGGACGCCCTTGAGCTGCTTGTTCTGGTTGAGCGAGTTCTCGATGATCACCGAGACGGCCTTGTCGGCGCCGATCAGGTTCGGCAGCAGGGTGCAGCCGCCCCAGCCGGGGACCAGGCCGAGGAAGACCTCGGGGAGCGAGAAGGCGGGCAGGGCCGCGGACACCGTGCGGTACTTGCAGTGCAGACCGACCTCGACGCCACCGCCCATCGCGGCGCCGTTGTAGTAGGCGAAGGTCGGCACCGCGAGGCCGCCGAGGCGCTTGAAGACCTCGTGGCCGCCCTTGCCGATGGCCAGCGCGTCCTTGTGCTCCTTGAGCAGCTCGACGCCCTTGAGGTCGGCGCCGACGGCGAAGATGAACGGCTTGCCGGTGATGCCGACGCCGACGATCTCGCCGGCCGCGGCCTCCTTCTCGACCTGGTCGATGGCGGTGTTGAGGTTCGCCAGCGAGGCCGGGCCGAAGGTGGTCGGCTTGGTGTGGTCGAAGCCGTTGTCCAGCGTGATGAGCGCGAAGCGCCCCGCGTTGAACGGCAGGTCCAGGTGGCGTACGTGCGCCTGGGTGACTACCTCGTCCGGGAACAGCTCGGCCGCACCCTTCAAGAGCTCAGTGGTGCTCACTTGCTGCCTCCGGCGTCCTTGTGGTTCGGGTTCTCCCAGATGACCGTCGCGCCCATGCCGAAGCCGACGCACATGGTCGTCAGGCCGTAGCGGACCTCGGGCTGCTCCTCGAACTGGCGGGCCAGCTGCGTCATCAGACGCACACCGGAGGAGGCCAGCGGGTGACCGAAGGCGATGGCGCCGCCGTACTGGTTGACGCGCTCGTCGTCGTCGGCGATGCCGTAGTGGTCGAGGAAGGCCAGGACCTGGACGGCGAAGGCCTCGTTGATCTCGAACAGGCCGATGTCGGAGATCGACAGACCCGCCTGGGCGAGGGCCTTCTCGGTGGCCGGGATCGGGCCGTAGCCCATGACCTCCGGCTCGACACCCGCGAAGGAGTACGCGACGAGGCGCATCTTCACCGGGAGGTCGTTCTCGCGGGCGAACTCCTCGGAGGCGATCAGCGAGGCGGTGGCGCCGTCGTTCAGACCGGCCGCGTTACCGGCGGTGACCCGGCCGTGGACGCGGAACGGGGTCTTGAGTCCGGAGAGGTTCTCCAGGGTCGTGCCCGGGCGCATCGGCTCGTCGGCGGTGACCAGGCCCCAGCCGGTCTCACCGGCCTCCGGGTTCGTGCGGCGCACCGAGATCGGGACCAGGTCTGCCTGGATCTTGCCGTTGGCGTACGCCTTGGCGGCCTTCTCCTGGGAGCGCACGGCGTACTCGTCGGCGCGCTGCTTGGTGATCTGCGGGTAGCGGTCGTGCAGGTTCTCGGCGGTCATGCCCATGAACAGGGCGGACTCGTCGACCAGCTTCTCGCTCACGAACCGCGGGTTGGGGTCCACGCCCTCGCCCATGGGGTGGCGGCCCATGTGCTCGACACCACCGGCGATGGCGATGTCGTAGGCACCGAAGGCGACCGAACCGGCGACCGTGGTCACGGCGGTCAGCGCGCCCGCGCACATGCGGTCGATGGAGTAGCCGGGTACCGACTGCGGCAGACCGGCGAGGATGCCCGCCGTGCGGCCGATGGTGAGGCCCTGGTCACCGATCTGCGTGGTCGCGGCGATCGCCACCTCGTCGATCTTCTTCGGGTCGAGACCGGGGTTGCGGCGCAGCAGCTCCCGGATCGCCTTCACGACGAGGTCGTCGGCACGGGTCTCGTGGTAGATGCCCTTCGGGCCCGCCTTGCCGAACGGGGTACGGACGCCGTCTACGAAGACGACGTCCCTGACGGTACGAGGCACGATGGCTCTCCTCCAGGGTGCGGGATCTGCACTGCTGCGACCGCGCTGAGCGCGCGCTCAGGCCCATGCTACTTGCGGGTAACGTAACTGCACACCCCTGACGGACACAGCGGCGAAGGTCACATCCGCGGAGGGGCGGTCGACCCCCGGGGAGTGAGGACCGGAGTGGGCACCGGATGCGACCCGGGTCCCTTCCCGGTGATCACGCCGAACAGCGTACGCGCCACGTCCGCCCCGAATCCGTGCACGTCATGGCTCATGGCGGAGAGCGTCGGATGGGTGAGCCGGCACAGCTGGGAGTCGTCCCACGCCAGCAGCGAGACGTCCGCCGGCACGCTCAGCCCCATCTCCGCCGCCACCGACAGCCCGGCCACCGCCATGATGTCGTTGTCGTAGACGATCGCCGTGGGCCGGTCGGGAGCGGCGGCCGTCAGCAGCGAACGGGTGGCCCGCGCCCCCGACTCCCCCGAGTAGTCCGTGGTGACCTGCCAGGCCCCCGCGAGTTCCAGGGCCCGCGCCGCCTCGTCGAACGCGGCCGTCCGGGTCGCCGTGTGCCCGAGCGCCGCCGCGCCCCCCACCCGCGCGATCCGCCGGTGCCCGAGCGCCGCGAGATACCGCACCGCCTCCGTGACGGCGGTCGCGTCGTCGGTCCACACCGACGTCAGCGAACCGGTGAGCGACGGATGCCCGACCGCCACCACCGGCATCCCCAGCCGCTCCGCCGAGGCCACGCGGGGGTCGTCGAGCCGGAAGTCGACCAGGATCGAGCCGCCGACCTGCCGCCCCCGCCACCACGAATCCAGCAGCCCGACCTCCTCCTCCACGTTCCGCACCAGCCGCAGCAGCAGCGAGCAGGACCGCTCGGTCAGCACGCTCTCCACCCCGGAGACGAACTCCATGTAGAAGGGCTCCAGCCCCAGCAGCCGCGCGGGCCGGCAGATCGCCAGCCCCACGACGTCCACCCGGGACCCCGCCAGCGTGCGCGCGGTCGAGTTCGGCGCCCACCCCAGCTCCCGGGCCGCCTCGAAGATCCGGTCCCGGGTCGACTCCGACAGACCCGGCTTGTGGTTGAAGGCGAGCGACACCGCCCCCTTGGACACACCGGCACGCGCGGCGACGTCCTTGATGGTGACGCGCGAGGTCGTCATGCGGTCGGCTCCAGGCAGTACAGGGCGGCGCGGGCGGCGTCCGGGTCGGGATTCTCCCAGCCGCTGACCCCGATGGTCACCCGCTCCCCGGGCAGCAGCGTGATCAGCCCCCGGTCGGCGCGAGCCTCCGGCCGCAGCCGGTCGGCCTGCAGCAGCAGATCCCGTACGAGGGTGCGGGCCGTCACCCGCACCGCGCCCGGTGCCACCGCCACGTCGAACTCCGGTCGCGGGTAGGCCATTTCACGGTCCGGCACCGGGAACCACAGCGCCCGCAGTCCGTCCGCGTCGGCCACCAGGAACTCCTTCGGCCCGGCCGGCTCCAGCTCCCGCGGCACCGCCACGCGGGCGACGGCGCGCCGCTCCGCCCGGAACTCCACGCCCGCCTCGGCGACCACCGTGCCCTGGACGGACATCCGGCGCAGCGTCACCGTGCCCGTCCACGCCCGCCCGGCCTGGTTGACGGCGGCCAGCACCAGTCCGGGCTCCCGCGCCTGCACCGTCAGCAACCGGTCCGCGTACAGCCGCCGCAACTCGTGGTAGAGCGGCTTCTCCCGGCCGTCCCCGTCGATCGCGGCCCAACTCGTCACCGGCCAGCAGTCGTTGAGCTGCCACACGACCGTGCCCGCGCACTGCGGCCAGTGCGACCGCCAGTGCTCGATCCCGGCGGCCACCGCGCGCGCCTGGTTGACCTGAGTCAGATAGTGCCAGCGGTCGAAGTCCCCCTTCGGCAGGGCGAAATGCCGGGCCAGCCCCCGCTCCAGCTTGCCGTTGCCGTCGTCGGCCTTCTGGTGGTGCAGCATGCCGGGGGAGTCCGGGGCGAGTTCCTCGCCCGGCAGCGCCCGCCGCAGCGTGGCGTACGCGGGCGGCGCCTGCCAGCCGAACTCCGCCACGAACCGCGGCACTTCACGCCGGTACTCGCCGTAGTCCGCCCGGTTCCACACCTCCCAGGAGTGGTGCGTGCCGTGCGCCGGATCGTTCGGGTGCCGCTCCCACGACCCCGACCAGGGACTGCCCGCCGTATAGGGCCGGGTCGGATCCAGCTCGGCCACCACACGCGGCAGTACGCCCAGGTAGTAGCCCTCGCCCCAGGAGTCCCCGGCGAGCCGCGCCTCCCATCCCCAGTCCCGGAACCCCCACAGGTTCTCGTTGTTGCCGTTCCACAGCACCAGCGACGGATGCGGCATCAGCCGTACGACGTTCTCCCGCGCCTCGGCCTCCACCTCGCCCCGCAGCGGCTGCTCCTCCGGGTAGGCGGCGCAGGCGAACGGGAAGTCCTGCCAGACCAGCAGCCCCAGTTCGTCGCAGGCATCGTAGAAGTCCCCGCTTTCGTAGATTCCGCCGCCCCAGATCCGCACCAGGTCCACCTCGGCGCGGGCGGCCTGCCCGAGCCGCTCCCGGTAGCGCTCCCGCGTCACGCGTGAGGGGAAGACGTCGTCCGGGATCCAGTTCACGCCGCGCGCGAAGAGCCGCTCGCCGTTGACGACCAGGGTGAAGCGGGTGCCGTGCGCATCCGCGGACGTGTCCAGCCGCACGGTCCGGAAGCCGACCCGGCGCCGCCACACGTCCAGCGCGTCCCTGTCGTGCACGAGCGTCAACTCGATGTCGTACAGCGGCTGTTCACCGTACCCGCGCGGCCACCACAGTCGCGCGTCCGGCACCCGGAGCCGGACGACCCCCGCCGTCCCCTCGATCTCCCCGCGCACCCGGGCCCCGCCGACCGTCGCCTCCACGGCTAGCGGCGCCTCCACCCGGCTGCGCTCGACCTCGACGTGCAGCTCCACCACGCCCACGCCGTCCTCGACCGTCACCAGGGGCCGCACCCGGGCGATCCGGGCGGTGGACCAGGACTCCAGCCGCACCGGCCGCCAGATTCCGGCCGTCACCAGCGTGGGACCCCAGTCCCAGCCGAACGAGCAGGCCATCTTGCGCACGTACTGGTACGGCTCCGGATAGGCGGCCGGCCGCTCGCCCACCCGCCCGCGCACCGCCTCCGCCTCGGCGTAGGCGGAGACGAACCGCACCGACAGCCGCCCCTGAAGCCCGGTGACGTCGAAGCGGTAGGAGCGGTGCATGTTCCGGGTCCGGCCCAGCACCTGCCCGTCGACCGTCACCTCGGCGACCGTGTCGAGCCCGTCGAAGACCAGGTCGGTCTGCTCGTGGCCCTCCGCCCCGCCCCGCAGCTCGGTCTCGTACGTCCACTCCCGCCGCGCGACCCACGCCACCTCGGTCTCGTTCGCACCGAGAAAGGGGTCCGGGATCACCCCGGCCGCCAGCAGGTCGGTGTGCACACAGCCCGGCACCGCTGCCGGAAGTCCCTCCCCTTCGTGCCGCAGGACCCATCCCTCGGTGAGCGGTGTCGCCTCCAGCATGCACACTCCCTAAACCGTTTCAGTCCAGTCAGCGAAAAGCTTTCGACAGCCTTGGCGGAATACAGACTTTACCGGTTAAGAAAACGTTGTCAGAGTTCCGAACCAGCCAACCCGCTCGTGCTCGTCCGTCCCATGAACGCGAACCATGAACGGAGCTGATGCACATGTCCCGCCGTACAGTCCTGGCCATCGCGGCCGGAGCCGCTCTCGTCCTCACGGCCTGCACCGGCACCGGAGCCGCCTCCAAGGGCGCGGACGCCAAGGCGCCCGACGACCCGTCGAAGGTCAGCGGAACCATCAAGGTCCTCACCCAGCGCACCGACCTCGTGCAGGACGGCACGATGAAGAAATACGCCGCCGCGTTCAACAGGACGTACCCGAAGGTCAAGGTCGAGTTCGAGGCCCTCACCAACTACGAGGCCGACGTCAAGATCCGCATGAACACGGAGAACTACGGCGACGTCCTGATGATCCCGGGCGTGGTGAAGAAGAGCGACTACCCCAGGTTCTTCGCCTCGCTCGGCACGCGGGCGGAGCGCGGCAGGAAGTACCGTTTCACGGACTTCACCGCGGTGGACGGCAAGGTCTACGGCCAGAGCCCGATCGGCGTGACCCCCGGCTTCGTCTACAACAAGAAGGTCTGGCGCGAGGCCGGCGTCACCAAGTGGCCCACCACACCTGCCGAGTTCCTCGGCGACCTCAAGGCGATCAAGTCCAGGACGGACGCCGTCCCGTACTACACCAACTTCGCCGCGCAGTGGCCGCTGACGTCGTGGACCTTCGTCAACGGCTCGGTCGGCTGCGACACCGGGGCCACCACGAAGCTGGCCGACGGGGACCCCTGGGCGAAGGGCAGCGACCTGCGCGTCGGCGACACCCTGCTGTACGACATCGTGCACCAGGGCCTGGCCGAGAAGGACCCGACGACCACCAACTGGGAGCTGTCCAAGCCGCAGTTGGCCAAGGGGAAGATCGCCACGCAGTGGCTCGGCACCTGGGCGATCGTCCAGTTCCAGGACGCCGCGAAGAAGGCCGGGGCGAACCCCGACGACATCGGCTTCATGCCGTTCCCCGCCCAGGTGAACGGCACGTTCTGCGCGGTCGTCGGCCCCGACTACAACCAGGCCGTCAACGTCCACTCCAAGCACAAGGAGGCGGCCCGCGCCTGGATCGACTGGTTCACCGACAAGTCCGGCTACGACAGGGACAACCTGGCGATCTCCCCCCTGAAGAACGCCCCGCTTCCCGATGTGCTGAAGCCCTACGAGGACCAGGGCGTGCGGCTCATCGAGCTCGACGACACCAAGGGCGCCCAGGTCAAGGCGATCGACGACCAGTCCGAGGTCGGCATCAACAAGCCCGACTACCGCCAGGACCTGGTCGACCTCGCGCGCGGCGCCAGGAAGGGCAGCCTGGACTCCTTCCTGGCCGGCCTGAGCAGGAAGTGGACCGAGGCGCAGAAGACCGTGGGGTCCTGAGATGACGGACACCACCCCCGAGGCGCCCGAGCGGGCCCCCATGGCACCGCCGCCCACCGCGCCCCTCCCGGCCCCCGCCCCGCGCGCCGCACGCGTGTGGCGGGGCCTGACCCCCTGGCTGTTCCTCCTCGTCCCGCTCGCCTTCCTGATCACCTTCACCTACGCGCCGATCGTCAACATGCTGGCGTACAGCTTCACCGACTGGGACGGACTCAGCCCCGAACTGCACTACACGGGCATCGGCAACTACACCGAACTGTTCACCCGCCCCGACCTGTTCGAGGTCTTCTGGGTCAGCGGCTACTACCTGGCCGCCTCCGTGGTCCAGATCGGCGTCGCCCTCTACTTCGCCACGATCCTCAGCTTCGACGTCCGCTTCCGGAACCTCTTCAAGGGCGTGCTGTTCTTCCCGTACCTGATCAACGGGGTGGCGATCGGCTTCGTCTTCCTCTACTTCTTCCAGGACGGCGGCACCCTCGACTCGGTCCTCGCGCTCTTCGGCGTCCACTCCGACCACGCGTGGCTGGGCACCCCGGTCTCCGCGAACGTCTCCCTGGCCGGGGTCTCCGTCTGGCGCTACACGGGCCTGAACTTCGTGCTGTTCCTGGGCGCGATCCAGTCCATCCCGGGGGAGCTGTACGAGGCCGCCGAACTGGACGGCGCCAACCGCCGGCAGCAGTTCCGGCACATCATCGCGCCCGGCATCAGGCCGGTGCTGAGCCTCAGCGTGATCCTGTCCGTCTCCGGGTCGCTGTCGGTCTTCGAGATCCCGTACATCATGACCGGCGGGGCGACCGGCACCGAGACCTTCGTGATCCAGACGGTGAAGCTGGCCTTCCAGTTCAACAAGACG
This sequence comes from Streptomyces sp. NPDC085900, assembly GCF_044540925.1. Classification (NCBI taxonomy): domain Bacteria; kingdom Bacillati; phylum Actinomycetota; class Actinomycetes; order Kitasatosporales; family Streptomycetaceae; genus Streptomyces; species Streptomyces sp. NPDC085900. Next base: position 135,167 of record NZ_JBITSP010000009.1, on the reverse strand, counting down.
GGCCTGGCCTCCGCGGCCGCCGTCGTCCTGCTGCTGATCATCCTCCTGGTGACCTGGATCCAGCGGCGCCTCGTCCCCGACGACAAGGTGGATCTCGTATGACACGCCGAGCGGTGGCCCGCACCCTGGTCTACCTGTCCCTGGTCGCGGCGAGCGTGGTCGTCCTGCTGCCGCTGGTCGTCGTCCTGCTGACCTCCCTGAAGACCGAACAGGAGACGTCGAACGACACGGGGGCGCTCAGCCTGCCCCACGACCTGCTCAACTTCCACAACTACGTCACGGCGTTCCAGGACGGCCGTATGCTCTCCGCGTTCGGCAACACGGCCTTCATCCTGGTCGTCTCCGTCGGCGGCACGGTCCTCATCGGCTCGATGACGGCCTACGCGATCGACCGGTTCACCTTCCGCTTCAAGAAGCCGGTGGTGGCCCTGTTCCTGATCGCCGCCCTGGTCCCCGGGGTCACCACCCAGGTGGCGACCTTCCGGATCGTCACCGGCTTCGGCATGTTCGACACCCGCTGGGCCCCGATCGCCCTCTACATGGGCACGGACATCGTCTCGATCTACATCTTCCTGCAGTTCGTCCGCTCGATCCCGGTGAGCCTCGACGAGTCGGCCCGCCTGGACGGCGCGAACGCGTTCACGATCTACTGGCGGATCATCTTCCCGCTGCTCAAGCCGGCGATCGCGACCGTGGTGATCGTGAAGGGGATCGCCGTCTACAACGACTTCTACATCCCCTTCCTGTACATGCCGAACCAGGATCTTGGCGTGATCTCGACGTCCCTGTTCCGCTTCAAGGGCCCGTTCGGTGCCCACTGGGAGACGATCTCGGCGGGGGCGATCCTGGTCATCCTCCCCACGCTGGTCGTCTTCCTGTGCCTGCAGCGGTACATCTACAACGGCTTCACACGGGGAGCGACCAGGTGAGGAGTGCTCAGGAGGGCGGGGCGCCGGCGGACAGCGCGGCCACCAGCACCGGCGTGACCTGCTCGACCTGCCAGCCCCGCGCCCCGTGCCCGGCCAGCGCGCCCCCGACCGTCTCGGCGTCCACGGCCTTCGGCGGCTCCCAGCAGACCCGCCGCACGGTGTCCGGCGAGATCAGGTTCTCCTGCGGCATGTTCAGCCGCTCGGCCAGCGCCGACACCCCGGCCCTGGCGGCCGACAGTCGCGCGGCCGCGGCCGGGTCCTTGTCGGCCCAGGCCCGCGGCGGCGGGGGCCCGGTCACCGGCTGCCCGGGCGCCGGCAACTGGGACTCGGACAGCGCCCTCGCCCGGTCCACCGCCGCCTGCCACTGCTCCAGCTGCCGCCGCCCCATGCGGTTGCCGAAGCCGTTCAACGCCGTGAGCGCCTGCACGTCGGCCGGCAGGGCGAGCGCCGCCTCGACGATGGCCGCGTCGCTGAGCACCTTGCCCGGCGAGACGTCCCGCCGCTGGGCGATCCGGTCGCGGGTCTGCCACAGCTCCCGCACGACGGCGAGCTGCCGGCGCCGGCGCACCTTGTGCATCCCGGACGTCCGGCGCCAGGGGTCCTTGCGCGGCTCGGCGGGCGGCGCGGCCGCGATCGCCGCGAACTCCTGCCGCGCCCACTCCAGCTTCCCCTGCCGGTCCAGCTCCTTCTCCAGGGCGTCCCGCAGATCGACCAGCAGCTCCACGTCCAGTGCCGCGTACCTGAGCCACGGCTCGGGCAGCGGCCGCGTCGACCAGTCGACGGCGGAGTGCCCCTTCTCCAGTACGAAGCCCAGGACGCCCTCGACCATCGCGCCGAGGCCGACCCGGGGGAAGCCGGCCAGCCGTCCCGCGAGCTCGGTGTCGAACAGCCGCGTCGGCATCATGCCTATTTCGCGCAGACAGGGCAGGTCCTGGGTGGCGGCGTGCAGCACCCACTCGACGCCCGACAGCGCCTCGCCGAGACCGGAGAGATCGGGACAGGCCACGGGGTCGATCAGTGCGGTCCCCGCGCCCTCGCGGCGCAGCTGCACCAGATAGGCGCGCTGGCCGTAGCGGTAGCCGGAGGCCCGCTCGGCGTCGACGGCGACGGGCCCGGTGCCGGCCGCGAACGCGGCGATCACCCGGGCGAGCGCGTCCGCGTCGGCGACGACGGGCGGAATGCCCTCGCGCGGCTCCAGCAGGGGGATCGGCGCCTCCGCTGCAGAAGATCCGCCGTCGTCCGGAGGGGCGCCTCCGGTGGTTCGCAGTGAAACGTCTGCTGCGGTGTCTTGGGCGTCGGTCACATGTCAAGGGTATCCGTGTATGGACGGCGCCTGCCGACGGAACGTTCCGTCGGCAGGCGCCGGGGGGTCGCAAACCAGTCAGCCAGGTGACAGCTCTGGTTCACGTGCGTGAACTTCGCGGGGTGTCGGACTCAGTGGATGATGCCGGTACGCAGGGCCACGGCGACCATTCCGGCCCGGTCTCCGGTGCCGAGCTTGCGGGCGATGCGGGCGAGGTGGCTCTTGACGGTCAGCGCGGACAGGCCCATGGAGACGCCGATCGCCTTGTTCGACTGGCCCTCCGCCACCAGTCTGAGCACCTCGACCTCGCGGCCGGAGAGCTCGCGGTAGCCGCCCGGGTGGCTCGGGGCACCCGGGGGGCGGCGGTGCATACGGGCCGCGGCGGCACCGATGGGGGCGGCACCGGGTCGGGTGGGGAGCCCGACGTTGGTGCGGGTGCCGGTGACGACGTAGCCCTTCACGCCGCCCGCGAGGGCGTTGCGCACGGCGCCGATGTCGTCGGCGGCGGACAGGGCCAGGCCGTTGGGCCAGCCCGCCGCGCGGGTCTCGGAGAGGATGGTGAGGCCCGAGCCGTCGGGCAGGTGGACGTCGGCGACACAGATGTCGCGGGGGTTGCCGATGCGGGGACGAGCCTCCGCGATGGACGAGGCCTCGATGACATCGCGCACACCGAGCGCCCACAGGTGGCGGGTGACGGTGGAGCGGACGCGCGGGTCGGCCACGACCACCATGGCGGTCGGCTTGTTCGGGCGGTAGGCGACCAGGCTTGCGGGCTGCTCGAGGAGAACGGACACCAGGCCTCCTGGGGGGCGGGACGGCTTTCCAAGGTCACAACCGTCTTCGGCACCAAACCTGGAGTCCTTTAGAGAAAGATCACGATTTAGTGAGAAACAATCAGTTCAAATCGGACAGGTGGTCGATCGTTCGGTGAACGAATCGGTTCGTTCGAGGATTCATTCCTGACTGAATGTGGCCGTATCGACAAAGTGACGGTCAAACGGCCACCGTGGACTCGAACGTCTGAATCAGCGGGACTGCTGCGGCCCGCGCCGCTGCGGCAGCGTCACCACCGACGCGTCGCCCGGCCCGGCCGGCGGCAGGCCCGCCACCTGGGCCAGCAGATCGCACCACGACGCCAGGTGCGCCGCGGTGTCGGGAACGCCGCCCAGGCCCTCACGGGGCGTCCAGGAGGCGCGGATCTCGATCTGCGAGGCGGCCGGGCGCTCCGCGAGCCCGCCGAAGTAGTGCGAGCTCGCGCGCGTGACGGTCCCGCTCGGTTCGCCGTACGACAGCCCGCGCGCGGCCAGCGCCCCGGTCAGCCAGGACCAGCACACCTCCGGCAGCAGCGGGTCCGCGGCCATCTCCGGCTCCAGCTCCGCCCGCACCAGCGTCACCAGCCGGAACGTGCCCCGCCAGGCGTCATGCCCGGCCGGGTCGTGCAGCAGCACCAGCCGGCCGTCGGCCAGGTCCTGCTCACCGTCGACGACGGTCGCCTCCAGCGCGTAGGCGAAGGGCGCCAGCCGCTTCGGCGCGCGGGTCGCCTCGACCTCGATCTGCGGCCTCAGCCGACTGCCGCGCAGGGCCTGCACCGCGGCCTGAAAAGCCGGCGGAGCCGCACCGATGCCATCCCCGTCCCCCTCCTGGGTGTCGTCCATTCCGTCAGCGCCGTCCGACAGTCGTCCTTGAGCCGCAGCCATGCGGGAAGATTAGGGGAATCGCGGCTCGGCGCAGGGCAAGACACCCGGGCGGGAGTTCCCCGGGCGTCATGTCAGACTTGCCCCGTGAGCGCCAACGACACCCCGCAGACCTCCGCGACGTACGACTCCGCCTTCCTCCGGGCCTGCCGGCGCGAACCCGTGCCGCACACCCCCGTGTGGTTCATGCGGCAGGCCGGGCGCTCGCTGCCCGAGTACCGCAAGGTCCGCGAGGGCATCCCGATGCTCGAGTCCTGCATGCGCCCCGAGCTGGTCACCGAGATCACCCTCCAGCCGGTGCGCCGCCACAACGTGGACGCGGCGATCTACTACAGCGACATCGTCGTCCCGCTCAAGGCCATCGGCATCGACCTGGAGATCAAGCCCGGCGTCGGCCCGGTCGTCGACCGCCCGATCCGCACCCGCGCCGACCTCGCCCAGCTGCGGGACCTCACCCCCGAGGACGTCTCCTACGTCACCGAGGCCATCGGCCTGCTCACCCGCGAACTCGGCACCACCCCGCTGATCGGTTTCGCGGGCGCGCCCTTCACCCTCGCGAGCTACCTCATCGAGGGCGGCCCGTCGCGCACGTACGAGAACGCCAAGGCGATGATGTACGGCGACCCCGAACTCTGGGCCGACCTGCTCGACCGCCTCGCCGACATCACGGCCGCCTTCCTCAAGGTGCAGATCGAGGCCGGCGCCTCCGCGATCCAGCTGTTCGACTCCTGGGTCGGCTCCCTCGCCCCCGCCGACTACCGCCGCTCGGTGATGCCGGCCTCCGCGAAGGTCTTCGACGCCGTCGCCGGCTACGGCGTCCCCCGCATCCACTTCGGCGTCGGCACCGGCGAACTGCTGAACCTCATGGGCGAGGCCGGCGCGGACGTCGTCGGCGTCGACTGGCGCGTCCCGCTGGACGAGGCCGCCCGCCGGGTCGGCCCCGGCAAGGCGCTGCAGGGCAACCTGGACCCGACGATCCTGTTCACCACCCCGGAGGCCGTCGAGGCCAAGACCCGCGAGGTGCTGGACGCGGCCGCCGGACTGGAGGGCCACGTGTTCAACCTCGGCCACGGCGTCATGCCGTCCACCGACCCGGACTCGCTGACCCGGCTCGTGGACTACGTCCACACGCAGACCGCGCGCTGACTCACCACGTGTGCCGGGGCTGGGCGCGCCTGCCGAACAGCAGGCCGCGCGGCTCCGGCGGCGGGGGAGTACCCGCCTTGAGGGGCAGGGCGAGCACCATGCCGGCGAGGAAGCCCACGACGTGCGCCGCGTACGCCACCGTGCCCGCTGCGGAGACGCCCTCGCCCGCCGAGTAGAACGCCTGCAGCACGAACCAGAAGCCGAGCACCAGCCAGGCCGGCAGTCTCAGCGGCAGGAAGATCAGGAACGGCACCAGCACCCACACCCGGGCCTTGGGATACAGCACCAGATAGGCGCCCAGCACGCCCGCGATGGCTCCCGAGGCGCCGATCAGGGGGTCGGCCGAGTCGGCGTTGAGGACGGCGAAGCCGTAGCCCGCCGCATAGCCGCAGACGACGTAGAACAGCGTGAAGCGGATGTGGCCCATGCGGTCCTCGACGTTGTTGCCGAAGATCAGCAGGAACAGCATGTTGCCCAGCAGGTGCAGCCAGCTGCCGTGCAGGAACATCGCCGTGAGGACGGACAGCGGCGGCGACTTGTCGTAGCCCGGAGGGGCCACCACGCAGCCGACATGGCCGCTCGCGCTTCTGCCGATGTCACCGGTGGGGACCAGCCGCTGCATCTGATGGTGGATCAACTCCCGCGGCACCGCCGCGTAGTGGTCCAGGAACGCCTGCAGATGGCACGTCTGCGACAGGTCGCTGCCGCCCGCCACGGAGCCGGCGATGCCGGGCGTGGACAGGAACACCAAGACGTTCGCGGCAATCAGCGCGTACGTCACCCAGGGGGTGCGGCGCACCGGGTTCACATCATGAACGGGGATGACCACAAGGGATTAGTGCCCCCGATGGGCTCGGCGAATCGGTGAACACCCGCACGCGCGCGTGCGTATGTCTCGTCAACCGTCCGCGGCACGGGGAAGGCGGGCCGCGGGGACGACGTGAGGAACAGGCGATGAACGACCGAGTTACTCCTGCGATGCAGGCGCTCCCCGACGGCGAGGCCGAGCTCTCCCTGGTGGTGAGGCTGCCGTGGGAGGACGTGGCCCGGCTGGGTCAGGAGGCCGGGCGGCTGGCCTCCCAGATGCAGCGGCCGGTGACCCTGGACGAGGCGGTGAGCCACCGGCTGCGAACCGTGCGCAGCGCCGCGCACGCGAAGCCCGCGGGGGAGCAGCCGCCCGCCGTCACCTCCACGGCCTCCGTGTCCTCCCTGCCGCCGCGGCCCCCGGCGGAGCAGGCGCGGCAGGCCATCGAGCGGATCAACGGGTCGGCATAAGGCCCGTTGCCGGGTGCGGGTCGCGCGGGGTCGCTCGCGCCCCGCGGCGGCCGCGGACCGACACGGCCCCGCGCCCCTTCAGGGGCGCCGCTGCACCGCCTTCGACGCCTTGCGGGCCGCCACCAGCACCGGGTCCCACACCGGCGAGAACGGCGGGGCGTAGCCCAGGTCCAGGGCCGTCATCTGTTCCACCGTCATCCCGGCCGTGAGGGCGACGGCGGCGATGTCGACCCTCTTGGCCGCGCCCTCCCGGCCGACGATCTGCACCCCCAGAAGACGGCCCGTGCGGCGCTCGGCGAGCATCTTCACCGTCATCGGGGAGGCGCCGGGGTAGTAGCCCGCCCGGCTCGTCGACTCGATGGTCACCGCCTCGAACCGCAGGCCCACCCTGCGCGCGTCCTTCTCGCGCAGGCCCGTACGGGCGATCTCCAGGTCGCAGACCTTGCTGACCGCGGTGCCCACCACCCCCGGGAAGGTCGCGTAGCCGCCGCCGACGTTGGTGCCGATGACCTGGCCGTGCTTGTTGGCGTGGGTGCCCAGCGCGATGTGGCGTTCCTGGCCGGAGACCAGGTCCAGCACCTCCACGCAGTCGCCGCCCGCCCAGATGTTCTCGTGGCCACGGACCCGCATGGCCAGGTCGGTGAGCAGGCCGCGGTGGGCGCCCAGCGGAAGTCCGGCGGCCGCCGCGAGGGACGTCTCGGGGCGGACGCCGATGCCCAGGACCACCACGTCCGCCGGGTACTCGGCGTCCTCGGTGGCCACCGCCCGGACACGGCCGTCGTCGCCGGTGAGGACCTTGGTGACCTCGGTGTCGTTGACCATCGTGATGCCGAGGCCCTCCATGGCCTCGTGCACCAGACGGCCCATGTCCGGGTCGAGGGTGGACATCGGTTCGCTGCCGCGGTTGACGACCGTGACCTCGTAGTCGCGGTTGATGAGCGCCTCGGCCATCTCCACGCCGATGTAGCCCGCGCCCACCACGACCGCGCGCCGGCCACGCGTGCGCGTGAGCGAGTCGAGGAGCGCCTGGCCGTCGTCCAGGGTCTGTACCCCGTGCACGCCGGGGGCGTCGGCGCCCGGCATGTCCGGGCGGATCGGGCGGGCCCCGGTGGCGATCACGAGCTTGTCGTACGACGTCCAGGACTCGGCTCCGGAATCGGCGTCACGCGCGCGTACCCGGCCGCGCGCCACGTCGATCTCCGTGACCTCGGTGCGCATCCGCAGGTCGATGTCCCGCTCGCGGTGCTCCCGCGGGGTGCGTGCGATGAGCTGATCCCGGTCGGAGACGTCGCCGCCGACCCAGTACGGGATGCCGCACGCCGAGTACGAGGTGAAGTGGCCGCGTTCGAACGCCACGATCTCCAGCTCGTCCGGTCCCCTCGACCGGCGTGCCTGTGACGCCGCGGACATCCCCGCGGCGTCGCCGCCGATCACCACCAGTCGTTCCCTCGCACCGTTCATGCTCATGCGAACACGCTACGGGGGCGGGGCATTTCAGTCCCGCTCGCCGCTCTCCCGCCGGCCCGGCCGGAGCAGGCGCAGCCACACCAGCGCGAGCAGCGCCGCCACCGCGGCGAACGGCAGCACCGCGCCGAACGCCACCGCCAGCCAGCGCAGCATCGTCACGAACGCGCCCCAGCCGCCCGCCAGCGCGTCCACGAAGCCGGGGTCGTCGTTCTTCGCGGCCTTCTTCGCCGGGGTCCCGGACAGGGAGAGCGTGATGGTGGCCAGGCTCGTGCGGTCCTGGAGGGACTTCTGCTGCGCGAGCAGCGCCTCCAGGTCGGACTGCCGGCTGCCCAGTTCGCCCTCCAGCTCGACCACGTCGCTCAACTTGGTCGCCCGGTCCATCAGTTCGCGGATCCGGGCGACGCTGGCCCGCTGCGACCTGACCCGGCTGTCGACGTCGACGACCTGGTCGGTGACGTCCTCGGCCTTCGAGGTGCGCTCGACGAGCCTGCCGCTGCCCTGCAGGGCGGCCAGGACTTCGTCGTACTTCTCCACCGGCACGCGCAGCACCACGCGCGTGCGCTCGTGGCCCTGCGGATCCCGGGTCGTGGTCTCGTCGCCGACGTAGCCGCCCGCGTTCTCGGTGGTGGTGCGGGCCTCGTCGAGGGCCTTCGGCACGTCCCGGACCTGCACGGTGAGGGAGGCGGTGCGGATGATGTCGGTCCCGGTGAGCTTCGGTGTCCGGTTCCCCGCGGCACCGGACGCGTCCTTCTGACCGCCGGGGGCGGAGCCCTTGGCCTCGCTCCTGGCGGCCCCGTCGGCGGCGGAAGAGCCCCCCGAGTCGCTGCCGGCACCGCTGCATCCGGTCAGCGCGAGCGCCGCGGCCAGCAGGATGCCGGTCACGGCCCGGACAGGTCGTACGGAACGTCGTGCGCGCATGCGGGTCCACCCCCGAGGGTCGGTGACAAATGACGCTCCTTCGACGCCCGGACGGTCCGGCACGTTGGCGAAGGCGGGTTCCGATGTGGTCACGGTCGGGACTCCTCAGGGCCACATGGCCCTCGCGTCGGTGTCGGTGGCGTCTGAGAGGCTGGAGCCATGAGTGGATCACCTCCGGCCGAGGGCCGGGTCGTCGTCATCGGAGCCGGGATCGCGGGCCTGGCCGCCGCCCACCGGCTGCTGCAGCGAGGCGCGCGGGTGACCGTGCTGGAGGCGTCGGACCGGGTCGGCGGCAAGCTGCTGCCCGGCGAGATCGCGGGCGCCCGCGTGGACCTCGGCGCCGAGTCGATGCTGGCCCGCAGGCCGGAGGCGGTCGGCCTGGCCCGCGAGGTGGGCCTGGCGGAGCGGCTCCGGCCACCGGCCACCGCGACGGCCTTCCTGTGGACCCGCGGCGCCCTGCGCCCCATGCCCAAGGGGCATGTGATGGGCGTCCCCGGCACGGCGTCCGCCCTCGCCGGCGTCCTGTCCGACGACGGCCTGGCCCGTATCGAGCGCGACGCCGAACTGCCGCGCACGGAGGTCGGCGACGACGTGGCGGTCGGGGAGTACGTGGCCGCGCGACTGGGCCGAGAGGTCGTCGACCGCCTCGTCGAACCCCTGCTCGGCGGCGTGTACGCGGGCGACGCGTACCGCATCTCGATGCGCTCGGCGGTCCCGCAGCTCTTCCAGATCGCGAAGACCCACACCTCGCTGACCGAGGGCGTGCGCGAGATCCAGGCGAAGACGTCGGCCGGCGGGCAGAGCGGGCCGGTCTTCATGGGCATCACCGGCGGCATCGGCACCCTGCCGCTCGCCGTCGCTGACTCGGTGCGCGCGCGGGGCGGCGAGATCCTCACCGGCACGCCGGTCACCGAGCTGCGCCGCGAGGCCTCCGGCGGCTGGCGGGTCGTCGCGGGGGACCGCGTCCTGCGGGCCGACGCGGTGATCGTCGCCGTTCCCGCCCCGGCCGCCGCCGGCCTGCTGCGCCCCGAAGCGCCCGAGGCCGCCGCCGAGCTCGCCGGCGTCGAGTACGCGTCGATGGCGCTGGTCACCCTCGCCTACCGCCGCTCCGACACCGCCCTCCCGGACGGCAGCAGCGGCTTCCTGGTACCGCCCGTCGACGGCCGCACCATCAAGGCGTCCACCTTCGCCTCCCAGAAGTGGGGCTGGATCGCCGAGGAGAACCCGGACGTCGTCGTCCTGCGCACCTCCGTCGGCCGCTACGGCGAGACGGAGATCCTTCAGCGCGACGACGCCGGCCTGGTGGAGGTCTCCCGCCACGACCTGAATGCGGCCACCGGCCTGGACGCCACCCCCCTCGAGACGCGGGTCACCCGCTGGATCGACGGCCTGCCCCAGTACCCGGTCGGCCACCACGCGCGCGTGGCCCGCGTCCGCGAGCACCTCGCCAAGCTGCCCGGTCTCGCCGTCTGCGGCGCGCAGTACGACGGCGTCGGCATCCCGGCCTGCATCGCGAGCGCGTACGCGGCCGTGGACCAGCTCGACGGAGACCTGGGCGGTGTGCAGGAGCTCACCGCCAACCCGGTGCAGTCCCTGCACGGAGGAGCGGGAGAATGAGGGACATGAGTGACGACGCCCCCACCACCGAGGCCGCGCGCATCCCCAACAAGGGCAAGCTGGCCAAGGACCTCAACGAGGTCATCCGCTACACCCTGTGGTCCGTCTTCAAGCTGAAGGACGTGCTGCCCGAGGACCGCGCGGGCTACGCCGACGAGGTCCAGGAGCTGTTCGACCAGCTCGCCGCGAAGGACGTGACGATCCGCGGCACGTACGACGTCTCCGGCCTGCGCGCCGACGCCGACCTCATGATCTGGTGGCACGCGGAGACCAGCGACCAGCTGCAGGAGGCGTACAACCTCTTCCGCCGCACGAAGCTCGGCCGCGCGCTGGAGCCGGTCTGGTCGAACATGGCGCTGCACCGCCCCGCCGAGTTCAACCGCTCGCACATCCCGGCGTTCCTCGCCGACGAGACGCCGCGCAACTACGTCAGCGTCTACCCCTTCGTGCGCAGCTACGACTGGTACCTGCTGCCCGACGAGGACCGCCGCCGCATGCTCGCCGACCACGGCAAGATGGCCCGCGGCTACCCCGACGTCCGCGCCAACACGGTCGCCTCGTTCTCCCTCGGCGACTACGAGTGGATCCTCGCCTTCGAGGCCGACGAGCTGTACCGCATCGTCGACCTCATGCGCCACCTGCGCGGCTCCGAGGCCCGCAGGCACGTCCGCGAGGAGGTGCCGTTCTACACGGGCCGCCGCAAGGACGTCGCGGAGCTCATCGCGGGCCTCGCCTGATCAACGGGCGGGCCTCAGGGCCGCCTTCCGGGCCGGGTCGACCGGCTCGGGTTCCCGGTGCGGCGCGCAGGCCGCGCGCCGCACCGGCAGCCTGCCCTCGAGCAGATACGCGTCCAGATAGGCGTTGACGCACTGGTTGGGCCCGCCCGCGACCCCGTGCGCCCCCGCGTCCCGCTCGGTCACCAGCACCGATCCCGACAGCCGCCGGTTCAGCTCCCGCGCCCCCTCGTACGGCGCGGCCGCGTCCCGCTCGGCCGCCAGGATCAGCGTGGGCGGCAGCTCGCCGGGGCCGGTCCGCACATCGACCGGACGCTGCCGCGGCGCCGCCCAGTACGCGCACGGCAGGTTCGTCCATACGTTGTCCCAGGTCTCGAAGGGCGCCACGCGCGCCAGCCGCGTGTTGTCGCGGTCCCAGACCCGGAAGTCCGTCGGCCAGGGCGCGTCGTTGCACTCCACGGCCGTGTACACCGCGCTCGAGTTCTCCGCCTCCGCGGCCGCCTCCCGCACGGGCGCCGCCTGCTGGACGAGCGGCTTCGGGTCGCCCTTCAGATACGCCGAGAGCGCCTCGGCCCGCTGCGGCCAGAAGTCGTCGAAGTACCCGGCCGTCAGGAAGGCGCCCTGCAACTGCGCCGGCCCCACCTCGCCCCCGGCCGGTTCGGCGGCGAGGCGCGCGCTCGCCTTCTCGTAGCTGCGCTGCACCGCGGCGGCCGTGGCGCCCAGCCCGTACACGTCGTCGTGCCGGGCGATCCACTCCCGGAAGTCCGCCCAGCGCTCCTCGAACGCGGCCGACTGGGCGAGGTTGTCGTGGTACCAGACCCGCTCCGGATCGGGATCGACCGCCGAGTCGAACACCATGCGCCGCACGTGCGAGGGGAACAGCGTGGCGTACACCGCGCCGAAGTATGTGCCGTACGACGCCCCCATGAACGTCAGCCGCTCCTCGCCCAGGGCCGCCCGCAGGACGTCCAGGTCGCGGGCGTTGTTGAGCGAGTTGTAGTACCGCAGCGCGCTCCCGGCCCGCTTCGCGCACCCACGCGCGTACGCCTTCGCCTGCGCGATGCGCTCCTTCTTGTACGAGGCGTCGGGGTACGTCGGCGACAGCGACGGCCCCTTGTAGAAGCGCTTGGGGTCCTGGCAGGACAGCGGGGCCGAGCGGCCCACTCCACGCGGTGAGTAGCCGACGAGGTCGTAGGCGGCCGCGAGGCGTTTCCACTGCGGCATGAAGCCGACCAGCGGGAAGTACAGCCCGTCGCCGCCGGGCCCGCCCGGGTTGTAGACCAGGGCGCCCTGCCGGGGCACCCGGCGCTTGCTGTTGTGCGGGTCCTTGTGCGTCGCGCGCACCCGGCTGACGGTCAGCTTGATCTGTCTGCCGTCCGGGTTCGCGTAGTCGAGCGGCACCGACACCGTGCCGCACTCCAGGCCGCCCGGCATGTCCTGGGCGTCGGAGCACTTCCCGAAGTCGACTCCGGCGGCCATGGCCCGGGCGGCGGCCACCGCCGTGCCGCTCCGCTCGGCCAGCCCCGGGGCGACGGACGCACCTCCGGCCGGGGCGGCGGTGAGGGTGGTCAGGAGCAAGGATCCGGCGGCCGAGTAGAGGGCGGCTGATCGCATCGCGTATCCCTTCGGTGCACGGCGGCGACAAAAGGGATGTTTCGTTCGTCACTCGACGAAGGCAAGCACCGCCCGCCGGTGTCGGCCCCAATGCCCCCACGCGCCCCCGGCGCACGATGCACGCCGGCACGCGGGGCCCGCGACGCCGAGCCGGTCCGGGCGGCGGGCCCTAGGGCTGGTCGCGGTGGGTGAAGGCGGCTCGCAGGTCCGGTTCGCCGATCGCTCGGACACCGCGTACGGCGACGGAGGTGAGGTACGTGCGGTCGTCGCCGCCGCCGGCCCGCCGGGCCAGGGTGCCCAGCAGCCGCTGCCCCGCCGGGGAGGCCCACCGCGAGTACGGGTGGACCTCGACCCGGGCTATGGCCAGGCAGCTCAGCGTCAGGGCGAGCGGCAGCGCGAACCACAGGGCGACCAGCCCGCGGGGCATGTCCGGCCGGGCGGGCACCAGCAGAGCTATCGCGCCCAGCGCGAGGACGGCCAGTGCGGCGAGCCGCACCTGGCGCACCCCGGACGCGACCGTGGTGCGGGCGTCGGCGGGCACGGCCAGTCCCGCGTCGACCAGGCGCTCGCCGAGGTCGCCGACGGCGTCCGCGGAGGCCGCGCGGGCTCGCACCGGGGCGATGCGGCTCTGTCCCTCCGGCCCGATGGCCCCGATGACGGACCGCTCGATGTCGTCGCGCCCGCGCGGATCCACCACCGTCGCCCAGCCGGTGTGGGCGAGCAGCAGCCGCCGCTGCCGGGCCATGGAGACCATCGTCAGATCGGCGACCCGGCGGGGGCCGCCGGACAGGAAGGCGGCTTCGTAGAGCGTCAGATCGTGCTGGGGCGCATCCGTGTCGTCGGCCGCGGAGCGGACGGCGGCCAGGCACAGCCGCGTGCACGCGGTGCCCGCGACGGCCCAGGCCAGCAGCAGGAGAAGGACCCAGAACATGCCGCGTTTCTATGCCAAGGGCCTCCCCGAACGCCATGCCCTGTTCACAATACGGACGGAGTGTTGTCAGTACGTGACGTTCCGCTTGTCCGGAAGCGCACTACTGCTGCGGCGGCGGGCTGGACTCGGCCGGCGGGAGCGTGTACGTCGTCGAGGGCGCCGGGGTGAGCGGGGCGGCCGGGGCGGGGTCCGCGGTCGGACCGGGCGGGGCCGGGGAGGGGATCAGCGGGGGAGTGCTCGCGGAGGCCATGTCCCGGGCCAGCGCGTCCCAGTCGACGTACCCGGTGGCCTCCAGGGCCCTGATGTGGTCCAGGACGGTCGTGTTGGCGTCGTCGGCCAGGGAGCGCACCAGCGAGTTGCGGGTGGTGGCGCGTACCTCGGCGACGAGCGAGAACACCTTGCCGTGCGCCAGCCGCGCGATGTTGACGAAGTCGCGGTCGTAGTCCGTGCCCTGCGCCGCGTTCAGGGTCTGGAGCCACTGCTCCTGCTGGTCGCTGGGCCGGTCGGGCAGTTGCAGCCCGAGCTTGCCGGCGACGTCCCGGACCTGCTCGTCGAGGGCGGTGTGCCCCTCGACGAGGTGCTCACCCGCCGTCCGTACGGCCGGGGTGGTGCCCTTCTGCTCCGCCTGCCGGCCGGCGGGCAGCTCCCACAGGCCGGCCAGCCGGACCTTGGTGACGAAGTCCCGGTCCAGCCCGGACAGCGGCCCGTAGCTCGTGGCGACCGTCTGGTCGCTGAGCACGTCCACGCCGGTGCCCGAACGGTCGGCGTACGAGAAGATGGGGAAGATCAGTGCCAGCAGCGTCGCCGTCAGGCCGACGATGATGACGCCGGTGCCACTGATGATGCCTCGGCCCCTGAGGGGCGGTCGCGGTCGCATGGTGCCTCCTGGTACGGCACCGCACGCTGGTCGGTATCGGGTGCGGGACTGGCATGTTACTTCGCGGTGCGGGGCGACCGCTCCGGGGTCACCGGTGGGCCAGCACCCTGCGCGCCGCTCGCACCGCCCGGACCACGGGCCTGCGGGAAGGCGGCACCGGCCCCGACCGCTCCAGCCACCACGCGCGCAGTTCCCGCCGCGCCGGGCCCTCCGCCAGGGCCTCCGACCTGAGCAGGTGCTCGGCGAAGTCCAGCGCGTCGCGCCGGTACCCGCCGGTCATCGGGTGCCCGTGGGCGTACGCCAGGAACAGGCTCCGGTACCGCTCGCCGAGGATCACCGGCAACTCGGGTGCGATTTTCGCCACCACGTCGGCCCGCTTCCCGGCGAGCGCCCGTGCCTGCACCCCGAGGCGCACTCCGTCGAAGCCCTCCGGCACCGGTGTCCCGGCGACCAGCGCGGACAGCAGCGCGGTCTGGGCGAGCGCGAGCCGCTGCCGGGCGGGCTCGGTGGACTCCCCGGGCCGCGTCGCCCGCGCCGGCTCCGCATCCCCTGCCGCCGAGGCCGTCGCCCGCGCGGCCCCCCGTTCCGCGGCCCCCTTCTCCAGTGCCCCCCGGATGGCCTCCAGCTCCCGCTCCAGCTCCGCCGGTTCGGGGAAGTTCTCGTCCCTCTCCAGCAGCACGCCCGGCGGCGAGACCCGGGACGCCAGGTCGGCCAGCACCTCGAGGACGGGTTCCGGGACCGGGTGGGCGTGGCTGTCGTGCCAGACGCCGTCCCGTTCGAAGCCGCCCGCGACATGGACGTAGGCGATGGCCTCCAGGGGCAGCTCGGCGAGCGCCTTGGCCGGGTCCTCGCCGCGGTTGACGTGGTTGGTGTGCAGGTTGGCCACGTCGACGAGGAGCCGCACGCCGGTGCGGTCGGCCAGTTCGTAGAGGAACTGCCCCTCGGTCATCTCCTCGCCCGGCCACGAGATCAGCGCGGCGATGTTCTCCACGGCGAGCGGCACCGGCAGCGCGTCCTGGGCGACGCGGATGTTCTCGCACAGCACGTCGAGGGCGTCCCGGGTGCGGGGCACGGGCAGCAGGTGCCCGGCCTCCAGCAGGGGCGAGGCGGTGCGGGTGCCGCCGGCCCGTACGAAGGCGATGTGCTCGGTGACCAGCGGGGCTCCGAGGGCCTCCGCGCGTTCGGCGAGCGCCGCGAGGCGCCCGGCGTCGGGCCGCTCCGCGCCGCCCAGGCCGAGCGAGACACCGTGCGGGATCACGGTCACCCCGCGCTCGCGCAGCCGCCCGAGCGACTCGGGCAGATGTCCCGGGCACACGTTCTCGGCCACGACCTCGACCCAGTCGATGCCGGGCATCCGCTCCACCGCGTCGGCGATCTCCGGCCGCCATCCGATGCCCGTCCCCAGTCGCTCCATGGTCTTCCCCTCCCTGCCGTCTCCCCGCGAGAACGTGACGGGGGTATGGCCCCGGCGCCCGCACCCGAACCGCCCGCCGGTCACCTTCAGAGCAACATTTGAGGTTCGGGCGGAACGGGCGCGGGACCCGCCGGTCTCACCCCAGCACGCCCGCCGAGTCCTGCGGGTCCGGCCGGTCGGTGTTGACCGTGCCCGGCGCGCCCGGCGACGGGCGGGACGTCGCCCCCAGGTCACCGCTGGCCTCGGCGGCCGGTGCCGAGGGCGCCACCTGGCCGGGCACCGGCGCGGAGGGACCGGTGGGGCTCGCGGTGCTGCCGGCCACCGAGTCGTTGGCGATGGCGTCGAAGTCGACCCTGCCGGTCTTCTCCAGGATCGTGATGTGGTCCAGCACGGTCTGGTTGGCGTCCGAGGCCAGCTGCCGTACGAGCGTGTTGCGGGTGGAGTTCCGGACGGCGCCGATGGCCGGGAAGATCTTGCCGTGGGCCGACCGCAGCAGGTTCACGAACTTGTACTCGTACTCCGCGCCGCTCGCCGCGGACATCTCCCGCAGCCAGCCCTGCTGCTGCTCGTTCGGCTGGTTCGGCAGCTCCACGCCCAGCTGCGCGGCGACGATCCGCACCCGCTTGTCCAGGTCGGTGTGGCCGACGATGAGATGGTCGCCGGCCTCCTTGATCGCCTGGCTCGGCGCCCGCTCCATGGCCTGCTGTCCGGCGGGAAGCTCCCACAGTCCGGCCAGCCGCACGCGCACGATCAGATCGCGGTCGGAGGCCGTCAGCGGCCCCCACTGGGTGTTCACGGTCCCCGCCGCCAGGTTCGCCTGGCCCGTGCCCGAGCGGTCGGCGTACGACCAGACGGGGAACGCCAACGCTCCGACGGTGGCGACGAGGGCCGCGATGAGAAAGGCCGTACCGTTGATCCGCACTCGCAAGGGTGCCTCCCGGATGAAACCGACTGCGCGTCGCTGCTTGGTGGTTGGCCGGCGCCAGGAGGTACGCGCGACGGGACCACGATGTTCAAGCGCGGTAAAAGAAATCAAACGGAAGGCAAAGCCGCGTCGGTCAACGGGCGCGGAGCGCCGGATGATCGGCGACCACCGTGCACGACCCGGGCGCGATCTCCGTGAACCCCGCGTCCCGCACCAACGGCAGCCCGCTGCCGGTCAGTTCGCGCCAGCGCCCCGGCTCCGCGGTCCGCACGGCCAGCGGGAAACCGGCGTCGCGCCAGGCGGCCCGCTCCTCGTCCGACAGCTCCCACCAGGCCAGTTGAGCCCCGTGCCCCGCCTGGGCCATCGCCTTCCCGGCCGACATGTCGAGCTCGGGGTTCATCCACAGCACCGGCACCCCCGGCTCGGCCCGCTCCACCGGCTCCGGATCGTCGAGATCGGTACCGGACACCTGCAGCCTGGCCAGGTCCTTGGGCCACCCGTCGAGCGGAACGGGCGGGAACACCCGCACCTCGGCCGACTTCCCGGCGACGGTGATCCCGTCCAGCGCCTCGGCCCGCCGCCACTCGGCCCCGCGGGCCCGGCGCACCACCTTCCGGATCCGGGCGTCCTGCCAGTCCCGCATGACCTGGGCCCACTCGCCGTCGCCCACGGACCGCTCGTCGGCGAGCATCACCAGAACGGCCCGCGCGGCGGTCTCCAGGGCGTCGGTACGAGCGGGCGGCGCGGCCTTCTCGACCCGCACGACGAGGGGCAGCACGAACTGAGGCGCCTCGTCACGGGGGTTGCGCTCGGACTGGAAGGGACTGTCACTCGTCGACGTATGACTCACATCCGCCCACCCTAAGGGGCCGGGCGCGCGTCCCTCCGGTCACCCCGAACAGGCGGCCCGCTGGGCCTCCTGCCACTCACACACAGGGCACAGCGTGATGCCCTTGTACGACTCCGGATACTCCGTCGGCTCCCGGCACAGCACGCACTCCGCGTACGGCGGCCCGTCCGCCTCCGGCGGTCTCGCGGTGTCGCCGATCGCGCAGTAGCCGTCACCGTCGTCGCTCATGTCTCCAGCGTAAGCCGCTCACCGTTGCCCGTCCGCGGCCCGGATCAGCTCGGAGACCTTCACGAACCGGTAGCCCTTCGCGCGCAGCTCCGGCACGATTCTCCGCACCGCCCGCTCGGTCGCAGGGGCCGCGCTGCGGGTGCAGTGCATGACGACGACCGAGCCCGGTCGCACCCCCTCCAGCACCTGCCGGGCCACCGCGTCGGAGTCCGTGGCGAACGCGTCCCCGCTCACCACGTCCCACTGGACGGCGGTGACGCCGGTGGGGGTGAGCGCCTTCAGGGCCGCTCGGTCGTAACACCCGCCGGGGAAGCGGAAGTACGGCATCGCGTCCGTCACGCCGGCCCTGCGGAAGGCGGCGTACGCACGCTCCACGTCCGCCCGCATGTGGTCCTCGGACACCGTGGGCAACCCGTAGCAGTCGCCGGTGAAGGCGTAGTGGCTGTAGGAGTGGTTGGCGATCTCGAAGAGCGGGTCCCGGCCGATGGACCGCGCCTGCAGCGGATACTCGTCGGCCCAGCGCCCCGTCATGAACACGGTCGCCGGTACCTTCAGCGCCCGCAGCGTCGCGATGAGCTGCGGATTGTCGAAGCGTTCGCCGCGTGCCGCCCGCGCGCCCTCGTCGGCGGTCATGTCGGCGTCGAAGGTGAGCGCGACCGTCCGGCCGTCGGTGCGGGGGCCGTTGCGGAAGACGGGGGTGAGACCGGTGGGGCCGGGGGCGAGCGTCGGGGGCCTGGAGGGGGCGGCGGTCGCCGTGGGTGCCGGGTGGGCGGCATGGGGCGCGGTGGGGGCCCCGCAGGCGGTGAGGGCGGCGCCGAGCGCACAGGCGGCCGCCACTTGTCGTACTCGAATGATCACCCTACGAACATAAGGGGGCGAATCGCCCTATTTACGGACCGGCGCACCCGTGCCGGGCATCAAGCCCCTTTCAGCAGCCGCTCCCGGCACTCCTCCAGGTCGTAGTCCGGCTCCGGGTAGCGCGGGTCCAGCGCGTGGAGGTGCTCCAGGAGCAGTCGGGCGATCGCCCAGTCGCGGTACCACTTGCGGTCCGCCGGGATCACGTACCAGGGGGCGTACGGCGTCGAGCAGCGGTGCAGCGCGATCTCGTACGCCTCCTGGTAGGCGGGCCACAGCGCGCGGTCGTCGATGTCGCCGGGGCTGAACTTCCAGCGCTTGTCGGGGCGGTCGAGGCGCCTGAGGAGGCGGCGGCACTGCTCCTCGTAGGAGATGTGCAGGAAGCACTTGACGACGGTGACCCGGTCGTCGACCAGGCGCTGCTCGAAGCGGTTGATCTCGTCGTAGCGGCGCTCGATCTCGTCACGGGGGACCAGCGCGCGGACGCGGGGGACGAGGACGTCCTCGTAGTGCGAGCGGTCGAAGGCGCCGACTTCGCCGGGGCGGGGGAGTTCGCGTTCGATCCGCCAGAGGAAGTGGTGCTCGCGCTCCTCAGGGGTGGGGGCGCGGAAGCCCTTCACCCGGCAGCCGGCCGGGTTGAGCAGCCCCACCACGTGTTTGATCGTGCCGCCCTTGCCGCTGGTGTCCATGCCCTGCAGCACCAGCAGCACCCGGCGGCGGTCGCCCGTCAGGCCCGCGGCCCAGAGGCGTTCCTGCAGGCCGGCGAGGCGCTTGCCCAGCCGGGCGGTGGCCGCCCGGCCCGCGGACTTGCCGCCGGGCCCGGCGGGGACGGCCCGGGGGTCGTGCGCCGCCAGGTCGATCTGTTCGCCACGGGGCACGCGCAGCAGCGTCCGGAGATCCGTCGCGGCCTTCTGCTTCCTGCCGTCCTGGGACACGGGACACCCCTTCCGGTCCGGTCTTCCTCGATCCTGCGGTCTGTGGGCGCGAGTTGCCAGCGATCAGCGGCCGTAACGGCCCGTCAGGGTGCCTGTTGCCAGGGTGTGGCCCGTCAGCGCGCGCTTCAGCGCGTCGGCCGAGGCGCCGGCGGGCAGGCGCAGGGTGCGGTCGGTGGCGTAGACCGAGAAGACGTACTGGTGGGGGCTGTCCCTGGTGCCCTTGGGCGGGCAGGGGCCGCCGTACCCCTGCTTGCCGAAGCCGTTGCGGCCCTGTGCCGCCCCCGTGGGCACCTGCCCGGCCGGCCAGCTGGTCCGTCTCGCGTCCGCGTTCCACAGCAGCCAGTGGGTGAAGGCGCCGTGCGGGGCGTCGGGGTCCTGGACCAGGACGGCCAGGGTGGTGGCGGTGGCGGGAACGCCGGAGAAGGCCAGGGGAGGGGAGACGTCCTCGCCGTCGCAGGTGTGGCGGCGCGGGATCGTGCCGCCGTCGTCGAAGGCGGGACTGGACACGGCGATGCGGTGCGCGGCGCTGGGCGCGGGGACGGACGTGCCCCCTCCGCCGTCCCCGCAGGCCGACACGAGCCCCGTCAGCGCCGCGAGGGCCACGATCGCGAGGCCGCGGTCCGTACCGCGCGGCACCCGTCACTTCTCCAGCTGGGGTTTGGGCGGGTGCTGTTCCTGGGCCCTCTCCAGGAAGCGGAGCAGCTCCACCGGGAAGGGCAGCACCAGCGTCGAGTTCTTCTCGGCGGCGACGGCGACCACCGTCTGCAGCAGCCGCAGTTGCAGTGCGGCGGGCTGCTCGGACATCTCCTTGGCTGCCTCGGCGAGCTTCTTGGAGGCCTGGAGTTCGGCGTCGGCGTTGATGATGCGGGCCCGGCGCTCGCGGTCGGCCTCGGCCTGGCGGGCCATGGAGCGCTTCATCGACTCCGGCAGCGACACGTCCTTGATCTCCACGCGGTCGATCTGCACGCCCCAGCCGATGGCCGGGCTGTCGATCATCAGCTCCAGGCCCTGGTTGAGCTTCTCCCGGTTGGAGAGCAGGTCGTCGAGGTCGCTCTTGCCGATGATCGAGCGCAGCGACGTCTGCGCCATCTGCGACACGGCGAACTTGTAGTCCTCGACGTTGACGAGCGCCGCCGCCGCGTCGATGACCTTGAAGTAGACGACGGCGTCCACGCGCACGGTCACGTTGTCCCGGGTGATGCCCTCCTGCGCCGGGATCGGCAGCGTGACGATCTGCATGTTGACCTTGGCCAGCCGGTCCACGAACGGCACGATCATCGTGAACCCGGGGCCGCGCACCTCACCGCCGAGCCGCCCGAGCCGGAAGAGCACCCCGCGCTCGTACTGTTTGACCACGCGCGCCGCGGCCGCCACGTAGACGAGGCCGGCGGACCCCACCGCGACGGCTGCCGTCACCAGCTCAGGGACCATGGTGACCCCCTCTGTGAGAGGTCTTTCTGTCTGCCCCTGCAACGATATGCCCGATGGCCGGTCCCGGGCCACGAAGGGCCCGGGACCGGCCATCGGGTGGTCAGGCCGCCGTCGTCACGCGCACCGGCTCGGTGCCGGCCGAGCTGTGCCGTTCCGCCCAGTTCCGCAGCGCCGTGCGGCAGGCGTGGTCCAGGTGGTGCAGGCCGGAGAGGTCCAGCTCCACCGGGCGGTCCTGGGGCAGCGCCTCCAGGCTGTCGAGGATCTTCGGCAGCCGCAGGAAGGTGGCGTTGCCCGTCAGATGGACCTGGACGGGGCCGGCGCCCTTGTCGACGATCTCGGTCTTGAGGTGCGAGGCCTCCCAGGCGGTCTTGACCACGGACAGGGCCAGACCGATGAGCACGCCCTCGAACATGTTCACCGCGACGATCGACACGGCCGTGACCACGAGGATCAGCGCCTCGCCCTTGTGGCCGCGCCACAGGGCCGTGATCTGGCGGAACGGGATCAGCTTCCAGCCCGCGTGGACGAGGATGCCGGCCAGGGCCGGGATGGGGACCAGCGCCAGGGCGGACGGCAGGGCGGCGGCGAACAGCAGCAGCCACGCGCCGTGCAGCACCCGCGAGGCCTTGGTCCTGGCGCCCGCGTTGACGTTGGCGGAGCTGCGCACGATCACCGCGGTCATCGGCAGGGCGCCGAGCAGACCGCAGACGGTGTTGCCCACGCCCTGGGCGACCATCTCCTTGTCGTACTCGGTGCGCGGACCGTCGTGCAGCCGGTCCACGGCCGCCGCGCTGAACAGGCTCTCCGCCGAGGCGATCAGCGTGAACGCCACGATGGTGCCCCAGACGGCCGGGGTGGCCAGCTCGCCGAAGGCGTCGGCGCCCGGCAGCTGGACGACCCCGAACAGGCCCTCCACCTCGACGGTGGCGACGGGCAGGCCAAGGGCGAGCGTGGCGACCGTGGCCAGGACCACCGCGGCCAGGGCGCCCGGCACGGACCGCACCGCCTTGGGCAGCCTCTTCCACAGCACGATGACGGCGATGGTGCCCGCGCCGATGGCGAGCGAGGCCAGGGCCTTGCTGCTGCCGAGGGCGTCGGCGAACGCCCCGGGCAGGCCCGCGATCTTGCCGATGCCGGTCTGAGGGGCCTTCAGCCCCGCCGCGGCGTAGATCTGCCCGGCGATGATCACCAGGCCGATGCCGCAGAGCATGCCCTCGACGACGGAGACGGATATCGCCCGGAACCAGCGGCCTATCTTGAAGAAGCCCATGGCGAGCTGGAACAGGCCGGCCATCAGCACGATGACGCCGAGGGTGCCGACCCCGAACTCGCTGACGGCCTCGAAGACCAGCACGGTCAGACCGGCGGCCGGCCCCGAGACCTGGAGGCTGCTGCCGGGCAGGAACCCGGTGACGAGGCCGCCCACGATGCCGGTGACCAGGCCCAGTTCCGCCGGCACGCCGGAGGCGACCGCCACGCCGACGCACAGCGGCACGGCGACCAGGAAGACGACTATGGAGGCGAGGAAGTCCTGCCGCAGGTGAGGGTATTTGGTCGTCATCGCCGCGCTCACAGGGCCTTGAAGGCGTCGGCGGCCGGGTCGTGCGCCAGTACGGCGCCGGTGTGGACCTCGTAGAACCAGGCGTGCAGGGTCAGCCGCCCGTCCGCCAGCTTCTTGTCGATGTACGGGTACGAGCGCAGCCTCAGCAACTGGGTCAGGACGTGGCTCTGGACCCCCTCGGCGACGGTCGGGTCCTCGACCGTGCCCGAGGGTCGCGGGGTGGCGTGGGAGAGCCAGTCGCGCACGGCGGGTACGGCGTCCAGGTCGTCGCCGCGCACCAGTGCGCCGACGGCGCCGCAGTGCGAGTGTCCGCACACCACGACGTCGGAGACGCCGAGGACCTCCACGGCGTACTCGATGGTGCAGGCCTCGCTGGTGGGGTGCTCGGAGGCGTACGGGGGGACGATGTTGCCCGCGGTGCGCAGCTCGAAGAGCTCGCCCGGGCGGGCGCCGGTGATCAGGGCCGGTACGACCCTGGAGTCGGAGCAGGTGATGAACAGCACCTGCGGGGACTGGCCTTCGGCGAGTTTGGCGAACTCCTCAGGGCGCTGTCCGAACGTACGGGCGTTGTCGATGAGGGGCTGCATGATGTTGGCGTCTCCTCCTGGCGCGCCGTGGGGGGCGCGTCGGTGTGGGCAGGACAGGGTGGGGGAACTGCTCTGTTCTGCTCGGCTCTCTCAGCAGCGGAAGACCTGAAGTGCCGCCGGAGAGTGGGATGTCGAGGGTCTCGACAGAAGAAGGGCGCGCAGCGCGAGGGGTTCGTGACCGGACGCCGGGTCCCCGGCCAGGGGCTGGCGCTCGGGCTCCTCGAAAGCGCATCCGGTGTTCGTGTGGCGGTCGCGGGTGCGCAGGGGACCGGTGGGAACGCCGGAGTGGTCGCAGTGGCGGAACGTGGCCGACTCGTCACGCAGCGCCTTGCCGGAGGGGTTGGTTCCGGGCAGGTCCTTGGCCACTGCATGACGGGCCGTGTGCGCGGCTGCGAAGGAGGCGGTCGGTGCGAAGAACTGGAGGGCGAGCAGGACGGCGGCGAGCAGGGCCACCGCGGACGACCTCGTCCCACCTCGTGACATGCCCCTCCCTCCCCACGCACCACGGCTTTTGCGTCGACCAAAGGATGGTCAACCATCGGTCAAGAAACACGTTAACCCTGCAAAGTTGTTTGCAGGGTTAACTCGACGTTTCCAGCTGAAGAGAGCCTGAAATGCGTTGCTGGGATGGCGTGATCTAGTCGGTCGTGACGAGCCGCGCGCCGTCCCGGGCCAGGGCGGTGAGCCGGGAGATCGCCCGGAAGTACTTCTTGCGGTAGCCGCCGTTGAGCATCTCCTCGCTGAACAGCCGGTCGAAGGACGCCCCGGAGGCGAGGACGGGTACCTCACGGTCGTAGAGCCGGTCCGCGAGCACGACGAGCCGCAGCGCCGTCGACTGGTCGGGCACCGGCTCGACGCCGGTGAGGCAGACCGCCCTCAGGCCGTCGGTCAGGGCGCCGTAGCGGCTGGGGTGAACCCTCGCCAAGTGGCCGAGAAGCCGCGGGAAGTCGTCGAGCGAGGCGCCCTCGGTGGCGTGGGCGGCCTTCGTCACCTGCTCGTCCGAGTACGGCGCCGGCGCCTCGGGCAGACCGCGGTGGCGGTAGTCCTCGCCGTCGATGCGCAGGGTGCGGAAGCGGGCCGACAGGCCCTGGATCTCGCGCAGGAAGTCGGCCGCCGCGAAGCGGCCCTCGCCGAGCTTGCCGGGCAGGGTGTTGGAGGTGGCGGCCAGGGCGACGCCCGCCTCGACCAGCTTGCCCAGCAGGGTGGAGACCAGGACGGTGTCGCCCGGGTCGTCGAGCTCGAACTCGTCGATGCACAGCAGCCGGTGACCGGAGAGGGTCTGCACCGTCTTCTGGAAGCCGAGGGCGCCGACCAGGTTGGTCAACTCGACGAAGGTGCCGAACGCCTTGAGCGCGGGTTCCGCCGGGGTGGCGTGCCACAGGGAGGCGAGCAGGTGGGTCTTGCCGACGCCGTAGCCGCCGTCGAGGTAGACCCCGCGGGGGCCGGCCGGCGTCTTGGGCGCCCTGGCCCTGCCGAGGCCGAGGAAGCCGCGCCTGCCGCCGCCGACGGCGTGGGCTCCGCCGAGCCCGGCCGCGAAGCCCTCCAGGACCCGCACGGCCTCGGTCTGGCTGGGCTGGTTCGGGTCCGGGATGTACGTGCTGAAGCGCACCGAGTCGAAGCGCGGCGGCGGCACCATCTCGGCCACCAGGCGGTCCGCGGGGACATGGGGCTCACGGGCGCACAGGGACAGGGGGGCCGCGTCGGCTATCGCATCGATACCGGGAGCGGAAGGCATGGACGACACGGTTACCCATGCTAAGCGTCGTGGAACACTGCACGACATGCGACGCCTGTTCCCTGTGACCGACCAGACAGTGCCGACGGCCTCCGGCGGAAGTGCCGGCGGCCCGGACGACCGCGAGTGGAGCCTCGCCGAGCTCGCCGCCGCCTACGCCTACCCCGAGCCGGCCCCCGGCGGCGAGCGGGTGCCCTGGCTGCGGGCCAACATGGTCTCCACGCTCGACGGGGCGGCGCAGCACGACGGGAAGTCGCAGCCGATCTCCAACGCGACCGACATGCGCATCTTCGGAACGCTGCGGGCGCTGGCCGATGTCGTGGTCGTCGGAGCGGAAACGGTACGTCAGGAGGGGTACCGGCCCGCCCGCGCGCGGGCGGAGTTCGCGGCGGCCCGCGAGGCGGCCGGGCAGGCGCCGGCGCCCGCGATCGCCGTGGTCAGCGCGAGCCTGGACCTGGACTTCTCGCTGCCGCTGTTCGCCTCGCCGCTGGTGCCGACCCTGGTCCTCACCGGCGCCGCGGCGGCTCCGGAGAGGGTTTCGGCGGCGGAGAAGGCCGGAGCGCGCGTGGTGATCGCCGGTGACGGCATGGGCGTCGAGCCCGACCGTGCCGTGCGGGCCCTCGCCGAGCTGGGCCACACCCGGCTGCTGACCGAGGGCGGGCCGCGGCTGCTGGGCCAGTTGGTGGCCGCGGGCGTGCTCGACGAGCTCTGCGTGACCGTGTCGCCGATGCTCACCGCCGGGGACGCCCAGCGCATCGCCGGCGGGCCGTCGGTTCCGGTTCCGCAACGTTTCGCGCTGGTCTCCCTCCTGGAGGAGGAGGGGTTCCTGTACGGCCGCTACCAGCGCACCTGATATTCGTTCAGCGGTGCCGATGGTCCCGGAAACGGCGGAATCTTCCGTTCCGCTTGGGTTCCTGCGGGCACACTGATTTTCGCAGTCCCCGTGACACGACGGGGCAGGATGGTTTCCGCAGAAGGGGCGCCCCCGTTGTTCACAAGCGTATTGATGATCGAGAAGGCCCTGACGTCCGCAGACGTGGAGTTCGTCACCGGCTTGCACGGGGACGAGCAGGTGTTTTTCCACGTGCTGCTGCAGCCCCGTGGCGATCAGGCGGACCGCCTGCTCCGGGCGATCGACGACGTGGCGCTCGGCGAGCTGGACGAGGCCGCACGGGAAAGTGAGGTCCCCGAGGGCGAGGCCGCGCGGCCCTTCGGGGAGCGCGCGCTGGAGGTCTCCCTGCAGGCGCTGCGCGTCTCGGGCAGCGAGGCCGAGGGGCGGCTGATCGAGGACCACCCGCTGGACGCCCTGAAGACCCTGGTCGACGAGGTGAACGCGGACGAGGTGATCGTGCTGACCGACCCCCACTACGTGGAGGAGTTCTTCCACCGCGACTGGGCGTCCAGGGCGCGCCACAAGGTGGGGGTGCCGGTGCTGAAGCTGTTCTCGCACAGCAAGGCCTGAGGCCTCGCCCTCGCGCCGGGACGGGTGCCATAGGGTTGGGTGGCTCATAGTCCGCCGTACCCCAGGAGACACCGCATGGCACCCGGCCTTCCCCCCGCCATGGACCGACCGCACTTCATCGGCATCGGCGGCGCCGGGATGTCGGGGATCGCGAAGATCCTGGCGCAGCGCGGGGCGAAGGTGGCGGGCAGCGACGCCAAGGACTCCGAGACCGCGGCGGCGCTGCGGGCGCTGGGCGTGACCGTGCACATCGGGCACGCGGCCGGGCACCTCGCCGACGACGCGAGCTGTGTCATCGTGTCGTCGGCGATCCGCAAGGACAACCCGGAGCTGGCCCGCGCGGCCGAGCTGGGCATCCCGGTCGTGCACCGGTCCGACGCCCTCGCCGCGCTGATGGCCGGCCTGCGTCCCATCGCCGTCGCCGGTACGCACGGCAAGACCACCACCACCTCCATGCTGGCGGTCTCCCTGTCCGAACTCGGCCTCGACCCCTCGTACGCGATCGGCGGCGACCTGGACGCGCCCGGCTCCAACGCGCTGCACGGCGAGGGCGAGATCTTCGTCGCCGAGGCGGACGAGTCGGACCGCAGCTTCCACAAGTACGCGCCCGAGGTCGCGATCGTCCTCAACGTCGAACTCGACCACCACGCCAACTACGCCTCCATGGACGAGATCTACGAGTCCTTCGAGACGTTCGCCGGACGGATCGTGCCCGGCGGCACGCTGGTGATCAACGCCGATCACGAGGGCGCGCGGGAACTGACCCGGCGGCTGGCCGGTTCGCTGCGGACCGTGACGTACGGCGACGCGCAGGACGCCGACGTCCGCGTGCTGGCGGTGCGGGCGCAGGGCCTCAAGAGCGAGGTCACCGTCCTGCTCGGCGGCGAGGAGTTCACCTTCGCGGTCTCCGTCCCCGGCCGGCACTACGCGCACAACGCCGTGGCCGCCCTCGCCGCCGGCGTCGCGCTGGGCGTCCCGGCCGCCGAGCTGGCGCCCGCGCTGGCCGCGTACACCGGTGTGAAGCGGCGGCTGCAGCTGAAGGGCGAGGCGGCCGGGGTCCAGGTGATCGACTCCTACGCCCACCACCCGACGGAGATGACGGCCGACCTGGAGGCCATGCGCGCGGCGGCCGGTGACTCCCGCATCCTGGTCGTCTTCCAGCCCCACCTGTTCTCGCGGACGCAGGAGCTCGGCAAGGAGATGGGGCAGGCGCTCGCGCTGGCGGACGCCTCCGTCGTCCTCGACATCTACCCGGCCCGCGAGGACCCGATCCCCGGGGTGACGAGCGAGCTGATCATCGAGGCCGCGCGGGCCGCGGGCGCGGACGTGACGGCCGTCCACGACAAGGCGGAGGTGCCGGCGACGGTGGCGGGAATGGCGAAGGCCGGTGATCTCGTTCTCACCATGGGCGCGGGCGACGTCACCGACCTCGGCCCGCGCATTCTGGACCGTCTCGCAAAGTAAGGGGCTGAGCTTCATGTCGTACGACGTCGAAAAGCCGGACGAGCAGTGGCGTGCGGAGCTGACCCCGGCCGAGTACGCGGTCCTGCGGCAGGCCGCCACGGAGCCGGCGTTCACCGGTGAGTACACCGACGCCAAGACCAAGGGCGTCTACTCCTGCCGGGCCTGCGGCGCCGAACTGTTCACCTCCACCACCAAGTTCGAGTCCCACTGCGGCTGGCCGTCCTTCTACGACCCCAAGGACTCCGACGCCGTGGAGCTCATCGAGGACCGCTCGCACGGGATGGTGCGGACCGAGGTGCGCTGCGCCCGGTGCGGATCGCACCTCGGGCACGTCTTCGAGGGTGAGGGGTATCCGACGCCCACGGACCAGCGGTACTGCATCAACTCCATCTCGCTGCGGCTGACGCCGGACGAGAGCTGAGCTGACGGCCGGCGGCGGGGTGCCCTCCCCGCCGCCGGTTCACAGCACCTTCCGCTGCACCAGCACCGACAGCAGCAGCGCGCCCGGCAGCAGGGGCAGCCAGACCGTCAGGACCCGGTAGCCGACCACGGCCGTCGCGGCCAGCTCCACGGGGGCGCCGTAGGCGCCGGCGAGGGTGAACACCAGGGCCGCGTCGACCGGGCCGATACCGCCGGGCGCCGGGACGGAACCGACCGCGGTGCTGGCGGCCAGGAACCCGAAGGTGACCTGCGCCCAGGTCAGCGGCAGGCCCAGCGCGGCACCCACACAGAAGATCACCGTCGCCTGCAGCACGGGCGCCGCCGCCGCGCCGCCCCAGAGGGCGAGGACGCGGGCCGGACGGGAGTGCAGCACGCGTACGTCCGTCAGCGCCGCCCGGGCGCACTCCAGGACCGGGCGGCGCAGCGGCGGCACGGTCGTCGCCAGCACCACGGTCGTCACCAGGCCGAGGAGCGCCCCGGACACGATCAGGGTCGACGTGCGGCCGTCCGGGAGAAGGTCGCCGAGCGGCAGCAGCCCGGGCGAGGCCAGCAGGAAGGCGAGCAGCACCAGCGTCTTGGCGACCGGCCGCACCAGCGAGTACAGGGCCAGCGAGGCCGTGGCCCGGGCCAGGGGGATGCCCCGGCCGCGCAGGAAGCGCAGGGTGACGGCGTGGGCGCCGAGGCTCGCCGGCAGCACGTGGTTGGCGGCGCCGGCCGCGAACTGCGAGGCGATCAGCAGCCCCGTCGGCAGCCGCTCGGGCAGCGCCCCCTGCCGCACGCACGCGGCGGACAGCCAGGTCAGGCAGGTGAAGAACAGCGCGGCCAGCATCCACCCCGGGTCGGCGGAGCCGAGCCGCACGGTGCCGTCGCGCAGTGTCCGCCAGTCGACCGCCGCCCAGACACCGAGCAGGAGCAGCGGGAGCAGTACGAGGACCTGGCGGAGCCGGGGGCGGGGGGAGGGGAGAACCCCGGTGAGGGGCGCGGGGGAGGCGGCGGCCGGGACGAGAGTGGGCGTGGGGAGCGGTCCGCGGGGTTCGTCGAGCGGCGGTGGGGACACGGCGCACGCCGTCCTTTCACATCGGGCCCGGACCGCGGTGCGGCACGGGGCGTGCGGGAGGCGGAGGGGACGGCGGAACCGTTCCCGCACGGTGTGACGGCACGGTGTCCGGAAGCCGAAGCGGCGCGGGCGAATCGACGACGTCACAGACATGGCGGACATGGCGGACACGGAGGACACTGTCCCGAGGACCGCACGTCCTGTGAATCAATCATCCAATTAAGGGTTGACTTCTGGATGATTGAGTCAGAAGAATCCTAGAGGTGAGCTCCGCGCACATCTACGAGACCCGGCCCCCGTCTCCCGTCTCCTCCGAGCTGGACGAGGCGGTCCACCGCTGCCTCGTCGCCGGATTCGAGGGCACCACGACCTTCCCCGACACCCTCAAGCGGCTCATCGACCGCGGGCTCGGCGGAGT
The DNA here is from genome assembly GCF_044540925.1 of Streptomyces sp. NPDC085900. NCBI lineage: Bacteria > Bacillati > Actinomycetota > Actinomycetes > Kitasatosporales > Streptomycetaceae > Streptomyces > Streptomyces sp. NPDC085900. Next base: position 105,299 of record NZ_JBITSP010000009.1, on the reverse strand, counting down.
CATCCTGTTCACCCGCAACATCCGTGACGCGGAGCAGGTCCGCGAGCTGACCGACGCGCTGCGGGCGATCCGGCCCGACCTGCTGGTCGCGATCGACAACGAGGGCGGCGGCATCGGCCACCTGGTCACCGCGGGCGCCCCCGAGCTCCCCGGCTCCTACGCCCTCGGCGTCGTCGACGACCCCAACCTCACCGCCCGCTGCGCGGACGCCCTCGCCGGTCACCTCGCCACCCTCGGCATCACCGCCTCCTACGCCCCCGTCGCCGACCTCCAGCACCATGCGCGCAACCCCATCGTGCGCACCCGCTCCTTCGGCGCCGACCCCGAGCTCGCCGCCCGCCACCTGCGGGCCTGGATCGCCGCCACCGAGGCCCGGTCCATCGCCTCCTGCGCCAAGCACTTCCCCGGCCACGGCGGCACCGAGACCGACAGCCACCACGACATGGCCGTAGACCCGCGGCCGTACGGCGAACTGCTCACCGACCTCGAACCGTTCCGCGCGGCCGTCGCCGCCGGGGTGCCGATGCTGATGAGCGCCCACGTCGTCTACCCGGCGCTCGACACCAACCGCCCCGCCACCCTCAGCCGCCGCATCCTGGGCGACATCCTCCGCCTCGACCTCGGTTTCGAAGGCGTCCTGGTCAGCGACGCCCTGGAGATGAAGGCGATCGCCGACCGCTACGGCGAGGCGGCCGGCGCCCGGATCGCGCTCGCCGCGGGCGCGGACCAGGTCGTCGTGGCCGTACCGGACCTGGAGGTCTCGCTCGGCTGCCGTGACGAGGTGCTGGACGCGTTGCGCTCCGGCCGGCTGGCCGAGGAGCGGATCCTGGAGGCGGCCGGCCGGGTACGGCGGCTCGCGGAACGGTACGCGAAGCCGGTCGCGGGACCGGTCGCGGCGTGGGACGCCGGGGCCGGGGCGGAGGCGGCCCGCCGCGCGGTACGCGCCCGGGGTGGTCTGCCGTCCCCGGTGCCCGGCGCCCATCTCGTCGACCTCTTCCCGCCGCCGCACCCCGCCCTCAACTGGGGCGGCGAGGACCTGCTGAGCGAGCTGCGGCTGGTCGACCCGGCGGCGGGCGGCACCGCGGTGAGCGGTGAGCCGGCCGACCCCGCCGCCCTCGCCGACGGCATCCTGCGCATCTCGGCCAGGGCACCGCTGGTCGTGGCCACCTGCGACGCCGGGCTCCACCCCTGGCAGAGCCGGCTGCGCGACGCCCTGCTGGCCCGGCGCCCGGACGCGGTACGCGTGGACACCGGGCTGCCGGAGGGCGGCGATCTGTGCTCCTACGGGCGGGGACGGGTCAACCTGCGGGCCGTGGCCGAGGTGCTGGCGGGCGTCTGAGGGTGCCCGTCAGGGCAGCCGTACGGTCCTCTCGATACCCCGCGCCGCCAAGTGGCGCGTGTCCTCCGCCCGTTCGGCGAGCACCACCGCCGGGCGCCCGCCCTCCTCGCGCAGTCGCATCCACGCTTCGAAGTACGCGCCGCCCGGCCCGGAGACGGAGCGGGTGGCGGGCGTGCAGTCCAGCACCAGTGCGGTGGTCCGGGGCCGGGGGGCCGTGGACCGGGCCCGCAGTTCGGCGACCGTCCGCGCGAGCGCCTCCGCGATGGGCTTCGGGCGGCCCGCGGAGTCGAACAGCCCCAGCGTGTACTCCAGTTCCGGGTAGTCGGCCAGGGACCGGTCCACGTCGTGCGAGCACCACCACGTCACGCCCCAGAGGTCCGCGCACTCGGCCGCGTCGAGGAGGGTGGCGCGGGCGAGGTGCGGGGCGTCGGCCGCCGGGATGTGTGGTTCCGGGGCGCCGGTCTCCTGGACCCAGACCGGACGGGCGGGGTCGTCGGCGTACGCCTTGGCCAGCTCCGTGCCGTACTCGACGAGGTGCAGCACCTCGAAGGAGCGGGGGCCGTAGCGGCGGGCGCAGTTGGCCGAGAACACCCACGGGTGGACGGTCGTCACGTCGCCCTTGCGGGCCGAGGCCTCGGGGGTGAAGGGGTGGTCGTCGCCGTACCAGGCCGCGTCGTACGCGGAGTGGGTGACCAACCGGCCCGGAGGCAGGGCCTCGCGGGCCGCCGCCAGCAGGGTGTCGAGGTAGTGGTCCACCTCCACGGGCGTCACCGGGTTGTGCTCGACCAGGTTGTTGAGCTCGTTGCCGAGCTGGAGGCCGATGAGGTTCGGGCGGTCGGCCAGGGCCTGGCCGAGGGTGCGCAGCAGCCGTGCCTGGGCCTCGATCGCCTCGGGGTCGGTGAAGACGTTGCGGTGGTGCCAGCTGCGGGTCCACTCCGGGTAGAAGTCGAAGCTCGACAGATGGCCCTGCACGCCGTCGACCATGACGTCGAGGCCGGCCTCGGCCGCCAGGTCCACCAGGCGCAGGAGCTGGTCGACGGCGGCCGTGCGGATGAGGGTGCGGTTGGGCTGGAGCAGCGGCCAGAGGTGGAAGACCCGGACGTGGTCGAGGCCGAGTCCGGCTATCTGGGCGAGGTCCTCGCGGGCGTGGTCCGGGTCGAAGTCGTGCCAGGAGTGGAACCAGCCGCGGCGGGGCGTGTAGTTGACGCCGAAGCGGAGTGCGGGGATGGGATCCTCCTCGGGCCGGGTCCCGGAACGGGGCGTGTCCCTCATGGGACGGGTCTTGTCGTTGCTGAATGTATCAACCACCATGGTCGGTAATGAATAGCGATTTGAACCAAGCGATCGGTGGATCGGGGTCGGGCTTGGGCTCGGATTCCGCGCCGGTGCCGGACTCGGCCCGGATGCCGAGCGCGGGACGGGAGCCGGCGCTGGTGGTCGGGCTCGACGCCGGTGGCACCCGCACCCGCGCCGTGCTGGCCGACGCCGCCGACGGCAGCCTCCTCGGCGAGGGCGCCGGCGGTCCGGGCAACGCCCTGACCGTCCCGCTGCCCCGGCTCACCGAGCACCTCGCCCAGGCCGTCGGCCGCGCGGTGCCGGAGTCCGCGCGGGGCGCCGTCTTGGCCGTGGCCGGAGGCTTCGCGGGCGCCACGGGAGCCGACGAGGACGACCCCGGGCGCCGCAACGCCCTGACCGCCCTCACGGCCGCCCTGCGCCGGCTGGACATCCTCACCGAACGGCTCACCGTCACCAGCGACATCGAGGCCGCCTTCGCCTCCGCGCCCGGCGCCCCGGCCGACGGCCTGGCCCTGGTCGCCGGCACGGGCGCGGTCGCGATGCGCATCACCGACCGCCGCCGCGCGTTCACGGTCGACGGCGACGGCTGGCTCCTCGGCGACGACGGCAGCGGCTTCTGGATCGGCCGCGAGGCGGTACGGGCCGCGCTGCGGATGGCCGACGGGCGAGGCGCGGCGACCCGGCTGGCGGGAGCGGTGGGACAGGCGCTGGGGCTGCCGGCGCGGGTGCTGCCGGGGTCCGGTTCCACCGCTCCCCGCGGCGCCGACGTCGACGGTTCGTCCGCCTGTTCCGGGGCGGACGAGCCGTCGTACGGCGACGGGAGGCGGGCTGGGGCGGACGAGCCGTCGTACGGCGGCTGGACGCGGGCCGGGCGGGAGGCCTACCGCGGGCATCTGCTGCCCGTCGTCATGGCCGAGCCGCCGACCCGGCTGGCCCGCCTCGCCCCGCTGGTGGCCGAGGCGGCCGGGGAGGGGGACGCCGTCGCGCGGGCGATCCTCGATCGAGCCGTCGATCAACTCACCGATGCCGTGCGGGCCTTGGCGCCGCGGGCGGGGGAGCGGGTCGTCGCGACCGGTGGCCTGCTGGGCCCCGGCGGACCGCTCACCGCTCCCCTCACCGCCCGCCTGGTCGCCCTCGGCCTCACCCTCGACCTGGTCGCCGACGGCTGCCCGGGGGCCGTGGCCCTCGCCCGTCTCTCCGTCTGACCGCACCCCGAAAGGACCGGCCGCATGCCGACTGCCCAGCCCGCGGCCGCCCGCGCGCCCGAAGACCGCCCCCGCTACCGCGACCCGGCCGCCCCCCTCGACGCCCGCGTCCGGGACCTGTTGTCCCGCATGACGCTCCGGGAGAAGGTCGGCCAGCTCAACCAGCGGATGTACGGCTGGAACGCCTACCGGCGCACCCCGGACGGCGGCTTCGAACTCACCGAGGCCCTGCACGCCGAGACCGACCGCTTCGAGGGGCTCGGCGCCCTCTACGGCCTGATGCGCGCCGACGCCTGGTCCGGGGTCGGCCACGGCGACGGACCGGACGCCCACGACGGAGCGGCGCTCGCGGAACTGGTGCAGCGGCACGTCGTCGGCCGCAGCCGGCTCGGCATACCCGCCCTGTTCGTCGAAGAGGTGCCGCACGGGCACATGGCCCTGGACGGCACGGTCCTCCCGGTCAACCTCGCCGTCGGCGCCTCCTGGGACCCCGGTCTGTACGAGCGCGCCGCCGCCCATGCCGCGGCCGAACTGCGCGCCCGCGGCGGCCACGTGGCGCTCGTCTCGGCGCTCGACGTCGTCCGCGACCCCCGCTGGGGCCGTACCGAGGAGTGCTTCGGCGAGGACCCCCACCTCGCCGCCCGGCTCACCGAGGCGCTCGTGCGCGGCATGCAGGGCGAGCCCGCGGAGCGCTTCGCCGCCGACCGGGCCCCCGTCGTCCTCAAGCACTTCGCCGGCCAGGGCGCCACCGTCGGCGGCCGCAACTCCGCCGAGTCCGAACTCGGCCCGCGCGAGCTGCGCGAGATCCACCTGCCCGCCGCCCGGGCCGGCGTCCGTGCCGGAGCCGCCGCCGTCATGGCCGCGTACAACGAGGTCGACGGGCTGCCCTGTTCCGCGAACCGCGCCCTGCTCACCGAACTGCTGCGGGAGAGCTGGGGCTTCGAGGGCCTGGTGATGGCCGACGGCCTGGCCGTGGACCGGCTCGCCCGCATCACCGGCGACAAGGTCTCCGCGGGCGCCCTCGCCCTCGGCGCCGGTGTCGACCTGAGCCTGTGGGACGAGGCGTTCACCCACCTGGAGGAAGCCGTCGGCAGGGGGCTCGTCGACGAGTCCGCCGTCGACGCCGCCGTGGCCCGCGTCCTGCGCCTGAAGTTCCGCCTCGGCCTCTTCGAACAGCCCTACGCGGCCTGCGAAACGCCCCCGCCCGAGCGGGGCCGCGCGCTCAGCACCGAGCTCGCCAGAGCGTCCGTGACCCTGCTGCGCGACGACCGACGGATACTCCCCGTCCGCACGGCGGGCGTCTCCCGTATCGCCGTCGTCGGACCCCAGTCCGCCACGTCCGCCCACCAGTCGGGCGACTACACCGCCCCGCAGCGCCCCGGCACGGGCGCGAGCGTCCTCGACGGGCTGCGCGGGCTGGTCCCGCCCGGCGTGGAGATCCGGCACGCCCGCGGCTGCGCGCTCACCGGCGGCGACCTCTCCGGCGTGCCCGAGGCGGTCGCCGCCGCGGCCGCCTCCGACCTCGCCGTGGTCGTCCTCGGCGGCAGCAGCGCACGCACTCCGGACACCGGCTTCGACGCCAACGGGGCGGCCCGCACGGTGGTGTCCGAGATGACCTGCGGCGAGGGCGTCGACCTCGCCGGACTGCGGCTGGGCAGGGCGCAGTACGCTCTGCTGGACGCCGTCGTCGCGACGGGCACGCCGACGGCCGTCGTCCTGATCCAGGGGCGCCCGCACGTCCTGCCCGACACCGGGGACGCGGCCGTGCTCACCGCCTGGTATCCGGGACCCTGGGGCGGCGAGGCGATCGCCGAGGTGCTGCTCGGACACGCCGAACCGGCCGGACGGCTCCCCGTGTCGATCCCGCGCTCGGCGGCCCAGCTCCCCGTCCACTACAACCACAAGGACACCGAGTACGGCGGCTACGTCGACGAGAGCGCCGAGCCGCAGCACGCCTTCGGGCACGGGCTGTCGTACACGGCCTTCGACTACGGGCCGCCCCGCCCGGACGGCCGCACCGTCACCGTCGACGTCACCAACTCCGGTACCCGGTACGGGCGTACGGTCGTCCAGGTCTATCTGCGGCGCCTGATCACGGCCAGCTGGCCGCGCACCCTCGAACTGTGCGCGTTCGAGGGTGTCGGCCTGGCACCGGGCGAGCGGCGCACGGTCGCCCTGCCCCTCGAACTGGAAGGGGTGGGCGGCACCGTGGAGATCCGGGTCGCCGACTCCTCCCGCGCCGCGCTCGCCGCCGAACCGCTGGTCCTGGACCTCAGAGCTTGACAGCCCCCGAGGAGACGCCCCGGTAGAACCACCGCTGCGTGATCACGAACAGCACCAGCACCGGGACGACCGAGATGACCGACCCGGCCATGACCACCCGCTGGTCGTAGCCGAACGACGAGCTCTGCAGCCGGGACAGGCCCAGCGTCAGCGTCATGTGGTCCTCGGAGCGCAGCACGATCAGCGGCCACAGGAAGTCGTCCCAGGCGCTGATGAAGGTGTTGATGACGACCACCATGATCGCGCCCCACGCGGACGGCAGATACAGGTACCGGAAGCGCTGCCACTCGTTCGCGCCGTCCAGCATCGCCGAGTCCTCGATCTCGCGCGGGACGGCCAGGAAGGCGCCGCGCATGAGCAGGACGTTGATGGCGCCGACGAAACCGGGCAGCCAGACGCCGACGAGGTTGTCGACCAGGCCCAGGTCGCGGATGCTCAGGAACAGCGAGACCATGATCGACTCGAAGGGGAACATCATGGAGGCGACCAGCACCACCCAGACCGCCTTCCGGCCCTTCCAGCCGGGCTTGGAGAGCATGTAGCCGGCCGTGGTGGAGAACACCAGCTGGCTGGTGATCGACAGGGCGACCACGATCACGCTGTTGCGGATGTAGGTGGCCACCGGGACCTGGTCGAAGACCTGCCGGTAGGCCCGGAGCGTGGGGTGGTGCGGCAGCAGCGAGGCGTTCGCACCGAAGACGTCCTCGCCGGTGCCCTTGAGCGAGGCCAGGAACTGCCACAGCAGCGGACCGACGGTGAGGCCCAGCACGAGGAGCAACAGCAGGTAGCGGACGAGGAGTTCGCGGGGGCGGCCGTGGTCCCGCCAGCGCGGCAGCAGCCGCCTCGGCCTGCCGACGGCGGTCGTCATGCCTCGTCCTCCTTCGTCAGGCGCTGCGCCAGCAGGGTCAGGCCGAGGGTCAGCAGGAACAGCGCGACGCTGACCGCGGAGCCGTAGCCGGCGTTGCCGGTGAGCGGGTCCAGGCCGACGTCCCGGATGTAGAAGGGCAGGGTGCGGTCGGCGCCGCCGGGGCCGCCGGTGGAGCTGCCCAGCATGTAGATCTCGGTGAACACGCGCAGGGAGCCGATGCCGGTGAGGGTGCCGACCAGCATCATCGCCTGGCGCACTCCCGGCATGGTGATGTGCCAGAAGCGGCGGACCGCGCCGGCGCCGTCCATGGAGGCCGCCTCGTGCAGTTCCCTGGGGACGTTCCCGAGCGCGGCCAGGTAGAAGACCATGTACCAGCCCAGGCCCTTCCACAGCGTCAGGCCCATCGCGGAGAACAGGATCAGCCAGGAGTCCGACAGGAACGGGATCGCCGATCTGATCAAGTGGGCCTGCTGCAGCCAGGTGTTGACCAGTCCGTCGTCGGCCAGCAGCCACTGCCAGCTCAGACCCACGACCACGCTGGAGGCGAGGACGGGGGTGTAGAAGGCGGAGCGGAAGAAGCCGATGCCGGGCAGGTTCTTCTCCACCAGCACGGCCAGCATCAGCGGCAGCAGCACCATCAGCGGGACGACGATCAGCGCGTACAGCAGGCTGTTGCGGGTCGCCAGCCAGAAGTCCGGGTCGTGCAGCATCCGGGTGTAGTTGTCCAGCCCGACGAAGCCCGCGGCGCCGCCGAGCGGCCTGGCGTTCGTGAACGACAGCAGAAGCGTGTTGAGGAACGGGAACACGCCGAAGACCACCGCGCACCCGATCGCGGGGGCCGTCCACAGCCACGGCAGCCACCAACGGCGGTACAGCGCGGCCCCGTTGGCGCCGGGAGCGGGGCCGGGCAGCACGGACCGGGCGATGCGCCGGGTGCGGGACGGGGCCACGCCCGGCGCCGAGGCGGCACGCCCCACGCCGGGCACGGACACCGGCTTCGCGGTCTCGGTCGCCACGATCAACCCGCCTGCTTCAGCAGCTCGTCGGCCTTGGCCTGGGCGTCCTTCACGGCCTGCGCGGGCGACTTCTTGCCCTGCATCGCCAACTGCACCTGCGCCACTATCGCGTTCTGCACGGCCGGGGAGAGGTTGGTCTGGTTGGTGTCGGCCGTCTTGAGCTGGTCGGCGACGAGCTTGCGGGCCTGCGAGAAGGGGTCGTCGCCGGTGACGTTCTGGAAGAACGGGTCGTCCAGGGAGGCGGTCGTCGTCGGGAAGATGACGACGTCCGGGTCCTTGCACCAGGCCGTCTGGTTCTCGGCGTCGGTGAGGTACTCCGCGAAGGACAGCGCCACCGGCGCGTGCTTGCTGGTGGCGGCGACCGAGATGTACTGCGGGGCACCGGCGGAGGCGCGGCCGAGCGCGTCGTAGGGCTGCTGGCCCACGCCTGTCCTCGCGTAGACCGACGGGCTGTTCTGCTTCACGAACCGCACGAAGCTCGGGTTCGTCGAACCGTAGGCGACCTTGCCCTGGCTGTAGAGCGTGGACGGGTCGTTGCTGGAGGACAGCGAGTCCTTCGGCATCGCGCCCTCCTTGTACAGCTTCGCCATCCACGCCACCCACTGCACGGTCCGCGGATCGTTCGCGAACACCGCGGACTTGCCGTCTGCGGAGAGCGTCTTGATGTTCATCTGGTCGAAGTCGGCCGGGATGCGCCAGATCGGGTTGGCCATCGTCGCGAAGTACTTGCCCTTGGCCGCCTTGGCGATCTTCTCGTAGTCGGCGAACAGTCCGAAGAGCGTCGTCGGCGGCTCGGCCGGATCGACGCCGGCCTTGGTCAGCAGGTCCTTGTTGTACGTCAGCAGGACACCGCCCGTGTACCAGGGGAGTGTGGTGTGGATCGCCTTGCCGGAGGCGTTCTCGAAGGTGGCGGACTTCCAGAACGACGGGACGAACGGCTTGGCGACGTCGGGGTCCTTCGCGCCCAGGTCGAGCAGATAGCCCGCCTTGGTGAGGGCGGTCGCGGTCGGGGCGTTGACGTTGACGACGTCCGGCAACGTGCAGGCCTGGGCGTCGGCGACCGTGCGCTGGGTGAACGTGTTGTCGCCGGGGTCGTCGATCCACTTGACCTCGGCGCCGGGGTGCGCCTTCTCGAAGGACTTGATCACCCCGTTGAAGAAGGCCCCGAAGTCCTTCTTCAAGTTCGTCGTCTGGAAGGTGATCCGGCCCTTGACCTCGCCCGTCAGTTTCCCGGAGCCGACGTTGGCCTTGTCGACCTTGCAGCCTCCGGCGGTCGCGTCGCCGCCGGAGGAGCCGCCGGAGAGGCCGCAACCGGCCGAGGTCAGCGTCAGGGCGATGATTCCCGCCACGGATGCGGTCAGTCTTCCAGCGCGCATGTCCACCCTCCTGGGACCAGCCGAACGGCTGGTTCAATCAACCAACTTCGACTCCGATTGATGAAAAGGTGGACCAGAATTCATCGGAGGTCAATGGGTTGCCGTGTTGCTTTTGGGTTCCGCCCTGCTCAGTGGCGGTGTTCGTGATCCGGATGGGACGGGTCGCCCGGGTGCTCGTGCCCGGCTGCGTACGTCACTTCCGCGCGCGCCTGGTCGAACCAGTCGAAGAAGGCCCTGCGGCCGGCGGCGCGCCGCAGCTCCCGCTCGATGCCCTCGCGGACCGCCGGATACGGCAGGAGGTCCGACGGGGCCGCCGCCCGCCCGTACGGGTCCACGCCGCGCCGCAGGGCGTCCGGAGTGAGATGGCGGTCCCGATTGCGGTCGTAGTACTCCCGTACGGCCGTCTCGGGGACCACCTCGCGTGACTCCAGCTCGGCCAGGAGGAGGCGGGCGGCGGGGGAGTGGGCGAGGGCGGCGGCGACGATGCTGCCGAGGTCGGCCACGTCCGTCTCGGCGACGGCGAGCAGGTTCGCCGGGGACACCTCGTCCGGGATCGTGAGTCCCCGTTCCTCGCAGGCGCGGCGGGCCAGTTCGTCGGCCACGACGACCTGGGTGGCCCAGCGGCGGCGTTGGCGTTCGGCGGAGGGGCTGAGGGGTTGCCGGGCGGGCGCGGCGCCCCGCAGGAAGGTGTCCACGCGTGCCGTGGTGACCGGCCTGCCCCGCACCACGGCCGCCTGTTCCGTCACGGGGTCACCTCCAGGGCGATCGCCTTCGTGTAGGCGACCCGGCCGTGCCAGGCGACCTTCGCCATCAGCCAGTACGAGCCCGGGGCGACCGCCCCGGCGTCCACGTCGACGAAGGCCGCCAGCTCGCCCCCGGCGGGCACCGTGAAGCCCTGGCAGGCCGGGCCGACCCCCGCCCACGTCCCCCACGAGGACACCGCCCACAGGGTGCCGTCGACCGGGCCGAGCGTGGTGTTGCGCAGGGACACCGGGACCCGGGCCCGCTCGCCCCGGCGGACGGTGATCCGCTCGGCCTCCAGCTCCGTCAGCAGCGTCGGGCCGACGGGCGCGCCCGGTACGTCGAGGCCCACCACGTCCTCGTACGTCTGCCCCTCGTAGGCGAGGCGCGCGGTCAGCCAGTGCCGGCCCGGTGCCGCGTCGGGCGGTGGGGTGACCGTGACCTCGGTGAGCGTGAAGCCGCCGGGCCCCAGCGCGTACGGCACCTGAGCGGGCTCGGCCCGCCAGCCGGGCGGCACACCGAGGTCGACCGTGCCGCAGACGGGGGCGTCGGTCAGTTCCGAGGCGATGCGGACCGTCGCGGTGACGGGGGCGCCGGACGCGGTGAGCGTGGCCGGCGAGACGTACACCGTCACCGGCATGTTGCCGCGCGGCGCCGGGCCCGAGTTGTGCAGCCAGTAGCGGGTGTGGACGGGCTGGGCGGGCTCGTGGGCGGCGACGCCGGGGGCGTACGGCGGTCCGCCGCTCTCGGGTGGCGTGGCCAGCAGCGTCGCCACCTCGAACCCGGACAGGCCGACGTCGAGTGCCCCCTGTCCGTCGGGGGCCAGCGACTCCCGGGGTGCCTCCAGCACGTCCGCGCGGGCGCCGCGCACCCACCCCTTGGGGCCGCGCACCCGGGCCCGCACCGGGCGCCCGTTCACCTCGTGCATCCGTACGACGACCCCGCGCCCCGGATCGGCGGGCGCCGCGCTGCCGCGGGCCAGCGGTGAGCCCGCGGGCTTGAGCGCGTCGAGCAGGACCTCGCCCGCGGGCTCGACGGTGAGCAGGGCCGACTCCCGCGGCAGCCGGGCGCCTTCCGCGTCGCCGCGCGGACGTGCGGTGAGCCGGTGGTTGAACTCGTGCCCGAGCCGCGGCAGTTGCTGCTCCCGCCAGTCGCCCGCGCTCGCGACCACCGCGTACTCGAAGGTGTGGGACCAGCGTTGGAGCTGGAAGCCCGAGCCGTCGGGGGCGGTGCGGCGCGGCGGGTCGACCCAGATGCCGGACGGCCAGCCGGTGCAGGACCGCATCAGGGACATGTAGAGGTCGCCGGAGGAGGTGACCACACAGCCGGGCGTGCCCCGGTTCAGAATGGCGAAGCCGCGCCCGTCCCAGGCGTCGCCGGGCGGCAGCGCCTCCCCGCCGCCCGCCGCGGTGGCCCGTACGACGGCGTCCTCCAGGTCGGCGATCAGCGCGTCGACGGCCTTCGCGTCGCCCGCGGCGTCGGCGCCGGCGACGACCAGCAGCGGCAGCCGCTCCAGGTCGCGCAGGTCGGCCCCGGGCACCCACTCCTCGCGCAGCCCGGCACGCGGCGCGACCCACACGGCCGCCACCCCGTCCTCGGCCAGCCGGCGCCGCAGTTCGCGTGCGGCGGCCGGATCCATGCCCAGCGCCTCGGCGACGACGGAGTTGCGGTCCGGGCCGCCGACGGCGATGCGGATGTCGGGGAGGTTGGAGTCGACCTCCAGGTCGCCGTAGCGCGGGCCGTCGGCGATGGTCGAGGTGGCCGTGACGCCGGTGCGGACGAGGGCGGCGGCCAGCGGGGTGCCCAGTTCGCCGGCCTCGTCCCAGGAGCCGTACACCAGCTCGGCGACCCCGATCGACCGGCAGCCGAGCAACTGCCCTTCCTGGTCGCGCAGTTCGACCCGGGCCGTGGAGCCAAGACCGAACCAGGTGTTGGCCGGGTTGTCGAGCGTCCACGGGAACCGCTCGCTGTCGACGTCCACGAACCCGAAGCCGCGGCCGATCACCGCGTCCGCCACCTCGTGCACGGGCAGGCCGCCCCGCACGTCGGAGGGCCAGCGGACCCGGATCAGACGGTCGGCGCCGTCGTAGCCGTCGATGGTGGTGGTCGCGTCGACGCGCGGGACGCCGGTCCACAGGGTGAGGCGTTGGGTGCAGCGGAAGAGGCCGAGGTCGGCGCGGACGGTGAGGCGGGAGCCCGCGGGGGAGTGCTCGACCTCGACGTCCGCGCGCACGTCCCGGCCGCGGGCGGCGGTGGTGCCGGTCGGGGTGAGGTGCCAGGGGCCCTCGCCGAAGCGCGGATGTCTCGGGTACTCCTCCTGGACGACCAGCTCGTTGCCGATGTCGCCGGGGCGCAGCAGCTCGCGGCCGCCCTCGGCGAGGGCGCGCAGGCTGCTGACGCCGCCGCCGCGGGCCGGGTCGACCGTCACCTCGTAGAACTCGTTGCGGATGGTCACGCCCTCGCCGGGGACCCACTCCGGGACCGACCCCTCCTCCAGGGCGAGCGTCCGGTAGCCCATGCCCGGCAACTCGGGTACGACGACGTGCAGTTGACCGTTCTCGCGGACGGCGGGCAGGCCGGCGGGCGCGAGTCCCGGGTCGTCGACCGTGAGCACGTCCCGCCGCTGCCAGGTCGAGGGGTTGAACACCACCAGGTCGGCGCCGTCGCCGGGCGCCACCCGGTCGGCGAGGGCCTGGGTCGCGTCGGCGTGCACGGTCTCGGCGAGGTCGTACAGTTCGCGCCAGCCGGTCATCAGGTCGATGTAGACCTGGTCCGACTCGGAGCCGGTGATGGCGTCGTGGTGGGCGCCGTAGATCAGCTGCCGCCAGGCCTTGTCCAGGGCCGCGTCCGGATACGGGTGTCCGGTGACGAGGGTGGCGAGCGTCGCCCAGGCCTCGGCGTCGGCGAGGAGCGTCTCGCCGTGCCGCTGGGCCTGCTTGGTGTCGATGTAGGAGACGTCCTTGCCGGTGTAGACCGGGTTCATGTCCCGCGTCTGCGGCGAGGCCCTGCGCCCCTCGGCGTCGAGCTGGGCGCGCACGGCGGCGAAGAAGTCCCTCGGGACACCGCTGACGAACCGGGGCCACACGTAACGGGCGTTCCAGTCCCGGTGGATGGCCATCACCCAGCGGCACGGGGGCGCGTAGTCGCCGCCGACCGGAAGCAGGACGTTGCGGGTGAGCGCGACCTTCTTCAGGCCCAGGAACAGCTTCAGCGCCGCCGCCTCCGCCTCGGGGAGCGTGGGCGCGTTGTCGATCGCCCAGCCGGCCCCGTAGTGGTTGACCATGTACGCCGTCAGCAGCCCGCGTCCCGACGGGGCGATCCAGCTGAACTCGGCCGGGAACTGCATCCGTCCGGGATCGCGCGGCTGCTCGCCGAAGACGGAGAGGGTCGGGCCCCACTGGTGGAACGGCCCGCGCGCCCACGAGCTGGAGCCTATGCCCGCGTCCGCCATCAGTCCCGGGAACTGCGGATCGTGCCCGAACGCGTCCAACTGCCAGGCCGTCTCCGGCGATCCGCCCATGATCCGGCGCTGGAAGCCGTCGCCGTACACCGCGTTGCGTACGGTCGCCTCGGCGCCGGTGAGGTTGGTGTTCGGCTCGTTGTAGGTGCCGCCCATGATCTCGACGCGGCCGGTGCGCATCAGCTCGCGCAGGAAGGCGCGCTCCTCGGGGAAGGAGTCCCAGTAGGGCTTGAGGTAGTCGACCTCCGCGAGCACGAAGGTGTACGCCGGGTCCCGCCGGGCCAGGTCGCAGTGGGCGCGCACCAGGCTCATCCCGGACTGGCCGCGCGAGTCGAAGGTACGGGCGGGCAGTCCCGTGCGCGCCGGGTCGTCGGCGACGTCCCAGGTCTCTGTGTAGGCGCCCTGGGTGTTCCACCACACGGGGTCGTAGTGGAAGTGGCTGACCATGAACATGGTCCAGCCGGGCTCCGCGGCCGTGAAGTCGAGCGGGCGCCGGGCCACCAGGTCCCCGTCGACGGCGGTGACCGTCACCTCGCGGCGGTCGCCCGGGGCCGGGCCGTCGACCGTCACGGGTATCTCGGCGCGTACGGTCCCGTCGTCGCCCGTGGTGGCCACCGCGTCCCCGGCGACGCCCGGGCCCTCGACGGTGAGCAGGACCGTCCGGCCCGGCGTGTGCTCGATGTCGACGGCCACGATCTGCAGCGGATGCTCGGCTGTTCCGGCGAAGAGCTCGGTCGACTCGGCAGAGGTGACGCGCATGGGTCTCCTACGAGGATGCTCGGCGGAGCCCCATCCTGGCATCGCCGGGATGATTCAAACAACCATCTTCACGTTTCCTCGGTGGTTCATCCATACAAAGCCGGGCGCGGAAGGCCTCGGGAAGGACGGCCACGGACAGCCCGGGAAGGACCCGGGACAGCTCACCTCGTCCGGCGCGACTTCACCGCGTGCTGCGGCGTGATGTGGTCGGTCAGCGCCAGGGAGGCGCTCGCGCGCTGGTAGGAGAGCTGGGCGACCCGGACGTACAGACAGTCGATGATCATCAGGACCGAGTGCCGGCCGCCGATGCTGCCGGTGCGGAAGCTGGTCTCCGAGGTGGCCGAGATCAGCCGGATGTCGGCGGCCCGGGCCAGCGGCGAACGCGGGTCGGTGGTGATGGCGACCGCGGTGGCGCCGCGCTCGCGGGCCATCTCGAACGGCTCCAGGGTCTCTCGGGTCGCTCCCGAGTGGGAGATCCCTATGGCCACGTCGGCCGGGGTGAGCAGGGCCGCGGAGGTGGCCGCCCCGTGCACCTCGGTCCAGCCGCGCACCGCGCAGCCGATGCGGAACAGCCGCGTCTCCGTCTCCTGCGCCACCGCGCCGCTGCCGCCGACGCCGTACACGTCGATGCGGCGGGCCTTGGCCAGCGCCTGGGCCGCGCGTTCCAGCGCGTCCAGGTCGATGCGGTCGACGGTCTGCTGGATCGCCCGCAGGTCCGCGTTGCCGACGATCTGGACGACCTTCTCCAGGCTGTCGTCGGGCGAGATCTCGGAGATGATCTCGGCGGAACCCCAGTCGGATGCCTCCCCGCGGCCGCGCTCCTGCGCCAGCTCGATCAGCAGGTGCTGGTAGGAGTCGAGGCCGATCGCCCGGCAGAAACGGGTCACCGTGGCCTGCGAGGTTCCCGTGCGGCGCCCCAGCTCGGCGGCCGAGCAGTGGGTGACGGCGGCGGGATCCGCCAGGATCAGCTCGCCGACCTTCCTCAGGGAGCCGGCCAGGCGCGGCAGCTCGGTGCGGATCAGTGTGGTGACGTCCGTCGAGGGCATGAGGAGAAGGTATCAGCCACCCTTGATGGCATGGTTTGAATACCAGGACCGGATCAAGGCCCGAAACGTGCGGCACTTGGTGGCTCATTGCCCGCGCGGCCGGGCGTGTGATTTATTGATTCACAACTTGGGTAGTACAGGGTGGTTCAATCCACCAGTGGGGAGGGCCGCGTGTCCGTCGAGTCCGTGAGCGGCGAGGGCTTCGCGCGAGAGGCGGTGGCCGTCCTGACGCAGATCACCGCCTCCGCGCGCGAGGAGGTCGCGGGCGCCGCCGAACTGATCGCCGACTGCGTGCGCTCCGACGGCGTCGTCCAGGCCTTCGGCACCGGCCACTCCCAGGCCATCGTCCTCGAACTCGCGGGCCGCGCGGGCGGGTTGGTCCCCACCAACCGCCTGAGCATCGCCGACCTCGTCCTCTACGGCGGCGAGGACCCCGCCGTCCTCGACGACCCGCTCCTGGAGCGCAGGGCGGGGGTGGCCGAGCGGCTCTACGGCCTCGCCGCGCCACGCCCCCAGGACCTGTTCGTGATCATCTCCAACTCGGGCGTGAACAACGTCGTCGTGGAGACGGCGCTGCTCGCCAAGGAGCACGGGCACCGGGTGCTGGCCATCACCTCGCTCACCCACACCAGGGCCGTTCCGGCCGGGCACGCGAGCGGGAAGAAACTGGCCGACATCGCCGACGTCGTGCTCGACAACCGGGCGCCGCGCGGGGACGCGCTGCTGGAGCTGCCCGGCGGCGGCTCGGTGTGCGCGCTGTCCACGCTGACCGGCGTGATGCTGGTGCAGATGGCGGTGGCCGAGGCGTCGAGGATGCTGCTCGACGCCGGTGAACGGCCGCCGGTGTACGTCTCGGCCAACGTGCCCGGCGGGTACGAGGGCAACCTCGAGCTGGAGAAGAGGTACGCCGGACGGATCCGGCGCACCGCCAGTTAGCTCCGCCGCCCGGACGGGGCCACGTGCGCCTGTCCGCTCGGCCCTCGGGGAACGCCGTTGAGCGGTCCCGGGCCGGTGCCTGCGAGGGCCCCACGCCACAAGTGTTCGGTGTTGTGGCGTGGGTCACACCAGGTCTAGGGTGAAAGCGCTTGGAGGCTCCGCCGGGGCGAGCCGAGTGGCGGCGCGTTACCGGACCGGCTCCAGGTGAGGGAAGTGATCTCGTTGTCCGTCCCCTGGGACGACATCGGCGGGCTCGTCGATGCCCATGAACGATTCCTGACCGGTGCGCGCGTCGAGGCGGACGTCCGGGGCCCGGTGCTCGACTCCTGGAAGCGGTGCCGCTCCGCCGGGCTCGAACCGGACCGGCTCCTGGTTCCCTACGCGCCCGGCCTGAGCCTGGACGAGCGGTTCCTGCAGGCGGCCGAGCCGGTGCTGCGGAGACTGACCGCCTCGCTGGCCGAGGTGGGCATGGCCATCGCACTGTGCGACGCGCGAGGCCGCATGGTGCGCCGGTTCGGCGGCGACCGGCGGTTGCGCGACCGGCTCGACGCGGTGAGCTTCGCCCCAGGCTTCGACGCCTCCGAACCGGTGGTCGGAACCAACGGCGTCGGCACCGCCCTCGCCGAACGCGGCCCCGTCTACGTCGTCGGCCGCGAGCACTTCGCCGACTGCCTTCAGCCCTTCGCCTGCGCGGGCGCCCCCGTCCGCGATCCGCTCAGCGGGCGCATCGAGGCCGTCCTTGACCTGACCTGTCTGCGGGACGACGGCGACCCCACCATGCTGCGGCTGGTCCGCGAGGCCGCCCGCGACATCGAGGCCCGGCTGCTGGAACAGGCGACGCGACGCGAACGGGCGCTGCTCGCCGCGTACCGGCGGGCCGGGCCGCAGCCGGACGGCGCGGGGCGACGGGACGAGCGCGGTGACACCGACGGCGAGGCACTGAACCGCATCGACCTCGCCCTGCTGCGCGAACGCGCCGAGGAACTGCTCGCCTCCCCCCGCGGCACCCTGGACGAGGTCGCACTGCCCGGCGGCCGCGTGGCCATGCTGCTGCGACGCCTGGTCCGCAGCGCCGACGGGGAGTTGGGCGTGGCGGTCGAGGCGCGTGTTTCCGGCGGGACCCGAGTGACGGGACTGGGCGGGACGGCGGTCGTGACGGACACGGGCGCCCGTGACGGGGTACGCGCGCCGAAGCCGTCCGCCGTGTCCGCACGCCTGGTCACCAAGCCCGTGTCGGCTGCTCCGGTCGGCACCGCACCTCCCGAGACCGTCGGGGACATCCTCGGCGGCGACGGCAGCCGGCTGTTGCTGGTGGGGGAGCCCGGTGTCGGGCGGCTGGCCGTGCTGGCGCGCAGGCGGCTGGAGCTGCTGCACGAGGCCGGCGTGCGCATCGGCACCACCCTCGACGTGGCGCGCACCGCCGAGGAGCTGACGGAGGTGACCGCCCCCGAATTCGCCGACTTCGTCGCCGTGGACCTGCCCGACGCGCTGCTGAGGGGCGAGGAGCCCGGACCGCTCGGCGCGCGGACCCGGCTGCGCCGGGTGGCCCTGGGCGCCGTACACGAGGAGTCGCATCTGTGGTCCGTGGGCGACCCCGTCGCCTACGTGGCGTCGACGCCGCAGGCCCGCTGCCTGGAGAGCGGACGGGCCGTGCTGGAACCCGTGCTCTCGGACTCGGGCGGCTGGAAGGCGCAGGACCCGCCGCGGCTGGAGCGGACTCTCGCGGCCGGCATACACTCGCTGATCACCGTGCCGCTCAGGGCCCGCGGCACGACTCTCGGGGTGGTCTCCTTCTACCGCTCCGAGAAGCCCGCCCCCTTCGAGGACGACGACCTCTCCCTCGCCCAGGAACTGGCGAGCCGCGCCGCGATCTGCATCGACAACGCCCGCCGCTACACCCGCGAGCACCACACCGCCCTCACCCTGCAGCGCAGCCTGCTGCCCAGGGGGCGGCCGGAACAGAGCGCCGTCGAGGTCGCCCACCGCTATCTGCCCGCGCAGGCGGGCGTGGGCGGCGACTGGTTCGACGTGATCCCGCTCTCCGGCGCGCGGGTGGCGCTGGTCGTCGGGGACGTGGTCGGGCACGGCCTGCACGCGGCCGCCACCATGGGCCGGTTGCGCACCGCCGTGCACAACTTCTGCGCCCTGGACCTGCCGCCCGACGAACTCCTCACCCACCTCGACGACCTCGCCGGGCGCCTGGACCGGGGCGAGGGCTGGGCGGTGGAGAGCGGCCTGGCCGACTCCGGCATAGTCGGAGCGACCTGCCTCTACGCCGTCTACGATCCGGTGTCCCGGCGCTGCACCCTCACCCGCGCCGGGCACCCCCTGCCCGCGGTGGTACGGCCGGACGGCACCGTCGAGTTCGTCGACCTGCCCGCCGGGGCGCCCCTGGGCCTGGGCGGCATGCCCTTCGAGACCGTCGAGCTGGAGCTGGCCGAGGGCAGCCAACTGGTGCTCTACACCGACGGGTTGGTCGAGGACCGGCTCCGGGACATCGACACCGGACTGGACCGGCTGCGTACCGTCCTCGCCGTGCCCGAGCGGGCGCCTGAGGAGACCTGCGAGGCCGTCCTCGACGCCCTGCTGCCGGACCGGCCGGCGGACGACGTGGCCCTCCTCGTCGCCCGCACCCATGCCCTCGGCCCGGACCGGGTCGCCCAGTGGGACCTGCCCAGCGAGCCCGCGGTCGTCTCCGTCGCCCGCGCCGCCGTCACCGAACAGCTCACCGCCTGGGGCCTGGACGACCTCGCCTTCACCACCGAGCTGGTCGTCAGCGAGCTGGTCACCAACGCCATCCGGCACGCCCACGGCCCCGTCCAGCTACGCCTGTTGCGCGACCGAGCCCTGATCTGCGAGGTCTCCGACGGCTCCGGCACCTCCCCCCGGCTGCGCCGGGCCCGCACCGAGGACGAGGGCGGCCGCGGCCTGTTCCTGGCCGCCCGGCTCACCGAGCGGTGGGGCACCCGGTACACGCCGGAGGGCAAGGTGATCTGGACGGAACAGCCGTTGCCGTGACCCTCACCAGCCCGTCAGCAGCAGGTGGTTGACGAGGAGGGCCAGTACCGCCTGGGCCGCGAGCCAGACGCGCGGGCGGGGCAGCGCCGCGCACGCCGGAAGCAGCCACATCGCGAACGGCAGCCAGATGCGCTCCGTCTCCGCCTTGCTCATCCCGGACACGTCGGCCACCAGCAGCGCGAGGAGCGCGGCGGCCACGAGCGTCCCCAGCGGGTCGGCGCGCGAGACCCGCGTCCGGCGCAGGCCCGCCACCGTCGCCGGGCCGACGATGAACACCGTGCAGGCCAGGTTGGCCCACACCCAGTAGCCGTAGGGCCGTACCCCGCCCGCTCCTTGGTGGTAGCGGGTGACCAACAGGCGGTACGCCTCCAACCAGTCGAAGCCCAGCGCGGTGAACACGGCCGGGACGACGGCGAGTCCGGCGAGGAGGAAGGGCAGGGGACGGGTGCGGTGCGGGCCCAGGAGAAGGACGGCCGCCGCGATCAGCGCGAAGAGCGTGAGGCCGTAGGAGAGGTAGGCGGTCAGCCCGAGGAGGAGCCCCGACGCGAAGCCCGCCGCGGCCGGGCGGCGGCCGGTCCCCGCCAGCGCGAGGAACGCCACCGCCCAGGCGGCGACCGCGGTGAAGTACCCGTCGGCCGACGTGCCCACCCACACCGCGCCCGGCGTCAGCACCAGGAAGGGCGCGGCGCGGCGGGCCCGTTGCTCGTCGGCGAGCGCGCGCACGGCGATCAGGACCGCCACCGCGGCGGTCGTACCGACCGTGATCACGAACGCGCCCGCCCAGCCGCCGCCGCGCAGGCCCGCGTGGTCCAGGAGGACGAAGGTGAGGGTGGCGCCCGGCGGGTGGCCGGCGACGTGGGCGGGCCAGTTGGCGGGCGCGTCGATCAGGATGTGCCGGTCGAAGTCCCGCAGCGCGCGCGGGATGTCGTGGAAGCGGTCGACCACCCGGAGGTACTCGTTGCGCGTCGTCAGCTGCTCGGCGACACCCCGGTACCAGCCGTCGACGAGCGCGAGCGACCACGTCCAGGCCATCGACGCGCCCCAGACGGCCAGGAGCAGCGGACGCCAGGGGAGACGGGCGGCGAGCGAGGGGCCGTAGGCGACGGCCGCGACCGCCACGGCGAGCGCGGCCGGGGTGCCCGGGCCCACATGCGGGTCCCAGGTCGCCAGGAGCGGCGGCCAGCCCACGCGGAGCGAACCGTCACGGTGCTCGATCGCGGTGCCGATCGTCGCCGCCGCCAGGACGAGGAGCGCGGCCGCCCCGACCGCGTACAGGTCTCGGCGCAGATCACGGCGGGAGGCGTGAGGAGGAGGTGGGGACACGACGACGACGCTAGGGCGCGCGGGGCCGACCGGACCGCTGACATGCGCGGACGTCAGAGTTTCGTCATGGTTCGCATACCCCTTCCAGAGGTCGCGCGGACCTACGGTCGGGACATGGAACCGTCGCGTTTCTCACCCTTCTCCCCCAGCTTCTGGCGCAGCCCGCTGCGGGGCCCCTGGCTCACCTCGGTGCTCGGCGTCGTCCTGCTCGTCGGGATCACCGTGCTGTTCGTGACCGGGCTGCTGTCCTACGCCGCGTACAACCCGGGCCTGTCCCCGGTCAACGACAAGACGCCGGACAAGGGCGTCCTCGGCTTCTACCTCTTCGCCTGGCCGACCGACCCGCACTGGCTGTACCGGCTCACCCAGGGCGTCCACGTCACCCTCGGGATCACCCTGATCCCCGTCCTGCTGGCCAAACTGTGGTCGGTGGTGCCCCGGCTGTTCACGCTGCCGCCGGCCCGCTCCCTGACCCACGCCCTGGAACGGCTCTCCCTGCTGCTGCTCGTCGGCGGAGGCCTGTTCGAGTTCGTCACCGGCGTCCTCAACGTCCAGCTGGACTACGTCTTCCCCGGTTCCTTCTACCCGCTGCACTTCTACGGCGCCTGGGTCTTCTTCGCCGCGTTCGCCGCCCACGCCGTGCTGAAGACGCCGGCCGCCTTGCGCAATCTGCGGCGCATGCGGGACGAGCCCGCCCAGACGACCGAGCGGACCGAGCGGTCCGAGCCGACCGGGTTGACCGCTCCGGACCCGGACCCGCCGACCGTCTCCCGGCGCGGCGCGCTCGGACTGGTCGGCGGCGGCTCGCTGCTGCTGTTCGCCACCACGGCCGGGCAGAGCGTCGACGGGCTGCGCTGGACGGCGCTCTTCGCCCCGCACGGCCGCCGCGACCCGGGCGGCGGACCCGGCGGCTTCCAGATCAACAAGACCGCCGCCTACGCCGGAATCCGCCCCGCCGAGACCGGCGAGGACACCTGGCGGCTGGTGGTGCGGGGGCGCGCCGGGACCGTCCGGCTCAGCCGGGCCGAGCTGCTTCGACTGCCCCTGCACAGTGCCGCGTTGCCCATCGCCTGCGTCGAGGGCTGGTCGACCTCCGACCAGTGGTGGCGTGGCGTACGGCTGCGGGACCTCGCCGCGCTCGTCGGCCACGACGCCGATCCGCCCGACGTCCTCGTCGAGTCGCTGCAACGGCACGGCGCGTTCCGCCGGGCCGCCCTGCGGGCCAACCAGGTCGCCGATCCCCGTTCCCTGCTCGCCCTGTCCGTCAACGGCGAGGACCTCACCCCCGACCACGGCCACCCGGCGCGGATCATCGTGCCCGCGGCACCCGGTGTGCTCAACACCAAGTGGGTGGCCGAACTGACCTTCGGAGACCTGTGATGCGCCCCAGGATCGTCATCGGCAGCCCCTTCCAACTCCTGCTGCTCATCTGCTCGTTCGCACTCGCCGTGTACGCGGGGGTGCGACTGCTGGGCGGTGACTGGTTCGGCGTCGCACTGTGGTTCGTGGGCGCGGCACTCCTGCACGACCTGGTGCTGCTTCCGCTGTACGCGGCGGCGGACCGCGCCCTGGTGCAGGGCGCCGGAGCGCGCGGGCGGCGGGCGGTGGCCTGGGTGCGCGTGCCCGCCGCGCTCTCGCTGCTGCTCCTGCTCGTGTGGTTCCCGCTGATCAGCGGGCGGGTGGCAGGCCGATACGGCCGTGCCACCGGCCTGTCCCCGGACGGCTACCCGGCCCGCTGGCTGCTGGTGACCGCGGCACTGTTCGGCGGCTCGGCGCTGCTGTTCGTGCTGCGGGCGTCGCACCGGCGCAGGGCGACGAAGCAGCGGCCGCCGGCCGCCCACTGATCGACGGCACGCCAGCCCGCGCGCTCCGCGAGCCGCAGCAGGGCCGGCGTGCCGATCCGTGCCCAGGGGAACGGGCTGCCGACGCCTCCCCGGGCGTCGGTGACCCGCACCCGCACCCGCTCGTCGACGTCCGACCCGGGCGCCGTCTCGGCGATCAACAGGCCGTCTGCGTGGAGGAGTTGAGCCATCCGGTCGAGGAGGGCGCCGGGCTCGCCGCCGATGCCCACGTTGCCGTCGATCAGCAGCGCGGTGCCCCAGCGGCCCTCGCCGGGCAGCGACTCGAAGACGGAACGGCGCAGGGCCTGGCCGCCGAGGCGGTTGGTGCGGGCGACGGCCGCCGCGCTCACGTCGATGCCGAGCACCGGCCGGCCGAGGGCGCCCAGCGCGGCGACGAGCCGGCCCGGGCCGCAGCCGACGTCCAGCACGGCGCCCTCGCAGCGCCGCAGCACCGCCAGATCGACGGCGTCCGCCTCCGCACACCACCGCTCCACGTCCAACGGCAGCAGCCAGCCGTCGGCCCGCCGCAGGAAGAGCGGGCCCCGGCCGGTGCGCAGGGCGCGGGAGTAGGGGTCGTTGGACCAGGTGCCGGACTCCCGCGGGGCGTCCGCCTGGTGCCCGATCCGGACCCCCGTGGCCTCCCTTACGCCGCTCATCGGCGCACCGGCGCCATGCGCGCCAGCTCGGCGGCGAAGCGTCCCCGGGGTGCCGCCTTCGCGACCAGCTCGGCGTCGCCGGCCGTGTCCACGTCCCGCAACCGAGGCAGCTCCCGGACGCGCAGGCCGGTGAGACGGGCGCGCTGGGCGGCACCGGTGAGCGGCGTCGACATCGGGACGCCCCGCAGCAGGCCGGGGTCGGGCGCGGCCAGGCCCAGGGCCCAGAAGCCGCCGTCCGCCGCCGGACCGAAGTACGCGTCGCAGCCGGTGAAGTCGACGGTGAGGAGGGCGGGGGTGACCTGGGGGGTGTCCATGCCGATGAGGAGGGCCGGGCCGTCGCAGTGCGCGAAGGCGGCGGCCAGCCGTTCGTCCAGACCGCCCGAGCACTGCCGTACGACCTCGAAGCCGGCCGGCAGCCAGGGGCCGGGCGCGCCCTCCAGGACGAGCACCCGGCGGCGGGCCGGCGTGCGCGCGACCACGTCCAGCGTGTCGGCGAGCGCCGCCTCGGCCAGCCCCGCGGCCTCCTGAGGCGTGAACGGCGGCGTCAGCCGGGTCTTGACCCGTCCCGGCCGGGGCTCCTTGGCGATGACGAGCAAGGTCACCGGTGACGTCACGGGCGGGATCCTTCCGCTACCCGCGGTGCCACGGGCGGCTCGGCCAGCACCCGGCTCATGTCCCGCACCGCCTGCCAGGTGCCGCGCCAGGTGCCGGTCACCTTGGAGGCGCCGGTGCGCGGGAGGTAGGGGACGTCGTACTCGGCGATGCGCCAGCCGGCGTCGGCGGCGCGGACGACCATCTGCAAGGGGTAGCCGCTGCGCCGGTCGGTGAGGCCGAGGCCGAGCAGCGCCTCGCGCCGGGCGGCGCGCAGCGGGCCCAGGTCGTGCAGGCGGAGACCGGTGCGGCGGCGCAGCAGACGGGTGAGGGCGAGGTTGCCGGCGCGGGCGTGCGCGGGCCAGGTGCCGCGGCTCCCGGGGCGGCGCCGGCCGAGGACCAGGTCGGCCTCGCCCGCGGCGATCCGGCGGACGAAGGGCACCAGGTCGGCGGGGTCGAGGGAGGCGTCGCAGTCGCAGAAGCAGACGACGTCCGCCGTGGCCGCGGCCAGGCCCGCGTGGCAGGCGGCGCCGAAGCCGCGGCGTTCCTCGCGCACCACGCTCGCGCCGAGGGCACGGGCGACCTCGGCCGAGCCGTCCGTGGAACCGTTGTCGACCACGAGGGCGCGCCAGCCGGGCGGAATGCGTTCCAGTACCCAGGGAAGGGCCTCGGCCTCGTCGAGACAGGGAAGGACGACGTCCACGGACGTCGTCGGGGGTGCGGAAGCGGATGGGCTCGTCACGGCTCTCACCCTACGATCACGAAACGGACAAAAAGGGCGTCGGCTCCTTACGAAACGCGGACGTCGACAGGCGCGAGGAGACGGCGAGTTGACCGCCTCGCGAGGCCGTCGGCGGGCCGGGTGTTTCTTACGGATTCCGGACGTCCGGCCGGTGGTGCGGCGGCTCGGGGCGGGGGATGCGAGGCTGGCGGTATGGAGCTGCAGCAACACGGGCGGGGCGGGGCCCGGGTCCTCGTCGTCGACGACGACCCCACCGTCGCCGAGGTGGTCACCGGCTATCTCGACCGGGCCGGATATGTCGTCGACCGGGCCGGTGACGGCCCCGACGCCCTCGCCCGGGCCGAGGCCCACTGGCCCGACCTCGTCGTCCTCGACCTCATGCTGCCGGGCATGGACGGCCTGGAGGTGTGCCGGCGCATCCGCGGCCGCGGCCCCGTGCCGGTCATCATGCTCACCGCCCGCGGCGACGAGGACGACCGCATCCTCGGCCTGGAGGTCGGCGCCGACGACTACGTCACCAAGCCCTTCAGCCCCCGGGAGCTGGTGCTGCGCGTGGAGTCCGTGCTGCGCCGCACCCGCCCCGCCCAGCCCTCCGCCACCCTGCGCGCGGCCGGCCTCTCGGTCGACCAGTCGGCCCGCCGCGCCCTCAAGGACGGCACCGAACTCGCCCTCACCATCCGGGAGTTCGACCTCCTCGCCTTCTTCCTGCGGCACCCCGGGCGGGTCTTCAGCCGGGAGGACCTGATGCGCGAGGTGTGGGGCTGGGACTTCGGCGACCTGTCGACCGTGACCGTCCATGTGCGGCGGCTGCGCGGCAAGGTGGAGGACGATCCGGCGCGGCCCCGGCTGATCCAGACCGTGTGGGGCGTCGGCTACCGCTTCGACGCCGCGGACCAGGGGGCCTGACCGTGCGCGCCGACCTGCTCATCGCCCTGTTCGCCTTCCTCGGCGCCGCCGTGGCCGGCCTGCTCGGCGCCGGTGTGCTGCTGCTGATCCGGCGCCGCTCGCTCGCCCTGCACCTCGGCGTCGTCGCGGGAGTCGGCGTCACCGCCATGTTCGCGGGCACGCTCGCGGTCGCGCAGGCCATGTTCCTGTCCGGACACGACCTGAAGGTGGTCACGACCGTCGTCGCGATGGCCGCCGTGGTCTCCCTGGCCACCGCCGTCCTGCTCGGCCGCTGGGTCGCGGCCCGCAGCCGTGCCCTCACCCTCGCCGCCCGCTCCTTCGGCGACGGCGGCGACTTCACCTCGCCCGACGGGCCCGCCACCGCCGAACTCGCCGCGCTCAGCCGGGAGTTGGAGGCCACCAGTGCCAAGCTCGCCGAGTCCAGGGACCGCGAGCGTGCCCTGGAGTCCTCGCGCCGCGAACTGGTCGCCTGGATCTCCCACGACCTGCGCACCCCGCTGGCGGGTCTGCGCGCCATGTCCGAGGCCCTGGAGGACGGCGTCGCCGCCGACCCGCCCCGCTACCTGAGGCAGATGCGCACCGAGGTCGAGCGCCTCAACGACATGGTCGGCGACCTCTTCGAGCTCTCCCGCATCCACGCGGGCGCGCTGGCGCTGAGCCCGAGCCGGATCTCCCTGTACGACCTCGTCGGCGACGCGCTCGCGGGCGCCGATCCGCTCGCCCGCGAGCACGGGGTGCGGCTGGTCGGCGACGGGGTGACGTCCGTGCCGGTCGAGGTGGACGGCAAGGAGATGAGCCGCGTCCTCGGCAACCTCCTGGTCAACGCGATCCGCCGGACGCCCGCCGACGGAACCGTCGCCGTGTCCTCGGAGCTGCGCGAGGACGGTGTCGTCCTGTCCGTCACCGACGGCTGCGGCGGCATCCCCGAGGAGGACCTGCCGCGGGTCTTCGACACCGGCTGGCGCGGCACCCACGCCCGGACTCCCCCCGCCGGCGCGGGACTCGGCCTCGCCATCGTCCGCGGCATCGTGGAGGCCCACCAGGGCACGGCCACCGTCCGCAACGTCCCCGGCGGCTGCCGCTTCGAGGTGGTGCTGCCCGCCGCCGCTTCCTGATTGACGAACAGCACCACCAGCACATGTGCGGGAACCTCTCAGTCCCCGCGCCCCCGCCCTACGAGGCCCCTGACTCCCGCCCTGCGACGGGCCTCCCGCGCCCTGGCCCGCGGCGCTCATGGCTCCCGGCTTCCCGCCCCCGGCGCCTCCCGCGCCCCGCCCTACGAGGCCCCTGGCTCCCGCCCTGCGAAGGGGCCTCCCGCAGCGCTCCTGGCTCCCGCCCTGCGGCGCCCCCCGGGCCCCTGCCTGAAACGCCGCTCACATCCCGGCCCCTGGCGCCCCCGGCGCCCCCCGCATCCCCGCCCGCGCGAACTCCCGCATCCCCTCCGTGAATCCGACCTCCGCCTTCCAGCCCAGTTCGGCCCGTAGGCGGGCCGAGTCTGCCGTGATGTGGCGTACGTCGCCGAGGCGGTATTCGCCGGTGACGACCGGGGCGGGGCCGCCGTGGGCCTCGGCCAGGGCGTCGGCCATCTCGCCGACCGTGTGCGGTTCGCCGCTGCCGGTGTTGTACGCGGTCAGCGTGCCTTCGGCCGAACCCGCCTCCAACGCCGCCACGTTGGCCGCCGCCACGTCCCGTACGTGGACGAAGTCCCGTCGCTGGCGCCCGTCCTCGTACACGGTGGGCGCCTCGCCGCGGGCCAGGGCCGAGCGGAAGAAGGAGGCGACCCCGGCGTACGGGGTGTCGCGGGGCATGCCCGGGCCGTACACGTTGTGGTAGCGCAGGGCCACCGCCGTGCCGCCGGTGGCGCGCGCCCAGGCGGCCGCCAGATGCTCCTGGGCCAGCTTGGTCGTCGCGTACACGTTGCGCGGATCGACCGGCGCGTCCTCGCCGACCAGCCCCGGCGCCAGCTCGGCGCCGCACACCGGGCACGGCGGCTCGAAGCGGCCCGCGTCGAGGTCGGCGACGGCACGCGGCCCGGGCCGCACCACGCCGTGCCGGGCGCACTCGTAGCGCCCCTCGCCGTACACCACCATCGACCCGGCCAGCACCAGCCGCCGTACGCCCGCCTCGGCCATGGCGGTGAGCAGCACCGCCGTGCCGAGGTCGTTGCGGGAGACGTACTCGGCCGCGTCCGAGAAGCCGGCGCCCAGGCCGACCATGGCCGCCTGATGGCAGACGGCGTCCACGCCGGCGAGGGCGCGCTGGAGGGCGTAGGGATCCCGCACGTCGGACGGCGGCTCGGCGCGGGTGTCGTAGACGACGGGCTCGTGCCCGTGGGCGTCGAGCGCCGTCACGACATGGGACCCGATGAACCCGGCACCGCCGGTGACCAGTACACGCATGCGCTCAACGTAGGGCGGCGAGCGGCCGCGGCGGACCGGGCGCGGCCGTCACGTCACCGCTCCGTAAGACCTTCCCCGTCCCCAAGACCTTCCCCGTCCCCCGCCGGCAGCCGCACGGTGAACACCGTCGCCCCCGGCTCGCCGCGCAGCTCGATGGTGCCGCCGTGGGCGCGGACCAGGGCGCCGGCGACCGACAGGCCCAGGCCGCTGCCGCCGCGGTCGCGGCTGCGGGCCTTGTCGACGCGGTAGAAGCGGTCGAAGACCCGCTCCCGGTCCTCGGCCGGGATACCGGGGCCCGCGTCCTCCACCCGGACCAGGGCCGTGTCCCCCTCCAGCGCCACCTCCACCGACACCGGCGTACCGGCCGGGGTGTGCACGGCGGCGTTGGTGAGCAGGTTGTCCAGCACCTGCCGGATGCGGTGGGGGTCCAGGCGCAGCTTCAGCGGGCCCGGACCGGTCCGCACCGTCAGCGGGCGCTCAGGGCGGCTCGCCCGGAACGCGGCGGCCGCGTCCTCCACCAGCGCCACCAGGTCCGTGTCCTGCGGCCGCAGCGGTGCGTCCACCTCCGCCGCGTCCAGCCGGGCGAGCAGCAGCAGGTCGTCCAGGAGGACGCCCATGCGGGCCGCCTCGGCGCGCAGCCGGGCCAGATGCCGGTCGCGTTCCTCGGGGGCGTTGGCGGCGGCGTACTGGAAGAGGTCCGCGTAACCCCGTACCGACATCAGGGGCGTGCGCAGCTCGTGCGAGGCGTCCGCGACGAACCGGCGCAGCCGCTGCTCCGCCTCCGCGCGCACCGCCAGCGAGTGGTCGATGTGCTCCAGCATGGTGTTGAAGGCGGTGCGCAGCTCCTCGACCTCCGGGCCGCCGCCCCGCTCGTCCGCGCGCAGCGGCAGCCGTGCCGCCGACTCGGTCAGGTCGTGCGAGGCGATGCCGTGCGCGGTGTGCGCCATGTCGCTGAGCGGGTTCAGCCCGCGGCGCAGCATCCGCCGGCCGAACACCACCAGCGCGGCCAGCGCCAGCCCGAACGCCACCACCTGGACCGTGATCAGCCGCCGTACCGTCGCGTCGATGTCGTCCATCGGCGCCCCGCTGACCAGCACCACCCCGGGCTCGACCTCGCAGGCCCGCAGCCGGTACTCGCCCTGGCCCGCGAGGTTCGCGGTGCGCAGCGTCTCCGTCTTCGAGGTGCTCTGCGCCGCGGCCAGGGAGGTGAGGGGCGCGATGTCGGCGGGCAGGTCGCCGCTCTCCTCGGGCTTGCGCAGCACGGCCCGGCCGTCCGAGACGTCGTACACCGCGTAGTACCAGCGGTAGTACTTCTTCCCCGCCAGCGTGCCGTTCTCCGCGATGCTCTTGGACTGGGCGACCTGGGCGAGCCCCAGCTGGTCGTCTAGCTGGGCCGACAGATAGTCCCGCATGTACGTCGTCAGGGCCGTGCCGACCACCGCGAACACCACCAGCGCAAGCGCCCCGAGGCCCAGCGCCAGCCGGGTGCCCAGCCGCAGCCGCCGGTACGACCGCAGGAACCGGCCGATCACTCGGCCGCCTGCCGGACGACGTACCCGAATCCCCGAACCGTCTGGATCAGCGGCGCAGCGCCGTCGTCGGGGTCGTCGAGCTTGCGGCGCAGCCGGCTGACGACCAGCTCGACGACGTTCGAGCGCCCCCCGAAGCCGTACTCCCACACATGGTCGAGGATCTGCGCCTTCGTCATCACGGTCGGCGACTTGCGCATCAGGAAGCGCAGCACCTCGTACTCGGTGGGGGTCAGCGTCAGCAGCTTCTCGCCGCGGCGGA
This sequence comes from Streptomyces sp. NPDC085900, assembly GCF_044540925.1. NCBI lineage: Bacteria > Bacillati > Actinomycetota > Actinomycetes > Kitasatosporales > Streptomycetaceae > Streptomyces > Streptomyces sp. NPDC085900. The sequence continues at coordinate 75,707 of NZ_JBITSP010000009.1, read as the reverse complement.
CCTCCCGGGTGTCCTCGTCCATCGTCAGGTCCGCCACCCGCAGCACCGAGCGCTGGAAGCCGGGCCCGGCGCTGCGCCGCAGCACCGTCCGCAGCCGGGCCATCAGCTCCTCCACCGCGAACGGTTTGACCAGGTAGTCGTCCCCGCCGCGGGTCAGCCCCGCCACCCGGTCGGCGATCCCGTCCCGGGCCGTCAGGAACACCACCGGCACCATCGTCCCGGACCGCCGCAGCCGGTCCAGGACTCCGAAGCCGTCCAGGTCCGGCAGCATCAGATCCAGCACCACGATGTCCGGGTGGAACTCGCCGGCCAGCCTCAGCGCCTCCTCACCGGAGTTCGCGGTGACCGCCTCCCAGCCCTCGTAGCGGGCGACGGTCGCGACGAGATCGGCGATGGGCGGGTCGTCGTCGACGACGAGGAGACGTACTTTTTCCACCCGCTCATACTGCGGCACACCGCCGGTGCCGCCGGATTCCGGGGCCGACGGCCGCCACATCGACAGGTACTTGTAAGGACGCCGACAGGTTTTCGACAGCTCCCGCCAGCGAAGCTCGGGTCATCCGGATCACCGATCAAGGAGCTGCCGTCCCGTGACGACCGTCCAATCACCCCCTGCGCCCCCCACGGCGATACGCCCCAGGGTGGTGGCCCGCACGGGCCTGTACGCCGTGCTGGCCGCGAACGCGGCCGTGGTCGCCTACTTCTTCGCCCAGGCGGGCTTCGCCTCCAACGCGCTGATCGTCATCGGCCGCCTCGCCGGCCTCTACGGCGCCCTGATCATGGCCTTCCAGCTGGTGCTGGTGGCCCGGCTGCCCTGGCTGGACCGCCGTATCGGCATGGACCGGCTGACCGCCTGGCACCGCTGGACCGGCTTCGCCCTGCTGTGGACGCTCCTCGCGCACGCCGTCTTCATCGCCTTCGGATACGCCGACGGGGCCGGCGTCGGCCCGGTCACCGAGCTCGTCGACCTCGCCGAGACCACCGAGGGCGTGCTGCGCGCGATCGTCGCGCTCGGCATCATCCTCGTCGTCGGCGCCGTCTCCGCGCGCTACGCCCGCCGCCGACTCGCCTACGAGACCTGGCACTTCATCCACCTCTACACCTACGTCGCCGTGGTCCTCGCCCTCACCCACCAGGTCGCGGTCGGTACGACGTTCACCTCGTCGTCCGCCGCGAAGACGTACTGGTACGGGGTGTGGACCGTGGCGCTGGGCGCGGTGGCCCTCGGCCGCCTGGTGCTGCCGGTGTGGCGCAACTCCCGCCACCGGTTCCGCGTGTCGGCGGTCGTCCCCGAGTCCGACAACGTCGTCTCCGTCCACATCACCGGCAAGGACCTCGACAAGCTGCCCGCACAGGCCGGCCAGTTCTTCCTGTGGCGCTTCCTCACCCGCGACCGCTGGTGGCAGGCCAACCCGTTCTCCCTCTCCGCCGCCCCCGACGGCCGCACCCTGCGCCTGACCGCCAAGGCGGCCGGCGCGGGCAGCGCCGCCCTGCGCCACGTGAAGGTCGGCACGCGCGTCTTCGCCGAGGGCCCCTACGGCGCCTTCACCACCCTGCACCGCACCAAGACCCACTCCCTGCTCATCGCGGGCGGCGTCGGCGTCACCCCCATCCGGGCCATCCTGGAGGACGTCGAGGGCCACGCGGTCGTCGTCTACCGGGTCGCCTCGGAACGCGAAGCCGTCCTCTACGACGAGCTGCGCGACCTCGCGCTCGCCAAGGGAGCCGAACTGCACCTGGTGACCGGGCCGCCGGTCCCCGACAAGCTCGCGCCGAGCGAGCTGGCCCGGCTGGTGCCGGACATCGCCGAGCGGGACGTCTTCCTGTGCGGGCCGCCGCCGATGATGAACGCGGTGCTGCGCACCCTGGACGACCTGGGCGTGCCCAAGCGGCAGGTCCACTTCGAGCGCTTCAGCCTGGCCGGATGAGGAAGACGGGAAAGACATCGTGAAGCGAGCCATACCTGTCGTCGTCCTCAGCATCGCGGGCCTGGTCCCGGTCTGGCGCTACGAGCCGTCGGCCGGCACCCCGGCCTCCACCGCCGCCCCGGCCACGACACCGTCCGCGTCCGCCTCCCCGGGCACCTCGTCGGGGACCGTCGTCAAGGGCACGACGATCCGGACGGACAAGGGTCCGGTACAGGTCCAGGTCACCTTCGACGGCGACCGGATCACCGCCGTGAGCATGCTCCAGCAGCCGAACCACCCGCAGACGACGGCCGCCGTGCCGAAGCTGGTCGCCGAGACGTTGAAGGCGCAGAGCGCGGACATCGACACGGTGTCCGGCGCGACGATCACCAGCGACGCCTACAAGGAGTCCCTGCAGGCCGCGATCGACGTGAGAGGCTGATCCGGTGAACCGGGTCGAACACGTCATGGGCTTTCCCGTCTCGCTGCGGGTGGACGACGAGGACGTACCCGAGCGGGCCGCGGACGACGTCTTCGCGTGGCTGCGCGAGGTCGACGCCCGGTTCAGCCCCTACCGGCCCGACAGCGAGGTGTGCCGCTACGACCGCGGCGAACTGGAGCGGCACGAGCTCAGCGACGACCTCGTCGAGGTCCTCGACCTGTGCGAGCACTACCGCCGGGCGACCGGCGGCGCGTTCGACGCGCGGCTGCCGGGGCGGGGGCTCGACCCCAACGCGGTCGTCAAGGGCTGGTCCGTGCAGCGGGCGGCCGACCTGTTGCGGGCGGCCGGGGCACGGCGGTTCGTGCTGAACGCCGGCGGTGACGTTGTCGCCGTCGGCGGGCCCTGGCGGGTGGGGGTACGGCACCCCGAGCACGCCGACAAGCTGTGCGCGGTGCTGGAGCTGACCGACGGCGCCGTCGCCACCTCCGCCCGCTACGAGCGCGGCGACCACATCGTCGACGGCCGGACCGGACGCCCGGCGACCGGACTGCTGAGCCTGACGGTCGTCGCCTCCTCACTCACCGAGGCGGACTCGGTGGCCACGGCCGCCTTCGCGATGGGCACCGAGGGCGTCGGCTGGGCCGCGTCCCTGCCGGGGTGCGAGGTGTTCGCCGTGGACGCCGACGGACAGGTGCTGCGGACGGAGGGCTTCCCCGTCGCGCGGGAGGATCCGGCGCCCGGATGAGCCGAAGGGCGGGCCGCCGGCAGGGGAGTCCGGCGGCCCGCCCGCTCATGGAGTGGGGGGACATGGTCAGCCGACGTCGGAGGCGTCCAGCCGGTACAGGCCGCTGTAGGCGCTCACCGCCGCGCCGTGGGCCTTGACCCAGGTGGAGATCTCGGAGCTGGTTCCCTGGCCGCCGGTGCTGGAGACCACGATGTAGTGCAGCTTGCCCGACTTCACCAGGCTCTTGAGCTTGGCCAGTGTCATCGCGTTGTCGCTGCCGGACCAGCCGCCCATGGAGATGACCGGCTGCCCCGACTCCAGGATGATCGAGGACGCGGTCTGGTCGGTGGCCACCGCCACCAGCCAGGTGGCGCCGTCCTGGTGCTTCTTCAGGTACGTGATCATCGCGGAGCTCACCTCACCGCCCATGCCGCCGGCGCCGGGGCCGGCCTGCGACCGGCTGCCGCTCTCGGTACTGGTGCTCCCGGTACCGGTGTTCCCGGTACTGGTGCCGTCGGCACCCGTGCTGCCGGTACCCGTGCTGCCGGTACCGGAAGGCGGCTGCCCCATCGACTGCCCACTACCGGTACCCGATCCGCTCGGCGCGCCGCCGCTCGGCTTGGTGCCGCTCGACGTGCCGCCGCTCATGCTCGGCGCGCCCCCCTTGCCGCCGCCACCGGGGCCGCCGCCCATCCCGCCGGTACTGGGACCGGCCGTCGGGTTGGTGCCGTTGGTGCTCGTGGTCGTCGCCGCCGAGACCGAGTAGGCGGCAGGACCGGCGAGCAGGGCCACGACCGCGGCGAGCGAGGCGAGCCCGATCAGCCCCCGCCGCCGCATGAACCGCCCGGCCACCAGCCCGAGCACCGCGACCGCACCGGCGAGGGCGGCCACGACCTCGGCGACCGTGTACACCGTGCCGGAGCCCGAGGCCCGTCGGAGCAGCACGACGGCCCAGACCGCGCTGACGGCGACCGCACCCGGCAGCACCCAGCCCCACTTGACCGCCGGCCGCTCCTTGAAGGCGCCGTACAGCATGACCCCGCCCGCACCCGCCAGCGCCGCGATACCGGGGGCCATGGCGGTGACGTAGTAGGGGTGGAAGGTGCCCTCGGCGAGGGAGAAGGTCAGGTAGTGCAGGACGAACCAGCCGCCCCACAGCATCAGCGCCGCCCGCCGGGCGTCCGTGCGCGGCGCCCGGCCGCGCAGCACCAGACCGCCGACGAGCGCGATCGCGGCGAACGGGATCAGCCAGGAGATCTGCCCGCCCATGATGTCGTTGAACATCCGGTAGATGCCCGAACTGCCGCCGAAACTCGCGCCGTTGCCCTGCGAGCCCACCGACGAGCTCGCCCCGAAGATCCGGCCGAAGCCGTTGTAGCCGATGACCAGGTCCCAGACGGTGTTGTCGGTCGAGCCGCCGATGTACGGCCGGTCGGACGCCGGGATGAGATCGACGATCACCATCCACCAGGCGCTGGAGACGACCAGCGCCACCGTGGCCACGGCGAGGTTGCGGATCCGCCTGACCGGCGAGGTGTTCGCGGCCCACAGGTAGACCAGGAAGAACGCGGGCAGGACGACGTACGCCTGCATCATCTTCGTGTTGAACGCGAAGCCGATGGCGACCGCGGACCACACCAACGGCATCGTCCGGCCGGAGCGCACGGCCTTCAGCAGGGCCGCCGCGCCGAGCAGCATCAGGAAGACCAGGACCGGGTCCGGGTTGGTGTCCCGCTCGATGGCGACCGTGATCGGGGTGAGCGTCAGCGTCAGCGCGGCGATCGTGCCCGCCACCACCCCGAAGTCCCGCTTGACCAGCCGGTACAGCAGGGCCACGGAGCCGGTGCCCACCGCCACCATCGGCAGCGTCAACTGCCAGGTGCCGTAACCGAGCACGCGGGCCGACAGGCCCATCACCCACAGCGCGAACGGCGGTTTGTCGACGGTGATGAAGCTGCCGGAGTCCAAGGCGCCGAAGAAGAACGCCTTCCAGCTCTTGGTCCCGGAGTAGACGGCCGCGTTGTAGAAGGTGTTGCCGGTGACGGAGGAGAGGTTCCAGGCGTACAGGGCCGTCGCGAGGACCAGGATCGCCAACAGGGCGGGGCGGGCCCAGCGCGGGTCCTCGGGGGCGCCGGTGAACAGCCTTCTCGTCCGGGAGGCGGGCGGGGCCGCGGCCCGGTGCCTGCCCTCCTGGGCGGGCGCGGGAGGCGGGGCGAGGGTCGTCATGACACGTACTCCAGGTGGGTGTTCGCCCCAATGGGCAGTTCGACGAGGGTGGTTCGCACAGCAACGATCGGCGCCCCGGCTGTGCGATCCCTGAGGGGGTGCTGAGCGGAGAGTGAGAATCAGAGAACTCACAGGTCGGCCACAGCGAACCGGCCATGATCCCGCAGAAGTGGCGAAACAATAGGGGTCTAGACTCGGCTTCCAACGGTCCAGACCCGAAGGGTATTCGGCGTTTTGATACGAATAGATTCAGTCACCAAGCGCTACCCGGACGGCACGGTGGCGGTCGACAACCTGTCGCTGGAAATACCCGATGGTGCGATCACGGTCTTCGTCGGACCGTCGGGCTGCGGCAAGACGACCACGCTGCGGATGATCAACCGGATGATCGAGCCGAGCACGGGCACGATCACCATCGACGGCAAGGACATCACCAAGCAGCCGGTGAACACGCTGCGCCGGTCCATGGGTTACGTCATCCAGAACGCCGGTCTCTTCCAGCACCGCACGATCCTCGACAACATCGCCACCGTGCCCCGGCTGCTCGGCTGGGACAAGGCCAGGGCGCGGGCCCGGGCCCGCGAGCTGATGGAGCGGGTCGGGCTCGACGGCTCCCTCGCCAAGCGCTACCCCTACCAGCTCTCCGGCGGCCAGCAGCAGCGCGTCGGCGTCGCGCGGGCGCTCGCCGCGGACCCGCCGGTGCTGCTGATGGACGAGCCGTTCTCGGCCGTCGACCCGGTGGTGCGCAAGGGCCTGCAGGACGAACTGCTGCGCATCCAGGACGAGTTGGGCAAGACCATCGTCTTCGTCACCCATGACATCGACGAGGCCGTCAAGATCGGCACCATGGTCGCCGTGATGCGCACCGGCGGCCACCTCGCCCAGTTCGCGCCGCCCGCCGAGCTGCTGTCGGACCCCGCCGACGCCTTCGTCGAGGACTTCCTCGGCGCCGACCGCGGCATCAGGCGGCTGTCCTTCTTCTCCTCCGCCGGACTCGACCTGCTGACCGCCCCGGTCGTCGCGGTCGACGCCACCGCCGAGCAGATCGCCGCCCGCGTCTCGAAGGACGTGCCCTACCTCCTCGTCACCGACGTGGCCGGCCTGCCCCTCGGCTGGAGCGAGCCGGACCGGCTGACCGCGGGCGCCGTGGACACCGCCCGCCTCCTGCCGTACGGGCGGCCCTTCGTGCACGGCAAGGAGTCCCTGCGCGCCGCCCTCGACGGCGCCGTCCTGTCGCCGACCGGCTGGGCGGTCGCGGTGGACGCCGGCGGCCGGGTCACCGGCGTGGTGTCCCAGCAGGCCATCGGCGAGGCCATCCGCACCGCGCACGCCGAGGGCCGCAGCGACGAGAAGGTCGCCGGATGAGCGGCGGCCTGTTCGACATTCCGAGCGACCTGCAGAACTCCTACTGGGGTCTGGTCGGACTGCATCTGCGCGAGGCGCTGATCCCGGTCGCCGTCGGACTGGTGGTGGCGCTGCCCATCGCCCAACTCTGCGTGCGGCTGCGCTGGTTGTACCCGCCGGTGCTGTGGGTGACGACCGTCCTCTACGCCATCCCCTCACTCGCCTTCTTCGTCGTGCTGATCGACTACACCGGGCAGACCGAGACGACCGTGATGATCCCGCTGGGCGTCTACAGCCTGGTGGTGTTCGTCCCGGCGATCGTCGACGGTGTGCGGTCGGTGCCGCAGGAGACGCTCGACGCGGCCACCGCGATGGGCCTCGGGCCCGTACGCCGCTACTTCCAGGTCCAGTTGCCGATCGCCGCGCCCGCGATCATCGCGGGTCTGCGGATCGCGACGGTCTCCAGCATCTCCCTCGTCTCCGTCGGCATGCTGATCGGCAACCAGGGCGCGCTGGGCAACCTGCTCCACGACGGCCAGATCTACAACCAGCCCCGCCTGATCTGGCTGTCCGTCATCGGTACGGCCGTCCTCGCCGTCCTCGCCGACGCGATGCTCGTCGTCGTACGCATCCTGGTGACGCCGTGGATGCCGCGCGGCGGCCGGGCGCCACGCCCGGTGGACGAGCCCGAACCCCTCACGGCCGCCCTGGAGGACGCCGCCCGATGAACGTCCTTCACCTCATCAACGCCTTCTTCAGCGACGGCGCCCACTGGCACGGCTACGACGGCATCCCCACCCGGCTGCGCGAGCACGTCCAGTACACGCTGATCGCGCTGGCCATCGCCGCCGCCATCGGCCTGCCGATCGGCCTGGTCACCGGCCACACCGGACGCGGCGGCAACGCCCTCGCCCTGGTCGCCACGGCGGGGCGCGCCCTGCCCAGCTTCGGTCTGCTGGTGCTGATGTTCGTGCTGCTGGGACTCGGACTGACCCCGGTGATGATCCCGCTGGTCGTCCTCGCCGTCCCTCCGATCCTGGTCACCACCTACGAGGCGCTGCGCTCCGTCGACCCGTCTCCGGTGGACGCGGCCCGGGGCATGGGCATGTCGGAGTCACGCGTCCTGTTCCAGGTCGAACTCCCGGTCGCGCTCCCGCTGATCCTCAGCGGCCTGCGCTCGGCGGCCATCCAGATCGTCTCCACGGCGACGATCGCCGCCTACGTGTCGCTCGGCGGCCTCGGCCGGTACATCGTGGACGGTCTCTACCAGCTCAACTACGAGAAGGTGGTGGGCGGCGCGACCTTGGTGGCCGTACTGGCCCTGGTCACGCTCGGGTTCTTCTGGGCGGTGGCACGGCTGACCGTGTCACCGGGGGTACGGCGCGGCAACTGACGCCCGGGGCCCGGGAGTCGGTGACCCCGGGCCCGTCCGTCAGCCCTCCGTGCGGGCCAGCGCCAGCTCCAGTACGACGAGCAGCGCGTCCCGCACCGAGCCCCGCTCGCGGGCGTCGAACACGAGCACCGGGACCCGCTCGGCGACGTCGAGCGCCCAGCGCACCTCTTCCAGGCTGTGCTGCACCTTGCCGTCGAAGGCGTTGACCGCGACCGCGAACGGGATCTGCCGGTGCTCGAAGTAGTCGACGGCGGCGTAGCAGTCGTCGAGGCGGCGGGAGTCGACGATGACGAGGCCGCCGACCGCGCCCTCGACGATGTCGTCCCACATGAAGCCGAACCGCTCCTGGCCGGGCGTGCCGAACAGGTACAGCTTCAGCGTCGGGTCGATGGTGATGCAGCCGAAGTCCATCGCCACGGTGGTGGTGGTCTTGCTCGGGGTGTGGCTGAGGTCGTCCACGCCCGCCGCGACCTCCGTGATGGCGGCCTCGGTGGTCAGCGGCTCGATCTCGGAGATGGAGCCCACGGCGGTGGTCTTGCCCACGCCGAAGCCGCCCGCGATCACCATCTTGACCGGCAGCGGCGGTCGTACGGCGGCCACCGGAGCGGCCGCGACGGGGGCGGCCGGTTCAGTCGGAGTCACGGAGTACCCCTCGGGAGTCGGGGATGGCACGCAGGGCGTCGATGACCCTGCGCAGGACGGAGGCGTCGTGGATGACTCCGGTGTCGGGGACGTGCACCACCAGGAGTCCGGCGGCGCGCAGGTCCTCGGTGAGGATCCGTACGACGTTGAGGTGCAGCCTGAGCCGGGCCGCGAGTTCGGCGACGGACTGCGGCTGCCGGCAGGCGGCGACGATGTCGTGCTGCTCGAAGGTGAGGTCGTCGAGTTCGGCGAGACCCTCGGCGGTGGCCACCACCTGGGTCTCCACCGGTACCGGCCGGCCGGACGCGGTGGGCGCGACCCGGCCGGCGGTGACCAGGAACGGCCGTACGGCGGGGGCGGGACCGACCGGTTCCGGGCCGTCCGGCGGTGGGGAGCCGTCCGGCATGGGGTGTCTTCTTCCTCCTCGACCGCGCCCTCGGCCGAGGGCTTCGGACCGGCGACCGGTCAGCGCGCGGAAGCGGCGCCGACGTTGTTCTTGAGCTGGAGCACGAGCTGGGGACTGAGCGCGCTGCCGGCCCGGTTGGCGAACAGCGTCATCTCGTAGGCGATGTTGCCGAGTTTGGCCTCCTTGTCGGTGACGACGCCGAGGACGGCGCCGCTGCCGATGGCGGAGACCAGGACATGGCCGCCCTCCAGGTCGATGATGACCTTGTTGAGGCCGCCCAGACCGTAGTTGCCGGAGGCGCCGGCGGCCAGGGACGTGATGCCGGAGACGATCGCGGCCAGCCGCTCGGAGTCGGCGTGCTCGCGCAGCTCGGACACCGCGATGAGCAGCCCGTCGGACGACACCGCGATGGCGTCGACGACACCCGCGGTCTCGGTCGCGAAACGGTTGAGCAGCCAGGTGAAGTCGGCTGCGGCGGCCTGCAGTTCGGCCGGCGTGGTGGCTCCCGCGGGGGGAGTGTCACCTGTCGACGTACTCACTGCTCGGCTCCTTCCGGGAGGTGGTTCTGGTGGTGCGGGTCGGTGGTCGGACGCGGGGCGGGTCCGCCGGGGCGGTCGTCGTCGTCCGAGGCGCGGCTGTCGCGGTTGGCGCGTTCCACGGCCGCCTCGAACTCGTCGAGTGCGTCCCGGACGGCTGCCGCGTCGGCGGGGCGGGCGGGTTGCCGGGCCGCGGCCTGGGCGGCGGCGTCGACGGTCGTGCGCAGGGTGGCACCGCGGACGCGACGGCGGAGGGGACGGGGGGAGTCGCCGGCCGACCGGTCGGACAACGCTGTCTCGTCGGGCCTGACCTCGAAGGACGATACCTCCCGGCCGACCTCGCCCGGGCGGGCGGGGGTGGACTCGTCGGGCCGGGCGTGGACCACACCGGCCTCCGCTTCCCCCCGAGCCCGCGGCACGAAGGGCCTCTCCTCGTCCTGCGCGGTGTAGGCCGACACCGAGTGAGTGGTCGGGGCCGGAGCGGGCTCCGTGCCGGACGCCGTGTCCGCGGACGCCGCGTCCGTGGGGTCCGGGTCCCGCCGGGGGACCCGGCGGGGGAGGGGGCCGGGGTGGCCGTCGCGGGTGGTGGTGTCCCGGGTGACGGCCGCCGGGCGCGGGCCTGCGGCGGTGCCGGGAAGCGGCGGTTCGGCGAACCCGTGGGCGGCGTCCGGGGCTTCGGCGACCGCCGTACGGGCGGCTGCCGGCTCCGTCGCCGTCACGGAGCCCGGGGCCCGGTCGACGGCTGCCGGTGTCCTCGCCGTACCCGCGGCGGCGGCCCCCACCGGGCTCATCGCCAGCAGCAGCGAGGGCGGCACCGACACCTCCGCCGTCACTCCGCCGCCCGGCGTCCGGGACAGGGCGACGCCGATGCCCCAACGGCGGGCCAGCGTGCCCACCACGAACAGGCCGAGCACCTTCGTCGGCACGACGTCCAGCCGCTCGCGGCGGATGAGACGGGCGTTCTCCTCGGCGAGCCGGTCGGCGCCCATGCCCAGGCCGTGGTCGGCGACGACGATCGTCGCGCCGCCCGCGGCCTCCGCCGCGGAGGTGTCACGGACGTACACCTCGACCGGACTGCCGGCGGGCGAGAACGACACCGCGTTCTCCAGGAGTTCGGCCACCATCAGGGTGAGGTCGCCGATGATGTCGGGCTCCACCATGACCTCGGTGCGCGCGTGCAGCTGCACCCGCCGGAAGCCCTCGATCTGACCGAGCGCCGCGCGTACGACGTTGGTGAGTGCCGTCGGCCCCGAGTCGAGGACGGTCTCGCGGATGCCGGCCAGCAGCATCAGACTGTCCGCGTTGCGCCGCAGACGTACGGCGATGTGGTCGATGGAGTAGAGGCGTTCGAGCAGCGCCGGATCCGTCTCGCCGCGCTCCACCGCGTCGATCAACGACAGCTGACGTGCCGTCAGGTTGCTGACGCGGCGGCCGACGTTGCCGAACATCTCGGCCACGTTGCGCCTGCTGAGCACCTGTCGCTCCAGGAGCGCGATCGCGGTGGTCTGCACCCGGTTGAACACCTCGGCCAGCTCACCGATCTCGTCGTCCGCGGTGACCGGCATCTCGCGCAGCATCGGCGGGCTGTCGTCCTCGTCGTCGTCGGCGACCCGGGCCAGTTCGCGGCCGGCCACCTCGGCGACCTCCTGCGCGGCACCGGTGAGGGCCTGCACGGGCCGTACCACTGAGCGGCGCACGATGACGGAGAAGACGATCCACAGGCCGAAGCCGAGCAGACCGATGGTGAGCAGCAGTCCGGCGCGCCAGGCGGCGTCACTGCGGGCGGCGTCGGCGCGGTCGGCGATCTGGCCGATCAGCGACGAGGTGATCTTCAGCCGGGCCTCCGCCTGCCGCGGATAGGCGGGGTAGTCGCCCAGGGCGTCCCGGAACGCCGTCCTGACCTCGGCAGGGGACGCGGCCTGCAACGTGCTGGGAGCCACCTGGAGTTCGGCGTACGCCTCGGCGATGTCCCGCTGGGCGTCGGTGTGCTCGATGCCCGACAGCTCGTCGGCCTGTGCCTCGGTGGCGAACCGGGAGAAGCGCTCGACCTGGTTGTTGTACAGCTCGTAGGCGCCGACGGCGGTCGTGAACTCGATCTGGGCGTTCGTGTCGCCGGTCGTCGCGGAGAACACGCCGGTCTCGAAGGAGCCGTGCGCGGCGTCGGCCCGCAGCAGCGAGTCGAGCAGGTTGCCGGTGAACGTGGCCGCGAGCTCGGAGTTGCGATCCAGGCCGAGCCCGCCGATCACGGTCCTGGCGGCGTTGTTGTAGGCGGGGTCGATGTTGCTGGCGGGCAGGTAGCTCTGCTCGACCGTCCCGCGCAGACTGGTGAGGCCCTCGACCTCCTTCAGCGCCTGTGCCTCGCCGTCCGGCAGTCCGTCGCCGAAGGTCTCACGCACCTTGTCGATCTGCGCGTCGACCTTGTCCTGCGCCTTGCGGTAGCCGGCGAGCGTGGACTCCACGCCCCGGCCGCCGGCCTCGTAGCGCACGGACAGCAGGATGGCCAGCTGGTGTTCGCTCTCCAGGTCGTTGACCAGCCCGGCCACCTGCTCGCTGTTGCGCACCAGGTCGGCCGCCGACGCCGCGTCGCTCGCCTGGCCCACCTGGTCGGCGATGAGGTAGGAGAGCAGGACGGCCACGACGGCCAGCGGGATGCCGACGAGCAGATTGAGCTTCCGTCGGAACGGCCACCGGTCGGCGAAGTGCCGGAGACGACCGCGCCTGAGCCGCGGCGGAGCCGACCGGGGCGGCGCGTCCACCTCGTTCGTGGACACCGAGCCTCCTTACACGGGATCCTCGGTCGCGCGAGACGCGCATGACCGATTCTGGTCGATGCTGGATCGTGAAGAATGGTGCGGATGACACCGCAGCGGCCCCCGTAAACCGCTGTGACCGACGCCAACTTCGGTGAGACTACCGCCTCTTCGAACGATCAAGCGCGTCGCCCTACGTCAAGAATCCGTTACAAAGCGCCTCCGATTCCACTTGCATCCGTTCACGCAGCCTTCACAACCGATCACTCATTGAGGCCAATTGGTGACCAGGGTGCTCTTGACTGAGTGAGAACAGGCTGGATTGGATCAGTTGCAGTGCTTGCTCCTCATCAATCCCCCGAGTCCGGAACGGGAATCGTGACTTCCAACGCCCCACGCAGCAGGTCCATCAAGAGCTACCCCGCGGCGGCCGTCGCGCTCGCCGCGACCACGGCCCTGCTGGCGGGATGTGGCTCCTCCGACGACAAGTCCTCCAACCCCCTCGACGGGGGCAAGTCCGACGGCAAGACGGTCGTCGTCGGCTCCAACAACTTCGCCGAGAGCATCCTGATCGCCGACATCTACGGCGAGGCCCTCAAGGCCAAGGGTGTCAAGGTCACCTACAAGCCGAACATCGGCAGCCGTGAGACCACCTACGGCCTGCTGAAGAACGGCTCCATCACCGTGCTGCCGGAGTACAACGGCGCACTGCTGGCCTACCTCGACCCGAAGGCCACGCCGAAGACGGTGGAGGCCACCACGGCGGCCATCGAGGCCAAGCTGGACTCCAAGCTGACGCTCCTCGACCCGTCCGCCGCGCAGGACAAGGACTCGGTGACGGTCAACAAGGCCACCGCCGACAAGTACAAGCTGACCTCCGAGTCCTCCATCGCGGACCTCAAGGCCGTCGCGAAGGACCTCACCATCGGCGCCTCGCCGGAGTTCCAGACCCGGCAGCAGGGCCTGGTGGGCCTGAAGTCCGTGTACGGCGTGGAGTTCAAGTCCTTCAAGGCGCTCGACGCGGGCGGCCCGCTGACCCTGGCGGCGCTGAAGAAGAACACCGTGCAGGCCGCGGACATCTTCACCACGGACGCGCACATCACCAAGGAGAAGTTCGTGGTCCTGCAGGACCCGAAGAACCTCTTCGGGTTCGAGAACGTGCAGCCGCTCGTATACAAGAGCGGTCTGTCCTCGGCCGGCGTCTCGGCCCTGAACGCGGTCTCGGCCAAGCTCGACACCAAGACCCTGCAAGACCTGGACTCCCAGGTCCAGATCGACAACAAGGACCCGCTGGACGTCGCCAAGGCGTGGCTGAAGTCGGCGGGCCTGGCCTCCTGACCGGTGCGGTGTGGGTGCCCTCCTCGGCGGAGGGCACCCACACCGTTCAGTACCCGACGCGGAAGGTCGCGTCCTGCTGGTCGGTGGCGCTGGAGATCGGGTCGATGCGCAGGACGAAGTCGGAGTGCCGGATGTAGCGGGTCGGGTAGTTGTACGACCGGAAAGACGACCAGGACGAGTCGGCGAGGCCCGCCGTCCGGTAGAACGTGGCGTCACCGGCGAACGTCGACGTGCCGTCGTTGACGTCCAGCCGCAACTGGTAGTCGTAGTGCCGCAGGTAGCGCGTCGGGTAGTTGACGGACTGGAACGACACCCCGGACGAGTCGGCGAGGCCCGGCACGAGCTTCCACATCGAGTCGGTGTAGGGGTCGAAGGCGTAGGCGTCGATCCGCCCGACGTAGTCCGCGTGGCGGACGTAACGGGCCGGGTAGTTGTAGGACTTGAGCCGGTTCCAGGCCGGGGTGCCCCACTTGGCGACCAGGTTGGCGTACTCGGTCGCGGTGATCGGCTGGATGCCGCAGTGCTTGGAGTTGAGGGGCTGGGTGTACGTCTTCTGGTCGAGGGCGGTCCAGGTGCCGGCGGCCGGATTGCTGGTCTGCCAGGCGTAGAAGACGCCGTTCGGCGACCAGGTGTCGCCCCACAGGTACCAGGTCGAGCCGGACGTCAGTGACTTGACGAGGGTGGGCGCCTCGGTGCCGCCGTGCGAGACGGCGGTGCTGAACTCGGTGAAGCTGCCCGGGTCCAGCGAGGTGGACTTCGCGCCGACCAGCGTCGAGTTCTTCTTGAAGTAGAGGTAGTTGACGCCGTTCACGCCGACGGCCAGATCGCCGTCGATGACGTCGTAGCCGGGGTCGAAGAAGACCTGCGGGGCGCCGGCGGTCACGAAGTCGCTCGTGTAGTTGATCATGATCACGTTGTGGCCGCTGGAGTTCACGGCCGAGTAGATCACGCCGTACTGGCCCCGCCCCGCGTCCCAGAAGGCCTCGGGCGCCCAGCTGTGGGTGTTCATGTCGTGCAGCTTCATCCGCCGGTAGCCGGTGAAGGTGCGCAGGTCCGTGGAGTCCCAGACGTGGATGTACTGGCTGACGTACGTCCAGTCGGTGCCCTTGAGGTCGGTGGCGAGCACCACGAACGTGCCGTCCTGCTTGCGCAGGACGAAGGGGTCGCGCAGACCGGTGGAGCCCGCGGTCGGGGTGGCGACCGGGGCGTTCTGGTTCAGCGGGGTCCACTCCAGGCCGTCGGTGCTGACGGCCAGATGCAGGCCGTAGTCGGCGGCGAGCATGTCCGGGGACTCGGTGAAGTAGCACATGACGTACGCCGAGTCGGTGGCCGCGCGGGCGGTCCCGGCACCGAGCGCGAGCGCGCCGGTCGCCGCCAGCGGGACGGTCGCGGCCATGCCGAGGAAGTGGCGCCGGGAGGGGTGGGGGAGGGGGTGCGACGGTCTGGCGTTCATGTGCGCTCCAGTGCGTGCGGGCGGGGGTGAGCGGGGGAGTGGGGGGTGGCCGACTTTCGGTATTTCGAACGCAGTTCGGTAAGTCGATCAGAAGGTAGGGATGTGACGCGTGTGCGTCAATCACACGGTCGCGCTTGGCTGGTTTTCGTCGGTCCCGGACCCGACGGCATGCGTCATCGCCCCGCCGGACGAGCCGCGAGCCGGGCCCGACGAGTGAACAGGGCGATGACGAGCGCTAGTTGACGGCCGCGGCGATCAACTGGTCCAGCAGGGCTATCAGCACGTCCCGGCACGAGCCGCGCTCCCGTGCGTCGCACAGCAGGACCTGGACGTCGTCCGGCAGGGCCAGGGCGTCTCGGATCTCCTCGGGCGGATACGGGTGTTCGCCGTAGAAGCCGTTGACGCCCACCACGAAGGGGATGCCCCGGCGTTCGAAGAAGTCGATCGCGGCGAAGCTGGACTCCGGGCGGCGGACGTCGATCAGGACGACCGCGCCCAGCGCGCCCAGCGCGAGGTCGTTCCACATGAACCAGAACCGCTGCTGGCCCGGCGTACCGAAGAGGTACAGGACCAGGTCGTCGCCGATGGTGATACGGCCGAAGTCCAGGGCCACCGTCGTGGCCTTCTTCTCCTCGATGCCCTCGAGGTCGTCGACGCCCAGGCCGGCCTCGGTCAGCGGTTCCTCGGTGCGCAGCGGAGCGATCTCGCTGACCGAGCCGACCATCGTGGTCTTGCCGACGCCGAAGCCGCCGGCGATCAGGATCTTCACCGTGTCGGGCGCGGCCCGGGTGACGGTGTCAGAGTCGGCCAAGGCCGTCCCTCACTTTCTGCAGCAGGTCCAGATCCGGGTTCTGGGACACCGGGCGCGGCGGGCGGAGCGTGATCCGGCCCGCCTCCAGCAGATCGCACAGCATGATCACGATCACACTCACCGGGAGGTCGAGCAGAGCGGCGAGTTCGGCGACGGCGATCGGCTCGACGCAGTGGCGCAGGATGCGCTGCTGCTCCGGCTGCGGTCGGGTGGCCCAGGTCGGCGGCGGGTCCACCGCGGTCACCGTCGTGATGAGCGTGAAGTCGGCACGGCTCGGCCGGGTGCGTCCGCCGGTCAGCGCGAAGGGTCGTACGAGACGGCCTGCCGTGTCGCCTCCGGCCACCTCACGCGCCGGAGTCGACGGTGGGGCCGATGCCGGCCCGCGGCGCCGCGCTGAGGTGCTCGCCGATCTTCTTGACCAGCATGTTCATCTGGTACGCCACCACGCCGACGTCGGCGCCCGCGCTGGTCAGGACGACCAGGTGGGCGCCGGGGCCGGCCGAGGTGAGGATCAGGAAGCTGTTGGCCATCTCGATCAGCGCCTGGCGGACCGGACCGCCGCGGAAGTCCATGCTGACGCCCTTGCTGAGGCTCATCAGCCCGGAGGCGGTGGCGGCGAGCCGCTCGGCGTCGTCGCGCAGGAACCCCGTGGACTTGCTGACGACGAGGCCGTCCTCGGAGAGCACCACGGCGTGGTTCACCTCGGCGACCCGCTCCACCAGTCCGGTGAGCAACTGATCGAGTTGGGTGTGGGTGGCGGGGATGGGGCGTGTCATGACGTGTCCTTCGTCAGCGGTCGGCGGGCGGGGGCGAGGGCGTATGGGTGCCGGTGCCTGTGTCGGCGGGCCCGGCGTCCGGTTCTGCCTGGTCCTGCGGTACGGGGTTCTCCTCCCGGTCGTCGTGGGCCCCGGCGTCGTCGTCACGCGCCCGGAGCGTGCCGCGCTGGAAGCCGCCGAGCGAGGAGGCGGCCCGTTCCGCGGTGAACTCACCTGCCTGCCCCTCCTCTTCACCCGACAGGTCCTCACGCAACTCGGCCGCCAGACTGGACTGCGGGACACGGCGCGGCAAGGGGGCGAGCCCCGGACGCCGCCCCGAACCCCCCGGCCACGCGGGCCGACGGCCGGCTTCGGCCTCACCGCTCCGCCCGGGAGAGCGTCCGCCCGTGCCTCCGTCCGCGCGCCAGGGTCCGGTGCCGTCGCTGCCGTCGGCTCCGCCCGCGCGGTGGGTGTCGGCCTCGCGGCCCGGGTCGTCCGCTTCCGTCCGGCCGGAACCCGACGCGGCCCGGCCGTCCCTCGCCCATACGGCTTCCTCGATCCGTCTGGTCCTCGCCAGCCGGTTGCTGTACGCCGTGAGCCTGTCCAGACGCCCGCGGTCGGGCCCTTCCGCGTCCCGCCCGGGTTCGGTGTCCGCGTCGTGCGCGCCCAGCGGCCCGCGCTCGGCGCGGTCGGCGCGGTCGCTCAGATCGCCGGGGTCGTCCAGGCCGCCGAATGCACCGAGTTCGCTGAGGTCACCGAGGTCACCGAGGTCACCGAGCTCGCCGAAATGCCCGCGATCGGCGTCTTCCGCGCGCGCGTCCACCCCGCTGTCGGGGTCTCCCGAACGCGCGGCGTCCGCCGTCGGTCTGGTGCTCGCTCTCCGTCCGGTGGTCGTCGGGCGTTCGGCCGTGCCCGCGTGCTCGGAGCCTCCCGCGTGCCAGGTGCCTTCCGCGTATCCGGTGGCCTCGGCGTGGCGGGTGCCTTCCGTGTGCCTGGCGGCCTCGGCATGCCGGGCGTCATCCGCGTATCCGGTGGCCTCGGCGTGCCGGGTGCCCGTGTCGGTCGTCACTGCCGGGCGGGCGGTGCCCGGGGACGGGGGCGCCATGTGGTCCGGCTCGGCCGACGGGCCGCTCTCCGTCGCCCGGGTGTGCTCACCGTCGGCGTAGCCGGCTTGGTCGTACGCCGTGTCGGTCCCGGTGCTCCCGTGCCGCGCGCGGCCGGGGGCCGCGTCCGCGGTACCGGGCTCCGGCGCCTCCCGTACGACGATGTCGTGCGGAATCAGGACGATCGCCGTCGTGCCGCCGTACGGCGACGGGCGCAGGGTGACGGCGATGCCGTGGCGGGTGGCGAGGCGGGCGATGACGAACATGCCCAGCCGCAGGTCGTCCGCGAGCGCCACGACGTCGAACTGGGGCTCCACCGCGAGCTGTTCGTTGAAGGAGGCGTAGTCCTCCTCTGACATGCCGAGCCCGCGGTCCTCGATCTCCACGGCGAGCCCCTTGGCGACCAGCGCCGCCCGCACGGACACCGGGGCCGGCGCGGGGGAGTACGCGGTCGCGTTGTCGATCAGCTCGGCCAGCAGGTGGATCACGTCGGCCACGGCCGGCGGCGCCAGGTACACGTCCTCGTCGGTGTGCACCTCCACGCGGGCGTACTCGGCGACCTCGCCGACCGCGCTGCGCATGATGTCGATCAGCGCGACCGGCTCCCGCCAGCTGCGCCGCGGCTGCTCACCGCTGATGATGACCAGGTTCTCCTCGTACCGCCGCAACTGGCTCGCCGTGGAGTCCAGTTCGTACAGACCCTTGAGGACGTCAGGGTCGGTGTGCTCCCGCTCCAGCGTGTCCAGCTTGGTGAGCTGCAGGTTGACCAGGTTCTGCGACTGGCGCGCGATGCCGAGGATGACCTTCTGGAACCCGCGCCGGGTGTCGGCGAGTTCGACGGCGGTGTGCACCGCGGTCCGCTGCGCCTTGTTGAACGCCCGCGCCACCTGGCCGAGTTCGTCCCGCCCGTAGTCCAGCGGCGGCGTCGCCTCGTCCGCGTCGACCTTCTCCCCCCGGTCCAGCCGCGCCACCACGTCCGGCAGCCGTTCCTCGGCCAGGCTCAGGGTGGCCTCCCGCAGGCCCCGCAGCCGCCGGGACAGCGAGCGGGTGATCCGCCAGGACATGCCGACGCACAGCAGCAGGGCGATCAGCCCGCCCGCGCTCAGCGAGGCGGCGGTCAGCAGCAGGTTGTGCGCTTTGTCGGCACTGCGGTCGAGCAGGACCGACGTCTGCGACCGGATCATCCGCCCGTACTCGTCGCCGACCGTCGCGAAGGAGGCCGCCCACCGGTCCCGCGCGTCGGGCAGTGCGGCCCTGCCGTCGGCGCCGGGCCGGGCGGCGAGCACCTGGTCCTCGATGTCCTGGACGGTCCGCCACTCCGGGCTCTGCAGGATCCGCTCGGTCTCGGCCTTCGCGCCGCCCTGCAGCGAGGGCACGATCTGGTCCTCCACCAGCCAGCGCCGGGTGGCGACCAGCTGGGAGAACGCCGACCACTCCTTCTCCGTCAGCTTCCCCGTCGGCCAGGCCAGGGTGAGCTGCGCGTCCTCCTGCGCGACCAGCTCCGCCGCGTGCTCCAGCGCGACCAGCGGGCCGGCCTGCGAGGTGAGGTCGCCGTCGTCGACCTGGGACAGCTCCTGGAAGGCGTGGATCTGGTCGTCGATGATCGAGCCGTACTGGCCGAGCGCCTGTGCGGAGGTGATGTCGGTCGGCTTGTCCACCTGCCCCCGGTAGTACTCGAGGCTGCCGACCGAGCCGAGCACCGAGTACAGCCGGTCCGAGATGCGCGCGGGCGCCTTGCTGATCGCGTCGGACTGGCCGACCAGCTTGGCGACCGCCTTGTCCGTGGCCCGGCGCTGCGCCTCCAGGGCGGCGCGGGAGCCGCGCGGGTCACCGGACAGCCAGGCCGCCGACAGACTGCGCTCCCGTTGCAGGGCGAGCGTGGCCTCCGTGCCCATCGCGCCGGTGGACCGGCTCAGCTGGGTCTGTCCGCGCAGCCGCAGGCCCTCGGTGAACATCTGCGTCGTCGTCACGCCCCACATGGCGGCGAGCGTGACGCTGGGCACCAGTGCCAGCAGGATCAGGGAGAGACGTATGGAGCCGAGACGGCGGGGCCGGGCACCTGTCCGTGGAGACATCGTCGTCCTAGGCGATCAGCGGGAGCGGAGAGGAGAGCGGGCTACGGGGGTGGCCGTGAGCGGGGGAGAGATGGGGTGCACAGGATGCTATCCGTACAAGTGACCGCATGAGCCACGGGCCCGAAGAATCTTTCGAGACAATGAGCCGTGAAATGTCGCGCGGCGGCCCCTCAGCGGGTGCCGCCCGCCGCGAACTTGGCGACCGCGGCGACGTTCGCCTTCGTCACGAACGCCGGTCCGGTGAGTACGGGGGAGACACCGCCGCCGCTGATGTTGCCGTTGGTCCGGTAGAGCCACAGCCCGTCCACCGCGAGGTAGCCCTGCAGGTACGGCTGCTGGTCCACGGCGAACTGGACACTGCCGTTCTGGACGGCCTTGACCAGGTTCTTGTTGAGGTCGAAGGTGGCGACCTGGGCCCGGCTCGAGGACGCCCGTACCGACTTGACGGCGAGCAGCGCGAACTGGGCGCCGTTGGTGACCACTTCGTCGATCGTCGGGTCCTGCCGCAGCCGTGCGGTGATCACGGCGGTGGTCGCGGTGGCGTCGGTGCCCTCCACGTAGAGGTTCTCGGTCCGGCCGCCGAAGGTCTTCTTCATGCCGGCGCAGCGGGCCTCCAGGCCGACGTTGCCGCGCTCGTGGATGACGCACAGGGCGTGCTTGACCTTCAGGGCGTCGAGTTTGTTGCCGACGGCCTGGCCCGCCACGCTCTCGTCCTGGCCGAAGTACTCCAGCAGCCCCTCGGACTGCCAGGAGTCGATACCGGAGTTGATGCCGACCACGGGTATGTCCGCCGCCCGGGCCGCGGCGATCGGCGCCTTCATCGCCTGCGGCTTGGCGAGGGTCACGGCTATGCCGTCGGCCTTGTTGCGGACCGCGTCGCGCACCAGTTCGGCCTGACCGGCCGTGTCGGGGTCGCTGGCGTAGGTCAGCTCCACGCCGTCCTTGGCCGCGGCCGCCTCGGCACCCCTGCGCACCAGGTCCCAGAAGGCGTCGCCCTTCGCGCCGTGCGTGACCATGGTGATCTTGATGCGGGAGTTGCCGCCCGCCTTCCCGACGGAGCCGGTGGTGGATTCCGACCGGTCGCCGGAGGCTGAACAGCCCGCCACGAGCAGCCCGGCGACCACGGCCAGGGCCGCGAGACGAACCGGTCTGTGGGAGGCAGACGGTGGGGGAGGAGTCTTCATCGAAGTGCGGCACCTCGCTGTGCGGCCGAGCTGGAGGAACAGCGCGAGCACGGCTCCGGACGACGTCCGACGGGTCGTACACCGCCGAGGCGACTCTCGCTGGCCGGAGCCAATCGCGTGTGACCGCCGGTAGTCAAGTGAGCAGCCACTTTCAGTGAGTTACTGCTGCCGCTTCGTGATGTTTGCGGACCGCGTCAGACCGTTTGCATGTCGAATGCCGTCCGCCGAGCGGATTCCGGCCGTCTCCCAGGACCGGTGGGCCGGGGCGCGGCACCTAAACTGGTGCGGTTCGTACGACAGGGACCCCGACAGGAGAGCGACGACGTGGCGGCAGCCGGCAGTGGCTTCGAGGACCCCTCCGCCGACGTGCTCGACCGCGCGGCCGCGGCCTTCGGGCTGCTGGCCTCGCCAGCCCGGCTGCACATCGTGTGGGCGCTGGCGCAGGGCGAGAGCGATGTCACCGGGCTCGCGGAGCGCGTCGGCGGCGCGCTGCCCGCCGTCAGCCAGCACCTGACCAAGCTCAAGCTGGCCGGCCTGGTCCGCGCCCGCCGCGAGGGCCGCCGCCAGGTGTACCTGGTCGACGACCCGGACGTCGTGGACGTCGTGAAGCTCATGGTGGACCGGCTCGCCGGCCGGGAGGGCGACATCCCGGCACCCCGCCTCCGTGGCCTCTGAGCCCGCCGCCGGCACCCGGCTGCAGGTGCTGCGGCACCTGGAGACCGGCCCGCGCGGGCTGACCGACGCCGAGGCCGCGGCCCGGCTGGCGGAGGCCGGCGAGAACACGCTGCCCGAACTGCGCACCCCGTCCTGGGCGCGCCGGTGCGCACGCGGTCTGCGCGACCCCTTCACCGCCGTACTGCTCGTGCTCGGCCTGGTGTCCGCCGCCGTCGCCTCCTGGGGCACCGCCGCCGTCATCCTCGCCCTGGTCGCCGTCAGCTGTGTGCTGCGGGCGAGCGGCGAGCACCGGGCCGACCGGTCGATGGCCGCGCTGCGCGGCCTGGTCGCCGGCACCGCCACCGTGCTGCGGGGCGGCGAGGGCGGACAGGCGGCCCGCGAGATACCCGTCACCGAACTGGTGCCGGGCGATGTGATCCGGCTCGGCCCCGGCGACCTCGTCCCCGCGGACGTACGGCTGCTGCGCTCCCGCGGTCTCACCGTGCACCAGGCCGCGCTCACCGGCGAGAGCACGCCGGTCGCCAAGTCCGCCACCGAGAGCCCCGGCGCCTCGGCCGACGGCCCCTTCGGCGAGCCGCACCTGTGCTACCAGGGCAGCGGCGTCGCGACGGGCAGCGCCACCGCCGTCGTACTCGCGACCGGCCCGCGCACCCGGCTGGGCGCCGCCTACGACGCCCGACCGCGGGCGGCACGGCGAACGCGCGCCGGTCGCTCCGGGACGGCGCCGCCGGAGGCCAGTTCCTTCGACCGCTCCGTGCACGGCATCTCCTGGGTGCTGATCCGGTTCATGCTGCTGACACCGCCGCTGGTGCTCATGGCGGGCGCCGCCCTGCGCGGGCGGGGACTGGAGACGCTGCCGTTCGCCGTCGCGGTGGCCGTCGGGCTCACGCCCGAGATGCTTCCGGTGATCGTCACCACCTGCCTCGCCCGCGGTGCCGCGCTGCTCGCCCGCCGCCACGACGTGATCGTCAAACGGCTGCCCGCCCTGCACGACCTGGGCGCGGTCGACGTCCTGTGCGTCGACAAGACCGGCACGCTCACCCAGGACCGGCCGGTCGTCGTACGCTCCCTCGGCCCGGCCGGCCACGACGACCCCGACGTCCTGCGCTGGGCCGCCGTCGGCGCCTGGTGGAGCCTGCAACTCGCCGAACTCCCCGCCCCGGACGCCCTCGACGAGGCGCTGCTCCGGGCGGCGGGGGAGGTCGGCGAGGAGTACGACGGGGTGGGCGCCGTCCCCTTCGACCCGGTCCGGCGCCTGGCCACCGCGGTCGTACGGGGTCCCGGCCCCGGCACGCACACAGTCGTGGTCAAGGGCGCCGTGGAGGCCGTACTCGACCGGTGCGCCACGACACCCGGCGAGCGCGCCCGGCTGCTCGCCCTCGCCGCGCGCGAGGCCGACTCGGGGCTACGACTGCTCGCCGTCGCCACCAGGCAGCGCCCCGCCCGCCCCCGCGACCGCACGCCCGCCGACGAACAGGGCCTGGACTTCCGCGGCTTCGTGACCTTCCGCGACGCCCTCGCACCGAGCGCGGCCGAGGCGGTGCGCGCACTGACCGCCCGAGGCGTCGCCGTCCACATCCTGACGGGCGACCACCCCGCGACGACGGCCCGTGTCTGCCGGGACCTGGGCCTGGAACCGGGCCGGGTGCACATCGCGACGGACGCCTTGAACCCGACCGACGGGGACGCGGCTGTGGCGGCGGATGTCTTCGGGGCGGGCCCCGTGGGTGTCACGGTGGCCGGGGGCGGGGCGGGGGCGGATGCCGGGTTGGCCGGTGACGCGTCGGGACCGGCCGCCGGGGCGGTCGGGGAGTCCGGGGACGGCCCGGCGACGGATGCCTGGGGCGTTTTCGCGGCCGGCGACGGCATCGGCCCCGGGGGCCGAGAACCCCTCCGAGCCGTGGAACCCGTGGCGGCCGTGGCCCGCGCGCCGGAGGGCGCCGGAGCGGAGGGCCCGGTGTGTTCCACCGTCGTGGTCGCCCGTTGCACCCCCGACGACAAGGCCCGTGTCGTCGCCGGGCTGAGGGCCGCCGGGCACACCGTCGGGTTTCTCGGGGACGGCGTCAACGACGTGCCCGCGCTGCGGGCCGCGGACGTCGGCATCGCGCCGCGGGACGCCGTGGCCGCGGCCCGGGAGAGCGCCGACGTCGTGCTCGCGGCGAAGGACCTCACGGCGATCGGGCACGCGGTCACCGCGGGCCGCTACAGCAGCGGCAACATCGCCTCGTATCTGCGCGTCACGCTCTCCTCCAACCTCGGCAACGTCCTGGCGATGCTCGCGGCCGGCCTGCTGCTGCCGTTCCTGCCGATGCTCCCGGCCCAGGTGCTGGTGCAGAACCTCTGCTTCGACGCCGCCCAGCTCGCCTTCGCCCACGACCGCCCCGGCGCCGCCGCCCTGCGCCGCCCGGCCGGCCTCCGGCCCCGGGCCTTCCTGCGGTTCATCACCGGCTTCGGTGTCCTCAACGCCGTCGCCGACCTCGCCACCTTCGCCGTCCTCGCACTCGCCCTGCCCGGTTCCGAGGCGGTGGACGACGCCCCCGTCTTCCACTCCGCCTGGTTCACCGAGAACCTGCTCACCCAGGCCCTGGTGATGCTCCTGCTGCGCACCGGCCGACGTCTCGCCGAGGGCCGCGCGCCCGGCCCGCTCGGCTGGTCCGCCACCGGCCTCGCGGCCGTGGGCCTCCTGCTGCCGCTCAGCCCGCTCGGCACGGCCCTCGGCCTGACGGCCCTGCCCGCCGCCTACCACGTCCTGCTCACCGTCGTGCTCGCCGTGTACGCGCTGGCCCTGCTCGCGGCCAGGGCCTGGTACGAGCGACGGCACGGATGACAGGGGCTCGGCACACCCGCCCCTTGGTTGTACAGTTGCGCAAAGTGGCAACCGTTGACGGGTGTGCGAGCAACGCCGACCGTCCTGCGCCGACGTTGACGTAGTTGAGGAAAGGGAGGGTGCGGCATGCTCCGCAACGGACTGGAACCCTGGCACCTGCTGATCGTGGCCATCGTCGTGATCGTGCTCTTCGGCTCGAAGAAGCTGCCCGACACCGCCCGCGCCCTGGGCAAGTCGATGCGCATCCTCAAGAGCGAGGCGAAGGCGATGAAGGACGAGAACCCCGCCGCGGCACCCGCGCAGACGGTCGTGGAGCCCACGGAGGTCAGCAAGGGAGCCGCGGCCTCCTGAGCCGCCGCTCCCCGCGCACACGCACACGTGCAGGCCGACCCGGTTACGACTCCGGGTCGGCCTGCACGTGTGTCCTACGGCTGTTCGGTGGCGGTTCCGCGGCCGTACTACGGCACCTGAACCGCTTCCGCGGCCGCGCTACGGCACCTGAACCGCTTCGGCGACCGCCCCCGCTTCCAAGGCAGCCCCCGCTTCCTTCCGGCGCTGCCGGCGGCTGCGGCGCGGCTCCTGGTCGGGCAGCCAGCCGAAGACGAGGCAGCTGCCCACCGCGCCCAGGAGCAGGCCGATGAAGAAGCCGCCCAGGTTCGAGGTGAGCCAGGTGCCCAGCGAGGACATGACGCCGATGATCGAGTAGAACAGGCGCTGACCGGGGCTGAGCAGCGTCAGCAGCCCGCACAGCACCATCACGACCGGCAGCAGGTAGCCGGCCAGACCCTGCATACCGATGTGCATGATGACCTTCAGCGAGGCCTTCTCGGTGAGCAGGATCTCCGCCCCGCCCAGGGTGAGCAGCAGCCCGCCCCAGAACGGCCGGCCCGCCCGCCAGCGACGGAAGGCGGGACCGAACCCTTGCTTCGGGGTGCCCGACATCAGCAACCCGAGTCGCTGAACCGGAGCTTGAGGCCCGGAAGCTTGAACACGCCTGCGGTGGTGGCGTAGTTGGTCTGCCGCAGGTTGTCGATGTGGACGGTGTCGGCCTGCTGGCTGAAGACGCCCGCCGGGCCCTTGACCCCGGCCTTGGTGAGCGTGCTCGCGTCGTTGCCGATCTCGATGTTGTTGAACGAGGCGTCACCGGTCAGCTGCGTCGAGTCGGTGGTCAGGTTGCTCGCCTGCACCTTCGAGGAGCCGCTGCCCGCGGTGATGAGCAGGTTCGTGCCGCCCAGGTCCACGCTCTGGCAGAGGCTGTCCAGCGTCGCGTTCTTGATCGCGGAGGTCACGACCAGGACCTGACCGCCGGTGTCGCCCGCGTTCGGGCTGTTGTCGATCATGCTGTCGAGCGCGCCGAACTGCTCGAAGCCGGTGCCGTCCAGCGACTTGGCGGTGACCGTGAAGGGCATGCCGGAGATCGAGAACGACACCCCCAGGGCGCCCTGGGCGGTGAGGATGCCGAGGCCGGCGAGGGCGGCGACGGCGGGCACCGCCATCACCGCGGCGCGGCGGGCGCGAACCCGGCCGCGTCTGGCGGGCTCGGACGAGGAACCGCTTTCGGGGTTCTCGGGGGTGAGGTCGGCGGACGAGGTGACGTCCGGGGACGAGGCCATTTCTGCTCCCATGTGCATAGTCAGTGCGGGTTGGGCGTCAGCGGCGCGTTGTCCTGGCGCGGACAGCCTGCGGACGCACGGCGCCTCCCAACTCCCGGCGGGTGGAAGGGCTTTCTCGTACTCCGCAGTAGCCAGCGAGGAAGTTACCCGTGGTTACTTTCGAGGGTCAAGGCAGTTGTGAAAAAAGGGTGTCGATTGTGGGTCGCCTATGGGTCGCGAGTCGACCGTTGTCCCTCTCTTCTTGTGCGTCCTATTAGAACGATCGTCAACTCCCCTATGGCTGCTTGACGTTGACTGAGTATCAGGTCTACAACTGCCCCTGGCTTCCCCCGGATCCGTGGCGCCGGATCCCGCCACGCGGCATCGTCCGCGTCTCCCGGACCCCTGTTGTCCAGTGCGGGCACTTCATCGCCCGACACAAACCCTCCACGGCCCGGCACGGGCACTTCCCCCCTGGTCCCGCGCCGGGCCGACTTCCCGGCCGGCCCGGCCGACGGCCCTCCCCACGGGTCTGCGGCCGACCGCCGGCCGGTCGCCGTCGCCGGCCCGTGACGTAAGGAGAAGGCGTCACGGGCCGGCAACGGCGGACGCGGACTGGCGCCCGCTGTTTCCAGCGACCCCCCACGTCCCACCCACCCTCGAACAACCCCCACTTCGAAAGAGGCACTGACGCATGCGCACTCGCACCCTTCTGACCCTCGTCGGCACCGTCGCGGCGCTCTCCCTGCCCGCCGTCGCCCCCGCCTCGGCGGCCGACACCGCGGTCCTCACCACCGGCTCCGCGGGCGGCGCCGCCGTCGCGGTCGGCGACACCCTCACCGCCCCGCTGGCCAGCGGCACCAACGCCACCCTGTACTCGAGCGCGACCGGCACGAGCGGTGTGTCGTGCAGCTCCTCGACCTTCAGCGCCGCCGTCACGGACAACCCCTCGGCGCCCGGCACGGCCACCGAGTCGGTCAGCGGGCAGACCTTCGACAGCAGCAGCTGCACCAGCAACGTTCTCGGCGTGACGGGCGTCAGCAGCATCACGGTGGACAACCTGCCGTACACCACCACCGTGGCCTCCGACGGCACCCTCACGGTCAGCCCGGCGAGCGGCTCCACCATCCAGACCACGGTCAAGCTGAAGACACTGCTGGGCAGCATCACCTGCGTCTACCAGGCCGCCGCCCTGACCGGTAAGGCCGACAACGCCGACAACAGCATCAACTTCACCAACCAGCAGTTCACCAAGGTGTCCGGCTCGTCGCTCTGCTTCAGCAGCGGCTACTTCACCGCCAAGTACGCCCCGGTGACCGACAACGGCGCGGCGGTCTACGTCAACTGACCGACGTAGGGCCGAGGTTCAGCGTCGACGCAGACGCAGGGCCAGGGCGGCGCCGCCGGTGAGCACCAGCACCGCGGCGGCGCCGCCCGCCAGCAGGGGCGCGGACGGACCCGAGTCCGCGGTCCCGGTGGAGGCGACGGGGGTGCTGTCGGGACTCGACGGCGCCGTCGTCGCCTCCGTGTTCTGCGCGGGAACGGTCCGCGTACGGCGCTTTTCGGCCGTCGGGGACGGTGAGCCGCCGTTCTTCCGCGCGGCCGTCGGAGTGCTGCCGTTCTTCTGCCCGGCGGCCGGGGTGTCGGCTCCCCCGGCCGCCGGGAACACCACGTCGGAGCACGAGTAATAGGTGTCCGTCGTGCTGCTGTTCTGCCAGATCGTGTAGAGCACCTGCCGTCCCGTCCGGTCGGACGGCAGCTTGGCGGTGATGCGGTAGGCGCCGCTCGTCAGCGCCGGGTCCTTGACCGTGGCGAACGGCCGCTCGGGCAGCTCCGACCAGGTCAGCGGTTTCGCCGGGTCGTAGCCCTGCTCGGTCAGATAGAGCTTGAACGTGCCGGTGTGCGGGATCGTGGAGGCGTACTTCATGGTCAGCGTCGCGCCCGGCTTCAGCTGCGTCGCCGGCCAGTCCGTGCGGGCCACGTCCAGGCCCTTGTAGGCGGGCAGGCCTCCGCTGCACAGTTTTCCGTCCGGAATGGTCTGCCGGTCCCGCCCGTTCACGTCCGCCACCCGCAGGTTGTCCCAGAAGGTGAAGGGTGCGCCGTTCGCGGCCACGGCCGCCCGGCAGGCCGCCGACTTCGCGTTCGCCCCGCCGTCCGGGGAGCAGGCGTACGCCCGGCTGACCGGGTCCGTGGGCGCGCCGTGCGCCTGCGCCGGGCCCGCCGCCCACAGCGGCAGCAGGAACGGGGTCACGATGGCGGCCGCCAGGGCGGTGCGGTGTGCGGTCATCCGGGGCATCCGGATCGTCTCCTCGGCCGGCGCGGGAACGGGCTGCTCCCGTGGAGTACGGCGAACCGGCGCCATGCGTTCACCCCGTGGCGTCGGGGGCGCGTGCTCCTCGACTCTCTGAAAACCAACCGGTCGCCCTGTACTCTCCCGGCCGCCCGCGCCGGTGTGCCGCCCTCGGGTCCTCATCCGTTTTCGCGGGGTCCCCGCTGGGAATGCCTCAACAGACCCTGGCGGCCCACCGGTTTGCGAAGCGCAGGGTTACACGTGTCGTCGGGAGCCGCCCGAGGCGGCGCGGTGGGCCAACTCCACGGCAGCTAAGGTGAGTCGACGGTCCTGAAAGGGCACCGTCCGTGCCGTCGCACGGTGAGATATCGTGTACGGGGAGTAAGAAACAAACGGCATGCCCCGTTCTTTCCAGTCCCGGGAGGGTTCAAGTCTTTCCCAGGAGTGTTCGATTCCGGTCCCAGGAGAGTTCAGTCGATGGCGAGGCAGTTACGCGCCGAGCAGACCCGCGCGACGATCATCACAGCCGCAGCAGAACTGTTCGACCGTCGCGGTTACGAATCGACCAGCCTGAGCGACATCGTCGAGCACGCCCAAGTCACCAAGGGCGCGCTGTACTTCCACTTCGCGGCGAAGGAGGACCTGGCCCACGCCATCATGGAGCTCCAGTCCAAGGCCTCGCGCGAGGTGGCGAACGAGGTGGAGAGCCGGGGCTACTCCTCCCTGGAGACCCTGATGCGCATCACGTTCGGCATCTCCCGCATGTCCGTCGAGGGTCCGATACAGAGGGCCGGACTCCGTCTCGCGACCGGTCCGGTCGAGGTGCGCCCGCCGCTCGCCCATCCCTTCACCGAATGGCGCGATCTGGCCTCCCGCAAACTCCACGGCGCTGTCAAGGAGTCCGACATCCACCCCGACATCGATATCGAGGCCACCGCGCACGCCCTGGTCAGCTGGTTCGTCGGCACCCGCGTCGTGGGCCGCACCCTCGAACCCGTCGCCCGCCAGCCCCGCCGGGTCGCGGAGATGTGGCAGGTCATGATCCGCGGCCTGGTCCCGGTCACCCGCCGCGCCCGCTACCTGAGCCTCGCCGCGCGCCTGGAGCGCGAACCGAGAACCGTCTGACCCTCGCCGCGCGTCTGCGGCGGGAGCCCGGGGTCGTCCGGGCCGCGCGATACGGTGAGCCGCATGCCCCACGCCCCGTCCGCGCCCGTGATCCTCGGCAACGAGCCGGGTTCCTTCCCGCGCAGCGTCCTCGCCGAGCGCCATCCCGCGATCATCCGGCAGGTGCGCGAAGCCTTCCCGTACGGCCCCGCGACGCATCGCGCGCTCGAGGCGCTCCTCGACAGTTGCACCAAGGGCGTGATCGAACCGCTCCCGGCGACCGCGAGTGACCGGGATCGCTGGGAGTCCTGGGGCCTCGCCGACTATGCGGGCCGTTCCTGGTACGACGTGCCGTGGCTGTGGTCGGAGAGCTACTTCTACCGCCAACTCCTCGATGCCGTCGGCTACTTCGAGCCGGGCCCCGGGCAGGGCATCGATCCGTTCCGCCCCTTCAAGCTCGCCGAACTCGACGCCCCGGAGACGGACGAGGAACTCGCCGCCCTGGACGGCCTGTCCACGCGGGACACGGGCCAGGCCCTGCTCCACGGCTCCCTCTGGGGCAACCGCGCCGACCTCGGCTTCCGGCTCTCCGACGCCGGCGCCGGCACCGCGGCGGCCGTCCCCGGACTGGTGGCCGACGACAGCGACGTCCTGTGGTCCCTGCTCCCGCCCTCCGGCAGTGGCACGCTGGTCCTGATCGCCGACAACGCGGGCCGCGAACTGGTCCCCGACCTGCTGCTGATCGCCCACCTCCTCGACGGCGGACGCGTGGAGCGGGCGGTGCTGCACGTGAAGCCCTACCCCTACTACGTCTCCGACGCCACCCCGGCGGACGTCCTCGACGCGGTCCGGCGGCTGGCCGACGCGCCGGGTGCGGCGGCCGCGTACGGCCGTACGCTCTGGTCGGCGATGACCGACGGCCGCCTCACCGTCCGCGCCCACCCCTTCTCCTGCGCTCCGCTGCCGTACGCCGACATGCCGGAGGACCTGCGCCGGGAACTCGCCGGTGCCGCGCTGACCGTGGTCAAGGGCGACCTCAACTACCGGCGTCTGGTGGGTGATCGCCGGTGGCCGCCGACGACCCCGTTCGCCGAGGTCACCGACTATTTCCCGGGGCCGGTGGCCGCCCTGCGCACACTGAAGTCCGACGTGATCACCGGCCTCGACGCCGACACGGTGGCCGGGTTGGTGGCGGCGGAGGGGCAGCGGTGGCGGACCAGCGGGACGCACGCGCTGGTCCAGGTGCGCGCATAGGCGTCAAGTCGTGCTCACCGGGAGCGACTTGATGCCGTTGATGAAGTTGGAGGTCAGCCGCCGGGCCGGTCCCGCCGTCCGCAGGACCGGAAGCTCCCGCAGGACCTCCTCGTACAGCACCCGCAGCTGCAGTCGGGCGAAGTGCGCGCCGAGGCAGACGTGCGGGCCGTCGCCGAAGGAGACGTGCGGGTTGGGTGTGCGGGCGAGGTCGAGGAGGTCGGGGGAGGTGAAGACCCGTTCGTCGCGGTTGGCGGAGGCGTGGAAGACCACCACCTTGTCCCCGGCGCGGATGCGCCGGCCGGCCAGCTCCGTGTCCTGGGCGGCGGTACGGCGGAAGGTGAGCACGGGTGGATGCCAACGAAGCAACTCATCGACGGCGGGGGCGAGTTCGAACTTCCCGGCGCGAAGGCCCTCGTACGCCTCCGGGTGTTCGGCCAGGGCCAGCAGTCCGCCCGGTGCCGCGCTGCGGACCGTGTCGTTGCCCGCGACGGTGAGCAGGAAGAAGAACATCTCCAGCTCCGCGTCGGCCAGTTCGGGATCGTGGGCGAGGGTGGTCAGCACGTCGTCGGCGGGGTGGCGGCGCTTGTGCGCGGCCAGCCGCTGGGCGTAGTCGAACATGTCCCGCAGGGCCGCGGGGGAGCGCGGGTTCACCGGCCTGCCCGCCGCGTCCAGCAGGGGCGGCCCCGCCTCGTCAGGGTCCTGGTAGCCGATGATCCGCTGGGTCCAGTGCAGCAGCAGTCCGCGGTCTGCCGCCGGGACGCCGAGCAGGTCGGCGAGGTTGAGGAGGGCGTACTCGTCGGTCACGGCGGTGACCAGATCGACCGTGCCGTCGCCCGCGCGGGCCGCCCGCAGTGCGTCGGCGAGCAGGGTGCGGGCCCGCTCCCGGGCGACGGCCGTGAAGCGGTCGACCCGGCCGGGGGTGAAGGCACGGCTCACCAGGCGCCTCAGCCTGCCGTGGCCCGGCGGGTCCTGGTTGAGCATCATGCGCCGGATGAAGGGCAGGTCGTCGGGATCGGGGTCGCGGATCTGCGTCGCCCCCAGGTACGAGGAGTACGTCGCCGAGTCCTTCAGCACCCGCACCACGTCCGCGTGCCGGGTCACCGCCCAGAATCCGGGCCCGGCCGGCCAGCCCAGCACCTCCGACTCCGCCTGCCGGGCCACGGGGTGGTGATCGCGCAGGACGCGATAGGCGCCGTACGGGACCTCGACGGCGTACTGCCGGGGATCGAAGACGTCCGGAACGGGCGGGGCCTCACGTGCGCTCATGGGACCACGGTGACGTGACGGCCGAGGTGCGGCAAGGCACCGGAAACCAAGGGGCCGCGGGGTGCGACGGGCGGATCGCGGTGGGGAATGCTTCCATCCTCTTCGAATAGCCGCGGTTCCACCGATCGATCTGTGGTGATCATGACAGATCCCTGATAGGCATGCCCGCATGGCGTTACATCGATTGCGGGTGGGAAGTCTGGTGCGCGCGGGGCGCCGGTCCGGGGTGGCGGGAATCCGGGGGTCGGCGGCCGTCGTGGCCGCTCTGGCCCTGCTCCTTGCGGGCTGCGGCGACGGCGGCGGCTCCGGCTCCACCGGCAGCGGCGGACTGACCGAAATCAAGGTCGCCGCACTGCCGTTGACCGACTCGGCGGCGCTCTATCTCGCCCGGGACCGCGGGCTGTTCAAGAAGGAGGGGCTGAGCGTCCGGATCCAGCCCGTCCAGCAGAGCATCCAGGCGCTGCCCGCCCTGTCCAAGGGGCAGGTCGACGTGATCGCGAGCGCGAACTATGTGACGTTCCTGCAGGCCCACGAGAAGGGCACCCTCGACCTGCGGATCCTCGCCGAGGGCGTTCGTACGGCGCCGCACATGATGGACGTCCTCGTGCCCCGGGACTCCGGCGTCAAGAGCGTCGCCGACCTCGCGGGCAAGAAGGTCGCCGTCAACATCCTCAACAACATCCAGTCCCTCACCCTCAATGCGATCCTCGACCGGCAGGGTGTCGGCCGGCCCGAGTACCGGCAGATCGCCTTCCCGCAGATGGGCCCGGCGCTGGAGCGGAACCAGGTCGACGCCGTCCACGCCGTGGAACCCTTCGACAGCGCGATACAGGGGCAGTTGAAGGCGAGGGTGCTGCTGGACGGGGCGACGGCGCCGGTACGGTCGCTGCCCATCAGCGGCTACGTCACCACACGGAAGTTCGCCACCGGCCACGCCAAGGCCGCGGCCGCGTTCCGGCGGGCCATCGAGGCCGCCTCGAAGATCGCCGCCACCGACCCCTCGGCGGTACGGGCCGAACTCCCCGAGTACACCAAGGTGACCGCGGAGCAGGCCAAGAACATCCGCCTGCCGTCCTACCCCGCGACCGCGGATGCGGCCCAGCTGCGCCGGCTCACCGAACTGATGCGGAAACAGGGGCTGTTGCAGAAGGACCTCGACCCGGCGACGCTGCTGGTGAAGTGACGCGAGGTGAACGGGCGGGCGGGACGGCGTCGGGAGCCGTGGCTGGGTCCGGCCGGAGTGCTGATCGCCTTCGGGATCTGCGAGGTCGTCGGGCGAGTCGGCCTCGTGCGGCGGAGCTACCTCCCGCCTGCCTCCGAAGTCATTGTCCGGGCGGTCGAGTTGGCGGGCGACCGGTCCTTCCTGAACGGCGTCGGTGCCACCCTGCGTGCGTGGGCGCTCGGGCTCGGGCTCGCCGTCGCGATCGCCGTACCGCTCGGGCTGCTGCTCGGCAGTCTGCCGGTCGTCGACTCCGCCGTACGCGTGATCGTCGAGTTCCTGCGGCCGCTTCCGTCGGTCGCACTGATCCCCCTGGTGTCCCTGCTGCTGGGCACCGGCACCGAGACCGAGGTCGCCCTGATCGCTTATGCCTCCGTCTGGCCGGTCCTGTTCAACACGATCTATGGCCTCGGTGAGACCGACCCGCTCACCAAGGACACCCTGCGCGCATTCGGCTTCGGCCGGCTCTCGGTCCTGCTGCGCGTCGAACTCCCCGGCACGGCCCCCTTCATCGCCGCCGGCGTCCGTATCTCCGCCGCCGTCGCCCTCATCCTCGCCGTCGCCACCGAACTCCTCTCCGGCTTCGGCGAGGGCCTCGGCATCTTCATCGCCCAGGCCGGACTGGCCACCGACGGAACCCGCGACGTCCTCGCGGGCGTGGTCTGGGCCGGCACCCTGGGGCTCGCCGTCAACGGCGTGCTGGTGTGGGGCGAACACCGGCTGTTCCCCTGGACACCGGAACGGCAGGCGACGACCGCCCGGGAGGTGGGAGCGTGAACGGAGGGAAGGGGCGTACGTCGTCCACGTCCGGCCGCGCCCTCCTCCTGCGGCTCCTGGTCCTCCTTCTCACCCTCGCCGTCTGGCAGTCGGCCGCGCGAGCCCGCGGCAGCGTCTACTTCCCGCCCCCGAGCTGTATCGCGCGCCGCGCCCACGACCTGTGGTTCTCCGGTCCCGTCCGGCACGCTTTCCTCACCGACGCGGCCGTGGGGAACGTCCTGCCGAGCCTGGGGCGGATGGCGGCCGGATTCGGGATCGCCGCCGCCTGCGGAATCGGCCTCGGCGTGGCGGTCGGGCGGTCCCGGTGGGCGTACGCGCTGTGCAACCCGGTGCTGCAGTTCGCCCGCGCCGTGCCACCGCCGGCCCTGGTGCCCGTCTTCGTCGTGGTCCTGGACTTCGGCACCCCCATGCAGATCACGGCGATCGCCTTCAGCGCCGTATGGCCGGTGCTGATCAACACGGCGGAAGGGGTGCGCAACACCGACCCGCTCCGGCTGGACGTCGCCGCCGTCCTCCGCCTCGGCCCGTTCGAACGGCTCCGCCTCCTGCTCCTCCCGTCGGCCCTGCCCCGCATCTTCGCCGGTCTCCGCCTCAGCCTCTCCCTCTCGCTGATCCTCATGGTCTTCTCCGAACTCCTCCCCGGCACCGCCGACGGCATCGGCTTCACCCTCACCGACGCCCAGTCCCGCTCCGACCTGCTCACCGTCTGGGCGGCCCTGCTCCTGCTCGGCGTCCTCGGCTACGTCCTCAACACCGCCCTGCTCGCGGTCGAGCGGCGGCTGCTCGGACGGGGAAGGACGACGGCATGACCCTCCGCCTCGACGCCCTCGGCCAGCGCTACGGCGACCACCCCGTCCTGCACGACGTCACCCTCACCGTCCCCGACGGTCAACTCCTGTGCGTCGTCGGCCCGTCGGGATGCGGCAAGTCCACACTCCTGCGCACCGTCGCGGGGCTGCGGCCCGCCCACGAGGGCACGGTCACCCTCGACGGCACGCCCGTCACCGGCGTGCCCGACCACCTCGCCGTCGTCTTCCAGGACTACGGCCGCTCCCTCTTCCCCTGGCTCACCGTCCGCGACAACGTCGCCCTTCCGCTGCGCCGCCGCGGACTGGCGCGTGCCGAGCGGCGGGCCGAGGCCGAGCGCATCCTGGAACGCGTCGGCCTCGACGGCGCGGGCCGCCGGCACCCCTGGCAGCTGTCCGGCGGCATGCAGCAGCGCGTCGCCATCGCCCGCGCCCTGGTCTGCCGCCCCTCGCTGCTGCTCATGGACGAACCCTTCGGCTCCCTGGACGCGCAGACCCGCGAGGACCTCGAAGACCTCCTCCTGGAAGTGCACCGCACCGAGAACACCACCATCCTCCTCGTCACCCACGACATCGACGAGAGCGTCTACGTCGGCGACCGCGTCGTCGTCCTGTCCGCGGGCCCCGGCGCCCGCGTCGTCCTCGACCTCCCCGTCGAACTCCCCGGCAAGCGCGACCAGATCGGCACCCGCGGCCTGCCGGAGTTCGTCGCGCTCAGGTCGCGGGTGGGGCGGGCCGTACGGGGCGCCTGAGAACACGCCGGCCGGACCCGTCCGAAGCGTGAACGCCCCAAGTCCCCGCGGACGCTCCCGGATCGGCCCCGGTTCACGCGATGGTGTGATCATGTCCCGCTGCGCGGATGCCGCCGCGGGGCCACGGGTAGGGCCCGGCCATGACGCACCAGCCCTTCGAACTCCCGCACTTCTACATGCCGTATCCCGCGCGGCTGAACCCGCACGTCGACGAGGCGCGGGCCCACTCGACCGAGTGGGCGCGCGAGATGGGCATGCTGGAGGGATCCGGGATCTGGGAGCAGTCGGACCTCGACGCGCACGACTACGGACTGCTCTGCGCCTACACCCATCCCGACTGCGACGGCCCCGCGCTGTCGCTGATCACCGACTGGTACGTGTGGGTCTTCTTCTTCGACGACCACTTCCTGGAGACCTTCAAGCGCACCCAGGACCGGGCCGGCGGCAAGGCCTATCTGGACCGGCTCCCGCTCTTCATGCCGCTCGACCTCGCCACCGCCGTACCCGAGCCGCGGAACCCGGTCGAGGCCGGGCTCGCCGACCTGTGGGCGCGCACGGTGCCGTCGATGTCCGCCGATTGGCGCCGCCGCTTCGCCGTGGCCACCGAGCACCTGCTCAACGAGTCCCTGTGGGAACTGTCCAACATCAACGAGGGACGGATCGCCAACCCCGTCGAGTACATCGAGATGCGCCGCAAGGTGGGCGGCGCGCCCTGGTCGGCGGGGCTGGTGGAGTACGCGACGGCCGAAGTGCCCGCGTCCGTCGCCGGATCGAGGCCGCTCAGGGTGCTGATGGAGACGTTCTCCGACGCCGTCCACCTGCGCAACGACCTGTTCTCCTACCAGCGCGAGGTCGAGGACGAGGGAGAGAACAGCAACGGCGTCCTCGTCCTGGAGACCTTCTTCGGCTGCACCACCCAGGAAGCCGCCGACACCGTCAACGACGTGCTGACCTCACGCCTCCACCAGTTCGAGCACACCGCGCTCACCGAGGTGCCGGCGCTCGCCCTGGACCGGGGCCTGACCGCGGCCGAGGTCGCGGCCGTCGCGAAGTACACGCAGGGCCTGCAGGACTGGCAGTCCGGCGGCCACGAGTGGCACATGCGCTCCAGCCGCTACATGAACGCCCGCGCGCGTGCCACCGGTCCCTGGCACGGTCCGACCGGCCCCGGCACCTCCGCGGCCGACGTCGGCGCCCTGCTCGCGTCGGCCGGCGCCGAGCGGCTGCGCGCGTACACGCACGTGCCGTACCAGAGGGTCGGCCCCTCGCTGCTGCCCGACTTCCACATGCCCTTCCAGGTGGAGCTGAGCCCGCACCTGGACGGCGCCCGCACCCGTCTCGCGGCCTGGGCGCACACCATGGGCATCCTCCACGAGGGCGTGTGGGACGAGGACAAGCTGGCCGCCTACGACCTCCCGCTCTGCTCGGCCGGCCTCGACCCCGACGCGACACCCGAAGCCCTCGACCTCAGTGCCCGGTGGCTCGCCTGGGGCACCTACGGGGACGACTACTACCCGCTCGTCTTCGGCCACCGGCGCGACCTGGCCGCCGCCCGCCTCACGACGCGGCGCCTGTCGCAGTGCATGCCCCTGGACGGCGAACAGGCCCTCGCCCCGGTCAACGCCATGGAACGCGGCCTGACCGACCTGTGGGCGCATACGACGGCGCTGATGACCCCGGACCAGCGGCGCATCCTGAAGGACGCCGTGGACGTGATGACCGAGAGCTGGGTGTGGGAGCTGTCCAACCAGCTGCAGAACCGCATCCCCGACCCGGTCGACTACCTGGAGATGCGCCGCGCCACCTTCGGCGCGGACCTGACCATGAGCCTGTGCCGCATGGGGCACGGCCCCGCCGTCCCGCCCGAGGTCTACCGCAGCGGTCCGGTCCGCTCCCTGGAGAACGCCGCCGTCGACTACGCCTGCCTGGTCAACGACGTCTTCTCGTACCAGAAGGAGATCGAGTACGAGGGCGAGATCCACAACGCGATCCTGGTGGTGCAGAACTTCTTCGGCATCGACTACCCGGCCGCCCTGCGCGTCGTCCACGACCTGATGACCCGGCGCATGGAGCAGTTCGAGCACGTCGCTGCGAACGAACTCCCCGTCGTCTACGACGACTTCGCCCTGTCCGACGAGGCGCGGGAGATCATGCGGGGTTATGTGACGGACCTGCAGAACTGGCTGTCGGGCATCCTCAACTGGCATCGCGAGGTCGACCGTTACAAGCCCGACTACCTGGCCCGCCGCACCCACGGCTTCCTGCCGGACCTGCCGGCTGCCGTACCCGTTCACTGAAGCACCGAGAGTTTTCCGACATTTCGCGCGGAATGCGGTATTCCGGGAACTTTGCCGAGGCGCCACGAGTCCAGTGAGGTGAGAGGACAAGACCACAGAACACACGGGGGTGTTCGACCTTGACCGACATCATCGAGAGGATCGCCGGCGACGGCGCGGGGGAAGCGGCACCGGCTCCGGACGAACTGGTGCCGTACGTCACGCCGTTGCCGGTCCCGCCCGTCCTGCGGCCCGGCACCGGTGACGTGCTGCGCGAGACCGAGATCGCGGTGCGCCCCACCTGGGTCCGCCTGCACCCGCAGCTTCCGCCGACCCTGATGTGGGGCTACGACGGACACGTGCCGGGTCCGACCATCGAGGTCCGGCGCGGGCAGCGCGTGCGCATCGCCTGGACCAACCGGGTTCCCAAGGGCAGCGAGTACCCGGTCACCTCGGTGGAGGTGCCCGCCCGCACGCCCGGCACCCCGCCGCCCAGCACCGAGCCGGGCCGCGAGGGAGCGGAGCCGAACAAGGACGTCGCCGCCCTGCCCGCGTGGACGGTGACACACCTGCACGGAGCGCAGACGGGCGGCGGCAACGACGGCTGGGCGGACAACGCCGTCGGATCCGGCGACGCCCAGCTGTCGGAGTACCCGAACGACCACCAGGCGGTGCAGTGGTGGTACCACGACCACGCCATGAACATCACCCGGTGGAACGTGCACACGGGCCTGTACGGCACCTACCTCGTCCGTGACGACGAGGAGGACGCCCTGCAACTCCCCTCCGGGCAGCGAGAGATACCGCTGCTGCTCGCCGACCGCAACCTCGACACCGACGAGGACGGCCGGCTCAACGGCAGGCTGCTGCACA
This sequence comes from Streptomyces sp. NPDC085900, assembly GCF_044540925.1. NCBI lineage: Bacteria > Bacillati > Actinomycetota > Actinomycetes > Kitasatosporales > Streptomycetaceae > Streptomyces > Streptomyces sp. NPDC085900. The sequence continues at coordinate 36,907 of NZ_JBITSP010000009.1, read as the reverse complement.
AGACGGTGATCGTCCAGCAGCGGAACCCGGAGACCGGCAAGCCGGTCTCCATCCCGTTCACCGGCCCGTACACGACGGTCAACGGCCGCATCTGGCCGTACGCCGACGTGGACGCCGCCTGGTACCGCTTCCGGCTCGTCAACGCGTCCAACGCGCGCATCTACGAACTCGCCCTGGTCGACGAGGACGGCAACCCGGTGCCGGGCGTCGTCCACCAGATCGGCAGCGACGGCGGACTGCTGCCCCGGCCGGTGCCGGTCGACTTCGACGGCGCGCTGCCGACGCTGACCGTGGCGCCGGCCGAGCGCTTCGACCTCCTGGTCGACTTCCGCGGCCTCGCCGGCCGGAGGCTGCGCCTGGTCAACAAGGGACGCAACCAGCCGCCCGGCGTGCCCGACCCGGCGGGTGACGTGCGCTACCCGGCGGTGATGGAGTTCCGCGTGGGCGAGGACGGCTGCCCGGACACCTTCGAACTGCCCGAGGTGCTCTCCGGTTCCTTCCGCCGCCTCACGCACGACATCCCGCACGGCCACCGCCTGATCGTGCTGACCGTGCCCGGCACCAAGGGCTCCGGCGGGCACCCGGAGATCTGGGAGATGACCGAGGTCGACGACCCCGGTGACATACAGATCCCCTCGGACGGCGTCATCCAGCTCACCGGCGCCGACGGCACGACGAAGACGTACCGACGCAACTCCCGGACGTTCAACGACGGCCTTGGCTTCACCATCGCCGAGGGCTCCTACGAGCAGTGGAGCTTCCTGAACCTCGCGCCGATCGTCCACCCGATGCACATCCACCTGGCCGACTTCCAGCTGCTGGGCCGTGACGCCTACGACGTCTCGGGCTTCGACCCGGCGGTGGGCGGCACGCGCACGCCGATCGCCTTCGACCCGGCGGTCCGGCTGCCGCTGGCACCCAACGAACTCGGCCACAAGGACGTGTTCCGGGTGCCGGGCGGTCAGATCCTGCGCGTCATGGGGAGGTTCGACGGCGCGTACGGCCGGTTCATGTACCACTGCCACCTCCTCGAACACGAGGACATGGGCATGATGCGGCCCTTCGTCGTCATGCCCGAGGAGGCGATGAGGTTCGACCACGGCGGGGCGCACGGCGGCCACGGCGAGGGTCACACGGGCTGACGCCCACGCGCTCCACGGCGGCTCGCGCCGGCGCCCGGACCATCGGGTGCGGGCGCGAGCGCCGGCCCCCGGCGGTCGCCGCCGATCTCCCGTCGGCCTCGGGTCTCGGGTCGGCCTTCCGCCTGCGGGCGGCGGGCAGTCTCACTCGTTCGTGGCTCGTCGTGCGCCGGGGCGCAGGGTAGGGCTCCTGCCGGAGGCGAGACATGGAACAGACTGCGTTGCGTCCGAAGCCGATGCCCGGCCAGGACCCCGGCGGCGGCCCCGCGCCCGGGGCGCCCGCGCGCCGGCCGCACGCCGCGCGACGGAGGGGCCGACGGCTCAGGACCGCGCTGTTCGCGCTGTTCACCGGAACCCTCCTGGTGCTGTCCGGGGTCGGCCTCGGCGCCGTCGGCGTCACGGCGATCGGCATGGGCAGACTCGCCGACCTGCAACGTCAGGCGCGCATCCCGGGCGGCCCGGCCGGCGCGGTCCACCCCGCGCCCTCGCCGAGGCCCGCACCGGCGACCGCGTCCCCCGCGCCCGCGGCGGCGACCCTCGGGCTGGAGGCCGTCGACGCGGAGAAGGTCGGCGCCCTGGTCGTCGGCGTTCATGTCCCCGGTCCCGGGTACACGGCCGGCCTGGTCCGCGGCGACGTCCTCCTCGCCCTCGACCGGACCCGCATCGACTCGGCGGCCGACCTCGCCCGCGCCGTCGCCCACGCCCGCCCCGGCGCCCGGGTGACCCTGACGATCCGTCACCGCAGCGGTGGCTACCAGCAGTTGACCGCCGTACCCGGCGTCGTCACGTGACCGCCCGGAAGTGCGTGGTCAGGCGCCCGGTGTCGTCGAGCACGTGATAGGCGAGTCCGACCGGGGCGTCCCGGTCGGCCGCCCCCTCGCCCTCCCACGGCAGCCGCAGCGTCCATGTCACTCCGGGGCCGACGACCAGCGGCCGCCCGGCGAAGACGCTCGCGGCGCCCGTGTGCGCGTGCCCGGTGATCAGCCCCGCGATCTCCGGCCGCCGCTTCAGCAGCGCGGCCAGCCGGTCCGGCCCGGCCAGCCGGCCGGCGTCGGGCAGGGGGTGGTGCAGGACGGCCGGCGGGTGGTGGAAGGCGAGCAGCACGGGCAGGCTCCCGTCGAGCTCCTCAAGGGTCGTCTCGATCCAGTCGTACGTCTCCTCGTCCAGCGCCCCCTCGTCCCGCCCCGGGATGCTGGAGTCGCACATCAGCACCGCTCCGTCGTCGAAGACGTGGGCGCTGTTGACCGGCCCGTCCGCCGCCGGACGCCCCAGCAGGGCCTTGCGGTACGGCGCCCGGACGTCGTGGTTGCCGGGGCAGGTCAGCACCGGGAACGGCGCCTCGCCGTCGCGCAGCCCCAGGATGCGGGCCGCCTCCTCGTACTCCGCCTCCGTCCCGTGGTCGGCGATGTCGCCGGTCACCAGCAGCGCGTCCACCCGCCCCGGCAGCCCCCACAGCCGGTCCCGCACCCGCTCGGCGCGCTCCGTCGCCCGCGGGCTTCCGTCGAGATGCAGATCGCTGATGTGCGCGAGTACGAGCACGGTCGTATGCCTCCCAAGAGCTGCCTAATGGTCTGTGAGCATCTAAGCATTAGTTGCTAATGGTTGGCGAGGTGCTTGACGTTAGGTGCGGGAAAAGCGTTGGTCCCGGCCTCCGCCCCGGGCCACGATGGCCCTCATGCTGAGCACCCTCCTCGCCTTCCTCGGCGCGTGCACGCTCATCGCCGCCTCGCCCGGGCCCAGCACGGTGCTGATCGTCAAACAGTCGCTGCGCAGCCGGCGCTCGGGCTTCCTGACCGTCCTCGGCAACGAGACCGGGGTCTTCCTCTGGGGCGTCGTCGCCGCCCTCGGGCTGACCGCGCTGCTCGCGGCCTCCGAGGTGGCCTACGGCGTGATGCGCTTCGCCGGCGCGTTCGTGCTGGTCGTCTTCGGCGTCCAGGCGCTGCGGCGGGCCCGGCGCAGCGGAGACGGCGAGGAGGTCGAGGACTTCCGTGAAAGCCGCGGCAGGACCGGCTGGGCCGCCTACCGCGGCGGGCTGCTGCTCAACCTCGCCAACCCCAAGGCCGCCGTCTTCGCCATGTCCTTCCTGCCGCAGTTCGTGCCCACGGGCGCCCCGCACCTGCCCGCCATGATCGGCCTCGCCGCGCTCTGGGCGGTCTACGAGGTCGGCTACTACGGCCTGTACGTGTGGTTCGTGGGCCGCCTGCGCGGCGTGCTGTCCCGTGCCGGGGCGCGCAGGCGCCTGGAGCAGGTCTCCGGGGGCGTGCTGCTGCTCCTCGGCGTCCGGCTCGCCCTGGAGGGCTGACGCCGTGAGCGACGAGACGGTCGAAAGATCCGCAGACCGGTCGCGCCGCCCCCGGTGTGCGGGCAGGATGCTGCCCGTAGTCCCTTGTGGTCCCTTCACCCGACCAGGGAGGCCCGGATGACCGGCAGCACGCTCGCGCCCTTCACCGCCGACGACTACCGGGCCCGCATGGACCGCGCCGCGCGGGCGGCGGCCGACGCGGGGCTCGCCGGGCTCCTCGTGGCCCCGGGACCGGACCTGGTGTGGCTGACCGGCTACGCGCCTCCCGCGGCCACCGAACGGCTCACCCTCCTGGTCCTGGCCCCCGGACGCGCCCCCGTCCTGGTCGTCCCCACCCTGGAGGCCCCGGACGCGGCGAAGGCGGCCGGCGCCTCGGCCCTGAGCCTGCGGGACTGGACCGACGGCAAGGACCCCTACGCCGCCACCGCCGCCCTCCTCGACGTCGACGGGCGCTTCGGCATCAGCGACAACGCCTGGGCGATGCACCTGCTCGGCCTCCAGCGGGCGCTGCCCGGCACCACGTACGCCTCGCTCACGGAGGCACTGCCGATGCTGCGGGCCGTCAAGGACGAGGCGGAACTGGAACTGATGGCAGCCGCGGGCGCGGCTGCCGACGCGACGTTCGAGGAGATCCGGAAAGTTCCCTTCGCCGGCCGCAGGGAGTCCGAGGTCGGCGCCGATCTCGCCGAGCTGCTGCGGCGGTTCGGCCACTCCCAGGTCGACTTCACCATCGTCGCCTCGGGACCGAACGGCGCCAATCCGCACCACGAGGTCGGCGACCGCGTCATCGAACGCGGCGACATGGTCGTCCTCGACTTCGGCGGCCTCAAGGACGGGTACGGCTCCGACACCTCCCGCACCGTGCACGTCGGCGAGCCCACCGCCGAGGAACGCAAGGTGCACGACCTGGTGCGCGAGGCCCAGGAGGCCGGCTTCCGGGCGGTCCGGCCCGGGGCCGCCTGCCAGGAGGTCGACCGTGCCGCCCGCGCGGTCATCGAGGACGCCGGGTACGGCGAGTACTTCATCCACCGCACCGGGCACGGCATCGGCGTCACCACGCACGAGCCGCCGTACATGATCGAGGGCGAACTGCAGCCCCTCGTGCCCGGCATGTGCTTCTCGGTGGAACCCGGCGTCTACCTGCCCGGCCGCTTCGGCGTACGCATCGAGGACATCGTGACGGTCACCGCGAACGGCGGCCGCCGCCTCAACGACACCGACCGCGAGATGGTCATAGTGGACTGAGCGATCCATGAGCCCCCGTACACCCCCGAGTGACAACGGCGCGACCATGACCCAGGCACCGACACCCACCGCGGACACCGTCCGCCGACTGGTGAGTTCCCTGCTCAAGGACGGCACGGGCACCGCCGGGCCCGAGGTGCGGCCGGTCGCCGAGGGCGGTGGGCACTGCACCTGGTGGGTCGGCACCCGCCACGTCCTGCGCCTCGCCCCCGACCGCGACGCCGCGCTGCGCCTGCGCCGCGAACTGCGCCTGCGGGACGTCGTGCGCCCGCACCTCCCGCTCGCCGTGCCGACCAGCGTCGCGCACGGCGAGTGGGCGCCCGGGCTGACGTACACGCTCGACACCAAGGTGCCCGGCGGCACCGCCGAGAAGCACGACGTGTCGGCCGTCGGCGAGGCCGACCTGGCGGGACTGCTCACCGGGCTGCGCGAGGTGCCCGTCCGGCAGGCCGAGGCACTCGGCGTCCCGCGTGCCGCCCCGCGCTCCCTGGAGGCGCTGCGCAGGGCCGCGGAGCGGGCCGCCGTGCGGCTGGCCGCGGCCGACGAGTTCGATCCCGCACGCCTGCACCAGCTCACCTCGCCGGCCGCCGTCCAGCTCGCCGCGCAGCCCGGCACCGCGGTCCTCGTCCACCACGGCCTGAGGGGCGAGCACCTGGTCGTCAGCGCCGACGGCCGGGTCCGCGGCGTCCTCGACTGGACCGCCGCGGCGGTCGGCGACCCCGCGGAGGACATCGCCGGTCTCGCCGTCGCCGTCGGCTCCCCGGCCGCCGTCCGCGCCGCCACTCTCGCCGGCTACGGCGCCCGCCCCTGCCTGCGAGGCCTGTGGCTGGCCCGCTGCGACACGGTGATCCGCCTGGCCGGCCACCTGGACGCCCGCGGCACCGCCCCACCGCCGCTCCTGCAACTCCAGCTCCGCCACGCCTGGGAAGCCATCCTCCTGGAACGGGTGACGGAACTGAGGGACGAGGAGAAGGGCGAGGAGCCGTAGCGCCCGACAGGCCCGCCCCGTGAGACCGCCCGCCCCCGGACTCACCCCTGCAGCAGTACCACCGCGGACTCGCCCGGTACGTGCAGTACGCCGTCGGCGCCCGGTGGCTGTACCGGTTCCCACGCGGCCAGTACGCGCGCGTGGCGCGGCCCGAGCGGGATCGCCGCGGGGCCCTTGGCGAGGTTCACGGCGACGCGTACGTCCCCGCGCCGGAAGGCCAGCCAGCGTTCCCGCTCGTCGTAGGCCACCTTGGTGTCGCCGAGGTCGGGGTCGGTGAGGTCGGCCTGTTCGTGCCGCAGGGCGATCAGCCGGCGGTACCAGGCGAGCACGCGCGCGTGCGGGTCGCGCTCCGGCTCGCTCCAGTCGAGGCAGGACCGGTCCCGGGTCGCCGGGTCCTGCGGGTCGGGCACGTCCTCCTCGGCCCAGCCGTGCGCCGCGAACTCCCGCCGCCTGCCCCGCCGTACGGCCTCCGCGAGTTCGGGATCGGTGTGGTCGGTGAAGAACTGCCAGGGCGTCCCCGCGGCCCACTCCTCGCCCATGAACAGCATCGGCGTGAAGGGCGCGGTGAGGGTGAGCGTGGCGGCGCAGGCCAGCAGGCCGGGGGAGAGCGTCGCGGACAGCCGGTCGCCCTGGGCGCGGTTGCCGACCTGGTCGTGGGTCTGGCTGTAGCCCAGCAACCGGTGCGCGGCCACGCGCGTGCTGTCGAGCGGACGCCCGTGGTGGCGGCCGCGGAAGCTGGAGTACGTGCCGTCGTGGAAGTAGCCGCGGGTCAGCGTCCTGGCGATCGCGGCCAGGGGAGCGCGCGCGAAGTCGGCGTAGTAGCCCTGGGACTCACCGGTCAGCGCGGTGTGCAGGCAGTGGTGGAAGTCGTCGTTCCACTGCGCCTGCAGGCCGTAGCCGCCCTCCTCGCGGGGCGTGATGAGCCGCGGGTCGTTCAGGTCGGACTCCGCGACGAGGAACAGCGGCCGCCCCAGGTCCGCGGACAGGGTGTCCACCGCCGTCGACAGCTCCTCCAGGAAGTGGCACGCGCGCGTGTCCTTCAGGGCGTGCACGGCGTCGAGCCGCAGCCCGTCGATCCGGTAGTCCCGCAGCCACGCGAGCGCGCTCTGCAGCAGGTAGTCCCTGACCTCGTCCGAACCCGGCGCGTCCAGGTTCACCGCGGAGCCCCACGGAGTCTGGTGCGTGTCCGTGAAGTACGGCCCGAACGCCGGCAGGTAGTTGCCCGACGGCCCCAGATGGTTGTGTACGACGTCCAGGACCACCCCGAGTCCCAGCTCGTGCGCCCGGTCGACAAACCGTTTCAGCCCCTCCGGGCCGCCGTACGGCTCGTGCACGGCCCACAGGGACACGCCCTCGTAGCCCCAGCCGTGCCGCCCGGGGAAGGGGCACAGGGGCATCAACTCGACGTGCGTGACGCCGAGTTCCACGAGGTGCCCGAGCCGCTCGGCGGCCGCGTCCAGGGTGCCCTCACGGGTGTACGTGCCCACGTGCAGCTCGTAGAGCACCGCACCCGGCAGCGGACGCCCGGCCCACTCGGCGCGCCAGTCGTACCGGCCGTGGTCGACGACGGCGCTCAGCCCGTCCGGGCCGTCCGGCTGCCTGCGCGAGCGCGGGTCGGGCAGCACGGGGCCGTCGTCCAGCGCGAACCCGTACCGCGAGCCGTCCCGCGCCTCCGCCTCGCCGAGCCACCAGCCCTCCCGTTCCGGATCGGGTTCCAACGCGCGCGTGACGTCATCGCACTGGAGCGTCACGCGGCCGGCCTGCGGTGCCCACACCTCGAACTGCACGGACGGTTCCCCTTCGTCTGCTCACCGTGATGTAGCCCGTCCATGGTGCTTCAAACGAGATCAATCCGCTTTCCAATGGCCTCTTTTACGGCGGGTCTCGTCCCGCACGCACGCGTGGCGGCCGTTTTCTCGTTTTCTGGACACCCGGGGTTCACTGACCGACAATCACCAACGTGACGTCGTCTTTCGAGTTCAACACGTACCCCGCGCGGCTTTCGGACGCGGAGCGCGACAAGGCGCTGAAGGTCCTACGTGACGGCGTCGCCATGGGACGGCTGTCGCACGACACGTTCATCCGCCGCATGGAGCTGGCCCTCGCGGCCCGCCGCCCGGACGAGCTCGCCGTCCTCACCGCCGACCTGCCCCAGGAGAGCCGCGTCTCCCGCCTCGTGTTCGGCACCGTGGAGGCCGTCTCCGGCTTCACCGTGCGGCTGCGCAGGGCATGGCAGGCCGAGCGCCTGCCCAAGCTGCTGCTGCCGCACCCGGCGGGCGGCCATGCGCTGCGGATAGGCCGGGATCCGGCCAACGGACTGCGCCTGACGCACGAGACGGTCTCGCGGGTGCACGCCGAGCTCAGCCGGCAGGGCGGCATGTGGGTGCTGCGGGATCTGGGCTCCACCAACGGCACGACGGTCAACGGCCGGCGGGTCATCGGCGCCGCCGTCGTCCGCGAGGGCGACCAGGTCGGCTTCGGACGGATGTCCTTCCGGCTCGCCGTCGACTGAGCGGACGAGTGAGCCGCACCTTAGCTTTGGCCTGAGCATGACACCGGGTTGACCTGGTGTGATGGCTCAAATCCTCTTCCTCTCCGCGGTGTTGACGTACCCCTCAACTCGTGACTGACTGTGCGTACGCCATGTACGTCAGGTGAACCGACGGCACCGCATTGTGGAGGTGTGCCCTGCCGCCCCTCCAGCGCTACCCGACCGTCGACGAACTCGGCGCCCGGGCGGCCGCACTCGTCGCCCGCCACCCGCGCAGCGCGCGGCTGCGCCGCGTGGGCACCTCCCGCGCGGGCACTCCCATGTGGCTGCTTTCCATCGGTCACGGCAGCCGCCAGGCCCTGATCGTCGCCGGCCCGCACGCCAACGAGCCCGTCGGCGGCGCCACGGTCCTGCGCCTCGCCGAGCGCGCGCTCGCCGACCCCCGCTACACCGAGGGCGCCGACGCCACCTGGAACCTGCTGCTCTCCCTCGACCCCGACGGCCTGCGCCGGAACGAGGGCTGGCTGCGGGGCCCGTACACCCTCGGCCGCTACTTCCGGAACTTCTTCCGGCCCGGCTTCCACGAACAGCCCGAATGGCTGCCCGACGGTGCCGCGGGGGCCGCGCTGCCGGAGACCCGCACCCTGCTCCACCTCCAGGACGAACTGCGGCCCTTCCTGCAGTGCTCGCTGCACGGCGTCGACGTCGGCGGCGGGTTCGTCGAGCTCACCCACGACCTGCCCGGCCTCGCCCAGCGCGTCGCCGGCACCGCCGCCCGCCTGCGCGTCCCACGCGAACTCGGCCCCTACGACACCCTGTACTGGCCCAGCCTGGGCCCCGCCGTCTACCGCATCCCGCCGCCCCGGATCGGCGACCTGGCCGCCGCCATCACCGAGGCCGCCGTCGAGTCGACCTGGTACCACCCCTACCGGTACGGCACGGTGACCGCCATCGTCGAAGCGCCCATGTGGGGCGTCGCCGCCGTCGAGGACGGCTCCCCGCCCGCCGACGCGGCCGGTGTGCTGCGCACCGTCAGCCACACGCTGCGCCAGGACACACGGTTCCTGGAGCGGCTCCTGGCGGTGATCCGGCCCCACCTCGCGGACGTGCCGGACGCGGCCCGTCTGCTCGCCCCGGTGGACGACTATTTACTGGTCTGCCCCGGCCTCGCCGACACGTGGGACCCCGACGTCGCCGACGGGGCGCGCCCGCTTCCGCCGATGAGCACCGCCCACCTGGCCGCCCTGCGCATCGCCGGACGGCGGCTCGCCCTGCGCACGGCCGGCCTGCTGCACCAGCTCGTCACCAGCGCCGGACGCGATCCGGCGGGCGTGCTGCCGGAGCTGGACCGCCTGATCGACGAGTGGTGCGTCGACTACCGCGACGGCTGCGGCGCGCGCTGGATACCGGTCACGCGCCAGGTGGAGTACCAGTCCCGGGTGGTGCTCGCCGCCTTCGAACTCGCCGTCGGGCAAGCGCCCGCGTGCTCCCGTTCGGGTGAGTCGGGTTGGGGTTCCCAGGCCGCCGTGCCGATGCATCTGGAATGACGATCAGCACCACAGCGAAAACGGTACGGGGCGGTCTGCTGACGGCCGTCCTCCTCCTGGCCGGCGCGGCCCCGGCGCAGGCGACGGCCGCGCCGCCCCACTCGCTCTCCGGCGACTACCTCTACCTCACGGTCACCAAGGGCGACGCACGCTCCAGCGACACGCGCGGCACCCTCCTCATGTGCGACCCGCCCCAGGGGCACACGCTCGCCGCCGAGGCGTGCGCGGAACTGGCCGCGGCGGACGGCGACATCGCGGCACTCCCGCCCAAGGACGTGTTCTGCCCGATGGTCTACGCGCCGGTGACCGTCCACGCGCGCGGGATGTGGGACGGCCGGCAGATCGAGTACGCGCAGACCTTCCCCAACCGGTGCGCGATGTCGGCGCGCACGGGCTCGGTGTTCGCGTTCGGTGGGTGAGGGCTGAGGGCTGAGGGCTGAGTGCCGAGCGCCGAGGGCTGACGGCACGCGCGTGCGTGACCCGCGGTCTCGCGGTCTCGCGGCCCTGGGGCTCAGGCGGTGCGGTCGCGGGCGTGCAGCGCCGCCGCCACGACCGTGCGGGCCTGGTGCTCGATCTGGTGCTCCAGCGGGACCCAGCGGGCGCGGAAACGTTCGGCGAAGGCATCGCTCCACGTCGCCACGAGCCGCTCCATGTGCGGCGCCGCACGGTCGTCGGTCTCCTGCAGGACCCGCAGCAGCATCGCCGCCGCCCTCAGGGGCAGCCGCCGCCCGAACGCGTCCACGCTGCCGACGTACGCCATCGTGTCGTCGGCGGGCGGCGTGCGCATCCAGTCCTCGGCCAGCCCCGGGACCAGGTCCAGTGCCCATCTCGCGGCCCGCAGCAGCGGCCCGTCGACGCCCTCCAGGCGCGGCAGCGCGTCGGCGAGGACCCGTTCCACCTCCAGGCCGTCCCGCAGCAGCCGGCTCGCCAGCCGTCGTATCGCCTCGGCGGGCGCGGGATGCGGCGCCGGATCGTCCACCAGGTCGCTCGCCCACATCGGCACCTCCACCACCGCGGTCAGACCGCCGTAGCGATGGGTGCGGTACCAGGTGCTGCGCCGTGCGTCGTCCGGCATGCTCGGATACGCGGCGCCCGCTCCGGGCGAGGGCATCACATGCACGCCGGGCCCGGACGCCGCCCAGCCCGCCGCGTCCGAGGCGCCCGTCTCCACCGGGATGTGCAGCTCCGCCGCGGACTTGGCGAACGGCTCGGCGAGCCCCGGCACGTCCTTGGTCAGCTGCACCCAGGTGCCGCCCAGGTCCGTCCCGTGCAACGTCACCTGCAGATAGGGGCGCAACTCGTCGATGACCCGGGTCAGCGTCCGCGTCTCGGGCGGCAACCGGTCCGGCGGCAGCACCGAGGGCGCCCACTCCGGCTGCTCCTCGGCCGCCGGCCGGAAGAACCCCAGGTGGTAGTCGAACAGGCTGTGCGGCGCCGGGGTGACGTGCAGGCTCGCCCCGTCGGGGTCCGCGCACAGCAGGAAGTGCCACGAGGTGTCGGTGCGCAACTCCCGCTCCCGCAGCACTCGTTCGGCCAGGGCGAGCAAGGTGGGGCCGCCCGTGGGCTCATTGGCGTGGGCGCCGGCGACGACCAGTACGGCCCGCCGGGCACGGCCCACGGACAGCAGATGCAGGGGCCTGCCCGCGCGTGAGAAACCCACTTGCCTCAGCACGCACAGGGTAGGTCGATGAGCGGCCAACGCACTTGCGGACGAGATGAGTTGGGTCACGGTGGGGTAGCGCAGCACCGGCAGGAGACTCACCCCCGACACATCCGCCCGGCCTCGCAATCCGCAGTACCCCACGGTCTCCGGGAACTGTCAAGCTGGCACCCGGGGAGGCTCCAGGGGGCGCTCGGATGCATTCACCGCCCGACGCGACGGGGCGTCACCGCGGGGGCCGTACGGCGGGGGGTGTGAGGCTCGTACGGCGGGAGCGCGGGGCTTGTACGGCTGGGTGTGAGGCTCGTACGGCGGGGTGCGCGGGACCCGGCTCATTGCTGGTGCAGTCCGCGTCCGGCCAGTGTCAGGAACGCCGACAGGGACGGACTCCACGCCGGCCAGGTCCAGGCCCTCGGTGACCGGAGCCCGCCCCACCGCCACCAGCAGCCGCTCCACCTCGACCGTGCGGGTCTCGCCGCGGGCCGTGCGCATGCGCGCGCGTACGCCGTTCTCCAGCAGCTCGGTGTCCGGCAGCCGGGCACCCGCCTGAACGTCGATGCCGCGGTTCTTCAGGCCGCGCTTCAGGTGACGGCTCACGTCGGCGTCCTCCAGCGGCACGATCCGGTGCGCGGCCTCCACGAGCGTGACCTCCGCGCCCATGGAGCGGTGGATCGAGGCGTACTCGACGTCGATCGCGCCGCCGCCGAGCACCAGCACGGACGCCGGGAGCCCGGGCGTGAACAGCGCGTCGTCGCTTGTCACCACGCGCCGGCCGTCCGGCTCGAACCCGGGGAGCGTGCGCGGGCGCGAGCCCGTCGCCAGGACGATGCCGCGGCGCGCGGCGAGGTCGTGCGCGCGGGGCGCGGAATTTTCACGCGCGCCCTCGACGCGCACCGTGCGCTTGCCCGTCAGACGCGCGCTGCCCCGCACGACCCGCACGCCGGCGTGCGAGAGATGCGCCTCCAGGCCCCCGCCTCTCGCACGCCTGCCACCGCTGCGGCCGGCCCGCAGCTCTCAGCTTCCGACCTCCCAGTGGCGCCCAGCCCTCGTCGGGCCCGTGGTACTCAGCCTCCCTCGGCCCGCAGCGCCCATCCCTCGCCCCCCATGCGGCTCAACCTTCGTCGACCCGCTCCAGCAGCACCACCGGCTGCCGTGCGAAAAGTTCCTCCACGCGTGCGTGCCCCGTGAACTCCCGCTCCGGAGCCAGTACGTCCGACCAGCGTCCGGGCGGCAGCGGCAGCAGGGTGTCCTGCCAGCCCCCCGCCTCCGCCAGCCGCAGGGACAGGCGCGTCACGGCCGTGACGACCTCGCCGGACCGTGCGAACGCCAGGCAGTGCTCCGCCGCCGGTCCCTCCGCCGGCAGCGGGGTGTACGTGGCCGCGTCCCCGAAGGCGGCGGGCCGCCGTGCGCGCAGCCGCAGGGCGGCCTCCGTCAGCGCCCCCTTGTCGCCGGGGTCCTCCGGCGGGTACCGCACCGGCCGCCGGTTGTCCGGGTCGACCAGGGCCAGGTACTCGCTCTCGGTGCCCTGGTAGACGTCGGGCACGCCGGGCATCGTCAGATGCACCAGGGCAGTGCCGAGCACGTTGGCCCGGATGTGTGGCTCCAGCGCGCCGCGCAGGGCGGCGACGTGCTCGGCCGGCGCCCCGCACGGGCCCGCCGCCACGAACGCCGCGACGGCCTCCTCGTAGGCGGGCTCCTGTTCCGTCCAGCTGGTGAACAGGCCCGCCTCGCGCACGTGCTTCAGCAGGGCCTGCTGTACGCGCTCCGCGTCCGCCGGGCCGAGCCCGAACACCGTCTGCCAGGCCGCCCACGCCAGCTGCGCGTCCGGCACGCTCTCCTCGGCGTGGGTCACGTCGGCCAGCAGGTCCGCCCAGCGCCCGGGGCACTCCGTGAGCACGGCCAGCGCCGCCCGTACGTCGGCGCTGCGCTTGGTGTCGTGCGTCGAGACGACCGTGCCGGTCGTCGGCCAGTCGCGCTGCACGCGCGCGCAGTAGGCGTGGAAGTCGTCCGGGGACACCGACGGGCTCCCCGGGTCGCCGCCCACCTCGTTCGCCGACAGCAGCGGGACGTAGCGGTAGAACGCCGTGTCCTCGACGGACTTGGCGCGCAGTGCGGATGACGTCTGGGCGAACCGAGTGAAGAACTCCACCTGCTCGGGACCGGCGCCGGCCCGGCCGAGCACCAGGTCGCGCACCACGTCGACCGCGCCGGCCTCCTCCGGGACGGCGAAGGCCCCCCGCGCCTCGGCCGCAGCGTCTTCGGTGACGACCAGGGCCGGGTCGCCGGAGGTGTAGGGCCGGTAGACCTCCAGCCGGACCAGGAGCTCCTGGAGAGCCGTGCGCAGCGCCCAGGGGGCACGGTCGCGCAGGGCGGGGTCCGGGGCGCTGGCGCACACCTTGACCGCCGCCCGGGTCAGCCGGTCGACCTCGGTGGCCAGCTCGTGCGCGAGCACCTTGTACGCCGCCCGCCGCACCGTCGCCGCCCAGTCGCCGCCCCGGTCCGTCTGCGGGGCGGCGAAGCGCCGGTACTGGCCCAGCAGCTCCCCGCACCCGGCCGGGTCGGTGAAGAGTCCGTCGATGTGGCGCAGGGCGTCGTAGCCGGTGGTGCCGGCGACGGGCCAGGAGGCCGGGAGGGGCTCGCCGTCCGCGAGGATCTTCTCCACGACCGTCCAGCGCCCGCCGGTCGCCTCGTGCAGCCGCGCCAGGTAGGCGTCCGGGTCGGCGAGGCCGTCCGGGTGGTCCACGCGCAGCCCGTCGACCACGCCCTCGCGCAGCAGCTGCAGGATCTTCGCGTGCGTGGCCTCGAAAACCTCGGGGTCCTCGACGCGCACCCCGATCAGCTCCGAGATGCTGAAGAAGCGCCGGTAGTTCAGCTCGGTCCGGGCCAGCCGCCACCACACGGGCCGGTACCACTGGGCGTCCAGGAGCTGCGGCAGGGGCAGCTCCTCGGTGCCCTCGCGCAGCGGGAACGCATGGTCGTAGTAGCGCAGTACGTCACCGTCGACCCGCAGCTCGTCGACGACCGAGCCGAGCGGGCCGCCCAGCACCGGCAGCAGCACCTGGCCGTCCTGCGCCTCCCAGTCGATGTCGAACCAGCGCGCGTACGGCGACTTCGGGCCCTCGCGCAGCACCTCCCAGAGGGCGTGGTTGTGGCGCGGGGACATGGCCATGTGGTTCGGCACGATGTCGACGACCAGGCCGAGGCCGTGCTCGCGCGCGGTGCGGGCCAGCGCGCGCAGCCCCTCCTCGCCGCCGAGCTCCTCGCGCACGCGCGCGTGGTCGACGACGTCGTAGCCGTGCGCCGAGCCGGGCACGGCCTCCAGGACGGGGGACAGGTGCAGGTGCGAGACGCCGAGGGAGGCGAGGTACGGTACGGCCGCCGCCGCGGCGGTGAACGGGAAGTCGGGCTGCAGCTGGAGCCGGTAGGTGGCCGTGGGCACCGCGGGGTCGGGTCGCACAGATGTCATGCAGACCTACGTACCCGCCCCGCGGCTCTTCGTGTCACCTCTTGCGCCGAGAGCCGGCGCGGGTGCCCGGCCCGGCGGCCGGGCACACCGCTCTAGACCGGCCGCTGCAGCACGGTCAGGCTGCGGTCCACCAGGGTCAGCCGGTCGCCGGCCGTCACCTTCGGGCCCTCGGCGGGCGGTACGCCGTCCGTGCGGGCGGTGTCGACGACGACCTGCCACTGCCGGCCGTGGTTGACCGGAACGACGAAGTCCAGCGGCTCGGGCGAGGCGTTGAACATCAGCAGGAACGAGTCGTCGGTGATCCGCTCGCCCCGGGCGCCGGGCTCGGAGATCGCGTTGCCGTTGAGGAACACCGTCAGCGCCGACGCCGGCGCCGAGTCCCAGTCCTGCTGGGTCATCTCCCGGCCGTCGGGGGTGAACCAGGCGATGTCGGACAGGTCGTCGTGGGTGCCCTCCACGGGCCGCCCGTGGAAGAAGCGGCGGCGCCGGAAGACGGGATGGTCCTTGCGCAGCCACACCATCGCGCGCGTGAAGGCGAGCAGTCCGCCGTCGTCGTCCCCGTCCTCCTCGGTGGCGGGCCATTTCACCCAGGACAGTTCGTTGTCCTGGCAGTAGGCGTTGTTGTTGCCGTTCTGGGTGCGGGCGAACTCGTCGCCGTGGCTCATCATCGGCACGCCCTGGGACAGCATCAGGGTGGCGACGAAGTTGCGCATCTGCCGCGCCCGGAGCTTCAGCACCTCGGGGTCGTCGGTCTCGCCCTCCACGCCGCAGTTCCACGACCGGTTGTGGCTCTCGCCGTCGCGGTTGTCCTCACCGTTGGCCCGGTTGTGCTTGTCGTTGTAGGACACCAGGTCGTGCAGGGTGAAGCCGTCGTGGCAGGTCACGAAGTTGATCGAGGCCAGCGGGCGGCGGCCGTCGTCCTGGTAGAGGTCGGAGGAGCCGGTCAGCCGGGACGCGAACTCCGCGAGCGCTCGCTGCTCGCCGCGCCACATGTCGCGCACGGTGTCGCGGTACTTGCCGTTCCACTCGGTCCACAGCGGCGGGAAGTTGCCCACCTGGTAGCCGCCCTCGCCGACGTCCCAGGGCTCGGCGATCAGCTTCACCTGGGAGACCACCGGGTCCTGCTGCACCAGGTCGAAGAACGACGACAGCCGGTCGACCTCGTGGAACTGCCGGGCCAGCGTCGCCGCGAGGTCGAAGCGGAAGCCGTCGACGTGCATGTCGGTCACCCAGTACCGCAGCGAGTCCATGATCAGCTGCAGGACGTGCGGGGACCGCATGAGCAGCGAGTTCCCGGTGCCCGTGGTGTCCATGTAGTAGCGGGGGTCGTCGGTCAGCCGGTAGTACTGCGGGTTGTCGATGCCCTTGAAGGACAGCGTCGGGCCCAGGTGGTTGCCCTCGGCGGTGTGGTTGTAGACGACGTCGAGGATGACCTCGATGCCGGCCTCGTGCAGCGCCCGGACGGCCGACTTGAACTCCAGGACCTGCTGGCCGCGGTCGCCCCAGGAGGCGTACGCGTTGTGCGGGGCGAAGAAGCCGATCGTGTTGTAGCCCCAGTAGTTGTTCAGGCCCATGTCGACCAGCCGGTGGTCGTTGACGAACTGGTGGACCGGCATCAGCTCCAGCGTCGTCACGCCCAGCTCCACCAGGTGCTCGATGATCGCCGGGTGCGCGAGGGCCGCGTAGGTGCCGCGCAGTTCCTCGGGGAGTCCCGGGTGCCGCATGGTGAGGCCCTTGACGTGGGCCTCGTAGATCACCGTCTCGTGGTAGCCGCGGCGGGGGCGGCGGTCGTCACCCCAGTCGAAGTACGGGTTGACCACGACCGACGTCATCGTGTGCGGCGCCGAGTCCAGGTCGTTGCGCCGGTCGGGTGCGTCGAAGTGGTAGCCGTAGACCTCCTCGCCCCAGCTGATCGAACCGCTGATCGCGCGCGCGTACGGGTCGAGCAGCAGCTTCGCCGAGTTGCAGCGCAGCCCGCGCTCGGGGGCGTACGGGCCGTGCACCCGGAAGCCGTAGCGCTGGCCCGGCATGATGCCGGGCACATACGCGTGCCGTACAAACGCGTCGCTCTCGCGCAGTTCCACCGCCGTTTCCGAGCCGTCGTCGTGCAGCAGACACAGCTCTACTCGGTCCGCGGCCTCCGTGAAGACCGCGAAGTTCGTGCCGGCGCCGTCGTACGTGGCACCGAGTGGATACGCCTCGCCAGGCCAGACCTGCATGGATACGACTCTTTCAGGTGGAGCGCGCCCCAGGTGGCGCCTTGGCCTCGAGTCTCCCCGAAAGTGATGGAACCACCTATGACTTACGCCCCTCTTACCGATCGACCTGGCATACGCGGTATGCCGAACCAGTGGGGCAGACACGTACTCCCGTGACCAAGGGGGAGTAGGGGGAAGATGTGCGCAAGATAGTGCACCGCCATCTGGGCAAGGTGGTGGCCGGTGCGGCCATAGCGGTGGCCGGGACCGCTGTGATGGTCGGGATCACGCTGCCGGGAACGGCAGGGGCTGACGAGACGGGAGGGAAAACGGGCACCCGGGCGGGGCAGCAGGCGGGCCAGGGGCAGGACGGGACCGTCCCGGCGGGCGTCGTCGAGCAGGCGCCGGCCCAGGGGGACAAGGGCAAGGGCGGTGATCCGCTGACCGACGACGAGATGAAGCGGGCCGAGCAGATCGCCGTGAACCGGCAGCTGCTGAACTCCGCCGAGAACGTCGACGGCAAGCGCGGCCCGCAGCGCCTGACGGTCGACCTCGCCGACCCGGAGAACGACGAGACCGACGACCCGGCCGCGCCGCGGCGGGCCGACGTGACGTTCTACGACTACAGCAACGACACGCTCGTCACCAAGACCGTCAACCTCGACACCGGCAAGGTCGAGGACACCGGCGTGCAGCACGGCGTGCAGCCGCCGCTGAGCCGCGCCGAGAACGCCGAGGCGGCCACGCTGCTGATCGCCGACCCGCTCGGCAAGGGTCTGCGGGCCGACTACAAGGACGCCACCGGCAAGGACCTCACCTCCGCCGACCAGCTGCTGCTCAACGGCGCCGTCTACCGTGCCACGCCGGGCGCCCAGCCCGCCGTGCTCGACAAGTGCGGCGAGCACCGGTGCGTGCGGCTGTTCCCCAAGGTCGTCAACGGCCCGTGGATCGACGCGAGGTCCTTCGTGATCGACCTGAGCGCCCACAAGGTCGCCCAGCTCAAGCGCGGCTGAGCCCGCACGCCATCCACTTTTCCAACTTGCTCCTCCTGTGCAAGGGAGTCACCTCGTCATGCCCGTCAAGAGAATGAGCCGCGCCCGCACCCGGGCGGCCGTGGGCCTGTCGGTGGCCGCGCTGGCCGCCGGCGCGACCACCGGAGCCGGCCCGGCCACCGCCCAGCCGAGGACCGCCGGCGCGGCGGCCGCCGACTGCAGCGCCGCCTACAAGATCGAGCAGAAGCTCTCCAGCGGCACCACCTGGCGGATGTGCTGGCGCTACGACAGCAAGGCCGGTCTGGTCCTCGACAACGTCTCCTACCAGCCCAAGGGCGAGAGCGCGCCGATCAAGGTCCTCAACAGCGCCCGGCTCGCCCAGATCGACGTCCCCTACGACGACGGCAGCGTCGAGTACGACGACCTCACCGGCTTCGGCTTCGCCCAGGGCCTGATGAACCTCGCGCCCGGCGAGTGCCCCGGCGGCACCATCAAGACGGTCAAGGTCCCCGACGCGTGGGACCCGCAGCACCCGAACGTCAACGGCCTGTGCACCACGACGCGCTCGCGCGGGCACGCGTACCGGATGCAGGGCGACACCGCGAACAAGGTCTACCAGGCCCAGGGCAAGGACCTCCTCGTCTACACAGTCAACCAGGTCGGCTGGTACGAGTACATGACCGAGTGGCGCTTCCAGGACGACGGCACCATCAACATGAACGTCGGCGCCACCGGCAGCCTGTCCTACGACGACTACGACGCCGGTGACGGCCGCGGCTGGCCGCTGGGCAAGGGCGCCAAGGCCTACGCCACCAGCCACAGCCACAACGTCTTCTGGCGGCTCGACTTCGGCCTCGACGGCTCCTCCAAGACGAAGGTCGAGCAGTACGACTCGACCGTCAGCGCGCCCGCGCACGGCCAGGAGGCGCCGAGCGCCAAGACCACCCGCACCAAGGTCACCAAGGAACTCGGCGGCGACTACAAGGCCTACCGCTGGTGGCGGATGGTCAGCGCCACCGGCAAGAACAAGGACGGCCACGCGCGCTCGTACGAGATCGTCCCCGGCCCCACCACCAAGTACGCCGGCCGCAGCTTCACCAAGCACGACGTGTACTTCACCGAGTACAACAAGTGCGAGCAGTTCGCCACCAACAACACCGGCAACTGCGCCGCCGGAGCGGGCAAGTCGGTGGAGAAGTGGGTGAACGGCCAGACGCTCACGCACCCGATCGTCTGGATGAACGTCGGCTTCCACCACATAGCGCGTGACGAGGACCAGCAGCCCATGCCCGTCCACTGGCAGGGATTCTCCATCGCCCCCAGGGACGTGACGGCTATGAATCCGCTCACTCCGGACGAGCTCTCCTGGCAGAACGGCCACTGGCGACCGCGCAGTTGAGAAACGACCCTGTCCATCCGGCTGCATCGCCGACCGGTCCCGGAGTACCCTTCCTTGATCGTTGGCAAGGGGAGTGCTCGGGGGAGCGGAAGGCGGTGCGCGGGTGGGCTCGGGAGGGCTGGAGTTGCCCCCTGGTGACGAGGGTCACGAGGGGAACTCCGCAGACGTCCCGCCCGGCACGGTGTCCCTGGCCAGGCCGATGGAGACGACTTCCATCGGACCGGAGCTGGACTGGGACGCCGACGCCTGGCGCGAGGTGCGTACGCGCGCCCAGCGGGCCGGCCGGGCCTACATCTGGCTGAACCTCGTCGAACAGCGGCTGCGCGCGGTCGTGGCCGCTGTTCTGCGTCCCATCTACGAACCCGTCCACGGGGACGAGTGGGTGATCGCCGCGGCCGGGCCGGCCGGTCAGGAGTGGGTGCAGCGAGCGGTCGCGGTCCGCGAAGTCAGCCGCCGCAAGGGCTATTTGCTCGACCCGGCCGACGACAACGTCCTCAGCTTCCTGACCCTGCCCCAGCTGCGTGAGCTCATGGTGCAGCACTGGCCGTGCTTCGAGCCCTACGTCGACGACCGCCGCGACGTCGAACTCGCCCTGGACGAGCTGGAGGTGACCCGCAACGTCGTCTCCCGCAACCGGGCCCTGTCCGAAGCCGTCCTGAACCAGGCCGAGCGGGCCTCGGCCAGGCTGCTGGACGCCCTCGGCGCGGGCGGTGACGTGCCGTCGGCCCGCCGCCTGCCGGTCGACGCGGTGGAGGACCTGGTGGGCGACCGGTACGCCGACGTGGTCGCCGTGCACCCCGACCGGGTGCGGCTGCTGCGGCAGTTCCCCGCCGAGGACATCTTCGGCGGCGCCCGCCGTCTCGACGCCGTCGGCATCGGCCTCGACCTGCTCGTGCAGAACTTCTCCGGCCGCCGTCTGGTCCGCCTCGCCGAGGCCGGCTGCCGGGTGCGGCTGCTGTTCCTCAACCCCGCCTCCAGCGCGGTCAAACGGCGCGAGCGGGAACTCGGCATGAAACGCGGCGAACTCAGCCGCGCGGTCGAGATGAACATCCTGCACATGCGACGGGTGCGTTCCCGGCTGCGCGACCCGGGCGCCTTCCAGATCCAGGTCTACGACGAGACGCCGCGCTTCTCCGCCTACCTCGTCGACGGCGACGGCGCGGACGGCGTCGCCGTCGTGCAGTCGTACCTGCGCCGGTCCCGGGGGATGGAGGCGCCGGTGCTCGTCCTGCGCAACGGCAGCCGTGTGGTCAAGTCGGACGAGAAGAACGAAGGGGTCGACAGTGGTCTCTTCCCGACATACCGCGAAGAGTTCGAAACGGCCTGGGTGGATTCGCGTCCCGTGTCCTGAACTGTCCGAAGCGGTAAGCGGAATGCGGTCCTCTGATTGTCAGTGGCGCATGGGAAGGTGGAGACCACTGGGGGAAAGCACCACCGAGAAGGGGGGCCGCCGATGGCCTGGCACCAGGAGCTGCTGATCGGCTTCGACCTGGAGACGACCGGTACGGATCCGCGCGAGGCGCGCATCGTCACGGGGGCCGTGATCGAGGTCAGGGGCGGACAGCCCATGGGGCGCCGGGAATGGCTGGCCGATCCGGGCGTGGAGATCCCCGCCGACGCGGTGGCCGTGCACGGGATCAGCAACGAGCGCGCGAGCGCCGAGGGCCGCCCGGCCGACCAGGTGGCCGACGCCATCGCGGACGTGCTCACCTCGTACTGGAAAGCGGGAGTACCGGTCGTCGCCTACAACGCGGCCTTCGACCTGAGCCTGCTCTCCGCCGAGTTGCGCCGCCACGGACTGCCCTCCCTGAGCGACCGCCTCGGCGGCCTCGACCCCGCGCCGGTCATCGACCCGTACACCATCGACCGCTGGGTGGACCGGTACCGCCGCGGCAAGCGCAACCTCGAAGCGGTCTGCACGGAGTACGGCGTCCCCCTGGAGGCCGCCCACGACGCCTCGGCCGACGCCCTCGCCGCGGCCGGCCTGGCCTGCGCGATAGCCGACCGCCACCCCAAGATCGCGGCCCTCGGCCCGGCGGAACTGCACCGCCGCCAGATCGAGTGGTACGCGCAATGGGCGGCGGACTTCCAGAACTTCCTGCGCCGCAAGGGCGATGCGACGGCGGTGGTGGACGGGACCTGGCCGCTGCGCGAGCTGACGGACGAGCCGGTCTGAGCCACGGCCGACAGGCCGCCACCGCTCACTCTCCTGCGGGGCTCGCGATGCGTTCGACCCGGGGCCGGGCCAGTCGCCCGTAGTCCGCGCCCGAGATGACCAGGGAGCGGTCGAGCCGGGCCGCGTTGAAGTACAGCCGGGGTCGTGCGACGACGTCGGGATCGGCGACCGGTTCGAGTGCGGGATCGAAGCTGAACGGCAGGATGGCGCCGGGAACGGCGCGGGCCAGCCGCCCGGCGGTCTCCGCGTCGCTGAAACCGGCGTACCGCGCTCCGAACAGCGCCCGCACGGCGTCCAGGTCGACCCGTCTGTCCCCCGGGACGACCGCCAGGACGTGCCGGGTGGTCCGCCGGTCCACCTTGACCCGCAGCACGACGCACTTCGCCGCCTCGGACGGGGAGTGGCCGCGCAGCGTGCTGACGGCCTCGGTGGCGCCCTCGGGCGGGTGGTCGATGAGGCCGTAGTCGACGCAGGCGGTGTCGAGCAGGGAGATCAGGCGCTCGTAGGTGTCGTACTCGGGCATGCGAGGTCCTTTTCGGGCGGACGGGTGGTGACGAGGCGGTCCCGGCTTTCCATGCGCCGTCGGCGGTCCGCGCGTTCCACGGACTGCCCCCAGTAGGTGCCGGCGACGAGCAGGGCCGCGCCGAGGACGGTGAGCATGCCGTAGCGCTCGCCGCCGAGGGCGATGCCGGCCGCGACGGCCCAGACCGGTTCCGTGCCCAGCAGCAGGCTGGCGCGGCTGGCGGAGGTGCGCTGCACGGCCCAGGTCTGCGCGAGGAACGCGAACACGCTGCAGAACAGGGCGAGATACACCAGCTGCGTCCAGGTGGCCAGGCCGGCCCGGGACAGCACGGGCAGATCGTTCGCGGCGCCGGGCAGGAACAGGCAGGTGCCGACGAGAGCCTGCACGGTCGTCAGTTGCAGCGGACGGACGGCCCGGCCGCCGGTGAGCCGTCCGACGAGAGCGACATGGCCCGCCCGTATCACCGCGGCGGCCAGCATCAGGAGGTCGCCGAGGCGTGGGGTGTGGAATCCGCTGCCGGACATCAGCAGCCCGACGGCCAGGACGCACACGCCGGCGGCGGCGAAATAGGAGGGAGGCAGCGCGCCGCGCGAGCGGTCGAGGAGCGGGGTGAGCACGATGGTGAGGCTGATGATCAGCCCCGCGTTGGCGGCACTGGTGTGGGCGACGCCGTACGTCTCCACGACCAGGACCGCGGCCTGCGTCACACCCAGCGGCAGCCCGGCCCGAAGCTCGTCCCGGGTCCATCGGCGCGGCCCGCGGCGGGCGGCGACCAGCCCCAGGCAGGTCAGAGCGGACAGTGCGTACCGCGCGAACAGCACCGACAGGACGGAAAGCGCGAAGGTGGCGGTCTGGGCGGAGAGATAGCTCGACCCCCAGACGACGGCGACAAGGAGGAGCACGGCATCGGTGCGGCGGACATCGGTCACCCGCCCACGGTGCACCGGGACGGTCCCTGAAGCCCAGTACCACTTACTGAAACGATCTTTTAGAAGCCCTACATCGACTTCCTACACTCGCACCATGGACGAACGTCAGTTGCGGATCCTGCGGGAGCTGGGCGAGCTGGGCAGTGTCACGGCGGTCGCCGAGGCGCTGCTGGTCACCCCGTCGGCGATCTCCCAGCAGCTACGGCTGCTGCAGCGGTCGATCCCGGTGCCGCTCACCGAGCGCCAGGGGAGACGGCTGGTGCTCACCGACGCCGGTCAGGCACTGGCGAGGGCGGCGATCGAGGTGGAGACGGCCCTTGCCCGGGCCCGGCACAGCGTCGGGGAGTTCCTGGACCAGGGGGAGGGCGAGGTCTCGGTGGCGGCGTTCCACAGCGCGGGCACGGCGTTCTTCCCGCTCCTGCTGCGCGCGCTCGGCGGGCCGGGCGCCCCGGTCGTGAGGCTCGCCGACGAGGACGTGGCCCAGGAGGACTTCCCCCGCCTCACCCGCGAGTACGACCTGGTGCTCGCCCACCGCCTGGACCACGCCCCGCCCTGGCCGGACACGGTGACGGCGACCACGCTGCTGCGCGAACCCCTCGACGTGGCGATGCCCGCCGACCACCCGCTGGCCGCCAGACGCCGGGTCACCCCGCGCGATGTCGCCGACCAGCCGTGGATCACCGTCCACGACGGCTTCCCGGTCCTGGCGACGATCGAGGCGATCGCGGCCGCGGCCGGCCGGCGCCTTCGACTCGCCCACCGCATCAACGAGTTCACGGTGGTCGCCGAGGCGGTGGCAGCCGGCGGAGGCCTCGCCCTGATGCCCCGCTGGACGATGCGACCGCATCCGGAACTGGTCCTGAGGCCACTGAGCGGCGTACAGGCCAGACGCCACATCGACGCCCTCCACCGCCCCGAACGCACGGCCCGGGCAGCGGTGCGAACCGTCCTCACGGAGCTTCGCCGGGCGGCACACACGATCCGGAACGGGGAGACCGCCTAGACCGGCACCGCCTTCGTCGGAACCGTTCCACCGCACGCTCTCGTCCCCGGCACCGCCTTCGTCAGAACGGATACCACCGCACGCTCTCGTCCCCGTCCCGCAGCGACGCCACCCGGCGCCGGAACTCGGCCAGCGCCTTGGGGTTGCTCGGCGCGTGCTGGGCCACCCACGCGCAACTGGCCGTCTCCCGGGCGCCGCGCAGGACCGAGCACCCCTCCCACTCCCGTACGTCCCAGCCGTACGCCTCGGTGAACGAGTCGTAGGCCTCGGCCGCCAGCCCGTACCGGTCCCGGGAGAGAGCCATCACCACCAGATCGTGCTCACGGAAGTCCGAGGAGAAGGTCTCCAGATCCACCAGCACCGGCCCGTCCGGACCGACGTGCACATTGCGGGGCAACGCGTCCCCGTGGATCGGCCCCGGAGCCAGCCGCGGCGTCAACGCGCCCGCGGCCGCCGCGAACCCGTCCCGCCGCTCGCGCAGATACGCCGCGTCGGCCGGGTCGATCGCGTCCCCCGCCAGCCGCAGCCACCGCTCCACCCCGCCCAGCAGTTCACGCGGCGGCAGTGCGAACGCGGGCGCTGGCAGGGCGTGGACGACCCGCAACAGTTCGGCCAAATCCCGGGGTTCGGCGGGCCGCACCGCGTCCGGCATCCGCTGCCACACGGTCACCGGATGCCCCTCGACCAGCAGCGGCTTCGGCCGCGCCGCCCGCACCGCCGGCACGCCGGCCTCGGCCAGCCACAGCGCGATGTCCAGTTCGCGCCGCGCCCGGTCGAGCAGCTCCGCGTCCCGGCCCACCTTGACGACCAGGTCACCGGCGGCGAACACGGCGTTCTCGCCCAGGGCGAGGAGCCGCGCGTCCCGTGCCGGGCCGGGCAGCACGTCCGCCGCGGCCAGTACGTCCCGCGCCCGTGCCTCGTCCATCGTCCGCCTCCCATGTCCGCGTATGCCCCGGTGAACGGCGTCGAGATCGCGCCATCCATCGGCCAGTCTCGCATTCGCACAGGTCGGGGGGTGTGCGCGCTGCCTTGACGGCGCATGTCTCCTTCACGACCATGACACGGGCCCGCCGGGTGCGAACGTCACGAGCCGCGCGAAGGAGCCGATGACGTGACCTTGGTGACCGCGACGAAGCGGTCGGCGCAGCGCACCCCGCGCGCCGCCGGCGGCCCGGACCGGCCGCTCCGCGACCGCGGGGCCTGGTTCCTCGTCCTGCCCGCGCTGATCCCGATCCTCGTCCTGAGCGTCGGACCGCTGCTCTACGGCATCCTGCTGGCCTTCACCGACTCCCAGTCGGGCCGCACCCAGCCCACCCGGTGGATCGGCGGCCTCAACTTCCAGGACCTGCTGCACGACACACTGTTCTGGGAGTCGTTCCGCATCGGACTGGTGTGGGCGGTCGGCGTGACCGTGCCGCAGTTCCTGCTGGCACTCGGCCTAGCCCTGCTGCTCGGCAAGGACCTGCGGCTGAGGTGGCTGGCGCGTGCCCTGGCGATCATCCCGTGGGCCATGCCCGAGGTGGTCGTCGGCATCATGTGGCGGCTGGTCTACAACCCGGACGCGGGCGTCCTCACCGAGACCCTGCACGACCTCGGCCTCGGCGGCGGCCACGACTGGCTCAGCGGCCTGGGCACCGCCCTGCCCGCGGTGATCGTCGTGGGCGTCTGGGCCGGCATGCCGCAGACCACGGTCGCGCTCCTCGCCGGCCTGCAGAACACCCCGCGCGAGCTGCACGAGGCCGCCGCCGTCGACGGAGCGGGCGCCTGGCGCCGCTTCCGCACAGTCACCTGGCCCGCCCTCAGACCGGTCGCCCTCGCCATCACGGCCCTCAACCTCATCTGGAACTTCAACTCCTTCGCCCTGGTCTACGTCCTGACCGGCGGCGGCCCCGGGGGCCGCACCCGGCTGCCCATGCTGTTCGCCTACGAAGAGGCCTTCCGCTACGGCCAGTTCGGCTACGCGGCGTCGATGGGCTGCGTGATGGTCGCCGTGATCTCGGTGCTCCTCGCCCTGTTCCTGGTGGGCCGGCTCAGAGGAGGCGACGACGCGTGAGGACCTCGACGACCGTCCGCGCCGGCCAGTACGCGGCCCTGCTCGCCTATCTCGCCTTTCTGGCCTTCCCGTTCCTCTGGCTGGTCTCGACCGCCTTCAAGTCGCCCCGCGAGCTGGGCAGTCCGCACCCGACCTGGATCCCGCGTCACCCCACCCTCGACAACTTCCGGCAGGCCTTCGACGCGCAGCCCCTGCCGCACGCCGCCTACAACTCCCTGCTGGCCGCAGCCGGTGCCGCGGTCGTCGCCGTGGTGATCGCGACCCCGCTGGCCTACGTCATGGCCCGCCGCCGTACCGCATTGACCCGGGCCGCCACCGGGTGGGTGGTGGTCAGCCAGGCGTTCCCGCTGGTCCTGGTGATCATCCCGCTGTTCCTGGTGCTGAAGAACCTGCGGCTGATCGACTCCCTGGCCGGGCTGACGCTGGTGTACGTGGTGTGGGCGCTGCCGTTCGCGCTGTGGATGCTCGCCGGGTACGTACGGGCGGTGCCGGCCGAGGTCGAGGAGGCGGCGGCCGTCGACGGCGCCGGGCGGGCCCGTACGCTCGTCTCGGTCGTCGCGCCGCTGCTCGCGCCGGGCATCGTGGCGACGGGGCTGTTCGCCTTCGTCACCGCGTGGAACGAGTTCTTCTTCGCGCTCGTGCTGCTGAAGACATCGGAGAAACAGACCCTGCCGGTCGTCCTCACCCACTTCATCGGCGCCGAGGGCGTCGCGGACCTCGGCCCGCTCGCGGCGGCCGCCTTCCTCGCGACGCTGCCCTCGCTGGTCGTGTTCGCGGTCGTGCAGCGACGTATCACCGGCGGCATGCTCACCGGGGCGGTGAAGAACTGATGCGCGCCAGACTCGTGACCGGCATCCTCACCCTGGTCCTGCTGCTGGCCGGCTGCACGGGCGGCGGTGACGCGGCGAACGGCGGCCGGATCACCCTCCGCTTCCAGTCCCTGGCCTGGCAGCAGGAGTCCGTCGCGGCCAACAAGGAGCTCGTGAAGGAGTGGAACGCCGCGCATCCGGACGTCAAGGTCGAGTACGTACAGGGAAGTTGGGACAGCGTCCACGACCAGCTCCTCACCTCCTTCGAGGGCGGTGAGGCCCCCGACATCATCCACGACGCCTCCGACGACCTCGCCGACTTCGCCTACGGCGGCTACCTCGCCGACCTGCGTGGGCTGCTGTCGCGACGCCTGAAGTCCGACATCCCGCAGCGCAGTTGGCGGACCACGACCTTCGGCGACGGCGTGTACGGCGTGCCGTTCCTCCAGGAACCGCGGGTGCTCGTCGCCAACGCCACCTGGCTGAAGAAGTCGGGAGTGCGCATCCCGACGCCCGAACACCCCTGGAGCTGGCGGGAGTTCGAGCAGGTGACGAAGGAGCTGAGCGGCGACGGCAGGTACGGCGTCGCCTGGCCGCTCAAGGAGCCCGTCTCCGCGACCCTCAACCTGTCCCTGTCGGCCGGCGGCGAGCTGTTCCACCGGGGCGCGGACGGCAAGGTGACCGTCCGATTCGGGGCGTCCGACCAGGTGGTGCCCCGCACCATCCACGACCAGGCGAACACCGACCGCAGTGCCTCGCCCACGACCCTGGGCAGCGGCGGCTCGGAGACCCTGCCCGGGTTCTTCGGCGGCAAGTACGCGATGGTCCCGCTCGGCTTCTCCTACCGCCAGCAGATCGCCCAGCAGGCCCCCAAGGGCTTCGCCTGGCAGGTGCTGCCCGCCCCGGCCGGAGCGGACGGGCTCGCCCAGGGCGTCAGCCCGCAGACGCTGTCCATCGCCGCCGACAGCCCGCACAAGAAGGAGGCGGCCGCGTTCGTCGACTTCCTGCTGCGGCCGAGGAACATGGTGCGGCTGGCGCTCGGCGACTGGATGCTGCCCACCGGCACCCGGGCCCTGAAGGACCCTGCGCTGCACACCGCCGAGGACGGCTGGGCGACCGGCACCGCCCTCGCCGCCCACCTCCGCTCGGCGCCCGCGCAGTCCGTCCGCGGCTACTCCGAGTGGAAGGACAAGGTGGCGACCCCCGCCTTCCAGGAGTACTACAGCGGGGCGATCGGTCTCGACGAACTGCGCCACCGCCTGGAGACGGACGGCAATCTGGTCCTCGCCCGCTACCAGCGGTGATCCGGGCGGCGGACCTGGATCCGAAGGCCCTGGTGGGCGAGGTGGCACCGGAGAAGTGGCTGCGGCTGCACGTGATACCGACCGCACCGCCACGGTGAACGTAAAAGGTTGGACGAGACGTATCGTCTCGTCTACGGTCGGTCGCATGACCACCCCCGCCCACATCGCCATGTTCTCCATCGCCGCCCACGGCCATGTGAACCCCAGCCTCGAGGTGATCCGCGAGCTCGTCGCACGCGGCCACCGGGTCACCTACGCGATCCCGCAGGCCTTCGTCGACAAGGTCGCCGAGACCGGCGCCGAGCCGAAGCCGTGGAATTCCACGCTCCCCGGACCCGGCGCCGACCCCATCGCCTGGGGAAGCGAACTGCTGGACCACGTGGAGCTGTTCCTCGCCGACGCGATGCAGGCGCTGCCGCAGCTCGCGGCGGCGTACGAGGGTGACGTACCGGACCTCGTGCTGCACGACATCACGGCCTACCCCGCCCGTGTCCTCGCCCACCGCTGGGGCGTGCCCGCCGTGTCGCTGTCGCCGAACCTCGTGGCCTGGGAGGGGTACGAGGAGGAGGTGGCCGAGCCGATGTGGGCGGAGCCGAAGAGCACCGCGCGCGGAAAGGCCTACTATGCCCGTTTCCGAGCCTGGCTGGAGGAGAACGGGATCGCGCTGCACCCCGATGACTTCGCCGGCCGGCCCGACAGGTCGCTGGTGCTGATCCCCAGGGCGCTGCAGCCGAACGCCGACCGGGTCGACGAGCGCGTGTACACCTTCGTCGGCGCCTGCCAGGGCGACCGGGCGGCACAGGGCGACTGGGCGCGGCCGGCGGACGCCGAGAAGGTGGTGCTGGTGTCGCTCGGCTCCACCTTCACCGACCGGCCCGACTTCTACCGGGAGTGCGTGCAGGCCTTCGGCGAACTCCCGGGCTGGCACTGCGTGTTGCAGATCGGCGAGCGCGTGGACCCGGCCGGGCTCGGGGACGTCCCCGGGAACGCCGAAGTGCGCTCCTGGGTACCGCAGTTGGCGGTCCTGAAGCAGGCCGACCTGTTCGTCACGCACGCGGGCGCGGGCGGCAGCCAGGAGGGACTTGCCACCGCCACGCCGATGATCGCCGTACCGCAGGCCGTCGACCAGTTCGGCAACGCCGACATGCTGCGGGCGCTCGGTGTCGCCCGCCGCCTCGACACCGGCGAGGCCACCGCCGACGGCCTGCGCACGGCCGCCCTCGCCCTGGTCGACGACCCCGAAGTGGCCCGGCGGCTCAAGGAGATCCAGGCCGGAATGGCCCGGGAGGGCGGCACCAGGAGGGCGGCCGATCTCATCGAGGCCGAACTCGGCCGCGCCCGAGCGCGGGCATGAGAGAGGGCCCGCCGGCTCCCCCGGGAGACCGACGGGCCCTCAGCAACGGCGGGTTCAGACCCTCACGGGCTCACCCTCGTCCTCCGCCGCGTGCGAGATGACCTCCGGCGCCTCGTCGTGCGTGAGGTCGGGCATGCGGTGCAGCCACTTCGGCAGGTACCAGTTGCGCTCGCCCAGCAGCGCCATCACGGCCGGGAGCAGCACGCCCCGGATGACCGTCGCGTCGATGAGCACCGCGGCCGCGAGGCCCACGCCCATCTGCTTCATGGACTGCATGGACAGCGTGCCGAAGATCGCGAACACGGCGACCATGATGACCGCGGCGCTGGTGACGACACCGGCCGTGGTGACCACACCGTGGTGGATCGCCTCGTTCGTCGTACGGCCCCGCAGGCGTGCCTCCCGGATCCGGGAGACCACGAACACGTGGTAGTCCATGCTCAGCCCGAACAGGATCACGAACAGGAACAGCGGCAGCCAGGTGATGATCGCCCCGACACCCTCCGCGCCGACCAGGGAGGCGCCCCAGCCGTGCTGGAAGACGGCGACGAGGATGCCGTAGGCGGCGCCCACGGAAAGGAGGTTGAGCACGATCGAGGTGATCGCGATGGTCAGCGAGCGGAACGACAGCAGCATCAGCGCGAAGGCGAACACCACGACGAACGCGAAGACCGGGACGACGGCGCCGCCGAGCTGGTCGTTGAAGTCCTTCGAACCGGCCACCTGCCCGGTGATCGGCGCCTGGACGCCGTCCACCTTGCCCAGGGTGGCGGGCCGCACCTCGTCGCGCAGCTTCTCCAGGCTGGCACCCGCCTTGTCCAGGTCGGACCCGCCGACCAGGGGGACGTAGACGTACGCGATGTTCTGCGCGTCGTGCAGGGTGATCTGGACCGGGCCGCGCGAGGCGCCCGAACTGACCGCCCGCTCCTTGAAGTCGGCGAGCGCGCTCTTGACCTCGGGGGCGTTGATGTCCTTCGCCTTGACGACCACCTCGGCCGGCTCGGAGCCGCCCGGGAAGGCGTCGTTGACGCGGTTGTACGTCTGCACGATCGGCAGCGAGTCGCCGAACTCCTGGTCCAGCGTGAGGTTCTGGGTCTTCATGCCGAGCGCGGGAGCCGCGACGGCGAGCAGCGCGCCGGCCGCCACGACCACCGACACCAGCGGCCTGGCCAGCACCGCGCGCACGACGGCGCTCCAGAACCGGCTCTGCCCGCCCGAGCGGGCGGCCCGGCGCTGCATGGCCTTGTGCAGGAACGGCACGCGGCCCTTCTCGACCCGCTCGCCCAGCAGCGACAGCAGCGCCGGCAGGACGGTCACCGAGCCGACCATGGCGACGGCGACGACCATCAGCGAGGCCAGGCCCATGCCCTCGAAGGTGGCGAGCCCGGTGAGCAGCATGCCCGCCATCGCCACGCACACCGTGATGCCCGAGACGATGATCGCCCGGCCGCTGGTCGCGGCGGCGATCCGCAGTGCCGTCTGGCCGTCGCGTCCGGCGGCCCGCTCCTCGCGCTCACGGCGCAGGTAGAACAGGCAGTAGTCGACGCCCACGGCCAGACCGACCAGCAGCATGACGGAGTTGGCGGTGTCGGTCATCGGCTGGACGTGGCTGACGATGCCGATCAGGCCCATCGTCGCCATGATCGCGGTGATCGCCAGCGCCACCGGCAGCAGCGCGGCCACCAGGGCGCCGAAGGCGATGAGCAGAATGCCGAGGGCCACCGGCACCGCGGAGTACTCGGCCTTCTGGAAGTCGTCCCCGAACGCGTCGTCGAAGGTCTTGCGCATGCTGGCGCTGCCGATCTCCTCGATCCGCAGCGATCCGTGATCCTTCTGCACCCCGGCGACGGCCTTCAGCACCGGCTCCACCCGGTCGCCCGCGGTCTCCGCGTCGCCGCGCATGTCGAACCGCACCAGCGCGCTGCGCCCGTCCTTGGAGATCGTGTCCGTGGTGTACGGCGACTTCACGTCCGTGACCCGGCCGGTGGCGTCCACGGCCTTCACGACCGCCGCGACCGCCGAGCGGAACTCGGCGTCCGTGGCCTTCGGGCCGCCGTCCTTCGCCTGGATCAGGACGGTCTCACCGGCCGGCTCCTTGATCCCCGCGTCATCGATGATCTTGGCGGCGGTGTGCGTCTCGCCCTTGAGCTGGTCGCTGTCCTTGAGATCCACCCGGCCGGCCGCCGAGCCGAGTCCCATCGCCAGGACGACGAACAGCACCCAGATGCCGACGGCGGCCCATCGGTGCCGGGCACTCCAGCCGCCGGCCCGGGCGGCGATGCCCCGTACCCGCGATTCCTCGTTCCCCATGACGGGCCTGCCCCCTCGTGAGCGGTGACAGCCCCGTGCCGCCACCTTCCGTTTCGAAGGTATGGGCGAGGTAAGGCCTTCTCGTCGTGCTCCCCGGTGAAGTGCCGTGGCCAGAACTCATCCCCGCGGACCCGGTCCCCTCACCGTTGGGGAGGACCCAGGCCCCTTACATCTATCCGGGCTACTCGGAGGTAGTGATCAGGGTGGCGGCCTCTGCCGTGCCGTGTCCGGTCCGCCGGTCTCGCTCCTCTTTGTGATTACGAAACCTTGTTGAACAAGTCACAGCTGCGTGTAGCGGTTGCCGAGGGCCCGCCCGGTCGGCCAGAGTTTCGCGGAGTCCGCCCCCACGCGGACTTGGCCGTCGTGCCCACCCCCACGGGGCACGACGGCCGTCCTAGGGTGTGCGCCATGACGACGATGTACGCGGCGCTGCTGCGCGGTATCAACGTGGGTGGCAAGAAGAGGGTCCCGATGGCCGAGCTGCGGCAGCTCATGGAGGGCCTCGGGTACGACGCCGTACGCACCCACCTGCAGAGCGGGCAGGCCGTCTTCGCGTCCGGTCACGGCGACGAGGAGTCCCTGGCCGCCGAGCTCACGCAGGCCGTCGAGGAACACTTCGGCTTCCCCGTCGACGTGATCGTGCGCGACCACGCCTATCTGAAGGCGATCGCCGACGCCTGCCCCTTCCCGGCCGCCGACCTGGAGGCCAAGCAGCTGCACGTCACCTACTTCTCCGAACCGGTCACCGCCGACCGGTTCGCGGAGATCGACCAGGAGGCCTGTCTGCCCGAGGAGTTCCGCCTCGGGGACCGCGCCCTGTACCTCTACGCGCCGAACGGCCTGGGCCGCTCCAGGCTCGCCGAACTGCTCGCCAGGCCCCGCGTCAACAAGGGCCTGATCGCCACCACCCGGAACTGGAACACCGTGGTGAAACTGGTGGAGCTCACGGCGGGTTGACCGCGCCCGGGCCCGGACCACAGGTGGTCCCCGCCGGTGTGCGAGGCTCCTGCCATGCGCTACATCATCATCGGAGCGGGCGCCGTCGGCGGGGCGATCGGCGGACGGCTCGCGGGGGCCGGGCACGAGGTCGTCGTGGTCGCCCGCGGCGCGCACCTCGCGGCACTGCGCGAGAGCGGGCTGCGGCTGACCGTGCCGGACGGGCGGCACACCTACCGGCTGCCGGCCGTCGAAGGCCCCGGCGAGCTGGGCGAGTTGCGGGCCGACGACGTCCTCGTCCTCGCCGTCAAGACGCAGGACACGGTGGCCGCCCTGCGGGACTGGGGACCGGCGCCGGTCGACGGCGGCGGTACGGCCGCCGAGCGGCTGCCGCTGCTGTGCGCCCAGAACGGCGTGGAGGGACAGCGGCTCGCCCTGCGCGTCTTCCGGCACGTGTACGGCGTCTGCGTGTGGCTGCCCGCGACCTTCGTCGAACCGGGCCGCGTCTCCGCGGCCGGCGCCCCGCTCACCGGCATCCTGCACCTGGGCCGCTATCCCCACGGCACCGACGAGACCGCCCGGCGTATCGCCGCGGACCTGGAGAAGACGCGGTTCCTCGAGGCGCCGGTCGTCCCGGACGTGTCGCGCTGGCAGTACGCCAAGCTGCTGTCCAACCTGGCCAACGCGCTGGAGGCGGTCACCTCGACCGCCGGTGACGAGGCGGGGGAGCTGTACCGCCGGGTGCGGGCCGAGGGCGAGGCCGTGCTCGACGCCGCCGGGATCGCGTACGCGAGCGCCGAGGAGCAGCGGGAGACGCGCGGCCACAAGGTCGACCTGGTCCCGCTCGACGGCGCCCCGCGCGGCGGCGGCTCCTCCTGGCAGTCCCTCAGCCGCGGCACCGGCAGCATCGAGGCCAACTACCTCAACGGCGAGATCGCGCTGCTGGGCCGGCTGCACGGCGTCCCGACCCCGCTCAACGACCTCCTCCAGCGGCTCGCCAACACCTTCGCACGCGAGCGCCGGACGCCCGGCTCGATGCCGGTCGAGGAACTGGTCCGGCTCGCCGACGAGGCTGTCGCGTTTGTTCAAGAGTCCTGAGCGGCCCCTTCCTAGCGTGGGGTGCATGACGTACGACGACCCCAAGCACCTGCACACGTACATGACCGAGTGCGCCGCCGAGGCGGCCCGCGTGGCGCGCGGCGTCCCGGCGGCACGCCTCGGCGAACCCACCCACTGCCCCGACTGGGACGTCAGGGCCCTGGTCGATCACTGGGTCCTCTACACCTCCCACGGCCTGGAGCACCGCGCCCTGCGCAAGCAGCTCCCGGAGGAGCTCACCGCCCGCGACTTCACCGCCGACCCGGACTGGGCCGAGGCCTACGCCACCCAGCTGGACCGCGCCGTCGCCGCCTGGGCCGACCCGGCGGTGTGGGAGGGCGAGGTCGACCTGGGCATGGCCAAGGTGCCCGCCCTCGACATCGCCTCCATGGTGATCAAGGAGATGGCGGTGCACGGCTGGGACGTCGCCACCGCCACCGGCCAGCCGTTCCGGATCTCCGACGACGCGGCCCGCTTCGTCCTCCACGTGGTGGAGAAGCACGGCGACCTCTACCGGCAGTACGACGGCTTCGCCGACCCCGTGCCGGTGCCGGACGACGCTCCCGTCCTCGACCGCGCCCTCGCCGCCAGCGGACGGGACCCGAAATTGGGCCAATAGAAAAATTGGGCCAATGAAAACGTGAACGATTGGGACGAGACCCTGTACCGCCTCACGGCTAGCGTCGACGGTATGACCGACACCGCACCCCTCCGCGTCGACTTCTGGTTCGACCCCGCCTGTCCCTTCGCCTGGATCACCTCCCGCTGGCTGCTGGAGGTCGAGCGCGAGCGCCCGCTCGACCTCCGCTTCCACCCGATGAGCCTGTACCTGCACAACATCGGCAACGAACTCCCCGACTGGTACCGGGAGTTGGTGGACCGGTCGATCGGCCCGGTGCGGGTGGCCGCGGCCGCGGCGGAGCGGCACGGGGAGAAGGTGCTGCGCGATCTGTACACCGCGTTCGGTACGCGCATCCACGAGCGCAAGGCCGATTCCACCGACCTCTTCGCCGCCGTGATCGCCGAGTCCCTGGCGGAACTGGGCCTGCCGGCCGAGCTGGCCGCCGCCGCCCACGACCCGTCGCACGACGAGGCCGTCCGCCGCAGCCACGAGGCCGGCGCCGAGCCCGACTCGGGCGGCTACGTCGGCACGCCCACCCTCCACGTCGACGGCACCGTGTGGTTCGGCCCCGTGCTGCGGGCCGTGCCCCGAGGGGCCCGGGCGGCCGCGCTCTTCGACAGCTTCCGCGTCCTGGCCACCGACCCCGACTTCTTCGAACTCAAGCGCACCCGCACGGGATCGCTCCGCTTCGACTGACGGCCCGGGCCGGGCGCGGGGTCAGGCGCCGAGAGCCGCCAGCGCGGGTGTGCGCGCCGCGTCGTAACGCTCCAGCAGCACGCGGGCCACCTCTGGCGCCGGGCCGAGGACGTCGGCGAGCACGTCCGCCTCGGCCGCGCCCCGCGCGATGCGGTCGGGGAGGAAGCCGGGGGCCAGCACGTACGGAGCGACGGCCACCCGCGCGCAGCCGAGGGCCCGCAGTTCGCGTACCGCGTCCTCGGTGCGGGGCAGAGCGGCGGAGGCGAACGCGGGTCGCACGGCGCACCAACCGGTGTGCCGCCACTCCCGCGCGATTTCTGCGATCACCGCGATCGCCTCCGGGTCGGTGGACCCCGCCGAGGCCAGCACGACCCCGGTCGAGGACTTGTCGGCGGGCGACAACCCCGCCTCGTACAACCGCCGTTCGAGGGCCGAGAGCAGCAGTGGCGAGGGGCCCAGCACCTCCGCCTGGCGGATGCGCAGCCGCGACGGCGCCTCCCGCAGGACCGCCGGGATGTCGGCCTTCGCGTGGAACGCGCGCGTCAACAGCAGCGGCAGGGCCACGACTTCACGGACGCCGTCCGCCGCCAGCGACTCCAGGACCCCCTGCACGGACGGGATGTTGAAGTCCAGGAAACCGGTCTCCACCCGGACTTCCGGGCGCAGCGCGCGCACCTGGCGGACCAGGGCGTGCACCGTCGCGGCATGCCGCGGGTCACGGCTGCCGTGCGCGATCACCACCAGGACGGGGCGGCCGGACTTCGTACGCATGGAACCTCAACTCCTCACGAGCAGGCCGCGGCTGCGCAGGACCCAGCGTTCGAGGGGGCTGAAGACGAGCAGGTCGATGGCGATGCCGACGAAGAGGATGAGCAGGATGGCTTCGAAGACCATGGCCATGTCGGAGGCGGTGCGGGCGTTTTCGAGGAGTTGGCCGAGGCCGACGCCGAGGTCGGGGAAGCTGGCGATGATCTCGGCGGCCATGAGGGAGCGCCAGGAGAAGGCCCAGCCCTGTTTCATGCCGGCGACGTAGCCGGGCAGGGCGGCGGGCAGGGTGATGTGCCAGGTGCCCTTCAGCCCGGTGGCGCCCATGGTGCGGCCGGCGCGCAGGAAGAGCGGGGGGACCTGGTCGACGCCGGAGACGAGGCCGTTGGCGATGGAGGGGACCGCGCCGAGCAGGATGACGGCGTACATCATGGAGTTGTTCAGGCCCAGCCAGATCACGGCGGGGGGTACCCAGGCGACCGAGGGCAGGGACTGCAGGCCGGACAGGATGGGTCCGATCGCGGCGCGGATGAACTTGACGCGGGCCACCAGCAGGCCCAGCGGGGTGCCGATGAGCAGCGCGAGGCAGAAGCCGAGCAGGCCCCGCGAGACGCTCGTCCAGATGTAACCCAGCAGCGTGCCCTCCAGCCACGACTGGCGCAGCACGTGCCAGACGTCGGCCGGCGAGGGCAGCTTGGAGGGGTTGTCGACGATCTCGAAGGAGATCAGTCCCTGCCACACCACCAGCACCACGCCGATCGCGATGACCGGCGGCAGGACCTTGTTGACCAGGGTCTGCCGCAGGGACGCCCGGCCGGTGGCCGTGGTCTCCAGGGCGTCGAGGCCGGCTTCGACGCTGCCGGCGTCCTGGGCCGGTGTGGTGTCAGTGCTGGCCATGGCGG
>NZ_JBITSP010000008.1:0-438347 GCF_044540925.1 Streptomyces sp. NPDC085900 | reverse complement strand
GTGGCCTCCACCAGGGCGCGCAGTTCGTGCAGGGCCAGCGCGGACTGGCCGAGGGTGAGGGCGTTGCTGCTGATGAAGGCCAACGCATCGTTGTTATCAAGGATTTGCGGATCCGGGGCGCCGACAGCGGCGGATCCAGGGGCGTCGACAGCGGTGAACCCGGTGGCACCGACCGCAACGGACCCAGCGGCGCCGACCGCAGCGGATCCGTGGGCGGCGGTCGACCTGCCGAAGGCCTTTTCGCCGAGGCCACCCGACGGCCCGCCCGCATCCGCGCAGGTTCCGCTCGCCAGCCACGGATGCTCCCCCGCGAGCGCCAGCCCGACCTGCGCCAGGGCCGCGATGTCCCCGGTGCCGACCGACCCGAACTCGTTCACGACCGGATACGCCCCGTTCGCCAGCGCCTCGCACAACGCCGTCACCACCGTCGGCCGTAGGCCCGCCCCGCCCGCGAGCAGCTGGTTGGCCCGTACGGCGAGCATGGCGCGCACCTGCCGGGCCGGCAGCTCGTCCCCGATGGCGCCCGCGTGGCTGCGCAGCAGCCGCAGCCCATGTTCGGCGGCCGCCTCGGTGGGCACGTCCTCGTTCCGGTTGGCGCCGACGCCGGTCGAGCGGCCGTAGACGCGACCGGTCGCGGCGATCTGCCGGGCCGCGTCCCAGGATGCGGTCACCCGCTTCATCGCGTCGGTCCCGGGCACCGGACGCGCGGAGCCGTCGGCGAGGCGGACGACGTCCTCAACGCCCAGCCCGATCCCGTCGAGGATCACCAGTTCGGTGTGCACAGCATCCGGCACGTCCACGATCTGAGACGACATCACGCCGAAACCCTCCCCTAACCGGACATCCGGTCTTGCCGTGCGGTCATCCGTTACTTCGGATTAACACCAAACCGTTGACAAGCTATTCAGCTACAGAGAACTCTGCATGACGTTATACAGCCGGGCAAGGGACATCTCATGATCCAGTTCGATGCGGTCCACAAGCGCTTCCCCAACGGCACGACAGCAGTCCACGACCTTTCCCTCCGCATGCCGGAAGGCGGTGTCACGGTCCTCGTCGGATCTTCCGGTTGCGGCAAGACGACCACCCTGCGGATGATCAACCGGATGATAGAGCCCACCTCGGGCACCATCCGGGTCGGCGGCAAGGACGTGACCCGGCAGGACGCCGCCGAGCTGCGCCGCTCCATCGGGTACGTCATCCAGCAGGCGGGCCTCTTCCCGCACCGCACGGTGCTGGACAACGTCGCCACCGTGCCGCTCCTGCTCGGTTGGAACCGGAAGAAGGCGCGCGCCCGCGCCGCGGAGCTGCTGGAGACCGTCGGTCTGGCCGCCGACGCCGGCAAGCGCTACCCGCACCAGCTCTCCGGCGGCCAGCAACAGCGCGTCGGCGTCGCCCGCGCCCTGGCCGCCGACCCGCCGGTCCTGCTCATGGACGAGCCCTTCGGCGCCGTCGACCCGGTGGTGCGCACCCAGCTCCAGGACGAACTGCTGCGGCTGCAGCAGGAGTTGAGCAAGACCATCGTCTTCGTCACCCACGACGTGGACGAAGCCGTACGCCTCGGCGACCAGATCGCGATCTTCCGCACTGGCGGCCACCTGGTCCAGTGCGCCACCCCTGCCGAGCTTCTCGCCCGCCCCGCCGACGACTTCGTGGCCGGCTTCCTCGGCGCCGAGCGCGGTCTGAAGCTGCTGTCGCTGAAGACTCTCTCCGGCGTCCCGCAGGGCCCGGCGCCGGAGGGCGGCACCTGGACCCTCGTCCTCGACGAGCAGCGCAAGCCCCTGCACTGGGTGTCGAAGGAGACCGAACTCCCCGTACGGCCGCTGCGCGACACCGACTCGCTGCTGTCCGCGCTCGACGAGTCCCTCGCCTCCCCCACCGGCCTGGTCGCCCGCGTCGACGCAGACGGCGTCCTCACCGGGGTGTCCTCCCGCGACGACATCCACGAGCACGCGGGCCGGGCACACACGGAAGCACGGGTGGCCGCATGACCATCGACTGGTCGTGGATAGGCGACCACACCGACGACCTGACCTCTCTCACGCTCTCCCACCTCCAGGCCGCCATGACCGCCGTCTTCTTCGGCGTGCTCATCTCGCTGCCGCTCGCGGTGATCGCCCACCGGATCCGCCCGCTGCGCGGCTTCCTGCTCGGCGTCTCGAACGTCCTCTTCACGATCCCGTCGATCGCGATCTTCGTGCTGCTGCTGCCGATCAGCGGCCTGACCCGCACCACCACGGTCATCGGCCTGACCGTCTACACCCTGGTCGTGCTGCTGCGGAACACCGTCGAGGGCCTGGACTCGGTCCCCGCGAAGACAAAGGAAGCGGCGAAGGCGATGGGCACGCGCCCCCTGCGCACGCTGCTCACCGTGGAGTTCCCGCTCGCGCTGCCCGTGATCATGGCGGGCGTGCGGATCGCGACCGTCATGTCGATCTCGCTGGTCTCGGTCGCCACTTATATCGGCGACGGCGGCCTCGGCCAGCTCTTCACCGACGGCTTCCAGCGCGACTTCCCGACCCCGGTGATCGTGGGCGTGGTCCTCACCATCCTGCTCGCCGTGGTCGCCGATGCGCTGCTGGTGGCGCTCCAGTACGTGCTGACCCCGTGGCGCAGAAGGCGAGCCTGAGATGTACGAGCTCTTCAAGAACCTCGGCAAGTGGCTCACCAGCGGCGCGAGCTGGTCCGGGACCGACGGCATCGCCCACCGCCTCGCCGAACACCTCCAGTACTCGCTGCTCGCGACCCTCATCGCCGCCGCCATCGGCCTCCCCCTCGGCCTGCTCATCGGCCACACCGGCAAGGGCGCCTTCATCGCGATCAACCTCGCGTCCTTCGGCCGCGCGCTGCCGACCGTCGGCCTGGTCGTGCTGGTCTTCCTGGCGGGCGGGCTGTCGATGCTGCCGGTGTACGTCGCCCTGGTCGCCCTCGCGGTCCCGGCGATCGTCACCAACACCTACGCCGGGATGACCGCTGTGGACCCGGACGTGAAGGACGCGGCCCGCGGCCAGGGCATGCGGGGCCACCAGGTCCTGTTCCAGGTCGAGTTGCCCCTCGCGCTCCCCCTGATCATGACCGGCCTGCGTCTCGCGCTGATCCAGGTCGTCGCCACGGCCACCATCGCCGCGTACGTCTCCTTCGGCGGCCTCGGCCGCTACGTCTTCGACGGCCTTGCCCAGCGCGACCTCGTGCAGGTGCTGGGCGGCGCGGTGCTGGTCGCCGTAGTCGCCGTCGCCCTGGACCTGGCCCTGTCGGGCCTGCAGCGCTTCCTCTTCCGCCACCGCACCGCCTAGGGAACACCGATCATGAACCGACGCACCCTCCTCGGCGGCCTGTTCGCGGCCGCGTCCGTTCCGGCCCTGTCCGCCTGCGCGAGCGGCATCACCTCGCTCGACAGTCAAGGCTCCACGTCCGGCGGCGGTGGCTCCAGCAAGAGCGGCATCACCATCGGCACCGCCAACTTCACCGAGAACCAGGTCCTCGGCTACCTCTACGCGGCCGTCCTGAAGGCCGCGGGCGTCAAGGTCAAGGTCCGCCCCAACCTCGGCACCCGGGAGATCGTGATCCCCGCGCTGAAGGCCGGCGACATCGACCTGCTGCCCGAGTACCAGGGCGCCCTCCTGAACTACCTCGCGCCGAAGGACAACTCCTCGGAGCCCGGCACCATGCAGAACGCGCTCACCCTCGCGCTGCCCGCCGGCCTCCAGGTGCTGCCGTACGGGGAGGCGGCCGACTCGGACTGCTTCGTCGTCACCCGGGCGACCGCCCGCAAGTACGGCCTGACCACCCTCGCCGACCTGGCCGACCACAACGGCAAGCTGGTCATCGGTGCCGCGCCCGAGGTGAAGAAGCGCCGGGTGGGAGCCGTGGGCCTGAAGGACTTCTACGGCGTGGAGTTCAAGGAGTTCAAGTCCCTGGACTCCGATGGCCCCCTGGTCAAGGGCGCCCTCAAGAAGGGGGACGTCGACGTGGCGAACCTCTTCACCACCGACACCGACATCGCCGCCAACGGCTGGGTGGTGCTGACCGACCCGAAGAACCTGATCCCCAGCCAGCACATCGTCCCGCTCATCGCCGACCGCAAGTGCGACGACACGGTCCGCAGGGCGCTGGCCAAGCTCGGCAACGTCCTCACCACCGAGCAGCTCACCCAGCTCAACAGCCGGGTCGACAACGACAAGAAGGACCCGGAGGACGTGGCGAACACGTACGCGAAGCAGCACGGGCTGGTCTGATCGCCGGTCCGCCCGACAAGCACAAGCAGTCAGTTGACCACCGTCGCCACCAGGACGACGGCACTGCCGCGGCGCGGCCAGGGCAGCACTCCTTGCGCCTGCGTCGGCAGGGCGTCAGCCAACCGTCAATTCTTCGTCGCAACGTAGTAGACGTTGATCGGGTCGCCCTCGACGGCCTCGACGTCGACGTTCCCGAAGCCGGCCTCCTTCAGCATCCACACTGCCGTCTGCTGTCCCCACGCGGTGCCCAGGCCGACTCCGCCCGTGCTGAGCGAGGTCGTCATGCAGTAGAAGACGGAGAATCCGTACAGCGCAGGCGCAAAGGGGTGTGCGATGTTCTCCTCCAGCTTGCTGGACGCGGCGACGTCGCCCATCAGGAAGGTGCCGCCCGCGCGCAGGGCCCGCGCGATCGCTGCCAGTGTCTCGGCCGGCCGGGCCAGGTCGTGGATCACGTCAAGGGCGGTGATGAAGTCGTACTCGCCGGTGATCTGCGTCGAATCGGCCTGTATGTAACGGAGGTTGTCCAGCCCGGCACGAGCCGCCTGGGCTCGCGCGGTCTCGATGCCGGTCTCCGACTGGTCCAGACCGTGGAAGCGGCTGGCCGGGAAGGCCCTGGCCAGCACCAGAGGGGCGTGTCCCTCCCCGGTGCCCACGTCGAGCATGTCGATGCCGGCGCGCAGCCGCTCATCAAGTCCGCGCGATGGCTTCCACGTGTCACCCCTTACCAACCCGCTGCCAAACCCGGCCCCACCTCGCGCCGGAGCCGCCCCGCGTGAGGCGAACAGGCCAACGTACGAAGCTCAAGGCACCTTCCGGCAGGGTGAGTTGGAGCGCACGAAGGGCGTGAAAGAGGCATAGACGGCGCGCTGGGAGCGCCCGGAAGACAAAGCTCCGCGTCTCTGCCTCCCGTCACCGATCAGTCCGGGGCAGGCAAATGGCCAGGAGCCGCGGGTCCAGGAGCGGGCACCTCCATCCACACGCCGGCGTGGTACGCGGCGCAGTCGCGCTTCACAGGGCCTGGCCCGCCGCGCAGGCCGTGGCATGACCCCGCCGGACACTCGTGCCGTTGATCGGCTTACGCAGGAAACCGTCGATCTCGTCTGTCGGCGTACTCGCGCGCGACGATCCATCCCTCGGTGTCGGACATGCCGGCGTACCAATCTGCACTTGTCGGCCTGGCCGATGAATTCCGTTCCTCCATTCGGCGGAACACACTGGTCAATGGCTTCGCAACTTCCGTAGCGTGGGGCACTGGCCCGTCCCTTCTCAGCTGGAGTCATTCAGTGAGCACCGACATTTCTGAACCCCTGATCCTGCGTCGCCGGGGAATCACGGACCGAATCGACGGGCTCTTCGAGGCCATTTCCAGGGATGCGGCGCTGCGTGAACGGTTCGTCAAGAACCCCGCGCAGGTCCTTTCCGAACATGTCGACGGTGTGAGCCTGCCGGAGCAGGAGGCATCAGCGACCAATCAGCTTGTGTATGCCGTGCTCTCCAACCAGCCGCTGCGGGAGTGGCTGCAAAGCTACGCGGAGCAACGGCAGGGCGCACCTCCTTCTCGCTCCGCCTTCATGGACGACTTCACCCAGGCCGTACTCGAACACGGTGGTGACCACGCCATCCTCGAATTCATCAGGAACAGCGCAACACCGCACAGCCCCCGGGAAATCACCGGAGATCACTTCATCACCAGTGGCACGATCTTCGTGGACGGCTTCGCCTTTTCGGCGCACAGCAGCAACAACGCGACCTTCCATGCAATCCAGTCCTTTCAGCACTCGTCAGAATTCGATCACACCGGGGGCACGAGCGTGGAGGTCGAACAGGCGTCGAAGCACTACGCGGACCGGGAGGGCGGAGTCTACGGATCCGGCTGTGTTCGCGTCGCCATCGATGCGCTGGTCCGTTACGCCACCGAGCTGCATGGAGAGCCGGTCGCCGAAGAGCGCATTGAGGGAGAGCGCGTTGGCTGAGATCGCCCACAGGGAACTACCGGGACTGCGGCGGCATATGGACCGTGGGCCTCTCACGCTCTCCATCATGCCCACGTTCACCTGTCCCGCGGCATGCAATGAATGCGGCACTTTGTCGAGCCCGCGGGAGCGTACGCAGCTCGATTCCGAGCACATCACCGCCACCATCGACGAAGCCAAGAGGCTGGGTTTCTACAATGTGGTCTTCACCGGCGGCGACGCCACGCTCCGCTGGAAGGACCTCCTCCACGGAATCAGCTACGCACGGCGTCTCGGCTTCCCCACGCGGCTTGTGACCAACGCCCATTGGGCGCGGACCCTCGATACGGCCCGGAAGAAACTAGGCCTCCTGATCGAAGCGGGCCTCTCAGAGATCAACTACAGCACTGGGGACGAGCACATCAAATTTGTCCCCATCGACCGTGTCGCGCACGCGGTCGTGGCTGCGTGCGAGCGCGCGTACAAAGTCCATGTCATGGTCGAGTTGAAGAGCGAGAACAGCGTCACCAGGGAATCACTGCTGCATCACCCCCTGGTCTCCGCGCTAAGCCCCGAACAGCTCGCGCACCTTTCAGTCGAGTTCAGCCCCTGGATGCCGATGACCCACGCGTCCACGCACACATATCCGGAAGGCGCCGTGGTGGACCGGCACAACATCGGCAGACGCTCCGGGTGCGACAACCTGCTCCAGACCTATACCGTCCAGGCCGACGGCAGAATCGGCGCCTGCTGCGGCCTCGGCATGCGGACCATCCCCGAACTCAACGTGGGCCATGTACGTCAGCCCGATTCCCTGGCCCGGGCGATCACGGAGGCCGAAGAGGATCTGCTGAAGTTGTGGATCCACTACGAGGGGCCGGAACGCATCGTCGCCTGGGCAGCTCGCCACAATCCCCGGATCGATTGGGAGGGGCGTTACGCCCACCACTGCCAGTTCTGCCACCGTCTTTACCACGATCCGGAAGTCCGGAAAGTCATCATCGAGCACTGGGAAGAAGTCGTTGCCGAAGTACTCCGTTCCGCTTAGCTGGACGAAGTCCATGTCCCGAGGTCCGTGGCTGAGGCACTGAGCGTCGGGCGGGCACCGTGAGCACCGCGCAGAATCTGTTCCTCGTTGCGAATGCCGCGGTGATCTGCCCGCTGGAGGGATAGCAGACCGTCGACATGCGGTCGAACCGCCACCGCCGGGCCGTCCAGCCCAGCTTGCGCAGCACGGCATCCAGGGCCTGCACCAAGTGCGGGAAGTCCTCGCACTTCGCCGACTGAGCCCGCCAACGTCCCGAACGCTTGCCCCGGCCCAGGGCTGATGCGTTCTCAGCCAGCGAGATGAACTGATCGCATGTATACGCGTCGCTGCGGACGGTTTGCCCGGTTCGCCATTGAGCAGTGTGCATCGTGAAGTCGCGGGTCACGGGTCTGGCGTGAAGGGCGAGTTGGGTACTCGCGGTCGGCGGCCGATGACCATGGTGTAGATCATCGGGCAGGTTCGGCTCTGGCGGGATGCCGGGTTTGGCTGCGCCCACGACCGTCCCCGCCTACGATCCGTCAGCAGGTCGGCACGCCGTGAGAATGCGGGAGGGCGCGGGGGATGCGGGCGCGGCAGCGGATCACCGCCCGCCGGAGCGAACTGGACGCTCTCGCCGAGGAGTTGGGCAAGCAGTTCCAGGAGGCAGGCTGAGCGGCACGAACCGGCGATCGCGGAGCGGAGTGTTGAACCGCCTGGCCGAGCAGGCCCGGGCCGACGCCGGGCTGTCGCTCCTGCATCGGCGAAGGTGGCCGGGCGGGCAGTCCTGCTCATCCCGCATCGCGGCGACGCGGC
Organism: Streptomyces sp. NPDC085900; assembly: GCF_044540925.1. NCBI lineage: Bacteria > Bacillati > Actinomycetota > Actinomycetes > Kitasatosporales > Streptomycetaceae > Streptomyces > Streptomyces sp. NPDC085900. Next base: position 430,320 of record NZ_JBITSP010000008.1, on the reverse strand, counting down.
CGACGAGGGCGGGCTGCCCGGCGACTACCGCAAGATCCTGGCGATCGTGCGGGAGGCGGACGGCCCGGTGCGGGTCAGGGCGGTCCACGAAGCGGCTGGGGCTGGACGCCTCGGACACGGCAAGCTGGAACCTTTGCGGGCGAAGATGACCAAGCTTGCCGCCCGGGGCTGGCTGCACAAGCGCGGCGACGGGCGGTTCTCGGCACGTCCGTAGGCGCGCGGGGCGGGCTCGTAACTGACGGGCCCTCGGCGGCAATGGGGATCGCCCTCCTGCCAGAGCACTAACGGCCGCTGAAGAAGTCGGTGAGGGCGGCGGCGACGGCCTCGGGCTGCTCTTCGGGGATGTAGTGACCGGCGTCTGGCACGATGACGCCGGTCACGTTCTCGGCCCACGGGCTGATGGAGGCCGCCATATCCGGGATCGAGCCGTGGCTGCTGGAGATTCCGAGGACGGGTGCGGTCAGTCGGCGTTGCTCGAGTGATGCGTGGTTCTTGCGCGCGGACTCGGCGGCGTCCCGGTAGTAGGCGAGGCCGGCGCGCAGGCCGCCATCGACGGCGAGGGCCGCGCCGTAGTGGTCGAGCTCTGCTTCCTCGAACGCGTCGGGCGCGAGGGACTTGGTCTTCAGGAACCAGCTGATGTACTCCCGCTCGCGGCCGGCTATCAGCGTCTCGGGAAGATCGGGCACCACGTGGAACGCGAAGTGCCAGGTCTTGAACGCCAGCGTCGGGTCGAGGGGGATCGTTTCCGGCATGGTGATACCGGGAATTCCGGCGTCGAGCAGCGCGACCCCGTGCAGTCGGCTCTCGTAGTTCAGGGCGAGGGAGAAGGCGACCCAGGCGCCGATGTCGTGCCCGGCGAGCCAGTAGTCCCGCACGCCGAGAGCGTTCACGGCGGCCTGGATGTGCGCGGCGACCGTGTGCGTGTCGTAGCTGAGCTCCGGATGCTCGGAATTGCCTTGGCCCGGCCGGTCGATCGCTATGACACGGAACCGATCGGCGAGAGCAGGCATGACCTTTCGCCAGGCCCACCAGGTCTGCGGGAACCCGGTGAGCAGGACGACGGCCGGTCCGTCCGGCCGACCGCCTTCGACGGCGTGCAGGCGGACGCCGTCGGCGTCGACCCAGCGGTGCGTGAATCCGGCCAGGTCATGCAGGGGCAGGGCGGGGACGGGGTTGGTCATGGGAATCCTCCATCGAGGCGGGTGGACCGTGATTCGACGCTAGCACTTCTTGAACTGATCAGTCCAAGATGGGAGGATGGGCCGCATGGCAGGCAAGAAACAGTTCGACATGGACACGGTGCTCGACGCCGCGATGATCCAGTTCTGGCGCTCCGGCTACGCCGACACCTCGCTCGACGACCTGTCCCGGGCGACCGGCCTGAACCGCAGCTCGATCTACTCCTCGCTCGGCGACAAGGACGCGCTCTTCCTTCGCTGCCTGGATCGCTACGCCACGCGCTACGGCGACAAGTTCGACGCCGCCCTCTCGTGCGCAGCCGTGGACCCCGTCGCCGCCGTCCGTGCGTTCTTCGACGTCACCCTGAGGCGCATCGCCGACCCCGCCGTGCCCGACGGATGCCTGATGGCCCAGTCGGTCATGGCGAGTCCGGCGCTGCGCCCGAGCGTCGCAGAGCATGTCAAAGAGCTGTTCGGCCTCCAGCGCCCGCGCCTGCGCACCGCGCTGAAGGCCGGCGGAATGTCCGACGAGAACGCCGAGGACTTCGCCGTACACGTAGCGGCCGTGAACCAGTCTCTCGCGGTGATGGGTAGGGCCGGGTCGAGCCCGGAGCAACTCCGGGCGATCGTCGGGGTGACCGTCGACGCGCTCGCGCGGGCGCTGAGACCGGTCGGATAGCTGGCATATCGACCGCAGTGTGCGCGGGCGGCCGCCTCAAGGTAGACGCCGAGCCGTCGGCCAGTGTTCGGGCCGAGTTCGGCATTCACGCTCTCCCATAGTTCATACCAGTACTCGCAACGCGCCCGGGCACGACTGGGTCCTGCCCCCGAAGTGCGCCCGGCACGAGCCGGGGGTGCGGAAGACTGACCGCTTGCTTGCCCTGCCAGGGCTCTTGGCACCGGTGGGCCGTCGCCCGCTGCGGTCCTGCTCCGGAGCGGGAGCGCGGCATCCTCTTGCGTCAAATCACCCCGTGCCACCAGCATCACCGCGACCAGTGCCCACAGTGGCGCAAAGTTGGACCCAGGCTGACCCGACAGCCGCTCGGTGAAGCGGGACACGCTCACACGCCGCACCCCGATCATCGAGCAGGTGATTGGCCCGGGCGACCACGACGCCCTTGTCGAGCCCCGAGTCCGCCCACAGCCGCCACAACCCGGCTCCGAGCGCCCCCGTCCGGAGCCCGCGGACGTCTCCTCAGACGGCTTCTGCGTCATGAGGCTCCTGCCGCACGCCCCACGACGGCCGCACCTCTCCGGGCTGCGGAAATTTCGCTTCCCGGCTCCATCAGCACCCGGCTGACTTGCGCACACAATGCCGCCCACCGTTTGCTTCCGGGCACCACGACACGGCCATACGGGCCCGGGTCCATGAGCAGGGCCCCGGTCGCACGGGCCGGGACCAGAGGCAAGGGAGAGGGAAGTCAGCAAGTGATGGGCATGGCATGGGTGCTGGTGGCCGGCCTGGCGGTGCTCGCGATCACGGTCGTCACCGTCGCCCATCTGGCACTCAGGGGCAACGTGCCGCCGCACGAGAGCGGCTACTGCACGCGCTGTCCACGGTCTTCCGCGCGCTCGCGGACGTGGTGCGCGCGCTGCGGGACAGGAGATAACTGTTTCATGGCCGAGGACATGCCGGGTGGAAGCATAGCTTCCGCCCCGGTTTGCGTGAGTGTGACCTCGTGATCGGGGGCAGGGTGTACGCGAACAGCGCGCCACTCCCCGGCCCTGCGCCTGCTCAAGCCCTCGAAGCGAACGTCACGCTCTCCGCGTCCGGCTCCAGGTCGCCGCCGCCCACCCCCCTATCCGCAAAGCCTGGGTGGACGGCGGCTACCACCAGCACCTCGGCGAACACGCCGTCACCCTCGGCATCGACGTGGAAATCGTCCAACGCGCCCCCGGAACCAGGGGATTCACCCCGTTGCTCAAACGCTGGACCGTCGAGCGCACCTACGGCTGGCTGGTGTTCCACCGCCGCCTCACGTGCGACTACCAGAGCCCGCCCGCCGCTCCGAAGCCATGATCCACCTCGCCACATATACGCAATCTGCCCACAGCGGGGCCCACCAACCGGGTGTCGTACCGTTGTTGTCAGCGTGGTCAGCTGAACGTGTTGCAGGCGGCGACGCGGCCGGAGCGGTAGCCGGTGGCAAACCACTGCTGGCGCTGGCTCGCGGAGCCGTGGGTCCAGGTATCGGGTGTGACCTTGCCCTGGTAGCGCTGCTGGATACGGTCGTCTCCGACGGCGGCGGCCGCGTCCAGCCCGCGGTTGATGTCGTCCTTCGTCAAGTCGGTGATCAGTGGCTCACCGCTCTTGGGGTCGGGGGTGGTGGTGGCGTGGTGGGCCCACACTCCGGCGTAGCAGTCCGCCTGCAACTCGAGTTTCACCGAGCCGCTGTTCTGGCCTTTTCCGCTGCCGCGGGAGATCGTTCCGCTGAGGTCCTGGAAGTGGTGGCCGTATTCGTGCGCGATGACGTAGGCCTCGGCGAACGGGCCGCCCTTGGCGCCGAACTTGCTGCTCAGGTCGTTGAAGAAGCCGAGGTCGAGATAGACCTTGTCATCGGCTGAGCAGTAGAAGGGGCCGACGTCGGAAGTAGCGTTCCCGCAACCGGTGTTCACACTGCCGGTGAAGAGGAACGTCGGGGCCTGCTGGTAGGGCTTGCCGGCGGCTGTCTCCGTCTGCTTCCAGAATGCCTGCACGCTGTCGACCACGGCAACGATCCGGCACTCCTCCTTGCGGTTGGCGTCGGCACCGGTCCGGCACTCCGCCGCGAGGTCAGCGGCTGACTCGCCGGACGAGGACGTCTCGCTGCTGCCGGAGCCGAACATACCGGGGTCGACACCCAAGAGCACGGACACGACCAGCACCACGAGCCCGACCAGTCCCCCGCCGACGGTCTTCCCGCCGCCCGGGATCCCGCCCAGCGCACCTCCCCGACCGTCCTCGACCTCGGACGTGTCCAGAGCAGCATCGTCGTCGAATTGCATCCCGTTGACCCTCTCTCAAATAGCGCGCCGGACCGCCCCGCGTCGTCCCGCTCGCCTACCCCGTACGAGGACATCCCCATCCCGACCTCTTCCTGCTCCGCCTCTCGAAGGAGCCGGCGGGCGACGTCGCGACGCCGATCTGTGGGTGAACGGCGGACCGCCGTACGCGGCGACGGCCCCTCCACGCCGTCGACCGCGCAGCGGCGGCGCGGCGGGAGGGTGCTGCGGTCGCGCATGACGGTCCGCCACACCTCCATCTGGGCGGCCATCGGCGCCGGCAGCTCGGCGATGCACGAGGTGGCCCAGGCGGTCATCGCGCACGCCGGTTCGTAGTGCAGGATGCCGGTCTCCTGCAGGATGGAGGTGGCGTGGTGGGGGTGCCGGTTGGGGATTTCGGCCAGTACTGCGGCCTCCGTGGCAGTCAGCCGTGGGGCGGGGGCGTCCAGCAGGCCCAGCAGGAGGTTGACTCCGATCGGTGAGGGGCGGTGGCATCAGTGGTTGCGGAACGGTGCCCAAGGGTCGGGGAGGGGAGCGCTCGGGTCCCCTCCCTCGGTGGACAGCCCGACGTAGGCGCGTAGGGCGGGGCGGGTACCGGGGAGGCCGTACTGGGTGAACCGCTCGTGGAGGTCCGAGCCGAACGGTACGGGCTGGAAGTCCGCGGCGGTCAGCAGCTCGGCCAGGACCCTCAGCAACTCCCGGCGCCCAGGGGAGAGCTCGGCGAACACCGGCACGGTGTCCGCGGGCTCGAACAAGGCTTCCAGCAGGTTCTCGGCGCGGACCGCCGGCGGGCGGGGCACGACGCCGGTCTCCTCGATACGAGGCAAGGCGCGGACGATCTCCAGGAGGACCCCGTCCGGGGCCTCAGCGGCGCCCATCAGGTGCAGCAGGCTGCGGACGGTGTAGCTGTGCAGGTCGCCCGCGTGATGGACGGTGGCGGTCTCGGGAGCCGGCCCGGCGCCGAAGGCCGCCAGCTCGGCGGCGATGCGCTCTGCCTGCGGCAGGCCGGGGGCAGTGGCCGGGTGTGCAACCAGCAAGCGGGTCAGGGCGGTGGCGGCGGCCCAGCGCGGCAAGGGGTGCTCGTGGTCGAGGTGGTGCCGGAGTCGGCCGTCCGGGTCGTGGTCGGCGATCAGTCCGACCGAGACGAGGACCGTGGCGACGCAGACTGGGTCCCGCTCACCGTCGAGGCAGGCCACCAAGGGGAGCAGGGTGGCGTCGGCCTCCTCGGGGAACCAGCCGAGGAGGTACGCGGTCTTGGTGCGGATCTCCGGTTCCTGGTCGTCGAGTAGATCGAGCAGGACGGGAAGCTGGGCGCGAACCGCGTCATAGGAGCGCAGTGCGCCCTCGCGGGCGTCGACGGGGTGCCCCGCCGCACAGTACGCCCGTCCCTCGCACAGGTTCTTCAGCCGCTTCTCGTCGGTCTCGGCGGCGATCTGCTCGTCGTACCAGCGCAGATTTTCTTCGGGGCTGACGGCTGCGGCGCGCCACGCGGCGGTGTCGATGCCGAGCGGGAGGTCGTACTCGTCGTGCCAATCAATGGCCAGACGGGTCAGCAGCAGCAGCGCGTCGGGCCGGGCGCCGACCGGGCCCGCGACGGCGATTCGGGTGAGGAACGGCACGGCGTACGGAGAGGCCGAGTACCGGGTGCCTTGGTGAAAGATGTTGCCGAACAGGCTGCGGAAGGCGCTCTCCCGGGCCTGCTCGTCCAGCCCACACAGGGTCCGGAGCTGGCCGGGCACGTCCTCAGCGCTGCCGTAGGCGTGCCCCAGGGCTGCCCAGTCGATGTCGTCCAGCCCTGCCAGGAGATCGTCGGATCGTTTCATGATCCGTATGCTCGCAGGGACCACTGCCACCAATCCCTCAGGCGTTCCTCGCCCCGTGGACGCCGTTTTGCCGGAGCGGCAACAGGAGTGGCGTGACCGGGCCACGAAGGGCGACGTTGGGCCCATGACCGACAACTTCACAACAAGATCGCCCGCGTCTGACCCTTCCTTGCCTGGCGACGGATACGTCGGAGACCCCGCGGTGCGGGCGGAGTGGGACAACCGATACGCCGACCGACAACAGCTGTGGAGCGGCCAGCCCAACGGTGCGCTTGTGGCCGAGGTCGCCGGGCTCACGCCCGGGCGGGTGCTCGACGTCGGCTGCGGCGAGGGCGCGGACGCCGTCTGGCTCGCGCGCGGCGGCTGGGACGTGACCGCGCTCGAGGTCTCGGGCGTGGCGCTGGAGCGGGCGGCCGGGCACGCGCGGGACGCAGGCGTCGCCGTTCATTGGGTACACGCCGCGCTGACCGAAGCGGCGCTCCCGCGGGCCTCCTTCGACCTGGTCTCCGCGCAGTATCCGGCCCTGCTGCGCACCCCCGATGCCGCAGCCGAGCGAGCGCTGCTCGCGGCCGTCGCGCCCGGCGGCGTGCTGCTGCTCGTACACCACGCGGGGATGGACGCCCAGCGGGCACACGACAGCGGCTTCGACCCGGCTGACTACGTCTGGCCCTCGATGGTCGCCGCCCTGCTCACCGACGACTGGAAGATGGAGGTGAACGAACAGCGACCACGCGTGGCACCCGACGGCGGCGCCGGCGCGCACCATACCGACGACCTGGTGCTGCGTGCGCGACGGCTGCGCTGAGCCCGACGACAAGGCAGACCTGGTCTTCCCGGACAGCGCGGGCACCGTCTGGAACAACACCGGCGAGGGCAAGGGGTCGTCCGGGGTACGCACGAAGATCGAGAGCAGCTGGCAGCACTACAATGGGCCCTTCTGGTACTCCAGCAGCGTTGCGCTATCTGGCCTGGTCAGAGGCATCGTCGGTGAAGTCCGGGAGGGGCAGCACCCCGGCGATGCGGTGATGGGTGGGTACGGGACGGCTGCAGCGGAAAGCACGACACTCCGCCCACACAGCTGGAATCGTCACTGCGCCGCCGCGGAACGACCTGGCGCGCCCTGCCCGAGCCTCTGGAAACGCTCAAGTTGCTTGGCAGCCAGAGCATCTGGCCAACAACCTGATCCGCATGGGAATCCTAGGACCGTCAAAAGACGCCACCCTCGTACTGCGCGATGCGGATGTGATCGCGGCCGTCCTGCGCCAGGCGCTGGCCGATGCCGCGCCCGAGGAACGCGCGGGTCTGGAACGCGCCGTTACGATCGCCGAGTCCACCGCCGCCGCCACTGCGGCCGAGGTACGCGCGCGCTGGGTCCACTCCCGGCTGGCCGCCGTCGGCTTCACCGGGGATGTCGCCTCCGTCGCAGCGGTGAAGGCACTGCGCCGGGCGGAGCCGACACTGAGCCTGGTGGCGGCGGTGCAACTGCAGAAGGAGGCCTTGGCGCACCCAGAGTGATCGTTACTCACTGTTCGGTGCCGGCGAGTCGGCGGTTTCGATTCCTTCCCCGCAGGCGCTGTAGCCAGCGGCTCGCCGCGAACGTGGCGACCCCGCAGCCTGTGATCCAGCCCCCGCTTTCCGTCGGCAGCGTGTGAAGTCCATCGCGCTCCGCGATGTAGATCGTCACCAGAGCAGGTGGCGTGGCGTCAGCGATTTCGCGCCGGCGTTGTGATGTGAGTATCCAGTCCACCGGCCGCCACAGGCGGCAGAACAGGTCGTGGGTGCGCAGGCGGGTGGCGGCGATGATGAATCCGGCAGCGTCTCTACTTTGCTGTTGCCGGGTCCGGGGCATCCCGTCTTCGGGCGCGCCCGCCAGGTGGGCCTCCCAGTGGCTGGTATCCCGTCTCCTGGCGGCCAGGCGGATGGCCCACGGGGCGATGCCCCAGCTCGGTTGGTGCGGCACCGAAGACCAGATTTCTGCAACCGCGGTGATTCCCACGGCTGCACCAGCCCCGCTCACCTGTGGCTGGGTGCCCGTCGAAAGCCGCGCGGAATGGGCCGGTCGGCACTGCACGTGTGGTGTTCACGCTTTCCCGCCGTCGCTTTCCCGGTCGCCGTCGGCGAGGTGATCGCCCTGGCGAACGGGCGCGTGGGCTCCGCAGGGTCGGAAGCGGGCGAGGTATGCCGGGCTCGGGCCGCGGCGCTCGGTCAGATGGAGGCCGGCGGCGTCGGCGAGCCGGTGCAGCCGGCCGAAGGGGATCCAGTGCCGGTCGAAGAACTCGCCGATCACCAGTCGCCCGCCTGGTGCCAGTACCCGTGCCGCCTCGCGCAGTACCCGATCCGGCTCGGGGATCTCGCCGAGCGCGGTCACGGCGTATACGGCGTCGAATGTCCCATCGGCGTAGGGCAGTTCACGTGCGTCCGAGCGGGTGGGCGTGATCGTCGCCAGGCCGTCGCGCTGTGCGCGGCACATCACGTGGTCGAGCATCTCCTGCTGGATGTCGAGCACATCGAGCCGTCCCTGCGGCCCGAGCTGCGGGGCGACGTGCAGCGACTGCAGTCCGGTCCCGGGGCCGATCTCCAGGATCCGCTCCCTGGGCCGCGGCCGCAGTACGGCGTCCATCCGGTCGGCGGTCAGGAACGGCAACGGCACGTAGAGCAGGCCGCGTTGGGCGTACGGATAGGGCGCCGTGTCGCCCAGCCACCAGGCGGCGGCCAACGCGGCGCCCGCGCCGGCGGCGACCGCCCAGCGGGTCCGGGCCGGGTTCGGGGCGACGGGGGCGGTGGTGATGCGGTGCATGGTGTTCTCCGGTTCATCGATTCGGTCCGTGGCACGCAGTGGGGCGGTCGGCGTCACACGGGCCGGCTCAGCGCCCGCAGCGCCAGCCGGCCGCACAGCGCGGCGAGCGGCAACTCGGCGCCGAGCGCCATGGCGACCGCAGTGGCGAAGTCGCCGCCCGGGGCCGCGGTCGTGGTGTCGAACCAGGCGTCCACCGCAAGCAGCGTCGCGGTCGCGGCGGCCGCAAGGGCATGCCGCCGGTCCCCGCGGGCGGCGAGGAGGCCGGTGGCGATCAGGCCGAGCGCCTCCAGCGCGTCGAGCCCGGCCCAGGCGACCGGCCAGTGCGCCGCGGTCGCGGTGGCCGGCAGGCCGGTGGCCAGCACGTACAGCCACGGCAGCAGGGCGAGCCCGCAGGCGACCAGCAGCCACCCGGCCCGCCGCATGCCCCGCCCCAGGCGCGGTTCCTGCGCCACTTCGTGGAGCGGGATGACCTCGGCGCAACCGACGTCCTCGGCGCCTGCCACTTCCTCATCGCACCAGGCCAGTTGACGCATCGTCTTCCCCCGCTCCCCGCCGGCTCTCCCTTTCACGTGCTCCACCCTGCGCCGCACACCAGGGCGCCGTCAGTCACGCAGGGTTCCGACCCGGGGTGGAGACAAGTGCACCCCCGAACCGGGCGGGAACGTCATGGCACGGGGATGGCCTGCGGCTTTACCGTTTGACGCATGCAACTCACGACGTGGCTGAAGCTGGTGCCGGGCCGGCCGTTGCGCAGGGCGGGACACCAAACCGCGCTCATCGCCGCTGGCCTGCCGCTCCACCTCGCCGTGGCGCCCCTGTGGCTCTGGCTGCTCGGCACGATGGCGGCCTTGGCGCCGGCCGCGACTCCGCTGCCCGTGCTGCTCCCGCTCGCGGCGCTGCCCGTGCTGCTCACGCTCCTGGTGACACCCCTGCTGACCGCCGGGCAGCGGCGGCGCTACCGGGCGCTCGCCGGCAAGGACCTCCCGCGCCCCGCCGTACCCGGGCCGGGACGCAACTGGACGTCGGCGGCGCGCCGACTGACCACGCGGGCCTTGTGGCGGCAGGTCTGCTACCACGCCGTGGCGGGTCCGCTGCTCGCCGTCCTGGACCTCGCCGTCCTCGCCGTCCTCGCCGTCGCTGTCGTGGCCGCCTCCCTCTACGTGTGGATCTGGGCGCTGCCGCCGCATTGGCCGGTCACCGACGTCGGATACACCACGCAGGCCGTGTACGTCACCGCCGGCGGTCTCGCCCTGCTGTTCCTCGGGCCCCGGCTGACCGGCGCTGTGGTGCGGCTGGAGATTCGGGCGGCCGAGGTCCTGCTCGGCCCCAGCCGCACGGAGAAGCTGGCCCGCCGGGTCGCCGACCTCGCCGAGAGCCGGGCCGGTGTGCTCGACGCCGCCGACGCCGAGCGGCGGCGGATCGAGCGCGACCTGCACGACGGCGCACAGCAGCGCCTCGTCTCACTCGCCGTCAACCTGGGCCTGGCCAGGACCACCCTCGGCGACCTGCCGGAGGACGCCCGCAAGGTGATCGACGAGGCGCACCGCGAGGCGAAGGAGGCGATCGCCGAGCTGAACGACCTGGTGCGCGGCCTGCATCCGGCCGTCCTTGAGGACCGCGGCCTCGACGCCGCGCTGTCCGGGATCGCCGCCCGCCTCCCGATCCCGGTGCGCATAACGGTGGACCTGCCGCAGCGCCCCTCACCCACCCTCGAGGCTGTTGCGTACTTCGTTATCTCCGAAGCCCTGACGAACGTGGTCAAACACGCCCAGGCGAGACGGGCGGACGTGAGCGTGGAGCGGATCGGGGAGACACTGCTGGTGGTCGTCGCGGACGACGGCGCGGGCGGCGCAGATCTCGCGGCGGCCGGCACCGGGCTCGCCGGGCTCGCCAAGCGCGTCGCGTCCGTCGACGGCACGTTCTCCTGCCACAGCCCCGCCGGGGGCCCGACCGTCATCACCGTGGAGCTGCCGTGCGCGCCGTGATCGCCGAGGATTCCCTCTTGCTGCGCATCGGCGTGGTCAAGGTGCTGGAGGCGGCCGGCTTCGAGATGTGCGCGCAAGTCGCCGACGCAGAAGGACTGCTGGCAGCCGTCGAGGAGCACCGCCCCGACATCGCCGTGGTCGACGTGCGCATGCCGCCCGGCTTCACCGACGAGGGAGTGCGCGCCGCGCTGGTAATCCGCCGCCAGTACCCGCCTACCGCCGTGCTCCTGCTGTCGCAGTACGTGGAGGAGCGGTACGCCGCCGATCTGCTCGCCGCCAACACCTCCGGCGTCGGCTATCTGCTCAAGCAACGGGTCGCCGACGTCGAGGAGTTCACCGACGCGGTACGCCGGGTGGCGGCCGGCGGCACCGCGCTCGACCCGCAGGTCGTCGCGCAGCTGCTGGTGCGCCGGCACACCGGTCCGCTCGACCGGCTGACACCGCGCGAGCGGGAGGTGCTGGAGCTGATGGCGGGCGGCCGCTCAAACTCCGGCATCGCCGCCGAGCTGATCGTGAGCGAGAGCGCGGTCGCCAAGCACATCAACAGCATCTTCACCAAGCTCGACCTGCCCAAGGCCGACGCCGACCACCGCCGCGTCCTGGCGGTGCTGCGCTTTTTGGGCGTGGCGACCGCATAGTGCGCGCTCACGCGCCCCCGGGCCCACAACACGGCCGAACGCTGCATCAACCGCTTGGAACAGTGGCCAGGCATCGCCACCCGCAACGACAAGACAGCAGCCATCTGCCTGGCCGGACTCCACGCTGCGAGCACCTTCCTCTGGCCAGCCAGGTGACCCAGACGAAACCGCCTAGCCGACGGCCCGCTTGACCAGCCCCGCGATCTGTTCCTCCACCTCGGCCGTCACGCCGGTCAGGGCGAAACCGGTCGCCCACATCGAACCCTCGTCCAGCTGGGCCGGGTCGTTGAACCCGAGCGTGGCGTAACGCGCCTTGAACTTCGCCGCGCTCTGGAAGAAGCACACGACCTTGCCGTCCAGCGCGTAGGCGGGCATGCCGTACCACAGCTTCGGCGCGAGCTGGGGAGCGCTGGCGGTGACGACGGCGTGGACCCGCTCGGCCATCACCCGGTCCGCATCCTGCATCTCGGCGATCTTGGCCAACACGTCCTGCTCAGCCAGCGCCGCCTTGTCCGCCCGCGAGCCGCGCCGCGCCGCCGCCTTCTGCTCCTGGGCGTGCTCCTTCATCGCGGCCCGTTCCTCGGCCGAGAACCCCTCATACGTGCCGCCCTTGCCGCTCTTGGTGCTGCTCATGCTCACTCCCGTAGCCCATAAGTCACCAAGACCGACCCGTGCGCGCGGCCGGGCCCGGTCCCTGCCGCCAGTACAACATCCCCTCACACCCAAACCCTCAAGGCCTGCTCAAGGACCACTCGAACCCACCCGCGCCCCACCCTGACGGCACGTCACGACACTCACCACAGCAAGCGGGCGGGCGCTGTTTCGACGTGCCCGAGCAGACGCCGTGGCTCTGCCGCGCTGGCGGCCGATCCGCTGCCTCGGCCGGAGCTCTTCGATCCCCGATTCCTCACCGGCGCCCGTCTCGCAGCCTGGGGAGGGGCAACTACCCCCAGTTTCATACCGCTGGGCCGCGGCCGGTCGCCAAGTGGCGTTGTCAGCGGGCCTGATCCGACTGCCTGTGTTCATCATCGATCCTGCGGGGCAAGCTCGACCTCCCGCAGGCTGGACGGTGAGAAATCAGCCTGACAGCCCGAGCTTTCGAGAGCGGAAGCGATCCACTCCGGACTTGCACGCACATCATCCAGCAGTGAAGTCACCGACAAATCATCCCCGCCGCCACCGACACGCGTCCGGTCACACCAGTGCGGCAGGTCCGACAGCAGCCCCGGCATCAAATCCCTCGCCCGGCGCCGGGGCTCCACTCGCGCGAACCGGACCGCTGTCCGGCCCGTCAGGGCCTCCTGCCAGCGGGCAGGCTCTACGCTGTGCCCTGCGCCCACCTCGAGATCTTCAGTCTTCACCCACCGATGATCAGCGGTGGCCGTCCCCTTTTCCCGAGCCTGGCCCTCGGCAGGACGGCGTGGCGCAGGCAGTCCACCGCATGATCAGTGACGGGCCGATGAATTGGAGCCTTCCGAGAGGTCTATGCAGGACGAGAGTCCACAGGAGGTCCGCATGTCCGAGGTCTATACGCACATGTCGATGTCGCTCGACGGCTACGTCGCCGACCCCAAGGGCGGAACCGGTGAGCTGTTCGGCTGGTACGACGCCGGCGATGTCACCGTGCCGAGTGCCGACGAGCGCTGGTCCTTCCAGGTCGACGCGAACAGCGCGGAGATGTTGCGCGGGGTTCTCGCCGGGGCTGGTGCACTTGTCTGCGGCCGTCGACTGTTTGACTTGACCAACGGTTGGAATGACAGCCACCCGATCGGCGCGCCGGTCGTCGTCGTGACCCACAACGCGCCAGAGGAAGCCGCGAAGTGGCCGCGTACAGCCTTCGTCGACGGCGTCGCGGAAGGTATCGCGCGTGCCAAGGAAGTCGCCGGTGGCAAACACGTCACCATCGCCAGTGCTGACATCGCCAGACAGGCGCTTGACCTGGGACTGGTGGATGAGGTCTGCGTCAGTCTCGTACCGGTGCTGCTCGGCAAGGGAATCCCATACTTCGCCAACCTGGCGAGCGCACCGCACCGCTTCGACGACCCGGTCGTGACCCAAGGCAAGGGCGCGACACACTTGCGATACCGGGTGCGACGCTGAGGCCCCCAGACTCCCCCTACCGACTGGCCTGGTCGATCCGGCGCGGTCGCCGATAACACCGCGCCAAGACCAGCCACTGCAGCAACAATCGCGGCGAAGGCTAACATCACGGTCTACGGCTGGAGTGCTGGGCACTGGCGCCCACAGGAAGCTGCGCGGCGGCGTGGGAGGCACTCAGTCCAGAGCAGCGATCACTGCCTCTGACACCATCACCCCGGCCTCTTGGATCCGCTGACGCATGTCTTCTTCGTACAGCCAGGCGCACGCCTCGAGCGCCGGCGGGAGTTCGGCGAGGATCAACGCGGCACGCTTCGGTACATGGGTTGCTCCCCTCCACACCGTCCCGCACCGATCGATCTCCGCATGCAGCCGCAGGAGCGCCTGCTCATCGAACCCCTCGTTCATGCGCAGGGGCATCACGAAACGATCCGCCGCCTCCTCCAGACGACCGACCAAGTCAGTCTCCACGTATGCCTCCGTCCCGGGCCTTTCGGCCCGCCCCTTCGCCAAGGACTAGCATCAGTACGACCCTGCCCCCGCCGCACTACACCGTCCTGCCAGCTGACCGGCAAACCCTGACGGCCTACGCCCGGAAAGACCCTGGAGCACCAGACCACCGTGCTGGTCTCCACCCTGCCCGAAGACCGAAAATCGCGTCGGCCGCCCGACAGCAGTTCCCCCTCAACGACTCCTCATCGCCCCAACCGAGACAGCGAGGTTAGATCGTTGATGGGACGTCTGGCCGATCGCACTACGGGTGCGCGTCGGTGATGGCGATGATCTCGTCCAGGCGTTCCCGGGCGGTCTGCAGCTCGTCGATCTTGGACTGGATGCGCTCGCGCTCGGCACGCAACATGGCTCGTTGCTCGGCGTCGGTGTGCCCGGAGTCCCAGCACGGCAGGAGTTCAGTGATCCTGCGGCTGGTCAGGCCTGCGGCGAACATCTGCTGGAAGAAGCGCACCCGGGCGATGGCGTCCTGCCGGTACAGGCGCTGGCCGGACGGACTGCGTTCCGGGATGAGCAGTCCCTGCTGCTCGTAGTAGCGCACGGCGCGCACCGAGACGCCGGCGCCTCGCGCCACCTCGCCGATGCGGATCAACCGCTCGGCGGCGGCCACTGCGACCGTCATGGTGATTCCTCTCACCCGTGGCCCTGGAGACCGACGCTTGCCTCTGACGTCAACGTCAGGTTTTAGCGTAACGGACATGGACATCAACAACTCCGTCGCCCTTGTCACCGGAGCCAACCGCGGCCTGGGCCGCGCCTTTACGCAGCGCCTGCTCGCACGGGGCGCCCGCACGGTCTACGCCACGGCCCGTCGACCGGAGAGCGTGGACCTGCCCGGGGTCGAGGTGCTGCCCCTCGACATCACCGATCCCGCATCCATCAGGGCCGCCGCCGAGGCCGCCCCCGACGTCTCGCTCCTCATCAACAACGCGGGAATCAGTACGGGGACCGACCTGGTGACCGGTTCGCCGGACGCGCTTCGGCGTGAGCTGGAGACCAACATGTTCGGCCACCTCGGAATGATCCGGGAGTTCGCGCCGGCGCTCGCCAGGAACGGCGGAGGCGCGATCGTCAACGTCCTTTCCGCCATGTCGTGGTTCACAGGCAACGGCGCCAATGCCTACCACCTGTCCAAGGCCGCCGCCTGGGCCATGACCAACGGCGTCCGCCTGGAACTCGCCGAGAAGGGCACGCTCGTCACAGCGGTACACCTCGGCCTGGCCGACACCGACATGGCCGCAGGCTGGCCCGTGGACAAGATCGCGCCGTCGGACCTGGCCGACGCGGCGCTCGACGGTGTCGAGGCGGGCTCCGCTGAGGTCCTCGCCGACCAGTGGAGCCGGGACGTCAAGTCCCGACTGCCGCTGACACCGGAAGAGTTCAACGCCGCAATGGACCGAGCCCTGGCGGCGCTGATGGCGGCCTGAGGGGGCCTCGGTCCGCACGGGCTTCGGTCAGCTGCTTCTCCATCTGCCTCTCGAACCCTCTACTTAAGGTTGAACTGCGGGCCCTGGGCAGGGGCCTTCACTAGCGGTTCACCGGCATCGACGAGCTGACGAACAATGGCGTCCATGCCTCGGTTGCTCTACGAGTTGCCAATCTCTGTGCACTCAACACCTATGTGCTGTGCGGAGAGACTTTGCTTCTCAAGCAGCAGTTCGACAGCAGGCCCGCCGATGCCGATGCAGAGCCACGTACCGCATTCCGCGGAACCGGATGACGCGTAGGACGTCGGTGGACGTGCTCTGCAGGAGTTCCAAGACACCCTGGTCGCCTAGTTGTGCTGTCGCATGACGTTGGTGCCACGCCGACTGGCACTCACCGCGGTAACAGTCCCGGCGTGCGACGACGGCCCCACCCGGAGGACTGCGCAGGCCGGTCTTGGATGCGCGAGCCGGCTGCTCGTCGGCGTCGCCCCGCCCGCGCCGCGCAATCGGCGCCGCGGCAATGTGCCGGGCACCAGCACGGCCCGCCCAAAGAATGTGCGCGGGGATGTCGATCCAGGCAGGCTCTGTACGACGCAGGGGTGAGAGAACGACATCAGCACGAGAGGCGAAGACCATGCCCAAGGTCCGCGTACACAACGTGACGATCTCCCTCGACGGCTTCGCGGCCGGCCCGAACCAGCGACTGGACGCCCCGTTCGGCGACGGTGTCGGCTGGGGTGACGACCTGCACAGCTGGTTCGTCTCCGCGGCGGAAGATTCCGCCGCGGGGAAGACCGGAATCGATGCCGACTACTTCGCCCGCGGCGAGCAGAACATCGGCGCCACGATCATGGGGCGGAACATGTTCGGCCCGCAGCGCGGGCCGTGGGAGGACGAGTCCTGGAAGGGCTGGTGGGGCGACAACCCGCCCTACCACCACGAGGTTTTCGTGCACACCCACCATCTGCGCCCGACGCTGAAGATGGCCGGCGGAACAACCTTCCACTTCACCGACGAGCCGCTGGAGACGGTGCTCCAGCGCGCGTTCGACGCCGCGGGCGGCAAGGACGTCCGGATCGGCGGCGGCGCGGCGGTCATCCAGCAGTATCTGCGCGCCGGGCTGATCGACGAGTTCCACCTCGTGATCGCGCCGCTGCTCATCGGGCGCGGGGAGCGGCTGCTCGACAATCTGGGTGACGGGATCGACGGCTACCGGGTGTCCGAGCTGGTCGGCTCGCCGACCGTCACGCACGCGGTGCTGGTCCGCCGCTGACGCGCGGGGCCAGAGTTCGCCGGGGTGGTGTGCTGCCGCGCCCGTCCCCGGGAGCGGTTGGCGACCCCCGGCGGCCCGCCCCGCCCCTCCGGCCATGTCGCAGCCGAGGACCACCCGGATGGTCGCCTGGGCCTGAGGCTGGGGCCGCGCTTCAGCGAGGCAGCAGGACGTCGACCTGCCCCCGGATGTCCTGCACGATCTCCTCGACGCTCAAGGCGATGTTCACGCTCGCCGCCATGCTGAGGAACATCACGGCCGACACGATGTGTGCCAGCGTCGCGGCGTCGCCCTCTGCGACCCGCTCGTCTCGGCGCAGCACGGCGGCGATGGCCTCCTCGGTCTGCGCGACGATGGCGAGTGCTTCGCTGTGCCGGGGCTCCTCGGGGTCACCGAAGGCCATCTCTCGCAGGTAGGTGCGTCCGTTGTCGATCTGGGTGCGGTTGCACTCCACGATCGGCCGGACGATCGCCAGCACCGCGTCCAGCACGCCTGGAACGGTCTCGGCGTCCGCCCGGCCCTGCTCGAGCGCTTCGGCGTACTTGGCGTTCTGCACAA
Organism: Streptomyces sp. NPDC085900; assembly: GCF_044540925.1. Taxonomy (NCBI): domain Bacteria; kingdom Bacillati; phylum Actinomycetota; class Actinomycetes; order Kitasatosporales; family Streptomycetaceae; genus Streptomyces; species Streptomyces sp. NPDC085900. The sequence continues at coordinate 413,055 of NZ_JBITSP010000008.1, read as the reverse complement.
GCAGGAGGAGTTCGCCCTTGGTCTTGGCATAAAGGAACAAGGTCCCGGTGCCGATGTCGGCCTTGTCCGCGATCTGCTGGGTCGTGACCTCGTCGACGCCGTGCTCGGCAAACAGCTCACTGGCGGCAGCAACAATGCGGTCGAGCTTTTCCTGCTTGTTCCGCTCGCGCCGTCCGACCGACTGGGAGGCGACAGACATGGGCGGTGTCCTCCAGGAATAATCCTGACTGCACTCGTTGATGATGGCAGTCACTAACGTGTGGGCTCGAATGTGGCTCCGCTCATTCTCCCACGGCCGGGCGAGGAGCCACTGCTCCATCCGTGCACCGCCACGCACTTCACATCCCGTTGAAAAGAAGGAACCAATGCCCTCTCTCGACGGATCTGTCGTCCTCGTCACCGGCGCCAATGGCGGTGTCGGCGCCCACTTCGTCCACGACGCCCTGGCACGCGGCGCCGCCAAGGTCTACGCCACCCCCCGTTCCCCCCACGCCCGGGACGACGAACGCATCATCCCCCTGACCCATGACGTCACCGACCGCGCGTCGATCGCCGCGGCCGTCGCCACCGCGGCGGATGTCACCGTGCTCGTCAACAACGCGGGCGCCATCCCGCCGAGCGCGAGCCTGCTGGACGTCACCGAGGCGGACATCCGGGCGAACATGGAGACGAACTTCTTCGGGCCGGTCTTCCTCGCCCGCGCCTTCGCACCGGTCCTCGCCGCCAAGGAGGGGTCAATCCTCATCGACGTGCTTGCCAGCTGGTATGCCTTCGGCGGCGCCTACAGCGCGTCCAAGGCCGCACTGCGGTCGGCCACCAACTCGCTGCGCGTCGAGTTCGCCCCCGTGGGCGTCCACGTGACGGGTGTGCACATGGGCAATGTCGACACCGATATGGCCGCGCACGCTGACCGACCCAAGATGCTGCCGACGCAGCTGATGACGACGGTCTACGACGCCGTCGAGGCCGGAGAATACGAGGTCCTGGCCGACGAGTTGACCAAGGGGGTCAAGGCGGCTCTGAGCGGCCCGGTCTAGGCGCTTTACCCGGACCTGCACAGCACGGACGCCTGAGCTTGTTCTTCGGTCCCGACGTGCTCTCTTCACGTCGGGACCCCGTGATCCATGGCGTTCGAACAGTTGGCCGACCGGCGTCGAGAAGGGGCGCACCGTCGCGGCCGCCGAGCCGCGGATGACATCGGCGGTCGATCCGGCAGGAGCTCGATGAGCAGCGGGCACCACCGTGGTGACCACCGCGGATGTCGGGCCACGAGCTCAAGCGGTGCCAGGCATCGCGAGTTCGGCCCGGTCGGTGTCGGTGAAGAGTTCGTCCAGCGACCGCCGGGGCACTTCCCCCGCCATCACTCGCAGCGGAGTCGGCGGGTACAGGCCGCGCCACTGGGTGGGGAGTCCCGGCCAATCGGCCCGTGACCCGGAGAGGGCGCCGACGCGTTCGACTTCGCGCCCGCAATGTTGGTGCGCCGGTCGACCACGGTGCCGAAGACGACGGAGATCAGGTGGGCCTCGCGGCAAAAGCCCGGGGTGCGACGGCCCGTGACGTGCTCATGGTGTTGCCCTTCTCTTCCTGGTCAGGCGATGGTCACCGACCCAGGAACTCGACCGCTACGGCGGCGAACTCCTGGTGGTACTGGAAGATGCCGCCGTGCCCGGAGTCGGGGTAGATGATCAGCTTGCTGTCCTTGATGCGCCGGTGCAGGTCCTCCGACAGCACCGACGGCACCATGCGGTCGTTGTCGCCGTTGGCGATCAGGGTGGGCTGCGTGATCGACAACAGGTCGTCGGGAGCGGAGCGGCCCCACTTCTTGATCGCCTTCAGCTGCGTCTGGAACGCCTTGATCTTGATCTCCGCGTCGCGGTCGACAGTGCGCTCCTTGAGCCGGTTGACGAACGCGCGCCCGGCAGCCTTGCCGGTGGCGTTGCGGTTGAAGAACAGGAACTCCTTGGGGTCCGAGCGGGTCAAGGTGGCGCGCAGGATGTCCCAGTAGGTGGTTCGGGCGACCTTGTCGATGTCCTTGCCGCCCTTGGGCCCGGTGCCGGTGAGGACCAGCTTGCGGACGAGTTCGGGGTGCTTCACCACCAGGGCCTGGGCGACCATGCCGCCGAGGGAGAAGGAGAATACGTCGATCTTGTCGTACCCGAGCGCCTTGATGCAGGTGTAGGCGTCGTCGGCCATCGCCTCGACACTGTCCGGCACCTGGCCGGTGGATGCCCCGACACCGCGGTTGTCGAAGGCGATGACGTGACGGCCCTTCGCGACGGGGTCGACGATGCGGGGGTCCCAGTTGTCCAGGGACGCGGCCAGGTGGACGAAGAAGACGACGGGGATGCCGCCCTTCGGTCCCAGCTCGCGGTAGGCGTAGGTGACGCCACCGGCACTGACGGTGCGGGCCGGGGCCTTGGCGTAGGAGGTGATGACGGCTTCGTGCGGGGTTTCGGTGCCGCTCATGACGGATTCTCCTTGCGTGTTCTGTGTCGCTGTGCGTTTCTTGTCGCCCTTCGCGGTTGCGGCGGGTCAGCCGTTGCCGATGACGGCCTTGCCGCGAATGCCCCCCTGGGACAGGGACTGCAGCGCCCGCGGGGTCTGGTCGAAGCCGACCACCTTTCCCACGACCGGACGCACCACGCCCTGGTCGACGAGGGTGGTGATCTGGCGGAGCTGGTCGCCGCTGGCACGCATGAGCAGGAACTCGTACGTCACGCCGAGCTTCTTGGCCTGCCTGCGGATCTTGCCGCTCAGGGCTGCGACCGCCAGGCGCAGCAGCGGCTTCAGACCGGCCTCGCGGGCGAATGCGGGGTCCGGGGGACCGGCGATCCCGATGGCTTTGCCGCCGGGCTTGAGCACCCGCAGGGACTTCTCGAGGGTCTCCCCACCGAGGCTGTCCAACACCAGGTCGTAGCCGGTCAGGAGCTCCTCGAAGTCCTGGGTGCGGTAATCGATCACCGTGTCCGCACCGAGTGCGCGCACGAAGTCCGCGTTGGAACCGCTGGCGGTCGTGGCGACGCTCGCACCGAGGTGCGCGGCGAGCTGGATCGCGATCGAACCGACCCCGCCGGCGCCGGCGTGGATGAGAACCTTCTGCCCCGGCCGCACCTTCCCGCGCTCCACCAGCGCCTGCCACGCCGTGAGCGCCACCAGCGGCAGTGAGCCCGCCTCATCCATGCTGATCGAGGCGGGCTTGAGCGCCACGTCGCCCTCCGCGACAGCGATGCGCTCGGCGAACGTGCCGATACGGTCCTGGTCGGGCCGGGCATAGACCTCGTCTCCGGGCTTGAAGCCGCGAACCGCCGCCCCGACGCCGATGACGGTGCCCGCGACGTCGTTGCCCAGGATCAGTGGCAGCTTGTAGGGCAGGATCTGCTTGAACTCACCAGCGCGGATCTTCTCATCCAGCGGGTTCAGCCCGGCGGCCTCCACCCGCACAAGCACATCGTGCTCCCCCACGGTGGGCTCGGGGACGTCCGCCTCCTGCAGCGGTTCCTTGTACTTGGTGACGACGAACGCTCTCACGGGACGTCTCTCCTTGCCTTCATCCTGTTCATCCAGGTTCGAGACCAGATCAGCCAATTCAGCGCGACTTCCGAAGTCTCACCTCGCCCGACCAACCCGAGTAAACTCAATTATGAGTGCACTCATAATTATTGTCAAGGGAGGCCCTATGGGCGGCCACATGCCGATCGGGCGCCGTGAGCGGGCCAAACAGGCCAAGCGCGAGCGCATCATGACCGCAGCCCGCGAGCTGTTCGCCGAACACGGCGTCAGCGAGGTCACGACGCAGCAGATCGCCCACCGAGCCGACGTCGCGATCGGCACTCTCTACCTATATGCGTGCACCAAGGCCGAGTTGCTGATCATGGTGCAGAACGAGAAGTTCGCCGCCGCCATCGATTCCGGCCTCGCCGCCGCGAACGCCGCCGTCGAACAGGGCGTACTGAAGCCGGTCATCGCTCTCATCCGTCCCGTGGTGGAGTGCCTGAGGGAGCACATCGAGAACGGAAGCACATACCTGCACGAACTCGTCTTCGGCGACCCGGCCGAGCCCTACCGGCAACTGGGCCTGGCCCTTGCAGGCCGCCTCGAGGCCGCCATCACCAGGCTGCTCACCCGCGACGAGTACATCGATGCCGGCGACGCGGCGACGCTGGCGCGGGTGATCACCGCGATCATCCACTTCAGCACCACCGCCACCGTGTACATGCACCGCAGCGACGAAGCCGTCCTCGCCGACATCCGCGACCAGATTTACGCCACGCTGGCACCCCACCACCGCGCGGCATGACCACTGGCTCCACGAGCCGACCATCGAACACCCTGGAAAGGGGGCACGTTATGCGCGCACTACGACGTCATCGTCCTCGGTGCCGGCTTGAGCGGGTACGTCGCCGGATCCGCGTCGCGCAACACGGCAAGAACATCCAGTCCGGCAGTGCGGACAACGGACAATCGCAAACCCTGTCCATCGGCGGGCGCGGCCGCACCGGAATCGATCACGGTGGTGCAGCTGAGGTACGAAGGCCGGCTTTCGATGCGCAGACCGAGTCCACTCTGCGGTGCGGTGTATCGGGCTGTGGGCGGCTTGCTATCGCACCAGACCGGGTCTTCTGTGTTCGCTGCTGAGAGTTCCGTAGGTGGCGTCGGGGCCCGCTGGTTCACGTACCTCGTGGTCTTCGTCGGGATACTCCACCTCCTCTTCAAGCACGCTGCGCGCAGCCTGAACCAACCGCTCCCACATGATGGTGGAAGGGGCAGTCATTCGATCGACACAAGTCGCAGGTGCAGAACCTCGGCGGCAGACTCTCCGATGTCGCCGGGTGGCACGTTGAACAGCTCCACGGGACCGAGCCCGTTTCGTTCTAGCGTCAGTTCGTGCAGGACAAGGGCGGCTCGGCCGGTACATCCCGCACCAGGGCAGTGACGGTGTCGAGGTACTCCTTGGTCCGCCGGTCGCGGGATAGCTGGTCGTACACCGGCTGCACCGCCTTGCGCAGTGCGGTCAATTGGGCCGGGTTCGCGGCGGCGTACTTCTGGCCCCGGGCGCAGAGGCTCCCCAGAGCCCTGTGGACCTCGGCGCCGCCCGCTGACACCGGAGACGGCAGGGCTGCTCTTCGGTGATGCGCCGGGCTGCTGCCGATGAGGACGATGGCCTGGAGGAGGGTCGGTGACGCTCCATGTGCCACGCCTGCCCGGCCGATGGGCCCGATACGATCACGGTGCAATTCGGCCTTGGGGGGCGTGGTGCCTGAGTTGATCCGGCAGCAGGAGCTGGACGTGGAGGTCGACTTCTATGGCTTCGCCCTGCAGGACGTCGACGACGGTCAGGTGCCGGTTGAGTATCCCGAGGGCCGCGAGGCCAGAAATGCTTTCCTGACGGCCCGTGAGGGGCGGCTCGACATCGAGAGTGCCGGCCATACGCATACGGCCACGTTGTCGGCTGAGGTCTGGGATGGTGAGCCTCCAGCCGCGGAGGGCCGTGGGGACTGGGAGGAGCGCGCCGAGGCGCAGTTTCACAGTCCGTCGGGTGAGCTCGCGGTATGGGCTGTGACGGGCGGGCCGATGGACACCTACCTGAACCTGTCCAACGCCGGCGGCAGCTGGCGGGTGCGGGTGTACTGCGAGGGCCGCGCCGAGGTTCGGCGGCTGGCGGCGGAAGATGTTCCGGAGGGCTTCGAGCACTATTTGGTGCAGTTCTGGCCCGCAACAGCGTGACAAGTGCGGCCAGGGGCCGTCCTGAAGCGGGATGCCCTAACCACGCCTCCGCTAGGAGATGATCTTGACGAGGAAGCCGTCGTCCATGCCGTCGATGATTCGGTTCTTCTAATAGAACTCGCCTGATTACCGGCAGGACCGAGAAGTTGTTCTTCTCCGCGTGGCGGCCGTGGTCAGCCTGGGCGGCACCTTCCTAGGTGGACAGGAAGGGGAATTCGTCGCAGTCCTTGTGCCGTGGTCAGTGTAGTCGGCGCCGAAGTAGCGCCGGCAGTTGTTCACCGGCCGGGCGTGGTTGTCCTTGCGTCTTTGGCCGGCGAGGTACAGGCGGTGCGGCGGGGCCTCCGGCTGCTGCCCGGGGAACGGCACTACAAAACGGTGGCTGTACGACCGGGGCGCGGCGGCCATGCGCAGGCCAACGTCATCGAGGGCCCAGCGAGACGGGTACGGAGATCCTGCGGGTGCCCAGTCGCTGCGGCGAGACGGAACGCATCGGCTGCGGCGCGGACTTCGGCAGCGCGGACATGGTGCAGGGCGAGATGGTTGTCGGGGTGCATCGGGCTATGGCCTTTCACTCCGCCATACGGGGGAACGCGTGTGTGGATGCGTACCTGGGCGGTGTCGGCGTCCGTGGCCCGGTCGCGATAGGTGTCGATGAGCGCGTGCATCTTGTCGACGAGTTACTGCGTCAGTTCGGGGGCCAGCCGCAGCGTCACGCTGCTCATGTCCCAGGTACGGTTCCATTCCTCCACCTACTCGGTACCGGCGTCGACCCTGCTCATCATCGGCTTCCTCGCCGCATCACGTCCTCGGCACTGGGCAACGGCAGGTCCTCTCCTGGCGGGTGAGTTGGGCACGGGGTACGCCTTCGCGCACTTCCTAGCGCCGAACTCGCCCCGGCACCCAGCAGCCGCATCTGGGGCCGCACGGGTGGGACCAGCCCCGACTCGCCCCCGGCGAGCGGGTCGGCGCCGTCCAGGCCGAGCAGCACCCGCACCGCCCGCAGCCGCTGCGGATAGTCGTGGGCGGGACCGCCGCTGCGGCCCAGGCCCAGGTCCACCCGGCCGGGGAAGACCGACGCCAGCACCGAGAAGACCTCGGCCACCTTCGCCGGCGAGTACCGCGGCAGCAGCACCCCGCCGGTGCCGACCCGCATCCGCCGGGTACGGCCCAGCAGAACGGCGGCGAGGATCTCCGGGGCGCAGCCCGCGAAGCCGGGAGAGCCGTGGTGTTCGGCGGTCCAGTAGCGAACGTAGCCCAACTCCTCTGCTGCCTGCGCCAGTTCGACCGACGCTCGCAGCGAGTCGGCCGGTGAGAAGCCCGCGCCGACCGGCGACCGGTCCAGCACCGACAGGCGCGGGGCCGACGCCGGTGCCCCGCTCATCGCGCGCCTCGCGTGAGCGCCGGCACGATCCGGTAGTCCCGCTGGAAGACCAGGTTGTGCAGATCACCGGTGGCGATCGCGCGCAGCGTGGGCACCTCGGCCGCCGCTTGCTCGGGCGTGAACACGTTCAGCGGCCAGTCGTGCACGGTCGCGCCCCGCAGATGCGGGTGGTGGAAGCCGCCGCCGTAGTACGCGAGAAGGGTGATCGGCGCAACCTGGGACTCACGCTGCTCGGGCCATGACAGCGTCCAGCTCGCCCCGAGCCCCCGGTCCTGGGTGCGCCGGGTCCCGCTCGCCGCGACCTCGCCGGTACCGAGGAGCAGGGCGGTGTCGAACTCCTGCAGCACCTGCACGGCGTAGGGGTGGAGCAATTCGACGGCGTGCTCGAAGTGCCGTTCCTTGCCCTGGCGCGACACGGTGTCGCCGCCCTCGCCATGGGTGCCGTCGCGCAGGTCCGCGAAGTGGCGCAGCAGGGCCGCGAGGTGCGGCAGCCCTGCCTCGGGCCGTGTGGTGGTCATGGTGTCTCCTTCCGTCGTTCCAGTTGCTCCCACAGCGCCGTGCCGAGCCAGCGTCGTAGCCCCGGGTTCCCCGCACCGGGACCGCAGACGGCGAGGAAGGCCGCGTGTGGGGTTTGGGGGAAGACCTTCAGCCGTACGGTGTTGCCCGCCTCGCGCAGCAGCCGGGCGTACTCCGTGACGTCGTCGCGAACGGGATCGAGGTCGCCGACCGCGAGGACGGCCGGGGCCAGCCCGTCCAGCTGCTTAGCCGTCAAAGGGGTGCTGTACAGCGGGGTCCAGCCGCGTACGGCGATTTCCGAACCGCCGCGGTACGTCTCCCAGGCCAGCCGGAGGTCCTCCGCGGCGGGGAAGGCGCCCCCGCTCGCTGGTGTAGGAGGCGGCGGCACAGTCGGGGTCCAGTGGCGGGTAGGCCAGCACCTGGGCGGCGAGCGGCTGGTCACGGTCGCGGCGGGTGAGGGCCGCGCACGCGGCGATGGTGCCGCCTGCGCTGTCGCCGCCGACCGCCAGCGGCTCACCGTCCGCCGCCTGTTCTTAGGCCCACGAGAGCGTGGTCAGCACGTCCTCCAGCTGGGCGGGGTGCCGGTAGCCAGCCGGTAGCCGGTGCTGACCACCGTGCACCCCGTCGTCCTCGCCAGGTCCATGACGGGTCCGTGCCAGTGCTCGATCGCCCCGGCCTGCCAGCTGCCGCCGTGGGCCCAGACCAGCCAGCCGTACGACCGCGGTCCGGGCCGGTAGACCCGTACGGGTATGCGATGGGTCCCCGCGTCCAGCCAGACCGACTGCCCCTGCACCCCGGCGGCCCACCGTCCGGACGCACGGGCCTCTCCTCGTCCGGAGCGGCCAGGCTGGCTCGCGGTTCGTACCGTCGTGAGTTACTGCGCACTCGACCGCGCACCACGCAGGAACACGGCGCTGGTGAGGGCGCCGAGGACGACGATGGCGGCGTTGACCGCGATGGCCGTCTTCAGTCTGCCGAGGATGGCGGAGGCCCCTGTGCCGGTCATCGCGGCGGTGGCGATGGCGCTCATGATCGGCGTGCCCATCGTGATGCCGATCTGCTGGGTCATGGTGGCGAGCCCGGTGGCCAGGCCCTGTTCGTGGTCGGCGAGACCGGAGGTGGCGGTCACCATGAATCCGACGATGACGAGCATGTTGCCCACACCGCCGGCGAAGGTGGCGACGAGCAGCAGCCACAGCGAGGAGTGGGTGGCGCCCAGACCGAGCAGGGCGGCCGTGAACACAGTCTGCAGGATGCCGCCGGTGATCAGTGTCCGCTTGCTGCCGATCTTCCCGATGACCTTCGGGGCGGTCGAGCCGCCGACGACCGTTCCGATGCCCAGCACGCCGAAGGACAGACCGGCGGCCAGCGGGGAGAAGCCGCGTACCTCCTGGAGGTAGAGGGTCAGCAGGAAGACCAGGGAGGTCTCGGTGAGGAAGGCGATCAGACCGGCGACGTTGCCCCAGGCCACCGAACGCTTGCCGAGCACGCTGAGCGGCACCAGCGGGGCGCTCACCTTGCGCTCGACGGCCCAGAACACGATCAGCAGCAGCACGCCGGCCGCCAGCGACAGCAGGGCGTTCGCGGAGCCCCAGCCGTGCTCACCGGCCTGGGTGAGGCCGAAGACGACGGCGAGCAGACCGAGGGTGACGCTGATGGCTCCGGGCACGTCCAGCTTCGGGCGCTCGTCGGGCCTGGACTCCTTGATGACCGTCGGGGCGACGATCAGGACGGCGATTGCGACGGGCACGTTGATGAAGAACGCCCAGCGCCAGGAGAGCAGGTCGGTCAGCAGGCCGCCGAGGATCGCGCCGGTGGTGAATCCGGCCGACATCAGGGCCCCGTTGAGGCCGAGGGCCTTCTCCCGCAGCGGGCCCTCGGGGAAGGAGGTCGTCATGAGCGAGAGGCCGGCCGGGGTCACGGCAGCGGTCGCGAGCCCCTGGAAGACGCGGGCCGTGATCAGCACCTCCGGGTTCTGTGCCAGACCGCCCACCAGCGAGGCCGCACCCAGCACCACCAGTCCTCCGAGGAAGAGCCGGCGGCGGCCGAACAGGTCCGCGACCCGGCCGAACAGCAGGGTGAAGCCCGCCGCGCACAGGGCGAACGCGGTGCCGATCCACTGCAGGTGCGCCAGAGAGAATCCCAGACCCTCGCCGATCACCGGCAATGCCACGTTCAGGATGGAGAAGTCCACGGCCAGCATGAACTGGGCCGCGAGCAGCAGTACCAGCACCAGCCGCAGGCGCGGGGTGAGGACGGCCGGGGCCGTTCCTACAGCCGTACCGGCCGTCTCCGAATCAGTGACGGACATGAGGTCGAGTCCCTTTCGTTCGAGCTTCATCGGTGCGTCTGTCGTGCGCACCGCCGGAAAAGAGACTCGTCTCGGACCAGGACTCCAGCCAGCACCCTGTCTCGCCCAGTCAGCGCAAGGGTGGTCATCACATGACCACCCTTATGGCTCACGCCTGGCGCGGAGGGCGGGCATCATGAAAGGGAGTGAACGGGAGGCATCGATGGACGCTCCGTCCGAACTGGGCGACTTCCTCAGGACCCGCCGTGCCGCACTGCGCCCGGAGGACGTGGGCATCACCCCGCATCCGACCCGCCGCCGGGTCAGCGGGCTGCGCCGGGAGGAGCTGGCCATGCTCGCCGGGGTCAGCATCACCCACTACACCCGTCTCGAACAGGGCCGCGCCCTCAGCGCCTCGAACTCCGTGCTGGACGCGATCGCGCGCACCCTGCGGCTGACCGACGACGAGACCGCGCATCTGAAGGACCTGGCCCGCCCCGCCGCCACCGCTGCCCGCCCCACCACACCCCGCGCGGAGCAGGCCAGCCCCTCGGCACGGCAGCTGCTGGCGGCCATGTCGGAGGTGCCGGCACTGGTCCTGGACCGCCGCAACGACGTACTGGCCTGGAACCGGCTGGGGCACGCACTGCTCGCCGCGCACCTGCCCGCAGACAGCCCCGAGATGCCGAGCACCCGCCCCAACGTGACGCGGATGCTGTTTCTCGACGACCGCTATCGCGCGCTGTACACCGACTGGCACGACGAGGCGCAGCTCGCCGTCGCCTCGCTGCGACTGATCGCCGGCCGACACCCCGACGACCGCCGACTGACCGAACTGGTCGGCCAACTCACCGTTCAGTGCGACGAGTTCGCCTCCCGCTGGGCCCGTCACCCGGTGCGCACCTGCACCTCGGGAGTGAAGCAGCTGCGTCACCCGCTGGTCGGCACGATGGACCTGAGCTTCGAGAACCTCGTCATCCCCGGCTCGTCCGGCCAGCGTCTGATCGCCTACACCGCCGAACCGGGGTCACCTTCCGAGGCGGCGCTGCGCCTGCTGGGCAGCGCCACCGCAGCTGAGGCCGAGAACACCTCCGCGGCGGTGTGAGGCCGGATCGCGGTGCCGAGTCTTCGCGTTGTCGTGAAGCTCGACGTACCACGTCACGGTGGAGTGATCGAGTCCGGACGGCTGGGCCGCCGCACGGTAACGGCCCCTGAGGCCATGCCCTCCCGACTTGCCGTGATCTCCTCTTTGGTCTTCCCACGGCCAAGACAACAGGCCGGGTGACCAAGACACGAGAAGGATCACACGTCCCCCAGCGGAAGATCCCGCATCCGAAAGCGGAGAGACGATCGGGCGGATGCGTGCAGCTTCGCCCTTTCGCCCTCAGAACGTGCCCCTTTCGGGCCCGCTGGAGTGCGGGGTACATGCGACCCTCACAGCATGAGGTCTGTCGCCCCCACCGTTGCCGACGCGTACACCGGCGCCTCTGGGGTTGCCACCAATACCTGCTCGGAAGGACGACATGCCCATACGCAACCGCGGCACAGCTGCTGCCGCCGCCATGTTCCTGACCGGCTTGACGATGCTGTGCGCGGCGCCGGCCCACAGCACGCCCGGCGTGTCCGCCCCCCGTCACAAACCTTCAGCGGGCAAGGACGGCCCCTCGCTCCTCAAGCGCTCACAGCCCGGTCTGTTCCCAGAACGAATGCCCGCCGAGCGGACACCCACACGCACGCAGAGTGGCACGCACACCATCGCCACCGGAAACACGCTGTGGGACATCGCCCAGCGCACCCTCGGCAGCGGAATGCAGTGGGACAGCGTCTACGCCATCAACCAGCACACCATCGAGGATGCAGCCCGCCGGCACGGCTACACCTCCAGTGACCAGGGCCACTGGATCTTCCCGGGAACACGGCTTGCCCTGCCCCAGCCCGAGCGCGCGCTGACGCAGCCGTCATCGCGGTTCGAACCCGCCCCATGCCCCACCACTTACGGACCACTGAAGGACACCCGCTGCGGCTTCCTCGTCGTACCGGAAAACCGGGCCCACCCGTCCATGCGAACCCTCCGCCTGGCCGTCGCGCTCGTGTCCTCAGCATCACCGCGACCGCACCGCGATCCCATCGTGTTCCTCACCGGCGGGCCCGGCGCGGACGCCCTCGGGAACATATCGGAACTCACCGACGCCGGTCTGAACCATGACCGCGATCTGGTCGTCCTGTCCCAGCGCGGGACGTACTCCTCCCAGCGGCCCTTGACGTGCCCTGAGATCGACCAGTTCTATGCGGACCGCGTCCACCTCCTCTACGACGCACCCTCCACCGGAGACCGGTACGCCCAGGCGGCGGCCCGGTGCCACGAGCGCCTGACAGCCCAGGGACTCCACCCAGCCGCCTACAACACCAGCGAGAACGCCGCCGACCTGGCGGATCTGCGCAAGGTCCTGGGAATCCGGGAATGGAACGTCCTGTCGCACTCCTACGGGACGCAGCTGGCGCTCACCTACATGCGCATGTTTCCCCAGGGGATCCGCTCTGTGACCGTCGACGGCGTCGTGCCGCCGTCGGAGGCGACGCCCGGCTGGACGTGGAGCAGCATGCGGGAGTCGTTCGACAACATCGTCAGCGCCTGCGCGGCCCAACCCTCGTGCCGACAGCGCTACCCAGACATCGGTGCCACCTTCTTGCGCATGGTGCGCCAGTTGGAGGCCAAGCCGGTCACCACCTACGCCACAGTACCGCAGGTCGGCAAGGTGAAGGTGGTCCTGGACGGCGGGGCGCTGCTGAACTGGCTGGTGCGTGCCAGCCATGCCCCCGACGACTTCCCGCTGGCCGTGGACGAGCTGGCCCACGGCCACCCTGGGCGCATCGCTGAGCAGTGGGCGTCCGCCTGGATTCCCGGCTCCCAAGGGATGTTCGCTCACGGGTTTTCGCTGAGCGTGTGGTGCAGCGAATGGGTGCCGTTCGAGACCCCCGGCGAGCAGCTCGCCAAGGGGCAGCGTGCTTTCCCCGAGCTCCCCCGTACGGTCCTGGCCCAAGCGCCGCAGCTGCCGTTCCTGCGGCAGGCATGCCAGCAATGGAACGTCCCGAAGGCACCCGACTCCATTCGTGCGGTCACTCGGAGCAGCATCCCCACCCTTGCCATCTCCGGAAGCTTCGACGCCCAGACCGGGGCTCAATGGGGGCGCTTCGTGGCCCGCACGCTCTCCCGCTCCACGGTGGTCACTCTGGCCGGTGTCGCCCACGGAACCTTCGACAATCCGTGCGGGGCAAAGGTGATCACCTCCTTCTTCGACAACCCCGACAACCCCGACACGCGGTGCGTGAGCTCCGTGAAACCGCCGACATTCATCATCGGCAGCGAGGGAGCCGGAACCCGTGATTGAGGATGTGCTGTCGGCCGGATCCGACACTTTGCGCTGCGCTCCGTCTGAACCGAGCGGCGCCACGCGGTTGTCTCGCCGCGGCTTTCTGGGCGCCGCGGCAGCAGTGGGCTGCACCACCTTCTCGACGGGGCCGGCCACCGCCGCGGCCGCGTCGCCGCAATCCACCGTCCACGGCGGTGGCACCGGCCCCACCGGGATCTCACCGTTCAACGCACTCGACGCCAAGATCCAGTCGAGCATGCGAGCGTACGCGATTCCCGGAGCGGCGGTGGGCGTGTTCTGGGAGGGCCAGGAGTACGTCAAGGGGTATGGGATCACCAACGTCGACCACCCGGTCCCCGTCGACGGTGACACCGTCTTCCGCGTCGGTTCGACCACCAAGACCTTCACCGGAACGACGATGATGCGGCTGGTCGAGCGGGGTGACGTCGAACTGGACGCCCCGGTGCGCCGCTACCTCACCGATTTCGCGGTGGCCGACCCGTACGCCTCGGCGCAAGTCACCGTGCGGCAGCTGCTCAATCACAGTGCCGGGTGGCTGGGCGACGACTACCAGGACTTCGGTCCCGGCGACGACGCGCTGGCCCGCTTCGTGGCGTCGATGGCACGTCTTCCCCAACTCACCTCTCCTGGCGAGGTGTTCGCCTACAACAACGCGGCGCTGTGCGTGGCCGGCCGGATCATCGAAGTGGTGACGGGCACGACGTACGAGGCCGCGGTTCGCAAACTGGTCATCGACCCGCTCGGACTCGACCACAGCCGCTTCTCCAGCGACGAGATCGTGGGCTTCAAGGTCGCGGCGTCACACGACGTGGTCGACGGCAAAGCCGTGCTGGAGCCGGCCTTCTGGCCCCAGCCCCGAAGCCTCGCGCCCACCGGCGGCCTGGTCTCCAGCGCGCGCGACCAGCTGAACTGGGCCCGCTTCCACCTCGGAGACGGTACGGCACCGGACGGCACGCGGCTGCTGAGCAAGCAGTCCCTGGAACAGATGCGCTCCAAACCCGGCCCCGGCGGCACCCTGGTCGTGGAACTCGACGGCATGGGAGTCACCTGGATGCTGCGCCCGACCGCGCAAGGAGCACGGATCGTGCAGCACGGCGGGACCTGGCCGGGTCAGATATCGGGTTTCCTGATGGTTCCGAGCCGCGGCTTCGCACTGACCCTACTGACCAACTCGCAGGGCGGGACGCGGCTCCGGGACGAGCTGTTCACCGACGACTGGGCCCTCAACCTGTTCGCCGGCGTGACCAACCTCCCGGCCACGGCCATGTCCTTGCGTGGCCAGGAACTGGCACCCTACGAAGGACCTTACATAGCTCAGCGGATCAACGAAAAGGGTGACATAGAGGACACCGTCATCAAGCTGAGCAAGCACAACGGACGGCTGCGCGGGACCCAGACGACCCAGGCCACGCCCAGCGAGGCCGAAGCCGCCTCCGAAGAGGAGGACTCGAGCCAGGTCCAGACCGACGAGGTCGGGGCCGCCTTCTATCGAGCCGACTTCGCGCTGGACCTCGACCCCGACGGCCAGCCGGTCGGCACCCGCACCGACTTCGTGCGCGGGCCCGACGGGAAGGTGCTCTGGTGGCGCAACCACGGGCGGTTGCACCGCCACCAGACACACTGAGGGCCACCCACACGCCTGCCTGACGTCGTCAGGCTTTGAGCGGACGGTGACACGAAGACGACCACGCACCAGAGGTGGGCTCAGCCCCGCCTCTGGGCAAGGACCCTCGCCGGCATGCCACCGTGAGCAAGGTGCCTCCGTGGTGCAGCTGGCCGCCCACGGACACTGCCCGCTGATGGTGGTGCGCGGCCGCCCCGACCCAGCCGGTGCGGTGGTGCCGGCGGTGGACGGCTCCAAGGCCGGCGCGGCGGCGGTCGAGTTCGCCGAGGCCGCCTTGCGCACGGCACCGCTGAGGGCCGTGCACGTGTGGAACACCGGGAGCGAGCGGGCCTACGAAGAGCCCGGGGACCCCGTGCCCTCGGTGGTGACGGTGGCGAGCAGCTGCGTGAGGCCGAGCAGCAGCTCCCGGATGCGACGGTGGCTTCCTGGCAGGAGGTCTATCCACGGATTGCGGTGGAGCGGCGCCCGGTGCGTTCCCCCATCCGTCCGGGATGACCGATCAAGGAAGCGGCCTCGGTGTCTTTGGTCGGCAGGACGGCCGGAAAGTCGATTTGACCGAGCAGTTCCGAGACGCGGGCCACTTCAGCTGCAGAAAGGGCGGTGGGAGGCGGTCCGAAGGGACCAATGGCATGCGGGTGCGTGTTGAGGAAGCCGAGATCGATCGCCGAGTCCCCCTCGGTGGCCTGCCGAAGAGCATTCATGTGGACGCCGTCGAGACCTGCCAGCTGGCAGACCCGTTACAACATGGCCGGCGCCCAGTCCAGGTCCAGGACGTCCCCCGCCAGCGGTTCCCAGCCGGGATCTCCATCGGTCGATGTTCCGGCTGACTTGCGGCAGGCGGCGAGATACTCCGCCGGGACGCGGGCGAGTTGTTGGGTGACGGTCATGTCGGCAGTATCCCGACGGCGTCCACCGGTTTTCCTACTTGGTTGGGGCCTTGCCGTTCTTGTCAGTGCGGCTCTTGGGGCGGTAGCTGGGGCCACTCATGATGACCTGGTGGCTGGTGTTGATCAGCCGGTCTAGGAGGGACTCGGCGAGGACGGGGTTGAGGAAGAGGGGATACCAGTCGCTGAGCGCCCGGTTGCTGGTGATGACCAGTGACCGGCCCTGCCGCTCGCTGGCCAGTTCGGCCACGACACGCTGCAGCGCGGACTCGTCCTCGCTGGTGCAACCCTAGGTTCAGCAGTCAGCGGCCGAGCTCGAATGGCCCAGCTGCGGGCGTAGGTCACGGTGTGGAAGCTGCCGGCGTTATCGCCGCTGCTGCGGACGCAGCCCCGGCGGGCGCTGCTCAGGACGTGCCGCGGCTGTGGTGCAGGGCCGTGGGCGCACCGGCGGACTGGCTGCCCTCGTCACCAAGGCTGATGGTGTCGGCAGCGGTCAGCTGGACCACGTACAGGTGGCCGCTCTCGCATTGCAGCGAGGTGTCCGAGCGGTTGGTCGGGTGGCTGGTGGCCGCGACGAACGTGGCCGTCGTGCCGCGTACCGACCGTAGTTCCAGGGCTTCTGTGCAGCCGACCTCGCGGCCGGTGCCGGCCTCCTTGATGTTGCTGACCTGTTTGCCGGCCAGTTCGCCCACCTCGGCGGTGTGCAGAGTGAGGGTCACGGTGAACGACTCGGTGCGCGGGTGCTGTTGGCCGTCCGCGTCAGGGTTGCCCGGCCCCGTGCCGGTCCAGACGCCCGCCCATGCGGCGGAGAGGGCGGGCGCGGAGGACGAGGGGGGCGGGGAGGCCGTGGAGCCTTCACCGGCCGTCTCCTTGTCGAACGGGTTCCATAGCAGGACGCCGGTCACTAGGGCGGCCACCGCGAGGACGGAGCCGGCGACGGTCCAGCGGACGCGGCGGCGTGCGCCCCCGTCCCTGTGGGGGGCGGGGGCGCCGTGCGGCCCGAACCCGCCTGGCCCGGCGGTGCCGGGGGCGAAGCGGGGCTGGGCGGTGTCAGGGGTGAACGGGCCGTACGACGTGGGGGTGCCCGGGGACGACTGGCCGTACGGTTCCGGGGTGTCGGGGGGCGGCGCGTACGGCGTGGCGGGCGTCTGGTGGCCGAGGGATGGGGTCAGGGACCCCGCCCCGGGGGTCGTCGGCACGGGCGGTCTCCCGCCGGCGGACGTCACCGCGTCCGAAGGCGCCTGCACCTGACCGTGCGGCGGTACCGCACACAGGTGTGCGACCTCCTCCTCGCGGGCCGCGAGGTCGGCGCCGAGTCCGGGCGGGAGCGCGCCCTTCCACGCGTCGGCCACCGAAGCGTGCCCGCCCTCACGAGCGGCCGTCCGCGGGTCGTCCGCGGCCCGCCCTCGGCGTAGCCGGGCCGCCAACTCGGCGCTGTGCGGCCGGTCCTCGGGCCGCTTCGCCAGGCAGGCGCGGATCAGCGGGGCCAGTTCGGCCGGTACGCCGTCCAGGCGAGGCGGCTCATGGACGATGCGGTAGAGCAGGGACGCGGCCGAGGGCTGCTCACCGGGATACTCGAAGGGACCGGTGCCGGTCGCGGCGAACACCAGGACCGCGCCCAGGGAGAAGATGTCGCCCGCCTCGGTGACGGCTCCCCCAGCGGCCTGTTCGGGAGCGAGATAGCCGGGCGAGCCGATGACACCGCCGGTGCTGGTATGGCGGGAGTCGTCGGCGGCCCGGGCGATGCCGAAGTCGATGAGCATGGGCCGGTCGCGGCCGAGCAGGACGTTGGACGGTTTTACGTCTCGGTGGGTGAGTCCGCAGGCGTGCACGGCGGTCAGCGCCGCGGCGAGTTCGGCGGCCAGAGCACGCAGGGCGGCGGGCGGCAACGGCCCGTGCCCGGCGACCCAGTCGGAGAGAGCAGGCGCGGCGACGTACTCGGTGGCCAGCCACAGCGGGCGATGTCCGGGCGGGCTGAAATCCACCACCGAGACGGTCCACGGGGACCGGACACGGTCGCTGGTACGGATCTCCCGGGCGAAGCGCCGCTCGAAGTCCGGAGCGGCGGTGAGGTCGGGCCGGACCGTCTTCAGCGCCAGGGGACGGCCGGTCGGCGTGCGCGACAAATAGACCTGCCCCATACCGCCCGCACCGAGCCGCGCCAGCAACGGATAGCCGCCGATCGTGGCCGAATCCGTGCTCTCCAACGACTGCACCCACGCCTCCCCCTGGTCACCTCACCCCGTGACGGAAGCAGGATAGTGGGCGGGCCTGACGTGCCCCTGCGGGAGCTCTGTTCAGGAGGTGACCAGGTCTTCCCAGTAGGTGGCGAGGGCGGGAGGGGCAGGTCATCGCCGGTAACTTGGACGGCGTCTTCGCACAGACCAGGGCCGGCGGTGGGCAGGGTGTAGTGGATGGTAGGACCGGTGCCGGCTTACGACAGGCGCACGGACGGCCAACGCGAGCGGTCTACATCCGCTCCACGTACCCAGCCCGCCATTCGGGCGACGGGTCCGTACCCAACTCGGTCCAGTACTCCCGCCCACCAACGATCTTTCCGTCCCGAACGGTCCAGAACGACGCCACGCGGTGGACCCCCATGACATCGTGCGGGACCTCCACCTCAGAGACCACTGCCTCGCCATCCGCCACGATCCGCAGCACCCGGATCGACCACCCCTCCGGGTACTCCGCCTTGATCCTCACGAAGTTGTCGCGACCCACGATCCGCTCTCCACTCACGGGCCACTCCACCACCAGGCCGTCGGCCAGCAACTCACCCAGCCCTTCCCAGTCCCGGGCCTGCATGCGCTCCCACAACCCTTCAACGATCTTAGAAGACTCCATGGCCGCATCCTGACAGGCCCTACTGACAACACTCGGTCCGTGATGCCGGACAGCCGCAGGCGACAACGCCACTGAAGCCGTACACCCCGCCTGCCATGCAGGCATCAGACACAGCGGTCCGCGGCATCCATCGCGAAGGGAAAGACGATCGGTCTGGTCCGCGACCAAGACCGTGTCCTACGTGGTGAGTCGGACGAGTCGCTTGTAGCAGCGCAGGGAGGCGGCAAGTACGAGAAAGCCAGGTAGTCGCGGGGATTGCGCTCGTATCGAGGGCTGGGTCTTCGGTAGCCGGACAGCCAGCACATGGTCCGCTCAATCAACCAGCAGCGTCGCCCTGGTCGTTCACTCGACTCGATGCCTTTGCGCGCGATGCGCAATCCGATCCGTTCCATCGAGGCCAACTATGTATGTCGGGGCGGTCGTAGGCCTTGTCGGGAAGATCACCGTGCGCGCGAACGCGGGCCTGACGTCGCATAACACCGTTCGGACGAGCGGGACTTCCCGATTCGGTAACGGTGTCTCCCCCGCCGCGTAACAGTTGCAGGCAGCGCTTTCACACCGTCCTCTCAAGTCTTGAGCCGTCTCATCACCCCCGGCATACTCCGTCGTCCGGGGGGTGGCGTACAGGTGTACGAGATATCCCTCGGTCGGGCGAACGGGGAATTCGCCCGATACCTCATCTCCAGGGGGAGATCTTGCGCAGACAAGTGAAAACAGCGGTTGCGGCCACGGTGGCCACCGCCGCAGCCGTCGCCCTCGCAGCGGGTATGACCAGCCCCGCGTCGGCGAAGCCCGCGCAGCAAGTCCAAGCCGCCGGCTCCTTACTCACCGCCAAGCACCACGTCACCCTGATCACAGGGGACCGGGTCGACCTCGACGCCAAGGGCCGCGTCGTCGGCCTGCGGCGGGCCAAGGGCCGGGAGAACATACCCATCCAGGTACGCAAGGCCCACGGCCACACGCTGGTCGTCCCGGCCGACGCGGCCCGCCTGGTCGCGTCTGGCAAGCTGGACCAGCGCCTGTTCGACATCACCGAGCTGAACAGGGCCGCCACCCGCAAGGCCCAGAAGAACGGCCTGAAGGTCATCGTCGGCTACAGCGGCGCCGCCGCGGCCGCCAAGACCGACGTCCGGGACGCCGGCACCCTGCGCCGCAGCCTGAAGGCGCTGAACGCGGACGCCGTGCAGACCCCGGTAAAGGACACCGCCGAGCTGTGGCACGCCGTCACCGACGGGGACGCGGCCGCCTCCGGCATCGCCCACGTCTGGCTCGACGGCGTCCGCAAGGCCGCCCTCGACAAGTCCGTGCCGCAGATCGGCGCCCCCGTCGCGTGGGCCGCCGGCTACACCGGCAAGGGCGTCAAGGTCGCCGTCCTGGACACCGGCGTGGACACCACCCACCCGGACCTCAAGAGCCAGGTGGTCGCGTCCAAGAACTTCACGGCGGCCGCCGACGCCACCGACCACTTCGGGCACGGCACGCACGTGGCCTCCATCGTGGCGGGCACCGGCGCCAAGTCGGGCGGCAAGTACAAGGGTGTCGCCCCCGACGCCCAGATCCTCAACGGCAAGGTCCTGGACGACACCGGCTCCGGTGACGACTCCGGCATCCTCGCCGGCATGGAGTGGGCGGCCGCGCAGGGCGCATCCGTCATCAACCTCAGCCTCGGCGGCTACGACACACCCGAGATCGACCCGCTCGAGGCCGAGGTCAACAAGCTCTCCGCCGACAAGGGCGTCCTGTTCGCCATCGCCGCGGGCAACGCGGGCCCCCAGTCGATCGGTTCGCCGGGCAGCGCGGACGCCGCGCTCACCGTCGGCGCCGTCGACAAGAAGGACAAGCTGGCGGACTTCTCCTCCACCGGCCCGAGGGTCGGCGACGGCGCCATCAAGCCGGACGTCACCGCGCCCGGCGTGGACATCACCGCCGCAGCCGCCAAGGGCAGCGTCATCGACAAGGAGGTCGGCGAGAAGCCCGAGGGCTACCTGACCATCTCCGGCACGTCGATGGCGACCCCGCACGTCGCGGGCGCCGCCGCGATCCTCAAGCAGGAGCACCCCGACTGGGGCTACGCCGAGCTGAAGGGCGCACTCACGGGCTCCGCCAAGGGCGGCAACTACACGCCGTTCGAGCAGGGCTCGGGCCGTATCGCGGTCGACAAGGCCATCAAGCAGTCCGTGATCGCCGACCCGGTCTCGGTCAGCTTCGGGGTGCAGCAGTGGCCGCACACCGACGACAAGCCGGTCACCAAGCAGCTGACGTACCGCAACCTCGGCGACAAGGACGTCACGCTCAAGCTCACCAGCACCGCCACCGACCCCAAGGGCCACGCGGCCCCGGCCGGCTTCTTCAAGCTGGCCGCGACCTCGGTGACCGTCCCGGCGCACGGCACGGCCGCGGTCGGCTTCACGGTCGACACCAAGCTGGGCGGCACGATCGACGGCGCCTACTCGTCGTACGTGACCGCGACCGGCGACGGGCAGACCGTCCGCACGGCCGCCGCGGTGCAGCGCGAGGTGGAGTCCTACGACGTCACGCTGAAGTTCATCGGCCGTGACGGCAAGCCGGCACCGTACTACAGCGCCGACCTGGCCGGTGTGGCCGGTCTGGCCAACGGCCAGCGGCTGAACCCGTACGACAAGTCGGGCACGGTGAAGGTGCGCGCGCCGAAGGGCACGTACATCCTCAACACCGCCGTCTTCGGCGACCCGCAGGACGCGAGCAAGGGCATCGACTCGATCGCCCAGCCGAAACTGACGGTCGCCAAGAAGCAGACGATCACGATCGACGCGCGCAAGGCCAAGCCGGTGGACATCACCGTCCCGGCCTCGGGTGCCAAGTCCGTGTTCGCCTCGCCCGAGTGGGACGTGACGGTCGGCGATGGCGAGTACGGCTTCGGCTGGTTCCTCGACACGTACAAGAACTTCCACACCGCCCACCTGGGCCCGCAGCTGCCGGCGGGCACGCTGACCCAACAGTGGGACGGCCACTGGACCAAGGGTGCCACCGAGCAGTACGACGTCACCTCCGGCGGCGCGGTCAGGCAGCTCGCCACCGGCTACACCAAGCACTACAAGGCGAGTGACCTGGCCACGGTGAAGGCGCGGCTCGGCGCCTCCGTGAGCGGCAAGAAGGGCTCCATCGCCGCCTTCGGCTGGCTGCCCGGTGCTTCCGGTGGCTCCGCCGTCTCCATCCCGCAGAAGCTGCCCGGGACCCGCACCCTGCACCTGGCCGCCAAGGGCGGCGTGAAGTGGGAGCTGGAGTTCGAGCAGGACGGCGGCCTCGACCAGGACGGCTTCCCGATCGGCGAGGCCGGCTACGCCCTGGGGGCCCAGTCCTTCACGGCCGGCAAGTCGTACACGAAGACGTTCAACACCGCGGTCTTCGGCCCGCACCTGAACGCCGACTTCGGTGTCTACCGCGACGGCAACCAGATCTACGGCCTGCTGCCGCTGTTCGCCGACGGAGCCAAGCACGCCGGCTCCTCGCTCTTCACCTCGGTGAACACCACCCTGTACCGCAACGGCAGCAAGGTCGGCTCCAACCACGACCCGCTCTTCGGCGACGAGCCCTTCAAGGTCCCGTCCGCCGACGCCGCGTACAAGCTGACCACCTCGGTCAAGCGCGCGTCGAACGTCGCCGCGGTGTCCTCGCGGATCGACGCCACATGGACGTTCCGCTCCAAGAAGCCGTCGGGCGGCTCCGCCAAGCTCCCCGTCTCCGCCCTGCACTTCGGCGCTACGACCGGCCTGGACAGCCGGGTCGACGCCGGCAAGAAGGTCACCTTCCCGGTGTCCGTCGAGGGCGCGGCCGCGGGCGGCAACCTGAAGTCCCTCTCGGTGTACGTCTCCTACGACGGCAAGACCTTCAAGAAGGTCACCGTCCGGGGCGGCAAGATCACCGTGCAGAACCCGGCGAAGAACAAGGGCATCTCGTTCCGCGCCAAGATCACCGACAAGAAGGGCAACACGTCGGCGATCACCATCTACAACGCCTACCTCGGCAAGTGACACACCGGTAGGCCGATGACGGACGGCCCGCGGGAAGCACCGCTTCCCGCGGGCCGTTCGCGTGCGCCGCCCCGGACACCCGCCACCCGCGCCTCGGCCGGGGCGCCATTCGGACAGCCGGCAGCGCCTCGGACCGCGGGCACCGCCCGAGTCGCATCCGTGCCTCAGCTGGCCAGCAGGCGCAGGGACTGAGCCGAGGCCGACTCCAGCTCGGCGTGGTACGTGATCAGAGCCTGGTCGGTGTCGCCCGCCACCCGGTACGTCTCGAAGCGCAGCGAGAAGTCCCCGACCGGCGGGTGGTGCAGCCGCCTCACGACGTGGCTCTTCTCCTGACGTCGTGCGTCGCGACTACGACGGCACCGGCCCCGGTCTGCCCATCGTCCACCTCGTCGACGCCTCCGGCGCACCATCGCCCTCCTCCACCCCGCCCCGGCAGCGGTCTCGACGCCCTCATCCGAAGTGCCGTCGCGGGGAGAGCGCTTCGGCGCGCGGCGTACCCGCGGCCGTCGAACCCCGACGGTCGGCTGCGGGTGAGGATCATGCAGCGCGAGACAAGGGCAGGAACTCAGTAACCCGTCACATGTCCGACGGATGCATCCCGTCTCACCCCTTCCGTCAGCAGGCGTCAGCCCGTGGGCCCGCCGAAGAGACTGCCGTTGTCGCTGCCACAGGCGCCGCCCCCGGTGACGTCGCCTGGCGTAGTGGTCACTCTTTGACAGGAGGGCGAATCGCTCCGGGTTTGACTGTCGCTCCCGCCGAACAGGCCATTCCCCGATCCTCCCCACGCAGAGGAAGATCCGGTGGCCGTATCGGCACAGCCCGGCGCCTCGACACTCGTGACGGCGAGAAAGGGCGTCGACGATCGCCACCCTCATTGCTCGTCCTCGCAAATCAGGGTGTCCGGGCTGCGGGTGGCCTAACTCGGGCGTGATAGCCCACCGCGGGGCCGTCATCGGGCCTGGGCGGAGCGAGAACTGCGGGACAGTGACCCTGGCCCGCCGCTACGGGGGAAAGCGGCGGGCCAGGAGCCCTTCCACAGTGCCATATCCGCACGCCAACCGCGCGGCCCTGCCGCCGTCGTGGCCGCCGTTCGACGCTGCCTATGCACGGAAAGTGGCGCGTGGGCTCCCCAGGCATCGCGCCGACTTCGCTGTCCGCATCACGCCCGCCGAGCTGCTGCCCGCATAGATCGCCTCCGCGCCGCGAGGCAGATTGACACCGGACCCGTCACCGTACCACCGCGAGGCGTGGCCCTGGTCCGCCATCCGCTCGTGAAACCCGAACTCGTGGTGGCAGTCAGCGTCGACGTCACCCGAAACGCCAATCATCGGGATTCTTAGCTGCCGAACGCGGGTCGGGGCTGCGTGCCAACTCGCCGCCCCGTCCTCCCACGAGCGTCAGATGCCCGGGCTTCGCTGTGCTCGTCGGCCGGCTGCTCACTCACATCATCTTCGTTCTCGTGGTCGAACTGGCTTCCTGACGGCGAGCGCAAGGCCAGGCCGGACCGTCCATGCTTTCCGCCTGTGAAGCCAGCGAGCCAGGGTCGATTGCTGAATCCGCCGCACCTCCATGGACGCACGGCCGCATATGCAGGCAAGTGAATTCGGTGAAGGAATAATGACTGCTCTGTTCGCATTCACCATTACTCCATGATTACTCCATGACCGATAATCGCGCCTTCGGCCGGTGAGGCCCGTTCTCACAGTGCGCCATGGCGCGGAAGTGAGGCAATGAAACGGCGCATTAACTGACGCGTATTCACAGGGACTCGTTGTGTCGGTCCACTCCTGGGCATTGCCATCCCGTTCTTCGGCATTGCCAGCACGTGCCGCCGTCAGGAGGAGTCATGCCCTTCGCCAGAATGTCCTGGCCCGGAGACCATCGCGACGAGATCGTCGCCGGTGCGCTCGTCGCGGCGGTGATCGTCGTCCTCGGATACGCGTCGGGTATCGGCGGCACCGGCGACCAGAGCGTGAACATGGCCGCTCCTCCGGCCGCCAAGGCCCCCACGCCACCGTCGGAGCGCAGCAGCTCCGGTCCTGCCGATACCGGCACCGATACCGGCGGTTCGGAGGGCGGGACCTGGGACGGTTCCTGGCCGCTGCCCTCCGGTGCGGTGCCTACGGGCAGCGGCACCCAGGACGGCGGTGGCCATGCCGGGCACGGCGGTGCGGGCCCTCTTCCGGGCCCCTCCGGCAACGCGTCGCCCTCTTCCTCCCCCTCGTCGCCTGCCTCCTCATCCCCTTCCCCTGCTCCGTCGCAGTCCTGCGAGGACGGCGAAGTGCATCTGGTGCAGCCGCTTCTCAATGGGGTGATCACTCCCGTGACCGGACTTCTGGACGGCCTCAGTGGTCTCACAGGCGGAAGTTCCCCGTCGCCCGCCCCTTCCGCGTCCCCGTCGGTGTCCGCTGACTCGGCGGCCGCCTCGGCCGATTCGACGGGGGTCTGCGTCGGTGTGGCGTCCGACCCGGCCGTGGTTGGGGAGCTGACGCGATGAGAGCTCGCGCTGTGGTGACAGCCGTTCTGGCTCTGTTGGTCCTGCTGGTCGGCGTTCCCGTCGCCTCCGCCCACACCGAACTGGAGTCGTCGTCCCCCAAGGACGGCACCCATCTGTCCCACGCCCCGGGCACGGTGACGCTCACCTTCAGCGAGGCCCTGGACCTGGCCGACGTGCACGTGGCGGCGGGTGGCAGGCCCTTGACCGTCGCGAGGCCGGCCACCGGGCAGCGGCGCGCGGCGTCCGTCGTCGTGACCCTCCCCAAGGCCACCGTCGAGGCCGGCCGGGTGACTTTGGACTGGCATGTCGTCGATGAAGAGGACGGGCATCCGACCTCCGGCAGTGTGTCCTTCGTCATCGGTGCAGGTGCCTCAGCGTCGGCGGCCAGGAGCGACGCGGCAGCGGCCCCCGCGCCTTCCGATGCCGTGCGCAAGGCGTGGGTCGCCGTCCGCTGGGTGGACTATCTGGCGTTGGCCCTGTTCGTCGGCGGCCTCGGGTTTCTGGCGATGTTGTGGCCGCAGGGCTCCCAGGACCGCAGGACGCGACGGATCCTGGCGGTCTCCTGGGCGGCCGGGCTCGTCGCCACTCTGGCGGGTGCCGGACTGCAGGGCGCGTACGGCGCGTTGGGCGGTCTCGGCGACGCGCTGAAGGTGTCCACGTACACGAACCTGCTGAACAGCGAGGTCGGCGTCGTACTCGCGTGCCGGGGGCTGATGTGGGTGCTGGCGGCCGTGGTGCTGGCCGCGCTGATGCAGGGCGGTGAGCGGGCGGCCCGGTCGCCGGGCTGGCGGGTCGGCGCGGCCGTCGTCAGCCTGGGTCTGCTGCGTACGACGGGCATGGCGGGCCACAACTCCGAAGGCGGTCACCCGGGATGGGGTGCTGTGGCCGATCTCGTCCATCTGCTCGGCGTCTGCCTGTGGCTGGGCGGTCTCGCCTTCCTGCTGTTCGGCGTGCTGCCCCGGCGTCGACCGGCGGAACTGTCGGCCGCCGTGCATGGCTACTCCACGCTGGCCGGCGTCTGCGTCGCGGCGATCGCGGTGGCCGGAGCGGTGCTCGCCTGGCAGGTCGTCGGCTCGTTCAGCGCGCTCTTCGACACCGGCTACGGGCGGCTCCTGCTGATCAAACTCGCCGTGCTGGGCGCCGTGTTGCTGGGCGCCCAGCGCAGCCGGAGCTGGGTGCGCACCCGGCTCGACATCGCCGTCCTGTTGCGCGGCGATCGCGCCACCGTCCGGCCCTTCGTCCACTCGGTCGCGGCGGAGACGGGGCTTGTCCTCGTCGTCCTTGCCGCGACGAGTCTGCTGGTCACGTCCGCCCCCGGCCGCTGACCGGTGCACCACCCGTACCACCCGTTCCTCTTGAAGGAGAACCATCCCTATGAGCACTGACGACTCCGCCGCCGACGGCGCTCGGCGGCAGCGAGGGCACGGATCCCGTGCCCGGCGCGGCAACCGGGTACTGCTGACGGTCGGCCTGGGCGCGGCCCTGGCTTCCGCGGGCTGCCTCGCGCTCCTGCAGAAGGCCAGTGGAGCCCCGGCTCCCGCCACCGCGCAGCCGGCCGCGGAAGCCCACTCGATGGCACAGCCGGCGGCGGCCCAGGCCAAGGCGGCCGACTACACCATCAAGATCACGAACTACAAGTTCGCCCAGCCGAAGCTGACCGTCAAGGTCGGCCAGACCGTGAAGTGGATCAACGAGGACAGCGCGCCGCACACGGTCACCACCACCAGCGGCCCGGCCAAGTTCGACTCCGGCACGCTGAACAAGGGCGACAGCTGGTCGTACACCTTCACCAAGGCGGGCACCTACAAGTACTACTGTGCCGTCCACCCGGACATGACGGCCTCCCTCACCGTGGTCGCCGACAGCGGCGGCTCCACCGGGGGCAGCACAGGGGGTTCGACCGGAGGATCCACGGGCGGTTCGACCGGTGGAACGAGCGGAGGATCCACGGGCGGTTCGACCGGCGGCAGCACGGGCGGATCGAGCTCCGGCGGCTCCAGCGGGGGCTCGACCGGCGGGAGCAGCGGCTCGGGCGGTACGAGCGGCGGAAGCGGTGACGGCGGCTCCGAGCAGTGCGTCAGCATCCAGCAGGTCCTGCTGCCGATCCTCCAGCACATCGACAAGGCCCACCTGGAAGAGTCCCCCGGCCAGCAGGTCCAGGACGCGCTCAAGCTCGACAGCTACCTCAAGATGCACACCGTCTGGGTGGAGTCGATCATCGCCCCGGCCGTCAACGGCGCCGGCTCCGTCGGCGACGACACCCTCACCGTGCTCCTGCAGCACATCAACTCCGCGCACCTGCAGGAATCCCTGGGCCAGCAGGTCTCAGACCTCCTCAACCCGGACGCCTACGTGAAGATGCACACCGTCTGGGCCGAGCACATGCTCACCCCCACCGAGGACTACCTCACCAACTCCTGCTGAAGCGGGCCCTGAAGAAAGGTGGCGGGCCGGCCGAGTCGCAGTCGGCCGGCCCGCCACAGGCCATTGTCCCCTCCCCCGCCTCCCTCGCACACCGAGGTGCCCGCCGTGAACACACAGACCCTCCCCACCCACACCCTGCCTCCTCCCGTCCCCGGCCCGTCCTGGCTGCCTCACCCTGGTACCTACGGCGCCGCCGGCGACCGCTGCATCGTCGAACTGACCACCCTCCTCGGTCCCCTGCCGACGTTGCGCCGCCGCGTCACCGCGGACCGAGCGACCCTCACCGTCGCGCCGTCCCCCGACGACTGCACCCTGAGCCTGAAACTGACCGGCACCGCACTCGAGGGCGAGGAGCTGACCTTCGCCGGCACGGCGATCGAACCCGACGCCGACGACACGCGGCTGCGCCTCCCGGGCGAACTCGCCACCGGCGACACCACCGTCCCCGGCTTTCCCGCGACGCTGGCCCTGCGCGTCGTCGAACGCACCGACACCAGCCTCCTCGTCCTCGGCACCATCCGCGTCCCCTACCACCCGCTGCGCCGCACCACCGGCTTCGCCCTGTCCCGCATCCGCCCCGCAGACCGCTTGCGTCTGCTCATCGCCGCGGAGTTCACATGCCGCCCCGCCTGACCCTCCGCATCCCGGGCGCCCTGCTCGCCGCGCTGCTCCTGACGGCCGCTCTCACCTTCCTGCAGGCGCCCGCAGCGCAGGCCGCCGGCCACCAGATCGTCATGTCCGGCTACGCGTTCGGCCCCCGCTCGCTCACGATCACGGCCGGCGACACCGTCACCTGGGTCAACCAGGACACCGCACCGCACGACGTGAAGACCTCCTCGGGCCCCGCCTCGTTCCACTCACCGATGTTGAACAAGGGCGGCACCTGGAGCTACGCCTTCACCACCGCCGGAACCTACGGCTACGTCTGTACCGTCCACCCCGGCATGACCGCGCAGATCGTCGTCAGGGCCGCTGCCACCCGTGCTCCGGCTTCGAGCCCGACCTCCCACCACACCATGCCGATGGCGCCTGGGCCGAATCCCGCACACACCCGGAGCCCGGCATCCGGCGCACCTGCACACCACAGTGCCAAGGCCGCCGCGCCCGCTGCGAGGGACAG
The DNA here is from genome assembly GCF_044540925.1 of Streptomyces sp. NPDC085900. NCBI lineage: Bacteria > Bacillati > Actinomycetota > Actinomycetes > Kitasatosporales > Streptomycetaceae > Streptomyces > Streptomyces sp. NPDC085900. Next base: position 384,346 of record NZ_JBITSP010000008.1, on the reverse strand, counting down.
CCCCACCGCCTCCACCGTCCCGGCCGCCGCCGCACAGCCGGAAGCGACACCGGCGGCGCAGCCAGCCGGCGCGACGCGCCCACTGGACCCGCTCCTGGTCCTGGCCGGCATCATCGCCGGCGTCGCCGTCCTGTGCCTGCTCCTGGTGGGATCCCGCTCCGCCGCGGCCGCGGCTGCGACCTCCGCCAACGGGAAAGAAGACTGACGCCACGGCAAGAGCACACCCTTCACAACGCTCTGCTCGCCCCCTCAGCAGGAGACAGGGCGAGCAGGGCGTGACGCAGGGGTGGCGAGACGATCGGAGCGCCGCTCTTCAGCGCGAACGTCCACGGGGTGCTGCAAGCGCGGCTCGGCGGCACAAACCTCGAAGAGGGTGGCGACCACCCAGGCGCGGATCGCGCGGTCCATGGCGTCATAGGCGCGGCCCCGGGAGTCGCTGCCGGTAGCCTTCATTGTCCCTGTCACCGGTGTCACAAGGGCCGCTACGCCGACCCTGTGTCGCGCATCGTCCATGGTGGGCAGCATCGCGACAGGGGCAGGAGGGGAGTTGTCCCCAGCATCTGCATGTCTCGTGCCGCGGCGCACCGTCGCCTCTTGAGGCGGACAGCGCCCCCGCCTGTGTCGGCGAGGGGCGCTGCGCATCCGGCCGGATTGCCTCCCGAGCTTGCCGACCGGAGTCCGGGCGGCCGTGCCGCCTCGTCAGGACTCGGCGCAGCCCTTCCACGAAGCGGCCGCGCCGTTGGGATGGTGCTCGGCTCCGTCCCGGGCCAACAGCCGCGCGTGTTGCCTGAGATGTGCCGCCCGTTCGGCTGGCTCCTCCACGTGCGTCTCGTACGGCGAGGCCGTCACGGCGCAGGGAACATGATCGAACAGCGGCAGATCGTCGCGGGCGATGGGCCAGGACAGCACCCGTCCCCCGGCTACCAGTCGCAGACAGTAAGAGTCCATCGAGCCGTCCGGGTCGTCGAACACTGTGACGACGGCACTCGCAGGATGGAGGGCGGCGAGCCAGGCAAGCAGTTGGGCACGTTCTCGGGTGGTGCGGCGGAGTTCGTGTGCGTAGGAGTCGGCGTGCCGCTGCCAGCGGGCGGTCGCCTCCGCACAGTTGCGCAGGTCCGTTTCGAGGCGCTGACGATCCTCGTCACGTGCGAGGACGTAGCGCAAGAAGCGGGGCACGCGCCGGTGCCTCGGGGCGGTGGGCGAGACGGGGGCTGGAGGTGAGCCGACGTCAAAAGGGGGCGGGGACACGTGAGCGCTCCGGGTCATGGGTGACGCAATGGGTGACAGGGCGGGGATGCCGGATCCGGGCCGGGCAGGTGGCGGCCCGGATCCGGCTTGCTCATCTACGAGTGGATCCGGTCCGGCGGTAGTGGCCGGCACTGCGGGCGTTCGCGGCGCGGCAAGCTTCGTCCACAGGCTCTCGCCGACGCAGATGCCGTTGGTAGGCGGCACGCGTCCCGCAGGGGGCCGGCACGCGTGTCTTACGGGTGCGCGGTACCGGGTCGGGGGGCAGGACCGGCACAGGATGTCTGCGCGCAGTCCGTTCAAGGCGGTGGCGCTGGCTGGGGGTGAGGCCGGCGACTATGCCCTGACGATGATTTCGGGGCAGACCGTCCTCGCGGCGCTGCATGGCTGTTCGGCAGGCCGGCAGGACGGGACAGGTGCGGCAGATGGCGATGGCTGTGGCCGAGGTGCGCCGCGAGAACCACAGATCTGGGTCGTGGTGGCGGCACACGGCGTACGACTCCCACGACTCGTCGGATGTGGCGGTACTCATGGCCGCAGTGTGCGCGGTGCCGGGTCGGCGACGGGTCTGAGCGGTCCGACGTAGGCGACGATGTTGGCCAGGGAGCAGCGTTCGAGGCGGCCGTCAAGGGTCATCATCGGCATACCGTCAGCCGTTCGCAGCCCCTGGTAGTACCAGACGTCGCCGTGCGCATCGCGGTGGGGCCGTTCAAGGTCATAGAGCACGCCGTCGAGGCGGAACGCCCGCCTGGCCGATGGCGCCGGCGACGGTGGCGGTCCCGTGGTGGGCACAAGGGGTGCCTCGGCAAGCACTGCCACGCGTACGCCGTCCCGGAGCCCCTGGCCCGCGAGCAGGTGTGGGCGGGCCTGCTCACCGCTGAGTGTGATGCCGAAGTAGTTCCGCCACCCGTCCCATTGCGACATCCCCTCGATGCCCAGTCGGACCCGGACCCGGTCGCCGTCGGCACCGATGGCGAGCACGGCTGGATGGTCCCCGAGGTCCTGTGTGATGGCCGCAGCGACTTCCCGGCTGCGGGCGCAGCGGGCGTCCCAAGCGAGGGCCTGGCACTCAAGGACGGTCAGCGCTCGTGGTGTGCGGATCCAGGATCCCCCGACGGTGCGGTGCAGGAGGATCGGGGGCGAGGGGACTGTGGGTGGCTGGGCCGAGGCGACAGTCTGCCCAGTGGGGTGCCGTCGGCTGTCGGTGGGGATGCGGAGCGGCGGTCGGCACGTACGGTCGTTCATGCCGGCACCTGCCTGACCGTGCCGCGCAATTGGCGCAGCGCCCGGTGTGTCAGGCCCTTGACGGCTCCCGTGGTTCGGCCCATCGTGCGAGCCGTCTCTTCCGGGGTTAATTCGCCGAAGTACCGCAAGTCGATGCAGTGGCGCTGCTGCGGGTTGAGGGTGCGCAGTGCGCGCCGTAGCGTCTCGCGCGCTTCGACGGCGTCCAGCGCGCGCAGCGCGGGTGTGTCGTACGCGGTGCCGTGAGCTGCTGTCCGTTCGGGCTCGGCAACCGCCGTCTCTCTGCGGGTCCGGCTGCGGGTCATCTCGTCGAGGTAGAGGTTGCGGGCGATGGTCATCAGCCAGGCGCTGAGGTCGGTGCCTTGCCAGACGAAGCTGCCGATGCCGCGCCAGGCACGCAGGAACACCTCCTGCGTCAGGTCCTCGGCGAGATGTCGGTCATGGCTCCTGTGCAACAGGTAGCGGTAGACGAGCAGATGGTGGCGGCGGTAGAGCACGGCGAACGCCTCGGGATCACCGGAGCGGGCCCGCGTAAGCGACGCGGGTTCTGCGACGGTCTGCGCGCTGCCGAGTTGGGTCGTTTGGGACATGGTCGACTGCTCCTAGGACGGTACGGGAAGCCGTGAAGGGCCTCACGATCAGGCCCCATCTTCACTCTTCATGTAGATGTAGATTTCGAAGCTGTGGTCAGGGGCTGCGGGTTCTCGCACGGGAACGCCTTCGTCATATCTCGGGCGCACGCCCGCCTCCCGAAGACATCTGCAGTCTTCGCGTAGATGTAGATTCTGTCAAGCCGACGCCTCCACCTCGCAGTTGGGCTCTCGAGCGGCCCTCGATTCACGTACTCCGGATGCCGGTCTGCGATCTACTTGCGCATGTAGATTTCATGCCGGATCCTCATGTGCGTGACGCACCAGCCGACGCCTCCACATGAGCCAGCTCACCAGGACGAAGACCTGGCGAGGCTCCTCGAACGCCTGTTGTCGGCAGTCCCTGACAGAACACAGAAAGACCTCGCCCTGGAGGCGGGGATCCCCTACCCCACCCTCAACGCCTGGATGAATCGCACCCGCGGCACGTCCCGCATCGACCCCGAGAAGCTGCGGTCCATGGTCGAGGTGTTCCGAAGCTGGGGTGTGCACACGACGCCCCGGGAGTTCTTCGCAGCAGCCGGACGCCCCGTACCCGGCCCCAGCGCGGACGAACGCGAGGCCCGTTTGCTCATGCTGTACCGGCAATTGCCGGAAGCCCGCCAGCGCGCCCTGATCAAGGACGCCGAGGCCATGTTGCAGGTCAGCCGCATCACGTGACAGCCCTGACGGTGAGAACACGTCAGCGGTAGGCATATGCACACCCTTTGTTGGCTGTCATGGAAACCCCGAAAGCCCCACCAGGACCACTGAGTACGGGTACCATCAGTCAGCCGCTGACCTCCCGGAGCGGATCACTTCACTTCATTCTGTTGTGCATCCCTGGGGAGACAGTTGTGTGCATCCACGTTGCCCTGGTAGACGAGTTGCCCACCGCCGCCGTATGGGATCCCGACGAGGTTCGCATCCTCGTGGCGAGAGGCTCACACGTGTTGGACGTGTTCAAGGAACTCCACGCCCTGCTCACCGTCGATCTCGGGGCTCCGGCGCCGACCGCGAACGGCCTGCTGTGCTTCTGCGGAGCCGACATCATCCTGCCGACCCAGCTTCAGACGTGCACCCCGACGGCCCGAGCCTGTTGAGCGACCTTCGTTCGAAAACCAGCTGCACTGGTCCCGGGCGGTGATCGACTCCTCCCACGCCCGGGTCGCACGCCGGAACCCTCCGGCTCACGGTGTCGCCGACCAGCGGCAACCGAAACGACGTCACCCAGCCCATTGAGCTGCTCGACAAAATCCCGGCCATTGTTCGATTGGCCGGACGACCGCGCAGACGGCCCGACAACACCGACCGCGGTTACGACCACCACACCTTCCGCGAGGTCGTCGAGCGTACGAACCCCAGCCGACCAGCTTCCGCCGCTCATGGGTCCGCAGGCAAAGTCGCGACGACGTCCACGAGGCATTCCTCGGCCTCGCCGCCCGCGAGTTGGAGACCGGCTCCTGAAGCCGACTGTCGGCGGTGTGGCGCGTCATCGCCTCCCAGGGGTAGTGGAAGGCTTGAACCATGACGTTTCGACCTTGGCCGGATTTCAGGCGTTTCTGGCAGCCGGGTCACACGCCTGCCCTGGTCGTCATTCCCCTCGCATTGATCGTCACGGTCTGCGTCGTGGACGTACTGGCGCCGCCGGACATCCACCTCGGGCCGCTGCTGGTGGCTGCACCCGCGATCGCGGTGGCACTCGCAGGCCCGCGAATGACTGCCCTGATGGGGGTGCTGGCGGTCGGCGCGCAAGTGCTGATCGGCGTCCTCAGGGGAACCCTGGCGACCGCGAACGTCCAGACCCAGATCGCCGCTCTCTTCACTGTCTCCGTCGTGTGCGTCGCTGCGTGCGTGGTGCGGGATCGGCATGAGCAGCAGTTGCACCGGGTGCGGTCGGTGGCCGAGGCGGCGCAGAGTGTGCTTCTGCAGCCTCTGCCTGCCCATGCGGGTGCGCTCGGAATCGCCGGCCTGTACCTGCCCGCCGTGGAGGAGGCCGAGCTGGGGGGAGATCTGTACGCCGTAGCCCGTACCGCCGATCACAGCACCCGGATCCTGATCGGTGACGTGCGCGGCAACGGCCTGGCCGCGATCAACAACGCCGCCCTGCTGCTCGGCGCATTCCGCGGGGCCGCTCACCGGCAGGCCACCCTTCCCCGTCTCGCCATCCACCTGGACGCCGCGTTCCGCTGGGATACCAGTCAGTGGCAGCCGCCGGCAGAACAGGACACCGATGAGGACTTCGCCACCGCTATTCTGCTCGACATCCCCGACCATGATCCGGTTGTTCACCTGATCAGCTGCGGTCACCCACCACCACTGGTGCTGCGGGGAAACCACGTGATCCCACTCATGCCCGAGGCCAGTCACCTGCCGATCGGACTCGGCGGCGTCTTCGGCAGTGGTGCCTACACCGTGCAGACGTTTTCGTTCGAGGTCGGCGACGTGCTCCTGCTGTACACGGATGGTGTCATCGAAGCACGCGATGCGCAGGGAGTGTTCTATCCCTTGGCCGAACGGGCGCCGCAGTGGGCCAAGGACGACCCCGACGAACTGCTGCGCCTGCTCCGACGCGACCTGCTGTCACACGTCCACGATCACCTCAACGACGACGCGGCCGTCGTCGCGATCCGCCGCCTGGCAGCCTGAACCCGGCCGCCCGTGGGCTCGGTCAGTCGTCCAGAGCCAAGAGACCTCGAGCTCAGCGGGTACGAGGCCCTCCGCTTCGGCCACAACGATCTCCGGGTTTGCGTTGTCGCCCAGGCCCGTCGAGGGCGGCGCCTGAACCGGACACGTTCCGCCGCTTCAAGGTGAGGGGCCGACGCCCTCGGTATCGGCGCGGGTTCCCCCGCGTACGGACTCGCGGGAACCGGCGCCAAGACGCTCATCGGGGCTGACCCCGCCATTCCCCACCGACGTCACGCCGTACAGCAAAGTGAAGATCGACATACAGCGGTCGATTCTGAGACGGCAAGCACCTGTCCGCACCCGTTGCGTGATCCGCATGTTTGTGAGGATGGCGACGAGTGGGGACACGGACACCTCACGGTTCTTGCAGCTGACCTGCATCGGAAGTGTCCTCCCGAACCGTTCTGCACACGTCACCTTCACATGTGTGCGGATAGCCGGAGTGAAGAGGGGGCGGCTTGCCAGACAGGCACCCCCTGCGGGATCGTTGCCTGAAGGAAATGATTCCTTTTGAGTTGGTGAGGTGAGGGATTCGCCCAGCGAGTCCTCGATATTTGGTTTTCACCCGAGCGCAGACCGTCGCAGACGCGGAGCCGAACTTCCCCTGGGGCCGTGCCCCCTACCCGGTCCTGGTCGCTGACGCGGCGGGTCTTCTCACGCAGCGCAACGACGCCGCACAGGCCCTCCTGCCCGCAGCCTGCCCCGGGGCACGCTTGGCCGACGTGGTCCCGGCCTGGCTCGCCGCGGCTCAGCGGTCGATTCACCCGGCCGGCTCGCCGGCCGCGCTGGAGCCAGAGACGCCGCTGTCCGGTGTGATCGAAGGACGCCGTTTCGAGGCACACCCCAGCGTGCGGGACGACGGCACGGTGGCGTGGTGGCTGGTGGACGACACCGACCACCAACTCGCCCGTGAAGCCCTGCACATGGAGCAGGAGCGGACCGCGTTCCTCGCCACGGCGTCCAGCACTCTGCTCTCCTCCCTCAACCTGGGGCGCTGCATGGACGTGACCGCCCAGATGGCCGCCGAGAACCTCGCCGACGCGGCCCTGGCCATCGCCCCGGCCCGCGGCCACCACCTGCCCGTGGTGACCTGCCTGCGCGGCGGCACCCCCACCACCTCTCAGGAATTGGTCGACGCGGACGAGGTTCCTGGTCTCGGCGAAGCCCTGCGCGGGTTCCCGCCGGTGCCCTCCCGGTGGATTGAGCCCGCCGCCGCCCCGGCCTGGATGATTCCCGAAGGCTTCGGTCCCATCGGGGCGATAGTGATCACTCCACTGCCCGGGCACGGCGTCCCGGCCGGCGCGCTGGTGCTGCTGCGCAAGGAGGGCAGCGCCGCCTTCACCGAAGAGGAAGAAGTCTTCGCCCGCCTCTTCGCCGCACGTGCCGGGGCGGCGATGTCGGCGGCGCGCCTGTACGCGGAGCAGACTGCCATCACCGAGGTACTCATGCGGGAGCTGCTCCCCCCGGCCCTGCACCAGATCTCCGGCGTCGACTTCGCCGGCAGCTACCGCCCCTCGGCGGACCACGAACGGATCGGCGGGGACTTCTACGACGTGCACCCTGCCGACGTGGAGGGTGAACCGTCACTGGTGACGCTGGGCGACGTGTGCGGCAAGGGCCTGGAGGCCGCCGTTCTCACGGGCAAGATCCGCAACACCCTGCACGCCTTGCTGCCTCTGGCCGACGATCACCAGCGGATGCTCACCCTGCTGAACACGGCGCTGCTCAACTCCCACCACACCCGCTTCGTCACGTTGGTCCTGGCCTCCGCCGTCCGCAAGGGCAACGAGGTGCACGTGCAGCTGACGAGCGCCGGCCATCCGAACCCGCTGATCATCCGCGTTGACGGCACCGTCGAGGAAGCCGACACCCGCGGCACCCTGGTCGGGGCCCTGCCGGACGTCCGGGCCCGCACGACCAGCGTCGTACTCGCCCCTGGGGAGTCCTGCATCCTGTACACCGACGGAATCACCGAGGCCAAGGGCGGCCCGCTGGGCGATGCGCTCTTCGGTGAAGAACGCCTTCAGCGCGCCCTCGCCGCATGCGCCGGCATGCCGGCGGAGGGCATCGTGGAGCACGTTCAGATGCTCGCATCCCAGTGGCTCGGCAACCGCCGACACGACGACATGGCCGTCGTCGCCATCTCCGCACCCCGCACGCATCATCTGAGCGCGGTGAACGGCCACACCCGGGGCAGGTACACCGCATGAGCACGAGCACCCCGCCCCGACTCCCCGCAGGCGCCCGCATCCGCGAACTGGCCGACCGGCTGTGGAACGCCGTGGCGGCCGGGGACGAGTACAGCGCCACCGACATCGTCCTGCGCGCCCTCGACGACGGCATCGCCCCCGAGTCCGTCCTCCTGGACGTGATCGCGACGGTGCAGGGCAGAGCCGGTGAAGAATGGGCCGCCAACCGCATCAGCGTCGCGCAGGAACACGCCGCGACGTCCATCAACGAACGCGCCGTCACCGCGCTCGCCCTGCACCCCACCGCCCGCCAGAGGCCCTACCGGGGCCGGATCACGGTGGCCTGCGTAGACGGTGAATGGCACGCGCTGCCCGCCCGGCTGGTGGCCGAGGTGCTGAAGCTGCGCGGCTGGCAGGTCGACTACCTCGGAGCGCAGGTCCCCGCACCGCATCTCATCTCCCACCTGCACACAACGAAGGCCGACGCGGTCGCTCTGTCCAGCTCGATCGCCACCAGGCTTCCCGCAGCCCACGCGGCGATCACCGCATGCCAGGCCGTCGGTGTCCCCGTCCTGGTCGGCGGCGCCGCGTTCGGACCCGACGGCCGCTATGCCCGGTTGCTCGGCGCCCAGGCGTGGGCCCGGGACGCGCGTGCCGCCGCCGACCGGCTCGCCGAAGGGCCGCTGCCGCGCCCGCAGGTCGACCACCAGCAGATGGACGACCTGCCGCACCTGGCCGACCAGGAATACACGATGGTCGCCCGCAGCAGCGACTCCCTGGTACGGACCGTCTTCCTCGCCCTGGAGGACGCGTTTCCCGCCATGCGCGTCTATGACGACGTGCAGCGCGAGCGCACGGCGGAAGACCTCGCGCACATCGTGGAGTTCCTCGCCACCGCCCTCTACGTCGGTGACGAAGGCCTCTTCACCTGGTTCATCACCTGGACCTCCCAAATCCTCCAGGCGCGGGGGGTGCCCGCGCAGTCCCTGCCGCCGGCCCTGAACCTCTTTGCCCGCGAGCTCAAGGACTTCCCCCGGGCGTCCAGCACACTGCAGCGCGGCATCGAAGCCCTCACCGTCGACCACCCCACAGCTGGAACGCCTGCATGACCACATTGCCCTCCACACTCCACCTGACCACCATCGACACCGACGACACGGTCCGCATAGAGATCACCGGGGATCTCGACTACGACACCGCTGACTTCCTCCTGGAAGAAGTCACCACCCAGCTCGGTGCCCGGCCGGAGGTGAGACACGTGCACCTGCACTGCGCGGGACTGGGCACCGTCGACTCCATGGGGTTGTCCATACTGTTGATGATCGGCCGCCGCACTGCCGCGGCCGCGGCACGCCTGCACCTGGACGACCGGCCCGCACAACTGGACCGACTCCTCGACATCACCGGTACGCTCGACTACTTCACGGCAACGACCCCTACCGGTGCCGCGGCCGCACACCAGAACACGACAGAATCCTCGGAGACCACGAGGGCAACACGAGCGGCCCGCCCCGCCGGACCGGACGGCACCACCTGAGCCATGCCCGGCCGACCAACCGGCAGAGCACCCACCCACACGGGGGAGTCATGCCCGCATCCGAAGCCGCCCCCACCACGAGCTGCTCCGATGCCACTCAGAGCGGCCGAAGCATCGCTGAACTTCTCGAGGTCATGTGGGAGCGCTCAAAGGACGCCGCCGCCACCGCGCCCGCCTCCACATCCCAGCTTCGGCTGATGTATGTGATCGACCAGCAGCAAGGCATCAAGATGCGGGCCGTCTGCCACCTGCTGGCCTCCTCACCCTCGAACGTCAGTCGCATGTGCGATCGCTTCCAGGCCACCGGCTTCCTCGAACGCCTCCCCTGCCCGCAGAGCGGACGCGAAGTCACCCTCCGGCTCAGCCCCACCGGAACGAGGCACCTCCAGCGTGTCCGCGAACAGCGCGAGGCCATGCTCCATCAAGCCATCAACAACATGCCCGCCGGCGAACGGAGAGCTCTGGCGCGAGGTCTCACCGCACTCGCCGCACAGCTCACCGCCGCTGACGGCGCGGAGCACCGTCGGCCCGGCGCTCACTCGGCAGCCTGAAGCTTGCGGTTTGCCGGCCCGCGGTCCGGCAGAACCCCGCGGTCCAGCAGAACCCCCCTTGGTCCATGCGTATTAGGGCCAAAGGGGGGTGGTGCACCGGCATGGCCAGCGACCGCATCTGGATCCCGAGTCCTCGGGTGATCATCTTTCCGATGCCGTGGCCGCCTCCGCTGACGACGGCGACTTTGCCTGCCAGGACAGGCGTCCGAGTGCTCATGTGGTGCTCCGGTGAGGCGGTGGGGAGTTGAAGGTGCGGGAATCGGCGTCTACTGGATGCGGCGGCCGGATATGGCGCGGCTGATGGCCAGGCGCTGGATCTCGCTGGTGCCTTCGTAGATGGTGAAGATCTTGGCGTCGCGGGCCCAGCGCTCCACGGGGTAGTCGCGGGTGTAGCCGTTGCCGCCGAGGATCTGCACGGCGCGTTCGGTGGTACGCACGGCGACTTCACTGGCTTTGAGCTTGGCCATGCTGCCCTCGGCGCGTGTGAAGGGCTTGCCGCAGGTCATCATGTGGCTGGCGCGCCAGACGAGGAGGCGGGCGGCGTCGATCTCCATGGCCATGTCGGCCAGGGTGAAGGCGATGGCTTGGTTGTCGATGATCGGCCGGCCGAACTGCTCGCGGATGCCCGCGTATTCGAGGGCGTACTCATAGGCGGCGCGGGCCACGCCGACTGCCATCGCGCCGATGCCGGGCCGGGTCATCTCGAAGGTGGCCATGGCAGCGGGGACGCGGACACGAGATCCTTCGCGTGCTGTGGCCAGGCGCTGGTCGAGCGCTTCCCTGCCGCCGAGGACCAGTTGGGCGGGGATGCGCACGTCGTCGAGGACGACCTCGGCGGTGTGGGAGGCGCGCAGGCCGTGCTTGGAGAACTTCTGGCCCTGGCTGAGACCGCGGGTGCCGGGCGGGATGAGGAACAGGGCGTGGCCGCGGGCGCCGAGGTCGGGAGCGGCGACGGCGTTGACGACATGGATGTTTGCGATGCCGCCATTGGTGGCCCAGGTCTTGGTGCCGTTGAGTACCCACTCCTTCGTGGCTTCGTCGTAGCGGGCGTGGGTGCGGATGGCGGCGGCGTCACTGCCGGCGTTCGGCTCGCTGGCGCACAGGGCCGCGACGGCCAGGTCGCCAGGGGTACCGAAGAAGGCGGGCAGCCATGTGTCGATCTGCTCCTTGGTGGCGGCGCCGAAGAGTGCCGCCACGGGCAGGAAGGTGCCCAGCAGGGCCTGGCCCATGCCGCCGTCGCCCCAGAAGATCTCCTCGGCGACCACGGGCTGCAGCAGCCCGGTGGGGTCGGCGATGATCTGCAGCGCGAACTCGGGGGTATAGAGGCCGACTTTGGCGGCTTCCTCAATGACCGCCCAGGGCATCTCCTCACGCTCGTCGTACTCGGCGGCGACGGGACGTACGTACTTCTCGGCGAAGCCGTGGGCCCACTCACGGGCCTCGGCGATCTCGGGCGGCAGGTGGAACAGGGAAGGCGTCGTCGCGGTGGTCACAGGAAAGCTCCTGACAGGGTGGCGGGGCAGGTTGGTCAGTGGCCGGTGAAGTGGGCGTCGCGGCGCTCGATGAAGGACTGGATCCCTTCTGCGCCGTCGGCGGTGGAGAAAAGCCGTGCGATGTCCGGGCGCAGCCGCTCGATCGCGGCGCTCTCGCCGTGCTCGTGGGCCAGGTGGGCGGAGGCGAGGGCGGTGCGTACCCCAAGGGGTGCGGACTTTTCGGCGATGAGGGTGGCGATCTCGGTGGCGCGGGCGATGGCGGCAGGGCCGTCGGCGGCCAGTTCCTGCACCAGGCCGATGCGGTGGGCCTCCGTGGCGTCGAACTCCTCGCCGGTCAGGATCCAGCGCATGGCGTTGCCCCAGCCGGCCTGCTGGGGGAAGCGGAAGGTGGCCCCGCCGAAGGGGTAGATGCCGCGGCGGATCTCGTACTGGGTGAACCGCGTGTCCCGGGCGGCCACGCGGATGTCGGCGGCCAGGAGCAGTTCGATGCCGAGCGTCATCACCCAGCCCTGCGCGGCCGCGACGACCGGCTTCGACCACGGTCCGTCCAGACGCCAGGGGTCGCGCCCGCCCTCCGGGGCATCGAACGTGCCCGAGGCCAGCTCGGCGCCGACGTCGAGCATGTCCAGGCCGCCGGTGAAGTGGTCGCCGTGGGCGAACAGGACCCCGCACCACAGATCGTCCTCGGACTCCAGCAGACCGTACGCGGTGGACAGCTCGCTGAGCATCTGCCGGGTGAAGGCGTTGCGTTTGGCGGGTCGGTTCAGACCCATCAGCAGCACACGTCCGTGCCGTTCGACGGTGACCGCCGGTGTACTCGCAGGCATGGATCCCACAATCCTCCTCGTAAGTTGCATGATGAGACTGACGGGACGCTAGCCGGACCGGGTCGCCGGGGCAAGTGAATCTCATGATGAAACTGATAAGGTCGCTGACATGAGACGGACCTCATTCGACGGCTGGCCCTGCTCGATCGCCCGCACCGTCGACATCCTGGGCGACGGCTGGACCCTGCTGGTCCTGCGCGAGATCTTCTACGGCGAGACGCGTTTCGACGGCTTCATCGACTCGCTTGGGATCGCACGCAACACCCTGGCCGACCGGCTCCGCCGCCTGGAGAACGCGGGCTTGTTGCAGCGCCGCCCCTACCAGAGCGACCCGGTCCGTCACGAATACCTGCTGACGGACAAGGGCCGGGATTTTTTCGGCGTGCTCGCCGCGATCAACGCCTGGGGCGACCGGTGGCTGGCCGATGACGACGGCATCCCCGTGGTCATGCACCACACTGCCTGCGGCCACGACACCCATGCCCAGGTCGTCTGCCCCTCCTGCGGTGAACCACTGCACCACCAGGACGTCACGGTGCGGACCGGACCCGGCTACCCGGCACGGCTCCTCGACAGCCCCGACGTGCAGGCCCGCTTCGTCAAGGATGGGAACCCCGAACAAGTCGCCAACGCGTGAATCGGACTCAGTGTGCCAGGATCACCGGCATGGCTGAGGGAAAGACGGCGGGCACCGAACACGGTGGGCAGGCCGGTCAGCTGTCGGTCGTGGCCACCGCCACCGACGGCATCCGTGTGCTGACCCTGGCCGGAGAGATCGACCACTACACCGGCGACACTCTCCGCCAGGCCCTGGACGTTGTCGGCACTTCCCGCCCCCGCGTGGTGGTCGACATGCGCCAGGTCACCTTCATGGACTCCAGCGGCATCAACATCCTCATCGCCGCACACCGCACTTTCAGCGAGGCCGGCGGCTGGCTGCGCCTGGCCGCGGTCGGCGCGTCCGTGATGCGCACCATCCGCCTCGTCGGCATCGACGCCTTCATCGACTGCCGTGAAAGCCTCCGCCATGCCCTCACTGGCTGACTGCCCGGCCCGACCACCCGCCAGCCTGACGTCGTCGGGCTGCGGGTCACTACGGGGGCTGGGCGCCTTGCCTCAGTTGCTGCCAGCATCGGTGGACGTGGTGTTCGGCCTCGTGCACGGCGCGGAGAGCGTCACCGACAGCGCACCCGACGACGGTGGGGCTGGGAAGGCCGAAAGGTGCCGTGCGGATGGCGCGGCGGCCGGCGGGCTCAGGTGGTGTCTCGCCGGGTGCCCTGTGGAGGATCGCCGCCCGGGCAATGAGGATCGTGGCGGTGACGGCGGCGGTCAGCGCGGTGGCCGCGTGCTGATCGGACACGAATGGTGAGGATCCTTCGCGGGGGGCTTCGCGTGCGGCGCCGCATGACGGGTTTCGTGCCGCACCAGCCCTGCCGCATCCCTCTGTCAGCCGGGCCGGCTGCGTCAGCCGTCTACGCGACGGACCCGGTACACCTTCCACCCGGACGCCACCGTTCGCCATCCGGCCCAGGCCCCCTTGTCCGTCCGGCAGCTGTTCGGGCTCTTCACCTCTCACACCATTCGACCACTTAACCCACTGCTGACACCGACGGCTGCGCGGCGTCCCGCTGCTCACCTGATCCGCGCGTATGCGCCCCCACCTCATCCGCAGGAAGGGAAACGCCGCGCAGGCCTTGGGACAGCGCCGCAGCAGCCGTCAGCGCGGGGGTGGCGTGGCCTCGGCAAGCGAAGTACTCGGCCGCCGCCTCACGGAAATGATCAGAGCAGAGCCTGCGCGGCCCTCCCGGACCGCTGCCGCCCTGCAGCAGGCCCTCATCACAGCGGACACAGGGTCCACCGAACAGGTACAGCACCTCGGTCATGATCACCCTTCTGCCTGCAAGTGGCCACCAGCGAAGACCCACCCGCGCCACGACCGGGGCTGAGGTTGCACATCAGCACCCGCCCCGCAGCCGGGTTCAGCAGGGGCACACTCACCCTTTGTTCTGCTCGGCTGTTGCTTCGAACGCTTTCGCGGTGCCCTCGGCGTGCTCGGAAGCGTCGTCGACGAAGCTGTAGGGCGGCAGCGGGCCGTTGACCCGCAGCTCCAGATGCGGGTGCTGCCGACGGAGCTGGTCGACAGCGTCCAAGAACCGGGCCGCTGAGCCGCGGTCGATCAGGAAGGAGAGGTTGGCCAGCCAGCCGGTGCTCGACGGGGCGGCGCTGACCGCCTCGGCCGACGGGCTCAGTTCCCGCTGGAGCATGTCGGCATCGGCTGCTTCGCGGGCTTGAAGCGCGGCAGCGATCATCTCCCCGAGCCGGACCTTGTCCTCCTGCGAGCCCCCGCCGGCCTGCCGGTTCGCTTCCGCCAGGGAGCGGATCTCGTCGTTGTCCGCCACCACCAGTTGCAGCACCGCCTCTTCGTTGTGGTTGGCCTTGAGGTTGTACTCCGCTTTGCCCTCCAGCGTCCGCAGCCGCTCCAGCAGGTGGTCCGCACGCTCGGCCAGCACCGTCGTCACCGTCTCGTCGGTGGGCGAGACGCTGGCGAACCGTATCGGCAAGACCACGCCTGCTTCTCCGGCTGCGTCCAGTACCCGCTGGTGGGCGAGCAGATCACGCCGTTTGGGCCGCAGCTCCTCGGGAGCGTCACTGACGATCGCGGCCAGCTCGCCCTCGCGCAGCACCCGTACCGGCCGCGGTGGGTCACCCACGCCGTCCACGTCCTTGGGCAGCGAGGCGTGCGAGGCATGCGTGATGCCATAGACGTAGGTGCTCATTGCTCATCCTCCCCCCGCCGCGCGGACCGGGTTCCCTGCCGCTGGCGCCCCTCGTCACGGGCCTGCTGGAAAGCCCCCGAGACCGTCTCGGCGGCTCCGGACAGCGCCCCTTTGGTCTTACCTCGGGCACCGGATTCGGTGAGCTGTCCCGTGAGCTCCGTCAGGCCGGCAGGCTTGCGCGGCCCCGCCTCCAGGTCGAGACGGTTGCATGCCTCGGCGAAACGCAGATACGTGTCGACGCTCGCCACCACGATCCGAATATCGATCTTCAATATCTCGATGCCGACCAGGGAGACCCGCACGAACGCGTCGATCACCAGCCCCCGGTCGAGAATCAGCTCCAGCACGTCATAGAGGCCACTGGAGCCTCCTCCGCCGCCACCCTGCTGCGTTGCCACCGTCATCACGATCAGCCCCTTGCCCTATGCGGGATCCCGCCTCCACAGCGTCTCGCCGATCCCGCCCTCCCCGAGACGGGAACGCTGCGACGCATTCCCGCAGGTCACCACGGGCCTCAAGGCAGCGATCAGGTTTCCGTCCTCGGGTAGCCCCCCAGGCTCAAGATCAAACGTATGTACGAGCGAAACGGCTTGGGTTCCGGCCACGGCTTCCCCGGTTCGCATCGCTTGATCCTCGACAGCCTTTGTCCCAGTCGGGTAGCAGCGGGACCGCCGTCGAGCACCGCTTGCGGGGGGCAACCAGGCGCTGGAGAAGGTCTGGCTGCGGTACACCGTCACCCAGGAGTTGGATTACGCCGATGTGCCCTCCAACTGCGTGCGGTGGGACATCCACTCGTACGACGAGTTGCCGGCCAGAACCCAATTGACCTGCGAGGACCACCGTCAGCTCCCCGGCCACCGGATCTTCGGCGAGCGCCTCCACCACCGGCGGTGACCTCGCCGCCACCGGTTCCGGTCCTGCTCTGCCTCTCGCGGGCGCCGCGACCGCGGTCGTAGCCGCCGGTGCGGGTACGGTCCTGCTCGTACGTCGCCGCGCGGCCCGGCGGTAACCCGTTCGGTGCGCATACTTGGCGGCGTCGCGCCCCGCAGGCTCGCAGGCGCGGCCCGCTCGCTGTGAATTGCCGCCTCATCGATGTTGGTGATCATCAAGGGATTCGTGAGATGAGTTGGGCATACGCCTGTAAGCGGGTCCCTGGAAGGGGCTCTTGGCATAGACAGGCGGATGGTGTTGCCCCGAAGATCAGTCGGTGACCGAGGACGAGATCATCGACCGTGTTCGGGTCTTCGCCCAGGAACACCGGCTGCCTCCCCCAGCCCCTGCGGAAGCCGTTGCGGAGCTGGAAGCCATCATCGGATGGCCCATGCCTGACTTGCTCCGCCGCTTGTACCTCGAAGTCGCCAACGGCGGCTTCGGACCCAGCGGACGGGTGCTGTCTCTCACCGACACTGGCCAGTGGTACAGCGACGAAGAGTCTCTTCTCCAGCTAGCACGCGCCTTCGGGCCGGCCGAGCCGGAACCACCGCATCCCCCGCGCCAGACGGTGCCCCTGGTGACCCTTGGCTGTGCCGTCTGGTGGTTCGTTGATTTCAGCACGCCAGAAGGCCGCATGTGGGGCTGGGAACCGAACGCCCGCTGCGAGCAGCACTGTCTCTTCCCCGAGCGATTCACCTTGGCACAGTGGATGACGGACTGGCTCGACGGCAATCGATCTTTCCCCGAACCCCCACCGTCGACAGACTGCCCCGAGTGTTAGAGAGACGGACCAACCTCACTGCCGCCCGCGGTGGAACGAGTTGGGCATGCGCTGATGAGCGTGACCTCACTGGGCCGGCTGTCGTTGCACAGAACACGCAGTTGATGTCCCTTCCCCCGTGGTCTTGTGCGATCCCGAGAGGGCCCGCTGCAGCGCACCGACAGCGGGCCCTCTGCCGTACCGGGACACAGCAAGCCTGTCGTCAGCGGGTCTCGGTGTCGCCCTCTGGCGGACCGATGAGTTTCTCGGTGAGTTCCGGTCATCATCAAGGCGGCACGTAACCCCTACCGGAAGGCGTGTTGGGTCGGTTTTCTGTCACTGCTTCACCAGTGCTGGTGGCCTGAGCATGCCTCGTTGAGGACGTGACATGTTCGACAGTGAACCGGATGCTGTGCTGGGACCGTTCTCGTCTCCGGGCGCGCGAGCGACGCCGTGGGCGTCGGCGTTGGCGGTCATCGGTGAGGCGGAGGTGTTCTGGCTCTCCACGGTGCGGCCCGACGGGCGACCGCACGTGACACCGCTGCTGGCGGCCTGGAGCCTGGGCGGCCCGTGCTTCACCACGGGTGGCCAGGAGCGCAAGGCGCGAAACCTTGATCACAATCCCCATTGTGTGCTGACGACCGGCACGAATGCCCTGACCGGTGTGGACGTCGTCATCGAGGGTGTCGCATCCGTGGTGGACGAGCGCTCCGAGCGTGAACAGGCTGTCTCAGACTTCGAGCGGAAGTACGGAAAGCATCTGACCAGCCCCGAGGGTTCCTGGTACCGGTTGGGCGAGGCCGTCATCACCGGCGACACAAGGCTGTATCGAGTGGCGCCGACTGTCGGATTCGCTTTCCGCAAGCTACCCATGTCCAGCCAGACTCGCTACACCTGGCCGAGCCGGTGACGATGATGCCCTCACTGCAGCAAAAGACTCAAAGCGTCCTCGGCGAGCTCGTCAACACCGGAGCCGAGACCGGCTTGCAGATCGCCGTCTACCACCACGGTGTTCTTGTGGTCGACGCCGTCGCCGGCGTCGCCGAAAGCCAGACCGGGCGCAGGGTGACCACGGAGACTCCGTTCTTCGGCTTCTCCGCCGGCAAGGCCATGACGTCGCTGATCGCCCACTTGCTCGTCCGGACCGGTGCTGTCGGCTACGACACACCAATCGCCGACCTGTGGCCGGAGTTCGGCACCCACGGGAAGGCGATCGCGACTCTTCGACACGTGCTCACACACTCGGTCGGCGTGCCGGCCATGCCTCGTGACATCGGCCCTGCCGACCTGGCTGATCGGTCGCGGGTCTGCGGCGCGATCGCCGACGCCGAACCGCGGTGGCCACCCGGGACCGAGACGGGGTACCACTCGTTCACCTACGGCTTCCTAGTTGGCGAGATCGCCCGCCGGGCCACAGGCAAACCGATGCGGCAACTCTTGCACGAGTGGGTCACCGCGCCTCTGGACATCGACGGCGAGCTGTACTTCAGTGTGCCCGGAACCGACCTGGCCCGGCTGGCACGGCTCGAGGACGCCGCACCGCGCCCGGTCACCCCGCCTGACAGCGATGCCATTCTTGCGCCCTGGGAAATGCAACCGACCGCTGCCATGGGCAACAGCCCCAAGATCCTGCAAGCGGACATCCCGTCAGTTGGCACCTTCACCGCGCGGGGCATCGCTGCCATGAATGCTGCGGTCCTCGAGGGTCGGCTCATCGATTCGCATCAGCTCCAGGAGGTGCCGGCCGTGGCCTTCGAGGGCACCGACCAGGTCTTCGGCAACCATGCGCGGCTGGCCCTGGGCTATCCGCTCGGCCGGACGAGGCACCTACCGCGTTCGGCTGGGTCGGTGGTGGCGGCAGCTACGTCTATGCCGACACCGCCACCGGCACCTCCTTCGCCATGACCAAGACCCGCCTCACCCCGCACTTCAACACCGCACAACGGCTCGCAGACCTGACTACAGCCGAGTTCAACCCACCTGCTTGAGCATCGGCACTGCGAAGCTTCCGCTTGCCGTCGTCAGGATTGATCAGTCGAACAGGGCCCCTGATCGAGTGATCTCTCGGCAGCCACGACATAGCAGCCGGACCTCTGTTAGCTCGGGGTCGCGATCCCAACCGCGCAGCATCAGGGGGCCCTGCGTGGCAGGCGCGTTCTTGTCGGAGGCCGTCGACTGCGGT
The DNA here is from genome assembly GCF_044540925.1 of Streptomyces sp. NPDC085900. NCBI lineage: Bacteria > Bacillati > Actinomycetota > Actinomycetes > Kitasatosporales > Streptomycetaceae > Streptomyces > Streptomyces sp. NPDC085900. The sequence goes on along the minus strand of NZ_JBITSP010000008.1, from coordinate 365,293 downwards.
TTCGGCTCCCCGTCCTACGTCGACGTCGTCCGCGATCGCACCGCGCAGGACGATCGTGAGGCTCACCCGGTGTACATCGGCGAGCGAGGTCACCCGGTACTGCTCACCTGCGATCGGGTCCGCGGGGACGAACTGCCGTAAATCCGTCCGTCACCCGGAAGTTCGTCACTCCTTGCAGCGTGTGCGGACGGTCGGGCCCTTGATGGCTTTGATGACGTCCGGCGCCTCCTGGGCGGGTCGAGTGCACATCCACTGGCAGAGTGCTGGCGCAGTCGGCGCCCTGTGAGCTGTCTCACCCGCTGCCGGCCGCTCACGGCACGAACTGCATGGCCAGCACCGCTCTCACGTACTCGACGACTGCGCGTTGGCCGGATACGTCAGTGATCTGTCATTGCAGCCAGTGCGGCAGTCGATACAGGCTGTGATCGTGTTTGAGCGACGTGTAGTGGTGGTGGTGTACGAGGGCGCAATGGCCCTGGACATCACCGGACCGATTGAAGTGTTCGATACCGCGAACCGGTTCCTTGCTCCGGCGGGCGCCCCTTACCGGATCGAGCTCGTCTCCCCCGAAGCACCACTGGTGCGCATGAGTTCCGGAATGAGGGTGGAAGCCGCGCCGCTGGAGGCGGCGGAAGGTCCGATCGACACGCTTCTCGTGCCGGGCGGATGGAGCCTCAACGGGGCGCTTCACAACCGGGCGCTGGTCGCCTGGATCCGCCAGGCAGCGGCCCGGTCCCGCAGGGTCGCCTCGGTATGCGGCGGATCCTTTCTGCTCGCCGAGGCGGGCCTCCTCGACGGCAGACGCGCGACCACGCACTGGGCCTACAGCGAGGCGTTGGCCGGCCGCTATCCGGACGTGACGGTGGACGCCGAGCCGATCTTCGTCTGGGACGGCCCCTTTGTGACCTCCGCCGGCGTATCGACGGGGATCGACATGGCGCTTGCCCTGGTGGAGGCCGACCACGGTTCGGCGCGCGCGCTGCATACGGCGCGGTTCCTCGTGCTGTTCCTCAAGCGGCACGGTGGACAGTCGCAGTTCAGCGCCGTCCTCGACGCCCAGTTGGCCGACCATCCGCCCATCCGTGCCGCGCAGGAGTGGATCCTGGACAACCTGCACAACCCGTTACCCGTCGCCGAGATCGCCCGGCGAGCCAACATGAGCCTGCGCAACTTCGCCCGGGTCTTCAGGCGCGAGGCGGGCACGACCCCCGGCCAGTACATCGAGCAGACCCGTATCGCCCGCGCCCGCGAGCTGCTGGAAACCACCGACCTCACTATCAGCCAGATAGCGCGCCGCTGCGGATTCGCCGCCCCCGAGACCTTCTTCCGCTCCTTCGGCAGAACGCTGGGACTCACCCCGACGGAATACCGGCACCGCTTTCAGCTCATCTCGCCATCCGGCTTCATCGACCCGCACCATGAGAGGAGCCCCGTATGACCCCAAAGACCGCGGACTTACCCGAGGCAGGAACGGTACGCCTGGTCGACCACATAGCCTGCGAACTCGCCAGGGCCGGCGTCACCCACGTGTTCGGGGTCGGCGGCGCGAACATCGAGGACCTGTACGACGCCGTTCACCGCGCCGGCTCGATCCGCGGCGTCGTCGCCAAACACGAGTTCTCCGCCGTCACGATGGCCGACGGCTATGCCCGTACGACCAGGCGCCTCGGCGTCGTCGTCGCCACCTCGGGCGGTGGTGCCATGAATCTCCTGCCGGGCCTGGCCGAGGCGTACGCCTCCCGGGTGCCCGTCCTGGCCCTGGTGGGCCAGCCTCCGACCGGGCAGGAAGGCCACGGGGCGTTCCAGGACACCAGCGGCAGGGCGGGCTCCTTCGACGCCAAGGAGGTCTTCGCTCCTGTCTCCCGGTTCTGTGCGCGGGTCGACGACGCGGACTCGCTCACGGAACTGCTGCCTCGTGCCGTAGCGGCGGCACAGGCCGATCCGCCTGGGCCCGCGGTGCTGTTGCTGCCCAAGGACGTGCAGCAGGCGCAGGTGCAGGTGCCCAGCCGCAGCGTGGCCCGGACGCCGGGCGTGCCGCCGACGGCGGCGGCACCGGCGGCGCGGCTCGACACCGCGGCCGTCACCGCCGTGGCGGACACCCTTCGCGGGGCCGACCGCGTCCTCGTCATCGCCGGTGAAGACGTCGCCGCCACGGACGCACGCGCGGAACTGGCCGAACTGGCCCGACGCCTCGGGGCGTGGGTGGCGGTCACCCCCGACGCCAAGGACGTCTTCGACAACAGTGATCCCCGATTCGCAGGCGTGGCCGGGGTGATGGGCCATGCCAACGTCGAAGACTGTCTGCGCCGGGCCGATGTGTGCCTCCTGGTCGGCACCCGACTGCCGCTCCTGGCACGCGGCGGCCTCGACCGCGCGCTGGCCGCCACCGAAGTCGTCTGCATCGGTCCCGAACCGCCGTTCGTGACGGGCACCATGCTGCTCGGACATCTGCCGGACACGCTGCGCGCGGTGACCGACCTGCTCCCGCCGCGACGACGCGCCTGCCCACAGCACTCCGGCCCCCTTCCCACAATCATGCCGAGCCCGGACCCTCAGGTCCGGGGCCGCACCATCCCCTACGCCCAGGCCCTCGCCGCGGTGGAGGCGGCACTCCCCGACGACGCGCACGTCTTCGTGGACGCCGGCAACGCAGGGGCCAGCGCGGTCCATCTCCTCCCGGCACCGCGCCACGGCCGCTTCGTGGTGGCGCTCGGCATGGGAGGCATGGGTTACACCTTCGGAGCCGCGATCGGCGCCGCGCTCGCCACCGGCCGACGCACCTACGTACTCGCCGGGGACGGGGCCTTCTTCATGCACGGGATGGAAGTGCACACGGCCGTGGAGCACGCCGCACCCGTGACCTTCGTCATCTTCAACAACAACGCCCATGCCATGTGCGCGGTGCGGGAGGAGTTCCTCCAGGGCGGCATCCGCAGCGACGACCTCTTCTCCCGGACCGACCTCGGCGCCGGGATGGCCGCTGCCTTCCCGTCGCTGGAGGTCACAGGGGCCGAAAACGCCGCGCACCTGCGCAGGGCTCTGCTGCGCAGCAACGCGGGCTGCGGCCCGGCGTTCGTCGCGCTGGACTGCGAGCCAGGTGAGCTCCCCCCGTTCCTGCCCTTCCAGTCCTTCACCGCAGCCACCCGAGCCGGCGAAACCACCCGAACCACCGACAGCAAGGAGAGCTCCCATGAGCGAGGCGTCGTCCACGTTGGCTGACATCCCCGGTCTGATGCGGATCGAGAACACCGGCAAAGAGGAGCTGACAGCACACTGCATGGAACTCACCCATGCCGTCTACCCCCACCATCAGATCTACGGGCAGTACTGCACCATCCACGAGTACGTCGACTGCCCCCCGGAGCAGGCCTACGACTACCTGCGCCAGGGCCACCACCTGGAGGAGTGGACCTGCACCCTGCGGGGCTTCGCGCCCACCGGCACACCGGGACTGTGGGCCGGATACGACCGGCTCGAGGACGACACCAGGATCTACTGCAAGGTGGCCGCCAACCCCGAGGCCATGACCGTGGACTACCACTGCTCCTGGGACCAGGGCGACAGGCTGTGGATGATCTACCTGATGCGTGTCGTACCGGCTCGCCTGGTCCTCGACAAGCCGGGGTCGGTGATCACCTGGACCAACTGCCGCCACCCCTACTACGACGACAATCCGCACCCCGACATGACTCCCCGCCCGGACCGGCCCTGGGTGGGCGACTTCTGGGACCTCTTCTACGCGGGGCACACCGTGGAGATGAACAACCTCAAGGCGATCCTGGAACACCGCCACCGCAATGGCCTGCCGGTCTGCGTGCCTCCCGTGAAGGCGGTGGCTCGATGACCACGGTCAGTCTCACCGACGTCGCAAGCTACCTGCCCGGCGAGCCGGTCCCCGCGGCCTTCTACACCGAGTACCCGGGAGCCGAGGACAAGCTGCGCAACCACCCGATGTTCAGGGTCCCGCCGCGACGGCACCACGTGGCAGCGGACGAGACCAACGCAGACATGGTCGAGCGCGCCGTACAGCCCCTGATCGAACGCCATGGAAGGGCCGAGATCCGAGGTGTGGACGTGCTGTTGGTGCACAGCCAGCTGCCGGACCTGCCGTTCGCGGGCGCCGGCACCGAGGTGGCTCGTAGGCTGGGCCTGAACCCGGAGTGGCTCGTCGACGTGGCCAACGCGGGCTGCGCGTCCTTCGTGTACATGGTGAAGCTGGCACGGCAGATCCTCACCACCACCGACGCCAAGACCGCTTTGATCTGCAATGCGCAGAGCGCCGCGGGCCAGTGCTTCACGCAGTCGGAGGTGCGCAGGCTCGCCCAGGCCGCGATTCCGGGCGACGGATGCGGCGTGGGGTATGTGACGACATCGGCCGACAGCCCTGTGCTCGACGTGGAGACCCGGCATATCGGCGAGTACGCCGGGGACATGACCGTGGCGCTCGACGACGGCCGAAAGTACTGGGAGCCGGGAGAGTCCCAACTGCGCATCGGATTCACCGACTCCAGCGTCGCCAAGGTCCTGGCACGCGGCAACCGCCTCGTCCCCGAAGTGGTCACAGACCTGTGCCTGCGGCTCGGCGTGGCGACCACCGACATCAATGTCCTCATCACCAACCAGCCCAACCGCACCTTCCTGCGGAACTGGCGCGAGGCGCTGCAACTGCCCGCCGAACGCCACCTGAACACCTTCGACGAGTACGGGAACCTGTTCGGCGCGGCGATCCCGATCACCCTGGACCGCGCGATCCGCTCTCATCAGATCGCCGACGGCGACCTGGTGGTGCTCGGCGGATTCGCCCATGCGGGCGACTTCGCCGGTGCCGTCGCGGTCCGCTGGCACGGCGGGCGGGGATGACGGATGGACATCCCCGTGCTGCACCGACTGGCGCTGAACGAGAGCCCGTACCCCCCTCTGCCCTCGGTCCGCAAGGCGATGCAACGCGCTGTCGCACAGGCCCACCGGTACCCGCAGTTCTACCCCGACGACCTCACCGAGCGGATCGCCGCATGGTGCCAGGTGAGCCCCGACCGTGTCGTGGTCGGCAGCGGATCGGTGGGCGTGGCCCTTCAGTTGCTGCAGGCGGTGGTCGAACCCGGCGAAAGAGTCGTCTACGCCTGGCGCAGCTTCGACGCCTATCCCCTGCTGGCCACCATGGTCGACGCTCGGCCCGTACCCGTGCCCCTGACCCCGGACGGATGCCAGGATCTGGGCGCCCTGCTCGCGGCGCTCGACGATCGCACCCGCGTCGTGGTGCTGTGCAATCCGCACAACCCCACCGGAAGCCTGGTCACCGCCGAGGCGCTGTCGGCGTTCCTGCGCCAGGTCCCCCGACACGTCACCGTGCTCCTCGACGAGGCTTACGTCGAGTTCGCCCGTGACGCCGACCTGCCGGATACGCCTGCCCTCTTGCTCCACCACCCCAACCTGCTTGTCCTGCGCACCTTCTCCAAGGCGTACGGCCTGGCCGCCCTGCGCGTCGGCTACGGACTCGGCGCCCCCGGCCTGGTGGCACGAATACGCCGGCAACAGCTGCCCTTCGGGATCAACGCGGTGGCAGCCGCGGCAGTGAAGGCCTCGCTTCGCGCCGTCGGCGAGCTGCGCCGACGCGTGGACACCCTCATCGCCGAACGCGAACGGCTCCACCACCAACTCGTCCAGCGAGGCTGGCACATACGCCCCGGCCACGCCAACTCCGTCTGGCTCGCTGCCCCCGATCCGGTCGACGAGGCTGCTGCCGCACTTGCCGCCGCCCGTGTCCTGGCTCGTCACTACCCCGGCGAGGGCCTACGGCTCACCGTCGGCAGCCGGCAGGCCAACGACGCCGTGCTCGCCGCGTTGGCGGGGGTGAGCCGGCACGAAGTGTCCGGCAGGAGCCCATCCATGGCATCACCGGACGGAGTGGCCCTGGCCCGGAACGCGATGTGAGCGCGATCTGGGCCCATGCAGGTCGGAAAGTCGTGTGCGACCGGCGGCCCTGCGTACGCGAGGGCGGCACCCGGAGGAATTCCGGGTGCCGCCCGCCAGGCGTGTGGTGTCACTTGACGTTGACGGCGCTCCAGGCCGCGGCGACCGCCTTCGCCTCGGCGCTGTCGGCGCCGTAGAGGTCGCCGGCGGCCGACAGGGTGCCCTTGCGGGCACCGGCGTAGTCGGTGGTGGACGTGAAGTACGTGGTCAGGGCCTTGTACCAGATCTGCAGGGCCTTGTCCCGGCCGATCCCGGTGACGGTGGAGCCGTCCTGTGTGGGCGAGTCGTAGTCGACCCCGTTGATCGTCTTCTTCCCGCTGCCGGGGACAGCAGGTAGAAGAAGTGGTTGGCGACGCCGGAGGAGTAGTGGACGTCCTTGTTGCCGACGTCGGCAGACCAGTAGTCGGCCGAGCCGCCGTCCTTGCTGGGCTTGTCCATGTACCGCAGCGGCGTGCCGTTGCCGTTGATGTCGATCTTCTCGCCGATGAGGTAGTCGCCGACGTCGCTGGAGTTGTTCGCGGCGAACTCCACACCGGTGCCGAAGATGTCGCTGGTGGCCTCGTTCAGGCCGCCGGACTCACCCGAGTACTCCAGGCCCGCGGTGTTGGACGTGACGCCGTGGCTCATCTCGTGGCCGGCGACGTCGAGCGAGGTGAGCGGGTCGTTGTTGCCCTCGCCGTCGCCGTAGGTCATGCAGAAGCAGGAGTCGTCCCAGAAAGCGTTGACGTAGGCATTGCCGTAGTGGACGCGCGAGTAGGCGCCGACGCCGTCGTTCTTGATGCCGTTGCGGCCGAAGGCGTTCTTGTAGAAGTCCCAGGTGACGTGCGCACCGTAGGCAGCGTCCGCGGCGGCGGTCGCCGCCGAGGCCGTGGTCCCGTCGCCCCAGGTGTCGTTGTCCTGCGAGAACAGGGTGCCGGTGCCGGATTCGCCGTGGGCGAGGTCGTAGGTCTTGTGGCCGCCGCGTGAGGCGTCGGTGAGCGTGTACGACGAGCCGGACTGGGTGCTCGTCAGGTCCACCTTCCCGCTGTACTTCGTGTTGCCGACGCCGGTCTCGACGCCCTGGTACTGGAACAGCTTGCGGCCGGTGGCGGCGTCGGTGACGACGTGCAGCTCGTTCGGGGTGCCGTCGTCCTGGAGGCCGCCGACCACGGTCTCGTAGGCGAGGACGGGCGTGCCGGACGCGGCCCAGACGACCTTGCGCGGCGCCCGGGAGGAGCGCGACTTCTCGGAGCCGGCGGCCTTCGCCACGCCCAGGGCCTGCTGCTCGGCCCGGTCGGGGGCGATGCGCGGCGTGAGCGAGGCGAGCTTCAGCGAGCCCTGCGCCGCTCTCGTCACGCCCTCGCGCTCGCCGGACTTCGCCGTGTGCACGATCAGGTCGCCGCCGAGCACGGGCAGGCCGGCGTAGGTGCGCTCGTAGCGCGTGTGCACGGTGCCGTCGGCGTCCTTGACGACATCCTTGACGACCAGCTTCTCCTGGGCGCCAAGTCCTATCGCCTTCGCCGTCGCGGCGGCCGAGGTCCTCGCCTGCTGGAGGAGGGCGGTGCGGGCATGGGCGGACAGGGCGACCGGAGTCGCGCCGGGCCGGTTCTGTGCGGTCGGCTGTGCGGTGGCCGCGCCGCCGAGGGTGGTGCTCAGCAGCGCTCCGGCCGCGACGGCGGTGGCGAGGGCCAGCAGGGTGTGCTGGTGACGCTGGGAACGGGAGGTCACACAAACTCCTCTGAAGGGGTGTGGGGGGTGGTCCGATCGGCAGGTGCCGGCCGGTTGGGCGCGGGGGATGGCCGATGCGGTGCCGCGTCCTGGCCCGCAGGCATGCCCGTTCACGGCATGCCTGTTATGGACATGACAAGTTTCAACAACTTGCGGTGCCATGGACGTTGGCGGTCGACCCCGCGTGTTCGCGAGGGGGTGGCATGTGTACGGCAAGAGGCGCGGACGACCGAAGCTGCGCGGCCGGTTGGCCGAGGGGTCGGCGGGGGCCTCACGCCCCGGCGGCTACGGTCTTCCGGCCGGGCCCGATCTCGCCGAGTGACCCGTGGCCACTCGGACGCTGGACGGCCTGACGGCAGCGGTGCACATGAAGTCTCCATGGAATGTGGGGGGTTGGAGAGGTGAACACGACAGAACCCCAGACGTGCCTGGGAGCGCTACACCCGTTTCCAAGGTCCGACAACTCCCCCACAGGTCCTTCACAGCCGGGGCACACATCGGTGGCCGGGCCGAGGCACACCTGCAACACGGCCGGTCAGGCGGGGCTGAGCGGATGCGCCGCCGTGGTGGAGCGCGGCGGCCAGGAGTGCGGGGAGAGGATGCCGAGCACGTAGGCGCGAGCCACCAGCGCCGGACGGGTGGCCGCACCCAGCAGACGCCGGAGGCGGGCGAGGTGGTAGTCGACCGTCTGCCGTGACAGGCGCAGCGCCGCGGCGACACCGGCGTTGTCGTAGCCCGCGGCCAGCAGGGCGAGTATCCGCACCTGGGCCGGCGTGAGCGCGGGATGCGGCTCATGGCTCAGGCCGAGCCGCGTGACCACCGCCCACACTCCCGCGTCCCGCCCCCGGGAGCGGTTGACGACGCTCAGGTGGACCCACACGCGGCGCAGGCGGCGGTCCCCGTCGACGAGCACGGCACTGGACTGCGCGTTCCTGCGCCGCCCGCCGGTGAGTTCGCCCCAGACGGCGTGCAGCGCGGCGCGTTCCGGGGTCTCGGCCAGGAGGGCGTCGGCCGGGGAGCCCACGAGGTCGCGCAGCCGCAGACGCAGCAACTCGGCGGCCGCGGCGCTCGCTTCGCCGACCACCCCGTCCGCGGACAGCCGTACGCAGGGCAGGCCGCTGTGGTCCCGCAGCGCGCGCAGGTCCTCCTCGGCCCGGCGCCTGCCGTCCAGCGCGTGGGTGTACTCGCTGACGTCCACGTAGGTGCCCGCCACACAGCGCAGGGCACCCCAGGACACCGGAAAGCGATATCCCGCCGCGTGGCCGGGCGAGCCGTCCGGGCGCCGGTAGGTGAGGGTGTGGCGCAGGGAGTGGCCGCCGGTGAGGACCTCGTCGTCGAGTGCCATGAACCGGGCCGCGTCGCCCGGGGCGTCGAACTCGCCGAGGTGACGGCCGACCATGCGGTCGCGAGTGGTGCCGTACAGGTGGGCGTAGGCGTGGTTGGCCCACACATAGCACCCGGCGGCGTCGCGCACGAACATCGCCGCCGGGCTCAGATCGGCGAACGACGCGTAGGCACCGGCTCCCGCCGGCGCGCCGTCGCCCACCTCCACCGCCATGCCCCGGCTGCCACGGCACCGGGCGTCGCCGCCCCGGGCCGACCAGGTGACGTCGAAGGTGCGGCCTTCGAACCGGGTGCGGCGGGGGCCGTCACCCGACGGTGCACCGCCAATGGGCCGGGCACCCTCACCGAACCGCGCGCCTTCACCACACCGGGCAGTCGGCGGACCCCCCGCCTCCGCAGAAAGGGCTTTCAGGAAACGGTGTGCCGTGTGCTCGTCGGTGAAGGCACCGCCCCCGCTGCGGACCCGCCCCGAATCGGCGTCCGTCTCCCACCAGGACACCGGCAGACGGGCGAGCAGCGTCTTGAAATCGACCTCGTCCACAGCCCAACTCCTTGAATCGCGTACGAGTGTCACGGTGTGTGACATCTCATCCGTGTCCCGTACATGCCGAGCCATGCGGCCCGCCTTCCGCCCGCGTGGCACCCGGCCCGCGAGCCCACTCAGGCATGTGCCTGAGACGACCGCGCTCGAAGCGGCGAGAGCCGGGAAACCCGACTGCTTCGCTGGACGGGAACCGTCCCACGGCGCACACGGACGGAAGGCCGGACGGCGGCCCGTACGGCGGGCGCAGATACGGAGACGGCGCGCCGGAACCCCGCCGCCTCGTCGCCTCGCACTCGTCGCCGCTCTGCCCCGTCGTCCGTCCGCGCGAAGTGACGCCCGAGCAAGCCGCCGAACAGGAAGAGGAGTTGAAGTCCCATGGCGAAGGTGCTGTACGTGCATGCCAAGGGTGGTCCCCCGGTCGGGTACGCCCTGCCCAGGGTGGCCGCGAGGGCCGAGGTGCACCTGCTGGCACTGAGCGAACTGCCCGCAGGCAGCGCGGCGCGTACCCGCGCGTGCTGCGCGTCCGAGGTCGCCGCCGGGGACGCGGGAGCGGACGACCTGGTCGCCTCCATCACCTGCCGGGCCCGCGAAGTCGGCGCCGACGCGGTGGTCACCTTCTCGGAGTACGCGGTCGTCGCGGTCGCCGAGGCCACCCGTCTGCTCGGACTGCGCGGAGCCGGCCCCGCCGCGGCCCTCGCCCGCGACAAACGGCTCATGCGTACGGCCTGGGACCGCCAGGGCATCCCCCAGCCGCACTTCCGGCCCGTCGCCACGCTGGAGCAACTGCGGAGCGCCACACGTGAGTTACAGTCCCCGCTCCTGCTGAAGGCGGCCTGGAGCGCCGGTTCGACCGCGCACCAGATCATCTCGGCCCCGGCCGACGCCCCGGCCGCGTGGGCCCGTTCGCGCGCCGTGATGGTCGAGTCGGCGCGCCTGGGATACGCCGAGCTCCATGTCGCCGGAAGCGGCGAGGACTTCATCGTGGAGGAGATCGTCACCGGCTGCGCGCAGGAGTGGTTCGAGGGACCGGGCTGGGGAGACTACGTCAGCGTCGAGGGCGTGGTCGCACAAGGCGTCTTCCGGCCGGTCTGCGTGAGCGGCCGGATGCCGACCGTGGCGCCGTTCACCGAACGGGCCGGCATCACCCCGGCCGCCGTCACGGGCGAGGCGCAGGCCGCGATCGTGGAGCTGGCCCGGCGAGCTGTGGACGCGCTCGGCCTGGAGGACTGCGGCACCCACACCGAGATCAAGCTGGGAGCCGACGGCCGCATGTGGGTGATCGAGACAGCGGCGCGCTTCGGCGGCGCGATGACCGTGCCGCAGATCGAGGAGGTCTTCGGTATCGACCTGGTCGGCCTGTTCACCGACCAGCTGCTCGGCGGCGCGCCCGACTGGCCGGCCAGGGCGCTGACACCCGCGGACGCCCGGGGCGCGGCGGGGTCCCTGGTCGTCCTCGCCGTCGACGGCGCGGGCGAACCGTGGCCGAGCCGGCACCTGTGGGACTCCGCTGCGGTGGTCGAGTCCGCCCCGGTGGGAGCGCGCAGCAGGCTGCGCGTCGTCGAGGAGAGCTCGCTGCCGGACGGCGCCCCCGTCCCCGTCTACGACCCGGCCGCGGGCGCCAACACCATGGCCGCCCTGTGCCTGCTGTCCGCAGACCGGCCGCAGGCCGTCGTCCGCGACTTCACCGCCCTCGTGGACGCTCTGCCGGACCTTCTGCCACGGCACGCCACGGAAGGAGCGCGGGCATGACCTCCACCCTGGACCGCACCGACCCGGCCGAGGCGGGCGGGGACCGCACCGTCGTCGGCGCCAACCTGACGCTGCCGCTGTTCCGCACCCTGTCCGGGGTGCTCGCCGGGCACCCGTACCTGAAGGTCGTCGTCGACCGGCACACCTGCACCTGGCACCTCCTCGACACGCGCGTGCACCCCTTCCACGTCAACTACATCGCCACCCGCGTCCTCGGCATGACGATGGACGAACTGGACGCCGACCTCGACGCGTTCAACGCGTCCGTGTACACCGACCCGGACCGTCGCTTCCTGCTGGGCGTGCTGTCCCTGCACACCGACCGGGCGGCGGACGGCACCGAGTGTCCCTTCCTGGTCCTGGAGACCACCGAGGCCGACACCATGCACGGCGCCCTACTGGAAGAGTTCTACCTCTATGTGCGCGGGCGCGTGGACGGACGCCTCCCGCTGCTGCTGAAGCCCGCCAACCACGGGCAGGAGGGGGAACTCTCCTCGATCCCCGAGGCGGTCGTCCCCCGCGTCCTCAGCCACAAGCTGTTCGGCGACCGCACCCGCACCTGCCTCAACCCCGGGCTGGCCGAGGGCCGTCTGCGGCACTTCCGCACCATGGCCGCGTACGAGGCGGCCGCCGCCGACCTCGGCTGGGCGGACATCGTCGCCATGCCCCGCCTGCCCGACGACGTGCCCAGGGTGGCCGGCTTCATCAACACCGCGCCCATCACGCCGTTGTCCCACACCAACGTGCTGGCCTCCGGCTGGGGCATCCCGAACGCCATCATGCGCGACCTCGACACCCTGGACGAGCCGGACGCCCTCGACGGACGGGGCGGCCTGGACGGCACCTGGGTGCGCTACCGGGTGAGCGAGGACGCCGTCACGCTGGAGCCGCTCGCGGCGCCGCCCCGGCTGACCAAACCCGCCTGGCACCAGCAGCGCATCCGCATCGACACACCCCTGCTCGACGATGCCCCTGTACTGGCCCTGCACCGGCTGCGGAGCGCGGACCGCGACAGCTACGGCACCAAGGCGGCCAACCTCGGGGAACTCCACCACGTCCTCGACAGCCGTACCGCCGACCTGACGGTGTTCCACGCCCGCCCGCGCCCGCCGCGCCGCGACCTCCTCGGCCACCTGGCGGCCCGGCTCGGCGAACGGGACGCCTCACACGAGCATCTCCGGGCGGCCGCCGCCCAGTACGTGGCGGACACCGTGCGCGCACCCGAGGGCGTGGCGCTGCCCTTCCGCCTGCACCACCTGTTCCTCACCTCCTCACCCGCCCTCCAACAGGGCATCGGCAAGCTGAAGATGGCCCTGGAACTGAAGGCGTTCGACCTCGTGGATCCCCTGTGCCTGAATCTGCAGCAACTCGTGCGGGCCACGCCCGTGCCGCCGGACGTGGCCCGCGCGGTCACCTCCGCGGTGCCGCGGCTGCTCGCGGACGGACGCCGCATGGTGGTGCGCTCCTCCTCCAACGCCGAGGACCTGCCCGGCTTTTCCGCCGCCGGCATCTACGACTCCGTGACCACCGTGCGGGGAGCGGAACAACTCATGGACGCGGTGCGTCAGGTGTGGGCGTCCCTGCTGTCACCGCGCAGCGTGCGCCTGCGGCACCAGGTCGGCATCTGCCTGGACGACACCTACATGGGCGTGATCGTCCAGGAGTACCTGCCCGCGAGCCTCGGCGGCGTCCTGGTCACCTGCAACCCCACCCGCCGGGGGGACTTCCGCAACGTGTACGTCAACTGCGCCCCGGGCTCGCCCGAACACGTCGTGGACGGCTCGGTGCTGCCCCAGCAGTACCTGTACAACACCGTCGAGGGCGGCGGGCGCACCCTCGACGTCGGCACCGCCGGCGAGGACCTGTCCGCCCCCACCCGAGCGGCGCTCGCTCGACTGGCCCTCACCGGACGCCTACTGCAGTCCCACTTCAGCACGGACGACCCCGACGACGCCCTCGACATCGAGTGGCTGATGACCGGCGAAGGGGACTTCCGGCTGGTCCAGATCCGCCCCTACGCCCGGTGAGCCGCCCGATGCCCGCCCGCGCCGCCCGCCGCGCCGGCCCCGCCCCCTCCCCGGCCGCCCGCCGCGTCATCCGCCTCAACAACGCCTTCCAGCTGCTGTTCAACCTGCTGTGGTGGATGCCCGTGTTCTATGCCTACCAGCGTGACGCCGGACTGTCCGACGGCCAGATCTTCGGCATCCAGAGCATCTACTACACGGCGTTCTGCCTCTTCGAGATCCCAACCGGTGTGGTGGCCGACCGCATCGGGGCGCGCAACTGCCTGCGCACCGGCGCGGTCGTCATGACGGCCGCCAATCTGGCGCCCGTCTTCGCCCCCTCCTACACCGGCTTCCTCGTGCACTTCCTCGCCATCGCCGCCGGACGCTCCCTCGCGTCGGGCGCGGCGAGTGCCTACCTCTACGACGCGCTGCGCAGCGAAGGGGCCGACGCGCACTACCTGGACGCCGAGGGCAGCGCGCGCTCCCTCGGACTGGCCGCCAAGGTCCTGTGCTGGCCGCTGGTCGGCCCGCTGATGACGCTGGCCCGGCCGACCCCGTACGTCCTCAGCGCGGCCTGCGCCGCCGGGTCGCTGGTGTGCGCGCTGGCCCTGCCCCGCCTCGCCCCCCGCCCGGACGCCGGGCACCGCGCAGGCGTACGACGGCGCGGCGCCCTCCTGCCCGACATGGGGGCCGCCCTGCGGGCCCTGCGCGCCTCACCGTGGCTGCCGCTGCTCATGGTGCAGGGCGTCGCGGTGTTCACGCTCGCCCGCATCTGCCAGGTCAACCTCTTCCAGCCGGTGCTCCTGGACCACGGCATCGGGGAGGGCGCGCACGGCGGCGTGCTCGCGGCCATGACGGTGGCCGAGGCGGTGGCGTCGGCACGTCCGCGGTGGCTGAGCCGCCGGCTGTCCGCCGCCCAGTGGGTGTCCCTGCTGAGCGTGGCGCTGGCCGTGACCCTTGCGGCCACCACCCTCGGCGGACCGTGGCTGGTCATCGCACTGCTGTGCGCGTTCGCCGCGATCACCGGGTTCGTGTACCCGGTGCAGCGCAAGCTCGTCAACGACGCCGTCCCGGCCGACGCACCACGCGCCACACTGCTGTCCGTGGAAAGCATCGTGGACCGCGGGGTGTGCGCGCTGGCGGCGGTCGCCGCGGGCGCCTACCTCACGGCCGGCTGGCTCGACGACCTGCTGTGGCACAGCGCCGCGGTCACCTGCCTCCTGATCCCGGCCCTGCACCTGGTCCTGCACCGAACCCGCCGGAGTGGCGAGCCCCGGACCGAACACTCCACCGCCCGAACACCCATCCCCGGCTCCCACGTCCCCCGGCCATCGGAGCAGCCGGCATCCCTGCCGGCGGACGAGGGCGCCGCCGCCCAGCCGCCCCTGGGTCCCCGCCGGGGCCGATAAGAACTCCTAACAAAATGATCTTCGAGGTGGTTGGATCGCATCCGGAACCGCTGATCCGGGGTGTGAGGTGGCTCGGCCGAAGCCCTGACATGTCGGGGACGAACTGTGGGCGGTGATCGAACCACTGCTGCCGAAAGTCGAACGTTGCACTCGTCATCCCGGGCGGAAGCATCATCCGGACCGGCTGGTGTTCCAGGGCATCTTGTTCGTCCTGCATACCGTGATCGCCTGGCAACACCTGCCGCAGGAACTCGGCTTCGGTTCGGGCATGTCGTGATGGCGGCGCCTGACCGAGTGGACCGAGGCCGACGTGTGGCCCTGGCTCCACGCAGTCCTCTTGGCCAGCTCCGCAGCGCGGACGCCCTGGACTTCTCCCGGGCGGCGGTCGACGGCTCTCACACCCGGGCGTTAAAAGGGGCCTCAAGACGGGACGAAGCCCTGTCGACCGAGGCAGGACGGGCAGTAAACACCACTTGATCACGAACCCCACCGGCACGCTCGCCGTCACCTTGACGGGCGGCAACCGCAACGACGTCACCCAGCTCATCCCCCTGCTCCAATCAGTGCCACCCGTCAAGGGCAATCGTGGCCGACCCCCGGCGCCGCCTCGACGTCGTGTTCGGTGACCGCGGCTACGATCACGACAGGTACCGCCGCCTCGTCCGCGCGCTCGCCGTGAAGCCACTGATTGCGCGACTAGGCACCGAACACGGCTCCGGACTCGGAACCCAACGCTGGGTTGTGGAGCGCGCCTTCGCTCATCTGCACTGGTTTCGCCGCCTGCGGATTCGCTGGGAAATCCGCGACGACATCCACGAAGCCTTTTCCTCACCCTGAGATGTGCACTCATCTGCTGGCGACACCTGCCACAGCTCGTCATCGTGCACCCGCCGGAAGGCAGCCGAACGAGCGCTCGGTAAGGTCCGAGATCGAGCCCGCCGTCGCTCCTGCGGGCAGCCATGAGGGGAGCAGTTATGCCGTTCGGTGACTTCGATGCATGGCGGCAAGAGCTGCTGGCCACGAGCGCCCTTGTCCAGGACGGCGACCTCTCCGTCTCCGACGACGAGGCAGGACGCCGCTACGACCGATACATTGCGCTTGCGGACATGGTCGACGGCACCGAAGGTCCCCACACTGTTTGCGCTCTGATCGCCTCGCTCCGCGCGGAGGAGGACTACGGCGCCCACCAAGCCGTTTACGGCGCCTTGCAGCGCTTCCCCAGCCGGGATCTTGTCAGCGGCACGGTCCTGGCAACCGCCGATCTCCTGAACATCCCGCGTGACCACAGCGGCCAGGTCCTCCAGCTTCTGACCCTGCTGGCTAGCGCCGACGACCTGGTGACTTTCACAGCCGCCTGCGATCGCCTGGATCCTGAGCTGCGGGCGGGGCTACGTGGCCTCATCGTCGACCATGAGGTCGATGAGTGGCTCGCCGATGAGCGCTCTCTCGGACGGCTCCAGCTCGCGCGCGATTGACTTCCGCACCGGCACACGGCGCCTGCCGACTTGCTGGAGAGAGGATCGAAGTCCATCGCCTCATGCTTCCCGACTGCGCCTCACCACGAGGTGCTGACCCCAAAGTGTCATTCTGTGAGGAGTTCTGAGTGCGTCACCGAGTGCGATCGTGGACGTCCGCCGGCCGTGGCGGGGACCAGCCGTGCTGGACGCCGTACGGCTCGCGGTCGTCCGTCCTGGTCGCCACCGGGGTGTCGAAGCCATGCATGAGGACCAGGCTGCGCAGGGTGCTGTAGCCGAGCAGGACGCTGCCGGCCGCCGTGAAGAACAGGCCGAACAGGTCGTCGTACCCAAGCCCGTCCCCCGTGCGCACCACATGCACCAGGCCCCAGCCGCTCAGCACGGCCAGCACCGCCCAGACAGGCCACAGCAACCGATGCGCACGCCGACGGCGCCGCACGTCGGCCGCCGACCTGAGGACGACCCGCACCCGGGCGCCGCACTGCTCACAGTGCTCGCTCCGCTCGTTGGTCCGGTCGGCGAAACGGTCCAGGCTCCTCACCTCCGCGCCGACCAGTGTCTTCGTCTGAGTGCTGTCCCCGACGCGCCGCGTGACGTACGTGTGCGTGATGCTGTACCGGAATCCGTCCGAGATCTCGCTCGCCACAGTGTCTCCCCCCTGCGCTGGTCCCGACCAAGTCTTTTCCCCGTCCGGGCCGTTCGCACCCGAAGGGCACCGGTGCGCTGCGTCTGCCACCGTGTCGGCCCCCCGCCCCGCTCGTGCGGTCCGATCGCCAGCGTCCCTGAGAGGCGACCAACGATGCATACCCACCCCAGTATTGATGCCCCGCCTGGCCGACGGGCTGCGTCACGCCCGCGTGGTCGGTGGCCCGACCTGGTCAGTAGATGGTCGCCCGGCCCGGTGTTGCGCTCGGCTGGAAGATGACGATCGGGATCTCTGCGGCGTTCGTGATGATCCATGGATGTGAGACATATGTCTGCTGGATGTAGGACATGCCTGGGTCGAGTTGCATGTAGAAGGTGCGGGAGCCCTGATAGTCGAGCCAGCAGATCCGTACGGCCTCGCTGCGCTGGTTGACGAACTCGATCTGGGTGGAGATGTCACCGTCCGTGGAACGAAGTGTCCGCTCTTCCGCCGGTGACAGCGGAAGGAGCGGAGCCCAACCTGTCCGACGCTGGACCGCTGGCGGGGGCGTCGACTGGAGGAGGTCGCCGCTGAGTGCACGGAGGGTGTCGCTCACGTGAGCCGCGGATGCGGGCCGGCCGGTGGCGTCCTTGGTCAGCAGATCCAGGACCAGCCATTCAAGCTCGGCGGGGATGTCGGGCCGGAGATCGGTGAGGCGTGGCGGGGGCTGGGTGAGGTGCTGGCGCATGAGGGCGGGAAGTGACGGGCCCGGGAAGGGGGGCCGTCCGACAAGCAGCGCGTGCAGGGTGGCGCCGAAGGAGTACAGGTCGCTGGCCGGGTCGGCGTCCTTGCCTTCGTACTGCTCGGGTGCCATGTAGGCGGGTGTGCCGAGCATGCCGCCGGGCGCGGTGAGGCCGGTGGTGGCATCCGTGAAGCGGGCGATCCCGAAGTCACAGATCTTCACCCCGCCGTCGGCCAATTCCATCAGGTTGGCCGGCTTGATGTCGCGGTGCACGACCCCCTTGCGGTGCGCGTAGTCCAAAGCGTCCGCCACCGGCGCCATCAACCGCGCCACGCTCACGACCGGCAGACCATTTGGGCTGGCCTCGATCAGCGTCTGGAAGTCAGTGCCCGCCAGCAACTCCATCACAAAGAACGGGTGCCCGTGATGTTCTCCGATGTCGTACACGACGGTAATGCCGACATGCTGCAACTGGGCGCCAGTACGCGCTTCTCGCCGTAGCCGAGCGATCAACCCGGGATCTGCGTTCACGATCTTGACCGCGACGGGGCGGTCCAGCTCCCGGTCGTGTGCCGACCACACCTCACCCATGCCGCCTTGGCCAATCCGTACCTCCAGCAGGTACTTGCCGGCCAGCAACTCCCCCTGGTGCACCGTCAACCCCTTCCTGCACCACGCGCACGATCACGCGACGCGCCCTCGGCCCACTTCTGACCAGATCGTTTCAGGAAAGACTCTCCCCCGAAGGAGCAAACGACGGAAAGTGAGCGAGGGCGGCGGGAGAGGCACACTCCCCTCACCGCAACAGCGGCGAGATGTCGGACAGCCGAGCAAGTAGCGGGCCTCGGTCGCGGGGCCAGCGAGCGCACACAGCGCATCGCTACTCCAGGTCATCAGCCAAGCGAGCACGCGCAACAGCCCGGCGAGCAACTCTCGAGACTCGAAGCGACCTTGACCGACTTCCCGCGTGACGGGCCATCAGTGTCTTCCCGGCGGCCCGCCGCCCAAGACCTCGGAGAAAGGGCCAACTGGAAGGTGGATAGTGTGCTCTGTGGTTTGCCGACACGCGGGGAGGGGCTGGGGGTTGTGAAGTACCGGATCAGCCAGTACGAACATTGGCCGCGCTTCGAAGACATCACCGACACTTACTACAGGCACGGCCGGTTCTTCTATGGTGAGGACGAGGGCGGGCGGCTGCGGGTGGGCCGGGTCGTCGCCTTCTACCGAGCCTTCAACGGTGTCATCACCCCTGCTATTGAACCCGTCGTACGGTTCCTCGATCAGCAGGGAGAGGAAGGCCTGCCGGAGTACGTATCTCTGGGCAGCCGGACTGAGAGATATTGGATAGGCCGGTCAGTCGAGGACGTGGAAAAGGCTTGGCAGGAGGCCTCGTCCACTGGAACTTGGCCGCAGCCGCACGGCAGGCAAGGGGTCCATGATGCTGATCCGTTCTCTGTCGACCCGGCGCACTACCTGCTGTACTTCGCAGCCCTGGGCGATCAGGGGGAGACGTACCTCGGCCGGGTCGTCGGGTGGGATCCTCCCAAGTTCGCTGATGAACTCCCGACGCCGATAGTCCGCCTCTATGGAACGGATGGCGAGCTCAACGAGGAAGGCAAGTACGTCGGGTTGGACCTGCCGGACAATTACCGGGTGACAGGCTCCCTCGAATCGGCCCGGGAAGGCATCGCGGACGAATGTGATCACGCAGGAGTCGAACCAGACCTTCCTGACGACCCCTGGACGCGTGCCTCCGAAGCGTGACCCGAGTCGCCGGCGATATCACAACAGTGCCTGTCAGGTGGGTTGACCGGGATCCCGGCGGCGAGGCTCAAGCACCGGCGCGCAAACGGTGAGGCAGTCGTGCGCGGCCATCAGCCGAGTGGGCCTCGCCATATGCAAGACCTGCTCGGCGAGGCCGTCGGCGACGGCTGTCCCGCGCGGACGACCGGGGCTGATCTCACCTCCGTTCTTCCTCCACCGGACACGGCCTCAAGACCTCCGGCCGCCAACCCTTTTCTCCGCGCCCCAACCCCAGGAGCTCCGCATGCGTCTCACCTCCGGCCGCCCGCACAATCCGGCGCGCCTGGCCGTCGGTGTCCTGGTCACCGGACTCCTCCTCTCGTGCTCCGCCTCGCCGTCGGGCGACACACAGTCGACGCCGGACGGCTGGCGTCTGAGCTGGTCCGACGAGTTCTCCGGAGCCGCTGGCAAGGCACCCGACCCCGACAAGTGGACCCATGACACCGGCGGAGAGCCTCAATGGGGCAACAAGGAATGGCAGTTCTACACCGACAGGCCGCAGAACGCGGCCACCGACGGCCACGGTCACCTCGTCATCACCGCACGTCGGGAGAGACTGCCGGGCATGGACGGCTGCCCTGACGGCACCTGCGACATAACGTCGGCCCGGCTGACGACGAAGGGCACGTTCTCGCAGACATACGGAAAAATCGAGGCTCGCATCAAGGTTCCCGCCGACGGCCCCTTTCTGCCCGCCTTCTGGATGATGGGCGACAACGACGACACCACTCCGTGGCCCGGGAACGGTGAAATCGACGTCATGGAGGTCGCGGGCGGTGAACCGGACACCGTGTACGGCACGATCCACGGACCCGGCTACGGCGACGAGGGCATCGGCGGCCACCACACGCTCCGGGGCGGCAGCCACTTCTCCGACGCCTTTCACACGTACGGCGTGGAATGGGACAAGGATCGCATCACCTGGTCCGTCGACGGTCACAAGTACCACACCGATTCGCGAGCGTCCCACGGTCCCGGACGGAAGTGGATCTTCGACCACGATTTCTACCTGCTGCTCAACCTCGCCGTCGGCGGCGTGTGGCCCGGCCCCGTGGCACCCTCCACCGCATTCCCTGTCCGCATGCTGACGGACTGGGTCCGCGTGTACGAACGCGCCGGACCGAGATGATCTCGCTCATCTCGCGGTGATCCCGGAAGGCGGTCACGACAACGATGTGTCGGATCGTCTCTCTGCAGTGTGCAGCGAGCTGGTCACACGGACGGTGTGTGGGTCGACGGGAAGAGGCTCAGTCGCCCCGCAAAGCTGGGGCACGGGAGCCGGGCTGGTGGCGTACGAAGTAGTCGGCAAGCTGCGGGTCGAGGGCGGGGACCTCCACCGGAGAGCCGCCAGAACGCAGCGACGTGGTTGCCGCGATGCCGGTCGCGACGGCTGCGCGGGCGGCGACGGGCGACGTCTCGGTTGCCCCGCCGTATGCGACGAAGTGCAGGAACTCGTCGACGAGGTACTGATCCGCGCCTCCGTGTGGGCCGCCGGCCGCTTCGGTCGGGGGCAGGGTCAGATCTGCCTCGGGGCGGTAGCCGGACCGCCGCCGGTTCCACACCTTGATCACCGGAGCGTCCCCCTCGACACCGTCGCCGAGGTTCTCGATCCGGCCCCCGTCGCCGATGACGGTGTAGTTGCGCCAGTAGTCGGGGGTGAAGTGACATTGCTGGTAGCTCGTGAGCACCCCGTTGTCGAGGCGAGTCAGCACCATGCTGATGTCCTCCACGTCGATGACGGGGTTGAGATCGCGCAGCGCGGACGGCGGCCAGACGCCCTCGTCGAACCAGTCCTGCACCCGCGCCGAACCCTGTGGCCGGGTACGGCGGTGCGGGTTGGCACCGTAGACGGACAGGTCCCCCAGTGCGGTCACCGTACGGGCGCAGCCGCCCGCCAGCCAATGGATCGCGTCCAGGTCGTGCGCGCCTTTCTGGAGCAACAGGCCGGTGGTCCGGGCTCGTTCGGCATGCCAGTCCTTGAAGTAGTAGTCGCCGCCGTGGCCGACGAAATGCCGGCACCACACGGCCCGCACGGTTCCGATCGCTCCCTCGTCGATGAGTCTGCGCATGGTGCGCAGCACCGGCAGATGGCGGAGGTTGTGCCCGACGTACAGGCGGGTGCCGGTGCGGGCCGCGGCGGCCAGGACCCGGTCGCAGTCGTCGAGGTCGACGGCCAGAGGCTTCTCGACGAACACAGCGACACCTGCTTCGAGGAAGTACAGGGCCGGCGCGGTGTGGATGTCGTCCGGGGTGAGGACGAAAACGGCGTCCAGACCGTCCCCGAGCATGTCCTCGTAGTGCTCGTGGACCTGGACATCGGCCCCGAAGAGCGTCCGGGCGTCGGCGCGGCCACGCTCGGACGTATCGGCGCAGGAGACCACGCGGGCCGAGCCGGGCCGCTCGGCCAGGACGGCCAGCCCGGCTCGCTGTCCTGTGCCGACGACACCGACGCGCAGTTCCGGCGCGATCGGACGATGGGTCATGGAACGCCCCTTCATCGCAGACGGGGAGACGCGGCCGACGCCTGGGCGCCGCCGGCTGGTCGGGGGAAGCCGCCGTACGGCGGCGGTCGAGGGACTTGCCGGGGAGCGGGAGCACTGTTCCGACGGAGCCCGCACGGGCGCACGGCAGACGTGCACCACGACACGCTCCAGGCTGAGTACGCAGCACGAGATCGTCGGTGACACCCATGACCATAAATGCTTGGACATGCTCAATCAACGCCCATATCAAGCATCTTCAGGCATGAATTCCGCTAGGGCCTCGTCGCCGGTGCGCCGGCCGGGGTTCGGGCACGGAGGCGAGCCCGGATGCTCAGGTCTCGCCATGCGATCGCTCTGAACGCGGTCGAGGGCGTCTGGTTGCTCTTACGACGTGGGCCGCTGGCCAATGCCGCCTTCACCGACGACGAACACCTCGAACGTCCAAGGCGGGAACCGTCGTACCATCACCGTCGTGGACGACCGGAACACCACGACCTGCCGAAACCCGGTACCTCGGTGACCAGGGCCGAATGAGCCCGCTTCTGCGGCCACTACCGGCTCCTGTGGAACGGTGCCGCGGTCGTCGCCCTCTCCGACAGCCTGCCGCCCGGCATACGTGGGGACGCATAGGCCTCGGTGAGCGCTGTGGCTCACGCCCGGGGCGTATCCACTCTGGTCGACGCGGAAAGCGACGCGCTCGCCGCCGCGATCACCGTGGCCCGGACGTCGTCAAGCCGAACGTTCACGAGCTCGCCGCGGTCAACGCCAGCAGCGAATCCGAGGCCGGTGCGGCCGCAATGAGAGCCGCGGGCACCCGGGAGGCAGTCGCACCTCGACCCCGAAAGAGTCGTCGCCCCTACCCCACCGCCCACCTCCGCCCTGGCCGGAGAGGCTCGTCGAGGCCGTGGCGCTGTCGGCCGCCACCCTGGCCGCGTCCTTCGCCGGGGACTTCGACCGCGGGGTGCACCG
Source organism: Streptomyces sp. NPDC085900 (assembly GCF_044540925.1). NCBI lineage: Bacteria > Bacillati > Actinomycetota > Actinomycetes > Kitasatosporales > Streptomycetaceae > Streptomyces > Streptomyces sp. NPDC085900. The sequence goes on along the minus strand of NZ_JBITSP010000008.1, from coordinate 342,467 downwards.
TGATCTGCTCGACACGGCGACAGTCCGCCGACAGTCGAACCCGCCCCGCGGAACCCCCGACTGGCGCCGTATCAGGAGGACTTCGGCAGTGCGTTGACATCCTCACGGGTGGTCGCTTTACTCCTGGGCTAACGCTGGAGCCTCGCTCCGCGTGCAGAGGCACGCCCAGCCGGTATGCAGGCTCTCGCGCCGCGAGCCCGGCCCGAGTCGCCAGGACGCCCCACGTGTCCGAGGCGGGGACGTGCCCGCTTCCTCTGGAGCTCACGGAATGAGCAACCTCAACACCGCCTCCCGCAAACTCACCGGCGCGGCCATCGGCGCTGCGGCCCTGACCGGCTCTCTGCTCGTCCAGGCGCCCTCGACGCAGGCCGCGACCGTAACCCTGCCGCCGACACACGCCGCCTTCGACTACCAGATCGGAGGCGCCTACACCCCGCCGCAGGGCGTCAAGGTCGTCACCCGTGACCACACCGCCTCCCCGGCGGCGGGCCTGTACAACATCTGCTACGTCAACGCCTTCCAGGCGCAGCCGGGCGCCGAGAAGGACTGGGCCTCGGACCTGTTGCTGCGCGACTCCGCGGGCAAGGTCGTCTACGACGAGGACTGGGGCGAGGCCCTCCTCGACGTCAGCACGGACGCCAAGCGGCAGCGCATCGCCGGCACGATCGGAGCCCAGATCGACGGCTGCCGCAGCAAGGGCTTCCAGGCTGTCGAGCCCGACAACTACGACAGCTACACCCGCTCCGGGAACCGCCTGACGGCGAACAACGCACAGGCATTCATCAAGCTGCTCTCCGCCCGCGCCCACGCGGACGGCCTGGCCATCGCCCAGAAGAACACCTCCGAGCTGGCCGGCAATCGCAAGGCCAACGGCCTCGACTTCGCCGTGGCCGAGGAGTGCGGCCAGTACGACGAGTGCGGCGACTACACCAGCGCCTTCGGCAACAACGTGATCGTGATCGAGTACACCGACTCCGGCAGGTCGAAGGCGTGCAGGGGGTGGGGCGGCACGCTGAGCATTGTCCAGCGCGACGTGGACGTCTCGCCGGCCGGCAGCAGCGGGTACGTCCGCAAGACCTGCTGATCGCTCCGCCGTAAGTGCCGCGGCGTGTCGTTGACCGTCTGCGGCACCGTTGTGGCTGGTCGCACAGTTCCGCGCGCCCCTTCAGGGCGCTGTCAAGCCGCAGTTGACGCAAGAGCGCGCGTCGGCCTGTGACGTCTCGGTGAGGCGGCACAGGCCGATGTCGCACACCCTCCCGATGCTCAATCATGCCAATTTCATCGGCGTTTCACGCAGATTCAAACACGACCGCCTCTTGACAGCCGCCCAGCTCCCTCGTTTAACTCCTGGCCAACGCCGCAGTCGAAGCACTCGGCGGCAGAGGTACGCCCAGCCGGTAGATGGCCACGCGCCAGAAGTCCGGACTGAGTCGCCAGGACCCCAGCGGGGTCCGAGGCGGGGACGTGCCCACCAGGATCTGGGGTCCAGACATGATCCTCATCGGCGCGACTCCCCCGGCCGCCACGACTCGACGGCCTCACCTGGACGCGCTTCGCGTGCTCATCAACCCAAACGGTCCCCCGAGTCGCGCGATGCCGGCGACAGCGGTACGACCGCCGTCCGTCTCGCAACGCCCGCGGCACTGAGCACGGCCCGCCCCGACGCGACGACCGACGAAGACCGGCCGCACCCCAGCCCCGCCGGAACCACCGGCCTTGGCCACGGCCGCAACGCCGTACACGGACGCACACCTTGCTCGGAAATGCGTGTCCCACAGCTCCACCCCGGAGGTACCCATGTATGCGGTCAACCGCAGCGCGCCGCCCGCACGCCGCGACGTGCTGCGCGCCGGCGCGGCTTGGGCCGGCGCGGCGGCCGCGGGCCTGTCGGCCGCCGGCTGCGCGGCGGGCGGCGACAACGGCGTCAGCGCCGACGGCACCGTGACCATCGAGATGTGGCACGGCCAGACCGACACCGGCAAGAAGGCCGTGGAATCCCTGGTCGCCGCTTTCATGCGCAGCCACCCCCGCATCCGGGTCGAGCTGGGCGGCGGAGTGCTCGCCGACTCGATGCTCCAGAAGGTGACGGCCGCCCTCGCCGCCGGCTCCTACCCGGACATCGCCTACATCTTCGGTTCCGACCTGGCCAGCGTCGCCCGTAGCCCGCAGGTCGTCGACCTCACCGACATGGTGGAACACGCCCCCGCTCCCTGGGGGGCCTACTGGGAACCGGCGCGCGCGGCCGTGACCGTCAACGGCCAGGTGCGCGCCGCGCCCGCGCTGCTGGACTCACTCGCCGTGGTCTGCAACAGGGAGCTCTTTCGGCGGGCCGGCCTGCCGCTGCCCGAACCCGGCTGGCGGTGGGACGACTTCGTCGCCACTGCCAAGGCGCTCACCGACGCCGGCGGCGGCCGCTTCGGCACCGGCTGGCCCGGCGTCGGGGACGAGGACACCGTCTGGCGCCTGTGGCCCATGATCTGGGATCTCGGCGGGGATGTCGTCGCCGACGACGGCAGACACGTCGGATTCGCCGACGCCGGGACCCGCGCCCTGGAGGTGGTGGCCGCCCTGGCCCACGACAAGAGCGTCTACGTCGACCCGAAGCCGGGCAGTGAGCAGATGTACCAGGTCTTCGCGTCCGGCCGCATGGGCATGGTCGTCACCGGTCCGTGGCAGCTGCCCGACATTCACCAAGCGAAGATCGACTACCACGTCGTGCCGCTGCCCACCTTCTCCGGCCGGCCGGTGACCATCAGCGGACCCGACACCTGGACCGTGTTCGACAACGGCGAGGCCCGCAGACGGGCCGCCAAAACCTTCGTGACCTGGCTCATGCAGCCCGCCCAGGACGTGCGCTGGGACATCGACGCAGGCAGCCTGCCACTCAGCCGCCGGACCCGCGCTCTGCCCGCCTGGCAGCACAAGGAACGCAGCACCGAGGGCCTGGGGGTGTTCACCAGGGCCCTCGACACGGCCCGGGCCCGCCCCGTACACGCCGCCTATCCGCAGATCTCGCAGGCTCTCGGACAGGCCATCGTCGCCGTGCTCCTGGGACGGAGCAGCCCCACCAAGGCACTGCGCGCCTGCACCTCCGACGCCAACGCCGCACTGCTCATCCCGCGCTGAGGAGCCCCGTCATGTCGCGACTGCCCACCCCGATCACCGTGTCCGGACCCCCGGACAGTCGGCGCGCCCTGCGCCGCAGACGAGCAGGTGAGGCCGCCATGGCCTGGACGTTCGTCTCCCCCGCCGTCCTGATCATCATCGGCCTGAGCGTGGTACCCATCATCTGGTCGCTGCTGCTGTCCTTCCAGGCCGACGACCTCGTCACCCCCAGCCGTTGGGTGGGACTGGACAACTACCGCGCCCTCGCCCAGGACCCGCACTTCAGCCAGGCTCTGCGCAACACCCTGCTGTACACCGCACTGTACGTGCCGGCAAGCATGGTGGTCGGCCTGCTCCTCGCCCTCGCCCTCAACCGGCGCATCCGCTTCGTCGGGCTCTACCGCACCCTGTACTTCGTGCCGTTCGTCGTCTCCGCGACCGCGCAGGGCGTGCTGTTCTCGTTCATCCTGGACCCCGAGTTCGGCGCCGCCAACGCCGTACTGCACCACCTCGGCATCCCGTCCCAGGGCTTCCTCACCGACCCCTCCCAGGCACTTCCCGTACTCGTCGCGATCAGCCTGTGGAGCGGTACGGGCTTCTGCCTGGTGATCTACCTCGCGGCGCTCCAGGACGTGCCGGCCTCGTTGATCGAGGCGGCCCGGCTGGACGGCGCCGACCGCCTCCAGCTCCTGCGCCACGTCACGCTGCCCGCTCTCAGACCCGTCACGGTCTTCCTGTTGCTGTGGCAGACCATCGAGTCCCTCCAGACCTTCGACCTTGTGTACGTCACCACCAAGGGCGGCCCTCTCGGCTCCACCACCGTGATCGTCTACTTCATCTGGCAGCAGGCCTTCCAGAACGCCACCGCCGGATACGGGGCCGCCTCGGCCTACGTCCTGGCCGTGGCCCTGGGCCTGATCGCCCTGATCCTCCAGCTCCTCCGCCGCCGTGTGCAGGGGGCCTCCGCATGACCACCGTCTCCGCCCCGCCCGACGCCGCGCAGGCGGCTCCCTCCGCCCCCCGCAACGACGCTCAACGACACCGCCCGCAACTGCCGTTCAGCCCCTGGCACCTCCTGCTCGCGCCGATGGCCCTGCTCTTCGCCGTCCCCCTGATCTGGCTGGCGCTCAGCTCGGTGATGAGCAACGCCGAGATCAACCGTTTCCCCCCGGCGCTGTGGCCCTCCCATCTGGACCTGGGCGGCTACCGCTACGTGCTGGGCAACGCGATGTTCCCCCGTTGGTTCGCCAACTCGTTCCTCGTCAGCCTCGTCACGGTCACCGCGAACCTCGTGCTCGGCACCCTCGGCGGCTACGCGTTCGCCCGGATGCGGTTCGCCGGCTCCCGGCTGCTGCTGGGCCTGATGCTGGCCACGATGGCGATCCCGTTCCAACTGACGATGATCCCCACGTTCCTGGTGATGAAGCAGCTCGGCCTCATCGACACCCTCGGCGCGCTGATCGTGCCGTCCCTGGTCACGCCCTTCTCGGTGTTCCTCCTGCGCCAATTCTTCCTCTCGCTGCCCCGCGAGCTGGAGGAGGCCGCCTGGATCGACGGCTGCTCACGGCTTCACGTGCTGTGGCGGATCGTGCTGCCGCTGTCCCGGCCGGCCCTCAGCACCGTGGCCGTCCTGACGTTTCTCAGCACCTGGAACGACCTGACCTGGCCCCTGATCGCCATCAACCACGACACCCAGTACACGCTCCAGCTCGGCCTCACGACCTTCCAGGGACAGCACCACACCCAGTGGGCCGCCGTGATGGCCGGAAACGTCATCACCGTCGTGCCGGTCCTGCTCGCCTTCCTCGGCGCGCAGAAGGCGTTCATCCAGTCCATCACCTCCACCGGTCTCAAGGGCTGACCCGTTCGCCCCCCGACACACCCCTCAGGCAGGAACAGCTCAATGCCGTACTCATTCGACCTGCTGGTCATCGGTGACGCCAACCCCGACGTCGTCGTCGGCCCGCTCGACGGCCCGCTCGCCTTCGGCCAGCGCGAACAGCTGGTGCCCACCGGCACCCTCACCGTCGGCGGGTCCGGCGCGATCGTCGCCTGCGGGGCGGCGCGCCTCGGTCTCAGGGTCGCCTTCGCCGGCCGAGTGGGCGACGACGACGCGGGCCGCTACATGCGCGACCGGCTCGTCGCCCACGGCGTCGACACCGAGGCGCTGCGGCTCGACCCCAGCCGGCCCACCCCCATGACGGTCGTGCTCACCCGCGGGGACGACCGGGCCATCGTCACCGCCCCGGGCACCCTGGCCGCGACCACGGCCGACGATGTGCCCGCGACGCTGCTGGGGGCCGCGCGGCACGTGCACTCGGCCTCCTACTTCCTGATGCCACAGCTCGCCGTCGCCCTGCCCGAACTCCTGCGCACCGCACGCCGGCACGGCGCCACCACCTCCCTTGACACCAACGACGACCCGGCGGGCCGCTGGGAGCCCTCGGGTCTGGACGCGGTCCTGGCCCACACCGACTTCCTGCTGCCGAACGCCGCCGAAGCCCGGCGCCTGGCCCGCCTCGGCACCGACGATCCCGCCGAGGCCGCCGCACGGCTCGCCCGCCGGGGCCCGGTCACCGCGGTCAAGAACGGCGCCGACGGCGCGCTGTGCCACGACGGCGAACGGCTCTTCAGCACCCGGGGAATACGGGTCCAGCCCGTCGACGCGGTCGGTGCCGGGGACAGCTTCGACGCGGGATTCATCGCCGCCCTGCTCGACGAGAGGCCCCTGCCGGAAGCCCTCCGCTTCGCCGCGGTCTGCGGAGCCCTGTCCACCCGTGCTCACGGCGGCACCACCGCACAGCCCACGCGGGACGAAGTCCTCGCCCGCCTTTCCGAGACCGAGGAAACCCTGGTATGACCACCCCCAAGATCGCTTTCATCGGCGCAGGCAGCGTCGTCTTCACCCAGGGACTGCTCGCCGACCTCCTCGCGTTCCCCGAACTGAAGTCGGCGCACATCGCGTTGCACGACATCGACACCGAGCGTCTGGCCACCGCGCACGCCGCCGCCGCCCGGATCGCAGACACCCTCGGCGCCCGTCCCACGGTCACCGCGGACACCGACCGCCGCAAGGCTCTGGCGGACGCCGACTTCGTCATCAACATCGTGCAGATCGGCATGGGCGAGGCCACCCGCACCGACTTCGAGGTACCGGCTCGCTACGGCCTACGGCAGACCATCGGCGACACCCTCGGCATTGGAGGCATCTTCCGAGCCCTGCGCACCTTCCCGTTCCTCAGGGAACTGGGGCAGGACATCGCCGAGGTATGCCCGCAGGCCTGGCTGCTGAACTACACCAACCCCATGGCCATGAACGTCCAGTACCTGACGCAGGCCACCGGCCTGACCCGGGTGGTGGGACTGTGCCATTCGGTGTACTGGACGATGCGCGACCTAGCCGATCTGGTCAAGGTCCCCTACGAGGAGATCAGTTACCACGCCGCGGGTGTCAACCACCAGGCGTGGGTACTGCGCTTCGAGCACCAGGGCCGGAGCCTCTACCCCCTCCTCGACGAACTGATCGCCTCCGAGGCCCAGTTGCGCCGCAGGGTTCGGGTCGACATGTACCGTCGGCTCGGCTACTACCCGACCGAGACCAGCGAGCACTCCTCCGAATACGTTCCGTGGTACCTGCACCACAGCAGCGAGGTCGAACGGCTACGGCTGCCGATCGGCGAGTACCTCAAGATCGTCGACGAGAACGTCGCCACCTACGAGAAGACCCGCGACGCGCTGGTCGCCGGGACACCGCTCGCCGTCGAGGGGACGATGGAGTACGCGCCCCAGATCATCCACAGCATGGTCACCGGCACCCCTCGCACGGTCTACGGCAATGTCCCCAACCGGGCGTTGATCGACAACCTGCCCGCGCACGGCGTCGTCGAGGTGCCCTGCCTTGTGGACTCGCTGGGCGTCCAGCCGACCCGGGTCGGCTCCCTCCCGCCCCAGCTGGCGGCGCTCAACCGCACCTACCTGAGCGCGAACGACCTGGTGGTGCGGGCGGCGATCGAGGATGAACCGCGGCACATCAGGCACGCCGCGATGACCGACCCCGCCACGGCCGCGGCCCTGCCGGTCGAGGACATCTGGCGCCTGTGCGACGACATGGTCACCGCCCACGGCGACCTCCTCCAGCCCGCACTGCGCATCCGCCTGGGATCGTGAGCGCCCCGGTCGGCAGGCCGCCCGCGACCCACCGACCGGACCACATTCAGGGAGAACTGACGTCACTACGGGCCGACGTGGTGCAGCAGTGAATGCAGAAGCCCCTTCATCCCGTCCTGGGAGACGAACTGCAAGGTCGGGTCCGGGGCGTCCGGATCCTGCGCCCACCACCGGGGCAACTCGACGTCGAGCAGGTTGTCGGCGTACCAACGACCAAAATCCTCGCCGTCGAGCAGAAGAGTGGCCCAGGGCAGCAGACGATAGCCGCGCGAGGTTTCCCCCTCTGGATGCGCGGGCCGGCTCGGACGCCGGAGACTGTCTTGCAGGTCGAGGAGACGTTGTTGCTCGGCGGCACCGGTCTTGCTGATATGAGTCTTCCCGAGCGACCACGTGCCCAGCAGGGCCGCTGCCATGCACAGCAGGACAGCCGAGGAAGTATTGCCCCTCCACATCAGGAACGCGCCGGACAGTACGGCAATCGCCATGCTGAACAGCACGTAATACGGTCGGGCCAGGTAGCCGTGCTCACGGGCAGCGTCGGTAACGCCCTTCTGAATCTGCGCGAGGCTGATCCTGGTACCGCGAAGGGAGGCCGACGGACCGGGTTCGCGCCGCAGCCACAGTTCACCTTCCCTGCCAAGGATCGCCTCCAGCAGGGCAGCCCGGTCCGGGGGAAGCCCGGCCGCGGACCGGGTGCCGGGAAGTATCACGTATCCGTCTTCGTCCGCCTTCGCCCGCAGATAGCCGTCCTCGGCCAGCGCCAGAGTTTCGCTCATCACGGCCTGCGTCGGATTCTTGCGCCCGACCAGCCAGCTGCCGACCAAACAGCTCGACTCAGGCATCCGCGCCTCCGTGCCTGCATCATCTTTCACACGCCCCCCTAAGATCGCACCGACGCTGGGACGGTACCGAAACGCCACTGAACGCGACACGGAACGCTCAAAGACGGTCAGTACCTGGACGAGCTCAACCCCCTGGACCTCGACGAGTTCCGCGTTTTCCAGGTTCCCCTCGGTGCCTCAGGTGGCTTGCGCGAAACTCCTCTTCGCCTGTATCCGTGCGCCGGAAGCGGCTCCCCGCCGTCCGGCGCACGGACCTGAGGGTTCGTCACCGCCAGATGGACTTCAGCTGCCACGCCTGCATGTGGTCGAGGGTGGCGGCGCCGCCTTCGGCGAAGGCGCCGACACCCGTGCTGGACGGGTCGGGGAAGATCTGGTCGGTGAGGGTCACCTGTTCGCCGCGCGTGTTCTGGGCGTAGACCTCGACGGAGGAGGCGTCGACGAGGATGTGCAGGCTCAGCCGGCCGCCGTGGAGATCGAGCGGAGCTCGCTGGACGCCGGTGAAGGCCGGGTCGAAGTCGGTGTCACCGGAGGCGGAGCGGTCGATGTAGACCTCGCCGGTGGCGGTGTCGTAGCCGATGCGGGTGCGCTGCCCGGTGCCGGTGCGGACGTCCAGGCCGGAGCGGTCGGCGGTGCCCGGGGTGAGGTCGGCCTGAACCTCCAGGGTGCTGCCGTGCACCGAGAGCGGGGTCGTGGTGTTCGTGACGCGGGTGCTGGGCACCCGGGTGCGGGCTCCGCGCAGGGTGGCCAGTTCACCGACCGGCTGCTGGATCAGCTGGACCTTGCCGTTCACGGTCTTCAGGGAGAGCTGGCGGGGAAATGTGTCGGCGCTGCGCCACGGGGAGGTGGGGATGGCCTGGCCGTAGTTCCAGTTGTTCATCCAGGCGGTCATGACGCGGCGGCCGCCGGGTGCGTCGGTCCAGGTGTTGGCGGCGTAGAAGTCGGCGCCGTGGTCGAGCCAGTGGGCGCGCTGGGTGGCGTTCAGGGCGGGCTTGTCGGCGGTGGTGAACTCGTCGGCGAGGACGTGTCCCCAGCCGCCGGGGTTGGCGTCCACGATCTGGACTCGGACCTTCTTGCCCTTGTAGGCGGTGGTGTTGAAGGAGGCCCAGTCGAGGTTCTCGGAGTCGGCGCCGGTGGCACTCTGGACGACCTTGCCGTCGACCAGCAGGTTGACACCGGTCTCGATGGAGGGGCGCTTCGCCTGGGTGTCGGAGAGGACGACCTGGTCGAGGTTGAGGTGGCCCCAGCCGCCCGTGCTGTCGTCCACGACCTTGATCTGGGCCTGCTTGCCCTGCAGGTCGGACAGGTCCCACGACGCCCAGTTCAGGGCTTCGCCGTTGGATCCGGTGGCGGAGCGCACCACCTTGCCGTCCACGACGAGCTCCACCGCGGTGGGGGCGTCGGAGCCGGCCGGGTGGTAGCCGCCGCCGATGAGGAAGTCCAGGTACTTCTTGTCGATGGTGAAGGCCGGTGAGGTGAGGGTGCCGGTAGAGGCGTCGCCGTTCAGGAAGCTGTTGACCAGGCCGTTGCCGAGGTAGCCGGAGACCTGCTGCTGGTCTCCGATGGCGCCGTGGGCCGGTCCGGTGCCGAAGGCGTCGCCGGTGGCGGTCCAGTCGCCGATGGGGCTGGTGTAGGTGATGCCCTCGAAGTCGGCGAGGGTTTCGCCGGTGGGTGCCGGCTCGTCGCCCAGGACGGCGTCGGGGTCGTACGGGTGGTTGCCGCCGCCGACCTTGAAGTTGATGTAGTTTCCGGTCACCGTGAACTCGGGCGAGGTCAGGGTGCCGGTGGAGGCGTCGCCGCCGTGGAAGCTGTTGGCGAAGGCCTTGCCCTCGAAGCCGGTGACGGTCTGCTGGCCGTCCACCGCCCCGGTCGCCGGCGCGCTGCCGAACGCGCTGCCGGTGGCCTTCCAGTCGCCGAACGAGTCGGACTCGAAGTCCTGCATGACGGTGCCGCTCGGCGGGGTGTAGGTGGTGCCGGTGTCGTCGGCGGTGAACTTCTTGCCGTTGAAGTCGCCGACGAAGTACTGGGCGCCGGAGCCGCCCGCGATGCCGCCGGGGTTGAGGTTGACCGCAAGGACCCACTTGGTCTTCTTCGAGTTGCCGTCGACCGGGAGCGGGAACAGGTCCGGGCACTCCCACACCCCGCCGGTGGCGCCGGCCGGGCCGAAGTCGCTCTGGTGGGTCCAGTGTTTGAGGTCGGCCGAGCTGTAGAAGGAGATCTTGCGCTGGTCGGCCAGGGAGACTGCCATCAGCCAGCGCTGAGTGGGGGCGTACCAGAAGACCTTGGGATCGCGGAAGTTGTTCGAGCCGATGTCGAGCACCGGGTTGTCGTCGTACTTGATCCAGGTGGCGCCGGCGTCGGTGCTGTAGGCAAGGGCCTGCTGCTGCTTGCCGGAGGCCTTCTGTGCGCTGGTGTAGACGGCGACGAGCGGAGGGTTCTTCTTGGTCCCGAAGCCGGTGGTGTTGTTCCTGTCCAGCACCACGCTGCCGGAGAAGATCATCTCCTGGTCGTCCTGGGGGATGGCCAGCGGGAGCTGCTTCCAGTGCACCAGGTCGGTGCTGACCGCGTGACCCCAGGACATGTTGCCCCAGGTGTTGCCGTCCGGGTTGTACTGGAAGAACAGGTGGTACCGGCCCTTGTAGTAGATGAGGCCGTTGGGGTCGTTCATCCAGTTCTGAGCCGGAGTGAAGTGGAACTGGGGGCGGTACTGCTCGTGGTAGGGCGTGTCGGCCATGGCGGGAGAGGCGGCGACCAGGCCGAGCCCGGACAGGACGGCCAGTGCGGCCACGAGTCTGCGGCGCGGACGAATGGTTCTGGACATGGTGCTCCTTGCGGGCGGGCTTCGGCTCAGCCGTAGGGGACTGACGCGTGACGAGTAACGCTTGACGCGTGTCGGGTGCGGGTACGGGCGGCGGCTCCGCCGTGGCCTCGTCCAAGGCAACGAGCGAGCCCGGCTGTGGGGGCAGCGCGGCACCGGCAGCTCCCGCAAGGGCTGGAAACGTTTCGCCGAACGTAAGGGCACCACGTCGCCGAAGTCCAGACCCTGTGCAAGAAAACTCCTGAATGGGAGGATCGAGACGGTTCCATTGATCCCCGGGAGAAAACGTTGTCCAGCGAGCACAACGACAGTGGTCGGCGATCGACCATGCGCGACGTCGCGACCATGGCCGGGGTGGGGATCGCCACCGTCTCGCGGGTCGTCAACGGCAAGCCCGTCACCCCTGACCTGGCGGAACGGGTGACGCGGGCCGCCGAACAGCTCGGCTACCGCCAGGATCTGACGGCCAGCAGCCTGCGCCGGGCCGACCGCCGCACCCACACCCTCGGCCTGGTCCTGGAAGACGCGGCCAACCCCTTCTCCGCCGCGCTGCACCGCGCAGTGGAGGACGCCGCCGCCGAGCACGGCATGCTGGTCCTGGCCGGGTCGACCGACGAGGACCCGGTCCGGGAACGCGGCCTGCTGAAGACCTTCACCGCCCGCCGGGTGGACGGCCTCATCGTGGTGCCCACCGGCCAGAACGACACCGACCTCGAGGCGGCCCGCCGCGCCGGCACACCTGTCGTCTGCGTGGACCGCCGCACCACAGCACCGCAGGTGGACACCGTGACGGTGGACAACCGCGCGGGCGTGCGGGCGGCGGTGCAAAGGCTGCACGAGGCAGGTCACCGGCGCATCGCCTTCCTCGGTGACCTCCGCTCGATCTGGACCGCCCAAGAGCGCTACACCGGATTCGTGGAGGGGCTCGCCGCGGTGGGTTGCGTCCTGCATCCCTCTCTCGTGAGGCGTGGCCTGCACGGTACGGAGGCCGCCCAGGCCGCCACACACGACCTCCTGGCCCTCGCTCACGCGCCCACCGCACTCATCTCCGGGCAGAACCTCCTGACCATCGGGGCCCGCAGGACTCTGCAGGAGCTTCAGCTGCAGCGCCGCGTGTCGCTGATCGGTTTCGACGACCTGTCCCTTGCCGACCTGCTCGAACCCGGCATCTCCGTGATCGCCCAGGATCACGCCGCGATCGGCAAGGAGGCCGCCGGCCTGCTGTTCGAGCGACTTGAGGGCGAGGGCGGCCCCGCCCGTCACCGCGTGCTGCCCACCCGCTACCTCGCCCGCGGTTCCGGCGAACTCGCCGCTCCCGAGGACGGCTGACGACTTCCCCGTGAACGAGTTGTTTCCGGTGTGTTGACGGGGCGAGCTTCTCGGTGCTTCACTGCCGGAACCGGTACCGAAACCGGTTCCGGCACCGATCCCGGTACCGGTTCCACCGATCTCTGTAGGATCGGCCCTTCGGTGCGGGAGAACATCTTCCGCCTCTGCGAGGAGTGAGAGGAGGTGGCATGGGAGTCACCATCGCCGACGTGGCCTCACGGGCCGGCGTCAGCAAGACGACGGTCTCGCGAGTGCTGAACGGCAAAGGCGAGATCAACGAGAACACCGTCCTGAAGGTCCGGAAGGCGATATCGGAGCTCGGCTATGTGCCGAGCGCCGGAGCAGTCGGGCTCGCACGCGGCACGACGCAGATGATCGGCATGTTGGTCCCTGACCTGGCCTGGGCCTGGTCCGGCATCGTGCAGGCGGTCGTCGAAACGCTGGAGGCCGAGGGTTTCGGGCTGCGCATGCTGACCTGGAACCGCGGTGAGGAGTCACTGCGCAGGCTCGGTCTGCAGGTCGCCGCCAAGTCGTTCGACGGTCTGCTGGTGATAGAGCCCGAGGGCGCCATGGGCTACATCACGGAACTGCACGAAGCGGGGCTGCCGGTCGTACTGATCGACGACCGCTTCCAGCGGCCGGGATTCCCCTACGTGGCCACCACCAACCGGGAGGGGGGTGAGCAGGCGGCGCGCCACCTGCTGGACGTCGGCCGCCGTCGTCCTCTGGTCGTGACCGGCCCCGATGCGTTCGGGTGCACCCGGGAACGACTGGGCGGCTTCGTGGATGTCTTCGCGGAAGCCGGGATCGAGATCGACCAACACCGCATCATCTGCGGCGACTTCCAGTTCGAACGCTGCCGGAGCGCGATCGCAGGCGCTCTCGCCGACGGCCTGGAGTTCGACTCGGTCTTCGCACACAACGACCCCTCGGCGGCCGGTGTGCTCACCGCCCTGCACGAGGCCGGTCTTTGGGTTCCGCAGGATGTCGCCGTGGTGGGGTTCGACGATGTCGAGATGGCGTCGTACACCTATCCGGCACTCACCACCATCCGCCAGCCGATGCGGGAGATGGGTGCGGCGGCGGCGCGTCTGCTGCTGGACCATGTGCGCGGATCGCCGGAGGCAGCCCCCTCGTGCGTCATTCCCACCAGCCTCGTGATCCGTGGCTCGACGTTACAGCCGGGCTCGAACTGACGCCGCGTTCTCGCGATGCGCCCGGCGTGAGCCTTTCATCGAACCGTCCGTCTCCGCCGATCCTGCCCTGCCCCGCAGGCGGAGACGGACTCCATCCAGCCGTGGAATCGACCCTACCGGCGCTCAGCCAGGCCGGTAGGTCGCCCAGCCCTGCCTGAAGCCGCTCCACGCAGCGGCCCCGACCGGCCTGTTCGCCATCCGGTCTGCCCCACCACCCTCACCCTTCACGCGGAACCGTGTTCACGCGTCACCGCCGAGGTGCTGTTTCCCTCGATGTCTTCTCGGTCCGGCACACCGATCGGTAAGCCCGGCACAGCCGCCACCGGCTTCGCCCCGGACCTTCCAGCGGCGACGTGCGGATGGCCGTCGCCACCGCTCGGGCGCCCGCCCGTTCCCAGCCTTGGCCCCCTGGCCCCCGCGCCTGTATCACCTCAACGGCAAGGAGTTGCACCCATGCGTACGACCCGCCCCACCGCCAGAACCCTGCAGATAGCCTGCGCCACCGTCACGGCAGCCCTGGTGGCCACCGGCTGCGGCCGGAGCGCCGACTCCGGACCCGGCAAGGACGCACCCGCGAAGATCGGCAGCGGCAAGGCCACGGGCAAGGTCGTCATGTGGTCCATGGGCGATCCCGACAAGTCCCTCCAGAGCCTGGCCAAGAAGTTCGAGCAGCAGAACCCCGGCGTGAATGTCCAGATCACCCCGGTGCCCTGGGCCTCCGCCCACGACAAGCTGACCACCGCCATCGCCGGCGGCAACACACCCGACATGTCGGTGATCGGCACCACCTGGATGGCCGAGATGGCCGGTATGAACGGCTTCCAGGCCACCCCGACGTCGATCAAGTCGTCGGACTTCTACCCGGGTCAGTGGGACACCACGAAGTACAAGGACACCTCCTACGGCGTCCCGTTCATCGCAGACACCCAAGCGGTCTACTACCGCAGCGACCTCACGGCGAAGGCCGGTATCAAGGGCGCCCCGGCAAGTGACTGGGCCGGTTACCTGAAGGATCTGAAGGCCATCCAGGCCACCGCGGGCAAGCAGAACGCGAAGCTGCGCTACGCCAGCGGGCTGTCGATCGGCTTCAACTCCTGGATCTTCCTGCTGCCGCTGGTCTGGCAACAGGGCGGGGACATCTACGACCCGAGCACCAAGAAGTTCACCTTCGACTCGCCGGCGGTCGCCAAGGCGCTGGAGTACTACGCGAGCGTCCCGAAGGAGGGCTTGGCGCCGACCGACAAGACGGACAGCCTGCAGGCTTTCCAGGACGGACAGATCGCCGTCTACAAGGACGGCGCGTGGGTCAGCGGCAGCCTCCGCAAAGACGCCGCGAAGCTGGACAGCAAGTGGAAGACCATGCCGCTGCCGAAGGGCAAGCAGGCGGCCGGGTTCGCCGGCGGCAGCGACCTGGCGGTGTTCAAGGACGCCAAGAACTCCGACGCGGCCTGGAAGTTCGCCGAGTTCCTCACCGAACCGGCCAACCTCGCCGCCTACGCGAAGGCAACGGGCTCACTTCCCGCCACGCCGGGGGCGTGGGACGAAGCAAAGCTGAGCGACGACGAGGCGATGCAGGCGTTCGCCGAGCAGCTCAAGGTCAGCAAGGCGCCGCCCGCCATCACCACCTGGCAGCAGGTCGCCGACGCCATCGACTCCGAACTGGAGAAGTTGAGCCTCGGCAAGGCCACCGTCGCCCAGGCGCAGAAGGACCTGCAGTCCAAGGCCACCAGCATCGGCACAGGCCGCTGATCGGCCGCCACGTGAGCAACCCTCGTACGGACGGATGACATCCATGTCCACGAAAACGCTCCCAGGGCGGGGCGACACCCTCGAACCGACCACCGCACGGCCCGAGAGGAGCGCCGGCCGTCGGCGACTCGCGGTCCGCAGCACCGCGCGCGGCAGGCAGACGCGGGCCGCGTGCATCCTCGCGGCTCCCTTCCTCGCCCTGTTCCTGGCGTTCATGCTGCTGCCGGTCGTCTGGTCGCTGCTGATGAGCCTGACCGACACGCAGAGCGCCGATCTGCGGACCCCGTTGAACGTGTCGTTCACCGGCTTCGACAACTATGTACGGCTGTTTGAGGATGAGCAGTTCGTGCATGCGCTGCGCAACACGGCCGTGTTCGTCCTGGTCGGTCTGCCGTTGACGCTGGCCACCGGGCTGGCCGCGGCAGTGGTCCTCAACAGCGGTGTCCACCGCTTCCGGGCCGTCTTCCGGGTCGGCTTCTATCTGCCGGTGATCACCAGCGTCGTGGCGGTCGCCGTGGTGTGGAAGACGCTGCTGGAGCCGCGCGCAGGGCTGGTGAACACGGTTCTGGGCTGGTTCGGGATCGACGGTCCCGCGTGGCTGGCGGACACCCGTTTCGCTCTCCCGGTCATGATCGTGATGGCGGTGTGGCGCAACCTCGGCACCGTCATGATCATCATGCTGGCGGGCCTGCAGTCCGTGCCCCAGTCTTTGATGGAGGCGGCCGAGCTCGACGGGGCCGGGGCCTGGCAGCGGTTCTGGCGGGTCACCTTCCCGCTCCTGCGTCCGGCCCTGCTGCTGACCGCGGTCACGACCGGTATCGGTTATCTGCAGTTCTTCGACGAGCCGTTCGTCATGACCGACGGCGGACCGCTGGACTCCACCCTGTCCGCCACGATGTACGCCTACAACCAGTTCGGCAACGGCAACTACGACGTTGCGTCGGCCGCCGGTTACGTCGTCTTCGTCCTCATCATCGCGCTGACCGTGCTGCAGTTCCGCGTGCTGCGAGACAAGGACTGATGCCCCATGAGCACTCTCTCTGCCCTCCGGACGGCCGGGCCGAGCACGGACCGGACTCAGCGGCGGCGCTGCATCCGGCAGAACTGGGGCCATCCCTGGCTGTATCTGCCGCTGTTCGGCTGCCTGCTGTTGATGGTCACGCCGTTTCTGTGGATGCTCTCCGGCTCCTTCAAGCCCGAGGCGGACATCCGCAAGGTGCCGCCGGTCCTGGTCCCCACAGCGCCCACGCCGGCCAGCTACCGGCAGCTGTTCAGCAGCCTGGACTTCACCACCATGTTCGCCAACTCGGTGATCGTGGCGCTGGCCGTGACGGCAGGCAACCTGCTGTTCTGCTCCATGCTCGGCTACGCCTTGGCCAAGCTGGACTTCCCCGGCCGACGTGCCGTGTTCAGCCTGGTCATCGGCACCCTGATGGTACCGGGCCTGGTCACCTTCGTACCCCTGTACGTCCTGGTGGCCAACATGAAGCTGACCGGCTCGCTGCTCGGGCTGATCCTGCCGTTCCTGGCCGCCCCGTTCGGGGTGTTCCTCATGCGGCAGTTCATCTCCACCCTGCCCGACGAACTCATCGACGCCGCCCGCGTCGACGGCTGCCGTGAACTGGCCATCTACTGGAAGATCATCCTGCCTCTGACCAGGCCGGCCCTGGCCACGCTGGGGATCATCACCTTCCTGGGCTCCTGGAACAACTTCCTGTGGCCCCTGGTCGTGGCCCAGAACGAGGACCAGTACACCCTCCCCGTCGGCCTCGCCCTGGCGAGCAGCGGACAGGACTTCACCCGCTTCGGCGTCCTCCTCGCCGGCGCCGTCGTCGTCCTGCTCCCCGTGATGGTCGTCTTCCTGCTCTTCCAGCGCCACTTCGTCGCCGGTATCGCCACCACCGGCCTGAAGTGACCTCCGTCGCCTACCCCCGTCACCTCTCTGAACTGCAACGACTCATGACTTGGAGACCACAGTGGGACACCCGGTCCGCTCTGCCGTGTACCTGGATCCGGACGCGTCCGTGGAAACCAGAACCGAGGACCTGCTGCGCCGGATGACCTTGCAGGAGAAGGTCGGGCAGTTGCTGATGCTCGACGCCCAGCACGGGGACCTCGAGGACATCGTGTCGGCCAAGCTGGCCGGGTCGGTCCTGCATGTGACGCCCGAGCGCATGCCGGAGGCCATGGAACGGGCCCAGCGGACACGGCTCGGCATTCCGCTGCTGACCGCCGACGACTGCATTCACGGCCACTCCTTCTGGCCGGGCGCGACCATCTTCCCTACACAGCTCGGCATGGCCTGCACCTGGGATCCCTCTCTGATCCACCGGGTCGCCCGTGCGTCCGCGATCGAGATCTCGACGACCGGAATCCACGGGACCTTCTCCCCGGTGCTGTGCATCACCCGGGACCTGCGCTGGGGCCGGATCAACGAGACCTTCGGCGAAGATCCTTACCTGATAGGCGAGTTGGGGGCCGCAATGGTGCGCGGCTACCAGGGTGAGGGTCTCGGCGACCCGACCGCCGTGCTGGCGTACGCCAAGCACTTCGCGGGCTACTCCGAGACCTTGGGCGGACGCGACGCCAGCGAGGCGGATCTCAGCCCGCGCAAGCTGCGCTCGTGGTTCCTGCCCCCGTTCGAGCAGGCGGCCCGGGCCGGCTGCCGCGGCTTCATGCTGGGCTACCAGTCGATCGACGGGGTGCCCATCACCGCGAACGAGTGGCTGATCAACGATGTGCTCAAGGGTGAGTGGGGCTTCACCGGCACGCTGGTGACCGACTGGGACAACGTCGGCCGGATGGTCTACGACCAGCGGACCTGCGTCGACTACGCCGAGGCGGCGGCGGTCGCCGTCAACTCCGGGAACGACCTGATCATGGCCACGCCGGCGTTCTTCGAGGGCGCCCAGGAGGCGGTCGCCCGCGGCCTGATCGAGGAGAAGCAGATCGACGACGCGGTACGGCGGGTGCTGCGGCTGAAGTTCGAACTCGGGCTCTTCGAGGACCCCCGTGCCCCCGACCCCGAGCGGCAGGCGCAGGTGATCGGCTGCCGCGAGCACGCCGACCTCAACCTCGAGACCGCCCGCCGTTCCCTCGTGCTGCTGCGCAACGAGGGGATCCTGCCCCTCGAAGGCGGGCTGACCGCGGACGGAACCGGCCGCGCCACAGGCCAGGGCACGCCACGCACGATCGCGGTCATCGGCCCCAACGCCGACAGCCCGGAGGCCATGCTCGGAGACTGGGCGGGTGCCACCGGCCAGGTGCCGTGGATGCCCGAAGGACATCCACGCGAGTTGGTGGAGACGGTGCTGGACGGCCTGCGCGCCGTCGTCCCCGTCGACTGGACCGTCACACACGCCCGCGGAGCCGAGATCGAAAGCCCCGCCTTCGACCACGACCAGTGGGTCGCCGGGCCCGACGGCCAGCCGCAGCCGCCCGTTTTCACCCCCGCCCCGGTCGACGAAGAACAGCTTCGGGAAGCCACCGCCGCCGCAGAGGCCGCCGACTACGCCGTCGTGGTGGTCGGGGACACCATCGCTCTGACGGGCGAGGTGCGCTCCACGGCCACCCTCGACCTCCAGGGAGGTCAGATCGCGCTGCTGGACGCGGTCGCCGCCACCGGCACGCCCATGATCGTCGTACTGCTGCAGTCCAAGCCGAGCACCCTCCCCGACTCGGCACTGAACGCGGCAGCGCTCATCGAGGCGTTCAACCCAGGCATGCGCGGCGGCCGTGCCGTCGCCGAACTCCTCCTCGGACTCACCGAACCCAGCGGCCGCCTCCCCGTCTCCTTCGCACGCCACGTCGGGCAGCAGCCGGTCTACTACAACCAGGTGCGGGGTCAGCACGGTGACCGCTACGCGGACCTCACCCAGGACCCCCTGTTCGCGTTCGGCGAGGGCCTGAGCTACACCACCGTCACCTACTCCGACCTCACCCTGCACGAGGACGAGGTCTCCACCGACGGCACCGTCCACGCCACGGTGTGGCTCACCAACAGCGGAAGCCGTCCGGCCCTGGAGACGGTCCAGGCGTACATCAGTGACCTGACCACCAGCGTCACTTGGGCCGAGCAGGAGCTGAAGGCGTTCACCCAGGCCGAAGTCCCGCCCGGTGAAACCCTCGCCGTCGGCATCAGCGTCCCTGCCGGACACTGCTCGCTCGTCACCGCCGACAACCGTCGCGTGGTCGAACCAGGCGAGTTCATGCTCCGCGTCGGCCCCAGCTCACGGCGGGAGCACCAGCTCAGCGCGGGATTCCGCATCCGGGCCTGAGGGCCGGCGCCCGGCTGCCCCCAGGGGCGGCCGGCGGGCCCTGCCTGACATACCGAAAGGCACGCGTGTGTCCACTCCACCCCTCGATCCGCACTTCCCAGTCGCGCATCTGCGTCCGCCCCGCAACTGGCTCAATGACCCCAACGGGCTGGTCTTCCACGACGGCCACTATCACGTCTCCTACCAGTACAACCCGTACGGCGCGACCCACGCGAACATGCACTGGGGCCACTTCCGCAGCCCCGACCTGCTGAGCTGGGAGCCGCTGCCGATCGCCCTCACCCCGGACCCCGGCGGCGTGGACGCCGACGGCTGCTTCTCCGGCAACGCCGTCTCCGACGGCGACCGCCTCGTCGCCTTCTACTCCGCGCACCTCGTGGCGCGCTCCCCCCAGCAACAGCCGGTCACCTGCGCCGTCTCCCACGACGGCGGCACGACCTTCCGCCCGCGGGGCGAACTGCTCATCCCCGAGCTGCCCGAGGGCTGCACCATGTATCGCGACCCGTACGTCTGGCGGGAGGACGGCCGGTGGCGGATGCTGGTCGGCGCCGCTCTTGCCGACGGCCGCGCCGCCACCCTCCTGTACGACTCGCCCGATCTGGAGACCTGGGCCTACCGAGGGCCCTTCGTGGCGCGTCATCCGGAGCCCGTCGGCGGCACCGAGGAGCTCACCGGCGATGGCTGGGAATGCCCCCAGTACCTCCCGGCAGCCGGCGGACAGGCCGCCCTCATCTTCAGTACCTGGACCGAGCCCACTGGCCCGATGCGCGTCGCGGCCCTGATCGGCGAAGAGCACGACGGCCACTTCAAGGCAGGCGCGCCGGTGTGGGCGGACCACGGCCCGGACTGCTACGCGCCTGCCCTGCTGCGTGCACCTGGCGGCAGATGGCTGCTGTGGGGCTGGTCCTGGGAAGCCCGCGACCAAGCCTGGGCCGTCGCCGGCGGTTGGGCCGGCGTCCTCACCGTGCCCCGCGAGATCCATGTCGGGGCTGACGGCACGCTGCGTCAGCGGCCTGCCGACGAGCTGCTCGCGCTGCGCGGTGAGCGCACCGTGCGGGCCGAGGGTGCGACCCATGGCCCGGAGCCGGTGGAACTGGGCAGTGTGGGACGGGCCTTCGACCTGACGGCCCGTCTGGAGCCGATCGGGACCGCAGGCCTGCGGCTGCTCACTACCCTCGACGGATCCGAGTACCTCGACATCCGCCTCGATCCGGACGCGGGCGAACTGGTCGTCGACCGCTACCACGCCTCCTTGGACACGCGCGCCCACGGCGGCGCCTACCGGATGCCCTGCCCCACCGGACAGCCGGTCGACCTCCGCGTGGTCGTCGACCACTCCATCGCCGAGGTCTTCCTGACCTCTACCGGCCAGGTCCTCACGCTGCGGTTCTACCCGACAGGGCAGGGCGCGTGGCGACTTCAGGCCCACGCCGCACCAGGCACGCGCCTTCGCTACGCGGTCGACGCGTGGGAGTTGCTCCCGCTTGTGATCAAGACGCCAACCGCCGGCGCCGCAGAGCAGTACTGAAGAACAGGTCTGAAGGAGGATCCTCAATGAGCTCGCACGGTTTTGGACGACGTCAGTTCCTCACCACCGCCATCGGCGTCGCCGCCGCCTGGACCCAGGTTTCCGGCAACGCTGCCGCCGCCACCGCGTCGCGTAATTCTTCCGTGCAGGTCTGGCTGACCGACGTATCGGCAAAGAAGTGGGTCGTCGGGCAGAGCGACGTGCCTTTCCGGACGAAGAGCACGGGCAACCCGCTCACGATCAAGGTCGACGACGCCGTCAAGTACCAGAGGATCCAAGGCTTCGGGGCGGCCATGACCGACTCTTCCGCCTGGCTCATCAACAAGCTGTCCACCGCTGACCGAGCGACCCTGATGCAGAAGCTGTACGACCCCTCGAAGGGCATCGGCCTCAGCCTGATCCGTACGCCGATGGGCGCCACGGACTTCAACGCGTCCGGCAGCTACTCCTACGACGACATGCCTGCGGGACAGACGGACCCGACGCTGTCCGACTTCTCGGTCCAACACGACGAGAAGTACATCATTCCGGTCTTGCGGCAGGCTCTCGCACAGAACCCGTCCGCCAAGATCCTGGCCAACCCATGGAGCCCGCCAGGCTGGATGAAGACCTCGGACTCCATGATCGGCGGCACCCTCAAGAGCGACTACGCCTCCACGCTGGCCGACTACTTCGTGAAGTTCATCAAGGCCTACGACAAGGCCGGTGTGCCCATCTCCTACATCACGCCGCAGAACGAGCCCATGGGCACGCCCAGTTGGCCCGGCATGTTCCTGTCCCCATACCAGGAATCCGCGTTGATCCAGGAGATCGGCCAGGCGTTCGCGGCCAACCGCATCTCCACGAAGATCCTGGCCTGGGACCACAACTGGGATGTGCCCTCGTATCCCGAGACGATCTTCAGTGACCCCGCCGCCTCCCAGTACACGGCCGGCACCGGATGGCACATCTACAGTGGCAACCCGACGTACCAGACTGTGGTCCACAACGACTTTCCGGGCAAGGAAACCTACATCACGGAGGCCAGCGGAGGCATCTGGCAGGGTGACGACGAGACGGCGTTCCATGACGCACTCGGCACGTGGATCATCAAGGGCATGCGCAACTGGGCGAACGGCGTGATGTTCTGGAACACCGCGCTGGACCCCGAGTTGGGGCCGCTCAACAGCGACACCAACGGCATCCCCATGTGCCGGGGACTGGTCACGGTCGATCCGGACAGCGGGCAGGTGTCCTACAACGTGGACTACTACGCACTCGCTCACGCCAGCCGGTTTGTGAAGCCCGGAGCGCATCGCATCTACTCGAACACCTTCGGGGAAGGAAGCATCGAGAGCGTCGCGTTCCTGAACCCGGACGGCTCGAAGGTCGTGATCGCGTACAACTCGGGTAGCGCCGCGAAGAACTTCAGCGTCGCGGACGGGATGCAGTCCTTCGACTACACCCTGAACGCCGGCGGCGCTGTCACGTTCACCTACAAGGGCGGGCGCAGCGGCGGGACCCCCGCGGCGACCAATGTCCTCGACCCGACCCATGACTTCACGTTCAAGTCGTCGCTGGGGCCGATGACGGTCACGTACGACCCGGCACTCCTGCAATACCAGAACGCCGTCCGCACCGGAAGCAAGCTGCTCACGTACTCCCTGCCGATCGGGGCGTCCATCAAGACGCCCGGAACGTCACTGGGCCGTGGTAAGTGGACCGCCACGGCCTCGTCGAGCCCGGACTGGGGTCCGGCCTCGAACGCGATCGACGGCGACATCAACAGCCGGTGGAATCTCGGCCAGGGGACTACCAGTGGCGCCTGGTTCCAGATCGATCTGGGGCGCCCGACGAGCTTCAACAAGATCGTCTTCGCCACTGGAGAAAGCAGCTCCTTCGACTACGTCACCAAGTACCAGATATACGTCTCGGACGACGGGGCCGACTGGGGCAGCGCGGTCGCGAACGGCAGCGGGAGCATAGGGAAGACAGCCGTCACGTTGCCGGAGCAGACGGCACGGTACATTCGCATCGTCTGTGTCGCGGCATCCGGTTTCTGGTGGAGTATCGCCGAAATCAACGTATACGGATCCTCGAGCGGCACCGGTTCGATCGCAGCCCCGACAGCGGTGCCCAAGGGCCTCCAGTTGAAGACCTGGACCAGTCCGGAAGGGGCGCAGGTCACCGCGGTGTTCAACGGCACCGCCGGCAGCCGGAGCTTCCCGGTGTCCGCCGACGGCTCGTACACCTACACCCTGCCGAGCGGAACGTCGGCGATGTTCACCACGCAGAAGCTGTCCGGCTTCCCCGCACCTGTCTTCGGAAGCCTCAGGCCGAAGCAAGGGATACCGCGCGCCAAGTTCACGATCAGCGGTTCTCACTTCGGTGACGCGCAGGGGCTGGGCACGGTGCGTTTCGGGAAGCTCTTCGCCGAAATCGACAGTTGGTCGGACACGAGCATCAGCGCGTACGTGCCGAGCGGGCTGTCGGTGGGCACGTACAAGGTCTCGGTGAACGGCGCCGGCGGAGCGGATGCCGGTGGAACGTCGTTCGACGTCATAGATCTGGGCCCTGCACTGTCACGGACGGGTTGGACCGCAACGACTTCGGACACAAGTCCGTACGACGATGGTCCCGGAAACATGCTGGACGGCAATTCCGGCACCCGGTACAGCTCCGGAACAGGCCAGTACGACGGCCTGTGGATCCAGGTCGACATGGGGCAGACCCAAACGTTCGACAAGATCCTGCTCGATTCCGGCAGCAACATCGGCGACTACGCCCGAAGCGCAGACGTGTACGTCTCCACGGATGGAACGGACTGGACCAAAGTCTCTTCCATAACGGACGGCCAACGAGTCGGACTTGTATCCTTCCCGACGCAGACAGCCCGCTACATCAAGGTCGTCAATACCGCCGATGTCGCGAGTAACTGGTGGTCAATCGCAGAACTGACCGTCTACAGCTGACCTCGGGCTTTCATGCGAGGTGATCGATGACCTTGTCCCCGAGGTCTGGAAAGTGCCTCCGGCCAGCGAGAACAGGGATCCCTGACCCCCTTTTCCTGCAATGGCCGGAGGCACTTGTCAGGTGTCCCGGGCGACTTTGGGCCCGCCGCGCGGACATGCCCCAAGCCCAGCAGGCCGTCGCAAGCCGGCCTGCCGCCGAGGCTCTGATGGGCACGGCGTCCCGGGGCCGCGTGCACCAGCGGCATTCCCCCGGACCTCAAGGGCCGCCTCCGCCTCGACGACGATGCAGAAGACAGCAGAACCTGATCGGCATCCGTCATCTCCAGGGGATCCGCCGCAACGGAGAAAGCCGCTCTCGGTGGTGGGCGATCGTCGGCGCTCGCTCATCGGTCCGATGCCGTGTGCCCTGTCTCAAGGGAAAGCCCTACCCGAGCGGCCTGACCGACGAACGCTGGGCATTGATCGAGCTCGTGATCACCGCCTGGAAGCCGCGCGCCCCTCGGCAACCGCACCTTCACCCCACCGGCTATGAGGCGGGCGGCAACCAGTCACCACGGCCGACGTCGAGGACGCCAGCGCTTGTCGCGCTCTGCTCACACAGGCCGCCGCCGGGCATCCCACCCTGGGCACGGTCTGGGTCGACGGCGGCGATCACAAGGGGCCACCCTCGACATGCGGCCCAATGCCATTCCACTGAGCGGAAGTTCGACATCACTTGGTGTCAGTCAGCCCTGGCATGATCGCGGTCATGACTACTTCGCTCGTGGAAGAACTCGTTCTCCGAACGGCCGAGAAGCATGGCCTTCCTGGGCCGGTCGCACAGGAGATGCTCGCCGGCTCCCGGCCGTGCCTGCACTTGGTCCCCTTCCAGAACCTGACTCTCGCCCAGCAGGAAGAGGCCCGTCCCGCCGCACGCACCGGAGGCCTCCCCTCCCTTCCGGACGGCGTCGACTGGCCCGAGGGACGCGAACCGCTGGTACTGACCATCGACTGCGCGGCGCTCCCCCGGGAAGTCCTGGACATCGAACTGCCGCCCGACGGACGCCTGTTGTTCTTCACCGAGATCGAGTACGAGCCGGAGTCGTCGGTGGTGCTCTACGTCCCCGCCGGCGCGCGGAGCACGGAGCGCCCGGCGACGTACGCACTCGACGGCGAGCCGGAACAGGCCACGGTCTACCAACCAGGCGTCCTGTACCCGGTCCCGGGACTGACCGTCGCGCCCGACTGGCGCGATGCCCCCGCGACCAGCGCGTTCCTGGACGGTGCCGCGGACCGGGAGGACATCCTGGACGTTTTCGAGGACGCCGTGCGGAACGTGGCAGCGGGCGGCGCCTCACACGGAGTCTCTGTCCAACTGGGCGGCTTCTCCAGTCCCTGGCAGTCGGCACCGGACGAGGGCGACCTCGTTCTCCTGGCACAGATACACGGCCAGTCGATCGACTACAACGTCTACACCCAGACCCTGATCACCGGCACCCGCGAGGACATCGCCGGGCGCCGGTACCAAACACTGGAGTTCGAGCAACAAGTCTGAGAAGCGACTGAGCGCTTCTTCGAATGTGGCTGGGTGTCACTGGGGTTGGCACGGCAGACCGACCAAGCTCCTGATAGACGGGTTTGCCGACCAAGATCAACCTTCGCTGTCGAGAGCTTCGCGTGCTTGTCCACCCCTTCCGGACCGGACCTGTCCACTCCCGAACGCCGGCTGATACGACGGAAGCTGACCGCTGGGCGGCGACGGATCGGCACCCGCTGGCGTCGACTCACCTGTGGACGGTAGGCGTTGACAGGCCTGGCCCATCTGCCCTTCGGTCACACCTTCGCCCAGCCAGCGGTTGGGTTCGGCGTCCTGGCCACCGCCACCGCCACGTCACCGAGGCCATGGACGTCCCAGCCGCCCTCGCCGCTACCCTCCAGCCCCAGCTCTTGGGGCGTGACGGCTACCGCAGCGCCCACCCGACCGGCGATTCCGTCGGACCCGACAGGGAGTGAATGGAGGCGTCTGCGCCGAGGCTGACAGGCTGTGGACGGTATGCCGCGGCCGACTCGGGGACAGCCGCGGCATCCGCACCTCACTCACCCCGAAACGCGCCGGAAGGACCACGGCCCGGAGGTGAACACCGACTGCCCCACTCACGCCGGGCCAGTCTGCGCCGAACGGGCGAACCACCCGCCCCTCCACCCTGCAGCCAGAACGTGCTCATCATGACCGATGAGCAAGCGACTCTGCTGACCGGCCCGCCGACGCCCAGGGGAGGGCGGCCAAGCCGGTCGGGCCCAGAACGATCGTCAGCTCCCACGGGGTCCAAAGGAAGCAATCCGACCGCGGATCGCACGTCGCCAGCGTCGAGGCAACCGACTTGACCGGCGGGGCTGGAACCGTCCGGGCCGCTCCCGGTCAGGCGCCGGCGCCGCCGTCGACCGGGACGATCGCGCCGGTCACCATCGAGGCGCGGTCGCTGAGCAGCCACGCGGCGGCCTCGGCGACCTCGCGGGGCTCGGCCATGCGACCGAGTGGGGTCGAAGCGTTGATGGTTTCGACGATCCCCGGGGACACCGCCTCCCACGCGTCGATCATCTCCGTGGCCGTGCCGCCGGGGGTGATGCCATTGACGCGGATGCCCTCCCGGCCCCACGTCGCGGCAGCGGTCTCGGTGATGCTGTTGAGCGCGCGCTTCATAGCGCCGTAGGCCGGCAATGCTGGGTTGGCGCGGCGGCTGCCGATGCTGGAGGTGTTGACGATCGCCCCGCCGCCGCTGCGGCGCATGAGCGCGGCCTCGGCGTTCATGGCGGTCCAGTGCGAGCGGAAGTTCACGGCGAACTGCGCATCGATGTCCTCGTCGCTGGTGGTGTCGAGCGGGCCTGGCTGCTGGATCACCGCGCCGTTGTTGAAGGCGCCGTCGAGCCGTCCGTGCAGTTCCTCGACGCGGTCGACCGCGTCGCGGATGCTCGAGGAGTCGGCGAGATCCAGGGTGACGGCGTCGGCAACGCCGCCCTCGGCGCGGATTTCCTTCACGATCCGCTCCAGGGCGTCGGTGCCGCGAGCGGCGAGCACGACGACGGCGCCCTCAGCGGCGAAGAGCCGGCCCGCGGCCGCGCCGATGCCACGACTGGCGCCGGTGATCAAAACGACCTTGCCGGTGAGCAGGCCAATGGGTGCAGATTGCGTGGTGTTCGTCATGGCACCCAGCGTCCGGGCGGCCGCCGGCCGGATACAGGCACAGGCTGTACCAGGATCCGCCGCCGCGCAGCGGGCAGACTCGGAGTATGGACAAGCAGGAACTCGGGGCGTTTCTCCGCAGCCGCCGTGAGCGGCTCCGCCCACAGGATGTCGGCCTTCCCGCCGGACCGCGACGCCGCACACCCGGTCTGCGCCGCGAGGAGGTCGCGGTCCTCGCGCACATCTCCACGGAGTACTACGTCCGGCTGGAACAAGGTCGGGCGCCTCGGCCGTCGGCCGAGGTCCTCTCCGGGATCGCGGGCGCGCTGCGGCTCACCGACACCGAGTCCGACCACCTCCACGTCCTCGCAGGAACTGCGCCGGTACGTGTCCAACGGCATCGGCGCGACGTCCGCCCCAGCATCCTCGCGCTCCTTGAGCGACTCCCACAGACGGCCGCCTTCGTGATATCCACCGCCTTCGAAGTCCTCGCGTGGAACGACCTCGCAGCCGCCCTCATGGAGGACTTCGCACCGCTCGCCCCCAGGGACCGCAATCTGGCGCGCCGTGCCTTCCTCGGGCCGCAGCGCGCAGATGCGCCGCTGTACGGGATCTCCGACGCCGCCGAGTTCCGGCACCACGTGGTCATGCAGCTCCGCACCACCCTCGCCCGCTACCCCACAGATCCCGAGGTGACCGGCCTCGTCGACGAACTCCGCACCGCCAGCCACGACTTCGCCCGGCTCTGGGAACGGCACGACGTACAGGCCGCTCAAGTGCTGACCAAGACCTTCCGCCACCCGGTCGTCGGTGAGGTCACCGTCGACTGCGACACACTCACCCTCCCCGACCGCGACCAGTACCTCGTGCTCTACACCGCACCACCGGGGTCCCCCGGCGCCGAAGCCCTGGCCCTCCTGAACGTCCTCGGAGCCGAAGCCGGCAACTACATGCGGTAGTCACACGTTCTGACAGGCCTTGGCTTTGAACTCGGCTACGGAGAAGGTCATTGCGGATGCGTTGCCTTTGTTCGAGATGCCTTCGTAGCGGACCGTGCCCGGGGTAAGCCGGTCCCGGTCAGCCAAAGTAAAGGAGACGCTGCTGGCCGACCACGAGTTGTCCTTGGTCCACCCGTAAAGCACATAGGTGCCTTTCGCGGTGAGTGGAGCAAGAGACTTGGTCGCGGTCCAGCCACCGGCAGGAGCGTCCAGGGTCCAGGTCGCGAGGCCCGGTGTGCGAGGGCGGGCGGCGGTCCATGAGCCGACCGTCACTTGCTTGCTGACGTCGTCGCTGTCCACGTAGAGGGTCGCGCCGTCGATGTGATGTCCGCAAACCATCATGACGCCGAGCAGATGGCCGTCGGCGGTCACGGAGAGGCCGACGACGGCATCGGGGGGAACGGTGCATCCTGAGACCGCGGCCAGGGCCAGGCCTGCCACGACGGCGCCGACGAGTCGTCGGAACGTCGGACGTGAAGTGATCGACGACATGCTTGGCCCCTGCCCGGGATGCGCGTGGTGCCCCTGCCCTCGCATGCTAGGGGGCGAGCAGCCTCTGGCCCCAGCGTCGCCACCCAGCCGTTGCACGCTCGTTGTTGCCTTGTAGTGCTCGGCTGCGTCAGTCCGATCAAGACACCGACTCCTGAGCACCCTCTCCTCATCGATCGGCGAGATGCGAAACGGATGCGACACTGTCGCACACGCCACTGACAGCGGTTCAGGCCAAAGCTCGTACCCGGCCTCCGTTGCGTCGGCCGGTCGGATCTCCACCGCGACCTACCGGGTCGTGAGCAGTATCGACTAGCACGGTGTCATCACCTCCGCGAACGCCCCTGAGGACACTGTCGCGTTGGCCGTTCCGGCCGGTACCTGGGCGGTCTTCACCACCTCCGGGCCCGCGCCGCAGGCCATCTAGGAGATGTGGCGGGACGTCTTCACGGAGTGGTTCCCGTCGAACTCCTACCGCAGCCGCAGCGGTCCCGAGATCCTGGGCACCCGCCTGTCGCCCGAGACGGGCGAGGCCGATGTCGAACTGTGGCTCCCGGTGGAACCCGAACGCCACTGAGGAAGCGACAAACTCGGCCTGGTGGGGTGCAGCGCCGCCTGGCG
The DNA here is from genome assembly GCF_044540925.1 of Streptomyces sp. NPDC085900. Lineage (NCBI taxonomy): Bacteria > Bacillati > Actinomycetota > Actinomycetes > Kitasatosporales > Streptomycetaceae > Streptomyces > Streptomyces sp. NPDC085900. The sequence goes on along the minus strand of NZ_JBITSP010000008.1, from coordinate 313,240 downwards.
CGACGATCCCTCGGCACGCGGGCTGTCCGAGCAGCGTCTTCCTTACTGGTATGCCGGGACTCCGTCATGCCCGGTCGGATATTCACTCCCCCGTCTGTGACACCCCCATCGGTGGCCAGGCGGTTGGCCGCGCGACTGGCCAACCGCCTGGCCAGGCTCGTCCGCCGGTGCTCCGGCGCCGTTTTGTTGAGCATGGTTGATCGTGGACGTTGTTCTCGGCGCATCCTCGCAGGAGCGCGACCCGCACGTTCTGCTCTCATGGTCTGCGTCAGATGGGGGAAGGCCGTCGCGTGGTCAGCGGCGGTGGGTGAGCACTGCTATGTCGGCGCCGAAACCGACGACCAGCCGCCCGTCGGGGGCCACCCGCAATGCCCTGATACGGGACGGGAAGGCGTACGCACCGAGCTGCTGCCCTGTGCTTGCGTCCCATGTCCATACCGTCCGGTCGCCGCCGGCAACGACGACCGGGCGACCATCCAGCGTGCCGGTCGCCCCGGCACGCACCTCGCTGGTGTGTCCCGTCAGCGGGGGTGCCAGCGGTTCCCCTGTGGCCAGGTCCCAGAGGTGGACTCCCTCTGTCCTGTGGCTGGTGAGAATGACATTGCGTCCTTCGAGTGTCTCCAGGGCCAGGGCGCCTCGTTGCCGCGGCTGTACTCCGATCCATTGGCTCGCGGTCAGGTCCCAGACGCGGCCTTCCTCGGTCACAGCGACGAAGCGGTCATCGACTGCCGCGAAGAACTCGATGGAGGGGCTGGTGTACTCGCTGGTCGACCGTCCGTGCAGCTCTTGTCGGGTGCTCAGGTCCCATATCCGCACCGTCTTGCGCCGGTCGTCGCGGGTGAGCAGGGTGGGCCGTCCGTCCACTGTCACCGCCGTCAGCAGATCCACGGCCATGGTGTGGCCGGGCAAGGGCTCACCGAACTGTTCCTTGCCGTCCAGGTCCCAGATCCGCACTCTCGCGTCCGAGCCACCGGTGAAGATGACGCAACTGCCGTCCACGACCGCCGTAGTGACCGCTGTCACGGAGCCGCCATGACCCGTCAGCCAGCTGTCCGTCTGCTTTTCACCGTCGAGGTCGAAGATCCGGACCGATTGATCGTCGCCACCGGTGATCGCGAGGTGACGCCTGTCCACCACTGCCGTCGCCACTCCCCGCACGGCCGCCTCGTGGCCCGTCAGTGGCGGCCTCAGCTGCCGATGGGTGGACAGATCCCACACCTCGACTGGCCCATGGGCGGAGGCGAGGAGGGCGGCAGGACGGTCGTGCAGCATGCTCACGGCCGCCGTTTCCACGAACGTGGCGATGGGATCACCGACCTGCTCGCGCGTAGCCAGGTTCCAGACGTGCACCTCGTAGGCGTTGGCGCTGACCGCCATCGGGCACTCGGACGCCTGGTCCGTCACCAGAAAGTGCGCCTGTGCGTTGATTTCCAGCGTGTCGCAGTGCCTTGCCTCCCCGTAGCCGTCACTGCCGCTGTCCACCGTCCGGTCGTACGCCTCGTCCGCGAACGCGGCAGGCTCGTCCGGTCCCTCGCCCAGGGCGCCGAACTCCCGTCCCGTGCTCAGGTCCCACACCCGGACGGTTTCCTCCCCTGTGATCAGGTCTGTCGCCGCAAGTTCCGTGGAGTGGCTCGTGACAGCGACGGGACGGCCGTCCAGCACCGCCGTCGCCAGAGCGGACACGAAGCCGGCGCGTATGGTCAACGGCTCACAGTGCTGGGAGAGGGTCGCAAGGTCCCACACTCTCACCACGTCGTCGACGCAGGCGCCGACCACGACCGGCCGCCCCTCGACCAGCCCGGCAGCCAGCGATTTCACCCAGGAGTCGCCGTCGGCGGAGCGCGCACCGACCAGTTCGCCCCGCGCCAAGTCCCATACCCGAAAGGTTCGGTCGGAGCCGGCGGTGACAGCGACGGGACGACCGTCCAGCACCGCCGTCGCCAGTGTGTGTACGGCGCCGGTGTGAGCGGACACGGCCTCGCCCAGTCGGCTGCCCGTGTCCAGATCCCACGTATGCAGCGTGCCGTCCCCGCAACCGGCGACAGCGAGACCACGGCCCTCCACCACCACGGTCGCCAACGCGCTCACCTTGGCCGGCACCGGCAACGCGTACCGCAGCCGGGAGTCCAGATCGCTGCCGGTCGCCCACTGCACGACCCAGGGGTCATCCGTCTCCTGACGGACGGCAACACGGGCGATGTTTCTCGCCAGCTCGCGGTTCGCGTAGCGGGCGGCGTCCAGCGCCAGTACCTGCCGCCGCACTCCCGCACCGGCGTCGCGGTGCACATGCCCCGACGTCCGGTACACAGCAGCCGCCAGTGTCTCCTCCGGCCCGGCAGCGTGCTCCAGGTCCGCGAGCACCTGCTCCGGGTTCCCGTGCACCAGCCGGTCAGGATCGGTCAACCTGCCATCTGCCGCCGCCACTTCGCGGTCCGGGCCGCTGCTTGAGAGTTCACGAGACATGACGGGCATCCTAACCACACCGCCCTCGTCGACCGCCCGGGCACATCTGTTGAAGGAACGTCCAGACTGCCGCGCAGTGTCCGGTGGCTTCTGTTCGGGCCGAGAGTTCGTCGATCGGACAACCAACGGGGCGAAGGGCTCCGCGCACCAAACCGCCTCCTGATTGTCAGTGCCGCCTGCGAGACTCCTTCCATGATTGCGAAGCTGCCGTTGGACAGCCCCCGTTGGCATGACTTTGACGGTGTGAAGGTCGAGGAGATCCGGGTCCTCCTGGAGCAGTTGGCTTCCGCGGCTGCCGGCGGGGGCGGCCATGCGTGGCGGCATACCTGGACGGACCTCTCGGGCGGCCTGTTGGACGACGGAGTCGTCGCCGATGGGACCTACGCGGCCCTGCCGCATCTCGTCGAGGCGGCAGTGCTCCTGCCCCCGGCAGAGACCGTGGACTTCTGGGTGGACCTCGGATTCATGGTGACCGCCGATTACCGGCCCCCTGTCCCGGCCGATGTCGAGGCGGGGTTCGGCGCCGCACTGTCGCTGGCCGAGCAGGCGGCCGTCCGAAGCCTCCTCGCCGTCGGCACTTCCGGGCAGGTCTGTGCCCAACTCGTCCTGACATGTGTGGCCTTGGCCGGCCACTACATGGGCGAGGTGTTGTGGCAGTTCCCGGATCTCCGGGAAAGCGGGCTGCTGTTGTCGTGTCCGGCTTGCGGGAGCGACACGGAGATCCCCGACTTCCTCGAGGACTCGGCGCCTCCGTCCCTCGAGGCTCCTAGGCTGCCCGACCCCACTCACGTCAGGCAGGAAGGGCATCCCTGGGGCGACGTGGCCGCGGCATTGCGGGACGAGGTACTGGGAGCGAGGTGGGGGGCCTTCGAGCGGGTGGCACGCGACGTCGCGATGAAAGGGGTCTCCCCCGAAACACCGGGACAAGCCGTGCTGTGCCTGGTCGCCGGAATCGTCGGGGTCAGGGGCACCCCGCAATCGGCTGCGAGGGAACTGGCGCGCCGGCTGATGTCGCTCACCGGGTACTTCCGCTGCTGGGACTGTGAGCAGACATGGACGATCGCGGACGGCCTGGCGGAGAACCCTGACGGTGCGCTCCCCCAGCACGGTCCGGCCCCGGAACAGAAGGACTTTGACGGGCCTGCCAGCGAGGCGGAGTCAGCGGCAGCCGGACGATCCGGCCGAGCGGCGACGCGATTCCGGCAGGAAGGGAACGCGGTGATCACGGCCGACGGCACACCCTGGGGCCGTATGGCGGTGTTCTCCGATTCTGTGCCCGGTTCGTCAGGGGGTGTCGACGCCCTGGCGGTGGTGTCTCATCCCGGTCGGCCGACCCTCGTGGCCGGCGCCGGAGCCAAGGGCTTGGTGTGTCTGTGGGACGTCGACGGCCGACTCGTCCACGACCCGCTGCCAGGACATCCTGACGCCATCCTCTCGATGACGGCCCTGCCCCTGCCCGACGGTCGTGTCCTTCTGGCAAGCGGAGGCGACAGCGGGACGATCGCTGTGTGGAACCCCCACACCGGGCAGCCGGTTCGCGAACCCGCCGGTGACTGGGCCGGCGGGGTGAGCGCGATGTGCTCCGCCGTCGTCCCCGACGGTCGCGCCTTGCTCGTCACCGCCACGCCCCGAGGCGCTGTGCGGATGTGGGAACCAGAGGGCGGTGAGTGCGTCGGGCGCCTCAATCCCTACGGCAGTCCGATACGGTCACTCACCGCCGTCCCGATCTCCGCCGACCACGCGCTGATCGCGGCCTCGGACACCGCGGGTCGCGTTCATGTGTGGGATCCAACCGTCGACGACCCCTGGGCCTGTGGCGCGGCCGTCCAGCTGAACTCTCGCGCACTCGCCGATGCGGACCATGGGGTGGCGGCCGTCGAGGCTGTCCCCACGCCCGAGCGCACCCTGCTGGCCACGTCGGACCACCTTGGCGTCGTCATGCTGTGGGATCCAGCCACCGGTGCCCCGGTCGGCGATGGTCTGGCTGGCTCCACAGGCACCGCGGGCCCACCTCTCATCACCGCCGGAACCACGCGCGGCGGGCACACGGTGCTGGTCATTGGTACCCGTCACGGTCAGCGGCTGCGACTGTGGGAACCGGAGACCGGCAAGGTGCAGCACATCGCCTTGGAGGTTTCGCTCACCTGCCTGGCCACCACGGGTGCGGACCTGATCGTCGGACATGACCGCGGAGTCTTCAGCCTCCCACTCACCAGGCGGTGAACACGTTTCGGCCGTAACTCCGTCCCCGTCCGTCACACGGAGCAACGGGACGGGTCGAGCGCTCGGCACAGTCAACGGCCGCTGGGGCCAGGTGAATTCATGATTGCGCTCGCCGAAGCGGCGCTGCCACAGCTGTTCACCGCTGACGGCGTCCAGCGCGATGAGGAAGTCACCGCACCGGGCCGGCACCACCCACTTCAGGTCTGCCGCAGCCTGATGGGCACATGTGCCCATCAGGACCGCAGCCCGTCCCCACGACCTACGCCTCGGCCTTCAACGCACGGTGGTGGCCGACGGCCACCGCCCAGAGGGAATGGTCCTCGCTGCCGATGTATACGGTGGCATGCACCTCGTCGCCGGTCTGCAGGCGCCGGCGTGGCGTCAGGTGTCGATTGCGTACAGGTAGCCGTCGTCGACTCGATTGCGCACGACGGCAGGGTGTGGACGGTGGACACGCCCGTGGTCGCGTACGGGACCGTTTATGTCGGCAGCCCGACGGTGTTCCGATCCCGGCGTCGATTCGCAGTCTCCAGCGCCGCTGTCCGGTGTCCGCGTCGATTGCCGCCAACTTTTTGAGTGCTCTTCGAGCCCGGCGGGCGGAGGACGCCCCAGGGAGTTCCTCTCGCGCGGGCAGGCCCCCTGTCCACCTGCCTAGGCGGACTGCAACTCGCGAACCCGAGCGCGGAAGACACGCCAGCGACGCTCGTTGTCGTGCACCAGCATCGCCGACTCCGCCGTAAGGTCCGCGGCCCGATCCAGCATTTCGGAAGCCGAATACAGGTAGGCGGGGGCGTGCCGTCGACCCGCCAGGTCGGCCCGCAGTGCCGCCGGTGCGAAGTCGACCTTGGCCAGCAGGTCAAGGGCGCGCCGCAGCAGTCGGGCGATCAGGGACTGCAGGGCAGCCGACTGCCAGTCATTGGAGATGATCCGGTGCCGTTCCCCGAGCAGGTCTGCCAGCACGGGGTAGGCGGCCAAGCTCCCCGCGATCTCCCAGGCCTGCTCCATCGCATGAGTCAGCCAGGCACCCGACTGTTCGGCGTCATCCGCGACCTGCCGGACCTCGCGCTTCAACCGCTGCAATTCGACCGGCTCGCCCTCACCCTCCATGAACAGCACCCCCGACTCCGCGACGAGGCCGGGGGCATTGAGGTCCTGCGCGCCGGCGAACCCGACCGACGACGCCTGCTCACCCACGCCGACCTCGCTCCACCAATCAGCCAGCGCCTTGAGTACCCGAGAGCGCGCCTGCAGCTCACTGGCCTGCCGCAACGGCGCCTGGGAGTAGTACTCCTCATGCTCTCGATGGAACCGCGAGAGATTGTCGATCAACTGCAGGAGCGACTCAGGAGGGCTGATCTGCGCTTCGTTCTCGGCCATGCCGACAGTCTGCACCCCTCCCCCTCCCAGCGGACGGCAAGGCACACGCCGCTCTCCTTGCGTGTCCGGCCCACGGGGCGGCAGGTCCCGCACCACGTCACCCTCCGGGTGAAAACGGGGCCGCCGAAACCGACGCGGTCAGGGACGGCTCTGCGCATGCGTTGACCGTCAGGGGCGGCTCGGGGCGGTCGCGGAGCATGGCCATCGCCAGTTCCAGCCGTGACCGGTAGCCCGATCGGGAGAACAGCCTGGTGAGCCGGGATTCGATGCTTCTCCTGCTGACGCTGAGCAGCGCCGAGATCTGCTGGTTGCCGAACCCCTGGGCGACCAGTACCGCGAGCAGCCGCTCGTTCTCCTCCACGACGGCTTGGCGGTCGGGCACCGCGACATCGTGCTCGCGCATGAGCGTCCGCATCCGCGCCCGGACGAGCAACGCGCCGAGCGGGCCCAGCAAGCCGTAGGCCTCTCGGAGCAGCTGCGGGTCCGCCGCACCGACACGCACCAGGTGTTCGATGGCCATGGCCAGCTCGAACGGCTGGCCCAGGACGCGGGCGGTGTCCAGGGCGGCGGGCCCGGAGTGCGGGTCGACGGCGGCCTTGACGAGCAGGCTGTGCGTGATGACACGGTGCGTATCCAGTTTGCTCGCGACCTTTTCGGCTTCGCGAAGGCACATGCCGAGCCGGTCGCGGTCTCCTGCCGCGGCGGCGAGCTGTGCGGAAGCGAACCATATTTCGTCAGTGCCGGCCACTGTGTCACCGTGCGCCGCGTACGTGACGGCCTGGTCAAGAATGTGTGCCGCTCGCCGGTGCTCGCCGAGTGCCATCGCGGCGCGTGCCTGCGGGACGGCGAGCAGATGGAGCAGCGGCGTGCGGCCGCCGCCGTGACCGCGGTCGACGAGTTCGCTCGCCCTTCTCAGCTGGCCGCGTGCCAGCAGGATCAGCGCCGCGGTCTGGATCATGCCGACTCGGCTCGGGTCCGAGCTGGGCATCGCGCCGGGAGCGAGGCAGCGGCGAGTGAGCTTCAGTGCGCGCGTGAACTCACCGCGGCGCGCGGCCAGTACGGCCTGGTCGGCGAGTGCCAGTTGCTCAGGACGGCCGCCGCTGCGGGTCAGGGTTCGTTCGGCTGCGGTCAGCTCCCCGAGCGTGAGGAGGGCCGCGGTGTACGGGAAGCCCCGCTGGTCCGGGCCGGACAGGTGCTCGGTGAAGCGGTCGGGGTCGCCCTGCCACAGCGCGGCGAGGGAGCCGAGGACCTCCGCGCGCCGGGCCGGGTAGTCGTGCTGCCCGGCCTGATCTCCGTGGCCGCCGGTCGGGGCTTGGTGGCGCGGAATGCCGTCGAGGAGTTCGCGGACCCGCTGCCACTGGCCCAGTGCGTACGACGCGCCCGCCCTGGTCACGGCCTGTACCAGTGGGTCGGGCGCCCAGGGCCAGGTCTCGCCCCGGGCCAGCCAGTTGAGCGCGGCCTGGTTGCCGGTGGCGCGCAGCATGGAGATGCGGGCCAGGTGGATGTCGATGAGGAGGGAGGTGCAGCCGGGTTGCGTGGAGACGTCGTTGAGCAGCGATTCGACGGTCGCCAGGCCTTCGGCCGTTCTGCCCTGGGCGGCGAACACGCGCGCGGCTTCCCAGAGTATGCGGACGCGTTCCGTCTCGTCCGAGGAGAGTTCGGCGGCCACCCGCAACCACACGCCGGCGTTGGCACCGGAGCCCGAGCGGGAGCCGCAGCGGCCCGCCGCACCGACCCCGAACCCAGGGCCGGAGCCGGAGGGACGGCAGGTCGATGCCCGGGCGTGTGCGAGGAGTTCCGCCTTGGCGCGCTGCTCGTCGAGCATGCGCCCGGCGCAGGCCTGCTGGTCGGCGAGGTAGTCGGGGTCGGTGCAGCGGGCGCGTCCGGCCCAGACCGCCGTGACCGCGACCTCGGCGAGGCGACGGCGTTCGTAGGGACCGGTCTGGCCGATCAGGATGCGCTGCACCAGCGGGAGCCGGAAGATCCATCGTCCGCCGTCCCGCGCCTGCCGCACGACTCCGTTCGCGCGCAGGACGTGCAGGGCTTCCGTAACCTCGTTGTGCGACAGGCCTGTTGCTTCTGCAATCAGTTCGGGCATGGCATCGGCGAGTGGATTGAGCACCGCTGCGGCCTTTGCTACGGACCACGTGGTCGCGCCGAGGCCGCGCAGTTCCTGCAGCAGCCGGTGCTGGGGCCGCAGCGTCGGTACGGCGTCCGGGCGGACGAGATGGGTGCGCAGGTCGACGACGCGGATGCCGTCGGCGGCGGTCAGCGCGTCGATGGCGATACCGACCGCCTTGGGTCTGTTCCGGGTGAGTCTGCCGACGTGGCGCACCAGTTCGGCGGTGGGTTCGGCGCCCGAGCGTTCGCCGATCAGCGCGGCGAGTCCGGTGTCGTCGAGCGGCCGCAACCAGACGACGTCGACGAGGCGTTCATCGACCAGTTCGGACACCAGATGGGGTTGGGCGGCGGCCGGGACGTCGACCCGTACCGTGCACACACAGCGCAGACCCGTGTCGGCCGAGGCGCGGACCATCGACGTCAGCCGTCTGATCGTGCCGGTGTCGACCCATTGCGCGTCGTCGATCGCGAGAACCGTGCCCGGCCGGTCGGACCGCTCCGTCGGGCGGAGCGCGCGGAAGTTGTTGAGCACGTTGCCGAGTGCGGAGTGCGGCTGTCTCGGCCGCGCGGCGACGAACCAGGTGCGGTCGTCGCCGAACTCCTGGCACACCTGCTTGAGGACGGTGCTCAGTCCGGTGCCCCCGGTGCCGAGGATCAGTACGGCTCTGGGCCCGGCGGGATCGGCGATGGCGTCGACGATCCCGCGGACCAGTCGGTCTCGGCCTGAAGATAATTCAACGGGTCTGGGTCGACATCGGTCCGGCGCTTCGTACAAATCGGAACCATTTCCTTCTCTTTTCTCAATGTTCATCGCAGAACTCCTCCATCCACGCAATCAGATACAGGGTATTCTTGCTCATCAAGTGGACAACAATCTCTACTCGAAGAGTCATTTCCGTGTACGGAAAGCCCACCGCGCCCGACTTTGTACGGATGTGAAGCCATGATCTCCACCGATAAGAGACCGGTGCAGCTCGTCGAGTTCACCGCGATGCATGGTGTCCGATACAGCGTTACCCTCGGATACCTCAAGGCGACGTCGGTCGCCGACCCCGCTCTTGACAACGCCTGCGATTTCCGTATCAGCGTGCGGGAACAGAGCGGAGGCGAGCAGGCGACGACGGAGTTGCTCGATTCATGGGACGAACCGTTCGTCGTCGCGCTGACCGTTTTCTTCTGGAACCGCGCGCAGTCCCTGGAGTTGGCCCGCCAGGTGAAGGAGCGCTGGCCGAACTGCCGGGTGGTCCTCGGCGGCAACGACGTCAGCCACCAGCAGGAAGCGCTGTTCGCCGAGGCTCCCTGGGTGGACGTGCTGGTGCACGGCGAAGGCGAACTGCGTTTCCGTGACCTGTTGCACTGCTTCTTGGCCGAAGGGGACCTTGCCGCGATCCCCGGAATCAGCTATTGGGCCGCCGACGGAAACCTCGTCACCAATCCCGATGCGGATCGCATTACCGACCTCGAGCAGATCGTCTCACCGATCCTCACCCCTGTGTATTCCGACGAGGAAATCACCGGTTCGTCCATGATCGTGTACGAGACCAACCGTGGCTGCCCGTACCGGTGCGCGTTCTGCTATTGGGGCGGCGCGACCAACTCCAAGGTGCGCCAGTTCGACCTCGACCGGATCTTCGCCGAGCTCGACCGGCTGATCCGGCTGATGCCCACCGACGCCACGCTATTCATCGCGGACGCGAATTTCGGCATCCTCGCCCGGGACCGGCAGATCGCCGAGCACATCGTCGAACTCAGCAAGCGCTACGACAAGCGGCTGATCGTCAGCACGAACTGGGCGAAAAACAGCAACGAACGTATCGTGGAAATCGCGAGCATGCTGCACGCCGCCGACCTCACGGGTGCGATCACGCTCTCCGCGCAGTCCTTCGACGCCGAAGTGCTGAAGATCGCCAACCGCTCCAACATCCGCACCGACCACTACCGCCGGCTGCTGACCCGGTTCCGCGAACTCGACGTGCCCACCTACACCGACCTGATCTGGGGCCTGCCCGGTGAGACGTACGACTCCTACCTCAACGGAGTCGAAGAGGTGCTGAGCGCGGGCGGTTCACCGGTGATCTATCCGTTGCTGCTGCTCAACAACACCGAATACTCACGCGAATCCTTCAAGGACGAACACGCGCTCAAGACCCGCTGGATGCCCGGCGACATCACCAATCCCGAACTCGTCGCCGACGTCGTCGTCGCGCACGAGGCCATGACACCCGAGGACTGGGTCAAGGGCATGGAGTTCCGGGTGGCCATGACGCTGTTCCAGAAGATCCTGTTGCGCTGCGCACTGCGCGTCATCCACGCCACGACGGGCGTTCGCATGGTCGAACTCTGCGCGCGACTGCAGTCGTTCCTGCTCGACGACTGCCCCGACCCGTTCCTGCGGGCCGTCGCCCGCAACGTCGCCGTCGCCTACCGGGAGCCGGCCGAACTGGACATGCCGCTGCTCAAGACAGTCATCGGCGACCAGATCATCGTGCCCGAGGAGGTGCACTTCCAGGCGCTGCTGTGCCGTAGCGTCTCCACCGAGCGCGCCACGGCAAAGCTGCTCAACGCCGCGGTCGACCACCTGTGCACGTGGTTGGCCGACTCCGGTTTCGAGGTCGACCGTGTGCTGGTCGACGGTGCGCTGTCACTGGACATCGCGGCGACGACGATCATGCGGGCGAGTCTGCGGGGCGAGCTGGAGGAAGCGGAGTTCGCGGTGCCGAAGCAGGGCTGGAACCTGCTGGTCGCGTCCGGCGACGTACCGTCGAGTCTCGACACGAGCGGACAGGGGAACACCGTGCGCGGCACGGTGTGGGCACCGCCGCGCTGGGTGCACTACCCGGTCAGCGTGTACGCACTGTCGATCTGGCACGGAACCGGCCGCCCCCTGCACGACCTGCAGTTCGCCCTGCGCGACACGCAGTTCGCGCGGCCCGACCGGCTCCCGGCCCTCGCCGGCTGACGACTAAACCACGAACCGGGACCCGTCCGGCCGCGCCGGACGGGTCCCGGACTGCTGTCACGCCGCCATCAGAGCCAGCCGCGGGTCTGCGCTGTTCTGGCCGCTTCGGTCCGGTTGCGGGCACCGAGTTTGGCCATGGCGGTGGACAGGTAGTTGCGCACGGTGCCCTCGGCCAGGAACATCCGGCCCGCGATCTCCGCGTTGCTCGCCCCGTCCGCGACCGCGCGCAGCAGTTCGCGTTCCCGGTCGGTCAGCGGATCGGCCGCGTCCCACGCGGCCATCGCCAGTTCCGGCGCGACCACCCGCTCGCCGGCGTACACCCGGCGCAGGGCCGCCGCCAGTTCGCCGATCGGCGCGTCCTTGAGCACGTACCCGGCCACCCCGGCGTCGACGGCCCTCCGCAGATAACCACTGCGCGCGAAGGTGGTCACGATCAACACCCTTGTGGGATCGTCCAGTTGATTCAGATCCGCGGCCAGGTCAAGACCGCTGCGGCCGGGCATCTCGATGTCGGTCACCAGCACGTCCGGCCGGTGCTCGCGGACCGCGGCCAGCGCGTCGTCGCCGTTGGTCGCGGTCGCCACCACCTTGATGTCCGGTTGCAGATCCAGCAGGGACGCGAACGCGCTGAGCACCATGCCCTGGTCCTCGGCCAGTACCACCCGGATCATCGGACGGCCTCCACCGGAACCGTGATCGTCAGGGTCGTGCCGGCCGAGCCGGTGCGCCGCACCGCGCCGCCGAGTTTCGCGACCCGCTCGCGCAGCCCGGTCAAACCGGTCCCCTCCGGGGCGTCGCCGCCGATCCCGTCGTCCGCTATCACCAACCGCACCCGTTCGTCGTCCGCGTCCAGTCCGATGTGGCAGGCGGACGCCCGGGCGTGCCGGGCCACATTCGTCACCGCCTCCCGCAGCGCCAGCCCCAGTTCGTGCTCGGCCGCCGAGAGGAGAATCAACTTCTCGTCGAGGGCAACCCGCAGTGTCACCCCGGACCCCGCCAGCACGCGCCGCGCCGCCTCCAGTTCGGTGCGGATGTCGGTCTGCCGCCAGCCGGTGACCGTGCTGCGCACCGCGGCCAACGCCTCCCTCGCGTTCCGTTCCATTTCCTCGGCCTCGGCGCGCGCCCGCTGCGGGTCGGCGAGCACCAGTTCCTTGGTCAGCTGCGCCCGCATCACGACCGCGGTCAGCGAATGCCCGAGCAGATCATGCAGATCACGCGCGATCCGTTCGCGTTCCGCGATGGTCGCGAGGAGTTCGACCTGCGAGCTGCGCAGCCGCTCGTTCTCCTGTTCCTGCCGCCGATCGTGCTGCCTGAGTTCAAGCAGCCCGATCACCCAGATCAGCGCGAGCGGCGGCACGAAACCCCACAGCCGGTAGGGCATCGGCACCCGCGACACCAGAACCGTGACGCCGTCGAGTGCGGTCAGACCGACGAACCACAAGCGGGCGGCATGCCGCGGCAGCGAGTTGCCGGCCGCGGCGGCCGCGTAGATGAACAGCACACTCGCGTTGGTGTTGAACGGCGTGGCCAGAGCGCCGAGTACGGCCATGGGCACGATCGACGTCCAGATCTGACGCACGGACCGGCCCCGCAGCAGCGCCAAGGCGTACAGCACGGCCGTGAGCACGCACACCGCGATCGCCAGCGGCCACTCCCACCAGGCGGGATCCGGTGTGAAGTACGGCTGCGCCAGCACGAACAGCAGGTAGCCGAGATAGACCCACTCCCAGGTCAGCAGCCGTTCGGCCACCGACCCGGAAGCAGAATCGGAAGCGTCGAGGGTCCCTGTGCCCGCACTCATGTCTGCGACGGTGCTCATGCCCGCGACGGTACCCATGTCCGCGACCGTGCTCATATCCGCGCATGTCGATAGGACATCGCGGCGACACCGGCCGCCACCGCCGTGGTGATCAGCAGGGCGAGTACATGGATCATGGTGGTGCCGTGACCCAGTTGGGCCAGTCCGAGCTGGGCCAGGTGATAGGTGGGCAGGAACTTCGCGATCTTCCGTACGACCGAGGGCAGGAACTGGATCGGGATCCACAGGCCGGACAGCATCGCCAGTGGGAACAGCACCGCGTTGAGGAGCGCGATCGCCGCGCCCGTACGGAACCGGAACCCGACGGCGACGCTGAACAGCGTGAACGGGACGCTGCCCAGCAGCAGCACCAGCGCCACCCGCAGCAGCGCCCACCCCGAGGCGTGCAGGGTGCCGAACGCTGCGGCCCCCGCCCCCATGAGCAGCAGCACGCCCACCCCGTACAGCAGGGCGGCCGTGGCCTTCGCGGTCAGGCTGATGCCGATCGGCACCGCGGACACCCGCTTCATCCGCAGCCAGCCCAGGTCGCGGTCCTGCGCCACCCCGATGCCCGGCTGCAGCGCGGCCACCGTGATCACCCCGTAGGTGCCGAAGGTGGCCACCATCGCCGTGCCGGCCGAGAGACCCTGGGTGGTGTCCTTTCCGTACAGCAGGTTGAACAGCACGAAGAGGCCGACCGGCATGAGAATGCCGAAGAACAGCGAGGTCGGTTCCCGCACGATCGCCCGCAGTTCGTCCCGCAGCTCGACCCCGAAGACCCGACGCATCATCCCGCTCACGCAGCCATCTCCTCACCGGCGGTCAGCGCGACCACGGCCTCCTCCAAGCCCGCGTCCTGTACCCGCAGTTCGGACAGTGCCGGATCCCGGTCGAGCAGCACGCGCAGCAGGTCCTCGGGCGAACGCGTCTGGATCTTCACCAGGTCGTGCTCGTGCCTGACCGACAACACGTCCGGCAGCCGCTCCAGTTCGGCCCGGTCCATGCCGGTTCTGGCGGTCACCGTACGATCCGGCAACCGTGACACCAGCTCCTGCGGGGGCGCGTCCGCCAGTATCCGGCCGCGGTCGAGCACCACCACGCGATCGGCCACCGCGGCCGACTCCTCGATCAGGTGCGTGGTCACGAGTACGGCGGTGCCCTGTGCTCGGCGGCGCGCCAGGATCTGCCAGAAGTGCCGCCGGGCCATGGTGTCCAGGCCGACGGTGGGCTCGTCGAGTATCAGCAGGTCCGGCTCGGTGACCAGAGCCATCGCCAGCTGCACCCGCTGCTTCTGACCGCCCGACAGCTTCGGCACCCGCCGGGACGCGAGGTCGGTCAGTCCGAGTTCCGCCAGGATCGGACCGGCCGCCGCAGGCCGCCGGCCACCGCGCACAGCGGCGCCGGTCACCAGCTCGTTCACGGTCAGGGTGTTGGGGAATCCGAGCGTCTGCTGCGCCACTCCCAAGCGCCGGCGGGTCGTCGCGCGCCGCGGATCTCCGCCGAGGATCCGTACGGTCCCGTGCTGCGGCACGAGCAGCCCGACCGCGAGCGCCACCAGCGTCGACTTGCCGGCGCCGTTCGGCCCGAGCAGCGCGACACACTCGCCGGGGTCGACCCGCAGGTCCACGCCGTCCAGTGCGACCGTCTCCCCGTACCGGTACCGCAGCCCTTCGGCCGTCAGGACCGCCTGTGTCGTTCCCATGGTCATCAGGCTCCCGTCCCGCGGCGGTCGACCGGTAGTGATGTCCCGTCATCGGCCCGAGATGACAAATGTCAACACCTGCGCCGACCGGGCGCGGCCCCCTAGGCACGGCGTACAGCTCATTGACAGATTTTTGCCGTACGGCCGCGCTTTCGACGGAACGGGGCGCCCGGCCCTGCCCTCATGTGGAGGGAGACCCAACACCGTGAAAGTTCGGTGAAGTTGTTCTCGCGATGAGGAGGAGCGTTGTCCCGGGAGCGCGGCGGACTGGTCGGCAGAGACGAGGAACTAGCGGCTGTCAGCGTCCACTTGGGCAAGCCGGTACCAGTCGTCGTACGCGGACCACACGGCGCGGGCAAGACCGCGCTGCTCGAGGAATTGGCGTCCGAGTGCCGGGACCGCGGCATCAGGACCCTCATCGTCGAACTGACGTCGTCCTCGCCGACGTCAGGGGACGAGACCTGGGATCTGTTCGGTGTGCAGGCCGTCCTGCGGGCCCTCCGCGCGGGATTCACCGACATCGGCGGTTCCCGGCTCGCGACCGCGTTGGCCGCGGTCAACCAGCTGTGCACACCCTCGGCCTACGAGTCGCCCGCCACGCGCGCCCGGCTGCTCCACCAGTTCCAGCGGCTGTTCGACAGCTTCCACGGTGCGGCCACGGCGGTCGTGCTGCTCGACGACGTCGACGCGGCCCCTGCCACGGTCGTCACCACGGCGTGGGCCGCCCTGCGGGCCGGCTGCACCGTGGTCGTCGCGTGCGACGACGAGACGGTGGCATTGGAACTGACCGCCTACGGCGAAGCGGCCGGTCATGTCGTCGAACTCGGGCCCCTGGACGAGCAGTACGTCCGTGAACTGATCGCCGTCACGACCCGGCAGCAACCCGACCCGGCCGTGACACCGGCGATCCAAGCGGCGCTCGGATCCCTGGCCGGGAACCCGGGCGCGGTACTGGCCCTGTGCGACCTGCTCATCGGCCAGGGCCGGCTCACCCTCGTCGGCGGCGCCCTGTGCCTGGCCGATCCGGACGCCCCGATCGCGCTCCCGGCCGGCCACTGGCTCGTCCAACAGGCCGGGCGGACCCATCCGTTCGGCCTACTACTGCTCGCGCTGATCGCGGACTCCGAGCGCTTCGGCATGGACGACCTCGTCGTGTTCGCGGACGCCGTCGAGGGTGAGTTGGATCAGTGCGGCCGCGCCATCGACGAGTTCACCGACCTCGGCGCCCTGCGCTGCGCCCCCGACGGCGTCCTCACCCTCGCCTCCCCGGCACTCGGCGCGGCAGCGGTCGCCGCGGTCGCCGGGGACGCACTGCGCGCCCTGCACCTGGCCTTCGCCCGGCACCTCGTGGCCCGTGGGAGGGGCCCCGCCCACGGGCTGCTCCCACTCGCCGACCACCTGGCGGCGGCCGCCGTGGACGGCACCTCGGGCGTCGTCAACGATGTCGGAGGCCTCGACGCGGCGGCACTGCTGGAACACGCGGCCCACCGGGTCCGGCCGATGAACCCGACACTGGCCGCGCGGTGGAGGCGGGCCGCACTCGCGCACTGCTCCCCCACCGACCAGGCCCCCCTGCTCGCCTCCCTGGTACGGGAGTTGACGAGGATCGGCCGGTACGACTGGCTGGGCGAGGTGGTCGCGGAAGCGAGAGGTGCCTGCGTCGAGCCGGCCGCAGACCCGACCGATACCCGCGACTCCCGCGAACTGGCCGCCGCGGCCTGTCTGGCGGCCCTGCACACCGGTATCCCGTCTCCCGCGGGCCTCCGTGACGCACCGACCGCGCCGCCCCGGGCAGCCGGGGCAGCGGCCCTGATCGAGGGCCGCTGGTTCGGCGCGAACGAACCCTTCCGCACCGCGGAACTGGCGGCCGCCCTGGCCCCCCTGGGCGCCGCCTACGATCCGCCGACGGCCCGGCAACCACTGCCGGGCGACGGCTGGTTCGACCCGATCGGAATGTTCGAGTCGGTCCTCGGACCGGCGTACGGCGCACCCCGGCACGGCCCCCTCGCACTGTGCCGCCGGATCGTCGACGACTACCGGCGCGGACAGTGGGACGACGCGCTGTCCGCCGCACGCACGTTGTCGGCGACCTACCCGGCGGCGACCCCCGTCCGCGAAGTGGCACGGCTGCTCGCCGCGGAGATCTGCATGTGCAGGGACGAACTGGAACTCG
Organism: Streptomyces sp. NPDC085900; assembly: GCF_044540925.1. Lineage (NCBI taxonomy): Bacteria > Bacillati > Actinomycetota > Actinomycetes > Kitasatosporales > Streptomycetaceae > Streptomyces > Streptomyces sp. NPDC085900. The sequence continues at coordinate 296,424 of NZ_JBITSP010000008.1, read as the reverse complement.
CCGAGAACTGGTTGGGCGAGCCCGACGGGCGCAGCGCGTTTCCCACGCTCCGCAGCTGGGTCGAGATGGGCCTGCTGGGGGGCAGGGGCCAGGCCGAGGCGACGCTCGCGTTCGGCCGACGCGCCTGCGCGGCCGCCGTACGAGACGCCAAGGCCGGTGACGCGGCGGGCCTGCACCTGTTGATCATCCGACGGGCGTTCATGGCCTCGACCTGCGGCACCGGCGAAGACCTGGCGGAGATCCAGGAGGCGGCCAAGGCGTGCAGCTCCCCCTCCCCCGACCGCGAACCCAGCCCCACCGAACTCCTGGTGACCGCGGTGGCCTACAACTCGTTCCCGGCCGCCCGGGCGGCCGCCGCCGCGCTGAGGACGGGCGGCTACCGGACCGAGCTCGCGACCGCCTACCTGATCGCCGCGCGGACGGCGGACGACGCACGCCCCTGGCTCCGCGCCGCCGACGAGATCGCCGAACAGCTCGGCGACACCCGGCTGCGCAGGTACATCAAGTCGCTCGCCCGCACGCGCGGCGTGAGCCTGCCCCGGCGCACGACGAACTCGCGCTCCAGCGCGGAGGTCGAGACACGCATCATCCAGTTGATCAGGCAGGGCATGACCAACAGGCAGATCGCCGCCGTCATCCGGTTCAGCGAGAAGAGCGTGGAGCGCCATCTCACCCGGCTGTTCGCGAAAACGGGCTGCCGTTCCCGACTGGACCTCGTCGCCGCGTACGAACGGGGGATGCTCGCCGGCACCTGACGGGGCGGACCTCCGCCGACGCGACGCTAGCGCCCGCCGAGTGCCCGTGACATGAAGCCCTTGATGCCGGCCGCCGCGGCGAGCGCGATGGCGAGCAGCAGGACCAGGGTGTCCGTCCACAGCGGAATCGAGTGGAGGCCCGGCAGTGTCGCGGCTCGCAGGCCCTCGCTGACGTAGGTCAGCGGATTGATCGCGGAGATCACCTGGAACCACCTGAGGTGGTCGAGGGAGGACCACGGGTACTGGACGGAACCGGTGAACGTCAGCGGGGCCAGGACCAGGGAAAACGTGACACTGATCCGCTCGGGCGAGACGATGGTGCCGAGCGTCAGTCCGATGCCGGCGCCGGTCGCCGAGCCCAGCAGCAGGATGAGCAGCACGCCCGGCCAGGCGGTGAGGGGCCAGCCCGTGGTACCGAGCACGAGGAACCCCAACGGTGCCATGACCAGGCCTGCGAACAGGCCGCACAGCGTGCCGAACACCAGCTTGGCCACAGCGACGAGGGGCCCCGGCAGCGGGGCGAGCAACCGGTCCTCGATCTCGCCGGACCACGAGAAGTCCATGATCAGCGGCATCGCGGTGTTCTGCAGGGAGACGAGCAGCGCGTTGAACGCCATGACGCCGGGCAGCAGCGTCGCGCCGAAGTCACCGTGGGTGTAGCCGGCCTCGCCGAGCACCTTGCCGAAGACGAAGAACAACAGCAGTGGCTGCACGATCACCTGGACGAGGAACGAGGCAGGCCGCCGGGAAGTGGTGAACACATCGCGCCACAGCACCGCGAGGAAGGTGCGCGTGACGGGACCGACGTGCTGCCACCCTCCCGGGGCGGCGGTGTCGGAGCCCCTTTGCGGACCTGCTGGTTCGGTCAGGGTGGTCGTCGGTGCGGTCACCGCAGTTCCCTTCCGGTCAGGCTGATGAAGACGTCCTGGAGGCTGGGCCGGGCCGTCGACAGGCCGACCGGCTCCGCCCCCTGGTCAAGGAGCGTGCGCAGCACCTCCGGCAGCAGGGTCGACGGGTCCGTCTCGGTGCGCACCCGGAAGGACTGGCCGAGGTCGGCTCCGGCCCCTGCGCCGGGCGGCGCCGGGTCGTGTTCGACGGCGCCGGCTCCCGGCAGCTCCGTCAGGGCGGTGACGATCTTGTCGGCCGGCGTGCCCTCCGCGCAGCGCACCTGCGCGGTGATCGTGGTGCCCCCTGGAAGCGCCTCGATCAACGCGCTCGGTGTGTCCAGCGCGAGGAGCCTGCCGTGGTCGACGATGCCGACGCGGTCGGAGAGGTGCTCCGCCTCCTCCATGTCGTGGGTGGTGAGGACGACGGTGACGCCGCGCTCGCGCAGTTCGCGGATGCGTTCGTGCAGGAACAGCCGCGACTGGGGGTCGAGACCGGTCGACGGCTCGTCCAGGAACAGCACCTTGGGCGCGTGCATCAGCGCCCGCGCGATGACCACCCGCTGCGCCTGTCCGCCGGAGAGCCGTTCGACGCGTTGGCCGGCCTGGTCGGTGAGCCCCATCAGGTCGAGCAACTCGGCGGCGCGGGCCGTCCGTTCGTCCCGGCCGATGCCGTGGTAGCGGGCGTGGAAGAGCAGGTTCTGGCGTACGTCGAGGGAGCGGTCCAGGTTCTGTCGTTGGGGTACGACCGCCAGCAGCCGCTTGGCCCTGGTCGGCTGGGCCACCACATCCGTACCGAACAGGAGGCAGCGGCCCGAGGTCGGCAGCATCCGGGTGGTCAGCACACTGACGGTGGTGGACTTCCCCGCTCCGTTCGGGCCGAGCAGGCCGAAGACCTCGCCCCGCTCGACCGTGAAGCTCAGACCGTCCACGGCGGCCGGTGCGCGCGGGTGGTAGCGCTTGACGAGTTCGCTGACGGTGACGGCGTCACTCATGCGTTCTCTCCCTTCTAGAGACGACCGCCGTTGTCGACGAAGCCGATCAGGTCCTGGATTCGGTCCATCGCGGTCACTCCGTGCACGTCCTCGACGGCCCGGGAGACCACATGGCAGATGAGGTTGCGTTCCAGCTCGCCGATGCCGAGCCGGTACATGTTGAGATAGAGCCAGTTGAGGACGATCCGGTACTGCTGGAAGGTGTTCCAGTCGCCGAGCTGGTCGGCCGCCGCCCGGTGGCCGCCGAGCACCCGATGGAACGGGCTGCGGTCCGACCATGCGCTCCAGCTCGACCCCCACGCCTCCGGATCGCCGTTCGCGTCGGTGTTGAGCGTCAGTTCCCCGGACGTGAGCAGCGCGTTGGCCTGGTTGCGGTAGCCGAGCAGAGTGTCGAGCAGGCCGGCGAACCGGATCACCTGGTGGGGGTCGTCGGCCGCCGTGATCTCGACGACCCTTCGCCGGAAGCGGTCCGCGTGTGTCTCGTAGACCCGGTCGAACCGTTCGCGCATGCCGTCCGGCATCTTCGCCAGGAACGCGTCGGCGTGGCCGCGGAAGGAAAGGTAACCGTAGGTGACCGGCGGCAGGAACCGGTGGGCCGCCGCGACGAACAGGTCGACCGCGAGCGCCATCCTCGAGCCGCCGCCCCGCATCCATCCGAGGATGTCGAACACGATGTCGTTGGTGTCGACGTAGTAGCCGGTGAGCAGGTCCGCCGCGGCCGGTCCGCCGAGCACGTGCAGCCGTCGGTCGTGCGGCTCGATCTCGACGGTGTTGTTGGGCGCCCAGGGAATCAACGGTCCGCGTTCGCGCTCCTGCTCGGCGAGCCGCTCGTGCTGTGCGTGCGCGAGCCGCTCGTCGAGGACCACGGTGGACGGACGCGCCCGCAGGTACTCCTCCAGCACGTCGGCGACGGCCGGACGGACGACGTCGTCGAAGGCCTCAGCAGTCGCCTGAACGGGGATGCGGACGTGCGGGCCGCGCCGCCAGTGCGGCTGGAAGTACGCCCTGGACATCGCGGGGGCCACCGTGCTGAGGAACGGACGCACGGCGTCGAGCAGCAGATCGGTGCGGTCGCTGTCGTGATGGAAGACGTTCACGCTGCGCCACGAGGACTCCGTCATGTCTCTTCTCCCTGAGGGTCGGGCTCTACCCGGCAGTCGCGCGCCGCCCGGCAGTCGAGCTCGATCACGTACTCGGTCACTCTCGGCACCCCCCCGTGGTCGACGATCGCGTTCTCCGGTTCCGGCGCGACCTCGTAGAACACCGCCGCGGAGGAGGGGTCCCCGGCCAGTCGCTCGAAGGCCCGTACGAGGGGTGGTGAGCCGATGTCGACGTACAACGGCTTGCGGGTGCGGTCGCCCGCGAGCGCGCCGGCAGCGATGGCGCGGGGCCTCAGCACGGACACGAAGAACCGGGACGGGATGCCGTGTTCGGCCAGCCAGGCCGCCACCGCGAACAGGAAGTCCGCGTCGGACTGACCGGCCGGGCGACACGGCAATGTCCCGGCCTGGGCCACCCAGGTGGCCCGGCGCAGCACCACGCGCCCGATGGTCAGCCGGGGCGCGTGCAGGACACGGCCCGCACCGCGGCCGGCGCCGGCGTCGTGCTGCAGCGGCTGGTCGGGACGAAGCAGGATGGGGTTCTCGCCGAAGGCCTCGATCAGCAGCGCCATGACGGGGGGCAGTTGCCGCTCGAAGGACAGACCGCAGTGCACGGGCCGGACGACCGATCCGTTGTCGAACAGTGCGGGCAGGCCGTCGCCGTCCACCCCGACCGCCAGCCGGGCGGCCGGCGGGTAGTCGAGCCGGTCGGGGAGGGTGAGTTCGCGCTGGTTGAGCGAGGTGCCCAGGGCTTGGGGGAACTCCGCGTACGTCGGCGCGCCGGGATTGCGCGCGGACGTCGGCGCACCCGGATACACCGTGTCGACCGGGAGCGGATCGTCCGTGACCTGACGCAGCAGCCGACGCACGTGCGCCCGGCCCCTGCCGAATCCGGAGTTCACCGCATTGACGATCAGCTGTCCGCCGTCGTACTGGGCGTACACGGCGACCGAGCCCGCCGGGCGCACCCAGGAAGGTGCGGCCGCGAGCACCCTCTCGATCCGCCCCCGGTCGGGCAGCGCGCTCCGTATGTCGGCGATCAGGCCGACGAGTTCGCGTACCTCCGCGACCGGGCTCGCGGCCAGCGTTCGGGTCGGCCCGGTCATGTCGAAGGCGACCGCGGCGGGGTGCAGGCGCATGGCCTCGTGGCCGTCACGTACGAGCTCGGCGTAGAACCGGTCGAAGGGCACCGGGGCCCGTGTGCCGAAGTGTTCCTGGATGAACGCGGCGACGGCCAGTCTGAACGGCAGGGTGCAGTCGAAGACGGCGAGCAGCCGGCAGGCGACGGCGAGGTCGTCCAGAGTATCCCGCCAGGACGGCAGACCCGCTTCGACCACGATGCCGGGGACGACCGACTGTTCGGTGACGACGTCACGCAGCTTGCCGCCGACGCCGAGGCCGGACAACCGCTCGCGCAGCGCGGGCCCGAGCGTGATCCGCTCGGCGCCGTCCGCGTCCGCGTACTCGTGCAACGCCTTGCGGATCGCGTCCAGTTCAGGGTGCCGGTCCGCCAACTGTCCCAGTGGATCGAGGCCGTGCTCGTCGAAGTCCGGGTCCGGCCGAAGCAGGAGCAGGCCGGTCGCCACGAGCGAGCGCAGATATTGGGCCGCCTTCTCCGGCGGAGCGGGGATGCCGGCGGTCAGATCGGCGAGGGTCGGCTGTGCTGCGGCGGCGCGCAGGCAGTGCCGTAGGGGCGGGGTCAGGGGCAGGGTGAGGAGTTCCTCGGCCGGTGGCGGGCCGAGGAACTGGACGGTGTCGGACACCAGGCGTGCGCTCGGGTTGATCCGGACCCTGGCCTCGGTCAGCGTGGTGGCCAGTGGCGTGAGGGAGGACAGGTCCAGCTCGACGACCGACCGGGGCGGCTCGGTCGTGGTCCAGCGGAGGGGCGGGCCCTCCGGGACGAACCGGCCGAGGCCGCTCGCGGTGAAGGTACTGAATGGGCTGGTCTTGACGGCGGCGCGGGTGACGTAGACGGCCAGCCGGATCAGTTCCTGGCGGCCGGGTTTGCGCCGCAGCACCTCGCGCAGGGTGGGGCTGGCGTGCGCGAGGCCCTGGTCGAAGCGGGGGGCCGCGCCGATCTCGAGCAGTCTGGCGTTGACGGACCGGTCCGCTTCGGCCAGCACCGCCGGCAACTCGGCGCGCGCGGCCCGGTACCGGACCAGCTTGCGACCGAACTCGCCGACGTCTGCGACGAGTTCGGCGCCGAGGACGGCGGCGACCGACGGTTCGGCGAGGAGCCGGGCCGGATCGCGCAACTGGTGCACGGTCCGCCGCAGAGCGACCAGCTTCGGCTTGGCCGCGGCGGGGTGCGGCGCGCCGATCACGTCGTGACAGCGGTCGGACAGTACGGCGGCTTCGGCCGTCAGCTCGGCCGCCGTGCGGGACGTCGCGAGCAGCATGTGCCGCAGCCGCTGGTCTGCGAGTTGGCCGGGCACGGTGGCGGGCAGAACCGCCACGCGTACCCCGAAGGTGGTGGCGTGGCCGCTCATGGGAACGGGTGGGGGTGCGGGTTGAGGTCGGCGTCGGTCAGCGGCCGCGGCGCGTGGCCGAGCAGATGGGGTACCTGACGCAGCCGGGGCAGCCCGGTGGTCCGCCGGTTGTGATGGCCGAAGGTCATGGACAGGGCACCGGGCGCGATCACCTTCACGCAGGTCAGGCCGGCGGCCTCGTGCAGCGGCGAGGTCTGGTCGACGACGACGACGTCCATGCCGCCCGCCGTCATCCGGTCGACGGCCTCGGTGAGGTCGTCCCGCAGGTCGGTGTGGGCGGGCCAGGGCCTGCGTCCGAGCTGGTCCCAGCCGATCCGGCGGTCGCCGGAGAGCAGGAAGGAGAAACGGTCGAACGCCTCCGGGGTGGCGTTGCACAGCGAGTGGTCGGTCATCACGCGCACCAGTTCGGGATCGGCGGTCATCCGCCGGGCCCGCTCGGCCTCGGCCCCGTATCTGCGCATCTCCTGTTCCACGATGGGCGCCAGTTCACCGAGCGCGGTGAGTACGGCGGCGGCCGGGTCCAGGGCCGATCCGCTGGTGCAGACGACCCTCGGCCTGGTGTCGTCGCCGGTGGTGTCCTGTGCCAGCACCCAGAACGCGGGGATCGCCTCGGTCAGGGTCATGTCGAAGACGCGCAGCCGGTAGCCGGTGCGCTCGATGCGTTCGACGACGAGGCCGATGCGCGGGTCGGGGGCCCGGGCGAGGTCCACCTCCGGGACGGGCATCCTGGCGTACCAGGTCATCAGGAACGCGTCGCGTTCGACGACCTCCAGGATTCCGTGCAGGATCGCCTCCTCGACGCAGCCGCCGAGCGCGCAGCCGTTGGAGATCTCGAAGGTGAAGGGCTTGTCCGGCGCGGCCCCGGCCCCCGGCTGCAAGGTCGTCCGGTAATAGGCGTACGTCTCCGGGACGAGCACCGGCCGGGCGTCGCGGAACGAGTACGCCCACACCCAGGACACCACGGCGTCCTCGCTGAACGGCTGGTAGGGGCAGTCCGGTTGCTCATAGCGCCCGGCCGGGAACAGGCCGAGCGAGCGGGGGTCGAGGGCGTCGGCGGCGAGTTCGGCGTAACTGCCGCGTACGGCCGTCCGCTTGCCCCAGGGCCACTGGCCGCCGAGCCGTTCCAGTGCCTCGGCGACCGCGGTGGCCCGGCACGAGGCGTAGTCCCGGGCGCGGCCGAAGCCGGCCTCTCCGCGGTAGCCGTACTCGGACAGAACCGCCTCGGCCAGCGGCAGGAGTGAGTCGCGCAGCCCCTGGGGCGGGGCGACGACACCGGTCTCGGCATCCACGTACAGCTCCGTCAGCCGGGGCTCGGACAGCTCGCCGATCCTGTCGGCGCCCGCCGAGGGCTTGGGCCGGGGTACGAGGGCGATCCGGGCGCGTTCGGCCGTGTCGTCGGGCAGCGTCCCGCAGACCGGGCACAGCGGGTCCGGCAGGAACGTGTGGCGGGTGAGGGACAGGTCGCGCAGGCCGAGGTACCAGCACTGGTCGTCGGCGACGGCCGAGTGCACCATCTCGCTCACGGTGTCGACGGCGATGCCGGACAGCCAGTCCGACGGCCGGGCCGCGATCCGCTCGTCCGCCCGCAGAAGGTCCGTCCACTGGTCGCGTTCGGGCGCACTGGACCGCCACTTCTGCACGCACCACACGCAACCGCGCTCGCTGGGCCGCACCAGCGGGCCGATCACGACCCGGTCGAGTTCGGTCCACACCGGCAGCCAGGGCTCACCCCGGTCGTGCGCCGCGGCCCAGTCGCCGGTGTCCCAGCCGTCGCGCGCCACCACCAGCATCGACGGCGGCCGCCGCGCGATGGCTGCGGCCAGGAGGCCGTCGCCCAGTACCGTTTCGCTCACGTGCGGTTCTCCTTCACCACGTCAGCCGGAACTCGGGGCGCAGGCCGCCTGGGTGTTCCGTGCCGAACTGCGCCACGAGCAGGCTCCTTCGGCGTCCGGCCAGGCCGAACCAGGAATCCAGCAGATGCGTGAGCACGTCGTTCTGGATCCGGCTCGCCACATCGACGGCCGCGCCGGCGAGGCAGGCCCGGTGCAGCGCGGCACCGGCGGCCGCCTGCTGCACCCGGTACCAGCGGCTGCCGAACCGTTCCTCGGCCGCTGCCGCGTCGCCCACGGGTAGCAGCCAGACGTTAGCCGTGCGCGCACCCTGCTGGGTGAGTGCGGCCAACGCCGCATCGCGCAGCCGCTGTCGGGGATCGCCCTCGCCCACCAGCTCCAGTTCGTGTTCGTCGGGGTGGTAGCGGTACGCGCCGGCCGGGACACCGGTCACGTCGGCGACGACGCAGTAGAACTCCACCAGGTTCGCCGGCAGGTCCCAGCGCGCCCCCTGCCCGTAGGCGGTGAGAATCGTGGCCAGTGCGGCCATCGACATGGTCTCGCCGTTGAAGCCGCGCATGGCCGCGTGCCGCGTTCGGGTGCCTGCCGCCAGATCCGGTGCCGCGTGCGGCAGGCTGATCCGCTTGCCCTCGCCCGGGGGCGCGGCCGGCAGCGGTTCGGGGTCGGGGCGGCTCTGCGCGAGGACGGCCGCGTGGGCGCCGTACGCGCGCGGGAACGCGGCCAGCGAGGGCCCGCCGTACCCGGCGGGTACCCGCGGGAGCAGTTCGACGACAGCGTGCACCCCCTCCTCCCCCGGGTCGAGCCCCAGTACCTCGGTGACGTCGGCGTCGGGGAAGCACAGCCGGGCCGTGGCGTTCTCCCCGCCCGCGATCGCGAGAGCCTGCGCCACCTGGATGCCGGCCTCCAGGCAGGCGAGGCGGTAGTACATCTCGCCGTACTTGGCGGCCAGCCGCCAGAACACGTTGCTCTGGACGAGGACCGTGGTGGCCGGCCGGGAGGCCACCCAGCCGCGGTAGTCGCCCTCCCGCAGCCGCACCAGGTCGTGCCGGGCCGGGTCGTAGTAGTAGACGCCGGTGGGCACCTCGGAGTCGGGGCCGGCGATCACGTACCACTCGGCGCTGTAGCGGGCGCCGCCCGACGGCGTCGGCCGCCGGGTCACCAGCCACTGCAGGGGATCGGCGTCCGGGATGGCCTCGAAGCTGTCGGTGAAGGGCAGCATGTCCAGCGGGGTCAGCCACTGGGACCTGGTGATGCCGCCGAGGTCGGCGAGCAGTCGGCCGAGCCGGTGCGGGGACCTCTCCGGGGGCCAGGGCAGGCGGTGTCGCGGCGCGCCTGGGTAGCTCTTGACCACCAAGGGCGGGTACGACGCCGGGTTCGCGACCTCGGTCGGCGTGTGGACGGTCTCGTGATAGCGCGTCGTCTCGCTGCTGACGGGGTTCATCGGGTTCGCGGGGGTCCTGGGGTCCGCAGTCGCTGCAGGACTAGCAGGGGCCGTGGGATTCGCCGGGGCCGTGGGATTCGCCGGGGCCGTGGCGCTCACGGCGCTCGTGGGACTCGTAGGGCTCATCAGGTCATACCGCGCACAGGTCGAACGCGGTTCTGGTCAGGAGCAGCCGCAGATGGGACTCCTGCGCCAGGCTGATGCCGAGCCGGTTGCACATCAGATGCGCGCAGCGCTCCACGATCAGCTGCGGTACCAGGTGGTTGATGTGCTCCAGGACGTCGGCCGGCGCCTCGAAGGTGGGATAGGCGTCCAGCTCGCCCAGCAACTCGAGCTCCACCAGGGTGTCGTTGAGGTCTCGCATGGCCGTCAGCCACTTGCCGGCCACGGACCCGTCCGGCAGCGCCACGCCCCGCGTCGACGACCACACGGCCTCCAGGCTGGTGCGCAGGTGGGCCTTGTTCGCGTCGAAGTGCTTCTCGAACTCCGCCGATTCCAGCAGGCGCGCCGCCCCGCCGCCGCTCTCCACCAGGAACCGTGCCTGGTAGGCGAGTTCGGGCAGGATGCCGGTGAACAGGGTGCGGTTGGCGGCCAGCACGGCGAAGGCGTCCATGGCGCGCTGTCCCGGCGTACGCCCGCGGGCGATCAGTTCGACCGCCAGCACACTGGCCGCCATGAGCTGCTTCTCCACCGCCTCCAGCGAGCGGCCGGTACCGAACACCTCGGTCTCCGGCACGTAGTCGATGAACGCGACCGAGTTGTCCGGGTGCAACTCCGGGTCGTAGTCGGTCATCTGCTCAAGTTTGGCGAGACCGGGCGCGGACTCGGCGTAGTCCTGTGCCGACATCGACGACCGCGACGGCGACGTCCCGTAGAACTCCGCGGCCGTTTCCTCGATGGCCGTGCGGACCTCCTGGACGTGGTCCGGCGAGGTGAGCACCCGCAGTCGCAGGTGCGGGCCACCCTCCCAGTAGCGGAGGAAGAAGAAGCCGTCGGCGAGTCCGGCCCGGCGCAGCCGTTCGGCCGCGGGCCTGACGATGCCGACGATCGCGGCATCCTGATCGCCGTGGTAGAAGAGGTGGGCGCTGACCCAGCTGCGCTCAGACATAGGTGACTCCGGGCTCGTTCAGTTCCACGATGTACTCGGCGACGTGCTCGCCGCGGACGTGACCGGGGTCCGGCACCATCTCGCTGATCTGCACGATCGCGTTCGGCTCGGCGAGCCTGCGTTCCAACCCGAGCAGCAGCAGCATGCTCGCGAAATCCACGTAGTTCGGTTTGGTGTCGTTGCTCGGCCCCTGGCCGGTCTCGCTCCGGCCCAGCGCGGCCGGGTCGAGAACGGTGACGAAGCACCGCTCGGGGATGCCGTGTTCGGCCAGCCAGCCGGCCACCCTCAGCATCCAGGCCGCGTCGGTCGTGACGTCGGCCCGCCGGGGCAGCCGGTCGGCGCGAGTCATCCACATCGCGCGCCGCAACACCACCCCGCCGACCATCAGCCGGGGCAGATGACGTACGCCGTTGTCCGCGCGCGGGTCCGACGTCATCCTGAGTTCGGTGTGCGCGCCGAACCAGGTGTTGGACTCACCGAACGCCTCCAGCATGAAGCGGGCGGCGGGCGGCAGCAGCCGGTCGGCGCCCAGGCCCGGGTGGACCGGGCAGATCCGCCTGCCGAGCCGCCGCGACACCAGCGACAGCAGCCCGTCCTCGTCGCGTCGCACATACAGGTCGTTCACCGGCAGCAGGGCATCGGCCTCGCGCACACTGCGCACCCCGGGATAGTCGACGACCAGCGGGACGCCCGGTTTGCGGACGTTGACCGCGGACCGGGCCACGGCCTCGAACTCGGCGAAGAGCACATCGCCGCGGCTCGCGGCCAGCCCCGGTTCGGCAGGCAGGTCGGCGCGCAGGTCGAGCACGTCCAGGATCTGCCGTACCCGGTTGCGGCCGCGGCCGAAGCCGCAGCCGATGTTGTTGACCACCAGCTCCGGACCGTGTCCGGCGTCGGCGAGCTGGCAGTAGACCGCGACGGACGTCGGGGTGCGAACCCAGTCCGGCCAGTTCTCCGCGAGTGCGCGCACCTCCTCGGGCCGGACCCGGACCACACCATCCCGGTCGGGTGAGCGCTCGCCCAGCAGCCGCTTGCTCGCGGTGCGCAGCCGGTACAGCTCGCGCACCGCCTCGACCGGACTGTCCGGTCCGGCGAACCGGCTGTGTGCCAGGACGGACGGCCCCGCCGGCACCCGATCCGACCCGGACCCGGCGGACTGCTCGGCCAGCACGTCCCGGTAGAAGACCAGCAGCGGCACCTCGGCGCCTTCCGCATACCGGCTCTGGAACAGCGAACCGAGCGTCAGCTTGAAGGGCAGGTCGGGCCCGATCAGGCCGAGGAGCGTGCGCACCGCGTCGAGGTCGTCCAGCAACGGGTGCCAGCTGTCCCGGTCCAGCACGGCCGTCGTACCGGGGTGGACCGCGTTCTCGTAGAAGCTGTACCGGGCGAACTCCTGGGCCCGTTTCGGGTGGTCCGCGTGGGCGTGGTCGCCCACCTCGCGCAGTGCCGTGTCCAGACCGCGGATCACGGCGTCGCGGACGGCGACCCGGTCGGCGGGCGCGGTGATCGTCGGATAGGTCGACAGAGCCTCGTGCACCCCGTGCAGGGTCCGGTCCAGCCGTTCCAGACCGGGCCGCCGGTGCTCGTGCAGCCAGGCGCGCAGGTCGGCGACCGGGTCCGGGGTCTGGTCGGCGAGCGGCGGGACCAGCTCCAGCAGGCCCAGCGCCACCAGCCGACGCAGGAACACGTCGACCCGCTGCCCGTCGCTCGACAGGGCCCGCAGCTTCCCCCGCAGGTCGTCCAACGTGCTCTCGTGCGTCGTCAGTTCCCTCACCCGGCGCAGGATCGGGGTGAGCGCGAGGGTGTGCACGGACTCGACGGGACGGCGGCCCAGGAACACCAGCGCGCCGTCGACGACCGTGGCACTGGGGTTGATCCGCACCCGGCAGCCGCCCTCGAACTCCGGGCGTTCGCACAGGGCGCGCGCGATCCGGTGCAGCGACCCGACGCTGATCTCGGTCGCCGTCACCACCGGCGGCCGCCCCCCGGACAACGCCACGATGTCGTCGGCCCGGCCCCAGGCCGCCAGGCCGCTGCTGGTGAACGTGGAGTACGGACTGGTCTTCGCCGCCGACCGGGCGAGGTACTGCGCGAGACGCAGCACGCTCTGGCGCTGCGGCGCGCGTGCGGCGCCGAACCACTTGCGCAGGGCCATGAACATGTCCGGGTTGGCGTGTACCAGGCCCAGCTGGAACGCGGGCTCCCGGGCCGCTTCGCGCAGCGACTCGTAACTCGCGGCCCAGTCCTCTTCGAGCCGGCCGGGCAGTGCCGTGAGCAGACGGTCGCGTTCGGCGACCCGCGCCGCCCACTCCCGAAGCAGAGGGAGTATGTCGGCCGATACGTCGGCCAACCGGGTGGGATCGACACGGCGACCGCGGTGCACGGCTCTGCGCACCGCGACGAGTCGGGCCTTCAGCTCCCCGTCGCTCGCGGCGCCGATCGCCGTGTGCAGCAGGTCCGACAGCACGCCGGTCGCGTCGGCGATCTCGGCGCGCAGCCGCACCAGTTCCTGGGCGGTGTGCCAGCTCCGCGCGCATCGCAACCCGTCCAGCACTGCTACCGCACTGCCGGCGAGCCGGACCACGGCGGCCGGGCCGAGCACATACCCCGCCGCGTCCGGGCGGGCTTCCCGCAAGGTGTCCATCAGTTCACCGCCTCGGGCTCGACGGGGACGATCACGCGCCCGCCCGGTCCCGTCCTGGCCAGCAGGATCTGGAAGACCGGGGTGTGGCGACGCTCGGTCAGCCCGAGGGCCTGGCGCACCCCGTCGGCGTGGTAGGCGTTGACGATCCGACCGGACATGCCCTGGGCCGCGGCCGCCACGCACACGCGGTGCGCGAGCAACCCGGCCTCCTGGCTGATCACGCGGTAGCCGCGGTCGCCGAAGGTGTCGAACGCCCAGTCGCGGTCGCCGACGAGATGGACGACGGCGTTCATGTGCTGGAAGACCGGTCCGGGGATGGTGACGCGCTCGATCGCCGTGATGGCGTCGGTTCCGGTGCCGCTGTCCACGGGGCCGGCCGGGTGCAGCGCGCCGGTGTCCGGGTCGAGGCGGTAGCAGCCCGCCGGTATACCGGTGAGGTCACCGACGGTCAGGTAGATCCCCAGGGGGACGGGCGCGCCTGGCGGCACGGCGTCACTGGTGACATCCGTGCGGACCCGGGTCAGTCGAGTCCACAGTTCGACGCCGTCGACCCGCGAGGCGACCGGCCGGAAGACACCGGGACCCGAGTCCCGCGCCCGCAGCACGTCGGCCAGGTCGAGGTCCGGGACGTCGGCCGGGGGCAGGGACAGCGGTACGGCGCCGGGTGCGCCGGCCTCTCCGGTCCGGCCGGGCGCCTGCGGTACGGCCGTCGCGAAGGTCGCGGTGTCCGTGCGCAGGGACGCGCGGTTGACGTCCGTCAGGGTCGGACAGGCCTGCGCGACCGTCAGTCCGCTGGGGACCACATCCGGCTCGATCGGGTCGATGGTCGCGGCCAGCGCGGCGGCGGTCCGGGCGACCCCGGTGCGCCGGATACCGGGACCGGCACCGGCGAAGTGGAGGGGCAGCACCACCAGCGCCGGTTCCTCGTCGCTGTCGAGGCCGAGCAGTTTGTGGACCGGCTCGTCGATGAACTGGTGGTGCACATGGGCCCGCAGCCCCATGGCCCGCGCGACCAGGTCGATGTTCCCGGTCAGCAGACCGGCCTCCTGGGTGCACAGCCGATAGGCGTAGTCGCGGTAGATGTACGCGGTCTTGGCGAACAGCCCGGAGAGCACGAACACCGCCTCCGGCGGCGCGCCCTCGATTCCGGCCGCCCTGGCCGGCAGCTGCCGGTGATCACCGTCGCGCAGCAGCACCAGCGCGTGGTGGGGGGCGTCGTAGTGGTAGACGCCGTCGGCCAGGCACACATACAGCTGGACGCCGAACAGGCAGCGCGCGGAGGCGACCATCCGGTGGTAGGGCCAGGTCCCGTCGGTGTCGAACTCCTGCCGGGAGATGCCGTAGCCGTAGTGCAGCAGCGTGGACAACGCCGTTTCGTCGAGCGCCGTGACCTTCGTCAGCTTCCTGGGCACCCTGGTCGTCAGCGGCCGGCGGGGCAGGCCCCGGTAGATCTTGAACTTCAACGGCTCGTCCGGGTTGCCGTACTCCGACTGCCGGGTCGCCATCGCGACGGCGAGATCCTCCAGGGTGATCCGCCAGAACTCCCGGCCCGCGCTGTCCTGACGCTCGGTCACGGAAACGGATGCGGGTGCGGGTTGCGCACCTCGGGGAGCCGGGGCAGTCCGGTCACCCGCCGGGCCGCGTGTCCGAAGGTCATCGGCACCGAGCCCGGTGCTATCACCTTGACGCATCTGAAGCCTCCCGCTGTCTGATCCGTGGAGGTCGTGTCGACGGCGACGACGTCCATGCCGGCCGCGGCGAACCGCCGTACGGCCTCGTCGAGATCCGCGCCGATGTCGGTGTGGCGCGGCCACCGCCAATGTTCGAGTGCCTGCCGCCAGCCCACCTTCTGCGGGGCGTCGAGCAGAAAGGAGTACCGGTCGAAGGTGGCCGGGTTGGCCGCGCAGAGCAGATGGTCCGCCATCGACACGACGTCGTCCGGATGGTCGGCCAGGTGCTGGGCGCGGTCGCGCCAGCCCGGGTCGAGCGCGAGGACGCTGACGTACTCGACGGTCTGGCTCAGTTCGTGCAGCGCGGCGAGGATCGCCTCGGCGGGGTGCAGGCCGCTGCCGCCGGTCGACACGGCCCTGGGCCGGCCGGTGCCGGTGAGGTCCTCGGCGAACGTCCAGAACGACGGGATCCCGTGGTCCTGGGTGGTGTCGAAGACGTGGACTCGGTACCCCTGCCGCTCGATGCGCTCGGCGACGAGCGGGATCCGGCGGTCGGGCACGGTGGCCAGGTCGATCTCGGGCAGCGGTGTCCGCCCGTACCAGGCCATCAGGAACGCGTCGCGCTCGGCGACTTCGAGGACGCCGTGCAGCACCGCCTCCTCGTAACAGCCCCCGAGCGCGCAGCCGCTGGAGATCTCGCACGCGAACCCGTGGCCGCCGCCGGAGGATATCGGCAACCGGTAATAGACGAAGCTCTCCGGCACCAGCACCGGCCGGTCCCGGCCGAACGAGTAGCCCCACACCCAGTTCGTGACCGCGTCCTCGGTGAACTCCCGGTACGGAAAACCCTCGGTCGAGAACCGGTCGGCGGGATACAGGCCGAGCGAGCGGGGGTCGACCGCGGCGTCGGCCACATCGGCGTAGCCGGCCGTGACCGCGGTCCGCTTGGCCGGCGCGTACGCGGCGAGGCGTTCCAGCGATTCCGCCACCGCGACGGACCACGCCGAGTCGAAGTCCCGGGTACGCCCGTAGCCCGCCGCTTCCCTGGAGACGCCCGGTACCGCCAGGACGGCTTCGGTGAACGGGAACGAGTGCTGCGTGTAGGAGGTGACCGACGGAATCAGACCGCTCTGTGCGTCGACGTACAGCGCGGCGAGTGCGTCCCGGTCCAGCGCGCGGACGCGGCTGGACTCGGGAGACAGCTTGGGCCGCGCCCGCCTGGGCGGCTTCGCGCCCTGCTCGGTGTCGACGGGCAGGGCCGAACAGCGCGGACAGTGCGGGTCGTTGAGGAAGGCGTGCCGGGTCACCGTGAGGGTGGCCATGTCGACGATCCAGTACCGCCGCTCCTCGGACCCGGCCGAGGCCAGTCCGGCGACGGTGTCCGCGATGAAGGTCGGCAACTCCCGGTCCGGCACCGCGGCGGCCATCTCGGCGGCACGCTCGGCGGCCGCGGCCGCGGCGCGCCGCGTCCTCAGGCACTCCGGGCAGCCCGGCGCCCACGGCCCGACGACCACCTGATGAGGTTCGACGAGCACCTGCGGCCGATCAGCCATGGACAACCACGGCTCGCACCACGAACGGACACATCCGGGCCAGGAAGGGATCGTGGTCGAGCGGTACGGCGACCACGCGGCCGCCCTCGCTCGTCAGAGCCTTCACGGCCTCTCCGAGGCTCACGGAATCCGGCAGCGTCCCGTTTCCGTCGGTGCCTCCGAGGTCACCGCGCAGCTTCGCGGGCAGGTCGGGCACCGGCGGCGGCGCGTAGCCGGGCTGGGCCGCGGCCTGGGATTGGTAGGCGAGCAGCGTCCGCTCCAGTCCCCTCTCCAGCGCGGCGCCGGGCTCCAGGTCGCTCACGTAGGCGACCGTGCCCTTCGGCGTGGTGAACGCGAACGTCGGCAGCCCGAGAGGACCGGACAGATCGTAGACCTCGAACGGCTGCCCGACGATCTCCAGCAGCTTCAGGTAGCGCGCTCCGCGCGAGGTCAGCTCGGCGGCGTCCATGTCCAGCCTGCGGAACGGTTCGGCCGCGGACGACAGCGCCGCTACGACGTTGTCGCCTGCCGCCGCGACCACCGCGGCGCGCACGGCCTCGGGCCAGTCGCTCCCGGAGGCGGCCCTCGGTGCGATCCCCGCCGGAAAGACAGCCGTCGCGTCGACCGCAACAGGTTCACCGGTCAGCACGTCCAGGCCGTGCAGCCGGTCGCCCCTGCGGGGGTCGGCCATGACGGCCGCGTAACGCTCCAGCGCGTGCCGGACCGCACGCCGGCGCGACTCGACGACGCTCTCCCCCCAGCCGTACACGGGGAACGGCCCGCCGACCAGGCCGACCGGGTCGGACACCATGACCTCGCTGACGAACAAAGGCAGTTGCTCGTAGTCACGCTCGGTGATCTCGGCGAACACCCCGGTCCGCGGGTCGACACAGTCCACCGCCCGCCGGGCCAGCTCCTCGTCGTCGACGGGCGCCGCGGCGGCCAGTGCGGCCAGCCGGGCCGGGTCGTCGGGAACGGCGGGCAGCGCCAGCGGATGCGGCAGGAAGGCGTGGTTCGAGGTTTCGAGTGTCTCCAGGTCGAACCGGATCAGCTGATCGGCACCCGTGCCCACGTCGATGCCGGTCAGGTGCCGGAACGCGGCGAAACAAAGGTGGTTGGCGACCAGCGCGACCGTGGGACCGCGCAGGAAATCGCTCGGCGCCGCCTCCGGGTGGTCGCACAGATCCGCGCCGACGGTGTCGGGTGCCAGCGCGCACAGCCGGCGCCAGGCCGATTCCCAGGCCGTGGTGTCGCCGTCCTTGCCGATCACCGGTCCGATCCAGGCCTCGTCACCCACCACGATCACCTGCGCGGACGCGGCACCCACGGCACCGGCCGCGGCGCTCAGCAGCTGGGCGCGTTGCGTCATAGGGCGATCGGCGACGTGCAGCACCATGGCGGCGCCGGCCGCCACTTGGTCGAGGTGCCCGCCATCGACGTCCCGGTAGGCGATCCGCTGCTCCGGGTCCCGCGCCTGGGCCACGGCGAGGTGCTCGGCGACGCGGTCGCGGTCGAACGGCGATTCGGCGAACGGCGCGAGCACGGGCGTGCGCACCCCGGCACGCAACTGCGAGTTGGCCAGGGCCTGCAACAGCGGTCCGGACCCTGCCAGTACGACAGTGCTGTCCCGGTAGCGCTCGAAACGCAGTTCCGGCGAGTCGGTGAAGTACTCGACGAAGGCTATGTTGGCCGCGTAGGTCTTGGCCAGGTCGGGAGTCAGGGTGTGCGGACGGTCGTCCAGCACGTTCTTGACATACCCCTTCCCGTGCAGGAGCAGGATCAGCTTGGCCAGGGCGGCACGGCTGGACTCGGGCACAGCCGCGCACAGTTCGCCGAGGGTCCTGGTGCCGTCCAGCATCGGCGCGATCCGCTGGATCCACTCGTACGTCGACGCGCCCTTGAGCATCGACCCGCCGAGGTTGCTGCGGATGTACGCGCCCTCCTGGACGCGCATGACGTAGACGTCCCCGCGCAGTCGCGGCCGCACCCGTTCGACATCTACTTCCATGACCACCGCTTCTTCATGAACTCGTTGATGACTGGTCAGCAGGAGGACCGAGAGCCACCCGGTCCCCGTTCACTTGCACGCACCGGCTAGAGCACATGTGCCGGAAGGTTCAGCACCCGGATCAGGTGCAGGAGCAGCACGGGCAGCAGCAACAGCAGCTGCTCTGGCCGCCGGAAGCGGACAGCTCCGTGAGGCCGTAACCGGCCGTCACCGAGGCCGGCACCACCTTGCCCAGGTCCACCAACTCGAAGGCACTGTCATCCAGCACCAACTCGTCGAATTCCTCCACGTCTTACACCCCCTTTCCCGCTCCGCATCGACAACCGAAAGTCCGCACCGGAACCGATCGCCGGATCAGGTGCAGGAGCAGCACGGGCAGCAGCAGCAACAGCTGCTCGCACCGCCGGAAGCGGACAGCTCCGTGAGGCCGTAACCGGCCGTCACCGAGGCCGGCACCACCTTGCCCAGGTCCACCAACTCGAAGGCACTGTCATCCAGCACCAACTCGTCGAATTCCTCCATGTCTTACACCTCCCTTTGCACTGCGCTTGTTGGACAAGTGAAATCGCTGCAACAGCCGCTTTTCATGTCACAGCTTTTTCACCTCGGGCAGCACCTTGTCGCAGAAAAGCTCCAAGGTCCGCCGAGCCTCGGGGAGCGGCATCGCGCCGAAATCGATCTGCCACAGGATCTGATCGACGCCGCCTATGTGGTCGTTGAAGGCGCGGATGCGCTCGACGACGGTGGCCGGAGATCCGACGATCGCGCCGCCCTCGGTGTAGAGCTTGGCCGGCCGCAGACCGCGCAGCATCCAGCCGAAGCCGGAGTAGCCGCGGTAGGCCGAGGACTCCCGCTTGTCCCACGGGCTCACGGCCTCCGCCCACACGTCCAGGTAGCGGCGCAGATAGGTCTCGGCGATCTCCGCGGCACGTTCGTCCGTGTCCGCGACCACGAGTGGCAGGCTGGCCGCGACCCGGGGCCGCAGCCCGGAGTCGGCGTGCGCGGCCTGGAACGCGTCGCGGTAGAGGGTGAGGTGATCACGGAACTCGTGGGGCGAGATCAGCGGGGTGATCAGCAGTCCCAGCCCTTCCGTGCCCAGCCAGGTGAAGCTCTCCGGCGTGCGCACCGCGGCGCCCCACATCGGCGGATGCGGCCGCTGGGTGGGCCGCGGCAGTCCCGTCACGTCACGGTAGGAGAAGAACGGCGTCTGCTCGCTGACCTTTTCCTCGGTCCAGATACGCTGCACCGCGCGAATCGACTCACGGAAGCGGTCGGTGCTCTCGTCCATTTCCAGACCGAGCGCGTCGAACTCGTCCGGCAGATAGGCCCGGGCGAATCCCACATCCAGCCGGCCACCGCTGATCGCGTCCACCTGGGCGGCTTCCGCGGCCAGTTGAATGGGATGATGGAAAACCGGCAGTACACAGCCGGTGATCAACCTGACCGACTTCGTCCGGGCGGCCACGGCGGACAGGAAACCCAGGGGGCTGGGGCAGTACCCGCCGTAGTAGTGCAGATAGTGCTCGGTCATCTTGACCGAGTCCAGACCCCCGATCTCGGCTTGGACCGACAACTCCAGCGCGTCGCTGAAGTAGGCCTGCGGAGATTTCGTCTCCGGCGTGCAGTCAGGAAGAAAGGAAAGCCCGAAGCGCACCGATACCACTCCCTACCAACCTGATCCCCATCGGATCGACGTGAGATATGCGCACCCACGCGGTCCCGGGCCTGTCGGCGCCACCGGGGTGTCTCACGGAGGACGCTACGCCGGACCGCCGAGGCAATTGAGCCGTGGCAAGGTTCCTTTTCGAGGATGAGGGTTCTCACGCACGAGCCACCCAACCGCCCGCGCAGCCACCCCCGCCGACAACAAAAGCCCAGGTCAGAAGAGTTCGCTCTGACATACGCAACAGCGGAGCTTCCTGGGCGGCACGAACAGATCAGGCAACTCAGCACCCGACTGGTTCCTCGGGGTGCGGGTCGCCCCCGTGCTCACCGAGGAGATCGGCAAGCATGTATTCCCGTCCACCGAGACGTCCAGAGCGGCCCTCGCCGGCGTCATTTACGTGCTGGGGACAGGAGCCGCCTGGCATGACGTCCCCGCCGGGTCGGTAGCCTGCTCCTACGCCGCCCTCTTGAGCGAGCTGCGCCGCGCCGAGCTGCTGGACGACTGTGTTGTGGACGGATCACAAGTCCGGGCGCCCAAAGGAGGACAAGTTGGACCTTCGCCCGTCGATCGCGCCCGTCCTGCCCAAAAAACCACCTGATCGTCGACCGTCACGGAGTGCCTCTCGGAGGAACCCCCGGCGCCTGTACGCCGACCGGGGCCACGACTTCGGCAAGTACCGCCCCTTCTTTGGAAGCGGGGCATCAAGCTGGTGATCGCCCGACACGATGTCGCTCACGATTCCGGGCTCGGCAAGGTCCGCTGGGAGTTCGAGCGCGCGCTGGCCTGGCTCCACCAGTTCAAACGACTCGGCATCCGCTACGAACGACAGACCGACATCCACCAAGTCCTGCTCGAACTGGCCTGCAGTCTCATCTGTCTCAGGCGTCTGGTCTCAGCGACCTACGCGTAGCGCTCGAACTCCGAGGTGTGCGACTCAGTTCGAGACGTCGTTCGAGACCGTGAGACCATGTACTCCATGACGACGAACCGAAAGGTCCATGCCGCGTAGGCGGCCGGGACGGATCCGTGCCGGCGCCCCCGGCAGCCACTGGACGACAGGTGCAAGACCAGTCATCAACGGCATGTCCTCATGTGCTCTCTCCGAGATCATCCGTCTTGAGCACACCCGCAACTATTTGCAGCCAGGCGACGTCAGCGCGGCTGTGGGTCTGTGGAGGGACTACGTCCACCAGCCCGAGCGGGATCTGTGGCACGACCACGAGTGGGGCAACGTGCACTGGTACTGCTGCGGCGACCCCTTCGAAGCCCGAGCCCTCCTCGACACCGTGATGCAGGCCCTATCACCACGAAGTGCCCGCGAACTCCGAAAGGTCGTCAGCCGGTCAGACGCCGTCTGGAATCTTCCGTCTCCGCCCTATGACGCAGCCGGAAGACAAAGAACAAGGTAAGAGGGAGCGGGTCGACGAGCGGGCCGCCCGCGACCGCGCACCCAGGTACGCTCCGTCTCCCCTGGTCCCTCCGGGCCATTCGACCGCGGAACTCGCGCTCGGCCTCGACCGCGACGGTACGCATCGTGTCCATGCCATCATCTGTGACATGAGCACAGACACCGGGCACTCGGGGATCGTCCACTGGCGCCGCAGCGTGTGGAACGGCGCCCGCTGCGAGCCCGTCCTGGTAATCCTGCGCCCCGATGACCTGCAGGTGCGGGATCGCTCCCTCCGCACCGTTCTGCGGGCCGACCCACGCGCGGTTACCGGCCGCCTCACCCGGTTCGGCACCCTCGTGCTGACCGTCGAGGGACGGCGCTACGCCCTCGTCGGGCGGGGCGCCTCCCTGTCCCCCGCGCCGAGCGCCGACCAGCATCGGGCACTGGAGGACACCGGATCCGGATCGCCGAGCCCGACCGCGGCCGGCGGTGCCGTGGACCAGTTGCTCAACGGTGGCGCGGCGGCACGGATGCGTGACTGGTACGCCCGACTCGCCGCCGCCGGGGCCCGGTTGAGCTGACCGGAAGCGAGGCGCGGCCCGCGGGCTCCGATGGCGACGCCGTTCAAGTAGCACGCGTCGAGCCCCCTGACACGCTCCCAGCGAATCCTTGCCGTTGTGACGTAAGCCTAGGTGGCTTGACCTGAATCGTCGGTCAGTGCAGCCGCGGTCAGCGTGAGGTGCTGGACCAGGACCGCGGCTGCGGTGTCGGCGTCGCGGGCCAGCACCGACTCCTCCAGCATGCGGTGTTCCTTGGCGCCGTCCCGGCCGGGGTTGCGGTGCGCCGACCAACGGCGGGCCAGTTCACTGGCGGTCCACAGCCGGTCGAAGGCCTCCAGCAGCTCGCGGTTGCCGCACCCCTCCAACAACGTGCGATGGAAGGCCCGATGAGCCTCGGCCCAGGCTCCGCTGTAGTACTCGCCCTCCTCCGGCACGTACGCCGGAGTGCGCACCAGACGATGGTGGGCGGCCCGCACGCGGGCCTCCCAGTCGACGTCGCCGCGCTCGATGGACATGCGCAGGACGACCGGTTCGACGGTCCGACGGGCTTCCGCGATCTCCTGCCAGCGGCGATCGGAGAAGGACGGCACCGCGAAACCGCGGTTGGGCAGCCGGTCGGCGAGCCCCTCGCCGACCAGCCGCACGAGCGCCTCGCGCACCACAGCCAGGCTCACGCCCTGCTCCCTGGCGAGATCCTGCGGCTTGAGGGGGGCACCGGGCGTGTAGTGCCCGCGCATGATCGCGTCCCGCAGGTGTGCGTAGACCTGCTCGGAAAGCATCTGCTTCCCCGGCGAGGGCGAGGAGTGCGCCGTCTGAGTCATGAGCTCATCCTAGATGATCCGCCAGATAATCGATTATTCGTGTTACTGTCGATTCCGTAAGGGTGAGGACACCCACATCCGGAAAGGAACGACCCCTGTGCCTGCCAACGACCCCTTCGCCCGCCTCCCCCAGGCGGCCTCGTTCACGGTCACCAGCACCACCGTCAACGACGGCGCCGCATGGCCGGCCGAGCAGCGCTCCTCCGGCCTGTCCGGCGGGAAGGACACCTCGCCGCAACTGTCCTGGAGCGGCGCTCCGGAGGGCACCAAGAGTTATGCCGTCACCGTCTACGACCCTGACGCTCCCACCGGGTCCGGGTTCTGGCACTGGGCGGTCGCTGACATCCCCGCCACGGTCACCGAGCTGCCCGAGGGCGCCGGCGACGACACCGGCTCACATCTGCCCAAGGGTGCCTACCAGTTGCCCAACGACGCCCGCGTGGCCCGCTACACAGGCGCCGCCCCGCCGGCCGGTCACGGCCCGCACCGCTACTTCGTCGTAGTGCACGCCCTCGACATCCCCTCGACAGGCGTCCCGGCCGACGCCACACCGGCCTTCCTCGGCTTCACCATGGCCGGTCACACGCTCGGACGCGCGGTGTTGATCGCCACTGCCGAAACACCCGCCTGACAGCGCCGCCCGACTCCCGGAGGCACTACCGCCATGCACCTCGACGCTCGTCCCGACTCCACCCGGAACCGCGGCGGCCCGATGGACCTGAGCGTCGTCCGCGCCGTCAGCCGTGCCGTCAGCGCCGCCCACCTGTTCATCTATCTCGCCCCGGAGACCGCCGAGGAGGCGGCCGAGCTCGGCGTGACCGACCGTGGGTCGGCGTACCTGGCACTACTTCAAGATCCGCGGTGTGGGCAGCGGCAAGCTCCTCGAGGTTGCCGGGCTGTCGCGCTCCGACGGAGGGGACGTCGGCATCTGGGTGGACGCGAATGCCCCGCAGCAGCACTGGGCGGTGACACCAACCGGCGGCTACCACCTGCTCGTCAACCGCTTCAGCGGCCTCGCGCTGAACGTCGGCGGCGGCTCCCAGGACGACGGTGCCGACGTCGACCAGTGGACGTACAACGCGGCTCCGCAGGAGCAGTGGCAGATCATCGCGTCCTGACCGCGGACGGCGGCCTGACGGTGGTCCGCTAGGTGGAGCAGCGCTTGCCAATACGGCCTTCCAGCTTCGTCAGTCGATGCACGACGACGTGTTTCTCCTGTACGCAGACCTGTGCGGATCGTTCGCGTCTGTCCGAAGCGAGCGGCAAGCAGCCCTAATCATTCAATGGGCGACTATTAACGGCAAAGCATCCGGAATCACCCGGAGTTCACCCTAGGCTCACCTCCTGTTTCTCAGGATCCGGGAGGTCCAGCGTGCCCCTGCCCCATCGGACGAGCGAGAGCGATCTCGTCCTGCCCAGCGGCTTTGAGGACATCGTCCGCGTCGTCGACCGTTATGTCGCCGACCGACGAACGGGGGTCCCGACCAGGCATCGCAGGGCGAGACACCGACTGCCCGCGCTGTTGTTCACTCGCGAGCGGGCGGCCGGCGCGACCCCGGAGGGCGACACCAGGGTCGGCGTCGCGGCAGGCGACGCCGGACGGGGCGAGCCGGACCCGGCGCTCTCGGCCCTGGTGCACGTCTACCACCACCGTCTGGTACGCCTTGGTTCCGGTGAAACCGGACACTTGGCCAGCCTCGCTCCGCACGCGATCGTCGACGAGGATCTGCTCACCTGCGAACCATCCGGGGAGAACGCCGACGAGCCGGACGGCCCGCATGTACGGCTGCTGGACCGGGTGGCGAGACAGCTCCGCGCCACCATGCCGGACGGTTCCGGCACCTTGCGTCTCCCCGAGTTCGACGTCTGCCTGGCGGTCCTGCGCGCCGGCATCGCTGCGGGAGACGTGACGGAGGAGCGGCGGGCGCTGCGGGACCACGTTTACGACAAGTGCGCTTGGAAGTTCGGCTTCGCCGCCGAGGTCAGCGCCCTCGGCAACGAACTGGGCGCCAAGCGCTGGTCGGCGATCACCAAGGTGATCACCACCCCGCTGGCGTGGCTGTGGCGGTGGCTGTACGGCCGCCGGATCGACCGCGGCCGCCGCTTCCGCTGGGTCGGCGGGATGCTGGACGAGCCGGGGCGCAGCTTCCTCAACGCCTCAATGTCGTTGCGGGACGCGCATGTGCGGTCCCGGGCCCAGGGCCGGGCCGATGAGGGAACGCCGGCTGATCCGGGGGCAGCGGCGGCCACCGCCAGGTCGGCGGCCTCCGCCGTGGCGGCCCGTGACGAGGCCGTGGTCCGGCAGATCCTGCTGACCGCTCTCATCCGCGACCTGGCTCGAGCGGCGCGCCCGCCGGTGTGGAGTGTGCGAGGGCCACGGCGGCGATGGCCCTTCGTCCTGCTGCTGCCGACGGTCGGCGGCGAGGACTCCCCCAGCCGCAGGCTCCTCAACTCCTTCTCCGCGGTGGCCGAGGAGACCGCGATCTGCCCGTTGTTCGTCCTGGGCGCCGCCACGGCCGACATCCCGCCGTACGCCGTCGGTCTGCCTCGGCCGGGCATCCCGGGCCAGGGCGTGCGGCCAGGCGGCCAGAGCGCCACAGCCCGGGCAGTGGGTTCGCTGCTCGCCGCGGGCGCTTGCGGGCAACCGGTCGAAGCCGTCTGTACGGTGCCGCTGTCACCGGTGCCCGACAACGGGACGAACGCCGAAAGGCCCGTTGTGCAGCGGCCCGTGCGCTCCAGGGAGGCTCGAGGACGCGACTGGCTTCGTCCCGGCGTCGCCACGACGGTCGCCCTGGCTGTGCTGGTCGGCCTCGGCACCGCACTCGTACACGTGCCCGGGCTCGGAGGGACACGCCATGCCCCCACTCCCACGCCCGTGTCCCGGTCCAGCGACACCTGGTGTCCCCGCGTCGACACCGGAGAACGCGTGGGACTCACCGACGGCAGCGACCGGTGCGACCTCGCCCACGGCTTGTACGCGCACGAACTGCGCTCCCTCGAAGACCGGTTGGGCCGGCAGAACGCGAAGGTCGACCGGAGCGAGCCATATCGCACGCTGGTCTTCTTCGCCCCGCTCAGCGTCGGCTCCGAGTCACGCCGGACCGTGCCCACCGGTTTCCAGATGCTTCGGGGCGCGCTGCTCGCCCAGAAGCAGGTCAACGACCTCCATCTCAACACTCAGATGCCGATCCGGCTGCTCATCGCCAACGCCGGGGAGTACTTCAGGTTCGGGTCGCACGGCGGGCTGAACCTGAAGAACGACAGCCGTGTGGACGTCGCTCGCATGATCATCAACCGAGTCCACCGCGACCACATCGCCGGTGTCATCGGCCTCGCGCAGAGCCGCCCGGAGTCCCTCCAGGCGGCCGTCGAACTCGACGCCCAAGGCGTCCCGGTCCTCGGCACCGGCGTCTCGGGCCAGCGCATGGTCAAGGACTCACCGGTGTCGTACTCCCAGCTCTCCGCCCCGGATGAGCGGGTGGCCCGCGTCATGGCGTCCTTCGCCCGACGCTCGCCCCGGCTGGCGGCCTTGGCCAAGGTCACCGCCGGGCATACGGCGCCCGCCGCCGTCCTGGTCTTCGACCCGAAGGACACCTACTTCAGCGTCGACCTGAAGGACCGGTTCACTCACGCCTACGGTTCGGCGGGGCCGGTCTACCCGGTGCCGTACGGCGAAGCGAGCAAGCAAACTCAGACGCCCTCCGTGGCAGCCAGTGTCTGCGCGCTCATCCGCAGGACCGACGGATTCATCCTCTACGCAGGCCGGTCCAGCGTCATGTACGACCTGTTCTACTACCTGCAGAACGACAAGCAGTGCCACACGCACCAAGGTCAGATCGCCGTACTGGCGGAAAGCCCCGCTCCCCATCTCATCCAGCACCCAGAGCTGATGGCGCAGCTGTACGGCTCCCTCCATCTCTTCTACAACCAGTCCGGCCTGCCCGAGGGCAAGGGCCCCTTCGCCGCGGGCTTCAAGAAGGAGTACGGAGTCTCTGCCGACAGCGACGCCGCCGGAGGCTACGACGCGGTCAAGGTCTATTTCCTGGTGATGAACGACATCATGGACACGGACCCGCAGTTCACCCCGAGCGCAGTCGTCACGTATCTCCAGACGACCGGACTCACCGACTTCGTGGGCGAGTCGGGGATCATGACCTTCGGCAAGGGTCGCAAGTACCCGGTGAACAAAGAGGTCGACATCCAGGAGATCACAAGCGACGGCACCACGATCAACGACCTGACCTGCGGGGCCGTCGAAGCGAAGGCGGCCCCTGTCACTCGGTGGGGACCGTCCGGGAACTTCATCTGCCCATCGGACGACTGAGGTCGACCGGCGGTCAGGCTGCGGCCCCCTCAGCACTCCGTAGGTCGAATCCGAACATACGTTGGCCAACTGCAGCCACAAACGAGGCGTGGCGGCTTCCGCAGGACGGGAGCCGCCACGCAAACGCATCCGCGACTGAATCCACAGCAGCCTCGCACCAGTGGCGGCTCATCGACCCAGCAAGGACAGGCCATTGAGCACGCCGCAAATCATGCGCAAGGCAACGCTGCCCACTCCAACAGGAGTTCACTGTTGCTGCCGGTGGTGGCCGCGTCCTCCTTTTCATCGCATCCAGCCGGCAACCCCGGCTACCCTCCGCCCACG
Organism: Streptomyces sp. NPDC085900; assembly: GCF_044540925.1. Taxonomy (NCBI): domain Bacteria; kingdom Bacillati; phylum Actinomycetota; class Actinomycetes; order Kitasatosporales; family Streptomycetaceae; genus Streptomyces; species Streptomyces sp. NPDC085900. The sequence continues at coordinate 268,863 of NZ_JBITSP010000008.1, read as the reverse complement.
GATCAGGACCACCCCCTCGTTCGCGACGTCTTCCCAGATCTCATCGCCGAGCTGACCACCCTCCTGGAAGATGAAGGAGAGCGCGAGCTGGCTATCTGCGCGTGGGATCTTCGCCTGGCTGACGAGTGCGGCTGCGCCGATGACTTCTGCCAGAGCATCCGTACGGCAGATCATCCGCGGGGGCAGCCGTACGGCCCGGGCCATCGGTGTGTGCCTCTCTCGCCCTCGAAAGGCATGCTGATCCTGGACGTCGTGGACGGCAGAATCATGCACATCGAGATACTCGACCGGCCGTTCATGCACCGCCAGGGTGGACAGGGATGCGTCTGAGTCGGAAGGCCTCTACCCGCACGGCGCATCGGCGACGGTCTCCTCACGCGACCCCTCCGTTGCAGTGCCACACTGAACGCATGGCGGAGACAGACAGGCAGCTAGCTCAGCGGCTGGAGGCGGCGATCACTGGCCTGCTCGAGCGCCGTGCCGAGGCCGCTTCGATCTGTCCGTCCGACGTGGCCCGTGAGGTCTACGAGGGTGACGACGAAGGCTGGCGGGAGCTGATGGAACCGGTCCGCCGAGCGGCATGGCATCTGGTGGCGGCCGGCCAAGTCGAAGTGACCCAGGGCGGTCGGCCCGTCACGGAGGCCGAGGCACACGGACCTATTCGCATCCGTCGCGCACGCCGGTAGCCCCGCTGCCGGCCGGCGTACCGCAATCACGTTGCAGGCCATCCCCGGCCTCACTGATTTCGCCGCCGACCCATCCACGCGATGAGGATGAGTTCCTGACGTCAAGAGGCCATGCGTCAACAGGCGGGGCAGGCCATGTCATGGCGGCCGCCGAGAGATGTGCGGCGCTCCCGCGCTGTCCCGACGGTCGGTGTGATGGTGCGGCTCTGCCGACTCGACTGCCTCCGGAGGCGACTTCCCCGAGGCACCGCCAGACCGAAATCCCCTGGGCGCTGGAAAGTGCGGGGGCCGGAGTTCATCGGTGTCTCACCGCTCACGTACGATTTCACCCGAGTGATTAGGCAAGGCTTACCTAAAATAATGGAGGTGTGGTGGGTTCCGAGATCCACCGGGACGCCTGGGGCATCCCGCACCTGCGGGCCGACGGCGTTCACGAACTCGCCCGTGCCCAGGGTGTGGTGACCGCCCGCGACCGGGCCTGGCAATTGGAGGTCGAACGGCACCGGGCTCAGGGCACCTCCGCGTCCTTCCTGGGGCCGCAGGCGCTGTCCTGGGACGTGTTCGCCCGCCGCGCGCGGCTCGACGACACGGCCCGGCGCTGCTGGGCCGCGCTGGAGGAACGGGACCCCGAGACGGCGCGATGGGTCCGGGCGTACGTCGACGGCGTCAACCAGGAGCTGCCCGCCACCACCGCTCCGGAGTTCACCCGTGCCGGCCTCACTCCAGGCAACTGGGAGCCCTGGACACCGCTCGGTGTCTGGCTCGCCACGCACATCCTGTTCGCCGGGTTCCCGGCCAAGCTCTGGCGGGAGCTGGCGGTACGGCACCTCGGTCCTCGGGCGGTAGGGCTGTTCGCCACGGACGGGCCCGGCACGGCCGGCAGCAACGGCTGGCTGGTCGGCGGGGCGCGAACCACGACCGGTCAGGCGATCATCGCCGGCGACCCGCACCGCTTCATCGAGGACCCCGGTGTCTACCAGCAGATCCACCTCAGCTGCCCCGACTTCGACGTGGTCGGCCTCGCCGTCCCCGGGATACCGGGCATCGCCCACTTCGGCCACACCGGCACGGTCGCCTGGGCCATCACCAACGCCATGGCCGACTACCAGGACCTTTACCGTGAGCGGTTGCGGCGGACCGGTGCGGGCGTGGAGACCCTCGGCCCGGACGGAGTGTGGCGGAGGGCGTTCCGGCGGGTGGAAAGCGTGCAGGTGGCAGGGGAGGCGCCCGCCGAGGCCGAGGTCATCGAGACGGAACGCGGACCCGTGATCGCCGGGGGACCGGAAGGGCTCGACGGCGGCGTATCGGACGACGAGCCGCCGGCCGTGGCCCTGCGCTACCCGCCCCGCGTGACCGGAGACCTCGGCTTCAGTGCCCTGCTCCCGCTCCTGCGTGCCCGGCGCACGGCCGACGTGGACAAGGCCCTCGATCTGTGGGCCGAGCCCGTCAACGTGGTCCTGGCCGCGGACATCGAGGGCGGAGTGCTGCACCGGGTCGCCGGTCGGGTGCCGATCCGTTCCGAGGCCAACCGCAACCGGCTCGTCCCCGCCTGGGAGTCCGGACACGAGTGGCGGGGCTGGCACGAGACACCCCGCGCCGAACCCGCCGGCGACGTCGCGGTGATGGCCAACCAGCGCGGCCTGGCCACGCCCCTCGGCGTCGAGTTCGCCCCGCCGCACCGCGCCGACCGCATCGCCGCCCTGCTGGCGGAGAAGGATCGCTGGTCACCCGCCGACATGCCCGCGATCCACCTGGACACCCATCTCGGCTCCGCCGCACCCCTGTTGGACCACCTGCGGGCCCTCAAGGACCTGTCCCCCACGGCCGCCGCCCTCCGCGACCGTCTCCTGCGCTGGGACCGCCGGATGGACGCGCAGAGCACCGACTCGGCCGTCTACGCAGCCGTGCGCGGCGCGGTCGTACGACGGCTCACCGCGCACCCGGCGTTCGCCGCGCTGGCAACCCCGGCCGCCTACCCGGAAGTTCTCCTACCCTGGCTCGCCCTGCTGCCCCGGATCGCCTTCGCCCTCGAACACCTGCTGCTTGCCGAGGAGTTGTACGGCGTCGACCGGCCGGCGATCATAGCCGCGGCCCTGGAGGAAGTGGCCGCCCGGCCACCGGCCGCCCCCTGGGGCGAGAGGCACCGGCTCGCCCCGTGGCGGGCGCTCGCCACCACCTCGGACGACGAACCCGGCCTCGCCGGCGACCACGACTGTGTGCTGTGCACCTCGTCCGTGCCCGGGCTGACCGATCTGAGCGCGCGGGCGCCCGCCGCCCGTTACGTGTGGGATCTGACACGGCGGGAGGACAGCCGATGGGTGGTGCCATTCGGGGCCTCGGGAGTGCCGGGCTCACCGCATCACCGCGATCAGCTCCCCCTGTGGGTCAGGGGTGATCTCGTCCCGGTCGTCACCGACTTCGAGCAGCTCACCAAGGAGAGCGATGTCTGATCTGTACGACTCCCGCGCCGCCGTCCACGAACAGCGCCTCGACGGCTTCGGCACCGTCCGCGTCCTGCCGCTCGACCCGCACGCGGACGCGGACGTCGTGCACCGTTGGGTGCGTGAGGAACGAGCCGTGTTCTGGGGCATGCAAGGGCTCGGCCGAGAAGACGTCGCCGAGATCTACACGCACATGGCCGGGCTCGCCACCCATCACGCCTTCCTGATCGTCAAGGACGGCGAACCGGTGGCGCTGCTCCAGACCTACGAGCCGCGGGCCGACCGCGTCGGTGAGTGCTACGAGGTGCGGGACGGGGACATCGGGGTGCATCTACTGCTCGCGCCCGCCGGTGAAGGCGGCGCACGGCCGGGATGGTCGCAGTCGCTGCTTGCGGTGGTGACCGGGTACGTGCTGCTGGGGGTGGGCCGACGCCGGATCGTCGTCGATCCCGATGTGCGCAACGCCAAGGCGATCGCCCGTTTTCTGCGGCAGGGCTTCGAGGCGGGGCCGGTGGTCGTCCTGCCGGAGATCGACCTCCCCGACGTGTACCTGCCCGAGAAGACGGCCCAACTCGCCTTCCTCGAGCGGACGGTGGTCTTCCCTGCGTGAGTCCTGAAGAGCGCAGGAAGGGAACAGGATCCCGGCGGGGCCTTCCAGGAGATGGCCGCCGCCCTGCATTGTGCTCCAGTTCACGCCGGCAGGAGTGGCATCGCAGGAACACTCCGAGGTGGTTGACCGTTCATCTCTACGTGGCTGCGGAGGGGACAGTGTCCCCGGGCCTCACCTTCCGCCCATGGGGACGATCGTTCGGCTGAAGCCCCATGGAGCATCCCGCCGAGAGGCGACCGCCCTCCGCACGCCACCGCTAGCGGCCCCGGCTGGTCTCCCCCGTCCAGCCGGGGCTCTACTCGGTAGGGGTGAAGCCCACCGGTGAACAGAACACCGGGCTGGGCGCGGTCCTCATCACCGACGTGATCCGAGCGCCGAACTGCCCGTATCTGCCGATCAGCGCACGGCGCTGACGCGCGAGGGCGGGGCTTGAGTGAGTGTCAGGTCCATCATGCCTGGTCGGAGACGTTTTCGGTAGGACGAAGCGCACGCCTGTACGGCCTTGTTGCGGGTGGCGTCCTGCCCGCAGACTCGTCGTCATCCACTCTCCGGCCCACGTGCCGGCATCCGTCGTCGGCTGCCGGCGCGTTCGCCGTGCTGTCTCGCCGTGGGACATGCGCCGGTCGGAGAGGGGCGGGGACGAAGGGGATCGATGGATCGGGACATGGTCGTGCTGGCGAAGGTCAAGTTGCTCGGTGCCAACCGTCGGGTGGGACCATGAGCGGATGTCCGAGGAACCGAACCCGATGGCCCGCCCGTGGCCGCTTGTGTCACCTGGGGTCACCGACTGGCTGTTGGAGCTGTGTGGCGACGGCCTGACCGGGTTCATGCCTCCGGCGATGCCTGACGCGGTGTGGGTGCTCAACGCCATGTACGAGCACGAGCAAGGGTCGACCGAAGTGTCTGACGACGAGTACCACCAGGCACGTCTGGCCGACGGAAGTACCCGACCCCACATTGTCAGAGGCCTCGACCTCGACGCCGTGAGCATCGCCACGGGGGGAGGTCTGGGTCGTGCCCGGCACCCCGGCCCTGGCTGGCGGCGGCTGCGATGGAGCGAGCTTGCTCGGCGAACCGGCGACCCGATAGTGCCCGACGGGCTGATGCCCTCCTACCGCTGCTTCCCCTCGGTCAAAAGGGAGGGCAGCTGGCCACTGAGCATGATCCCGCCGGCCGAAGGAAGCCTGGACCGGGAGACCTGGAATCGGCTGATCTCAACCCTCACCCAGTACAGCTCCGAAGGCTCGGACACCCGCTGCCTTGCCTACTACAGCCCGCTAACGCTGGGAGCCACTGACTTCGACAACCTCCACGTGCGTGCGGGTCGGCTCGGGGACGCCGAGGTCCTGTACGACCGGTCCGAAGCAGACTTCAGCCCGTCCAATCTTTGGGCCGATGACCGCTCCTGGGTCCTTTGCACCGACTACGACCTATGGGGCACCAAGGTCGTCGGGTCACCAGCCCTCATCAACGCATTGCTGAACGACCCCGAAATCGAGGCGGTTCCCCTGCCTTGGGCACACTGATGGCGAGCCGCCTGCAGGGGCCAAAAGCAGACCCAAACCGGTCGATCGACAAGATCCCGGCCGTTGCCGGCGTTTTCGGACGCTCGTGCAGGTGGCTCGGCATGCTGTTCGCCGACCGCGGCTACGCCCACTACAAGCACCGGCGCATGCGGTAGCGCGACTTCCGCGAGTGACCGCCGAACACCGCCAGCCCCACTGCACCGGTCGGGACACCTGTCGCTGGATCGTCGAGCGGAGGATCTCCTGGCTGCCCGCCCGGGTCCGCACTTACGGACATCGATCCGGGTAGCCACTTGCGGACATCGGTCAGGGCGTGTCGCCGGAGTGATAGAGCCGGCAGCTCACACCCGGACCCGGTGTGCGCGGCTCTCCGGGGTGCGGGTCGTAGAGCGCCCGCCCGCCGGGAAACTGCCCGAGCTCGGTGGACAGGGCCGCGCCGTTCTCGATCTCTTCTGGCCGCCAGCCCGTGATGTCCAGCAGCAGTCCGTCCAGCGGCCCACCTATGAGCAGGGCATAGGTCCGCTGCGGGCGCGGTCCTGGGTCAGGGTCGTCGTGGTCGTGGCCGTAGACCCGACCGCGCAGCAACTGCTCATCTCCGTTCATGCAGTGCAGCCTCTCAGCCGCCACTGACAATGCGAGCCTGCCGTCACCCCGGGCACTGGCCGGCGAACCCACTCGGTTCGGCAAACCGCCAGGGGCAGGGCACCTCCCTCTCAGGGGATCCTGGGCACATCGGCCGAGGATCGTGGCAGCTCGCAGCGCGGTGAGGTCCTCGACGCTCGGCGAGAGGGCCGACGGTTGTGGGCGGGCGCAGGTCAGGCCGCAACAGCCGCGGCTGACTCCCGACCGCCACCCAGCCGACCGTCCAGATCCCGTCGAACAGGCCAGGCAGCCGATCCGCGTACAGGCACCCAGCCTGCCGGTCGTTCCCGGAGGTGTGCCGCTTCCCCATGCGCCGCTGGCCCCCGGAGGCAACGACTTAGTAGGGCGCCGTCACCGCAAGGCGGGCGTATCGTCCGTGTATGAGTGATCTGCGGTGCGGCTGGTGCGGTGCCGGGCTGTCGGGGCCGGCGGCACACGGGCGCCGCTGCTGTGGGCGGGCGCACCGGCAGGCCGCCGTATGGCAGGCCCGGCGCCGGTGGCAGCGGGCTGCGCCCGAGCGGGAAGGGGTGCCCGGAGGAGATGGAGTCCTGCTGCCGCACGTAAATCGCCTCGCCCAGGGCTGTGGCAGCTCGCGCTGGCCGAGGCCGCTGGCGAGATGGCACTGCGCCACAGCTGCCCAGAATCCAGGCCTGGCCAGCGAGCTGATCCGTGCGGCGGTTGTCGCGGACCGGCGTTCCGGGGCGAGCTGTGCCCAGGCCGGTGCGGGGCTGGGCATCACCGCCGAGGCGGCCCGTGACCGCTTCGAGCGCACCCGCCGCGCGGCCCGCTCAGGCCGGGACGGGCGGTGAGTCGTGCAGAGGCCCACGGCCCAAGGCCCCGTGCACGGAATGGCGCCGCTGGATGACGTTCTCGCTGAGACGATGCGGGACACGAGGGCCTCAGTGGGGCTGCTGTACCTGCTGCAACCGGAGGAGCGGGTCCTGTGGCTGGTCCTGGCGGGCGGCGTATCGGAGAGGCTCGCCGCCCCGTGGGCCCGCATCCCAATGGACGCCGCGTTCCCGGTGGCGGACGCGGTGCGTGATCGGCATCCGGTCTGGGTGGGCGGCCAGGAGGACATCGCCCGCCGTTACCCGAGAGTCGGCATCGTCCTTCCCTATGACTTCAAGCTGGCCGCGGTCCCGATCACCGGCCACGGCACCGTGTGGGGCGGCATCGTGCTGCTGTGGCCCGTCTGGCACCCACCCGCTCTCAGCACGGCCGAACAGGAGACGATCGACACCTGCTGCCGCCGTGCGGCAGCGGTACTGCACCGGGCCGCCGACAGTGGCAACCCGCTGCATGCTCCGGATGAGCCCCGGATAGTCCCGCCGCCCCACCCCCAGGACGCCGATCCTGTGCAGGCCGCCGCGGCCCTGTCCTTCACCGCGCGCCTGCCGGTGGGCTGCTGCGCTCTGGACCTGGAGGGGCGGCTCACCTTCATCAACGCTGCCGGCGCCGATCTGGTCGGTGCCACATCTGGTTCCCTGCTGGGCTACCGTCCCTGGGAGGTACTCCGGTGGCTGCACGATCCGATGTTCGAGGACCGCTACCGCGCGGCGGTGGTGAGCCGCCAGCCCACCTCCTTCACCGCCAGGCGTCCGCCCGATGCCTGGCTGTTGTTCCAGCTCTACCCGGACGACAGCGGGATCAGCGTCCACATCACCCCGGCCGACAGGCTTCCGTCCGCCACCGCACCCCACCTGCCGCAGCCGGCCGAACCCATCGGTGCGACGGCCCTGTACCACCTCACACACCTGGCCACCGCCCTGGCCGAGGCCGCCGGTGTGCACGACGTGGTCGAGCTCGCGGCCGATCAGATCGTGCCCGCCTTCGGCCCCAAAGCACTGGCCCTGCTCACCGTTGACGAGGGGCGCCTGTGCATCACCGGCTACCGCGGCTACAGCGCCGAGCTGATGGCCCACTTCGAAGCCACCCCCATGACCTCCGACACCCCTGCCGTGCACGCCGTCACCACCGGCACTGCCGCCTTCTTCCCCACCTTCGCGGACCTCAGGAAGACCTACCCGCCGGCAGTGGACCAGGACGAGATGGCGTCCTGGGCGTTCCTTCCCCTGATCGTCTCCGGCCGTCCTGTCGGCACCCTCGTTCTCGCCTACGGCCTGCCCCGTATCTTCCCGCCCGCCGAACGCGCCCTGCTCACCTCACTGGCCGGGCTGATCGCCCAGGCCCTCGACCGCGCCCGCCTCTACGACGCCAAGAACGCACTTGCCCTCAGCCTGCAGGCCGGTCTGCTGCCCCGCACCCTGCCGCACATCCCCGGCCTCGAAACGGCAGCCCGCTACCGGCCCGCCGGCCGCGGCATCGACATCGGCGGCGACTTCTACGACCTCATCCCCTGTACGGACGGCACCGTCGTCGTGGTCATCGGGGACGTCCAGGGACACGACACCAGCGCCGCCGCCCTCATGGGCCAGGTCCGTACCGCCGTGCGCGCCAACGCCACCGCCGGCTCTTCACCCGGCGACGTCCTCGCCCGCACGAACCGCCTGCTGACCGACCTCGACACCGGGCTGTTCGCCAGCTGCCTCATCGCCCACCTCGACCTGCCCCATCATCGCGCCCTCCTGGCGACCGCAGGCCACCCACCACCCCTGCTCCGCCATCCCAGCGGTCGCGCCGGCACCCTGCGCCTGTCCCCCGGACTCCTGCTGGGCATCGACGCCGACTCCGACTACCCCACCACTGAAGTCCCCCTCCCACCCGGCGCCGTTCTCGCTCTCTACACCGACGGACTCGTCGAAGCCCCCAGCACCGACATCGACGACGCCACCACCGCGCTCGCCCACCGTCTCACCAGCGCGCAGGACGAGAACCTGGAAGCCCTGGCCGACAGCCTCCTCGACCACGCCGATCGATCCGCGCCCCGCCATGACGACATCGCGCTGCTCCTGGTCCGCCCGCACCGGTGACGGCAGTCCTGCGGGCGCAAGGACCATGCCGGCCGAGGACCGGCACCGCGACTCAGGCGGACGTGGCAGGCGCGCTGACGCAGGTCACCTCAGGCCCCCGACCCTCCTGCCGGACCCGGCTGCGAAGATCACGCCATGGATCTCGCTGACGCCCTCTCCGGCCTCGACGCCCACCCCTGGGCCTCCGTCTCGCACGCCTACGGCCCCGCCGAGGACCTGCCCGACCTGCTGCGTGCCCTCGCCGAGGGCGGCGGGGAGGCCGAGGAGGCCATGTCCGAGCTGTACTCGTGCATCCTCCACCAGGGCACGGTGTACTCCGCCAGCGTGGACGCCGTACCGTACCTCGCCCGCATCGCCGCTGCCGCCCGGCCCGGGACGACCGAAGTCCTGTGCCTGCTCGGTGGACTGGCCGAAAGCGATGATGAACGGGAGATCACGCCGGGCGCCGTCCGAGCCGCCGTCGCCACCCAAATCCCGTTGCTGATACCGCTGCTGGCACATGAAGACGCGAACGTCCGGATGCTCACCGCCTGGACGCTCGGCCACACCCGGAATACCGAGGCCGCCTCGGCAGCCCTGCGAAGCCGGTGGACGGCCGAGGCCGACCCCGGTGTCCGGGCTGAACTGCTCATCGCCCTCGGCCGGGTCGACCTTCCCGGCGCCGCTGTGGAGACGCGTGTGCTGTTCGGTGCGGACACGCCCGCTCCGCTGCGTCTGGCAGCGCTCCTCGTCGCTCTGGCCGCCGGTGAGCCGTGGACCGGCGCCCACCACGACGCCGCGCTCAACCTGCTTCCCGCCGGCGAACTCACCGTCGACCGGTACAGCATGCACCACCGACAGCCCCTGCACGTGATCGTCGACAGCCTGCTGGAGCGCGGCACCGAGGCTGACCGCGAGGCCGCTTTCGCCCTGTTGGACGCCGCCCTGCATGACGGCCGCCCCGAGGTGCGGGCCGAGGCACTCTCCGCGGCCGACCACGCCTGCTACCTCTCCCGCAGCGCTCCCCAACGACTCGTCCCGGCCATCGCCCCACTCGCCGCCGAGCACCCGGCGTCAACCCTGCTCGGCAAGCTCGGTCCGGCCGCCGCCGAGGCCGCGCCCGCCCTGGCCGAACTCGCCGCCCAGCCCGACGACGAGGCGGCTGACCAGGCGTTGGCCGTCCTCGTCCGGGTCGCGCCCCGCCAGGCCGCCCCGTTGCTCGCCCGGGACCTCGGCCGACGCCCCCGCGCCCTCGACGCCGCGGGAGACTTCCGAGCCCCCGCCTTCCCCTTCGACCCGGGCATGCTCTCCGCCGTCCGCGCACGCCTGGCCGCGGACGGGCTCGGCAACAACGAGACCGCCGACCTGGTCCACCTGCTCCGCCAGTGGGGCCCGCAGGCCGCTACCGCCTTGCCCGAGCTGTACGCCGTGCTGCCCCGCTTCCAGTACGCGGCCACCGCCATCGCCGCCGTGGCAGCCGCCGGCAGTCAGGCCCAGCGCGAGCAGGCCGGCGCCGTGCTGCGTGCCGCCGCCACGTCGCTGATGGTGGCGCGGGCCCACCACGACCTCACCGGCGCAACCGACGTCCTGCTCGACGCCGTCGCCGAGGCGGTCGCCGCCGGCCCGCGCGAGGTCACCGAAGCCGCCGAGGCCGCCGCAACCCTGGGCGCGACGGCCGCCGGGCTACTCCCCACCCTGCGGGCGGCCGTCAGCCAGGACGCCGAGCCGACCACCCCGCAACTGGACCGCGACATCGCGATCGCCACCGCCGTGTGGCGGATCGACGGCGACACCGAGGAAGCCGTCACGATCCTGGCCTCCGTTCTCGACCGCACCACTGTCAACCAGCCCTGGTACCGGTGGACCGTCGTCCGCGCCATCCGGGCGACCGCCCTCCTCGGCGCGGCCGCCCGGCCCCTGATCCCCCGGCTGGAACAACTGCTCGCCGACCCCGAGAAGGCCCCTGCCGCCGCCCTCGCCCTGCTCGCCATCACCGACCCCGACGTCGTCGACGTCGGCCACCTCGCCGAGGCAGCCCTCCATTCCGCCGAAATCGGGGCGGACATCTCCGGCGCCTGCGAGGCGCTCCAAGCTCTCGGCTCCACCGCCCTGAGTACCAACCAGCGCCGCCGCGTCGCCGAACTCGCCGAACAGGACCGGCGCATCGTCGCCTCAGGCATCGCGAACAGCATCATCCGCGAGGACGAACGGCTGCGCGCCATCCTGACCGCCATCTGATCCCTGGGCCGGGGCGGCGGACGAGTGATCTGTCGCCGCCCCGGCCCGACCCGGAGGGCGTGCTGCGCATGGATCCTGCTGCTGACGGCGACGTCCGCAGTCGGGCGAACAGGAAGCGAATCGCCTCTGCCAGGGACCTTTCTGCCTGTCAGCATGACTACCAAGTCCGTTTGGCAGGCTTGAGGAGCCAAGCGCGTAAGGCCACAGCGAGGAGTCGAGTTGTTGCGTTGTGAGGCGGTCGGCAAACGTTACGGCGGAGGACGATGGATCCTCCGGGACGTCCACATGGAGGTTGCGGCCGGTGACGTGCTCGCGGTGGTGGGTAGCAATGGTTCGGGGAAGTCCACCTTGTTGAGGATGCTCGTCGGACTGTCGCAGCCCACCACCGGGAGCGTGTCGGGCCGACCACCGCGCATCGGTTACGTACCGGACCGATTCACCGTCCACGACCGCATCTCGGCCGTCTCCTATCTCACTCACATGGGGCGGATCCATGGCTTGGCGGCCTCCGCCGCACGTGACCGAGGCCATCAACTGCTGGACCGGCTGGCCCTGGAGGGCGAGCGGGACGCGTCGCTGCGTACGCTCTCGAAGGGCAACGCGCAGAAGGTGGTGCTCGCCCAAGCCCTTCTCGTTCAGCCCGACCTGTTGGTCCTCGACGAACCCTGGTCAGGCCTGGATGCCACGGCCCACGGCGTCCTCGCCGAGTTCATCGACGAAGTGGCCGCACAGGGCGGGGCAGTGGTCTTCACCGATCACCGCGAGGCGATCACCGAGTCACACGCCCGCGGCACCTACACCATCGGCGACGGCAGGGTCACCCTGCACGGCGGCCCCCAGGACGGGAGCCGGACCTCGATGGCCGAGCTGGTCCTGACCGTGCCGCCCACCGGCGTCATTCCGTCCGAGGTGAACTGGTCCATGCTGCCGGGCGTGACGGACACCGCGCGGCGCGGAGGGGAGGTCGTCCTGCAGGTCAGGCGAGAGCACTCGGACGCCGTGCTGCTGACGGCGCTGCAGCATCGGTGGTCGGTAGTGAGCCTGGCCGGGGCCGCAGACGAACGCACTCTCCGGCGCGATGCCGGGAGGACCGCCCCGTGATCTCCCTGGTCCGCTACATGTCCACCGTGCTGCTGCTCTCCCAGCGCTACCTGGCACCCTTGCTGCTGTTCCTCGGTCTGGTGGTCGTGCTGACCAGCAGCGACACGGGCCCGCTCACCGCGACCTACGCCTCGGTGGCCGGGGCCATGCTGCCGTGCTCGATCTGGCTGACCATGACACTGATCGGCCTCGAGGACCAGGCGCACCGCTCGATCGTCGTCGTCAGCGCCGGCAGCCATCTGCGCGTCCTGCTCGCGACAGTCGTCACGGCCGCAGTGTGGTGCCTGCTGCTGATGCTCGCCGGCCTGGTGCTGCCGCTGATGTTCGGGACCCACACAGCCGGCCTCGCGGATGTGGCGCTGGGAACCGAGGCCCAACTCACCTGTGCCCTCGCGGGGATGGCTATCGGGCTGGTCTGCTCGCGGTTGGTGCTCTCGCGGCAGGGCTACGCGCTCGCCGTCTCCCTGCTGCTCCTACTCGCCGTCCTGCTGGGCAAAGGCGTTTCCCCGGTCAACATCATGCTCACCCACCTGCAGAACACGCCGGACTCGGCGGACGCCCTGGCCCCCACGGGCGCTCTACTCGCCGTCAATGTGGGCTTCTTGGCGGCTGCAGTCGCCATTGCACAGGCATTCACCCGCCGAAAGGCATGAAGTCTGCAGCGGCGTGCCCGCACCAGTGCAGGCTGCAACCACCACGGCGGCGTCCTCGGCCAGCGTCGGCGGGCGCTCGCGCGTGGGCTACGCGCACGAACAGACGCCTGGGCCGGGCAGGTCACGGCAGATCCGCGACGGGAGCACGCGGGCGTGAGGGCCAAGGCCCGGCTGTGGCGCGGGCGTTGTCAGGAGCCACCGCTCCCGCCGGGCATCCTGATCGCCTCCACGACGACGGTGCGCTGCCGAACGTCCAAGCGCAGCTGCGCGACGAGCCACTCCGCTACCGCCGGGTCAGACGGTCCCGCGTCTGGATCGGGCCTCGGCCCCCGCCACCGCCCCCGGTCTCACTTCTGGTTGATCCTGTCGGCGGCGAAGCGCGCGCCCTGCTCGACGCTGCCGTTGAGGTGGTAGGTCAGGTGCGCTGCGCTGTTGCGGCCGTTGCCGCAGACCGGGTCGCCGGTGTTGCAGAACTCCTTGGCCTTGGCACCGAACAGGTCGCTGGCCGAGGCAATGGTGCGGCCCGACAGCCGTAGGGGGTTGCCGAAGACGACAACTGCCTTGACTCGGCTCGCGAGTTGCGGAGGAATGGTGCGGCCGGTGCCGAGCCGAGTCGGGATCCCGAGGGCGATGTCAGTGACGCTGCCGCCCTGGGAGTAGCCGCCCAGGACGAAGGAAGTGGCGGGGCAGTTGGCCGCGGTGGTCTTGACGTGGTCGGTCATGTCGGTGGCTCCGGGCCCAGCGCTCGTCTGCGAGAAGTTCGCCGCGTAGTCGACGGCGTACGACGACACCGTCTTGCCCGGCAGAGCGCTCTTGATGCCTTTCACGAGTGAAGTTCCCGTGATGCCCAGCCCCGGAGCCTCTCCGGTGCCGCGTGCGAAGACGACCTCGACGTTCGGACACGGCGCCGCGGACGCGAGGGAGGGCAGCAGGGAGATACCGGCCGCGCTCAGCGCGCCGACACCGGCGAGGGACACGAGGGTGAGACGACGCCGTGAAGCGTGACGGGACATGGGGGTTCCTCTTTCTCGAGCGGTGGTGCGGGCGCTCCGGACGGGATCCGTCCGCCGAACACAACAGCACCGTAGGAAGCACCACGCCCCACGCGTATCGGTGAAATCACCAGTCGGCCACCGGGCGCCCGCTGTTGGACATGCAGTCAGCAATGCCGGAGAACGCGCCCGCGCGCGACGCCCGATCGCTACCATCGGCACGGCAAGGCCACAGAGAGCGGTGGTGCGCGTGGGGCATGAGTCACCTGGCACGGATCCCGACCGACGAGGCGCTCTTGCTGCACAGGGCGAGCAACTGCCGCCCGCGCAGGAGGAGATGCCGCTCGGGCTTCGGCTCCTGCGCGACGGCCCCGTCGCCGACGCCCACCACCTACTGCTCCTCGCCTCACGGACCCTGAGGGCGACCGACGTCGTCCGCTCGCGCGAAGCCGGCGTCCAAGCCTCGCTGGCTGCATGGTCCGCCGGCGACCGCGAGGGTTACCTGACTGCACTGAACGCGCTGACCCCTCCAGCCGGTGAGATCCCCGCCGCGGACACCCACGACCCGATCGACGCCTTCTGGAGCGCCTACAGCGACGGCATGCGCAGCGTCCTGCACGGCGATTTCGAGCACGCCGAGGCTCTGCTGGGCCCGGTACTGACCGTGCTGAGCGCGCAGCAGCAGCCCTCGCGGCTGCTGTCCGCGGGCACGATCGCGCTCATTCTTGGCGACCTTGCGACAGCACGGCAGGTCCTCGGCCAGGCGCTGGCCACCGCCCGCTCCGAAGCGACGCCGACGCTCCTGCCCCGCATCCTGGAACACCTCGCCTACGCCGAACTGCGCGCGGGCCGCCACCACCAGGCCCGCGTCCACGCCGAGGCGGGTCTCGAGGCGGCCGCGGAACATCCGCAACGCAATGTGACGGCCGGCCTGTCCGCCATCCTCGCCTTGGCCGCCTCCATCGCGGGCGATCCGACCGCCGTGGCCGCGCACGCGCAGGCGGCCCTGCACATCGCTCACGCCCACGGACTCAGCCAGGCCAGGACGCTCGCCGAATGGGCCAGGGCCCGCGCGGACCTCGGCCACGGCAACGCGGATCACGCCGCCGCACGACTTGCCCCACTCGTCGCGGCAGGACCGCGGCAGGGTCACTTCGGCCTGCGCATGCTGGTGGTCCCCTGCTATGTCGAGGCTGCGGTCCTCGCAGGCTGCGACGTCGATGCGCACGAGGACGTGGAGCAACTCCTGGGGCAGTACGCCCGGTGGGCCTCGCTGGGCGCCGACCCGCAGGCGCCCGCGATCGTACTGCGCTGCCGTGCCCTGCTGGCGGGCGACGAACACAGCGAGGGCCTCTTCACCTCGGCCTTGGCGGAGCACGAGAGGGTGGACAGCCCCTACGAGCACGCTCGCACTCACCTCGCGTACGGGATGTGGCTGCGCCGCCGACGCCGTTTCGTGGAAGCACGCTCCCAACTGCGCAGCGCTGTCATCGGGTTCGATCACTGCGGCGCTGACGTCTGGACACAGCAGGCCGACGCCGAACTGCGGGCGGCCGGGGAGACACCCCTGACCGACCCTTCGCCCGGATCCGGCCCGCAATCGCTCCCCCAGCTCACCCCGCAGCAACTGCGCATCGCCCACTCGGTGGCTCAGGGCGCCACCAACCGCGAAGTGGCGCGCCAGCTGTCGATCAGCACCCGGACCGTCGAGTACCACCTGCGCAACATCTTCACCCAGCTCGGCGTGCGCTCCCGGGTGGCCCTGGCCCGCCGACTCGAGTCTTGAAGGCCGACGGCAGGAGAGGGGCCGTTTGCGATTCTCGGTACGCGCTGCGTGGCGCCGGGAACCCGTAGCGGCATGAAGCTGATCAGCGAACGCGGAAGCGCGGGACGGGCGCCGGGACCATGGATGCGCTACGGCGCCAGCGCCGTAGCGGTGGCCGCCACGGCCGTGGCGGGAGCCGGCGCCGTCGATGCCGACAGTGCCTGGTACAGGTCCCTGCGCAAGCCCGTGTGGCAGCCGCCGTCGTGGGCGTTCGGCGTCGTTTGGACACCGTTGTACGCCACGATCGCCTACGCCGCCGGCCACGCTCTGGGCACCGCCCCCGACCGGCGCGAGCGCAACCGCCTCGCCACCAGCCTGGCCCTCAACCTGGCACTCAACGCCGGATGGAACTGGCTCTTCTTCGGTCTGCGCAACCCCAAGGCCGGTCTGGCCGGCACGCTGCTCCTCAACCTGAGCAACGCGCAACTCCTCCGTCGCACCGCCCGCACCGACACGGCCGCGGGCCGTGCCCTCCTGCCCTACGCGGGATGGTGCGCCTTCGCCACCGCCCTGAACGCCTCCCTCGTCCGGCAGAACACCACGCGCTGACGGTCCCCTCCCGAAAGCACCCGCGGGCCCCGGACGGCCCCGGCCCTTGGCCGCCACGTGGCGGCCCGGGCCCCGGCGCCCCGATCACGCACCAGCGCCCCACTCCTACGGAAAACGACAGCAGCGCCTGAGCGCACTCGCGGGAACACACACCGGCCGGGGAGAATGAAGGCGTCGATACTCGGTCCGGTGGCCGTCCTCATGGACCGCACCAGGGACGCCGTCCGCTTGGCCAGGGAAACGACCGGCCCTTCCGGTCCCTGGGATGAGGACAAGTCCATGGACCTCGAAATCTCCTTGCTCGGGTCCCGGAAAATGCCCGCCGTCTCGTGGAGATGGAGATATGCCAGCGTTTGCCACGAAAAGGCTGCGGCACTCGGTCACCGAGACGGTCCCGTCCCCTCCGGGGCAACCGTCGCCGTGAGATGCACCGGCCAGGCGCATTGATGTCCAGCCCGCCGACGAGGCAGAACCGAGGCGATCGATGACGACGATCGGTGTGGAAGAGGAGTACCTGCTACTCGACCCGGTCACGGGTCTCCCGGTTCCCATGGCGGACAAAGTGCGCGCCGCGGCCGGCCTGGGGCATCTCGTGTCCGACCGAGAGGTGCACAGCGAGCTGCTGCAGGCGCAGGTGGAGGTGGCCACCTCGGTGTGCGGCACTCTGGACGAGGTCGGCGGACACCTGTACCGGTTGCGGCACGCCATCGGAACGGCCGCCGAGGCGCACGGTTGTCGGATCGCGGCCTGCGGCACACCCCCGCTGCGCCACGGTCACCCCGTGGCCGTCACCGACCAGGCCCGCTACCGCGCCATGCTCACCCAGGCACCCCAGCTCGTGGCGGAGCAGCTGGTCAACGGCATGCATGTACACGTCGGCGTCCCCAGCCGGGAGACCGGCGTGCGGATCATGAATCGGATCCGGGTGTGGCTGCCGACCCTCACCGCCCTGTCCGCGAACTCTCCGCTGTGGGACGGCCACGACACCGGCTTCGCCAGCTGGCGCACCGTGATCTTCAGCCGCTGGCCCGTCAGCGGAATGCCTCCACATTTCGCCGACATCGCCGACCATGACCGGCGCGTACAGCAACTGCTCGACAGCGGTCTGATCTCGGACACCGGTCAGTTGTACTGGCAGGCCCGCCTTTCGGAGCGGTATCCCACCATCGAGGTGCGGTGCCTGGACGTACAGCTGCGCGCTGACGACGCCGTGATGCTCACGGGCCTCGTCCGGGCGCTGGTGGAGACCGCGCTTGCGGAGGTGACCGCCGGAGCTCCCACGCTCGACTGCGACCAGGAACTGCTGCAGGCGAGCATGTGGCATGCCGCCCGCCACGGGCTGAGCAGCACCCTGGTCGACCCCGCGGGCCGACAACGCCGGGCCGGGGAAATGTTGTACGAGCTCCTGCGGTATATCGCTCCCGCACTCGATGCCTCCGGCGACAGCCGACAGGTGACGGCCCTGGTCCACCGGCTCCTCCAAGACGGCACCGGCGCGGACCGGCAACGCGCCGCCCTCCTCGAAGGCGGCCTGCCCGCCGTCACCGCCTTGGTCCTCGCCCAGAGCACCCTGCCCTGAGACACCGCCACCGCGAGACGCCGGCTGAGCCGATACATTCTCCGTCGGCCCGCGATGGGACAGGCGAGCAGATGGCTCTCAAGAGGTCAGCTGCCTGGGTCCGCCGCCCAAGATGGCGATCTTGCGGGGCTTGGCGTGTGCGGCCAGCGGGATGCGGAGGGTGAGGACGCCATTGTCGTAGGCCGCCTCCGTGGCAGCCGTGTCCAGGACGTCGGACAGGGCCAGGCGACGGGTGAAGCGGCCGGTGGGTCGCTCATTGAGTACGGCCCGAGCGTCGGGCGGGATCGGGGAAGGCCGCTCGGCGCTCAGGGTCAGCGTGTGCCGCTCCGTGGTCAGCTCGATCGTGGAGCGGTCCATGCCGGGCAGGTCGAACTGCAGGTAGAGCGCTTCGTCATCACGCCAGGCATCCGCCGGTATGACGCTGTCCATCGAGGCGTCGGCATGCGCGAGCTGATGCATGAGCCGGTCGAGGTCACCCAGAACGCCCGTACGCGCAAGCATGTTCAACTTCTCCCTCCCTGGGGGGGCAGCCCACAAGGACTGCGGCCCGTCGCTTGAGTGCGCCTATCCATATACCCCGCCCGGCGAATAACTGCCAAGTACCGACTTCAGGAAGTTGATAGCAGAGGACTCAATGGCCTGTCGGGGATGCGATGGTTCGGTTGCGCCGACAGCCCTGGCGGGCGTCCCCGGCCAGCGCGACGGGATGCCTGGAGGGGCCGTCGTGGGCCTGGCTGCGGCGAGTCTCCGCCAAGAACACTCGAAGAAAGTTGAGTCCTGAGTTGTCAACTTTGCCGAGTAGTGGTACATCAGAAGGAGAGCGAGGGACGCGAGTTGGACATCAAGGAGGGTTGAAAGATGCTGATGCGTACGGATCCCTTCCGTGAGCTTGACCGGCTCTTCGACAGGGTCTGGGGCACAGCCGCACACCCGGCGGGCATGCCGTTGGACGCCTGGCGTGAGGATGAGACGTTCTTCGTGGAGCTGGACCTGCCGGGCGTGGACCCGGAGTCCATCGACCTCGATGTCGAACGGAACGTCCTGACGGTGAAGGCCGAACGCAAGCCGGCGTACGGCGAGAACACGCGCACGGTGATCACAGAGCGGCCCGCGGGGACGTTCAGTCGCCAACTGTTCCTCGGTGAGACTCTCGACACCGACAAGATCGAGGCTTCCTACGAGGCCGGTGTGCTGAAGCTGCGGATCCCGGTCGCGGAGCAGGCCAAGCCCCGCAAGATCTCCATCAGCGGCGGCAGCGACCGCAGGGAACTGGGCGGCTGACGCCACAGTGACACCAAAACCGCAGGGCCTCGGGCATCATGCCGGGGCCCTGTAGGCCTGGTGCACCTTACGGGTGAGACGGGCGCTCAGGCTCCCCGCCGTTCGGATGGAAGACCTTGGTGAAGGTGGCCCCGCATCGGCAGCGGGAGTGCTCGATCAGCTCTCCTTCATCCGACACGCTCAGCCCCTGACTGAGCCGCACATGCACATGATCACCCATGAGAAGCCGCCTTCCTGGACGTCGCTGATCCGGTCATGGTGCGGGCGGGCCGTTTGCGTCGGCAATGGGGCAGCTCACACATCTGTGCCGAGCAGGACAGGTGGCCGTGACGAGACACGGCCGCCTCTCGAACCCGAGAGGCAGACCAAGATCCGTATGCTCACATCTTTGAAGTGTGGTCCCGAATGACGCTCCAAGGATCTCCGCAGAAGGGGCGCCGCGCGCGAGCCGCTCGGTCAGGATGAGCGGGTGATCGATTACGACGACGAGGCCCGAAACTACGACGCGGCCCGCGGCGGTGAACCGAGAGCCCTGGCCGCGGCAGCCGCGGTGGAACGGCTGCTGCCGCAAGGACCCTGCTCGATCCTGGACATCGCGTGCGGCACGGGCATCGTGACGAGAAGACTGCTGCGGTCGGAGCGGGTGGTGGTGGGCGTCGACCGTTCGCCCGGGATGCTGAGCCTTGCCGGGCGGCGGGTTCCGGGAGGCGTCGTGCGCGGCGATGCGAGGCGACTGCCCGTCGCGTCGGACGGGGTGGACGCCGTCGTGATGGTCTGGTTGCTGCATCTGCTGCCGGACCCCGCATCCGTACTCGCCGAGGCGGCCCGGGTGTTGCGGCCCGGCGGGGTGCTGATCAGCACCGTCGACAAGGACGACGCCTACTTCGTCCAGGACAGTGACATCGCCCAGGTCACGGCGGAGTTGCGGCGTCAATACGCTCCTCGAGTGCCCGACGGCTCCGCCTCGGTGCTTGGCTGGGCCGCGAAGCGGGGACTGGATCGCGCAGGGCACACCTTGTTCCCCGGGACAGGACAGGGCCGCAGCCCTCGCAGGTGGCGGGAGGCGATCGAAGCGTGCCGCATCCCATGGTGCTCGCAAGCGACCGCGGGCCACGTGACAGACGTATGCCGACGGCTCGCTGAACTTCCGGACCAGGACAGGGCACGCCCGGATCCGCAGTACCAGCTGATCGCCTTGAAGGCACGACGTGGCATCAGTTGATCTGAGCGGCAGGCCTTGAGTCGGCCGCCGGCGGCGAGTGGACTCAGCGCCTCGACGAGATCCCGCCCGAGCGGGGTGAGGTGGTAGCCGTCCTCGCGCAGGGTGACCAGGCGGCCGCCGGACACCTCGTCGAGCCGTGTGCTCAGCACGCTGGAGGACATGCGCTCGCATCGTCGCTGCAGTTCGCGGAGGCCTGCCGGCGCTTGGCTCCTTCCCACAGGATGCGCATCGTCCAGCGCCGCCCGAGCAGATCAAGTACGGCCATGACCGGACGACCCGATTCGGAGCCTGGCACCGGCACGCCCGGCCGCGGTGCTGCGGCTTCCATGCCCATCTCCTTGCGCTTCTGTTTTCGAAGCATCATAGTGATTCGAAAACCGAAGCAGGAGGCCGGCATGTCGCGCATCGAACCACTCACCCCGCCCTACCCCGCTTCCGTCGACCGGGCGCTCCGCCGATGGATGCCTCCCGATGTGCCGCACGAGCCACTCACCCTGTTCCGAGTGCTCCACCGCAATCCGGAACTGGCCTCACGCATGTTCGTCCTGGGCGCCGGACTGCTGGGCCACGGACTCCTCCCCGCCGTCGACCGCGAGATCGTGATCGCCCGCGTGACCGCGCGCACCGGGTGCGCCTACGAGTGGGGCGTGCACGCCGCGACACTCGCGCAACAGGCCGGGCTCAGCCCTGAGCAGCTCCGGGCAACCACCGAAACCCACGCAGCAGCCGCAGCCGCATGGCTGCCACGCCATGCGGCACTGCTCGACGCAGTCGACGAACTGCACGACACGGCCCAGCTTTCACGGTCCGCCTGGGACGCCATCGGCGGGCACTACGAGGACGCTCAGCTACTCGAACTCCTCGTGCTGATCGGCTGGTACCGAACCATCAGCTACCTCGCCAACGGACTCCTCATCGAGGAGGAACGCTGGGGCACGCCGTTCCCGACGCGGTAGCAACACCCGCCACACATCAGACGATCTCGGACCCCATGAGCGTGCGACTCCCCATCTCGCGATTCGGCCTCGGCATTGGACGAGCATCGGCGCCGGCGCGCGCCACCGTCACGGTTCGGTCGTGGCGCCGTACCGGTGCACATCCGCGAGAGCACACCGTGCATCACCGTTGTCCGGTGCGGCCGTGAGCGAGTGGATACTATTTGAGGTATTTGTTATTTATGACCGATCTCGATTACGCCGACAGGTCTGATTTCGAGGACGCCGATCGAGGTTTCATCGCCGCCCTCGCACCAGCGGTCGTCCGGGCCGAAGACGGCCGGGTGATCTGGGACGGTGACGCGTATGCGTTCCTGGACGAGGAATGCCCCGACACCGCGCACCCCAGCCTGTGGCGGCAGAGTCAGCTGTGCAACAAACAAGGCCTGTTCGAGGTGACGGCAGGGATCTACCAGGTCCGCAACCTGGACCTGTCGAACATGACGCTGGTCGAGGGCGACACCGGCGTCATCGTCATCGACCCGCTGATCTCTGCCGAGACCGCGGCCGCCGCGCTCGCGCTGTACCGCGAGCACCGAGGCGACCGGCCCGTGACAGGGCTGATCTACACCCACTCGCACGGCGATCACTTCGGCGGCTCCCGCGGGATCCTGCCGCACGGCCACGCCCCGGTACCGGTTATCGCGCCGGCCCGGTTCCTGGAACACGCGGTCGCCGAGAACGTGTACGCGGGCGGCGCGATGACCCGCCGCGCGGTCTACATGTACGGCGCCGAACTGGCCAAGGGGCCCGCCGGGCACATCGGTGCCGGGCTGGGCATGACGACCTCCAAGGGCACGGTCACGCTCGTTCCGCCGACGCTGGACGTCACCCGCACCGGCCAGGAGGAGACCGTCGACGGCGTACGGATCGTCTTCCAGATGACGCCGGACACCGAGGCGCCCTCGGAGATGAACTTCTACTTCCCCGACCGGCGCGCCCTGTGCATGGCGGAGAACGCAACGCACAACATGCACAACATCCTGACCCTGCGTGGCGCGATGGTCCGCGACACCCGCATCTGGGCGCACTACCTGGGCGAGACGATCAGTCTGTTCGGTGACAAGGCCGAGGTCGCGTTCGCCTCCCACCACTGGCCCACCTGGGGCCAGGATCGCATTGTCGAGCACCTGAGCGGCCAGCGGGACATGTGGGCCTACCTGCACGACCAGACCCTGCGCATGGCCAACCAGGGACTGACCGGCCTGGAGATCGCCGAGCGGATGGAACTGCCGCCGGCCATCGCCAGGAGATGGGCCAACCGCGGCTATTACGGCTCCGTCAGCCACAACGCCAAGGCCATCTATCAGCGCTACATGGGCTGGTTCGACGGCAACCCGGCCCACCTGTGGGAGCACCCGCCGGTCGAGCAGGCCAAGCGGTTCGCCGCCGACTACGGCGGCGTGCCCGCCCTGGTCGCCAAAGGCGAGGAGTACGCCGCCTCAGGGGACCTGCGCTTCGCCGCGACGCTGCTGGGACACGCGGTCTTCGCCGCCCCCGACGACACCGCCGCCAAGAACGCGCTGGCCACTGTGTACGAGAAACTCGGGTACGGCGCGGAGAACGGGCCCTGGCGCAACTTCTACCTGATGGGCGCCCAGGAGCTGCGCGGCACGATCGCCCACACCCCGCTGGACACCACCAACCCCGAGATGGCGATGGCCCTGACCGTCGACATGCTGATCGACTCCCTCGCCATCCGCATCGACGGCCCCCGCGCATGGGACCTGACGCTCACCATGACCTGGAACGTCACCGACGAGGGCCGCACCTGGCACCTGCTGCTGTCCAACGGCGCCCTCACCTACCGCAGCGCCGAGACCACACCCGAGACAGGCGGGCCGGTCAAGGCCGCCGACCTCACTCTGACCCTGACCAAGCCGCAACTCCTCGGCGTCCTGGCCGGCGGAGGGCTGGAGGGCGTGCAGGTCGAAGGGGACACGCGGGTCTTCGCCACCCTCGTCGGCCTGCTGGACACGCCCGACTCCGACTTCGCCATCGTCACGCCGTGACCACCGGCACGCCGTGCGCCCCGGCCGTCCCTGGCTGCCGGGGCCAGGCGCCCTGACCACTGCGCTGCTCGGCGGCGACGTCAGACTCAATGCCCGGACTCGGCTACGACGACGCGGATGCGAGGTTCACGGCTGCGCGGACCCCCGCTGCGTACTCGTCCGGGCATTCCCATGCTGCGAAGTGCCCGCCGGTCGGGTGCTCGGTCCAGGATCGGACGTCGAAGAAGCGGCCGGCGAACTCACGTGGCGCGTTGACGAGGTCCTGAGGAAAAATCGTGAAGGCTGTGGGTACGTTGACGCGTCCCACTGGTTTCGGTCCGCTCTCCGCGTACGGGGTGAAGGACGTGCCGATCGCACCGCTGATCCAGTACGCGGTGATCCAGGTGAGCAACTGGTCCCGGGTGAAGACGTTTTCGACGTCACCGTCACAGTCGGTCCATGTGCGCAGTTTCTCCACAAGCCACGCGGCAAGCCCTGCAGGGGAGTCTCCGAGGCCGACGGCCAGCGTGTGCGGCTTGGTCGATTGCTCGTGCATGTAGCCACCCTCTCTCGCCTGCCAACGATGGCCGTGGCTGACGTAGGCACGCTCCGCCTCGGAAAGATCCTGCGGCGGGTCCATGAGGAAGTGGTACTGCGAGACATCGGTGAGGTGCAGGGCCATGACCTGTTCGGGATGTGACGCGGCAAGGGCCTCGGCGACATCGCATCCCACGTCACCGGCAGAGATGACATATCGGTCGTAGCCGAGTTCGCTCATCGCCCGCGAGACGGCTTCGGCCATCGCCGTTGCCGACATTCCTCTTTTAGCGATGGGTGCAGCGAACGGAAAGCCGGGCAGCGCGGGCACCACCAGATGCAGGTCCGACAGCAGCGGAAGAACCTTTTCGAATCGCAGAACGGAGTCAGGCCAGCCGTGAAGCAACACAACGGCTACCGCTTCGGGGTCCATTGAGCGCATGTGCACGCTGCGTACGGGCGTGCCGCCGCCCCCTGTGAGGGCCCACGGCAGACTTCGAATCCTTGCCTGATGCTCCTGCCAGTCGTAGGACTCCGCCCAGTACTCGACCAATTCGGAGAGGTAGTCTGCGTCCACCCCTCGTTCCCAGCCGAAACCGTGGGGGAGATCCACGCGTCGGTAGGCTCGAAGCCTTGAGCGCAGGTCGTCGAGGACCGCCTGTTCGACGGCGGGCGGAGGGTGTTCAGGGCCGGCCATGCCTGAGGTTCCTTCACTGGGGGTCTTCCCGCGTTTGCGGCGTCAATCTTGCTCTGCCACTGCGCCGGGCCCTCAAACGTGGCTGCCGCGGCGGAGCGGCACAGAGCTGGACCACCTCGGTGCCCTGTCGGCGGCCCGTGTTGGTGACGGGGATGGCGAATCCGACGTCCCCGGTGCCGGCGTTGCGGAGACGACGGGCCGATCGCGCACGCGAATGGGCCGAGCCCGCGCACTGGAGGTCGCCTGAGCCGCCGGTCTGCTGCCCGGCCTGGCCTTGGCTCCGCTCGGCATGGCCGCCGCTGCCGGGCTGGCTGTGCTCATGCTGGCTGCCCGGTGGTCCACATGCGCCACGGCGACCCGCCCGTGCGAGCCCTGCCCGCCGCCGTACCGGCCCTGACGAGGATGGCATGTGCCGGAGTGACGATCGCCGCTGGCTGACCGCCCCGCCCGGAGTGTGCAACCGCGTCGAGCGGGAGGCGGCTGATGCCCGATGGCTCACGAGCCTCCTGCCGGCGTCCCGTCGACAGTTGGGACGCGCACGCCGGCCGGCGCACGGCATGCCGATCCCAGCGCTGCTGCGGGCTTTGCGGCTCGGTCAGGGTGCCGTCCTGGACACCTCGACAAGGCAGGACGTGGGCCGAGCTGAGCGTGGGAAGCACCCCGGCGCCTCGGGGCCACCGTCCGTCTCGTAGCTGGCGCCGGATGGGCTGAAGGTCAGGGTGTGCGTGTGCGGCCGGGTCGGTCACCCGGCCAAGGCGCCCGCCGGCCCGACACGCAGGGGAGCACCGGCAGTTCTGATGATTTCATCGATTTGGTTCCGGCTTAACCCTTGGCCCTCCCTTCCATCAAGGTTGATTATTTCATCAATACGGCGCTGTTGCGCGGACGCCGCCCGTCTTCGCGCAACGGCTGTGGAGCGAACACCATCCAGGCCGCGCTCCCGTCAGCTGTCCATGGACGCGCCAGCCCCCACCTAAGTGCCCCGCCCTGCCTCCGCTCCCTTACGGCTCCTTCAGGAGGGCTCCTCATGCCCGTGCGTACGGAGATCCCCGTCTACCACCCCGATCTGTACTCGGCCTCGGCCATCCGCGACACCTATCCGCACTACGCCGCATTGCGTGAACTCGGCCCCGTAGTGCACCTGAGCAAGCACAAGATCCACGCCCTGCCGCGCTACGCCGAGTGCAAGCAAGTACTCCTGGACGACGACACCTTCGTCTCCTCCGGCGGCGTCGCCCTCAACCCCGTCGCCAACCGCGTGGGTCAGGGCACCACGTTGTTCAGCGGCGGTCAGGACCACGCCCGTCGCCGCTCTCTCCTCGCGCACCGCCTTACTCCCAGGGCGCTGCGCACAATGAAGGACACCACGACCACCAGGCCGCCGCCATCGTGGAGGACGCTGTGGCCCGCCGGACGGTCGATGCCGTCGAGATCGCCACGGCGCTGCCCATGTCCGTCGTCCCCGACCTGGTCGGCTGGCCCCGTCAGGGCCGTGAGCACCTCCTGCGCTGGGCGGGCGCCACCTTCGACGCCATGGGTCCGCTCAACTGCCAGGCGGCCCGCGCACTTCCCGCCTCCCTCGGCATGCTGCGCTACGCGCGCGGTGTCGTGCGCGACCGGTCCGTGTTGGACGGCAGCATGGGCCACGACCTGCTGCGAGCCGCCGACGAGGGCCGGATCATGCCGGCTGAGTGCGTCACGATGATGATCGACTACCTGGCACCCTCCCTGGACACCACCATCGGCGCCATCTCAAGTGCCCTGTATTTGTTCGCCATCCACCCCCAACAGTGGCGCCTGTTGAAGGCAAACCCGGAGCTCATCCCGAAGGCGGTCAATGAGGTCGTCCGCTACGAATCCCCGATCCGGGCCTTCTCCCGGACGGCCGCCTACGACACGGAACTGGCCGGCATGCCGATCCCCAGGGGCTCCCGGGTGCTGGTCCTTTACGGCTCCGCCAACCGCGACCCGCTGGAGTGGGACGAGCCGGACACCTTCGACATCCGCCGCGACGCCGCCCGCCAACTGGGCTTCGGGCAGGGCACCCACGGCTGCGCCGGCCAGGGCCTGGCGCGCATGGAGACCTCTGCGATCCTGCGCGCCTTGGTCGACCGCATCGAGCGCATCGAGGTGACCGGCCCACCCGAGTGGGCCCTGAACAACGTCATCCACCGCCTCGAGCGCCTGCCGCTCGAACTCATCGCCGCCTGAACCGCCGCTCACCCGTTCGAGGACAGCTGAGGACAGCACCATGAAGATCTCCGTCGACCATCCACGCTGCGAAGGCCACGGCCTGTGCGCCGACCAGGCCCCTGACGTCTTCAGCCTGGACGACGACGCCGAACTCACCTACCGCTTCGAGGGCACCGACGTCCCCGACGAGCGGCAGCCCGCCGCTCGCGCGGCCCTCCACGCCTGCCCGGTCGCCGCCTTGCGAGTCCTGCAGTGAGCGCACCGCGCTCGGTGCTCATCGCCGGCGAGTCACTCGCCGGCATCACTGCCGCCCGCCACCTGCGTACCCTCGGCTACGCCGGACCGGTCACACTTGTCGGTGCCGAGGAGCACGGCGCGTACTCCCGCCCGCCCCTGTCAAAAGTGATTCTTAGGGACCCATCCGCCGACCAGACCCTCGGCCTGGTCCTTGATGGCCTTGACGCCGACGTCATCCGCTCGCCCGCCGTCGCCGCCGACACCCGCCAGAACGCCGTCACCACTGCCGACGGCCGCCAGATCGGCTATGACGCGCTGATCATCGCCACCGGCGCGGACGCCCGCCGGCTCGCCGCCCCCGGGCAGCGGGGCGAACTCGTCCTGCGCACCCTGGATGACGCCCGCCTGCTCCGCGCCCGCCTGGCGGACGCCGGTTCGGCGATCGTGGTCGGCGCCGGTTTCCTCGGCATGGAGGTGGCCAGCGCCTGCGCCGCCCGCGGTATCCCGGTGACCGTCGTAGACGCCGATCCTCCGCTGCAACGCATCCTCGGCGACTACCTGTCCGCCGAGATCACCGCTCGCGCCGCCAGACACGGCACCCGCTTCGTACAGGCGACCGGCTTCGCCACGCTGACCGGTGACCCCGTGAACGGCGTAGCGCTCCCGGACGGCACCGAACTCACCGCGGACCTGGTGGTCACCTGCGCCGGGGAAGTACCGTGCGTCGGCTGGCTGACAGGGACTGGCCTCGCGGGCCGCCTCGGCGTCGGCATCGACCATGCCTGCACAACGAGCGTGCCCGGTGTGTTCGCCGCCGGTGATATCACCTACCTCCGTGGCCACGGCACACGGCCCGACCGGCGTGCGCCCTTCTGGTCCAACGCCGTCGCCCAGGGCAGGATCGCGGCGGCCTCGGCACTCGGTCTTCCTCCGTCGGAATCAGCGCAGGACGACTACTTCTGGACCGAGGTCACCGGTGTCACCGTCAAGATCGTCGGCCGTCTGCCGCTCCTCGGTGAACCGACCACGGCGCAAGGCAGCGTGGCCGACGGACGCGCAGTTTTGTCCTGGAGCCACGCTGACGGAACGTCGACGGTGGTCGCCTACGGACTGCGTAAACCGGTCGCCGCGCTACGGGCCTTGGCCGCCACGTCGTTGCCGCCGTCACCGTGACGGTGACATTCGAGCTTGGTGACGTCGACTGCCAGAAGATGCCTGGAGCGCACATAGCCACGGCTCACGACGGTGCGTCAACCGCTTGAGGAGATGGGCCAGGCCATGATCCGGCTGCTCCCGGAGGACATGGAGGAGCGCCGTCCGTGGCCTACCGCCACGTCATCCTCCGGACCACGCTGGTCGTGCGCGAATCGGCCTGAGCACACCCGTCGCTCTGCACCCGGACTTGACCGCCCAGGGCTCGTAAGCGCTCCCGGCCTGAAGACCCGCTCGTACGCGTGCCAGTCCGCGCACCTGGGCCCCGCAAAAGTCGTCGGCAACCTTTTCGCCGTGGGCGGCCACTGGCCAGTGCACCATCGGCTCGATCCCGAACGGACAAGAAATCATGACGACGAGGCAGGCCGCACGGCAGCGCAGACGCAGACGCAGAGTCGTGCTGGGCACCACAATGGCGGTCACCGCAGCAGGCGTTCTCGCGGCCCTGGTCATGGCGCTGCTCCCTGGCCACAAGGTCGACGCGGGGCCGGCTGCAGCCACCCCACTCGTGACCGCCCAGCCAAAGGCCGCCGGCTCGGCGGCCGTCGGCGCGACGCCGGGCCGGTCGTCAAGTCCGAGTCCGAGCGCCTCGACCAGCCCGAAGACCACCGCGAGCCCCAAGGCGGCGAAGCCCTCTGCGAAGAGCCCACAAAAGGCGACGCGCGGCCCGAGCACGCCCCCGGCGGCAGGGCGGATCCGGCCCGATACCTCGTACCAGGGCGTCGCGACCGCCTACGAGGCCGGTGTCGGGGACGGGGCGTGCCTGTTCGGCCCGAGCCCGGACATGATGATCGCGGCGATGAACACCACCGACTATCAGACCTCCAGAGCCTGCGGCGCGTACGTGCTCGTCCGCGCGGCCAACGGCAAGTCGATCACAGTACGGATCACCAATGAATGCCCTCTGCCCTGCGCACCCGGGCAGATCGACCTCAGCCAACAGGCCTTCGTCAAGCTCGCCGACCTCAAGGTCGGCCGGCTTCCCATCACCTGGAGCTTGGTGAGCCCCACCTCCATCGGCACGATGTCCATCCGGTACAAGACCGGATCCAGCGCCTACTGGTGCGGCATCCAGGTCATCGGTCACCGCAACCCCGTCGCACGGCTTGAGGTCCGCACCGAGGGCGGCTGGCGGGAGTTGCCCCGCACCAGCTTCAACTACTTCATCTCCGCCGACGGCAAGGGCTGCGGCAAGGCGATCAGAGTCACCGACCTCTATGGCGAACAGCTGACCGTCAGCGGACTCGCGGTCCTGCCGAACGTCGTACAACGGACGCGGGCCCAGTTCGCCCAGCACTGATCTCAGCACCGTCAGCGCTGCCTACGGTCCCGAAGTGGCGTCTTGCGTTGGCGGTCGCACAGACTTCAGTGCGACCGCCGTGCTGATGGCGAGGGGAAGTCGAAACCGCTGATCAAGGTGATCTCCATGGACGCCGACGAGCAGTCGCGCAGTGGCTGAGTCAGTTGGAGACACAGACGTCAACGGGCCTGCGAAGGCCCGTCTCGCTGATCGCAGACGGAGACCAGCACTCTGGCAAGCCGTGGGCCCCTGCCGCCTGGCGCCTGCCATGCGCCCCGCCCCTCTTGCCGCAAGGTCGAAAAGGCGAAGCATCACGTCGATCGCCCTGTCTCGCAGACAGGGGCTGCCGACAGTTGGTGCTCCTGCCCCTGTCCGGCCCTGGTCCGGGCGCGGATCCCCACCTACCGTCGCATCCTGGCCGACTGCGAACAGTGCACCGAGCGTGAACAGGCGCCGGGTGTATGCCGGTTACCCCGGCCTCCAGGCCTCAGAGCTCAGCTGACCGGAGCTTCCGTATCACCCTGAAGCCAGACATAGTCGACCGGCTGAGCCGCATTCCAGCTCTCGGCCAGACCGGTGTCGACCGGCATGAACCCGGCCCCCGATAACAGCGCAAAGCTTTCTCATTGTCTGGATGAACGCGCATGAAGACGTCGGAAAAGCCCACCCCGATGGCGTGCGCGAGAAGCCCCCGCACCAGCACGCGACCGAGTCCCTTCCCGCGACGGTCGGGCGCGATGACGATCCGGGCGAGCTCGACCGCGTCTTCCTCAGCGTCGAACCACAACTCACCGTAACCGACGACCTTCTCACCCTCCACGAGGACTTGGGCCCGCACGTCGTCGTCCCGCTGCCAATCAATGATCGTCTGTACGTCTACGGGGAACTCCTTCCGCCCGCACCACATGACGACCTCGTCGACAGAAGTCGGCCAGCCCGCCACCGTGACGGCGTGAGCATCGGCAAATGGAAGGAGATCCATACGCGTCGATCCATCCATCTCGCTCCACCCCAAAATTGAACCCACCCGATCGGGGTGGGCCAAAACAACTTGCCGGAGCCACGGGCGGGGCCGACAGAACCTGTCACGGACACCCCCTGCCGTCTGTCGGCAGGCCCGGCCAAGGACAGGCGCCCATACGTTCCACAGCAACACTGCCGACCACCACGGCCGTAGCGCAATAGGACATGCACTTGACACGACCACTTATCGGCAACAGTGTATCCATTATGAGTACCTGGTCTGAGCCGCAGTCCGATTCCCGGTTCGTCGTGGTGGACGACCTGCGGATCCACTACAAACGCGCTGGTCACGGTCCGGCGCTCGTGCTCCTGCACGGCAGCGCGTCGTCGCTTCAGCACTTCGACGATGTGGCGGCGCTGCTGTCTGAACGGTTCGAGGTGATTCGCCCCGACCTCCCGGGAGCCGGCCTGACGGGCCCTCGCGCGGACCGGGACTACCGCATCCCGACCTACGCCACCGCCGTGGCGACCTTCCTGCAGACTCTGGGTGTGTCGCGCTACGCGGTGGCCGGCAACTCCCTGGGCGGCAACATCGCATGGAACCTCGCACTGGATCACCCGAAGCGGCTGAGCGGCCTGGTGCTGGTCAACGCCACCGGATACCCGGAGAAGGAGATGCCGGCGGGCATGCGCCTGACCCGCAACCCGCTGCTGCGCCCCCTGTTGCGACGGGTGATGCCGCGCGCCGCCATCGCGCGCAGTCTGCGCTCGAGCGTCGGCCCACGCTCCACGATCGTGGACGACGCCATGGTGGAGCGGGCCCACCAGCTCATGAGCCGGCAAGGCAACCGCACGGCCTTCATCGACTTCTGCAACACCGAACAGCCCGACCGTAGCGCGCAGATCGGCCGCGTCGCCGTACCCACGCTCGTGCTGCGCAGCGCGGGCATCGGCGGCCAGCACTTCGCCCGCGACATTCCGGGGGCCCAGGAGCACGTCCATCCCCACGGCGGTCACCTGCTGCCAGAAGAGGAACCGCAGTGGGTCGCAGACGCGATCGCAAAGTTCCTCGGCTCCTCCCCCGACACCCCCACGAACTGAGCCCAGGAGGGCCGTCCCATCAAGTACTTCATCGCAGTGGGCGAGAACCGCCGGCTCACCCCCGACACACGCCACGCCCTGCGCGGCAGCTTCATCGAGCTATCCGACGGCGTCACGCACTACGAGCTGACAGGCCCAGGGGACGGGGAGGTCGTCGTGATGGCCGGCGGACTGACCATCCCGCTGTTCTACTGGGACGGCCTCGTCACCGAGCTCAACGCACGCGGCCTGCGGACCCTGACGTTCAGCGGGTACGGCCGCGGCTACTCGGACCGGATACGGGCGTGCTACAACGAGACGCTGTTCGCGCGGCAGTTGACCGAGCTGACGCACCGACTCGGCCTGGCCACACGTCCGCTGCACCTCGTCGGCACCTCCATGGGCGCACTGGTTGGCATGACCTACGCGACCCAGCACCGCACCTCGGTCTCCACTCTGACCGTCGTCGGCCCCGCCGGTCTCGCAAAACCGCAGTTGACCTCCCCCCACCGGATCCTGCGCAGCGACCTGCTGGCGGGCCTCGTCGCCCGGCGACGCGGCCGCCGGATACTTCAGGAGCACCTCGGCCACAACGTCCACGACCCCCAACTCGGTGCGCAACTGGCGGAGATGGTTCTCGACGCCCAGCGCTTTGAAGGCTCGCTCCACGCGGTCTTCGACACACTGCAGCATCTGCCGGTCTCCGGTCGGGACGACCTCTTCCAGAGAACGGGGACGCTGGGCATCCCGACCCTGCTGCTGTGGGGCGACCAGGACGAGGTCACGCCGCTGCTCCAATTCGACACGGCACGTGCCCTGCTCAAACCCCAGCAGTACCACGTGATCCCGGAATGTGGCCACATGGCCCCGTACGAACGGCCCCAGGACGTCGCCGACCAGATCGCCCCGTTCGTAGCCGCACACGGCGAAAGGCTCGGCTCGTGAACAACCCGCACGTCATCGACGCGCTGATCGTCGGTGCAGGCCCTACAGGCGCCGCCCTGGCGATCGACCTCGTACGCCGGGGATGCGACGTCCGGATCATCGACAGGTCGCCCCACGCCTTCGACGGCTCCCGCGCCAAGGGCCTGCAGCCCCGCAGCCTCGAAGTCCTCGAAGACCTCGGTGTCCTCGACGACGTGCTGGCCGGTGGCAGCACCTACCCCAAGCTCGGGCTGCACGCGGGACCGCTCGCCGTGCCCTGGAAGATGTTCCCCCACAAGGAGGCGACCGCGGACGTCCCGTACCCGAACACCTGGCTGATCCCTCAGTTCCGCACGGACCGCGCACTGCGCGCCCGGCTGAGCCGGCTCGGACGGGAGGTCGAGTCAGGCCGTGAGCTGACGGAGCTGACCCAGGGTGAGGACACGGTCGTCGCCAGGGTGGCGGGTACGGACGGTACGCAGGACATCGTCGCCCGCTACGTCGTGGGTGCCGATGGTGGTTCCAGTGCGGTGCGCAAGCAGCTCGGTGTCGGTTTCGTCGGGACGACGCACGAGAGCGACCGAATGCTCATCGTCGATGCGTCGGTGACCGGCCTGGCCCGCAACTGGTGGCACATGTGGCGTGGCCCGGGCGGCGGATTCATCGGCGCCTGCCCGCTCCCCCACAGCGACTTGTTCCAGTGGATGATCCGCCTCGCGCCGAACGAGGAGCCGCCGTCGAAGGGGGACGAGATCGTCCGCCGGATCCACGACCACACCCGCGACAGGCGAATTCAGCTGCACGACATTCACTGGACGTCGGTGTTTCGGCCCAACATCCGTCTGGCGGAGAGCTACCGGCGGGGACGGGTCTTCCTGGCCGGTGACGCCGCGCACGTCCACACCCCGGCCGGAGCCCAGGGCCTGAACACCGGTCTGCAGGACGGTTACAACCTCGGCTGGAAGCTCGCCCAGGTCCTCGCCGGGGCGGACGGGACACTGCTGGACACCTACGAGGCCGAGCGGCAGCCGATCGCCGCCGGAGTCCTGGGACTGTCCACGGCGAAGTGGGCAGGCATCGCCAAGCTCGACCCGTCGAGCATGAAGCGAGGCAAGGACGAGCAGCAACTCTCCCTGACCTACTACGGCGGCCCGCTCGCCCCCGTCCACGGCATGCGTACCTCGACACTGCGCGTGGGCGACCGCGCCCCGGACGCCGAACTGCTCAGCGCCGACCGCGTGGCGACGCGGCTGTTCGACATCTTCCGCGGGCCGCACTTCACCGCCATCGCCTACGGCCCCGAAGCCGCCCGTAGCCTCGGACAACTCGCGTGGCCCACCGCGGGCGCCCCGCTGGAGCGACTGACCGTGGGGACTGCCGCCGCCGACGCCCTCACCTTTTCCGACTCCGCGAACACCTTGAGGCGTGCCTATGGCCTGAAGGGCGACACGCTGCTACTGATCCGCCCCGACGGCTACATCGGGCACATCGCCACTACGAACTTCCTCACCACCGCACAGTCCGCCGCACGTGCCATGACGCCATGGGCAAGGAGCCGCACCATGTCCCAGCCGCCCCACGTCGCCCCCGCTCGGGAGGCCACCGCATGAGCCTCCTACTGCTCCGCGGAGCGCAGGTCATCACGATGGCGCCTGACCGGCCCGACGCCGAACACCTCGATGTCCTCGTCGACGGCGACCGCATCGCGGCCGTCGAGGAGAGTATCGAGGCGCCCGATGCCGAAGTCGTCGACTTCTCCGGTCGCATCGTCATCCCCGGCCTGGTCAACGCCCACCTGCACACCTGGCAAACGGCTCTGCGCTCCGCCGGCGCCGACTGGACGCTGCTGCAGTACCTCACTCATCTCCACGGCGAGTGCGTCAGGCACTACACCCCGGACGACATGCACATCAGCAATCTCGCGGGGGCACTGAACCAGATCAACTGCGGTACGACCACCCTCGGCGACTGGTGTCACAACGCCCTGTCCCCCGAACACGCCGACGCGGCCGTTTAGGGACTGCTCCAGACCGGGATCCGCACAGTCTTCCTGCACGGCACCCCCTATCGGTCGCCGGACATTCCCCACCCACTCGCCGAGATCGACCGGCTGCTCGACGGCCCCGCCAGGGGGAACGGACTCCTCACTCTGGGCATGGCACTCCAGGGTCCTCAGTACTCCTCACCCGAGACCGCGATGACCGACTTCCGGGCCGGCGCGGAACGCGGTCTCGTCATCTCGACACACCAGAGCGGTGGAGAGCCCTCACCCGGCTGGCAAGCCCTGCGCGCCGCAGGGCTGTTCGGTCCGCTGACCAACATCGTCCACGGAGCCGACCTGCCCGACGACTGGATCAAGACGCTCGTCGAGGCGGGCGCCACCTTCACCAGCACCCCGGAAAACGAATTGGGTCAGGGGCACGGCACGCCCATCACCGACCCACTGCTGCGCAACGGTGCTGCGCCGTCATTGGGTACGGACATCGACACCGCCGTGCCCGGCAACGTGCCCACCGCCGCACGCATCGCCCTGGCCCATCAACGCAGTCTGGACCACGCCCGGCACCGGCAGGCGACTGGGACGTACGCACATACTGT
Organism: Streptomyces sp. NPDC085900; assembly: GCF_044540925.1. Classification (NCBI taxonomy): domain Bacteria; kingdom Bacillati; phylum Actinomycetota; class Actinomycetes; order Kitasatosporales; family Streptomycetaceae; genus Streptomyces; species Streptomyces sp. NPDC085900. The sequence continues at coordinate 233,882 of NZ_JBITSP010000008.1, read as the reverse complement.
TTCGGTCACGGCCAAACAGGCACTGGCCTGGGCCACCGTCGAAGGGGCCAGGGCGCTGGGCCTGGCCGACCGGGTGGGCCGGATCGCGGTAGGCATGCAGGCCGACCTGGTCGCCGTCGATGCCCGGGCCCTGAACCTGTGGCCGGCGCACGACCCGGTCGCCACGGTCCTGCACGCCGACATCGCCAACATCGAAGCTGTGCTGGTCGCCGGGAGCTGGCGCAAGCGCGATCACGCCCTGCTCGCAACCGGCCTCGAAGAGGTCAAGGATCGGCTCCGTGAGTCCGGAGAACGGCTGCTACGCAGCATCCAGCCCGCGGGCTCACTTGCCTGACACCGCAAAGTCACCGACGAGCCGGAACAGGCGTGCTCGAAGACGTGGACCGAGTGGCATGGGCCACATTCGGCTCACCCCGCGGGCAGTGGCGCACCGGCAAGACCGTCTGGGCTCCTGTTCACAGTCGAGGAGACGAGCGTGACGGCGGCACCGAAGAGCGCGATGGCTCTGCGCGAGTCGCCCCGGGCACGTGGTCAGAGCTGGTCGCGCAGGTGGGCCAGCCCGCTGAGAAGAAGATCGAGGCCGAAGGAGAACTCGTCGCCGAGCGGAATCGGCATCACCTCGGCAACGGTGACGGTCGCCGGGTACAGGTCCGGATCGACGCCTCCGAAGACGGCCGCCACCTGCGCGCCATCGGGCTGTCCCGCCCCACGGTTCCGCTCGGCTTGCACGGCGAACCCCAGGACGTAGCGGGCCAGGGTCGCGTACACGTACGCGGCAACCCGCGGCGGGAAGCCACTGTTCAGCAGCACCGCGACACAGTGCTCTCGCAATGCCATGGCGTTCGGCCCCAGAGGAACCTGCTCGACCATCAGCCGGGCGGCGTTACGGTGCTGAGCCAGGGCGTCGAACATGGTGGTCGCGACCGTGCGCAGCGCCTGCTCCCAGCCCATGGCGAGGAGTTCGCCGCCGTTCATCTCCACGACGCCGAACACGCGGTCCACGACGTGGGCGACCAGGTCTGCCCGGTTGTCGAAGTGCCGGTACAACGTAGCCGTACCCGAGCCCAGACGCTGGGCCAGGGTGCGCATCGAGAGGGCGTCGGAGCCCTCCTCGTCCACGATCTGCAATGCGGTCGCGACGATGCGCTCCAAAGGCACGGGCGGCCGCCCCGGGGAACGCCGAGCCGAAGGCGTGCCCGCTCGGGCGGAATCAGACGCTGCCGCCAAACCTCCCACCTCCTCGGACGGCACCATAACAGCGACACCGTTTCCGATATGAAGATCGCCGATTGGACGAGGCGGGTGAACGGGCTGGCCCTGCCGTGCGGGGACGAAGCCGGTGTCCTCCTCAGCGTCGAACGCGTAGGCAATGTCGCCGCCAACGGCGGTCAGCAGCGCGACCTGCACGCTCCGCTTGCTTGATCGACTAACACCATATGGCGACGGGACACCATTGCGGCACATATCGCGCGAGCAAGGTCAGTAGCGATGGGTCAAGACCGCTCTGTCCGCACAGAAGCCGACCACCAGCCGCCCCTCGGACGCGACCCTCAGTCCCCTGATCCGTGAGGGAAAGGCGTATGCACCGATCTGCTGCCCTGTGCTTGCGTCCCACATCCACTCGGGTTCGGTCGCCGCTGGCGACGACGGCAGGGCGGCCGTCCAGCGCCCCGGTCGCCCCCGCGGCCACCCCCACTGGTGCCACATCAGCGGGCGCAATGCGGAAATACCGCTGCACTAAAGGTGAAAACGACCTCTTCTTACAGAAAGATCTTCACTGTTCCCCAACAATGTTCATATGATGCCGGGATCAACAGGCCTGGCCAAGGGGGGACTTGGACGGGCCTCTCACTTTCCCATGGGGGAATCATGCGTATACGCCTTGCGGCCGCCGTAGTTTCCGGTGCCGCCCTTCTGTCCGCGCTCGCTCTTCCGGTGGCCGCCCAGGCAGCGGAGCGGACAGGTGCGGCAGGGAAGCTCAGTTCCTTCGCCTCGAAGTCCGTTCAATCGCAGGACTCGTTGGGCAACACCAAGTTCTCGCACGCTGTCATCAACGGCGGCAAGGACATCGTCCTCGGCACCACTGGCACCAAGTCCGTCACCGTCACGTACACCGCTACGGACCAGAACGGTGTCGCCCTCACCGAGGCCTTCCTGTGGCAGGGCACCGACAGTTCGACCACAGATGGCATCACCGGCGGCCTGGGCACGGACGACAACCCCAACTGCACGGAGACGGCGACCCAGGGCACCTATACCTGCAAGGCCGTCTTCAACATCCAGCCCGCCACTGACATGAAGGACAACGGAGTGGCCGGGACCTGGAAGCTGTTCCTGGGCGCCTGGGACCTGTACGCGAACGCCAGCTACAACGACGACGTCACCACCACCGCGATCAAAAAGGCGTCCACGCTGACCGTCAACGCCACGCCCGAACCGGTCAAGAAGGGCAAGACCATCACGGTCACGGGCAAGCTCGCCCGCGCGAACTGGTCGACGGGCAAGTATGCGGGCTACGTGTCCCAGCCCGCGAAGCTTCAGTTCCGCAAGAAGGGCAGCAACACCTACACCACACTCAAGACGGTCAAGACCAACAGCACCGGCCTCCTGAAGACCACCACCAAGGCCACGGTCGACGGCTACTACCGCTACGTCTTCGCCGGCACCACCACCACCGCCGCCGCAACGGCGCCCGGCGACTTCGTCGACGTCAGGTAAGCGGTTCGGGGCGCCCACCGACCATTAACCTGGACACGGGCATGGGCATGGCTGACCACCGTACCCCTGCTCCCGTCACCGGCCCTCGGAAGGGGCGGCGGCCGCAGTCGGGCACTGCGTGCGCCGCCGGCCGGAGGCCTTCCGCGTCCAGCGCTACGCGGGCTCCCCCGCGCCCGTGTCGTTCATGGCCATCCTGCGGCTGGACGCACCGCTTCCCGAGGACCGCGCGGAGGACCCCGTCGTCAGCAGCGGTCTGGGACCTCGTGGAGGCGGCCGCTCCCCTGCGGCCGGGTGAGCATCTGGGCATCCGTCGCTTCGCCGTACAACCCGGCGGGCACCAGCGGCCCTCGCCCTGAAGCTCATCAGCCGGCGCGCCATCGGCGAGGAGATGAGGAGCCACGGACGCGCGGTGACGTTCACCGTCTTCGAGGACGCCGACCGGTGGGGGCGCGAAGTCCTTCCGGAACAGCGCCTGTGACCGGCTAGGTTTGCCGGGTTGGTCAGCGAGCACCTCTTGGGGGAACGGGGATGCGGGCCGATGAGTGACAACTACCTGACGGTGATTCCGACCGATCCGTACTGGCAGCCCGACAGGGACGCGGCGGATCGTGCTGCGGCCGCGTTGTCGGGGATGCTTCCCGACGACGATGCCCGCCGTGGTCTGGAAGCCAAATGGAATGACAGTGTCGAAGTGGTCTGGTGTGGTTCCAATCTCAAGAGGATCTTCTGTCCGCGCTGCGGCGCAGAGTGTGCTCCCGACTGGTGGGCCGAGGCCGTCTCGCAACGTTACGACGAGGGCTTCCGCACGCTCGTGGTGACAGTTCCCTGTTGTGACGGTGAGACGTCGCTCAACGAGCTGGTGTACGACTGGCCGATGGGATTCGCACGGTTTCGCATCGAGGTCCTGTATCCGAACCGCTCATGGCTGACCGCCGACGAACTGGCCACGCTCACGGACGCGCTCGGGCATCCCCTACAGCAGATCCTCATCCATATTTAGTGCTCGATGATCCGGCAGGCCTGCCGTGGTCAAGCTGCGACGCACCGATCGGGGAAGGCCCCCCGCCACTTCTCGCTCACTGCGACTCGAAGGCGTTCAGTTGTCCTCCCGTGGCCGGCGTGGCCCGAACGTGGGTTCGTGGCCTGCGGGTCGCAGGCAGGTCCAGGGTTCGCCCCTGCCTCGTGGCCGTCACGTCCCCGCTCACCGTCAGCCGGGTCACCGCCCTGCTGACGGCCGACAGCACGAACCAGTGACCGGTCGGTGACCGGCTGCCCGTCGTCGCGGCGATGTTCTGACCGAATCGGCTGCAGGCAGCGGTCGACCGCGCCCGGGCAACCGTGCGGGCCGACGGCTCCCTGCCCGTACGCAGGGTCACCGTCACGTCCCCTGGTCGGCTCCAGGTGTCGGCGCGGGCACAGGTCCACACGGCCGTACCGCCGCGGTCCGGCAGATCCTGCTCCGCGAAGTCCCAGGCATTGACGGAACGCACTCCGGCGCCCCCGAGCGACCCGAGGGCGCAGGCCGTGTGAGCCCACGCGAGCAGGGCTGCCGCGTCGGCACGATCACACTCGCCTCCCAGTCCATGCAGCTCGAAGGCGCACCCGGCCAGCGCATCGGCGTCTACACCGCCGACCCCGGCACACCCGACCACGACGCCATGACGCTGCTCGACATGACCGCGCCCGTGACCACGCCCAGTCCGGAAATCCCACGTGGCTACGCGCACGGTCTTTGCCGGGTCCGGCCGACGCCCGGCCGACTGAGCGACCCCGCCCCTCCGGCGGTGCGGCGCTGAGCTGGTGTCCTGCGCCAGAGATTCGTCGGCAGAGGCGGGCGAGGGAGTCGAGGGTCTCTTCGGCGGTCTTGGTCCAGATGAACGGCTTGGGGTTGTCGTTCCAGTCTTTGACCCAGGCCCGGATGTCGGCTTCCAGGGCATGGATGGTCTTGTGTGCGCCGCGGCGGATCATCTGGTGGGCGAGGTAGCCGAACCACCGCTCGACCTGGTTGATCCAGGACGAGCCGGTCGGAGTGAAGTGCAGCTCGAACCTGGGGTGTTTGGCGAGCCAGGCCCTGATCGCGGGTGTCTTGTGGGTGCCGTGGTTGTCCACGATCAGATGGACCTGCAGGTGGGCGGGCACCGTCTTGTCGATCCGGATCAGGAACTTCTTGAACTCCACCGCCCGGTGCCGGCGGTGCAGGGCGGTGATGACCTCACCCGTGGCGATGTCGAAGACGGCGAACAAGGTGGTCAGGCCGTTGCGGACGTAGTCACGGGTGCGCCGCTCGGGCATGCCCGGCATTATCGGCAGCACCGGCTGGGACCGGTCCAGGGCCTGGATCTGCGACTTCTCGTCCACCGACAGCACCACCGCCCCCTCGGGCGGGTCGAAATACAAACCGACGACGTCGTAGACCGTCTCCACGAACAACGGGTCCGTCGACAGCTTGAAGGTGTTGGCCAGATGCGGCTTGAGCTGGAACTGCCGCCAGATCCGGCCGACGGTCGACTTCGACAGGCCACTGTGCTCGGCCATCGATTTCCGCGACCAGTGGGTGGCGTTCTTCGGCAGCTGTTCCAGCGTGGTGACCACCACCGCCTCCACCTGATCGACGCTGATCGTGGGCGGCCGGCCCGGCCTGGGCTCGTCGGCCAGCCCGTCCAGCCGCTCGGCCAGGAAGCGCCGCCGCCACTTGCGGACGGTGTCCGCGGTGACCTGAAGATCCCGGGCGACCGCGACGATCGGCGGTACTTCCGGTCCCGCACAGGCCAGCACGATCCGGGCCCGCAGGGCCAGGGCCTGGGCCGATGTCGCCCGACGCGTCCATCTTTCCAACTCCGCCCGCTCGTCGTCACACAGCAGCAGCGGTTCCAGCTTCGGGCCCCGACGGGGAACTGACGCACCAGCAGCAGAAGTCACACAACTACTAACGATCAACTACTGGCGCAGGACACTAGCGGCCCCACTCCTTCAGCGCGTCGCCACGCGGCATCCCGGCAGTGTCGCCGCTGAGCGGGTCGGACAGGGCGATGCGGGCCGTTATGCGTTTGCCGACCGGCTCCTGCTCGGTGAACAGTTGCTGGGCGACGGCTTTGACGATCTCCAGGCCGTGCTGGCCGATCCTGTCGGGATCGGCGGGTCGGGCAGCGGGCACGGTGGGGTCGCTGTCCCACACCACGACATCCACGGCGTGGGCGGTGATGCGCAGTTCCATCAAGACCGGGCCGGGGGCGTATTTCAGGGCGTTGGTGACCAGCTCACTGACCACCAGTTGTGTGAGGTCTCGCGTGCGAGCGGACACGGGCAGGCGGTGATCGGCGCGAGCCCGGTCGAGGAAGGCGACAGCGTGGTGGCGGGCGTCGGCGATGCAGCCGTCGCCTCCGTCCAGGGCATAGCCGGCTCGCATCAGGTACTGATCTCCGGTAGAGCGCTCATTGTCATTATGGGATCCCACGTATCTCGCCCTCGCTCCCCCGTGACGTGCGCAGGTACCCACGCCATCGACATGCATGTCACCCAGGCATTCTCCAGCACAGTCGCCCCGGGCCCGCACCGGCGCTGCGGTGGGCGCAATCGTCCCGGCGTACTCTGAAGGGCAAGCTCAGACACATCCGAGGAGACGCGAGCGATATCCACAAAGAAAACCGGCCGGGCCGGCTCTCCATCCAGCACGCACTGGTCGGCGACGTCCGCGTCGTGGCCGTGCACGGCGAGATCGACCACGACGTCAAGGACCTCCTCAGCCAGGCCCTGCTCTTCGAGAACGGCATCACGCCGCCGCGAATCGTGGCGGACCTGAGCGGGGTGACCTTCATGGACTCCAGCGGCATCAATGTCTTCGTCGCCGCCTACCAGCGCGCGAGCGACGCCCAGGGATGGCTGCGCATCGCCGGCGCTCAGGACTCCGTTGTGCGTCTGCTGCACATGGTCGGCATCGACGAGATCATCTCCTGTCACCGCACCGTTGAGCAGGCCCTGAACCCCTGACCTCCCCCACCCGCGGCAGGCCGGTACATCCTGACGAGACGAGCGTCACGTCGGCAGGGTGGTCCGGAGCCGGCACCAAGGCGGTGGCCTGAGCATTCACGGCACCACGGGCGCCCGGGCAGCGGGCAATGCGCGGACACTCCTCGAAAACTTGGTCGGCGAGCGATCAAGTCCCGCCTGCGTTTGGGTAGCTTGGAGCGGCACGGACGACCGTGCGGCGCGTATTGGCGCTCCGACCTGGGGGTGGGTCTGTGGTGAAGTGGGGCAGGCGCAAGACGAAGGAGACCTCGGACTCCGAGGATCGCCCATCACCGCCGGCCGACGCCGCGGCGGCTGAACAGGCGGGACGGCGGGGGAACGCCGCCGAGGCCGCGAGCCGCTATGAGGCCGCGGTCGCCCAAGCAGTACGGCAATTCGGGCCGGAGGCCCCCGAGACGCTGGCGACACGTCATCAACTGGCCCACTGGACAGGGGAGTCGGGGCGTCCCGAGAACGCGGTGGAGCTGTTCGCCCGGTTGCTCGCGGACCGTGAGCGGCTCCAGGGACCGCACCATGCGGACTCCGAACTCGCCCGGCACCAGTTGGCGCACTGGTACGGCAGGGCCGGCCACTTCCAGGAGGCCGTGAACCGCTACGAGATCATGCGGCGGGTGGCCGTACAACAAGGCCGCCCCGAGACGGCGTTGTCCCTGATGTGCGAGGTCGGGTACTGGCAGCGGCAGGCCGGTGACACAGCGGCCGCGCTGCGTACGTTCGCCGAGATGCTGCGCAGCGCACAGCGGGAACTGGGGCCGGAGCACAAACTGACCGGGATCGCCCGCCAACGGTATGCGGAACTCGCCGGAGATCTGCCGTTCGGCAACGAGGGGGGCCACGACGGCCTGCAGAACCTCATCTCGGCGGCGGCGGAAGTGGAGGCCTCCGGTGACTTCCGCCGGGCCGCACGCCTGTACGGGCAGATAGCGACCCAGTGCGAACGCCTCTACGGACATGCCAGTTCACAGACTCTCTCCGCGCTCGTCGGGCAGGCCAAAGCCGCGGTGAACGCGGGCGATCACGCGGAAGCCGCCGAACACTTCGACGCGGTCCTCGCCTGCATGGCCTTGCAGGGACGCGGGCCGGGAACCCGCGAGTACGACATCCTTCGCGGCCAGCGCGAAGAACTGGCCCGGAACGCCGCGCGCGTCACCTTCCGCATCGGGCAGCGGACCGGAACGCTGCTGGGGCAGAAGGTGCAGGCCGCCCCCCAGACCGCGTGCGGCGTCCTGGCGCGCCGACCGGAAGCCACGCACGCCACCTGTGTCGCCGTCGTCCTCGACGAGACGGATGACCTCACGCCGACCCAGGTCCCCGCGGAGCAGTGGTCGGCGGTGATACGTCACCTGGCAGAGCAACGGCTGGAGGCGACGGCTCTGTACTTCGCCCGTCCGGACCGTCGGCCCACCGCCGCGGATGCCGAGCTGTGCAGGCGCCTGGGGCTGCTGGGTGTGTACGTGTCCCCCATGGACTCGTCGAACGTCCAGGTCGAGGCCTACGCCTTCACCGGTGCCGAACCGGTGTACGCCCCCGTGGTCGTCGTACCGGAGGAGACGACCTCGCCGCAGCAGGCAGCCGCACGGCCCGCGGCCGGTGGTGTGGCGTTCCATCCGGGGGCCGAGGCGTTCGGACAGTGGCGGGAGGTGGGTCGGGTACGGCCCACCAAGGAGGCGGATGGACCGTCCGCGTTCGGCCGGTACGAGGTGCTGGAGCGGGTGGGGCGGGGCGGCTTCGGCGACGTCTATCTCTGCCAGGACCGCGAGGGTGTGATGGTCGCGGTGAAGACCCTGCACGCCCAGTACGCGCACGTCCCCTCGATCAGGCAGGGCTTCGCCCACGAGGTCGAGGCGGCCCAGCGGGTCAGCGGGCGGTTCACCGTGCCGGTGATCGCCGCCGACCCCGGTGCTGACACGCCGTGGATGGCGGTCCCCTACGTGGCCGCTCCCTCGCTGCAGGAACTCCTCGAGCAGTGCGGCAGACTCGACGAGCCGACCGTACGAGGCCTGGGAGCCGGCATAGCGCTGGCGCTGACCGCCATCCATGCGGAGGGAATAGTCCACCTCGATCTGAAACCGGGCAACGTCCTGCTCACCGCGGACGGACCGCGCGTCATCGACTTCGGCATCGCGCAGATCGAGCTGCTCACCGAGCCGCGCCGCGGGTTCGCCGGCACCTATGCGTACGCGTCTCCCGAGCAGCTGCGCGAGCAGCCGGTGTTCACCGCGGCCAGCGACGTGTTCTCCCTTGGCACCGTGCTGGCCAGGCTCGCCCTGGGGCACAGTCCCTGGGGCGAGGACACGGCGACCGTGGTCGCCAACATCCGGGCCGGCACACCCGACCTGAGCGGGTTGCCCTCCTCACTGCACGACGTGGTGCGCTCGTGTCTGCACCTCGATCCGACCCGGCGGCCGACGCCTCACGAGGTGGCCGAAGCCCTGCAACCCGGGGTGGCCGACGGCGATCTCGGCCCCCTCTCCCTCTCGCCGGAGGCCCAGGACCTCGTCGCCACGTACGCCACGATGCCCGCCACCCGCTTCTACGAGACCCTCGCCCACACGAGCGATGCGGCAGAGGGCGGCGCGGCCCCGACGCGTCCACTGCCGGCCGGCGACCCCACGGCGCCCCTTGCCCACGGCCAGGAAAGCGACGGTGACCGGCCTGCGGTGCCGGACGGCGACTCGGCCCCCGCCCGTAACGCCGCCGCCGACCTCGAAGCGCGGATCCAAGCGTGGGAGCGGGAGGCCGAGGACCGGGAAATGGCCCAGACACGCCACGAGTGCGGCGAGTTCCTGGAAGAGGCACGCGCCCTGCTCGGTGCGGCCCACCCCCTGACGCTACGGCTGCGCGTCTCGCACGCCATGCTCGGCTTCGACCAGCCCGGCGGAGTGGCGCACGCCGAACGGGTGGTCGGGGAGGCGGCCAAGCACCTCGGGGAAGGGCACCCCACCGTGCGGGACGCCCGCACGCTGCTGGCGATGGTGAAGTCGACCGGAAGGACATGAGCAGACGGGGTCGTCCCGCCATGCCTTACGGTCACCGGCTGTAGATGTGGCTGGGACGCGCAGCGGCCGACGCGTAGCGCCTTTGGGACGTGGGCGAACCTCGTCTCGGCGCGGGGCGGGGCATCGCCTGGCGGTCGGTGTGACCGGCCCGGGCGATGTCCCGCCCCTCGCACCGCCCGCTCAGCCGCGCCGGTGTCCCAGGGGCTCAGCGGATCCCGCCGCACCGACGTTCTCGGCGGGGGCGCCCATGGGGGCCTTCTGTGCCTCTCCCGTGCCCTTCGCCGGGGCCGCTGAGGCCTGCTGGGGGCGGCGCAGGAGGGTGACTCCGCACACGGTGGCGAGCAGTACCAGCCCTGCCGCCACGATGAGGCACAGCCGCATGCCGTCGATGAGGGAGTCGCCCAGGGCCGCGTAGACCTGGCCGGCCTTGGAGCCGAGGTTCATCCCGGCGACCGCGCCCAGGCCACCTTCCTTCGCGGTGGCGACGATGGTCTGGGCCTCACCGCCCGTCACGCCGGCATCCGCGAGGTGGCCGGGCAGGGCGTGCACGGCGCGGGTGGACAGCAGGGCACCGAGGACGGCCGGGCCGAGCGCGCCGCCGACCTGCCGGAAGGCGTTGTTGGCGGCCGACGCCATGCCCGCCAGATGGTGCGGTACGGCGGCGACGGCGGTGGCCGTCATCGGGGTGGTGACGAGTCCGAGGCCGACGCCCAGCACGATCAGCCGCCAGGCGATGGAGCCGTAGGAGGTGCCGGCGTCGAGGTTCGTCATGGCCAGCAGGGACCCGGCGATCAACAGCAGCCCTACGGTGATCATCCAGCGGGCCGGCACGCGGTGCATGAGGCGTCCGGCCGGGCCCCCGGCCACGATCGCGGCGACGGGGACCAGCAGCAGGCGGGCGCCGGCCTCCAGGGTGCCGAGCTGCTGCACCATGCCGAAGTACAGGCTGAGCACGAAGAAGAAGCCGATCAGACCGAGGAAGGTGATCAGGGCGATGAGGGCGGTGGCGGTGAAGGCCGCGCTGCGGAAGACCGCCAGGTCCAGCATGGGGCTCGCGCTGCGCCTCTCCGCGACGACGAACGCGGCAAGCGCGACGATGCCCAGAGCGAGGGCGGCGACCACCTTGCCGTCGGTGAAGGAGTCGGCGCCGCCCTCGATCACGCCGTAGACCAGGGCGGTGACGGCGACGGCCGCGGTGATCTGGCCGGGCCAGTCGAGCTTGCGCCCGTGCGGGGCGCGCGAGTCCGTCAGCAGCGGGGCGGCGACGGCCAGCGCGAGCAGCGACAGGGGGATGGACAACAGGTAGATCCATCGCCATGAGTAGTGGTCGAGGACGACGCCGGCGATGACCGGGCCCACGGCCAGGGCAGCGAGCAGGGCCATGGCCCACATTCCGATGAACTTGCCGCGCTCACGGAAGTCGGGCACCGCGTGGCTGATGAGCGCCAGCGTGGTGGGCAGCAGTGCGGCCGAGCCGAGACCGGCCAGGGCCTGTCCGGCCCACAGGGTCTGGATGTTGTGCGCGCACAGGGCGACCAACGCGCCGACCGCGCTGAAGAACAGGCCGGCCTGGAAGACCTTCTTGCGGCCGTGGACGTCGCCGAAGACACCGGCGGTCAGGATGAAGGCGGCCATGGGCAGGACGAACGCGTCCTGGACCCAGGACAGTTGGGCGGTCGAGGTGTTCAGTGCCCGCTGGATGGCGGGCAGGCTGACGGCGACCGTGGTGATCGGCAGGTAGGCGACGAACACGCCGAGGCAGGCCATGGCGACGGTGGCCGCCCGCCTGTCCGTCGACCCGCTCGCCGCTGTGGTGACGTTCACGGAACTTCTCCGGCTTCTCTTGTGAGGGCGCGCGCGCCTTACTCGGTTGGGTGAGGAGGGGGTGGGTGGTGCTGCTCAGGGGCTGCCATGTGCGAGCCGGCAGCCCCGGCCGGGGGGAGAGACGGTCACGCCCCAGGACGTAGGTGGGTGATGGCGCCCCACGGCCTGCGCGGCGAGCGCGAACTCCGCCTGCTACGCGGGCAGATGGGAGTCGTACCGGTCGTGTGCGGTGGTGCGACTGCGTGACTCAGATGGCCGGGGCGTCGGCCGGGGGTGTGAGAGGGCGCTTCGTCCGGTGGGACGGCGTCACGCCCGCCGCGGTGAGGTGCGTCAGCAGGACGACGGTGCCGATGCAGGCCGCCGTCGGCGCCAGCCTCGTACCCATGGAGTCACACCCTTTCTTCTGGACGCGACCAGCATGCGGCCGGCAGTCCACAACCATGAACCCGATAGCCCGAAACGAACAGAAACCTCTACGCTGACGCGGCAACGTGTCAGACTTCTCTCGTGATCGACGATGTGGACAGGAAAATCCTCCACGCCCTGCAGTGCGCACCGCGCCTACCGTTCCGGCACATCGCCGAAGTGACCGGCGTGTCGGAGCAGACGGCCGCCCGCCGCTACCACGCCCTGCGCCGCAGTGGAGTGCTGCGCGTGGTCGGCCTGGTCAACCCGGCCGTCCACGGCAAGGCTCAGTGGGTGGCTCGCATCCGCTCCCGCCCCGACCGGGTCGGGCCACTGGCGGACTCCCTGGCCAAGCGGCCGGACATCGCCTACGCCAACCTTGCCTCCGGCGGATCGGAGATCATCTGCATGATCCGCTCCCCCGTCGAGGCCGAGCGCGACGACGTCCTTCTGCGCCAACTGCCCCGCTCCGCCTCGGTCCTTGACGTCAGCATCGACCTCCTCCTGCACTCCTTCGGCGAGACCGGCACCAGCGAATGGACCGCCTACGGCGACGGCCTCACCTCCGAGCAGGTACGACAGGTCACCGCCGACCGGCCGGCCGCCCCCGCCGGACCGCTGCGGCCCCCCATGGAGGAGGACGCCCCTCTGCTCGACGCCCTCGCCGAGGACGGCCGCACCACCCACACTCGTCTCGCCGAGCTCACCGGCTGGTCCAACGCCCGCGTCGCCCGCCGCCTGGAGGCCCTGGAGACTTCGGGAACGCTCTTCTACGACGTGGAACTGCTGCCCGAGCGCCTCGGCCACGCCCTCAACGCCACTCTCTGGCTGCGCGTCTCCCCCGCCCGCCTCGAACAAGCCGGGACGGCCCTCGCGCGACATCCGGAAGTCGCCTTCGCCGGTGCCATCAGCGGCCACCACAACCTGATGGTCAGCGTCATCTGCCGCGACGCCGAGGACTTCTACCGGTACCTCACCACCAGCGTCGCCGCCATCGACGGCATCGACGCCTACGAAGTCAGCATTCGCGTCCGCCGCCTGAAACAGGCCGCCTCACTCATCTTCCACGGCCGCCTGGTCCCTACGACACCCGCGTAGAAGCGCGCGACACGGTGGGACCCGACGCCTCGGCCCGGACCAGCCGACTCGGGCCCGGCGGCGCGGGGAGGCGCCGTATCGCCGCGACGACACCCACGCCGTCGCCCTGTCCGCGGGCATCCCTGCGGGACGCGTTCACTGGAGGGCGCCGCTGCGCCTGCCCTCGCCGAGCAGAGCCGGCACCAGGGCGGATTTCGCCCCCGGTGCCACGAACCAGAGGGGCACGGCGGAACGGCTCCTCGAGATTTCGATGCGATGGAAGGCCACGACGTGACCCACCGCTGTCGTCTGCTGCACCCCGGTCACCTCGCTCCACGCCACCGAGTCACGTACCCGGCCGAACCGGCCGGTGACGGCCACGCCGTCCGCGCACAGGTAACACCTGTTCACACCGAGCCAAGCGGTCAGCCGACGCCATCCGAACTTCAGGGCGTACACCGCGGCCACCACGGCGGTCGCGACAGCGGCATTGTCGTCGACCGCGGAGGGGTTGACGACGGTAGCGACAAGCAGGGCGCTCCAGAGAATCAGCAGGAAGCCCCGCAGCACCTGCGCCATGCTGCCTGTCGCGGAGTTGATGACGGCGTGATCGCCGCGGATATCTCCGAGTCCCAGTTCCGCCACTCTGTGTCGCACTGACGGCCCCACGGTCGAAAGCTGACCGGAGCAAGGCATACCCGCGCGGCCGGTTCCCCGAACGGGGTCGGCAGGTGGATGACCGCGTCAGAGCGCGGGACTGCTCGCCGGGGCACTGTTCTTGGACTCGTTGCCGTTGAACTGGCCTAGCCTGCACAGCACGTGCCCGACATCCTGTCAGTGCCGCCGGTCAACGAGACGGCAAGCGGGGTGCCCTGCTTGCGGAGGGCGAGACGCTTCGACGGTCGTCGAAACGTTGGCACTTCACTCGAGCCGAACCCTACGTTGAAGTCGTCCGGCACGAAGTACCGCTTGTCTTCTCCAGGGGGTTGTTCGACGTGCGCTACAGACGCTCTCTCCTCACCTCCGTCGGTGCCCTGTCCTGTCTGTCGGCGACGCTGTTCGCCACCGGCGGGCCGGCGCTGGCCGCCGTTCCCTCCGCCGACGGGCCCGCCGCTCGGGTCGTCACACTCCCTCCGGCGCCCAAGGGAGCAGGGCCGGCAGTGTCCGCCAAGGCCGCGGCCGCGGCTTCGCCGACGACGTCTCCGGCAGTGCGGACCGAGCACGGACCTCCGGGGTCCACGTACGTCTGTGACGCGGGCACTCTGTGCACCAACGTCTGGGATCCGACGACGAACGACTGGAAGACCTTCTTCTTCTACAACTGCAACCGTTACTACCTCTCCGACTGGAACGGCGAGGGCGACTACGTGGACGACCAGACCGGCAATGTCACGTCGTATTTCTACGACCAGAGCGGCAACGTCCTGACATCCTTCCAGCCCGGTGGCGAACCGGTCCCCTACAACTGGGACCCGGTCTGGTCCATCCGCAACTGCTGATCCCCTCCTGCGAAGCGGGCCTCGCACTCGCGGTGGTGAAACCGCTCAGCCCGGACGGTTCGTCCGGGCTGAGCCGCGTTCACCGCACACGGTGTCGTGGAGCCGGACAGACCGGCTGCCTGTCCGGACTGCTGACGCAGGTCGGTCGACTGGGTGTGGCACGGAAAACGAACCAAGGGTCACGCCGCCGCGGGGACCTGCCACGTCGCCTCGACCAACGCCCGCTCCGTGCCGGACAGGTACACGGCCGCGCTGAGCCACACCCGCGCGTATCCGTCCGGATCGGCCTGCAGGGTGCGGCCGAACACGTCGCGGCCTCGCCGGTTCGCCTCCGCGGCAAGCGCGTCCGCCAGATCGGCGGCCGTACGGAAGCCGCTGCGCCGCAGCGCCGCCGCGCCCGAGGCCCGGTCACCGTCGCGTGCGGGCTCGGCGGCGGCCCGGCGGCCACCGGACACCGCGACTTCGACCAGCCGCCGCAGCCGCCACAAGGGCGCCTCGGCCACCGGATCCGGCGGCAACACGGTCGGGCCTTCGACCGGCGGCAACTCTCCGGGGGGCGGGAAGTGCGCGCCTTCGAGCCGGTCGTACCCGAGATCGGCGTGTCCCGCCCACTCGGGCGGCAGCAGCAGCGTCGCCGTACCGTCCGGCACCGGGCCGACCGCCAGCGGCCTTAGGGTCGCGGCGCGGTCGGGGTCGAGGCGCCCCACGACGCGCAGCCGTAGCCCCGGGCGCGAGGCCAGCTTGCGGAAGTTGGCCGCATGAGCCAGCTCCGGATGGCCGTTGGCCGGCACCAGCCGGATCAACAGGCCCTCGGAGTCGGCTCCGTGGGGTGTCAGCTCCCGGGCGAGCAGGTGGTCCTCAGCCGCTCCTACGACAACCACGTCACAGCCGATCAGTCCGCCCGCCTCCGGCCCGGGCCGCTCCGGGTCCTCGCCCTGGGCGAGCTGTGCCGCGGCGGCCTGTGCGAGCGGGCGGGTGAACAGACGGGCGAGCGGGCCCGACGTCCAGGACAGCCCCGTGACGGGGGTGGCCCGCACGCCCTTGCCGGCGCCGAGGCGGCCGTCCGGGGAGAGCGTCGCGCCGGAGATCAGCAGGCCGCCCCGGGAGAGCTGCGCGTGGTCGAGGCTGCCGGAGCCGAGCGCGACGGTGGCCGTGGCGGCGCCGCGTGCCCTTGCCGGTCCGCCGGGCTTGACGTCGGACACGGAGAACCAGCGCCCGTCGTCGGCCAGGACGTGGGTGACGACCCCGCCGTAGCCGGTGGCCGAGATCACCGGCTCCCGGCACACCCCGTGCACCTTGAGGCTTCCACCTGGGCGGTAGCTCCGGCGTGCGGTGCCGACCAGGGCCGGGTCGGGGTCGGACGCGGCGAGCAGGCCGCTGGTGAGCAGCAGCTCCCGCAGCCCGGCGACCAGGTCGGCCAGCCGATGGCCGTCGTGACGGGCGCGGGCGGCGCGCAGCGCGCGGACCACCCGCAGTGCGGCCGCCTCGGCGCGGTGCAGGCCGGCGAGCCGGGCGGTGTGCGCGGCCCGCAGCAACTCCGCCTGCGGTACGGCGCCCGCGCCGGGCACTCCGGCGGCCAGCACCGCTGCCGCCGCGGCCCACAGCCCGGCCGCGGCGGCGACCTGCGCCGCGGTCGGGCCCGCCGGCGATGCGGTGGTCGCGTCGGCGTCCGCCGTGCCGGACTCCCCCGCCCTGTCCTCCGGCCCGACCGCCGCTTCGGCTCCGCCCTCTGACTGCTGGTTCGCGGGGTCGGCCACCGCGTCGGAGTCGGCCACCGGCGCGGCCCCCAGAACCGCCGCGCGGTGCAGGCACCGGGGCGCCAGCAGACAGCTGCACTCCGCCTGGGCGGCATCCGTGATCGCCCCCGACGGACCGGGGGTGAGGGTGACCTCGGCGTCCTCACCGCACCGCAGACGCCGGACCGTGCCGTCCGTGGTGACGGGCAGTGTCGTATACGTCTCGATCGTGGCGTCCAGCTTCTTGCGCAGCCGGGACGTCAGCTGCTCCACGGCGGCGGCGACCACCTCGGGTGCCACGGGAGGCAGTTCGGCGTTCATCGGTTCTCTCCGCGGAGGCGGTCGCCCACCCAGCGGGCCAGGGCGAGGGGGCTGAGGGCGGCGACGGGCATGCCGGCCGCGACGAGTTGCTGGGCCACCGGGACCGAGTAGCGCGGGGTGCCGGTGTCGTCCAGGGCGGCGCAACCCATCAGATGCACCCCGGAGTTCGCGAGGGCTCGTACCTCGCCGAGGAGTCCGCCGAGCGGATACCCCTCCTCGAAGTCGCTGACGACCACGACGAGGGTCCGGCTGGGGACGGTGACCAGCGACCGGGCCTGGGCCAGGCCGGCGGCGATGTGGGTGCCGCCGCCGACCCGTACCTCCAGCAGCAGCGACAGCGGATCGTCGACGCGGTCGGTCAGGTCGATCACTTCGGTGGAGAAGGCGAGGAAGTGGGTGCTGAGCGTGGGCACTCCGCCCAGGACGGCCGCGGTCAGCGCCGACCACACGACGGATGCCTCCATCGACCCGGACACGTCGACCACCAGGATCAGCCGCCAGTCCGCCTCCCTGCGGGAGCGGGTGCTGAACACCGGCCGCTCCGGGACGACCAGGGTGCGGCCGTCGTCGGTCCGGCGCGTGTGGGCGAGGTTGGCCCGCAGGGTGCGCGGCAGGTCGATCCGTCCTCCCGGGCGCCGGGTGGGACGCGGGGTGGCCAGTCCGGTCAGTGCCGGGCGCAGCCGGGTCGCCAGTTCCTTGGCGAGTTCGTCGACCAGGCGGCGCACCAGCGGGCGCAGCCTGGCGAGTTGCTGCTCGGGCATCCCGCCGGCCAGGGTGAGCACGGAGGTCAGCAGGTCGACGGAAGGGCGTACGGCCTTGGGGTCGAGTTCGGCCAGGACGTCGCTGCGGCCCAGGTCGGCGGCCCGGGCCAGGACCTCCTCGCGGACATCGGCGCCGAACAGCGCATCGAGTTCCTCCGCCCACTCGCGGGCGGTCGGGAAGGAGGCTTCCTGGCCGCCGCCCTGGCCGCTCTCCCGGCCGAGGTCCGAGGAGCCCTCGCCGCGGCCGGTGCCGTACAGCTCGTCGAGCGCGTGGGCGATCCGGCGGGCGTTCGGCGGCAGTTTCTCGCTCTCCCGGCCGAGCAGCAGACGCCAGCGGTCGGCCGGCGTGAGGTGCGGGGCGGGACCGGCCGGAGGTTCGGTGGGGCCGGCCGGCGCATCGGCGGGCGCGCCTTCGTCGGACGGAGGGGACGGCGTTGCCGCTGCCTCGGCGGGCGCGGGTTCGGCAGACGGAGAGGACAGCGGCGGGTCCGCCAGGCCATCCGCGGCGCCCTTCAGCCCCGTTCCCAGCGGTGGGCGCAGGGCCGTCACCGCCGCCCGGCCCGCCGCGTCGGCCGCCGTCCACAGGGCCAGCAGCCGCGGTGAGGCGCTGAGCGACAGGTCGAGACGGTCGCCGAGGCGGTCGGTCACCGTGGACAGCAGCCGGTCGCGGCCGGCCGGGCTGAGGGTGTCGAAGCCGCCGCGCAGGGCGGGCAGGCGGTCGAGGAATCCCTGGTCGGTGAGCGTGTCGATCCGGTCGAGCAGCGGGGCCAGCGCGGTCGGCGCCGACTGGAGCAGGGGTGCGGCGCCGGTGAGCAGCCCCGTGAGCCTGCGGTTCATCGCGTGCCGGGTGTCCGGCCCGGTGGCGTTGTCGATCCAGCCCGCGGTACGGCGGCCGAGGCCGGCGGCGTCGTCCAGGTCGAGCATGACCCGGGCGGCGAGCGCGGCGCCCTGCATGAGCGGGGAGGCGTGGCGTGCGAGGTCGTCCAGGGCGTCGTCCATGCGCAGGCCCAGGCGGTGTTCGCCGGCCCGGGAGGCCAGCGCCACGAGGGCGTCGGCGTCCTGCGGGTCGTCACTGCCCGCCAGGCCCGGCAGGGACCGTACGGCCGACTCCAGCAGCTGCGTGGCGAGTTCGGCGGCGTCCTGCCGGCTCTCAGGCGTGGTGCCGGGCAGGTGGCCGCGCCGCAGGGCCTCCAACAGGTCCAGGGCGGTCAGGAGTTCGGGCAGGGTGGCGCAGGCGGGGAGGATCTCGGCTGCGTCGGCGAGCCGCTCGGACACCAGCGCGGGCAGGTCGCACCGGGCGGCGTCGCGCAGTCCCGCGAGGACCAGGGCGCTGGTGGGCCCGCCCTCCGCCGCCTCCCTGCGGAAGGTCTCCCGCAGAGTGCCCTCGGCGGCCAGGGCCGCGGTGACGCCGCGGATGCCGGCCAGGTCAAGGCGGACCGGCACGGCCGGAGTCCAGGACAGCCGCCACCGGGTGGTCAGGGCGGACGCGTCGCCGGTACCCGTCACCTGGATCGGCTCGCCGTAGCCGGTGCCGCACACCGCCAGGCGCTGGAGGAGGATCTCGCGGCGGCCGTCGAGGGCGGAGCGCAGCGGATCGAGCCGCAGCTCGCGCGGTGCGGGGTCGTCGGGTCCGGGCAGCCGCAGTGCGGCGAGTTCGGCCTCGACGGACGGGCCGAGACCGGAGCGGGGGGTGCCGGGGGCGACACGGCCGCGGTCGGTGCCGACCAGGACGGTCTCCAGCGCCCGGGCCAGCGCGCGGCCGCGGCCGAGCGGCTCGCCCTGCCCCATGACCGTGGTGAGTGCTTCCAGCACCTCTCCGCGGCCGGGTGCCGCCAGTCCGCGCAGCCGGGCCAGGTCGCACGCCACCCGCAGGGTCTCGCGGGCCTCGCCCGTGCCGGCGACGTGTCCGGCCGCCCGCAGCTCGCGGCACACACCGGTGATCGCGCGGGCGGCCGCGTCGTGCAGCCGCTCGGGGTCGCCGCCCGCGGTGAACACCGCCTGCTGCCAGCGCGGGTCGCGGATGCCCGCCGGATAGCCGGAACGGGAGTCCAGCAGGTCGAAGGCGTACGGCACCAGGGAGGTGACCACGGCCGGGTGATCCTCGGCGTTGACCGGCCCAGCGGGCTCGGCCGTCTCCCAGGCGGTCAGCGCCGGGGCGTGGAAGGCCCCGACGACGGCCGCGACCCGGCGGCCATCGGCCGAGGCACGAGCGATCGTCGCACGCATGTGGGCCTCACGGGCCAGATCGACCGCGGGCACGCCACCGGACGACTCGGCGTCACGCCGCAGCGCCCAGCCGACGCCCAGCGCGGCCCGCCGGATCGCTTCCGGGGCGCAGCTCGGGGCGAGGACCTCCACGCTGCGGTCCCACATGTCGTCGCCGTCGCGGCCGGTTGCGGAAGCGGTCAGCGCCGCCGCGAACGCGGTGGGCGCCTCGGCGGACCGGGCTCGGCCCTCCTGGGCCGCGGCGGGGCCGTCGGCGCCCCACCGCGGATCGGACATCGGCAGGTCGCAGCAGACGACCTCCGCCCCGCGCTCGCGTGCCCAACGGATCGCCGCCAGCTCGGGCGAGAAGTCGGCGAAGGGGTAGAAGCCGAGCCGGCCGCCCTCGCCGGCCCCGGCCAACGCGACCGGGGCGACGGTCCCCGGCGCGCCGAGATGGACCAGCCACGACTGGAAGTCGGTGGGCAGCTCCACACAGACGACCTCGGCGCCGGCGGCGTCCAGCAGGGCGGGCACCGCGGCGGCGAGCGCGGGGCTGTGGTGCCGTACGCCCAGCAGGTACGGGGCGGCACAGTCGGCGAGGGCGGTCAGCGCCGCCCTCGGTTCCAGAGCGAGCGTCACCGAAGGTTCTCCCGCAGGTCCCACAGGCGCCGCCAGGTCGCCGAGCCGTCCTCGGCACGGCGGCGCACCGGGCCGTCCCAGTAGCCGAGCAGGCGTGCGTGGTCGGCTGGGTCGTCCTTGCGGACCACACCCAGCAGATGGCCGGGCACCAGGTCGAGCGAGTCGCCGCCGGGGAGATAGGCGGCGGCCACTCCCAGGGAGACGGCGACCTGCACGGCCTCCGCGGTGGACATCACCGTGCCCGGGCGCTCCACGTCCCAGCCCTCGGCGGAGCGTCCGGCCCGCAGGTCGCGGAAGACGGTCACCAGGACGTCGAGAACCGCGTCGTCGACGCCGAAGGCCGCGCCCGCGCGGGCTACGGCGGCCGTGGCCTGGCGCTTGACGAGTTCGGTCTCGGCCTCGACGTCCGCGATCGGGTGCACGGTCTCGAAGTTGAAGCGGCGCTTGAGGGCGGCGGACATCTCCGACACGCCTCGGTCGCGGAGGTTGGCGGTGGCGATGACGGTGAAGCCGGGAGCGGCGGCGACCTGGGCGTCGTCGGTGCCGGACAGCTCCGGCACGCTCATCCGCCGGTCCGACAGGATCGACACCAGGGCGTCCTGCACCTCGGGCAGGCAGCGGGTGATCTCCTCGACCCGGGCCACCTTGCCGGCGCGCATCGCGGCGAGCACCGGCGAGTCCACCAGGGCCTGCGGGGTGGGGCCCTGGGCGAGGAGCAGGGCGTAGTTCCAGCCGTAGCGCAGGGCGTCCTCGGTGGTGCCGGCGGTGCCCTGCACGGTGAGCGCGCTGGTGCCGCAGACGGCCGCCGACAGCAGTTCCGACAGCATCGACTTGGCTGTGCCCGGCTCGCCGACGAGCAGCAGCCCGCGCTCTCCGGCGAGGGTGACCACGCACCGCTCCACCAGGGCGCGTTCACCGACGAACTTGGGGGCGATGACGAGTTCGTCGGGCAGCCCCTCGGGGGCCTCGGGCAGCTTGAGGGCTTCGCCTCCGCTGCCGCACACGAAGGTGATCACGTCGCGGGGTGTCAGCAGCCAGCCGGGCGGGCGGGGGCCGTCGTCGTGGGCGGCGAGGAAGGCGAGTTCGGTGGCGAAGCGCTCTTCGGCGGGCAGGGTCTGCCGGGCCGGAAGGGCCGTCACCGTGTCGGTCAGGGGCATGGATGTCCTTGCTCGGTAGTTCGGTCGGTATCGATGTGCGGGAGGGGCGCAGGTGGGTGCGCCGCCGGAGGGCGGCACCCCCGAGCAGGCGGTACGTCAGCGGCGACGGCCTCGGCGGACCTTCAGCTCCTCGAAGCGGGGAGCGTCGCCGTCCTGCACGCGCTGCCACGCCCTGCGGTACAGGTCCGCGGCCGGCTCGAACGGCACGATCACGCCGAACGGGACGTATTCGTCGCTCACTTCACCGAACAGCGGCAGCTTCCAGCGCTCCAGCGGCACCCGCGGGGCCGACTGCTCCACCCAGCCACCGGGCAGGAACAGCGACCGGCCGGCCCGGGTCCGGCTGGCCTCTACCACGAGGTCGGTGGCGGCCAGTTCGGCGCGCGCCGCCTTCAGCCGTGCCGGCTTCCAGCCCGTCCACCGGGCCGTCATGCGGTCGGTGGGGTCGGGCATGGCCAGCAGCATCAGATAGAGCGTGGCGGCGTCCTCACCCAGCCCGTACTCCTTGGCCACCTCGGTGACCAGCTCGGGAACCGAGCGGCTGGGATCCTGCGGCCACCAGGTGGCGTGCTTGCCCCGCTCCCCCGCGATCGGCTCACCGGGGTCGGCGAGCAGGGCCGCGAACCCCTGGTCGCGCACCAGGCGCAGCGCCACCTCGGCGGCGTAGGGCCGCTGGTTGTCGACGCGCACCGCGGGCAGGTAGGGGTCCTGGCCGGCCTCGTCGAGGAGGTCGACGCGGATGGCCGGGGCGGGCTGGTCGTCGTGGGTGGCCAGGACGACGGCGCCGTACCGCTCGAAGCCCGGCCCGGTCTCGGTGGGGGTGCCGGCGGTCTTACGGAAGTCGGGCAGGCTGATGTAGCGGCCCAGGTCGAGCATCAGTCCGGGGTGGGCGAGCCGTTCGCGTACGGCGGTGAGGGCCGGGGGCAGCGCGGCGCGGACCGGGTCGCCGGCGGGCAGCCGGTGGGCGAGCCACGCGGTCAGACCGACCGCACCGACCAGCGTCTCCGCGGTGAACCCGTCCGTGTCGTCGCCGACGGGCCGCACCCGGTCGCCGTTGACCGCCCAGGTGAGGTCCCGGCTGAGCCGGGGTGAGGAGGCCGGGTCCACCAGGGCGGGCAGCGCCTGCCGGATCGGCCAGGAGGTGTGGCGGAAGGCGCGGATCGCGTCACCGAGCAGCTCCTCCGGGACGGCGACCCGCCTGCCGACCTTGGCGTTCCACACCGCGGCGGCCGCCGCCACGTCCGGGCCCTCGGTCCACAGCCGCGCCGGCTCGGCGGGCAGCAGGGCGCCCACGACCGCGGCCCGCACCGCGCCGTCGACGCCGTGCAGTTCGTCCTTGGCGACGGCCGCCGGGGCCACCTTCACTCCGATGAGGTTGCGTGCCTCGGTGCTGAGGAAGCTGCGCTCGTAGACGTCGATGCCCGGCAGACCGGCCACGACGAGCCGGGCCATCGTCTCGGTCACGCCGGTGAGGCGGGCGAACTCCTCGGCTGCCTCCGGGAACCAGGGGGCCGGCCCGCGTTCGGCCAGCTCGGCGAGGAAGGTCCGGGTCCGGCCCGGGACCGGGTTCTCGCCCAGCGGCCGCGACCCGAGCGACTTGTAGGGCAGCGGTGTCTCGAACCGTCCGGCCGGGTCGTGGAAGTAGCCGGAGAGGCAAGCGCCGTCGTCGTCGAGGGAGCGGCGGCCCGTGACGGCGATGAAGGCGCCGTCGGCCAGCGGGAGCACACCGGTCCACGCACCGTCGCGCCATCCGCCCGCAGCCGTGCGCAAAGGCGCCGCCTCCAGATGCAGGTGCACCTTGCGCCAGGCGGTGGAGTCGTCCGGTGTCAGACCGAGGCGGTCGAACTCGGCGAGGAGGGTGCGCAGGACCTCGCGGTGCTCCTCCGCGGTGGTGGCGGAGGCCGCTCGGTAGGCCAGTGCGGTCGCCCTCTCCAGCAGCGTCTCCAGGTCGGGCTGTCCGGAGGGCAGCGGGTGACCGTCGAGGTGGAGGCGGACGTCCGCGAGGTCGGGCAGGGAGGTGTCGGCGAGTCCGGTGGCCCGGGCCAGGACGCGCAGGGCACGGAAGACGGTGTCGGCCTCGTCGTCGCGGTTCCACCAGTAGCTGCGGGACGAACCGAGCCCGTTCATCGCCGCCTGGAGCAGGGTGTCCGCCGGTCCCCCCGGCCCCTCGTCCTCCAGGCCGCCTTCCAGGGCGCGGGTCAGCCGGGTGGCCGCCGCGTCCAGTACGGCCTGCTGGGCCGCAGCGTAGCGGGCGACTCCTGCGATCCCCTTCACCAGCGCGTCGTGGCTGACCGGGAGGAGGGCGCGGACGGCGTCGGTCAACGCCTCCCCGTCCTTGCCGGCCGCGGCGGCCAACAGCGCCGCCGCCGTGTCCCGGTCAATGGTCCGCAGCGCCTTCGACCCTTGAGGGTCACGGGCTGTCAGGCACTCCCAGAACTGCACGGGAGGCAGCAGCAGGGTGCCCTCGCCGAAGTCGCCGGGGGTGCGGTCGGTCTTGGCCCAGGCGGTGTGCACACCGTCGGAGTCGACCAGTTCGAGCTGCCAGTTGTTGCGCACGACGGCCGTCGCCCGCTCCGCGCCCGGGAAGACGAGCAGCGCGTTCGGCACACCGGCTGCGGCGGGCAGGGTGACGCTGTGTCCGGCGAGGTCCTCGGCGCGCCGTGAACCGTCGGGCAGCTCCACCACGCGCAGGCCGGCCAGGCCGTTCACGGGAGCGCAGGCCGGGGTGACGTCGGTGGTGGGAGCGGGGCGCAGCCTGCCGCCCACATAGCTGCTGCCCGCGGGGGCCTTGCGCAGGGCGTCCGCGAGGAAGGCGGGCTTGCTCATCCGCCCGCGCTCGTTCGTGGCGGGGTCGTACTCGTACCAGCCGTGCGCCTCACGGTCCTCGGAGTCCGCGTGCCAGACCCAGTACGACGATCCGTCGAAGAGCAAAGGCCGTTCGTCGGGCAGGGTGGTGTCCCCGGGGTGCACGACTCCGCGACCTGTGGTCCGGCCGCCGTTCGCCAGAGGCAGGGTGATCGGGAAGTCGCCGCGGTACCAGTCCATCTCGGTGCCCCGGGTCGCGTGCGCACCCTTGAGGGACTCGATGCGGTCGGCACGCGAGTGCCAGTAGCCGCGCAGGCCGTCTCGGCGGGAGTTCCAGTACACCAGGAGCTCGCCGTCGACGTGGTGGAAGCCCGGGTCGCCGGAGACGTCGTTGGCCGGCAGGCGCAGGTCGTGGGTGAGCAGGGTGCCGTCGGCGCCGATCACCCGGGCCTGGGCCTTGCCCGCCACGACGAGGTGCGGCCAGGCGTCGGCGACCACGATGTCCTGCACGCGGTCCTTGGCGACGAGCTCGGCCGTCGCCTCCTCCCAGGCCGGCCAGCCCAGTTCGTCGAAGATTCCGGCGCGCAGGGTGCGGGCCAGCACGGGTGCGAGGTCGGTGCCGACGGCGGCGCGGACGTCGTCCTCGGCCAGCGCCAACGCCTCGGCGGGCAGCCACGCGAGCCGGTGCAGCGCGTTCGGCAGTCCGGGCAGGCCCACGGCGCTGAAGCGGCGCACCACGGTCCTGACCCACTCGGCCAGCCAGGGGCGGCCGCCGGGCGAGGTGGCCAGCAGACGGATGGCGCGCAGCGCCTGGTCGCCGTGGTGGAAACTGTCGGCGCCCCGCAGGAAGGCGTTGAGGAACCGCGTGTCGGCGCTGAGGTGGGTCAGGTCCCGCTGTCCTTCGCCGATGGCCCAGGCCGTCAGCGGCAGCTCCTCGCCCTTGCCGGGAGCGGTCAGCGGCACGTCCAGGGACAGCAGCAGGTCGATCAGGTCGATGTCATGCGTGACCCTCAACCCTCGCCCGGACGCGGCGAGTTCGGTGCGCAGCCGGGGGGTGGCCCGCTCCACCAGCGGGTACAGCTCCGGCATCCGGGTGGAGCTGCGCCAGGACCGGGCCCGCTCTCTGAACGTCAGGAAGCGCTCCAGCCAGCCCGCGGTGCCGTTGCTCGGCCGCTGTTCCGCGGGCAGCGAGTCGTCCCACAGGCCGGTCGTGGCGCCGGACGCCTCCAGGACCTGCAGCCACATCGCGGGCATGTCCTCGTCGGCGCCCGCCGGGAGCATGTCCAGCAGAGTGCCGCGCACCCGCGGGTCCCGCTCGGCCAGCGCCACCAGCGCGGCGCGGTGCCCCTTCCACCAGCCGGCCGCGGCACGCAGTGTGGCCGGCAGGCCGAGCAGCTCGGCCAGGTAGTCCTGCTCGGCCCGGTCGGCGTCCTTGCCGGCGCCGCGGGCGAGCTTGCGCAGGTCGTTGGCCATCTGCGCGGACGGCGGCAGGCCGCCCGCGGTGCGGCGCAGGCACAGGCGGGTGAAGCGCTCCAGCGCCTCCTCGGCGGACACCCGGGCGGCCAGTTCCCTGCCGTAGGCGGAGAGCACCTTCACCGGCAGCGCGCCGGCCAGGGCGAACTCCAGGAACACATCGTCCAGGCGCTCCTCCTGGACCGTCAGTCCGTGCTCCGCCTCCGCCTTGCGGGCGCGGGTGAACAACTGGGCGGCGTAGGTGGCGTTCTCCTCGGCGAGGAACACCCGGCCGGCCTGCTCGTAGAAGGTCGGCAGGAAGTGCGGCACCGACGCGGCCAGCCGCTGTCCGAGTTCCAGGTAGGCGTCCAGCGCGGCCTTCGGTCGGGACTTCGCCTGCCGGGCCGCCCGCTCCAGGTCCGGCACGACGCCCAGGGCATGGTGGCCGTCCTCTGGGTGGTGCACGAGCACCCACTCGGGAAAGCCCAGCGACTGGCGCAGGCCGAGACCGACGACGGCCGGCTCCGCGGCCGGCTCAAGACCGAGGAACCCGGCGGCCAGGTCCTCGGCGGCGCCCAGCTCACCGGCGACCAGCCGGACCACCACACGGTCCTCCAGGCCCGGGTGACGGTAGGCGCGTGCCGTCAGCGGCACCGCCCGCTCGCCGGCCTTCTCGGCATCCGGCGGCAGCACCGCGCCCGCCGTCAGCAGTTCCTCGTACGACACCTGCGTCCCCCCGCTCATGCGTTCTTGCCTTCCTCGATCGTGCGCCCGGCGTAGAGCGCCGCGGCCATCCGCATCCCCTCCGACCAGGCCACCGGTCCCACCTCGCGCAGGCGCAGGGCGCGGCCGTCCTGGTCGTGCCAGGTGAGGCTGCCGGTCTCCACCGTGTCCTGCCAGTACGGCTCACCGATCCACACGCCGGCCTCGACGGTGCGGTGGCCGTCGCGGACCCGGGCCGTGGAGTAGCCCCCCGAGACGCGGTAGCCGAGCGAACTCGCCCGTGCGGCCAGGGCGAAGCGGGACCGGAACGAACCTCCGGTGAACTCCCGTATCTCGGTGGCCTTGGGGTCGAGGTCCTCGGGCCGCTGCCAGGTCGCGCGGTGGATCTGCTCCACGCGCTGGACGATGCCCAGCTCCGCCGCGAACTCCCGGATGTCTTCCAGGTCCGGTAGCAGCACCGGGTGCGGCAAGGTGACCGTGCGCGGGGACAGCCGTACCGTCTCACCGTCCAGGTTCACCACCCGCAGTTCGCCGTCCTCCGTGGCCCCGCGCAGGAATCCGACCTCGTCGGGGTCGTCGCCCACCACGGCGAGGTCGCGCAGCGCCGACTGCCAGGCCTCGTCCGGCCACACGCGGGCCAGCAGACCGGTGGGGACGGGCAGCGACGACACCATCCAGGAGTCGACCTGCGCGACGCATGCCGTGGCGTGCCGATCCAGCCATTCGGCGAACCGCCGCAGCCGGTCCACCTCAGGATGGTCGCGCAGCGCGCGCGGCAGCGACTTCAACTGCCGCCCCGCGGCCCGGCCCGAGGTGGCACGCGCCGCCACCCGCCCGTCCACCAGGGCGACTTCGTACCCGTCACCCGCCGAGAGCCAACCCACGAGTCCCCGCCTTCCACATCAAGACAGCAAGAAGAAAGCACAGTTCAGCCGGGTAGATCCCGGCGCCAGTGCGACGATGTGAGGAACGTTAGCGGCGATCACTGACAATCGGTGGCGGGAGCGGGTCACAGGGCTCCTGCAGTCCCGGGTGACGGCGCCGGCATGCGGGTGCGTCCACGGTTTCGAGCGCTGACAGCAAAGCCCGTGGAGGCCTCTGTCCGACCGTGCTCTTTCAGCCAGGTGATGGGGTGCGAGCAGGACGCCCGAGAGCACGGGCAGGCGGCGCGACACTGTCGGCCGACCACGGATTGCGGTTTCCCGCGGTGCTGCGTCTCATGGACCCATGCAGAGACAAGCTTCTCCAGCGGGCGCGGTGCCGCCGATGGAGCGTTCGCACTGGGTGGCTTTCGCCGGGATCCTGCTGATGCTCAGCGCCCTGTTCAACTTGCTCAACGGATTTGTGGCGATCTTCAACCATGGCTACTACTCGAAGGTGTATTCCCAGGGCAACCGGCTGCTGATTCTCAACTACACCGCCTGGGGGTGGATCTGGGTGGCCGTCGGCATCGTGATGGCCCTCGCCGGTCTCGGCGTCCTCGTGGGCTCCAGGGCGGCGCGGCTCACGGGAATCTGTCTGGCGTCACTGTGCCTGGTCGGCCAGATGATCTTTCTGCCCGTCTACCCGTTCTGGTCCTTGTTCACGATGCTCGTGTCGGTGCTGGTGATCTACGGCCTGCTGGCCGAACCGCGCCACGTTCACGGCACGCGCGTCTAGCGGCATCCGACTTACCGCAGGCCCGACCCCCGCCGCGTAGGCCGCCAAGGACGTCGGAGCACAGACCCCTGCGGGGCCCCGTCTCCTCTACAGGGGATGCCTTCATCATCGCCGACGCGGCCCGCGCGATGCCGCACCTACTGCGGGCGATCGACGGTGAGGACGAGACGATCGCCGAGGTGGAGATGATCGTCGGCTTCGACGACGACCTGGCTGGCGCGACCGAGGAATCCAAGCAGTTCGAACGGGCCGGGCCCCAGCCAGCCACGGCAGACGGCCTAGGAGGAGGTCCCGTCTCCAGCAGGAAGGTGAACAGCCACGTCATGGTTGGCGATCCGTCCCGCCAGCGCTCTCGGGCTCACGCCATGAGCGTTGTCCCGGTCAGGGTCAGCACCGGCTTCCAGAAGGAGCCGGATCGCCCCGCCTTCACCCCGTGAACAGAACACCGCCCTCCACAACGGCGTATTGCCATGACCGTCCACGGCATCGACCGCAGCCCCCGCGGCCGGCAACACTTCGACGGCCAAGGGAGCTTGTGCCTGAGCAGCGAAATGCAACGGAGTCCAACCCTCGGTATCGGCAGTCCCCGGGTCAGCGCCCTGGGCCAGCAGCACCCTCAAACGATCCTCGTTCCCGTCGGCAGCCGCAGAGTGCACCGCCGTCCGACCCAACCGATCCCGATCCCTCATGCCGACCATCCTCACCCGGCTTCACCCAATAGATAGGGGCACCCCCGCCCACTGCCAGCCAGGCCCAGGGGCGGCAATGCCGCACGTGGGCAGGCGACCGGGAGCAGGTCGACCAGGCCCCCGTCATCGGTTGCCTGGTCGACGTGCTCTACGCGCCGGGCGGACGGGCTGATCAGCGCAGTCCGGCGAACAGATCGTTCTCGGGGACGGCCGCGCCGGTGGCGTCCTGGACACGTACGAAGGTCTCCATGCCCATCAGCTCACCGAACCTCTCCTTGCCCATCTTGAGGAAGAAGATGTTCTCGCCCTGACTGGCGTGGGCGGCCAGCGCGTCGAACTTCTGACCGCTGAACGGGGTGGTGTCCACCCATGTGGTGATCTCATCGTCGGGGAGACCGATCTCGGCCAGCGCGGCGGCCTCCGCCGGATCCGGCTCCGGCATCTCCTCGCCGAACTCGCGGAACCGCTGCATCATCGAACGCGGCATGGTGGTCCAGTACACCTTCGGCGTCAGTCCGGACATCTCCAGCGCCGCCATCGTGATGCGGTGGGCCTGGATGTGGTCGGGGTGGCCATAGAAGCCGTTCTCGTCATAGGTGACAACCACATCAGGTCGGTAGTGCCGCATGAGTTCCGCGAGTCGGGCCGCCCCCTCCTGCACTGGGGTCTGCCAAAAGGACCCGGGAGCGTCGTTGCTCGGCCAGCCCGCCATTCCGGAGTCGACATAGTCGAACATCTCCAGATCGCTGATCTTCAGGACCTCACAGCTCGCCTCGAGTTCCTGACGGCGCATCAAGGCGACAGCGGCCGGATCGTGCCCGGGATCGCCCGGCTTGACACCCCCCGGTCCATCACCGCAACTACCGTCGGTACACGTCACGAGAACCGTGCGGATGCCTTCCGCCGCGTACCGAGCCAGGACCCCGCCGGTTCCCGTGGCCTCATCGTCGGGGTGGGCGTGTACTGCCATGAGCGTCAAAGGCCGGCTGGGCATCAAACAGTCCTCCTGCAGAAGTACGTCGTGATCCACATGCGCGGCAGTCGTGCCGCCTCCTGAAGGTCCGGGCCATCAGGGGCGGACGACCCCGTGGTCTCCGTGGTCCCCGCCCGTGCGACGCCGGTCCCTCGGTCGATGCAACCTGCCGACCGGACCGGCTGTTCCCATCGCGGCCGCTTGACATTCCGGGCGGCGACGCTTCCAGGAAGGGGAACGACGTACATGCCAGGCTGGTGCGGGGCGTCCTGGCCTCCTCGGTCGCCGGAGGACGACGCGCACCCGCGCGCGAACTGAAGCGCGGCCACTTCTGCGGGTGCGGTCGCGACCCTGCGCGATCTCGGTCGCCCGCTGATGCGCACCCAGCACAACGCCCATGGCGACTCCACGCCCACGCGGATCGGCGTGAGCCTGAGCGAGTGTTTTCCCCCGCAGTCACCGCTCGGCCCTCCCGCTGGGAGTCCCTCGCGAAGACTGTGTCTGTGAGCCGGCGGAGCCGCAGTTCGGCCTGGCGCCGAACGACTGTCTAGGCGTCGGACGCGGAATGCCACGCCTGCATGCCCGCTCGGGACGCCTCCTTGGCCTGCCGCAGCTTCGCGGCCGCCTGCTGGGACGGGGGAACGTCCATCTCGCGAATCATGCGTCGGCCGGCCGCGAACACGGCCGAGGCCGCGATGGCCATGCCGGCCCATGCCACCACGGCACCGACCGCGGTGAGCACGACACCGGTCGTCACGAGGTGAGTGTTGATCTCGATCGTCCGTTGGGACTGGTGGTGATGGTTCATGACTCCACCATCCAACGGGGAGAACCACATCGCATCCCGATCCACGCCTCGAGGCCGGTGAGGGTCCCGGAGACGCGGGTGGACGCGGACAGCCGACAGACTGTCCGCAATCGTCCGGATCACGCCCATCACCTCTCGGGGCGGTCCAGAGGGCCGAGCCTGCGGCGCCCCGGGGACTCGGGCACGGATGCCTCCTCACGCAGACCCCGGGTGGCGGCCGCGGCCCGCGCGTACCAGCGGCCGTACCGCTCGGCGAAGGTCACGGCCGAAAGACCGTGCAGGAGAACGCTGAGGCCGACGGTGACAGCGACCACCCTGCCCAGCAGGTCCACCCCCGGAACGTGCGCGGACTCCTCCACCACCAGTAGCGCCAGCACGACGGATGCGAGACCGCGCGGCCCGAACCATCCGATGTACGCGACCGTCGGCGTCCGCAGCCCGCTTCCGACGAGGGAAAGGGCCACCGGCACCACCCTGACGACAGTGAGACTGAGCAGCGCATACAGAACGATCCGCCAACTCAGGTGCCCCAGGGCGGGACCGAGCAGCACCGCCCCGAAGACGAGAAGGCTGATCGATGCGAGGAGCCCTCCGAGATCCTCCGCGAACTCGGCCGTGCGATCAGGGCTTTCCTCCACGCCGCCGGTGCGGTGGCGGCGCAGCGCGAACCCGAAGGCGAATCCGGCGACCCAGGCCGCGATGAAGCCGCTGCCGTGCGTCACGACTCCGAGTTCGTACGCTGCCACCGCGACGGCCAGCACATGGACCTGCCGCCACTCCCGCGTGACCCATCCCCTGGCCCGGGACCACTGCAGGAGTCCGCCTCCCAGCCCACCCACCACAAGGCCCAACGCGGTGCTCAGCAGGAGCGCGCGCCAGAAGACACCCCCCGTCCCCTGTTCCGCGTAGCGCGTGCCCGGAATGGCAGCCAGGAACACCACGAAGAACGGCAGCACCATGCCGTCGTTGAGGCCGCTTTCCACATTCAGTCCATGCCGTACCAGCGCCGGGACACGGGGATCGGAGATGGCGCTCTTACCGAGGGCGGCGTCGGTGGGGGCGAGAATCGCGCCGACGAGTGCGAGCTCCCACACCGTCAGCCCCGGCAGCAACGGCCAGGCGAGCAGCCAGCCCGCCCCGATGCTCAGAGGCAGTCCGATGCCCAGCAGCCGGCCCGGCAGAAAACCACCGGCCACGAGGTCACGTCTTTGGACCGCCATGGCATCGGTGAACAGCACCAGGGTCAGCGCGGCTTCGAGAAGCGTGATGATCGGCGCGGTGTCGCGTCCCTGGTCGATGATGTCCAGCGCGGCCGGGCCGATGAGGATGCCGGAACCGACGAACACGATCGCCGACGACAGCGGCGTCGACGACAGGCGACGCGAAAACAGTGCGTAAGCGGCAGTCACGCCCGCCACCGCCACACCGGTCCAGGCAGCACCGCTCATGCTCCGGCCCTCCGGATCCATCCGTCGGGCATGCCCGACGGCACGTCGCCTCGTGTGAGGCTGAGGCCGACGCACGCGGGGCGGCCTTGGTGGAGCGGACCGCCGTGGGAGCCCTCGCGGGCATCAGGCCGCTTCGGCTTGGACCCGTCCGGTCCGGATGGCGTCGACCAGGGCCTGGTGGTCCTTCTCGTTCTGGTCGGCGTACAGCTCGGCGAAGGTCACCAGCGCACGGTCGAAGGTGTCGCCGCCGCCCAGGTAGGCGGCGATCGCGATCCGGTCCCCGGACCTGGCGTGGGCGCGGGCCAGCGTGGCACCGCACAACTGGCCGAACAGGCCCATCCGCTTCGGCGACATGTCCTCGGCCACGGCGATGCCCTTCCAGTCCCGCAGCTGGCGGAGGTAGAAGTCCCGCTGCTTGCCGTCCATGCCCGTGAGGCGTTCCCAGCCGAGGAAGATGTCGCTGGTCGCCTGCATGAGCCGCTGGCCGGCGACGACGCGCTCGCCCTGCGTGCGGAAGGTGCTGCGGCCGACGTGAGGCGCCAGAACCGACTCGTCCGCCTCCTTGGCCTGGAGGAAGAGGGGATCCTCGTCGTCCTTGCCGAGCATCAGGATGATCCAGCAACGGGTTCCCACGCTTCCGACACCGACCACCTTGCGGGCGATGTCCGCCAGGCGGTACTGCTCCAGAAGGAAGCGGCGGTCCGTCTGCAGGGTCTGGCCGTAGCGCTCGACCAGGTGACTGATCTCCTTTTCGAGGTCACCGCGTTCCCGGTCGGGCAGCAGGTCCTGCAGACGCACCAGCAGCGGTGGATCGGGAGCGATCTGGCGCCTTCCATCGACGACGTGCGTGAGCTTGTCGAAAACCTGGAGCGTGTCATGCGCGCGGGCCCGCTTCTCGGTTCGCGTCAAGCGGTCGCGGAGTCCGGCGCTCAGCATGGGATCGAACTGCTGCCGCAGCTCGTCCAGGTCGAGGCGCGTGTACCAGACGTCGAGATTGCCCATTCCGGCGAAGGCCCGCATGCGTTCGCGGTAGGACCGCACGGTCGCCCGCACCACCGACGCACGCTCCTTGCTGCTGAAGCCGTTCGCCCGGCCGGCGATGACGAAGCTGGCCGACAGCCGTTTCACGTCCCATTCCCACGGTCCGGGCAACGTCTCGTCGAAGTCGTTGATGTCGAACATCAGGTGGCGTTCCGGCGAGGCCAACAACCGGAAGTTCAGCATGTGCGCGTCCCCGCAGCACTGCACCCTGAAGCCGCTGCGCGGCGTCTCGGCGAGATCCGAGGCCATGATGGCGGCGGCCCCGCGGTAGAAGCGGAACGGCGCCTCACTCATCCTGCCGTAGCGGATCGGTACGAGTTCCGGCACCCGCGTCGCGGACTGCCTCTCGATGATCTCCACCGGGTCCGGGCGCTTCGGCGGCGGCTTGAACTCGGCATGGCTCGACCGGGGGGCGTCCGAGCGGGCGGCCCTGCCGCGCTCGGCCCGCTCCTGCGGGGTGAGGTGCCGGGTCTCGTCGCCGGAGAGATGATTCTTGGTCATTGCGGTTCCTTCACTGTGGGTTGACCTGCTTTGTGCGGGGCTCTACGAGGCCCCCTCGGAGGCCGCACCGCGGGCACAGGCGGGTCAGTGAAGGACCTTCTCCTTGGCGCGGCGGTATTCGTCGTCGGTGAGGTCGCCCCTGTCCCGGATCTCCGAGAGCTTGGCGAGTTCGTCCGCCTTGCTGGTGCTCGCGCTGCCGGCGGTCTGGCGGATGTAGCGCTCCGTCTGCTCCCGCTGGGCCCTGGCATGGCGCTGCTCGCGCTTGCCCATGTCCTTGCCCCGGGCGATGACGTAGACGAAGACGCCCAGGAAGGGGAGGACGACCGTGAAGACGAGCCAACCGGTCTTGCCCCACCCGCTCAGATCGTCGTCACGGAAGATGTCCACGATGACGCGGAAGAGCAGGACGAACCACATGATCCACAGGAAGAACCACATGATCGACCAGAAGGCTCCCAGAACGGGAAAGTCGTAGGCCAGATTCACGCTGCTGCTCATTGCTTCTCCTCGTCGTCCGTCAGGGCCCCGGCGGCCCCTTGTGGGCCCCACCTGAAGGCGGGCGGGGCGCACGGGCGACCCCGGTCGCCCCAGCCGCTATTCGTCCTGGGTGCTGATGTCGAGCTCGAAGGCTTCACCGATGCTGCGTGCCGCGGACACCACTCGGGCGCTGCCCACCACGGGGGCGATCGCCACGAGCGTTCCCTGGATCTTCTCCAGCGGCACGCCGGCTTCCGCGGCGGTGCCGATGTTGAGGAGGTAGGAGGGTGCGGAGGCGTCCAGGGCCACCAGGGCGGCGATGCGTGCCAGCAGGTACGTCTCCTCGTCCAGCCCGGAACGCTCGAACGTGTCGAGGGTCATCTGCACGAGTGTCTCGAAGACGGGGGCGTTAGCTTCTGCAAGGGCGGCGACGCCTTGTGCGCCTGTCCCTTTCTCGGCCATGATCCGTGTTCCCTTCCTGGGCGTGGTGTGGTGTGGTGCACTCCCATAAGAGCTCGGCCCGCCACGTCCCGCCTCACCCGTACGAGGTGATCGGCCTGGCAGGAAGTACCAGGCGGAACGTGCACCCCGCCCCCACTTCGGTGTCCAGTTCGAGGCGGCCGCCGTGACCTCGGGCGATCGCCGCGGCGATGGCGAGGCCAAGGCCGCTGCCGCCGTGGTCGCGGGAGCGGGAGGGGTCGACGCGGTAGAAGCGCTCGAACACACGGTCGGCTTCCTGCGGCGGCAGTCCCGGACCCTGATCGGCCACTTCGACCACGCAGATCGGGGCGCCCGCGGTCAGCGGCGGTGAGCCGCCGGCCCGGCCGGGGCGGTCGGTACCTCCTGTCGTGGCCCCCGCGTGGCCCGTACCCACGCGTACGTCGACCGGAGTGCCCGGCGGCGTGTGGACGAGCGCGTTGGACAGCAGGTTGTTCAGTACCTGCAGCAGACGGTCCGGATCCCCCACCGTCTCCACGACCTCGAGTTCGGCGTCCCCGGCCCCGGCCTTCGTGTCGAGCGGGCTGAGGGTCACCCGGTGCTCGCCCCCGCCGCGTACGGCCGCCGCGCTCACCGCGTCGGCCGCGAGGGACAGCACGTCGACGGGGACGCTGCGGTAGGCCGGCTCCTGGTCGAGTCTGGCCAGCAGAAGCAGGTCGTCGACAAGGTGGTTCATGCGCTCCGCGTTCCTGGCGACCTGCTCGTCGGCCTCCCGGCGCTGCCCGGCGGGGCGGTCCGGGTGACGCAGGGCCAGCTGGGCGAAGCCCTGGATGGACGTGAGGGGCGTACGCAGCTCGTGTCCGGCGTCGGCCACGAAGCGACGCAGCCGGGCCTCCGAGAACTCCCGTTCACGCAGGGCCTGTTGCAGGCGGTCGAGCATGTCGTTCAGGACGGTCCCGAGGCGGCCGGTCTCGGTGCGCGGGTCGGTGTCGGGCAGCCGCACGCTCAGGTCGCCCGCGGTGATGTCCTGGGCCGTGTGTTCCATCCTGGTCAGCGGAAGGAGGCCGAGGCGGACCACCCACCGGCCGACGGCGATCAGTCCGACCACGGCCACGGCGAAGACGACGACGTTGAGGGCCAGCAGTTTCGACGTCGCCCCGTCCACGGTGTCCAGAGGCAGGGCGACCACGTACGTCGTGCCGCCGGGTCTGGCGTCCTTCCAGACCACTCGCCAGTGCCCGTCGCCGGAGACGGCCGGGACGGTGGCCTCGCGCCCCTTGTCCAGGTGGAGTCCGCCGGTGTTCGGCGCGAGCGCCGGGCCGGGCTTCGTACCGCCCCCGAGGGTCCCGCGCTCCTTGCCCGAGGCATCGTAGAAAGTGATCCGGAAATCGGACGGCAGGGTGGTGGAGTCCGGGGCCGGCCTGATGGGCAGTCCGGTCTCGTCGGCGAAGGCGCGGTCCGGGAGGTTGAAGTCCGTCAGCTGCTGGTCGACCCGGTTGAGCAGCCAGGAATGCAGTACGAGGAACCCGATGGTCTGCGCGGTGAGCACCGCGGCCGCGGCGAGCAGGGTGACGCCCCACACCAGCCGGCCCCGCAGCGACCGAGGGCGGCCGCGGATCACCGGTCGGTCCCGGCGCGGGGCAGACGCAGGCAGTAGCCGACGCCGCGCACGGTGTGCAGCAGGGGCGGGTCGAAGCGGTCGATCTTGCGGCGCAGGTACTTGACGTAGGTCTCCACGATGCGGCTGTCGCCGGCGAAGTCGTATCCCCACACGTGATTGAGGATCTTGGTCTTGCTCAGTACCCGGTTGGCGTTCTCCATGAGGTAGGTGAGGAGGTTGAACTCGGTGGGTGACAGCGGGATGTACTCGCCTGCCCGGTGGACCTCATGGGCGTTCTCGTCCAGTTCGAGGTCGGCGAAGCGCAGAATCCCGCTGTCGGCGCTCTCCGCGTCGAAGTGCTCGGGGTCCGTGCGCCGCAGGATGGCGCGGATACGCAGCAGCACCTCCTCGATACTGAACGGCTTGGTCACGTAGTCGTCGCCGCCCGCACTCAGGCCCGCGATGCGGTCGGCGACCTCACCGCGGGCCGTGAGGAACAACACCGGCGTCCGCACACCCGCGGCGCGCAGGCTGCGGGTGACCTCGAAGCCGTCCAGGTCGGGCAGCATCACGTCCAGCAGGACGAGGTCGGGGTGCAGCGCCTCGATGTCCCGCAGGGCGTCCCGTCCGGTGGCCGCGCCGGCGACCGCGTAGCCGGACAGCCGCAGCGCCGACTCCAGCAGCATGCGGATACCGGGGTCGTCCTCGACCACCAGGAGCCGGTACGGGGACGGGGCGGCGGGCGGTTCGGGCATGGTGCTGGGTGGTCCGTTCTGCCGCTGCTGTGACGGGCTACTTGGCGGCGCAGTCGTACAAGGTCGTTCCGGTGAGGCCCATGATGCCGCCTGCGGCGGAGCCGCTGCCGCCGGAGCTCGTGGTGCCGCCGTACTCCTTGGCGGGCACTTTGGTGCAGTGCTCGCTGATCCATGTCGACCGCTGGGCAGCCGCGCTGTCCTTGCCGCCCATCATCGGGCCGATGCCGCCGGTCGAGCCGGAGCCGAGTACGTAGCGCAGTTCGCCGTCCTTGGTCCACTTCCGCAGCTGCTGCACCGAGGGTGCGTTGTCGGAGCCGCTGAAGCCGCCCATTCCGATGATCGTGGCGTCGCTGTTCAGGATGAACGTGGCCGCGCTCTGTGCTCCTCCCTCGACCGCGAGGGTGATGCGGGCGCCGCCGGAGTGCTTGGTGGCGAAGGCGAGGATCTTGCGCTGGTCGGAGGTGAGCTTCGTGGCACCGCCCGGCCCGCCGAAACCGCCTCGGCCGCCCGAGCCAGTGTCGCCGCCGGCTCCCGGGAAGGAGGGCATGGCGCCCCCTGCGGGCCCCGAGCCGCCGCCGTTCCCTCCGGGCAGACCGGGCCTGCCGCTCGGCATTCCCGAGGGCATGTCCTGGGGCGACTGTCCCGAAGAGCCACCGGGCGCGCCCTGGGGCAGCTCGCCCGAGGAACCGGTGGGCATGCCCTGGGGCAGATCGCCCGACGATCCGCTGGGTACGCCCTGCGGAAGATCGCCCGACGATCCGCCCGGCATCGACCCGCTGGGCACGCCCTGAGGCAGGCCGCCCGAGGATCCGCTGGGCGTGCCGGACCCACCGCCGAAGCCCTCGGGCAGTTCCACGCCCTTGGGCAACCGGCCACCGCTCCCACCACCGAACGGCATCGTCGCCGGACCGGCCGTCGGGTTGGCTCCGCCCATCGCCGCGCCGGACCCGCCGGTCACGCTCACCGCCCACGCGGCGGGCGCGAGCAACATGGCCAGCAGCGCACCGCCCAGGGCGACCGGAATCAGCCGCACCGCCCGCCCGGCGGCCAGCAGCAGACCGACGGCGATCAGTCCCAGCAGCAGCACGACCCAGGCCAGCCACCCGTGCCAGGACGGCACCCGGCGGATCACCACCACCGCCCACACGACGGTCACCAGCACGGTCGCCGCGCCGACGGGCAGCGCCCAGCGCGCCCCCGCCCGGTGCGCCCGCATCAGCGCGGTCGCCAGCCCTGCGGTCAACGCGGCTACAGCGGGGGCGAGTTGGGTGGTGTAGTACGGGTGGAAGATTCCCTCCTGGGTGGAGAAGACCAACCCGCACACCACCAGCCAGGTCCCCCACAGCAGCCATCCCGAAGCGGCCAGGGTCTCGCCCGCCGACTCACTGCCCCGCCGGCGCAGAACGGCCGCGGCCACGGCGACGACCAGCGCCACGCCACTCGCCGGCAGCAGCCAGCTGATCTGCCCGGCCACCTGGTCGTTGAACAGCCGCAGCAACCCGGCCTGGCCGCCGAAGCCGCCGGCGAAGTTGCCCATGCCGCCACCGCCCGCGCGCTCGCCGAAGATCCGGCCGAGCCCGTTGTAGCCGGTCACCAGGTCCCAGGCGCCGCCGTCGGTGCTGCCACCGATGTACGGCTTCTCGCCGGGCCACCAGGCGACCATCACCACCCACCACAGCGAGGACACCGCGCACACGGCACCGGCGACCAGCAGCCGCCACGTGCGCGCCGGCCAGGTGCCGCGCGCACCCACCAGCCAGGCCACCGTGAGGGCCGGCAGCACCATCCAGGCCGCCATCATCTTCGTGAGGAACCCGCAGCCGATCAGGAATCCGCTCGCGCACAGCCACCAGGTGGAGTGCCGGTCCGAGTCGGTCTGCAGGGCACGGGTCAGCGCGTACGCGGCGGCGACCAGGAACAGTACGAGCAGCGTGTCGGGGTTGTTGTCGCGGTTGATGGCGACGGTGATCGGGGTCAGCGTCATCACCAGCGCGGCGAGCAGCGCCGCGCCCTCGCCGGCCCACCGCCGGACGGTACGGTGCAGCACGAGGACGCCGGCGACGCCCTCCACCACCTGGGGCAGGATCAGCGCCCACCCGTGCATGCCGAAGATCTTGCTGGCCACGACCTGCGGCCAGAGGGCCGCCGGAGGCTTGTCGACCGTGACGACGCCCGCCGGGTCGAAGGAACCGAACAGGAAGTTCGTCCAGTTGCGTCCCATCGACTTCACGGCGGCCGAATAGTAGCCGTTGGCCCAGCCGAGGGAGCCGAGGGCCCAGCCGTACAGCAGGGCGGACAACAGCAGGATCGCGCCGAGGGCGGCGGGGGCCGCCCAGCGGGGCAGAGGACGGGCCGTGACGGGGAGACCCAGGACGGCTGCCGTGTGCGTCTCGGTGGTGGGGGTCATGGTGGATTCGCTCTCGGGGAGTAGGGGGTCAGGATGCGCGGCGGCGGAAGACGGCCAGTCGCAGCACCAGGAAGCGCAGGGCGGTCACCAGGACCGAGGAGGCGGCGAGGACGAGTGTCTCGGCGGCCGCCGACGCGTCGGGCACGGCCTCGCGGAACAGCAGTACCGCGGCGGAGGTGAAGATGTAGCCGACGACGAACAGGGCACCGGCGCCCAGGTGTGCCCGACCCGCCCCGACCCCTTCCGCCGCGTAGCGGAAGGTCAGGCGACGGTTGGCCTCGGTGTTCAGCAGGGTGAGCACGACGAGGGAGACGAAGTTGGCGGCGGCGGGTTGCCACCAGCCACGCAACAGCCAGTACAGGAGGGCCTGTCCGGCGGTCGATGCGATACCGATGAGGACGAAGCAGCCTATCTGCCAGGCGAGTTGGGAGCGTGCGGCGTCCGGCGCCAGGACCGCGTCCGGGTGCTCGGCGGCGGGCCCGGGACGTCGTGGAACCGGGACGCGGGCGGCGCCGGACGCCTTGAGCCGGGCCATGCGCCACAGGCCCTTGAGGTCGTCGACGGCCGTGCCGACCACGTCCACCCGGGTGTCGACGTCCTCCACCCAGTCGACGGGGACCTCGTGGATGCGCAGGCCGTTGTGCTCGGCGAGCAGCAGCAGTTCGGTGTCGAAGAACCAGGCGTCGTCCTCGGCCTTGGCCAGCAGCGGGCGGAGCACGTCGGTGCGGGCCGCCTTGAACCCGCACTGGGCGTCGCTGAAGTGGGCGCCGTGGGTGAGCCGGATCAACGCGTTGTAGCAGCGGGAGATCAGCTCGCGGCGCGGCCCGCGCACGGTACGGGCGCCGGTGGCGAGGCGGCTGCCGATGGCGAGGTCGGAGTGACCACTGGCCAGCGGGGCGATCAGCGGAAGCAGTCCGTCCAGGCCGGTGGACAGGTCGACGTCCATGTAGACGACGATGTCGGCGTCGCTCCTGGCCCAGACGGTACGCAGCGCAAGACCCCGTCCCTTGCGCTCCAGGTGGTGGACGCCGACACCGGGCAGTTCCTCGGACAGCTCGCGGGCCACGGCGAGGGTGCGGTCGACGCTGGCGTTGTCCGCCACGGTGATCCGCCAGGGGTAGGGCAACTGGTCGCGCAGTCTGGCGTGGAGAGTGCGGATGCAGCCCGGCAGGGCTCGTTCCTCGTTGTAGACGGGGATGACGACCTCGACGGTCGGCGTGTGCGCGGTGGTCGAGCCAGGAACGTCTGCTCGCGACGCCGGCTGGAAACGCCGGGCGATGGGCAAACTGCTGCTGGTATGCGTCATGGATTCCTCAAGCGGTGGGGGTCGGTGGGGCGGCTCCCGGTCGCGCCCACGCCCTCGTGGTGCGCCGGGGTCGACTCTGACCGGCGCGCCAGGGGAAACCCGGGGAGAAAGCTGGGAATTGACGGGGAGTCCGCTGTCAGTCCGCTCACCGGCAGGCGGCGAAGGACGTCGCCGATCCTTGCCGTAGGACCTGGGAGCCACAGGTCAGCGGCCCGGGAACCCGCCGAGAGAACGCTGTGCAAGGCCCCGCAGGCCAGACCGGTCTCGCGTGCGCTGTCGGGGCGGTGCGGTCACCGGTGCGCGCCTGATCTCACGATCCGTACCTCTCCTGCCGGCAGGTGCGACTCTCCGGTGAGGGGTTCGTCGGGCCGCTCCCGGTCCGCTCGGACCGAACACGGGCCGTTGAGTTGGCACTCTCCGCCGCACTGCGCGTAGGGGGGCGCGGCTCACCGAGGGGTGAGGCCGCGAACCGTGTCGCGGAAGGCGATCGGGGTCCGGCCGGTGCGCTGGTGGAAGTACTTGCTGAAGTGGGTGGCGCTGGAGAAGCCGAGGCGGTCGGCTATGCGGGCGGCGCTCTGATCGCTGTGGGCCAGGAGGCGCTTGGCCTCGAGGACGACGCGGCGGTCGATGAACTCCTTGGCCCCGACGCCGGCTGCGGCCAGCGTGGCGCGGGAGAGGGTGCGGGCCGAGTAGCCGAGCGCTTGGGCATAGTCCTCGACCCGGCGGGTTCGGGTGAATTCGTTTTCCACCGCGTCACGGAAGCGCAGGTAGGTGGCGTCGGGTTGGCGGGCGGGGCTGCCGACCGGGACGGTGAGGTGGTCCAGTCGCAGGACGAGGACGGCCAGCAGGTGACGCAGGGCCGTGGTGTGGATCTCCAGGGGCAGGTGTCCCAGGGCATGGAACTCGGCGACGAGATGGCCGACTGCCAGTCGCAGGGCTTCTGCGTCTTCGGGCAGGGGACGGCGCAGGACCGGTGCGTGCGGGTCTTCCACGTGGGCGCCGGTGATGGTGGCCGGGTCGAGGAAGTCCTGGCGGAAAAGGATCAGGGTGCCTTCGGCGTGCGTGAGGTCGCCCCACTGCTGCACCTGGCCGGGGCGAACCCACAGCCATGAGCCGGGTTCGAGGGTGTAGGCGGTGAAGTCGACCGCGTGCCGGAGGGTGCCGCGGGTGAGGGTGAGCAGGTGGTGGAAGTCCGGGCGCTGGGGAGCCGTGAGCCGCTCGACCGGCACACGGTGGCGCAGGTCGGCGAGAGACAGCGCTTCTACGCCGGCGGGGGTGCCGGCGGGCGCCGCGAACGAGACCTCTGGAATCCCCCGGTCGGCATCGTGTCGGTTTTTGACCATCACTAGTCGCCAGCGTATCTGATTTTCCCAGGCCAGCGACTTTAGTTTGGAGTTGTCAGCCCATCCGGCATCAGGCGATGTCGGAAAAAACTAAGAGGACGGCAAACCGCCCTTGCGAGGAGAAGCGTCATGAGCAACGCCAGGAACACCGTCCTGACCGCCGCCGGCGAACTGTTCGGACAGAAGGATCCGAATGCGGTGGACCGCTGGGTCGCCGCCGACTACACACAGCACAGCACCCTGGCCGCCGACGGGCCCGAGGCCCTGCGTCAGCTCGTCGCCGGCCTGCCGGAGGGGTTCCGCTACGAGGGCGCCCGGGTGATCGCCGACGGTGACCTGGTCGCCCTGCACGGCACGTACCACGGCTTCGGCCCCGTCCCGCTGGTCGCCTTCGACGTCTTCCGCGTCGACGCCTCCGGCAAGCTCGCCGAGCACTGGGACGCCCTGACCCCGCTGGTCGAGGACACCGCCTCGGGGCGCTCGCAGACCGACGGCCCCACCGAGGTCACCACGCCCGAGGAGACCGAGGCCAACCGGGCCCTGGTCGCCGAGTTCGCGCAGAAGGTCCTGGTCGGCGCGGACTACTCGGTGCTCACGGACTACATCTCGCCCGAGACCTACGAGCAGCACAACCCGGAGGCCGCCGACGGCCTCGACGGCTTCGGCGCCGCCGCCGCGAAGTGGGCCGAGCAGGGCAAGAACCTCGTCTACAAGACCGTCCACAAGGTCATCGCCGAGGG
Source organism: Streptomyces sp. NPDC085900 (assembly GCF_044540925.1). Classification (NCBI taxonomy): domain Bacteria; kingdom Bacillati; phylum Actinomycetota; class Actinomycetes; order Kitasatosporales; family Streptomycetaceae; genus Streptomyces; species Streptomyces sp. NPDC085900. The sequence goes on along the minus strand of NZ_JBITSP010000008.1, from coordinate 191,350 downwards.
CGAGTTCGTCCTGCTCCAGTCCGAGGGCGAGTTCGGTGTCGCCGTCGCCTACTACGATCTCTTCCGCGTCCAGGGCGGCAAGATCGTCGAGCACTGGGACGTCATCTCCCCCATCCCGGCCGAACTGCCCCACGGCAATGGCCTGTTCTGACACGGCACCGACGAGGACAAACGCGATGAGTGCGCTGACCTACGCCGGGAGGACCTTCGTCGGGCATGTCCGTGAGCCACCTCATGGACCTCAACGCCCTTGATGACCAAGCGTTCTGGACCTACGAGCCGCGTCGCCGAAGCGGGTCGGCACCCTCGAATCCGTTTGATCGGCCCCGCCACCGTGCCTCGACCGACCCGGAACGAGGGCACGGCGGCGCCGCGTTCCACGGACCCCTCCCCCACCGCCCCCTCACGTGCTCACTGCCCGGAGAACCACCGTGTCCCCGACCTCCCTGCCGCTGGCCGCATACCGGGCCGTCATCGCGCTCGACGAGCCGTTCCGCCCGGACGCCGTCCATGACGCGGGCGCCCGGTCCGCCGACCTGGTCCGCGAGGTGCTCGATCTGCTGGCCGACGACCCGGCCGCCAGGCCCGGCTTGCACTCCGGCCCGGCGGCTCGGACCGACGACGACGCCCGGCGGCTCCTGCGCGCCGTGCTGACGGTTCGGGAACCGGGCCCGCTGCCCGCGCAGGCCGCCCGCGTGCTGGACGCGCTCCTGGCCGGCGAACGTCTGGCACGCGGCACCACCGACGCGGCCGCGCTGCCCACCATCCGCGACACGCTTCCCCACACCACGTACGCGGCCGCCGACCGGACGGTGCTGTGGCAGGGCGACCTCACCACTCTCTGCGCTGACGCCGTCGTCAACGCCGCCAACAGCGCCCTGCTCGGCTGCTTCAGGCCGATGCACCCGTGCATCGACAACGCCCTCCACGCCGCGGCCGGCCCTCGCCTGCGCGCCGACTGCCACACGATCATGTCCCGGCAGGGGCATCCGGAGCCGACCGGCACCGCCAAGATCACCCGCGGCTACCACCTGCCCGCCCGGTACGTCCTGCACACGGTCGGCCCGATCGTCGACGATCCCGTGCTCCCGGAGCACCCGCAGTCGCTGGCGGCCTCGTACCGTGCCTGCCTCGACCTCGCCGCCGACGTGGACGGCATCCGCAGCGTCGCGTTCTGCGGCATCAGCACCGGCGTCTTCGGCTACCCCAAGGCGCCCGCCGCGCGCATCGCCCTGGACACCGTGGCCGAATGGCTCGACCTCCACCCCGGACGGCTCGATCGCGTGATCTTCGACGTGTACGCGGACGACGACCGCGCCGCCTACCTCCGGGCACTGACCGAAAGGACCCAGCCCCGATGAACGAGTCCGCCTTCGACCTGGAAGCCGCCGCCGGAACGATACGCGCCTGGCTCGGCGAGGCCGACCGCGTCCTGATCACCGCGGGGGCCGGACTCAGCGCCGCCGCCGGATACGACTACGGCGACGAGGACCGCTTCCGGGAACTCTTCCCCGCCCTGCACCGCCTCGGCCTGCGCTCCCGCTACATGGTCGGCGTACCGCTGTCGCCCGAGCTGTGGTGGGGCTACTGGGCCGTCCACATCGACGACATCCGCTTCTCCCCGGACCCCAACCCCCTCTACCAGCGGCTGAGTTCCCTCGTCGGCGACAAGGACCACTGGGTGATGACGTCCAACGTGGACGGCCTCTTCGCCCGCAACGGCTTCGCCCCGGACCGGGTCTTCACCCCGCAGGGCGACTACGGCCGTTACCAGTGCGCCGCTCCCTGCACTCCGACCACCTTCGACAGCCGCCCGCTCGTCGCACGGCTCCTCGCCACCTACGACCCGGCCACCGGCGGAGTCACCGGCCCTCTGCCCAACTGCCCGAACTGCGGCGGCAGGGTGGAGATCAACGTCCGCGTCGGCCCGGAGTTCGTCGACGACCCCTATCTCCCCGCGGGCCACCGCCTCCAGGACTGGCTGGGAACCGGCGCCGGTACCCGCCTGCTCATTCTCGAGTTCGGCGCCGGATTCAACACCCCTGGCGTCATCCGATGGCCGGGCGAACATCTCACCCGCCGGATCCCTCGCGCACGCCTCGTACGCGTCAACACCACCCACCCCGAAACCCCCGCCGACCTCGCCGGTCGGGCCCTGTCCGTACCGGTCGGTGCCGACCACTTGCTCGACGCACTCTTCGGCATCACCGAGCGCATTGCCATGCGCTACACCGCCGCCCACCCCGAAGGAACCGCGAAGCCGGCCACGTAGCCCGCCTGTTTCAGCCCTGGAGAGTGCCGAGCCAGTCGGTCAGCCGACGGTTGACCTCGTCGGGGCGCTCCTGCTGGATCCAGTGGCCGCAGCCGTCCAAGAGGTGCGCGGCCGACAGGCCGGGCAGCGTGGTCGGGAAGTCGTCGATGGCGTCGGCCATCCAGGTGGTGGAGGCGTCCAGGGCGCCGCCGATGAACAGGGACGGCTGCTTGATCGGGGCTCCGCGGTACGCGGCGAGATCCTCCCAGTCGCGGTCCATGTTGCGGTAGCGGTTGAGGGCCCCCGTGAGGCCGGTGCGCTCGAACTCCCCCGCATAGACGTCGAGGTCGTCCTCGCTCAGCCAGGCCGGGAGGACCCCTGTGGGGAAACGGTCGCGCAGCCGGCCCTCGCCGCGGGCGACGAAGTGCGGGTCGGGCTCGCCATGGACGGGCATGGTGTCGGCGGACAGGGCTGCGTAGAAACCCGCGAGCCAGCCCCGGACATCGGGCTCGATCTCCGCTTCGGCACGGCCGGGCTTCTGGAAGTAGGCGACGTAGAACTCCTGCTCTGCGCCGCCGATCTGGCCGAAGATGTCGGTGGGGCGCGGACCGCCGGGCGGCGCGTAGGGGACGCTCAGCAGGCCGACGGCGCGGAAGACCTCCGGATGGAGCAGGGCGGAAGCGGCGGCGATGTTGGAACCCCAGTCGTGCCCGACGATCACCGCGCTCTCCTCGCCGAGGGCGCGCACAACGGCGACGTTGTCCTCCACCAGGTCGAGCATCCGGTAGGCCTCGGTCGACGCGGGCTTGGAGGAGCGGCCGTAGCCGCGCACGTCGATCGCCACCGCCCGGTAGCCGGCCGCGACGAGGGCCGGGAGTTGGCGGCGCCAGGAGAACCAGGACTCGGGGAAGCCGTGCACGAGCAGCACCAGCGGGCCGGTGCCCTGCTCGACCAGGTGCAGGCGCCCGGCCGGGGCCTCGACGGTGCGGTGGTGGAGCTCGGCAGTCGGCTCGGGCTGCATGTGCTTCTCCTGAGTTCGTGGGCGGACACGGCTACCCATCGATCATGCGGGGCAGCACCCGCCCGACGCGATCAGCCTTGCCATTCTGGCAACATCGCCGGACAGGGGCACAAGGGACCGATATGTGACGCAGAGATCGTCACGAGGGTGCATCGAAAGAAGCTGCCATGGGCATGCATTCCGGCGTTTGAACCCACCCCCACACCGTTCGATCCCTCCCCCACGAGGAGTGAGCGCGTGATGAGCGCCCCCACCACGGCACCCATCCCCACCCCCACAGCCCCCGGCCGACTGCCCCTGATCGGGCACGGACTCCGCCTCGTCCGCGATCCGCTGCCGTTCATCACCTCGCTGCGCGAACACGGCAGTGTGGTGCGCATACGCATCGGCCCCACACCCGCCTACGTCGTCACGGACCCCGCGTTGGCCCGGCGGGTCCTGGTGGCCGATGCATCCCACTTCCCCAAAGGCGGCAAGTACTACGACGCACTGCGGGTCTTCCTGGGTGACGGAGTCGCGACCGTCGCCGACGGCGACACTCATCTGCGCAACCGCCGTCTGATGCAGCCCATGTTCAGCAAGGCACACATCGCCGAGCGCGGTAACGCCATGATCGATCAGGTACGAACGATGGTCGGCGCGTGGCCGGAGGCCGAACCGCGCGACATGTTCGCCGGCATGAACGAGATCACCCTCGCGACGTTCCTCGTCGCCGTGTTCGGCGCGGACCTGCCCCCACACCTGGAGGGCGAGTTCACCGCCCTCATGCCCGAAATCATGAGAGGAACGATTCGGCAGGTCCTTCTTCCGTCCTGGATCTCGCGGCTGCCGCTGCCCTCCAATCGCGCGCACGCCGACCGTGTCGCCCGCCTGCGCGCGCTCATCGATCAGGCCATCGACCATCACACCGACGCCACCGCGCCCAGGTCCGCTGCGGCGGACGGTGCGTCCGGCGCCGAGGCGTGCCCGCACGCGTCCCAGGCGCACCGCCGACAGCCAGGGGGCCTGTTCGAGACCCTGATCGGTGTCGAGGACCAACTCGGCCGACGGCAACTCCAGGACGAGGCCATCACCCTGCTGGCCGGCGCGATCGAGACCACCGGCACCACACTCGCCTGGGCTCTGTACGAGATCGCCGCCAACCCCACCGTCGAACGACGTCTCCGCGAGGAACTGGCCTCTGTGTGCCAGGACCGGCCGCTGCGCTACGACGACCTCGACCAACTCCCGTACGCCCGAAGGGTTCTGCAGGAGGCCATCAGAAAGTACGGGGTGTCCTGGATGGTGACGCGGACCACCGCCCGCGACATCGACCTCGGCGGACACCTCATACCCGAGGGCGCCGATGTCGTGTGGAGTCCCTACCTCCACCAGCACGACCCCTCCTACTACCCCGACCCGGACACCTTCGACCCGGACCGCTGGGAGACGGACCGCGCCGCGGCCACCCGAGGGTCCTTCCTGGCCTTCGGCGACGGCCGACGCAAGTGCATAGGGGAGAACTTCGCCTGGGTCGAACTCACCATCATCCTCGCGACTGTCCTCCAACTCTGGCCCCGGTTCGAGATGACCTCCCCTCCGCCACGTGCCCAAGCCATCATCACGGTCAAACCCGACGCCTTGACCATGGGCTTCCACCGGGAATCGGCTGACTGACGGGCCGACCGAGGCGACGACAGACAGGGCGGCACTCCGCGCTACCGGTCCTTCTCAGCCCCCACATTGGCGGTCAACCAGCTGAGCAGTGGCCTGAGTTGCCTGTGCGTGGCCAGCACTCGGTCGACGGCCTCCGGTGTCTGAAGCCATTCGTCACAGCCGAGGTGCCGTACGGAGAGCAGCGATCGGTGACGCAGCAGGTCTGCTCGGGGGTGGTCTGTGGGGTAGTCCCGGGGCACGCGCTTGAGGAGGTCCCCGGTGATCTCGAACCCCTTGTTCCGTAGGTCTGACACCAGGTCACCCAGTTCGGTGCCGCTTGGCTCAGCTGCGACCGCCGCCCTGAATCTGCCGATCTGAAGGGTGTCGGCGTACCACCACGCGCCCTGCACGTGCAGTCCATCCAGGTTGAAGCGCAGGCCGATCTCGATGTTCCGGGCGACGCGTACGACAGCGGACTGGTTCTGCCACCACCACGCTGTCTTCCCGTACCGCCACACGGAATGGTCCTCGAAAGCGGGATCTGCCCAGGCCAAGTCGTGCAGAAGCGAGAGCATCGGTTCCCGCACCAGGCGTTCGCGGTCCTTGCGAACCTCGCGCATCAGCTCTGATGACGGTTCACCGTCGAGACGCAACAGCACGTCGAACGCGGCCTCGTCCCAACCGGCGAACTGCCGTGCCCTGTCCATCTCTTACGGTCCTCCGGTCTCCACGTGCCGCCAGGACTTGAGGTGCGTGCAGGAGGTGATGCTACGGCAGGCGGACGCTAAGCCCATCAGCCGATGCGGAGCTGATTGTTCGGCGGACCTGCACAGACGTCCTCGTACCGGGCGGTGGCCGCGTTGCGTCACCTGTGCCTGGTGGCGGTCCGTGAGGGCGCGACGCCCGAGGCGCGCACGACGGTGTGTGCCGGTGTGCGGTGGTGCCGGGGTACGACGTCCTGGGGGAAGGACAGCTGTTGGTTCATCCACTTCAGGGTGGCCGGCATCTCCCGTGTCCAGGTGGGGAAGTTGTGGCTGCCGTTGTCGGGGAGGATCGACACCACGCGCATGGGTGCCTTGACGGCCTTGATGAAGGCAAGCGTCTGGGGGTAGCCCTTCTCGCCGTGCTTGCTGTCGGCGACCAGGACGGAGACCTGGGGCGCGGGCAGGTGCTTGAGCCGCCACATCAGGTCGTGTCCGTTGATCCGGTTGACCCGGCCCAGTCCGCTGCCGAAGAGGTTGCCGGTCGTGGGGTCGTCCTTGACTTTGTAGTCGGGCGAGAGGGCACCCGCGGTTGTGTACACGTGGGGGTCGCGCATCGTCAGCTGCAGGGCGCAGCTGGCGCCGGAGGAGTAACCGAGGACGCCCCAGGAACTGGCGTCGTGGCCCACCCGGTAGGTGGATTTCAGGGCGTCGGGGAGATCCCTGGCCAGGAACGTCTCGGTCTGCGGCCCACCGGGCACGTTCACGCACTCGGTGTCGCGCGGTGGGGCGATCGTCGGCCGGATCATCACCATGATGGTCGGCTGCATCTGGCCGCTCTTCTGCAGCTGTCCGGCGGTCTGCGACACCCGCAGATACTGCGCGAGGTTGAAGATGCTGCCGGGGTAGCCACTGAGCGCGACGATCACCGGGAAGCGCTGCCTGTTGTACGCCTTCTGGAAGTACTGCGGCGGCAGGTAGACGAACGCCGGGTCGATCACGCCCGTGCGGCGCCCGATGACCTTGACGGACTCGACCCGTCCGTTGACCGCGGCGGGCCCGGTGGGCAGTCCGCTGACCCGGCTCAGCTGCTCATCGCCGGCGGACTGTACCAAGGGGCCCTTCACGGAGACGCCGGTGACGGTCCCGTCGCCGTTGTGGCCGCCCGCCTGCGTGACGCCGACAGGGGCGGTGTCGACGTTGCCGAAGAGCTCGCCCCACGATCCGAAGAACTGGTACGACGAGTTCAGCGCGCAGGCGAAGGTCGCGATGATCGTCAGTTGGGTCACGCCGACGGCCGCCAGCCGTCCGAGCACCTGCCACAGCCCCTGCCTGGCCAGCCGTGGCCAGAACCAGATCAACAGCGTCACAGAGAGGGCGGCCAGTGCCGCCATCACGTACTCGGTTGTCTTGCTGGTCAAGCCCATGCCACTCAGTCCCTGGTTTCCTTGCTCGTGGTCATTCCGTCACCAGGAAGAGGTGTGGCGACCTTTGTGCGTTCACCAAGAAACGCTCATGGAACATACGAGCGGGCCCTTCCGCGTTTCCTTGTGAAGGGCCCGTCGCCGGCCGAAGCAGTCGTCAGTCGCCGGCGAGAGTCCTGCGGTGGGCGACGCAGTCTTCGTACGCCGGCAGCAGGCCCTGTGCCTCCGCTTCGGCGAGCGACGGCGCCTGCTCGTCCTTCGGGGACAGCAGCGGCCGGATGCCGTCCGGCCACTCGATGGCGAGGTCCGGGTCCAGCGGATGGATGCCGTGCTCGCGCTCGGGGGCATAGCCCTCGGAACACAGGTAGACGACCGTCGCGTCGTCCGTGAGGGCGAAGAAGGCGTGGCCCAGGCCCTCGGACAGGTAGACGGCGTGGTGGGTCTGGTCGTCGAGCCGGACGGCTTCCCACTGCTTGTACGTCGGGGAGCCGACGCGGATGTCGACGATGACGTCGATGACCGCCCCGCGCACACAGGTGACGTACTTGGCCTGGCTCGGCGGGACGTCGGCGAAGTGGATGCCGCGCAGTGTGCCCCGCCTGGAGACGGAGCAGTTGGCCTGCGCCAGGTTGAGGTCCTGGCCGGTCGCCTCGCGGAAGTCGTCGCCACGGAACCATTCGTGGAAGGTGCCGCGGTCGTCGGGGAAGATCTTGGGCTCCAGTACCCAAGTGCCTTCGATGCTCAGTGGTCGCACGTGGTGATCCTTGTTCGCGTCGTTCGGTTACTTCTTCAGGGTTCGACGGAGCCTGCCCGCCGCGCGGCGCAAGAACGCCGGCCTCAGGAGGCGGAAGGCAGGCCGACTGCGCGCGGGCTTCTTGGCTGCGGCAGCGAGGCGCTTGACGACGACACCCCCGTTCGCGCGGACTTGGAGCGCCAGCGGGAGCGCCACCGGCTTGCCGTCTCCGTTCGACGGCAGGATCAGCTCCAACCCCCATCGGCCGTCGGTCAGTTCTTCGAGCGGGAGGTCTGCCCTCAGCTCTGCCCGGCCGGTACCGCGGGAGCTCAGCGTGCCGGGCAGTTCCACCGAACGGCTGGTCGCAGCGTTGGTCAGCTTCAGGTTTGCCCCACCCTCGCCCTGGACGTGGAAGGGCAGGGCAACGGTGAGGCGGCCGGGGTCCGTTGTGACGATGACGTCGGCGGACGTGAGACTGGGGAACTCGTAGGCGATCCTGTCGGTCTGCTGGTCGGCGTCGAGCGAGAGGTTGCCGTGCGGATCGGTCCAGAAGGGCAGGAACAGACGGGCCGGGGAACCGATGACGGCGGCGCCGCGTCCACGCCCGGCCCTTTCGCTGCGTACGGCACCGAGGCGGGTGTCCTTGGTCCACCCGCAGGAGGTGATACGGATGAAGACGTCCCAGACGCCCGCATCCAGTGCGGCGCCGTTCGCCGCCGACAGCGGGTCGATCCGCGAGGTGGCCCGGAAGACGTGCCGGAAGTGTCCCTCCCGGCGCTTCACCGGGACCTTCTCCCGGGTGAACTCGACAGGCTGGAAGAACTCCGCGGCCGTCGCGCGATCCCGCAGGACGAGATCGACCTTGGACTTGGCCAGCGGGGCGGCAGTGTCCGCGCCGAGTCGGGCGATGGCGTCCAGGCTGGTCCGTGGCAACGGCGGGACGAGCAGGTCCTTCTCGCCGTCGGTACGGAAGATGATCGGCTCGCCGCCCGACTTGTACTCGGCGGTGTAACCGATCGTCAGCTTGCCGCCCTTCCAGCCGAGGTCATCGAGGACACCGGAGGGCTTGACCTGTGACTCCCACCGGGCGAACTCCTCGATGTCGCTGAGTCGGCCGGCGGCGATCAGGTCGGCGACGATCCGCTGCGTGGTCGGCAGGCCGGCCGCGACTCCGGGCCCGAAACGCTCGACGACCACCTTGTGCATCTCGTCGAACAGCTCCTGACGGTAGTCGGCGGGCAGCCTCAGCAGACGCTGCCCGCGCATCCGCTCGACCATCTCGTTGCGCAGCCAGCGCCGGAAGAGTCGGTCTCTCAGCGGCCCGGGCTCGGTGAGTTCCTCGACGACATCGAGGGCTTCACGGAGATTGGTGAAATAGCCGACGGGGTCGAATCGCTGGAAGCCCGCGTTGGAGGCATCCTCGCGCTTGACGTGGTAGTAGCACAGGTAGTCGCTGAGGACGGCGACGTTCTCCGCCCGCAGGTACGCCTCGGCGACGAAGACGTGGTCCTCCAGGCGGCGGCGTCCCTCCTTGTAGCGGAGGTCGTACTTGTCCAGGAAGGCCTTCCGGAACATCTTGTGCGGGGTGAGGCTGTCGATCAGCGGGGCGTTCTCGACATTCGCGTAGGGCCTGTTCTTGCGGAACAGCTCCCGCGGGACCGGACGCCCTTTGCCGACCATCTTGCCCACGATGACGTCGGCGCCGTTCTCCACGCCGTAGTCGTACATGCGCTCCAGGGCTTCGTCGCCCAGCCAGTCGTCGTTGTCGACGAACTGGATGAACTCACCCTTGGCGGCGGCCATGCCCACGTTGCGGGGCTTGCCCGACCACCCGGACCCCTCCTGGTGGATGACGTGCATGTGCGGATACTCGGCGGCGAGCCGATCCAGGCGCTCGGGGGTCTCGTCGGTCGAACCGTCGTCGACGAAGATCGCTTCGTACTCGTCGTCCGGCAGGCTCTGGCGCAGCAGAGAGGCGATGCAGTCCTCGATGTACACGCCCGGGTTGTACACCGGGATCACCACGCTCACTTTGATCGGCACGTGACTTTCCGCTCCTCCGCTACTCAGCGATTTCGTGACGGCCCTCTCGGACTCCTCGGCCCGCTCAGGCAGCAGCCCTGGCCGCCGACCTGCCGGGCCCACTGTCGTACAGACGGGACGAGATCGTCGGCAGTTCCGTTCGGGCGAGGACCCCGACCACCCGTCCGGGCTCCTGCCCGGCAGGCGGTTCGTCTGTCGGCCCGCCGGCGGCCAGGGCACCGACCCGGAGGCACGCCGCCCCCGCATCGACGAACCTACTACATGTTGTAGTGTTCAGCTGCCCGCTCCGACATCGACGTGTTCCCCGGTCGATCCACCGTCATCACACCAGAGTGACGTCACACCGGACTCTTACTCATGAAAATCATGGAATATCCGACATGATTCGACGACCTATGACACAGCCGACGGAGCCGTAACTTGACAGGATCTAGCATGCCGCGAATGAAAGCCCTCGTGCTGTCGGGTGGTTCGGGTACACGCCTGCGTCCCATCACCCACACCTCGGCCAAGCAACTCGTGCCGGTCGCCAACAAACCCGTGCTGTTCTACGGGCTGGAGGCCATCGCCGATGCCGGCATCACCGACGTCGGAATCATCGTCGGCGACACCGCCGAAGAGATCCGGGAAGCCGTGGGTGACGGCTCCGCATTCGGAATCGACGTCACCTACATACCGCAGGACAAGCCGCTCGGGCTGGCCCACGCCGTGCTCATCGCACGCGACTTCCTGGGTGACGACGACTTCGTGATGTACCTCGGCGACAACTTCATCGTCGGCGGCATCACCGGCCTCGTCGACGCGTTCCGTACGGAACGCCCCGACGCCCAGATCCTGCTGACCCGAGTGCCCAACCCGACGTCCTTCGGTGTCGCCGAGCTCGACGAGAACGGCCGCGTCAAGGGGCTCCAGGAGAAGCCGAAACAGCCCAAGAGCGACCTCGCGCTGGTGGGCGTCTATCTCTTCACAGCCGCGATCCACCAGGCCGTCCGCAGCATCGAGCCGTCCTGGCGCGGCGAGCTGGAGATCACGCACGCCATTCAGTGGCTGATCGACCAGAACAAGGACGTCCGCTCGACGACCATCTCCGGCTACTGGAAGGACACCGGGAACGTCGCCGACATGCTGGAGGTCAACCGCTCCGTCCTGGAGAGGCTCGAGCCACACGTCGAGGGCACCGTCGACGACTCCAGCGAGATCATCGGCCGCGTGCGCATCGACGCGGGCGCCGAGGTCCACGGGTCGCGCATCGTCGGCCCTGCCGTCATCGGCCCCGGTACGGTGATCAACGGCTCGTACGTCGGCCCGTTCACCTCCATCTCCGAGGGCTGCCGCATCGAGGACAGCGAGGTCGAGTACTCGATCGTCCTGCGCGACTCCTCCATCACCGGCGTCCGGCGCGTCGAGACCTCGCTCATCGGCCGCAACGTGCAGGTCACCCCCGCGCCCCGCAATCCCGCGGTACACCGTCTCGTCCTCGGCGACCACAGCAAGGTGCAGATCTCCTCATGACGACGAACATCCTGGTGACCGGCGGCGCCGGTTTCATCGGCTCCCACTACGTCCGTACCCTCCTCGGTCCCGAGGGCCCCGGCGACGTGGCCATCACTGTGCTGGACAAGCTCACCTACGCGGGCAACCCGGCCAACCTCGACCAGGTCCGCGACCACCCCGGCTTCGCCTTCGTGCAGGGCGACATATGCGACCCCGAGCTCGTGGGCAAGCTGATGGCCGAGCACGACGAGGTGGTGCACTTCGCGGCCGAGTCGCACGTGGACCGCTCCATCGACGGCGGCGCGGAGTTCGTCCGTACGAACGTCGTCGGCACCCACACCCTGATCGACGCCGCACACCGGGCCGGCATCAAGACCTTCGTCCACATCTCCACCGACGAGGTCTACGGCTCCATCGACTCCGGCTCCTGGCCGGAGACCCACCCACTGCAGCCCAACTCGCCCTACTCCTCGGCCAAAGCCGCCAGCGACCTGATCGCGCTGTCGTACCACCGCACCCACGACCTCGACGTCCGCGTGACCCGCTGCTCCAACAACTACGGGCACCACCACTTCCCCGAGAAGGTCATCCCGCTGTTCATCACCAACCTGCTGGACGGCAAGAAGGTCCCGCTCTACGGCGACGGCGGCAACGTCCGCGACTGGCTGCACATCGACGACCACGTCCAGGGCATCGACCTGGTGCGCACCCGGGGACGCGCCGGCGAGGTCTACAACATCGGCGGCGGCACCGAACTGTCCAACAAGGAACTCACTTCCCTCCTGCTGCAGGCCTGCGGCGCCGACTGGGACAGCGTCGAGTACGTCGCCGACCGCAAGGGCCACGACCGCCGCTACTCCGTGGACTGCACCAAGATCCGCACGGAACTGGGGTACGAACCCCGTAAGGACTTCGCCACCGGCCTCGCCGAGACCGTCGCCTGGTACCGGGACAACCGCGACTGGTGGGTGCCTCTGAAGGAGCGCGCGACACTGTGACATCCACCTGGCTGATCACCGGCGCGGGCGGCATGCTCGGCAAGGACCTCATGGCCCGCCTGACGGCGGACATGGAGAAGGTTGTGGGCCTGGCCCGCGGGGACCTCGACGTCACGGACCCGGACGCGGTACACGAAGCCGTCGCCGAGTACCGGCCGGACGTGGTCGTCAATTGCGCCGCCTGGACCGCCGTCGACGACGCCGAGACCCAGGAGGCCGAAGCCCTGCGGATCAACGGCCACGGCCCCCGGAACCTGGCAGAGGCCTGCGCCGCGACCGGCGCCAAGCTGCTTCAGGTCTCCACGGACTACGTCTTCGCAGGCAACGCCGACTCGCCCTACGCGGAGAACGCCCCCACAGCGCCACGAAGTGCCTACGGCCGCACCAAATTCGCCGGCGAGCAGGCCGTACTGGCCGCACTCCCCCACTCGGGCTACGTGGTACGCACGGCATGGTTGTACGGAGCCGGCGGCGGCAACTTCGTCCGTACGATGATCAAACTGGAGAGCGTCAAGGACATCCTCGACGTGGTCGACGACCAGCGCGGCCAGCCCACATGGACCGTCGACCTCGCCGACCGGCTCGTTCGCCTCGGCCGCTCCGCTCTGAACGGTGTCGCCCCGGCCGGGATCTACCACGGCACCAGCACCGGTGAGACCACCTGGTTCGACCTCGCCCGGGAGGTCTTCCGGCTGCTCGGCGCGGATACCGAGCGAGTCCGTCCGACCACCAGCGCCGCCTACCTCCGCCCGGCCCCCCGGCCGAGCTACAGCGTCCTCGGCCATGACCGTTGGGCACCAGCCGAGCTCGAGCCGATCCGGGGGTGGCGCGAGGCCCTCTACGAAGCGTTTCCGGCGATGCTGGCGGCCGAGCGGCCGTAATCCCGTCGCCGCCTCACCCAACGGTCAACACCCCGCAGGCGGAATGCTCCCCCGTGCAAGGGAGAGGACGTCAACTGCGGTGCTTCCCGTGTTCGTTCCGTTCGTCGGCCCCGCATGACCCGGTGCAGAGCCCTGGGCCGTGCTGGACGTGCTCCCTCGATGAACCACCGGTCGTATGCGGGCCCGCGGCGCAGCAGGCGTGCTCCGCGCTGTCGACCAGGTTCTCGCTGTCCGAGGCGGCGTTGGCCAGACTGACGCAGCACAGGGTGAGCAGGACAGCCCCCGCCGCGAAAGGCAGGGTGCGCGGCGGGGGCGGCGGGGACAGCAAGGCCTGCACCCGCTGGGGCACCGCTCCACCGGTCGCGGCCAGGGCGGCAGGGCGTGCCACGGCAGCGGACGCCAGGGCCGCCCGTCCGACGGCGCGGGCGACGACCGTGCGGCTGCCTGTGCGGGCGGCGGCCTCCTCGTCGGCCCAACGCTCCAAGGCGAACGCGCCGGCCTCGGCCAGCGGTCGCAGCAGCGGATTGACGGCCGCCGCGAGGCGCCACACGGCCTGGAAGACGTGGTGCCGGCCACGGAGATGGGCCCGTTCATGCGCCAGGAGGGCCTCGCGCTCCGCGTCACCGAGGCAGCGAAGCATCCCCCGGGACACCACGATCCGCCCGGGCGCACCGGGCAGCGCGAACGCTTGCGGAACGTCGTCGTCGAGCACCACCAGTTCGGTGTCTCCGGGCATCCGGCCGCATTCCCTACGGGCCCACATCAGATGACGTACCTGACGTGCGGAGGCGACTCCCAGTGACACCAGTCCCGCCGCCAGGGCCAGGGCGCTGACGGCCGCGACGGACAGGTCCACCGGGTCGTGCGTACGAAGTGCGGCCACTGACCAGTGGCCCTCTTCCGCGACCTCCGGGATCTGCGCGAAGGCGGTGAATGCCAGCAGGGCCAGCGAGCCCAGCCAGCCGGTCGCCGTTACTGCTGCCGCACACGCCAGGGACCAGGCGGCGGGCCGCGGTGCGCGCTGCCGAGCCACCCGAGGAGCGAGCACCGCGAGGACCGTGACCACGAGCGGGACATAGACGCTGATCGTCACCGGCTCACTGCCCGTCGTCGCGGCCGGTGTCCTGCTCGCCCAGCAGACGGTGCAGCAACTGCTCGTCCTCCCGGGACAGTTCGGACACGAAGCGGGACAGCACCGCCTCCCGGTCCGAGCCTCGCGCCAGCAGGCTGTGCATCCGCACGGCGGTCTCCGTCGCCTCGTCCCGGACGGGCGCGAAGGCATTGCCGCGGCCCACGGAATGGCGTACGAGCATTCCCTTGTCGTGGAGGCGCGACAGGATCGTCAGCACCGTCGTGTAGGCGAGGTCCCCGGGGAGGCGTTCCAGGACCTGCCGTGCGGTCAGCGGCTCTTTCGCGGCCCACAGAGCGGCGAGGACATCACTCTCCAGCTCCCCGCGCGCCCTTCTGCTGCTCGCCCCGCCGCTTTCCCCGCTCTTGCGCTCACGCACCTGTTCACCGCCTCACCGCTCGGCCACCCACCTTACAGGGAGCTACTACGGCCTGTAGGACGGGGCGACCTGCACCACCGCCGGAGCTGCTGCACAGTCACCCCGTCTCCGGGCGCTGGGCGGTCGGTCAGCCCATGTCCGTCAGGAGGGCGTTCAGCTCCTTCTCCTGCTGCGCGGGCGCCATCGGCGGGTTCGAGTGGTCGATGCCGAAGGTCTTGAGCATCTTGTCCATCTGGGCGTCGATGGACGTCCAGCCCGTCTGATCCAGCGGCTGCAGCGAGGCCTGGTCGGCATCCCACAGGTCACGCAGTGACTGCGCGGCCGCGTGCGCTCCCGTCGCGTTCCCGGAGCGGGCGTCCTTGAGCGAGGTGGAGGCGAGGGCCTTCAGCGCGGCGACCTTGGCGGGCGGGAACTTCTTCACCGCCTCGCCGGGAGCCATCTGGACGGCGGAGGTGTTGTCCTCCTCCGGCGCCGGGCCGACATGCGGCTGGCTGTGAGCCCAGATCAGCAGGCCCGTGGTGGCGACGGCGAGCAGTCCGAAGCCGGCCAAACCGACGCGCTCCTTTCGCAGGTCGCCGGTGGCGTGGGCGGCGTGGGCGGCCTCGTAGGTCTCGGTCACATCGGAGCGCGTCACCGTCAGGTAGAGCACCGTCGCGAGGATCAGGCCGAGGAAGATCAGGCTGGTGGTGAACGTGCCCAGCGCGAGACCGGTCGGCTCGCCCGGCTGAGCGACCTTCGGGGAGGCGAGCCAGTCACCGATGTTCGCGCCCAGCGGGCGGGTCAGGATGTAGGCGAGCCAGAAGGACAGCACGGGGTTGGCGCCGAACCGCCACAGGGCCGTGATCGCCGCGATGAGGCCGAGCGGCAGCAGCACCGAGGCGCCCGGGGTCCACCCGGTCAGCTCCAGTGTCCAGTCGCCGGTCGCCGTGCCGAGCGCGAAGGTGACGAGAACGGCGAGCCAGTAGAACGACTCACGCGGCAGCGTGGTGACCGAGTGGATCGACAGCGTGCGCTCGCGCAGCCACCAGGTACCGAAGACCACCGCGAGCAGCACGGAGAAGACCGCGGTACTGATCCACAAAGGCACGTTCAACTGGTCGGTGAGGATATCGGTGTACAGGGTTCCTGTGACGCTGACGACGACCACGGTCAGCCAGTAGGGGAACGGCACGTACCGCTTCAGCCGCAGCTGGGCGGCCAGGACGACCACGAACACCGCGGTGAAGATCCAGGCCGTGTTCACCAGGCCGACGCCCAGCTTCATGTTGATCCAGTCGGCGAAGCTCTCGCCCACCGTGGTGCACAGGACCTTGATCACCCAGAACCAGATGGTGACCTCGGGGACCTTGTTGAGCATGAGGCGCCCGCTGCGGGTGCGCGCTTCCGTGGTCGTTGTCATGCAGGGAGGTTTACGCGGGGAACCTGCAAGCAACCTGACTACGTGACCGTGCGAGCGGCCGGGAGCCTCACCTCGACGTGACCGCGGCCGTCCGCGATCGCGCGGACCTCCACACCGGCCGAGGCGGCGATGCGCCGGACCACCGGCAGGCCCAGCCCGTATCCGTCGCCGCCGGTCACACCCGCTTCGAAGACCCGGTCGACGTCCGCGGAATCGAAGCCGGGCCCGTCGTCCAGGACATCGACCACGATCGCCTCGCCCTGGCTGCGCGCGGTGATCCACACACGCGACCGCGCGTGCCGAAGGCCGTTCTCCAGCAGCGGTGACAGCAGCGACACGGCGACGTCGGGCGGCACGGCCACCTCGACCTTCGCGGGGAAGGCGACCTCGACCGCGCGAGAGCCGATCGCCTGCCACGCAGCGGAACGCAGATCGCACCGGGTTCCGTCGTCGGTCCGTGCGCGCGCGGCGCGCAGAATGGTCGTGATCGCCGTATCGAGGCGGTCGACCTCACTCAGGACCGCCTCCGGCGCCACCGGCTCGCCGGACATCTGCGCCAACTGCGCCTCGCCCCGCAGGACCGTCAGCGGTGTCCGCAGTTCATGGGCGATCTCGTCGGTGAGCCGGCGCTCGTCCGACAACGCATTGTCGACACGCTCCAGGAGGCGGTCCAGGGTTTGCCCCAGTTCCCCGAACTCGTCACGGGGGACACCGAGGTTGAAGCGGCGCCCGGGTTCGTGATGGCCCCAGTCATCGGCGAGGGCCGCCATCTCGTGCACGACCCGCAGCGCGCGGCGCACCACGAGATGGGCGACACCGCCGGCGAGGAGGATCGTGAGGCCGCCCAGGATCAAGGACAAGGCCAGGCTGCGCTGCTCGGAGGTCTCGTAGGGCGTGAGGTCCACCCGGACGATCACCATGACGTGGTGGCCGTCGATCGGGACCTGCCGCGCGTACAGGAGGTAGTCGCCGACCGACACGGTCTGAGTTCGCCCCGAGCCCGCCAGCTCCTCGACGCGCCCGGCCACACTCACCGGCACGTCCCCGTCGATCAGACGGCCGTCGGCATACACCCAGGCGACCTCGTCCAGCGCCTCGCTGCCGTTCTCCGTGAGCACCACCCGCCCGCCTTCGGCGGTGACATTCGCCGCGACCGTCTCGGCGCGCGCATGCGCCAGGTCGTGCGCGTCGGCGTCCGTCACCCGGCTCAGCAGCACGTGCGAGACCACGACCAGGATCGCGACCACGGCGGTGGCGATCAGCACGGTGAGGGCGACGACGCTTCTGCGGAATCCCGTCACTGCCATCGGTAGCCCACGCCACGGACGGTCACGAGCCGTTCGGCCGCACCCAGCGGAGCGAGCTTGGTGCGCAGCCGGCGCACAAAGGAGTCCAGGGTGTTGTCGCTGACCTGGGCTCCGTGCGGCCAGCCGGCGGCGACGAGGGCGTGGCGGCGTACCGCCTCGCCCTGCGAGGCGATCAGACGGCCCAAGAGCCGGAACTCGGTCGGGGTCAGGCTCATGGAGACCGAATCGCAGGTCACCACGTGCTTCGCCGGGTCGAGGAGGACTTCCTGCGGTACGGACACCACGGTGGCCCGGCGCAACAGCGCCCGGACGCGCACCAGCAGCTCCGGGATGTCGAAAGGTTTGGTCATGTAGTCGTCGGCCCCGGCCTCGAAGCCGCCCACCTTGTGATGCAGGCCGTCCAGAGCGGTGAGCATCAACACCGGTACGTCGACGCCGCGAGCCCGCAGGGCCAGGCAGACGTCGCGGCCGTCGGCGTCCGGCAGCCCGAGATCCAGGACGACCAACTGGGGCGCCGGTGCGAGCTGCCGCAGCAGGCTGTCGGCCGTCGCGGCGACGGAGACGGTGTGGCCGTCGTGCTCCAGGGCGCGCTTGAGGACGCCACGAACCGCCGCGTCGTCTTCGCACACCATGATGAAAGCCACGCGCTGACCCTAGATACTCGGGTCCGGATTCTCCATCCGCCCTGATCAGGTGCCTGACACCCGGGCGCGAGCGGCCACGGCGCAGCCGGGGGCTCGTGGCAGGACCACCGACGCTCACCCAGCCGGCTGCGGTACGGAATACGAAAGCTCACGGTGCCGCCGGGGCGGCACCGTGAGCGCAGAGGTCTCAGCCCTTGGCACCGGCCGGTGCCGTGGTGGTGGTGAAGCCTTCCTTCTTGTTGGCGTTGAGGGCGAACTCGTTGGTGAAGGTCTTGCTCAGGTCCACCGACGAGGTCACGCCTCCGACCAGCTTCTCGGTGGCGAGCGCGGTCTTCGGGCCGCCGGCCGGCATGATCCCGTCCGGCAGGAACTGGCCCTTGTCCTCGGTCAGGGCCTTGATGTAGTCGGCCTTGGTGACCAGTTGGTTCTGCACGAACGAGGCGGGCAGCCTGTCGGCGATGTCGGCCGCGCTGTGCGTGTTGATCCAGTGCATCGTGGCCACGAGCGCGTCGACGACCTTCTGCGTCGCGTCCTTGTGCGAGGTGACCCAGTCGGTGCGGGCGAGGACGCTCGCGCCCGGGAACGCGCCGCCCAGCGCCGCCTTCGCACCGTCGGTGGTGGCCAGGTCGATCGCCGAGGTGCCGACGCCCTTCTTCTGGATCGCGGCGACCGTCGGCTGTGTGGTCATGACGCAGTCGGCCTTCCCGTTCTGCAGGGCGGCGACGGCCGTGGAGCCCGCACCGACCGCGAGCCGGTGGAACTGACTGGTCTTGACGCCCTTCTTCGCCGCCATGAACTGCGTGAGGGTGTCAGTGCCCGAGCCCAGGTCCGTGACGCCGAGGGTCTTCCCCTTGAAGTCGGCGGCCGAGGTCACGCCGCTCTTCGTCGTGCACATCTCGCGCTCGCCGGGCGCACCGGACAGCTGGACGACGTCCTCGACCGCCTTGCCCTTCGCCTGGAACTCGATGGTGTGGTTGTACCAGGCGCCGGCCATGTCGACCTGGCCAGAGGCCATGGCCTCCTCGGCGCCGACGCCGCCGTTCTGCTCGGTGCTGAGTTCGACCTTGACGCCGTACTTCTTGTAGAAGCCTAGGTTCTGGGCGAGCTGGTAGGGCAGGTAGATCTGCTTGTCTATGCCGCCGACCATGAGCTTGACCGTGGGCGTGGAGCCGGAGCCGGATGACACGGAGCTGCCGGAGTTGCCGGAACACGCGGTGGCGGCGCCGAGGACGGCGACGGTGATGATCGATGCGGTGAGGGTTCTTTTGAGCATGGCGGAGTCTGCACCTTTCGGGATGTGTGGAGGCTGTTCGAAGAGGGGGAGGTTCAGAGGGTGTTGGCCTCGGAGGGGGCCGGCGGTCGCCAGGCGAGCAGCCGGTGTTCGAGCTTGCCGATCAGCCATTCCGCGCCGAGCACGATCACCGCGATGACGAGCATCGTGGCGAACACGCCGTTGGGGTCGAAGTTGTTCTGCGCCGTCTTGATGACCAGGCCGAGGCCGCTCTGCGCGCCGAGCACCTCACCGACGAGCGCGCCGACGATGGCGAAGCCGAAGGCGCTGTGCAGGCTGGCGATGATCCAGGTCAGCGCCGAGGGCACGATGACGTGCCGGGTGATCTGCATGCGGGAGGCGCCGAGCACCCGGACGTTGGCGAGGACGTTGCGGTCGACCTCGCGAACGCCCTGGAAGGCGTTGAAGAAGACGATGAAGAAAACCAGCACCGCGGCCAGAAGGATCTTCGGTGTCACGCCGATCCCGAAGGCGACGATGAAGATCGAGCCGAGGACGATGCGCGGGATCGCGTTGACCATCTTGATGTAGGGGCCGAGCACGTCGGACAGATAGCGGCTCTGCCCGAGTACGACGCCGAAGACGATCCCGGCGAGGGAGCCCACGACGAAGCCGACCAGCGCCTCCTGGATGGTGGTCCAGATGTTGGCGTAGAAGGAGCCGAACTGGGTGCCGTGCTGGAAGAGGTCGATCAGCCGCTGCCAGATGCCCGACGGCTGCCCGAAGAAGAACGGGTCGACGATGCCCCAGGTGGTGAAAGCCTGCCAGCCGCCGATCACGAAGACGGCGAGGCCGACCCGGCCCGCCCATACCCGGGCGACCCGGCGGCGAGCAGCGCGCTGAGCGGCGCTCGCGGCGGGCCCCGTGGCGCCGTCGGCGACATCGAACCCGGAAACGGAGGACGTCGTACTCATGCCTGGCCTCCCGCGGTGAGTGCGTAGGCGCGCTCCACCTCTTCGCGCAGCGTGTCCCAGATCTGGTGCTGGAGTTCGATGAAGCGGGGCTGGAAGCGGATCTCCTGGACCGAGCCGCGCGGGCGGGGCAGGTCGATGTCGAAGACCGCCTTCACCGATCCGGGACTGGACGTCATCACGACCACCCGGTCGGCAAGCGCCACCGCCTCGTCGAGGTCATGGGTGATGAAGACGACGGAGGGTCGAATCTGCTCCCACAGGCTCAGCAGTTCGGTGGACATGATCGCCTTGGTCTGGACGTCCAGGGCGCCGAACGGCTCGTCCATGATCAGGATCTTGGGTTCGTTGATCAGGGCCGCGGCCATCGCCACACGCTTGCGCATGCCGCCGGACAGCTGGTGCGGGTAACGGTCCTCGAACCCGGACAGACCTACCCGGCGAAGCCAGTCGCGGGCCGACGCCTGGGCCCGCTGCTTGGGCACGCCGCGGAAGACGGGGCCCATCAGCACGTTGCCGAGCACGGTCTTCCAGGGCAGGAGGGCGTCACTCTGGAACATGAAGCTGACGCCGTCGGTGATGCCGTCCACCTCACGGCCGCCGACCGTGACGGAACCCTCGCTGGGGCGGTCGAGGCCGGACACCATGCTCAAGGTCGTCGACTTGCCGCAGCCGGTGGGACCCACCACGGCGCAGAACTGGCCCGGCTCCACAGTGAACGAAACGCCTTGCAGCGCCGTGAACACCTTCCCGGCGGGGGTCAGGAACCGCTTGGTGAGCCTGGAGATCTCGATGCGCGCGTTGTCGCGGCCGGTTTCGTCGGTGGCCGGGCTCGTCGCGACATCGTTTCGCGAAGCCATAGGGGCTGTCTCCTTCCGTCCTCGAAGGTCGAGGACGACAGACGCTAGAGACGGCCGCGTATTACGTCGCTGTTTCCGAGCTATCTCGCGATAGTCGCGTAAAGCGGGCTTCTGCTCGTTCTGCTCAGCGGACAGAGGGTGGGCAGCGTCTCGCGGCTGGGGCACAATCGCGCCACCCGGACACCCCGCACAGGCGCGCCCCGGCACGTCGCACCACCGGAACGAAGAGGCACCCGTGACACCCATCCGCTTCCGGACAGGCCGCGGCGGAAAGCGGAGGCTTTCCACGCGGATCCTCGCCAACCAGCTGGCCATCCTCGCGCTCACCGGCCTGATCGGCTTCGTCCTGTGCGCCGTCGCGCAGCGCGCCGAACTCGACCGCTCCTACGAGCAGCGGGCTCTGGCCATCGCCCGGACCACGGCCGCGCAACCGCAGATCAAACAGGCCATGGAGCACGAAGGCGGCGGCGATGTGGTGCAGACGGTCGCCGAGCGCATCCGCCGGGCGTCCGGGGCGTCGTACGTGGTCGTGATCGACCTGCACGGCATACGGCACTCGCATCCCATCCCGGCCCTGATCGGTGAACCGGTGGCGGAGCCCGTCGTGGCCAAGGACGGCCGCGCGCACGTCGGCACCGACCAGGGCGCGACCGGACGGTCCGCAAACGCCAAGGCCCCCTTGTACGGGTCGTCCGGCACGCTGCTCGGTGAGGTGTCGGTGGGCATCCCGGAGCACGACGTCCTCGGCGAGCTGTGGCGTGAGCTGCCCACCTTCGGGCTGTACGCGGCGATGGCCACCGCCATCGGTGCGGCGGCCGCCTACCTGCTGGCGCGGCGACTGAAGCGCACCACCTTCGGCCTGGAGCTGGAGGAGATCGCGGGCCTGCTGCAGGACCGCGAGGCGATGCTGCACGGTATCCGCGAGGGTGTGGTGGCCTTCGACCCCGACGGCCGGATCACCGTCGTGAACGACGAGGCCCGGCGGCTGCTCGGCCTCGGCAGCGCGCTCGGCCACCGACTGGCGGAGGTGCTGCCCGACGGCCGGCTGCGCCGCGCCCTGGACGGAACCCTGACCGGCACCGATGTGAGTGTCCTGACCGACGACCACTGTCTCGTCGTCAACCGCATGCCGGTCGCGCTGCGCGGCCGCGAGCTGGGGGCCGTGGTGACCGTGCGGGACCGCACCGAGCTGATCGGCCTGCTGCGCGAGCTGGACTCGGTGCGTGGGCTGACCGACGCGCTGCGGGCCCAGCAGCACGAGTTCACCAACCGGATGCACACCCTGGCCGGTCTGCTGGACATCGGAGAGCACGAGTCGGCCTACGAGTTCGCCATCGAAACGGCCCGATCCGGGCAGGCCCTGACCGAGGACGTGCGCCGACACATCGGGAACCCGTTGATGGTCGGGCTGCTCGTGGCCAAGACCACCGTCGCTTCCGAACGCGGAGTGCGCATCGCCCTCACGGACGACTCGGCGCTGGGTGACGACCCACCGCATCTGCGGCGCCTGCTGACCATCGTCGGGAACCTGCTCGACAACGCCATCGACGCGACAGCCGAGGCGCCCCCCGCCGCCGACGGACGCCATATCAGCCTGACACTGGTCGAGAGCGACGAGCTGATCTTCATCCGTGTGGCGGACAGCGGTCCGGGCATCGCCCCCGGCGCCTCCCGGTCGATCTTCGAGGACGGCTGGTCGACCCGCCCCGAGCGCGGTACCGCGCGGCGCGGCCTGGGGCTGGCCCTGGTGCACCGGCTGGTGCAGCGGCAGGCCGGAACCATCACGGTCAGCGAAGGCCCGGGGGCGGTGTTCACGGTCGTACTGCCACAGCCGAACACGGCGCGGACGCCGGAGGACACGTCGTTCACGACGGCGTCGCCGACGGGAGGTGCGTCGCGATGATCCGGACCCTCGTGGTGGACGACGACTTCCGGGTCGGGCACATCCACAGCGACTACGTGCGCCGTATTGCGGGCTTCGAAGTGGTCGGCGAGGCGGCCAACGTGGCCGAGGCGCTGGCTGCGGTGACCACACTGCACCCGGACCTGCTGCTGCTCGACATCTTCCTGCCCGACGGCAGTGGACTCGACGTCCTGCGCAGGCTCAGCCAGGACCTGGGCGACAGCCGCCCCGACGCTCTTATGATCACCGCGGACCACGACATCTCATCCGTCCGCGCGGCGATGAAACTCGGAGCCGTCGGCTACCTGGTGAAACCGTTCGGCTCCGCCGACCTCGCCGAACGGCTCAATGCCTACCGCCAGTTGCGCGCCCGCGTGGACGCGCTCAGCCGAACCAGCACAGCCGACCAGGCCGACGTGGACGCCCTGTTCAGCGCGGCCCGCCCACCCGCCGTTCCCCGCATCCCGGCCAAGGGCCACTCCGCGCCCACACTCAGCGCGATCCACCAGGCGCTACGCTCCGCACGCACCGCCCTGTCGGCCGCCGAGGCCGCCGAGGCGACCGGCGTCTCCCGCGCCACGGCCCAGCGCTACCTCTCCTACCTTGTCAAGGAGGGCATGGTCCGCCTGGAACTCCGCTACGGCACCAACGGCCGCCCCGAACACCGCTACCGCATCGCGCGCTGAACCGCGCCGCGGACACCGCCTGGGTGCTGGCGCCGGCAAGACGCGTCGCCCCGTACACGGCTGATCCGCGGCGTCTCAACCAGTGCAGTGGGCCAGACCGGAGCCTCCCCTGTCGGCGGGGACGAGGTAGACCGCGGGGAAGTAACCGGTGCGGCCGTCCTTCCACTTGGCGCGGTACCACAGGTCGGAGGTGACGCCGCCCTTGTTCGCGGCGATCGCGGCGGAGGTGATGTCCTCGTTGGTCAGCTTCTCCCCGCGGGTCCAGCAGAAGACGACGAGCTTGGCGCCGCTCCACATCTCGGTGCCGGCGAGCTTGCAGCCTCGTGCGGCGCAGTGGGAGATGGTCTCGCTGGACAGATAGGCCGGGGTCTTGTCCTCTACGAGCGTGGTGGGGCCGATGGCCACCTTGTTCTGTACGACGACGGAGGCGAAGTCGCGGTGTGCGGGCAGGTCGGGCGACAGGGCCAACCACAGTCCGCCGGTGACGCCCACGGCCACCAGCAGCAGTCCGGAGGCGGCGGCGATCCGGCCAGTGCGAGCTTCCTTGGATCGGGGGGTTCCGGCCGTTGGCAGCGAACCCAACTCATCGGTTCTGGAGGGTGGTTGGGTCCCGTCAGCGTGGCCTGGGTCATCCGTCCCGCTGGGCCCGTTCGTCCTCCGTAAGCCGTCCGGGCGGGGTAACTCCGCGTCCCAGGGCGGTGCGGGGGCGACCGTGCTCCCGCTGTCCAGGGCCCGGCGCACCTGTGTCCAGTAGCGCTGCCAGGCCTCCTGGTCCGCGCCGCAGGCGCGCGCGAAGGCCACGGTCACCGCCAGGGTGGGCAGTCTGCGTCCGGCGGCCGCCTCCTGCAGCGTGCTGATCGAGTAGCCGGAGCGGGCTGCGAGCCGGGCGTAGGTCAGGCCCGAACCTGCACGCAAGTCGCGCAGCCAGAAAGCCAGTTCGCGCAGCGGGGTGCCGTCGCGCACAAGATCTTGTTCGGGCCGCGCCATGCATTCCCCCCGGATAGAGGCGGCATGCCCGACATTGTCCGGGTGGAGGTGGATGGTGTCCACCGGTTCCGACGACCCGTCACAGAGGGGCCGGGGGCGAGGCGGCGCGGGTCGGCTGCGAGCAGTTCAGACCAACGGGCAAGCCGGCTGGTGGGCACAAGCTGCCGGGGCAGGCAGCCAGGGTCGGTCTCGCTGAGCCGGCGCAGGACCCACCACGCCAGGCGGGCCTGCGGGTTGGCCGGGAGGCCGGTAACTCGCCCTCGAACCGGAGCTATTGCGGGGCTCGGGCAGCCGCGCCGTCAGGTCGTCGGCCCACGCCCGCTCCCTGAGCACGGCCAGGAACAGGTCCGGTCCGGTCCGGTTCGGCCTCGTCTGTTACTGGCAGCACGCTCTGCTCGTGGCGCCCTCGCCCTCGGAGACGTCAACGGCCTTTGGAGGGCTGGAAGGCAGGCCGACTAACGGCGGAAGACGGGCCGCCGGCCAGGGCGGACGTTTTCCGGTTTTCCGGGGTTCCTCCGACCTGCGGCGAAGGGCATTGCGGGCCCGTCGTCACCGGCCCTACAACTGGGGCCGGAACCTGCGCAGGGCTTTCCGACCACCGTAGGCAGCGGACTCACCTAGTGAGGAGAGCCCCCATGAGCCCGTCCTGTATCCGCGACTGCCGCGACCCCGACGAGCCCGAGGAGCACACAGGCATCGGGGCGGCCCGGCGCAGCACGCCGCGGCGCGCACCATGCAGGCCACACCCCGCCCGGGCGACCGACAGCACCGTCCCGCCCGGCCCCCCTTTGGCGCCCACGGGGCTGGCGCCAAAGGGGGACCCGGCAGGATGGACGACTGATGGGTGGGCGGGGACGCTACTGCCACCGGCACGAAGCGTGGTCGGCCGCGCCGCGGGCGGGTCAGGACGAGCAGGCGGCCGCGACGGCGGCGAGAGGCATCCCGGACATAAAGATCACCACCCGCGACCGACGCCTTAAGCGTGGTTTAAACGCGAATTAAACATTCTTCAGTCTCCCCCGACCTGTCAAGTTGTCGCAGGTCAAAGGGATTTGGCGCTTCACGTTCCGGTTGGCAGGACCAACGGTCGTGCGTATCGTCATGGCCCACCAGTGGCTCCCGGCGCAAAAAAGAGAGCGCTCTCAAACACCCCTCTGCACGCGCCCTCAACGCGAGCCGTCCGCCGCCCGACGCCGAACATCCCCAAAGACGAGGTGTGTTTCCCGCATGGCAGCTCATCGCGCACGCCGATGGTCGTTCGGAGGGCTGGTGTTGCTGACCACCGCCGCCCTCGCCTGCGCCATCCTCTTCAACACGTCCGGTCCGGCCACGAACCGAGCGAACGCCGCCGCGACGCAGACATGGTCCGAGGACTTCAACGGCGCCGCGGGCAGCGCGCCCGACTCCTCGAAATGGACCCTGGAGACGGGTGGCGGAGGCAACGGCAACCACGAGTTGCAGTACTACACGAACAGCACCGACAACGCCACGCTCGACGGCAACGGCGATCTGGTCGTCACCGCCCGCAAGAACACCGACCAGGGCCTGCAGTGTTGGTACGGCACCTGCCGGTACACGTCGGCACGGCTGAACACGGCCAAGACCTTCACGCAGAAGTACGGCCACTTCGAGTCCCGTATCAAGGTCCCTCGGGGCCAGGGCGTCTGGCCCGCGTTCTGGATGCTGGGCGACGATCTCGGCAGCACCGGCTGGCCGAACAGCGGCGAGATCGACATCATGGAGAACGTCGGCAACGAGCCCGGCACCGTCCACGGCACGATCCACGGCCCCGGCTACTCCGGCTCGGGCGGCATCGGCGCCGCGTACACCCTGCCGAACGGCAAGTCCTTCGCCGACGACTTCCACGTCTTCGCCGTCGACTGGAGCCCCAAGGCGATCACCTGGTCCGTGGACGGCCAGGCCTACGAGACCCGCACCCCCGCCGACGCGGGCGGCAACAAGTGGGTCTACGACCACCCGTTCTTCATCATCCTGAACTTCGCGGTCGGCGGTGACTGGCCCGGCAGCCCCGACGCCAACACCTCCTTCCCGCAGACGATGACCGTCGACTACGTCCACGTCACCACCTCCGACTCCGGAGCGACCAGCGGAACCGCCCGCACCGGCGCCATCAAGGGCATCGGCGACATGTGCGTGGACGTCGCAGGCGCAAGCACCGCCGACGGCACCCCCATCCAGCTGCACAACTGCACGGGCAACGACGCGCAGAAGTGGACCCTGGGCAGCGACGGCACCGTACGGGCCCTCGGCAAGTGCCTTGACGTCAAGGCCGCTTCACACGACGACGGCGCTGTCGTACAGCTCTACACCTGCAACGGCACGACCGCCCAGCAGTGGACCTACACCGCCGCCCACGACCTGACCAACACCGGCGCCGACAAGTGCCTCGACGCCAAGGGCAACTCCTCGGGCGACGGCACCCCGTTGCAGATCTGGGCGTGCACCGGCGCCACGAACCAGAAGTGGACCATCGGCTGAGCGTCCCGGCTCCCCGCCGGCCCCTCCCCCTTCTCCCACTCCCCCGATCACCCCGGCCCCCCCCAAACCGGGCCCCAAGGAGTACCCATGACACCCCGCCACCAGCGCAACCTGACCCGCCGCAAGATGCTGTTCGCCCTGGGCGGCGCGGCCGTCGCCGTCCCGGCGATCGCCACCGTCGCCCCCTACGCCCTCGCAAGCCAGGACGGCACCTCCGCGAGTGACTCGCTCCCGGTGACCGTCGTCAACAACAGCGGTTCGTTCGCCGACACCTCCGTGCACCTCTATGTCGTCGGCAACCTCGACGGCAAGCAGGTACGACTCACCCCGGACGGCACGGTCGCCCCCATCGCCCTGTCGGACAACGGAGCCGACGGCTTCACCGACTACGCCATCCCCCTGTCGACCAGCGGCGACACCAAGCTGTCCCTGCCCTACATGTCGGGCAGGATCTACGTGTCGCTCGGCGACAAGCTCAAGTTCAAGGCCGTCACCGACGGCAACGGCAACGCGGCCTTGCAGTACCCGGCCGGGTGGGTCGCGTCGGACCCCAACTACGGCATCCTGCACGACTGCGCCGAGTTCACGTACAACGCGGCCGGCATGTTCTGCAACACCACGATGGTCGACATGTTCAGCGTGCCGATGAGCATTCGCCTCACCGGTGACAAGGACCAGACGACGGGAACCCTGCGCGACGGCGGGCGCGCCGCCGCCTTCGCCGCCCTCAAGCAGGTCGAGGACTTCGCGCGACTGGTCGTGGACGACACGCGCATCATCGCTCCCGGCCACGGCCTGGACGCGGGCCTCTTCGCCACGGACTACTTCGCCCCGTACATCGACGAGGTGTGGAGCACCTACACCGGCAAGGACCTCAAGGTCACCACCAACGCCGGCACGTTCACCGGCCGGGTTCGCGGTGACCGCTTCACCTTCGACGGACCGGCCTCGGTGTCCTTCGCCAAGCCCTCGACCCGCGACGTCCTCTTCTGCGACGGCAACCTCGCCGCGCCCAACGACGGCACCACGGGCCCCGTCGCCGCCGTCCTGGGGGCGGGCTTCAACCGCTCGACACTGCTCAGCGACACCGCCCAGCCCTCCACTGACCCCGCCACCTTCTACCAGGGCGACCTCACCAACCACTACGCCAAGGCGATCCACGCGGCGACCAAGGACGGCAAGGCCTACGGCTTCGCCTTCGACGACGTCGCGGACTTCGCCTCCTACATCCAGGACACCCGGCCGACCGGCTTCACGCTCACGCTGTCGCCGTTCTGAGGACATCCACGCGGAGCGCGGCAGCGACGCCGGCCGGTCCGAACCTCCACGGACCGGCCGGCGTCGTAGTCGTAACCGTCCTCGAAAGGGCCACCATGCTTGCCTCTGCCCGGCGTCGTTCCCGAACCTGTTCCGTTTCCGCCACCATCCTGGTCGGGACGGTGTTGTGCGCGACCGCCGCGTGTGGTTCGGGCGAGCTGAAGAGCGCCACCGCGCCAAGTACGCCTGCCTGGCAGGAGCCGGAGGCGTACGACTACACACTGACCTCGGCCACCTCGGTCCTGGCGGGGACCTTCCGGGTGAAGGTCCGCGACGGCGAAGTGGTGGAAGCGGTTGGGGTCGACAAGGACAGTCGGCGGCAGGCACACGAGCAGTTCAGTGAAGTCCCCACGATCAAGGAGCTGTTGAAGAAGCTGGCCACGGCCCGCAGTGACGACGCGGACACCGCGGACGCCGAGTACGCGGCCGACGGGCGGCCCCTGCGCATCACCCTTGACTGGGACAAGAACGCCATCGACGACGAGGCCCTGTACGTGATCAGCTCCTTCAGGGTGGCGGCGCCGTGACGGTCACGTTCTGTGCTTCGGCTTCGCCGCCACAGGCCCTCGCCGGCATCACCCGCAGCTGCCGAGCCCCGGGAATACGCTGCTCCGCTCACACCAACCGGAGGACCAGGTTCGGACCGGCCGGGCGCGTGTCCTACGCCCGCTCCCGTCAGCGCCGCTCAGCGAGCGCCGCTTCGAGGGCGGCAATGTGCTGGGCCTCGGCCTCCTTGCGTACAGCGGCGAATCGGCGATCGACAATGAGTACCGGAAGAGCCCAGAGGAAGCCCCACGCACGAAGGAAGTGACGACCCCGCTCTGGCGCAGAATCGTGTTGGTCAGGAAACAGAGGATGCCGCTGAGCCCAGGCGACCGTGCGGTGCCGGCCCAACAAGCGCACCGGAGCGTCCCACGGCCCGGACAACGCCTTGAGTGTTGCCGCGCGTACGACGGCGTCGCGGTCCTCGGTATTCATGCCCATGGTGGCGACGTCGCCGCCATGGCGGAGGTCCTCGGCGAGGGCACGGCCTGTGCCTGCGTGTCGTGGCCGGCGGACGCACGGGCCGCCGCTCTCATCCTCAAATCGACCCATTAACCTCGCCGGGCCCAGCGCTCGGCGGCGGCAAGCCGGTCGGCTTCGGCGGACCGCGGCGCCAGCTCGTTGAGGCGCTTGGCCAGGGTGACAGCTCGTGCGGCCCGTCCCGGGTACTCGAAGGAGTCCGCCCGCAGGCACAGTTCGGCGTAGTCGGCCAGAAGTCCCAGGTGGTCACTGTCGAGAGCGAGCCCTGCGCGGAAGCGTCTCCATTCGCGTCGCAGGCGACTCCCCACCACGCACACATCCGTCCCTGCCTCCACCCCACGTCTTGACCCTCTCCCTGCGGGAGGGTCCAACGTCGCGGCATGAACAGCAGTGATCTCGACGGACGTCGCGCCGTGGTGGCGGGTGGCAGCAAGGGAACCGGGCTGGCGACAGCGCGCCGACTCCGGGACGGCGGGGCGGAGGTGGTCACGATCGCCCGTACGCCGCCGGAGACAGCCGACCCTCTCTTCGTCCAGGCCGACCTGAGCACCCCCGAGGGAGCCGCGTCGGCGGCTGCGGCAGTGGCCGAGCTCATCGGTGTGCCGGACATCCTCGTGCATGTCACAGGCGGCTCCCGCGCCCCGGCCGGCGGCTACGCGGCCCTGGAGGACGGGACGTGGGCGGAGGAACTTGCCCTGAATCTGCTCTCCGCAGTACGGCTGGATCGCTCGCTGGTGCCCGGGATGGCCTCCCGCGGGTCGGGTGCCGTAGTGCATGTGACGTCGATCCAGCGCCGGATGCCGCTGCACGACTCGACACTGGCGTACGCCGCAGCCAAGAGTGCGCTGGCCACGTACAGCAAAGGCCTTGCCAACGAGGTGGCGCCGAGTGGGGTGCGGGTCAACTCGGTTGCTCCCGGCTTCATCCGTACCGACGGTGCCGAGCAACTCCTCGCACGCCGGATGAGCGAGGGCGGCATCACACGTGAGACCGCCCTCGACGATCTGATGCAGGTGCTGGGCGGTATTCCGCTGGGGCGGCCCGCCGAGCCGGAAGAGGTGGCCGAGCTGATCGCCTTCCTGGCCTCGGACCGGGCGAGTGCGGTCACCGGTGCCGAGCACATCATCGACGGCGGCACCATCCGCACCCTCTGACCGGCCCCCTCTTCACACCATGGGAGAAGACCATGCAGGACGCCCAGGAGTTCGTCACGGAGTACTTCGCCGCGGCGGTCGCCTCTGACCGCGGGCGCTACTTCGCGCTCTTCGACGACGATGTCGTCGTACACGACGACGGCCGTAGCCACCAGGGGCTCGCGGCGGTACGCCGCTGGCGCACCGAGGTACCGCCCGTACGCTACGACCTCCACGACGTCACCGGCACACCGACCGCCTGCACGGCCGTCGCGGAGGTGTCCGGCGACTTCCCCGGCAGCCCGGTCACCCTGCGCTTCACCTTCGAACGCAACACACAAGGGAAGATCACACTGCTGGACATCACACCCTGATATCGAGGCCTCAGCACGGCCGGATGTGGACGACGAGGAGGACGGCGTGGCGGAACGGTGGACCATCGGCGAGTTCTCCCGGATCACTCACCTGAGCATCCGCACACTCCGCCGGTACCACGAACAGGACCTCCTCGTCCCCGCGGAGGTCGACCCCGGCACCGGCTACCGCTACTACACCCCCGCACAGATCCGCCCCGCACTGACCATCAGGCGACTGCGCGAACTCGACCTCCCGCTGGCAGACGTCCGGGACTTCCTCCGGACCCAGTCGGGCGGAACCGGCGAAGGAGGCCATGCGGCACAGCAGATCGTCGCCGCCCATCTCCGCCGGCTCGAGGACCGACTGGGCCAGACCCAGCGGGCGGTCCAGGCACTTCGGGAACTCCTGGACCCGCAGGCCGAGCGAACGGTGAACCTTGAGGTCCTTCCGCCGCAACGTGTCCTCGCGGTGACCCTCGACATCCCGCCCGGAGCCGACCTGAGCTGGTACGACGCCGCCATGACAGACCTGGACGCAGCCGTCGGAGATCGCCCGGTGCTTCCTCCTGGCGGCCGCTACCAGCACACCCTCTTCACCGACGGACACGGCCGCGCCATCGTCTATCTCCCAGCCGAGGCCCCCCTGCCGCCGGGAGCACCGTCCACCGTGAAGCTGCTCCAACTCCCCCAGCGCACGGCCGCCGTCGCCACCCACCGCGGCCCGCACGACGACATCGACCTCACCTACAGCGCCGTCGGCGCCTTCGCCTCGCACAACGGCCTGAGAGCCCAGGACCTCGTCGAGGAGATCTACCTCGTCGGACCGCGGGACACCGACCAACCGGACCGTTGGCGAACCC
Source organism: Streptomyces sp. NPDC085900 (assembly GCF_044540925.1). Taxonomy (NCBI): domain Bacteria; kingdom Bacillati; phylum Actinomycetota; class Actinomycetes; order Kitasatosporales; family Streptomycetaceae; genus Streptomyces; species Streptomyces sp. NPDC085900. Next base: position 159,485 of record NZ_JBITSP010000008.1, on the reverse strand, counting down.
TCGTCGCATGGCTCGTTGACCCCGACAGCAGCCGATCGACGAGGTAGCAGCCGCGGCACCCAATGAGTCGGCCAGAGGGACAAAACGGGTACGAGCCCCATCCCGGGGACGGCGGGATGAGGCTCGCACAGTGGAGCGCCGGGCAGGCCTTGCACCTGCATTTCCCCGCAGGAAGCGGGGCGTCTTTCCTTGGACCACCAACGCGCGTCCGAAGGCCCGGAGTTGGGCGTTCGGTTCGAGACCAAGCATAGCGTGCCTGTGGCGTTAGGCGGACCGAGTGGGCTCCGGCTCCGGTCTGGTCGGCGCGGCGGTCGACGGTCCTGGCCTCAGCGGACGCGCGCCCCCGCTAGCTCCGAACCGGACGGGGTGTTGAATGCCTCCATGAATCCCGGTGGGCGTGCGGCCAGTCGTACGGCGGTGCTGGTCTGTCAGGGGCGGGCGGTAGCGGACGGGAGGGCTGCCGTGGGGCGGTTCTCGGATCCGGTGGCCGTACGGCTGCTGCGCGACGGGGAGCGTACGACCGTGGACGAGGTGCGCGCGGCTACACCGCCACAGGGTTGGCAGGCGCGCGTCGCGTACGAGGGTGTGCGGGCGTGTGCGGAGGTCGTCGTACCCCGGACGGTCGCGATCGACGACGCCCTGCGCGCCCGTGTGGCCGGTCAACTGGTGATCCTCGGTGCGGGCCTGGACACCCGAACATGGCGGCTGTCGGAGCTCGCGCGCACGGATGTGTGGGAGGTCGACCATCCGGCCTCGCAAGAGGACAAACGCGCCCGCCTGACGCAACGGGGGCCGGGGGGGAACCCGCACCCCGACACCGAACTGCGGGCCGTTGCGCGGTCGGTGCGGTTCACGCCGGTCGATTTCGCCGTGGCCGACCTGGGCGCGGCGTTGGACGCCGCCGGCCACGACCCGACCGCGCCGACGACCTGGCTGTGGGAGGGCGTCGTCCCGTACCTCACACGTGAGCACGTACGCGCCACGGTGGCCGCACTCGCCACCCGGTCGGCCTCGGGCAGCACGCTCATCGTCAACTACCAGGCCCCGTCGGCCAAGGCGGCCGCGGGGAGGCTTCTGACACGCCTGCTCGGCAGTTCCCTCACATCGGGCGAGCCGTGGCTGTCGCTGTGGAGACCGGAGCAGATGGCCGCGCTGCTCGCCGAGCACGACCTCCGGGTGGTTGCGGACGACACCCTCCTCACCTTCACGCAAGGCCTCGGCGGCCCGGTACGGGGACGGTCATCGTTGCGGTCGGGGCGGGTGGCGGTCGCGGAGCGCGGCTGAGTGCCGGGGGGAAGGGCCCACATACCGCGCTTCATGATTCGCAGTTCTGCGGCTTCGACAGGGAGCGTGCCGATCCCGCACGAATGCAATGCGGGCTGGATCGCCGGCTACCACGACCAGGTGACCACCGTCAGGCGTCTCTGCCGGCCGGCCCCTTGATCTCGGTGGGCCGAATAACCCGGTGGAGCGACGGTCTACGGCTCGCAGTGGACGCAGAGGCCCTACGCATACCGATCGACGTGACTTCGAACGGTTGAACGATAAGCCCGGCCGTGGATCACCCGCATGCGGAAGGCGGTGACACGCTCCTCATAGACCCCGCGAGGCGTGATCATCTTTGACCCGTGCGCAAGGGCACGGTCCGGCCTCCGCTGCGTACCACTGCGGGATCACCGCGGCAATGCGACAGTGAAACCATGAGCCGTCACCGACGCCCGCCTCGGCGGGCCCCGTGGATAGCGGGCGGCGCCGCCGTTCTCGTACTCGGCGGCACCGGGACGTGGCTGTTGCTGGAATCGGACGGGAACACACCCCACTCAGCGGCGACGGCTCCGAGCGCATCCACCTCAAGAGCGGGACCGTCGGAAACACCCGAGCAGCCGCGCACCCCCACCTCAGCGCCTTCGACGCCGCCGGCGACACCCACGCCGACCGCGCGTACCACATCCCATTCCCCCAAGCCGGCGCCCTCCACGCACCGCCCGACGACTCCCCCGGGGGCGATCGGCCCGCATACGACCCAGTCAGCGCCGCCGACGCACACAGCCCCTCCGCCCACACGTCCTCAGCCGACGACGCGGCCCTCCGAGACCACGACACAGCCGACGTCGACCGCCTCGGCGCCGCCCCCGAGGCCGTCGACGTCAACGCCTCACCCGGCAAGCAGTGGGCCGGTCACCACCACGTGGTACACGTCCCCTGCCGCTGTCGCCGCCGCACAGCGCATGGCCCTGGCCGAAACCGTCGGCGACCCCGCATGTTCCCTGGCCTCGGCAGGTCCGCCCGACCCCAGCCTCGTACCCCCCGTGGCCCGGATCGGAATCGGCAACTCGGGGAACTACTGGTGCCTGATCTGGTGAAGGGGGCAAGCTCAGGACGTCACGTCATTTCGCGAGCGGCGAGTCGGGGACCCGGCGTGACTGGGGAGCTCGTGTGTTGAGGTCGTGGCCGCCGGGGCCATGGCCCCCGCGATCCACCGCGCCCCTGCTCGACCATCTGCGGGCCCAAAGGCCCGTCAGCGTGCTGACGGGCCCGCAGGTGCAGCGAGTTCAGGCGTACAACCGCACCGAGTTAGTGGGAGTGAGGTCTGTCCACAGCCCCGTCGAGCAGTTGTTGCCGATGTCCCAGGCAACGCTGCCCGTGGCGTTGTATCCGGTCCAGCCCTGCACACGTGCGCGGCCGGTCTGGCAATTCACCACGGTGTACTCACCGACGAGGTTCTGCACGTTGTACGTGCCGTAGTAGTAGAGGTTGTAGACCTTCGGGTGATTGGAACTGCCGTCCCAGATATCGCCCTTGTAGATGCAGACATAACCCGAATTGCAGGCGACGGTCTGCACGGAATGCGGGGACGCGGACGCGGGCATCGCCGATGCGATGGCCACGGGCGTGGTCAGCCCGAAACAGGCCAGCAGTGCGATGAGTATTCGACGCATGCGAAATCTCCTGACGAAGTGTGTTTCATCAGCGGCACTGCGGGACGTGCGGCTTCCATTGGGACGGTGATCCGGTCGTCACGTACCAGTCGTTGATGTAACCGCTGTCGCTGTCGAAATCGAGCGCGAACCAGTAGTGGTCACCGTGGCCGTCCGCGTCACCGTCCCCCGTGGTCCAGCACGCCAGCATCATGGTGTCGCCGTTGTGGTAGCGGTGCCCGGTCGTACCCGATGCGTAGGTCGGCCCGTTGTGGGAGGCCAGGTAGGAACCGGCGGAGATGCCGGTCACGGATGCGCACCACACGGTATGCCCGTCGTGATCGCATGCCCAGCCGGCGGCCGACGCCGGCGTGGCGACCGCACAGACCGCGGCCGCCGCCAACGCCACTGCGCCGACCGATGCGGCGGCGCGACGGGAAGCGAGCCCTTTGTTCAACTGCCTCAACATGTGCCCTGCCCTTTCAGAGCGGCCGTTTTCACGTCGCCTGAACTTAGGTGTGGGCAGGGGCGGATGCCACCATTTCCATGACCGTCGAAGCGTCCGAGGAGTGACCGGGGCTGTCCTGTCTCACGAGGGGGATGCGGAGCTCGACGTCGGGCTGGTTGTGGGGTCCGGGGCGAGGTCGAAGTGGAGCCGGTGGCCTCGGACGTCCTTGGTGGCCAGCAAGTTGACTTCGACGGTGTAGCCGACAACATCCTCGAAGCGGCCCCCGGGCGTCGGCCGTGAACCGGAGAGCCGGAAGTGGAGGACGGTGCTGCTGCGCGGGTCCAGGGTGAGCGGGATCGCGGCGGAGAGGGACGGGGAGTCCTCGGATTCGTTCTGCATCCGGGTGGCGATCTCGCACCATCGGTCGCGGTAGTGGATCTGGAGACCGCCGCTGAATGTGGGGATCCTCTGGGGGCCGCTGATGGTGAAGGCGAGCGAGGCCCGACGAGTGGTCCGTGGAGTGGGATTGGTGACGGTGATGTCGAAGCGGGCCGGCCGTCCCCCGGGCGCGACTGCCTTGTCGAGGCGGGAGAGCCGCCCGAGGCGGGCCGGCGAGGCGACCTGGCCCGGTGGGATGCCGGAACCGCCCCCGGTCTTAGGGCAGCCGGAGGCGCCGGCCCGGAGGGCGCCGGAGGTGGCGGACGTCTTTGTGGCAGTGGAGCTGCCGCAGCCGGTCAGGGCTGCGGCGAGCAGGAGCAGCGCGACGGCCGACGCGGCAGATGTGCGTCGACTGCCCGTTGTTGATGCGAACCCGAGGGACACCTCTGCCACGTCCTTGGTCAGTGATCCATGGTCGATCGGTGTGCTGAGGCGTCAGACGTCCAGTGCCGATGGTCGGTTCCGTCGACAGAGACGGCGGCTTCAATCGCTTCCAGTCGGCCTGAACAGGCAGGCGACCTCATCCGCTAGGCCCTCCTGGCTCAACAGGTAATTCCTGAGCGGTCTAAAGGCTGTGTCAAAGTTCACACCCTACAGATGAAATCGCCCGGCGAGAAGCGGGCAGCCGCTCAATTCGGGTCAGGTCGAAAGGTTGGCGTCGTTCCTTCGGCATCCCTAGATTCGGTGAAGTCAACCAACAGGGTCTCTTCAAGGAGAGTTTGACTATGACCGAAAACCGCGGCGGAAGCCGTCGGACATGGGTGCGTGGCATGGTGGCAGTCGCCACCGGCTTTTCGGCCGCCCTCACCATGGCTTCCACCGCCGACGCAGCGACACACAGTGCCGGGACCGCCGCAGCGGCGGCGGCCAGCTGCCCGTACAAGTACTTCTGCGCCTACCCGGGACCGAATTTCACCGGTACTCCCATCCTCATGTACAACTGCACCGAATACGACATGCCGTGGTCGAGTCTGGGTTCGTGGATCAACAACCAGACCCCGGGAACCCGCGCGCAATTCAGGAGCTCCGACCACGTGACCCGCTGGAGGGATGACGGTGCCTATGACACGGACGCCTCCGCCGACTGGTCATGGGTTTGGTATGTGAAGCCCTGCTGAGAGACGTACGGGCCATCGGCGACAGGGGGCTCCCCGCCATCGGGTGCCCCCAGCACGTCTTCCTCACGCGTGGACGGCTCACCCCCAGGAGACAGGGCACGACTGACAGAGCAACGGCCCTGTTGGGCGTACCTGCGGCGCCGAGCATCCGGCGCATGATCCCGTGAGGTCTCTCGTGCGGCCGGCCCCGCTCGCCGATCGCGGGCCGGATGGCCGTCAACGGCGGCGCTTCAGCCGCGAGTTGGGATGCTCAGCAACCGGCGGAGGGAGGCCGTCATGCTGGTGACGAACGTGTCGCGGGTCGGGCTGTCGACGTGGTCCAGGGACAGATACGGATTGAGGTCTTCCAGCTCGACCAGAAGCAGGTCACCCTCCTGGGTGCGGCAGGCGTCCACGCGTTGGATGCCGTGTTCGAGGGTGTTCCAGTCGATGAAGCGGCGGGCGAAGTCGAGGTCCGCTTCCGTGGGCAGGTAGGGCTCAAGGAGCCAGCGCCGGTCGGGGTCGGGCGCGTACAGGGCGTACTGGAAGACATCGTCCACGTAGTAGAAGGACACCTCGTAGCGGAAGTCGATGCGAGGCTGGACCAGGATGTCGCCGTAGGCGAGGGTGGCCAGCCGCTCCTGGGGCACGAAGCTGAGGCCGATGGAGTCCGCCCCTGCCTTCGGCTTGACCACGAATTGGTCGGCCCCGGGCAGGCGGCCGAGGTCCTGGAGCCGGTCGATCGTCGGGATGACCGGGTATCCGGCTGTGGTCAGGTCCAGCAGGTACTGCTTCCCGACCATGTCGGCCCGGCCGGTCAGCGGGTTGTACACACGCGTGCCGCGCGCTGCGGCCTGGCTCCGGAAGGCGTCGTATTCCTTCTGGTAGTGCACCACCGGACCGCTGTTGCGTACGACGGCCGCATCGAAGCCGTCCATCAGAGCGGCGGCGTCCAGCGGATGGCACAAGGCGATGTCGAAGTCGTTGCGTAGCCGCGAGGACAGGAAGATGTCCTCGTCGCAGTAGCGCCGCCCTCGCGCCTCGTAGGCGAGATCGGTCACGAACAGAACGCTGGGGCGGCTGAGCACTGAACATCTCCTGGGTCGGGTGACCACCAACCTACCCAGACCGCGGAGCCACCCGTACCGGCCGGCCCTTCTCCGCCTCGGGGCACCTTCGCAAGGTTTCCGCAAGGCGCGTGCCTCAGTGTTCGGTGGGCAGCGCGGAACGCGGCTGAGCGGCACCGAGGTGTCGATGCGCCTCATTCGGCGGAGTCTCGGCCCGTCCAGCGCTGCGGTAGCCCCCCACCCGTAGTCACTCAGAAGGAAATCAAGTGAAGAAGCCTCGCATGGGCCGCGTGGTCGCGGCTCTGGCCGTCCTGACCAGCAGCGGCGCCATAGCCTTCGTCCCCTCGTCGGTGGCCTCTGCCACCGAGGACGACTGCGACGGCATCGGCGTCATCGGCGTCTTCCGCGCCGTCGAGTCCGGAGCCTCGTTCGACTTCAGGGGCCGCCGCGTCGAGTTGCAGAACGAGTCGGCGCTCGACCGCTACAGTCGTGCGGAGATCAAGTCCGGCCGCAAGTCCGGCGACCGGCTGTGGGTCGACCGCAGCTATCGCTCGTTCCCCGACTTCAAGGGCATCGTCAGCGACCAGCAGGCGAAGAGCGACGGCTGGAAGATGTGCGGCCCCTACACCGGCAGCCGCACTCAGTCCGTCTTCAATTCCAACTACGCCGCACGCGCATGTGGAGAGTTCGACGGCATCACCAAGTGCGGTAAGTGGTACGTGGACTGAGGTGCGCCGAGGGCGGGGCACCGAGATGCTGCCCCGCCGTCTGACCGCGTCCCGACCGCATCCCGCTAGGCCGCCGTCTGTCGTGCGTGGTCTCTGGTCGAGTTGCGCGGGCCCCGGCGGCCCCGCCTGGGTGGCGAGGCACGCCCCCCGCCTCAGATCCGGCCACCGGTCAGACGCGTGATCGGACCTTGCGTGCGGTGACCCGCGCGGCGGCCCGCCAGGTAGGACGTGGCGCCCAGCACCGACACGCCGGCACCCACACCTGCGGCCAGGATCTTACGATGAGCGATCACCGTCCACGCCGTCTTGGCGAGGGCAGCGGCCTGCCCCGAGGCGTCGATGACGGCCTGGCGGCCCGCTTGGACCCGCTCGGCCGCGCTGCTCACAACGGCGGTGCCGGTGCCTGCCGCACGCTCGGCCACACCCACGGCTGCTGAGCCCGCGTCACCGGACTTCTCGGCGGCCTTGTCCGCCGCCTGCGACGCGGGGGCAGTCGCCTTCGCTGTGGCCTGCCTGGCCTTGGCGGTAGCGCTTCGTTTGGATTGGGAATCTTGATTCGTGCCACTGTTCGATTGATTCATGTACTGCGCGTTGCCGCTCGCGCCGACGGCAAACACACGTCGGCATGGCCGTAGACCCGGAAATGCTGGGACCACGGCCGTTCTCGTCCCTTAGGAGACTTACCTGGTTTGCCGGCCCAGCTGTGGCCGCCTCCCCTCATCTGGAAGGCCTTGTCCCGCAGTTGGAGGACGTCCGGCTCGCGTGCGTGCTTGAACGCGCCGGCGTGGACCGGGTTACCGACGGAGGTGACCGCCGCCGCGACCTGCTCGCCGGCCGTCTACGTCACCGGCGACCGAGCTCGGCGGCACAGCTGCCCGGTGCCGGTCACGGATGGAACCGCCACCGGCCCTCGGAAAGGACATCCACCTTGCCGTCCCTGACGCGAACTGCCGTCTCGTCGTCGATGAAGTAGATCGGGAAGTCCGCCCGCGCGACGATGCGATCAGCCCAGGCGTCGTCCCGCTCGGGGAAGTCGGGCGAGTACAGGTGAGGCTTGAGGTACCAGTCGAAGAGGCCGAACGGCGGGTGCACGGTCGTCGCACCCAGGACGTGCAGATCCGTGGTGTCGCCGATGACGTCGGCGGAGTGTTCGGTGAGGTGACGGCTGAAGATCATGGATCCGGCACTGACCCCCACGTAGACCCGGTTCTCCAGTGCCTCCAGGAAGCCGTCGGTCAGGCCGTTGCCGGTGATGCTGCGGGCGAGGTGGTAGTGATTGCCGCCCTCGACATAGATGACGTCGGCGTTCAGCAGCCGGTCGAGCACTGTCTGCCGGGGCAGGCCGTTCAGCTCAAGGATGTCGAACTGCCGCCAGCCGAGGCCGTACAGGCGGTTCATGTCGGCGACCATCCATCCGTGGTCCCCGGGCTCGGCGACTGAAGCCGTGGGAACGAACACGACGTTCGCCGATCCGAACGGTTTGCCCAGCATGTCCCGCAGTGCGTCCCGCAGTGTCTCGTTGCGCAGGCCACTCGCCGTCAGCAGAAAGTTCATCGGGCGAGCCAAGCATGACTGAAGGGCCCGTGCAACGAGCCCGGGACGGGCGCAGATCATTCGAGTGCGGTCGAGCGAGGCAGCGTGGACCGCATCGGCAAGAGCGTGAGCACGGCTGCTCACGCCCGCTGTCCGTCCGCAGCCCGAGTGGCGCGCGACCTACGGTGCACTCCCCCGCGTCTTCGACCCGGCACGGGGTGCGTCGGCGTTCCAATCGAGGCGCAGGATGGCGAGGTCGTCGGTGTGCCGGCTGGCGTTGAGGGTGCGGGTGCGGGCGATGAGATCGTCCAGGTGCGTTCCGGGGTCGGCTGTGGGGAGCGTCTCGATGATGCGGAGGAGGCCGTCCACGCCGAGCCGTGTGGTCGTGTCGCCCGCGTAGCCTTCGATGAGACCGTCGGTGTAGGCGATGAGCGCGCCGCGGGGCGGAAGGGCGAGTTTGGTCGCGGGCCACTTGCCCAGGCCGGGTGCGATGCCCAGTGCGACTCCGTGTGCGGCGGTGACCTCGCCGGCTCCGTCGGGGGTGATCAAGAGGGGTTCGTGGTGGCCGGCCAGGTGCAGGGTGAGGCTGGCCTCGTTCGGGTCGAGGGTGATGAGGGTACAGGTGGTGAACAGGTCGCTGCCCGCACGTTCGGCGATGTGGATCTTTTCCAGCAGGTGGAGCAGCTGCTGGTTGCGGTGGCCGCCGAGGGTCAGTGCGCGCCAGGCTATGCGCAGGCACACGCCGAGTGCCGCGGCGTCGGGTCCGTGGCCGCTGACGTCGCCGATGACGGCGTGGACCTGTCCGTCGTCGGTCTGGACGACGTCGAGAAAGTCGCCGCCGAGCAGGGCCTGTGCCCGCCCGGGGTAGTAGCGGCTGGAGGTGGTGACGGTCGTGGAGGACAGGAGGGGTTCGGGCAGCAGGCCGCGTTCGAGGCGCGCGTTCTCCTCGGCGCGCAGCCGGCCGATCTGCAAGGCGGCGTTGGCGCGTTCGGCCTGCTTTCGCTGAACGGCGTAGCGCACGGCGCGCTGCACCAGATCGGGTTCGACCTTGCCCTTGATCAGGTAGTCCTGGGCACCTGCCGCGAGGGCGTCGACTCCGGCGCGGGGTTCGTCCAGGCCGGTCAGGACGATGATGGCGGCATCGGTGTCGGTCTGGATCGCCTTGACCGTCTCCACCCCGGACGCGTCCGGCAGGTGCAGGTCGAGCAGAACGCAGTCGACGGCACGTGCGGCGAGCACGCGGCGCGCGTCGGCGGCCGTACGGCACCGGGTGAGGGTGTGCGGCAGATCGGTGTCGTAGAGGAGTTCTTCGACCAGGAGGGCGTCCCCGTCGTCGTCCTCCACCAGCAGCAGGTCGTACGACCCGTCGCGGCGGCCTGGGACCGGGGCGGTCACGGCTGCCTCCTGTCCACATCCCCCGTCGAGGCTGCGGCGGCTGTCTCGGCCGTTGCAGCGGTCTCGGCGATCATGGCGGGAAGGGTGACGAGGACGCGGGTGCCCAGCCTGTAGTCGGGGTCGATCTTGATCGTGCCGCCGTGGAACTCCACGACCTTCTTGCACATGGCCAGGCCGATACCTGTTCCGGGGTAGGCGTCCTTGGTGTGCAGTCGCTGGAAGAGGACGAAGATCTTCTCCTGGAACTCCGGCGCGATGCCGATGCCGTTGTCGGTGACCGCGAACTCCCAGACGCCGTTGTCGGACGCGGCGCTGATGTGAATGCGGGGCGGCCGATCGGGGCTGCGGAACTTGATGGCGTTGGACAACAGGTTCTGCCAGAGCATGCCCATCTGCGTCGGGTCTCCGACGACGGTGGGCAGGGTGTCGTGGGTGATCTCGGCGCCGCTCTCCTCCACGGCCACGCTCAGCGTGTCCAGGGTTCGGCTCAGCACCGCTTCGAGGTCCACGGTCTGGTGGTCGTTGTGGACGCGGCCGACCCGGGAGAAGGCCAGCAGGTCGTTGATGAGGGTCTGCATGCGGTTGGCGCCGTCGACGGCGAAGGCGATGTACTGGTCGGCCTTCGCATCCAGCTGCCCTCCGTAGCGGCGTTGGAGGAGCTGAGTGAAGCTGGACACCTTGCGCAGTGGTTCTTGCAGGTCGTGAGAGGCGACGTAGGCGAACTGCTCCAGTTCCGTGTTCGATCGCTTGAGGTCCTCCGCCTGCTCGTCCAGCAGCCTGCGGGCCGCCTCGCTGAAGCGCAGCTCTTCCACCAGCCGCAGGCGCATGGCCTCCAGGTCGGAGGCGAGCCGACGTAGATCGGCGGGGCCTGCACCTGTGAGGGAACGGTCGAAGCGCCCCTGCGCGACGTCGCGGGCTGCCGCGCCGAGCGCGCTCAGGGGCCCGGTGACGCCACGGCGCAGGCCCTCGAAGACGAGCCCCGCGACCATGACGATGACGGCGGCGATGATGGCGAACATCCAGTTGCGCAGGGTTTCCGCCCGGCGCAGATCGCGGGTTGCCGCCGTCCGTTCGGCCTGCAGGTGGGTCTGTTGGTCGGCCATGGCTCGACGCAGTGCGTCGAACGCGGTCTTGCCCTCGGCAGCGCGTGCCGTGGAGATCTGAGCTGCCTGGCTGGAGGAGGCAGCTGAAACGGGGCGGGCTATTCGCTCCTGCCAGGTGCTGATGCGCTTCTCCACCTCGGCCAGGTCGTCGAGGGCTCGTTCGTCGTCGCCGAGCAGGGGCCGCAGACGCTTGATGGCCGCCTTCTGGTCGGACACGCCCTGTGCGTAGGGCTGCAGGAAGTCCTGCTGGCCGGACAGGCCGTAGCCGCGGATGCCGGTCTCCTGGTTGACCAGGGCTTCCTCAACCCGGATGGACTCGATCAGAGCGGGCGAGCGCCGGTCCGTCAGCAGAGCCGTGGTCTGTGAGGTGCGCCACATGGCCCAGCCGCCCAGGGATCCCAGTACCGCCAAGACGGCCAGCGTGGTCGCCACGCCCACTCGAAGCCAGCGTCGCGTGGTCCACGCGGAGAACGCTGTCTCGCTGTGCGACGGCTTACTCGTCATCGCGGTCCACAACTCTCCCTCGGCCAGCCATCCAGGTCGCGCCGTGACGCGCGGCCAGCACACTTTACCCGTGGCTTCGACAACGCGTGTTGTCCCATCCGAGATCGACGTCTTAGGGTGATGCCATGCCCGGTCCCTCTGCAGCATCCCTTCCGCCGAACGAGGACATGGCCGCGATGCTGACTCAGCTTGTGGAGGAGCTCACCCGAAAGCTGATGCAGGAAAGACCTGGTCCGTCGGCAGAACCCGCCGCCGAGGCGGCCGACGACTTGCGTCGACATGCTCTGCTGCGACTGCAGATCCTCGCAGGTGTCAAACTGGCCGTACGGCGCCTCGAGGACCAGGCCGCCCACGCCGCGGCCGCCGGCGGAGCCGGCTACCCCGAGATCGGCCGTGCCCTGAGCATGAGCCGGCAGGGTGCCCGGCGTCGCTGGCCCGGCCTGATCACCAACAACACCGCCCGCCCAGCCCCTCGTCCCACCCCCTGGAGTTCGTGACTCATGGCCGCTGCCGCCGCAACCCGCCCCTACGACGTGCTGCTGGTCGAGGACGATCTCGCCGACGCGATGCTGATCCAGGACGCCCTCGCCGAACGCGGCACCCGCAACCTCACACAGGTCTCCGACGGCGTCGAGGCCCTGGAGTACCTGCGCGACCCTGACAACGAGCGCCCCGACCTCATCGTGCTCGACCTCAACATGCCGCGTATGAACGGGCGTGAATTCCTCGCCGTGGTCAAGGAGGACCCCGACCTGCGGACCATCCCGGTCGTCGTCCTGACCACCTCAGCCGCCCCCGACGACGTCACCGGCGCCTACCACCACCACGCCAACGCCTACGTCACCAAGCCGGTGAACCTGGAGGACTTTGAGGCCGCGGTCCGCAGCATCGACGCCTTCTACCTCGACATCGCCGTCAAGCCGCCCAAGGAGTAGGGCAAGCGGTGCGCGGCCGGGGCGTTCCGTCCCGGCCCCCCGGGCGCGCAGCGAACCCTAAGGCCTTGTCAGCCGACTGACGGGCACCTGCGCCGTGACGGCGCGCCACTCCAAGCGCGTCCACGTCTTCCGGGGCACCGGTCGTCGCCGCGATCCGTCGCTGACTCCGCGACCGATACACCCTGGCAGTCAGAGTTGCGGCAGCCGATCGGCCTCCGTCGGAGATCGTCGCTCCTCGATCCAGAAGAGATAGGTCCGGAGGTGCGCAGCCAGCTCACCGTCGAGGTATGCGGCGTAGTTCTCGGCCGCCGAGGCCACCCCTTGCCCCGCCTTCGCGTCGTCGGCCTCCCAATCGGCTCGCCGACTCACCAGGTACTCCCTGGATCGAAGTAGGGCTCCGCGGCAGAAGGTTAGCCAGGCTCCGAGCGAACACCGAACGCTCCGTGGTCCCACGGCGCACGAGCGCCATCTGCCGCATCATCCACCGGGTCAACGGTCCACGGCGGGCAGGTGGACCAAGCCGGTGTCCTTCATGATGCGGTCGACGGTCTCGTTCAGGGGGCTGTCGGCGCCGATGACGGTCTCGATACCCCCGGGCAGCAGATCGTGCGCCCGGTACCAGTCGCGCAGTTGGGTCGCGTCGACGTCGTCGGCGATCGGCTTGGTCGCATGCCGGGCGAGGGTTTCGCTGAACGGCACGTCCAGGTAGTAGCCGTGGGTCGGGCCGCGGTGGTCGGCGCGCAGCTGGGTGAGCATGTCGCCGTAGTGGTCGGCGTAGAGGAGGCCTTCGACCACGACGTGGAATCCGGCGTCCAGAGCGTAGCGGGCGGTCAGGTCGATCAGGCCGATGTTCGCCGCTCCGGGCCGGTCGCGCTCTCTCAGCACGATGCGGCGGAGGTTGTCCTGACTGACCAGGGCCAGGCCGCGGCCGAACCGCTCGCGCAGGCCGGCCGCGACGGACGACTTACCTGAGGCGCTGTTGCCGCGCAGCATCACCAGACGAGTTTCTTCGGTACCCACCCTCACGGCGGTCACGATATCGGCGGCTGTCGGCAGTGCCGGGAATGACGTCGGCAAGGATGACCTTTTCCTCTTCGTCGAGAGGTCGCAGCGCAGCCGACAGCGAGGTGCGCACAGGCAGAACGCGGAGGCGTGCGCTCTAAGTTCAGCTGGAATACACGCCGTTTCAAGATCGTGTCGGCAGAGTTCCGCCTCGTGTCTACCTCACACTCGCGTGCCGCCGTCGCCTCCGTGTGCGCCACGGCTCTGACGCTTTCAGGACTGCTCGTCACAGGGGTGGTCGCCGCACAGCCGGCGGCCGCCGCGGACCCGGTCGGCTACCAGAATGTTCGGATCAACGAGGTCACCTCGTCGAACAGCGACACGGTGGAGCTGTACAACACCGGCTCCGCTGCGGTGAGCATCAGTGGTTGGAAGATGTCCGACGACAGTTTCTCGCCGCAGACGTTCAGCCCGTCCTCGAGCACGATCCCTGCAGGCGGCTTTGTCGCTTTCAACTCGCCCAAGGGACTTGGCGACTCGGACAAGCTGGTGATCTACACGACCAGCGGCACGGTGGTCGACCGCGTCGAGTGGGCCACCGGCGGGGCGAAGCCGGCGATGGCGCGTTGTGGCGGCGACGGCACCGGGGCGTGGGTGACCACGACCAGCGCGTCCACGTTCGGCGCCGCGAACGCCTCGGCCTGCCCGTCGTCGATACCGGCGTCGAGCCGGGTACGGATCAACGAGGTCACCTCGGACAACGCGGACACCGTGGAGGTGTACAACGGCGGAACGAGCGCGGTCAGCATCGGATCGTGGAAGTACGTCGACAACGACACCGCCCACTCCCCCGTCTCGATCTCGTCCTCCTCGCCGAGCGCGACCACCATCCCCGCGGGAGGCTACGTCACCTTCGACTCCGGCCTCGGGCTCGGCGACAACGACTCGCTCTTCCTCCTGGACGGCAATGGCAACGCCGTCGACTCGGTGACCTGGACGACCGGCGGGGCCAAGCCGTCGGACGAACGCTGCGCCAACGGCACCGGCTGGTTCAAGACCTCCACGACAGCGACGCTCGGCGGCGCGAACTCGTGCACGGGCAGCAGTGGTGGCGGCGGTACCGACGGCCAACTTCTGGGCGGAGGCGGCTCGCTCACCAGCGGCTGCACCCCGGAGGCGCCCTCAGGTACGGGTTCCGTCCCTTCGGGCACCCTGGCGTGGCCGGGCGGTGCGGACGTGACGATCGCCGACGACGTCTGTGCCTTCACCACGTCGACCGGCCCCGAAGGACGAGACGTGAGCGGCCTGGCGTTCGACCCGGCGAACCCGTCGGTGCTGTGGGCCGCCAAGAACAAGAACTGGCTGTACAAGCTGGTCAAGAGCAACGGCAAGTGGGTCCCTGATGCGTCGTGGAGCGCGACCGGTAAGCAGATTCGGTTCGCCGGTGGCACCGGCCAGCCCGACTCCGAGGGCCTGACGGTCGGCGCCAACGGCCACATCTACGTGACCTCAGAGCGTGACAACGCCAACAACACGGTCCCCAAGGACACGATCATGGAGTTCGATCCGACCGCGACCGGATCGACCCTGACGCCGATCCACCAGTGGGACATGACCTCGCAGTTCCCGCAGCTCAACACGGGCAGCAAGGACGACGCCAACCTGGGCTTCGAGGGCGTCGGCTACGTCCCGGACAGCTGGCTCACCGCGAACGGCTGGGTCGACCCACTCACCGGCGCCGCCTACGACCCCGCGAACTACCCGCTGCACGGTTCGGGCCTGTTCTTCGCCGGCCTGGAATGGGACGGCACACTCCACGTCTACGGACTCAACTCCGACGGTACGTTCACCACGTTCGGCACGATCGTGATCGGAAAGGTCTCCGTGATGGACGTGACGTTCGACGCCGGAACCCAGCGCCTCATCGCGACGTGCGACAACACCTGCGGCGAGACCCACACCTTCATGAAGGTCAACGCCGGCGGCGCGATCGTACCGGACGTGACCTACACGAACCCGACCGTCATGCCCACCGACAACCTGGAGGGCTTCGCGATCGCACCGCCGCAGACCTGCGTCAACGGCTTCCGCGAGGCGGTGTGGAGCGACGACGGCATCTACGGCTTCGGCTCCGGCAGCTCCTCCTACGGACACGCCATCTACAGCGGCACCTTCCCCTGCTGATCCTGCCGATCTTGGGAAGCGGCCCCAAGCGTGCGCCGTATCCAAGGTGAGGCACCCGAGCAGTACGCAGCAAGGAAGCTCCCGGCAGTCGGCCACGGCCGATACCACCGGCCGGCTACCGGGAGCTTTCGCGTACACGGTCCAGCGAGGGGTGGACGACAGCACCTTCAGCCGCCCCGCATGCGCCAAACTCAGCTCACAACCCCGTCCGACGGCCCCGGCTTCGTCATCCGTCCATGCTCGGGCGGCTGATCTCCGGCCCGAACCGCTCCTTGTACGCCGACGGAGTGATGCCGGTTTCGCGGCGCATCAGCATCCGCAGATTGGCCGCGGTGCCAAGCCCGCTGTGCCGCGCCACCACTTCGAAGCGGTGCTCGCCTCGCTCGATCAACCGGCATGCCAGGGCGAGTCGTTGAGTTGTGAGCCACGCCAGCGGTGTCGTTCCCAGCTGAGCCCGGAAGCGGCGATGCAGCGTCGCCGAACTGACCGACGCACGTGCAGCAAGGTCGGAGACCGTGAGTGGTGAGTCCAAGCGCTCTTGGGCCCACGCCAGGACAGGCGCCAGCGACTCGTCCGGCAGTTCGGGGATGGGTCGCTCCACGAACTGCCGCTGCCCTCCGTCGCGGTGCGCGGCGAAGACCAGCCGCCGGCTCACGGAATTGGCGATCTCCGCGCCGTAGTCGCGCCGAACCACATGCAGCCCGAGATCGAGTGCGGCCGCACTCCCCGCAGCGGTGAGGATGTCGCCGTCGTCCACGAACAGCACGTCGGATTCGAGGTGGACGGAGGGGAAGCGGGCCCGGAAGGAGTCCGCCCACTGCCAGTGCGCGGTGGCCCGGCGGCCGTCGAGGACTCCGGCCTCCGCCAGTGTGAACGCGCCGCTGCAGAAGCCGATCAGCCGGGCACCGCGTGCGTGCGCCCGTCGGACGGCATCGAGCACGGCGGGGCGGCGGGGCACCTCGACGTCCGGGCGGTTGGGGACGATCAAGGTGTCCGCCGCGTCGGCCGCCGTCAGATCGGCGACTCCCGTGAGCGTGAAGAACCCGTCTCGCATCAGGGTGCGCGGCTCCGGAGAGCAGAGCCTGAAGTCGTAGAGGTCGCGACCGATCTCCGGTCTGCGGAGACCGAAGACCTCGGTCGCGCAGCCGAGTTCGAAGGGGTTCGAGTTCTCGTCCACGATCACGACGACCCCATGAACGTCCGCCGCGTGAACACGGTGCGAGGATCTTTGCGCCATATGCAATTCCTAGCACTCACGCCGCCCATGTGAAAGCGTTCAGGATGAGCCCATGACCAACGAACCGATCTCCCTGAGCAAGGCCCTGGCCTCCTTCGACGCGCTGTGGAGCCCCCGCATCGTCATGCGCGTCAACGACTACGACGTCCGCATCGCCAAGGTCCAGGGCGAACACCTCTGGCACGTCCACGACGACACCGACGAGTTCTTCCTCGTGCTCGACGGGGAGCTGCACATCTCGGTGCGCGAGCCCGATGGCGAGCGCACGGTCGTCCTCCCCCAGGGGGCGGTCTTCACAGTCCCCCGAGGCACGGAGCACAAGCCGTACGCTCCGTCCGGCGCCGCAATCCTCATGTTCGAGCCCACCGGCACACCGACCGTGGGCGATCGCCACGACGAGATCCCCGACCATGTGGACGCGACGACCGGGCATGAACTCAACGCTTGACCGTCCGCCCGCGTTCGCTTCGGGTCCCCGGGGCGCGAGACCCTCGTAGGCGACGAGGTGGCCTGCGGACTGCTTTCCGACGTCGCCCCAGCAACAGCAGGACGTGCTCCAGGACCTTGGTGTGGCGAGCCGGCAGCGTCTGGTCAGGCAGACCCCTCGGCGGCGTAGTAACCGTGGCTCATCCGGAACCTCATGGGGCCCGTGCCCTCTGCTTGGATGTGCCCGATCAGCATCGACCGCAGCGACTGGGGCAGTTGCTTGCCGTGCGCCGCGGTCCATTCCAAAGACGCGAAGAGTTCGGCTGCGCCGTCGAGTTGGGCCGGACTCGGCGGGCGCGTGGTGAGCGCGGTGAGGATGGCATCGGGATCTTCGTCGAGCAGCTGTTGCTGGACCGCTATGTCGTACCACTTCAGGCCGCCGGTGGGCTCCCTGGTGGGAACGCCGGCCCATGCCATCAGGACGCGGATCCGCTCGATGTGGTCGGGGTAGTCATGCTGGACGAGTGCAGCGAGCCGCGCCTCGGCTACGCGAAGCCGACCTGACCAGGCTTCCAGTTCAGGCCCGGGCGGGTCGCAGACGTCCGTGGCCGCATCGCGTAGCCCGGCGGGCGCGGCCCGGAGCCAGCGAAGCCGACGCTGATCCCCCTCAGCCTTTTGCGCGGCCAACTGCTCCTGAACCGCTTGAGATCTGGTCAGGCCTCGCTCGGCCAGCCACTCGGTGAGGGCCGGCCCATCGCGCAGGTCGGCATCGCAGTCGCCGATTCCTCGAAGGCCGGATTGGTGGTGCAGCGTCCAGCACGCGATCAGTCGGCCAACTGTGTCGTAGACCATGATCGTCGGCCAGCCGTTGCATCGGCACCGGTCGCCGGTGCCGCCGTCCACAATGGCCAGCAGGTCGGTCAAGTCGGCAATCGCGGCACCGCTCACCACGATCCGAGCCACCTCGGCGGAGTCCGCCTCGGCAGGAGATGCCTCGGCGATCACGACGCGCCCAGCGCGGTCGAGTACATCGCGCAGACGCACTGTCGTCGGAGCGCCTTCATCCATGCCCGTGGTTCCCTCGCAGATCACAGTGAGTGAGGATACGGCGCGGGTTCGGAGGCGGCTCGCGAGTTTCAACGGACCGACTGCAGCCAGCCCTTGAGGTGGGAGGAATGCCTACGGCAGCAACCGAGGGCAGCCTTCGGTTTGATGCCTCTAGTCAAAAAGATCGCGGATCTGTCAGGCCGGCTACCTACGCTGAGCCCCGTCCGCACTACAAGGGAGAAACATGACAAGCAGGTTCACCGAGTTGACCGTTGACTGCCGTGATCCGGAAAGGCTCGCGGCCTTCTGGTGCGAGGTCCTGGACTTCAAGGTGATCGACCGGGGCGAGGGCAAGGTCGAGATCGGCTCTTGGGAGCCAACCGTCGAGGACATCCGGGCCCGCCAGATGCCGCCCACCCTGGTGTTCATCCATGTGCCTGAGGGCAAGACCGTCAAGAACCGGCTTCACCTCGACGTCAGCCCGATCGACCGCAGCACCGAGGACGAGGTGACCAGACTGCTCGCTCTCGGCGCCGTCAAGGTGGACGTGGGCCAGGGCCCGGACCGGAACTGGGTGGTCATGGCTGACCCCGAGGGCAACGAGTTCGACGTCGTGCGCACCTTGGCGCCGTAGGACGAGGCCTGTATTGGGGTCATTCAACCCAACCCACGCTCTCGCGGCCCACCGCCGACGACGGCGTCCGCCAGGATCGCAGCCTGGCTTTCCGTTGTATGTAGTGTGCGGACATGACAAGAAGCGAGCGGCTCGCGGAGCAGTTGGACTGGCACTGGCGCACGAACCTGCGACCACGGCTGGACGGCCTCACCGATGAGGAGTACTTCTGGGAGCCGGTGCGCGACTGCTGGAGCGTCCGCCCGCGTGGCACGTCGGCCGCACCGATGTCGGAAGGTTCGGGGGCGTGGGCGATGGATTTCGCGTCCCCTGGCCCGGTGCCGGCACCGGTGACCACGATTGCCTGGCGGCTGGCACACATCATCGTCTCGTGCCTGGGCTATCGGGTCGGATGGTACTTCGGCGGCCAGGACGTCGACTCCGAGACATTCGCCTACGCGGGGACCGCTGACGAGGCGCTGAAACAGCTCGATGAGATGTACGGGAGATGGAACGCGGGGGTCCGTGCGCTCTCCGACGCCGACTTGGAGAATCCGCCCGCGGTGGGTCCTGAGCGGTTTCCCATGGAGAACAGGGTCCTGCACGTCAATAGGGAGCTGATCCATCACGGCGCTGAGATTTCCCTGCTGCGCGACCTCTTCCGCTGGCAGGACGGAGCCGTGCCGCGCCGGACATGACCTGCCGCTGACCGGCGCTCGTCGCTTCGGAAAGCTGCGTGGGCTCCATGTCGCTCGTGGCTCGTGCCTCCTCAGCCTGGCAGTCTGCCGGTCGGCGCGTCGGGCCGATGAGTTTGCCGGCCGCCTGAGGTCTTTCTTGTGACGAGCTCGCCGCGTCGGCGGATCGGGAACAGCCGGATCCAGTCGTCGTGGAAGCAATGGAGGCCAGGATGAACGACCCGATTCGGCTGTATATGTCGATGTCGCTCGACGGCTACATCGCCGGCCCGGACGATCGGCCGGGGCAGGAGCTCGGACGCGACGGAGGACGGCTCTTCAACTGGCTCGACGACCGGCACTCCGACGGTCCGAGCGGCCAGGTCTACCGCGAGGCGCTGGCGTCCGGCGCGCTGATCTCCGGCCGTCGGACATTCGAACTGGCCGGGCGCTGGCAGGGCGATCACCACGACGGCGTGCCGATCTTCGTGCTGACCCACCATGTGGATGACAGGGACGTGCCGCCCGGCCACGCGTGTTTCGTCACCGACGTCGAGGACTGTGCCCGCCAGGCTCGCGCAGCGGCAGGTGACCGGCCGGTCATGGTTCATGGGGCGGGGGCGGCCCAAGCGCTTCTGCGCGCCGGGCAGCTGGACGAGATGGAGATCCACCTGGTTCCTGTGCTCCTCGGGGCCGGCCGACGGCTGTTCGAGCACCTGGGCAGTGACCACATCGAACTCGACCTCGTCCGACGGCTCGAGGATCGGGACGTCACGCACCTGCGCTACCGGGTGCGCCGGCCCGAGGAGGCCGCGTGAAGACGCTCTTCGTCTCCTACCGCGTCACCGACCTCGACCGCTCGCTCGGTTTCTACACCGCCTTGGGCTACGCCGAACTGGGGCGGGTCGACGGCGGCGACGGGGCGCGTCTTGTGATCCTCAAGTTCCCCGACGAACCCGCGGCCTCGCTCGAACTGGTCCACCGTCCCGACGACGGACCGGTCGACGTGGGCAGCGGTTTCGACCACCTCGCGATCCAGGTCGACAGCCTCGCCACCGCTCTCGAGACGCTGACCGAAGCCGGCCTGAGGCCCGAGCCTGTGCAGTATCCGGGCGGTCCTCACGGGCCGAAGACCTCGTGGCTCACGGACCCGGACGGCTACCGGATCGAGTTGGTGGAGTGGCCGCCCGGACATCCCGACGGCATCACCGCAGCAGACTTCGCCTGAGCGCCGGCATGGCCTGCGGAGCAACGAAGCTTCACTCGGCACGACCGCGGTGTCGACCCCGGCATCGGCCCCGGGTCGACCGCGTCGGCGCCGCTTCGTCGCGCGCGGTGTCACAGCAGCAAGGGCAGTGCCGTAAGTGCCGCTCCGCTCGCGCCGAGGGCCGCCAGCAGCGAGCCCGGCCAGTTGCCCGACTCGGCGTAGGTCAGCAGGCCCGCCAGCAGTCCCGCCACGACCGAGGCCAGCAGGATCAGGGCCCAGCGCAATGACAACCGCTCCGGCGGTGGCGTGGGCGAGGTCGGTTCGGGCATACGGCTCTCCTGCGACTGCGTCAGGACGGGATGGGGCAGCCATGTGCCGGCTGCCGCGCGCCTGCACCGGCCCGGTCCGTCACATCGGAACCTCTGGACGCGCGCACCAGCCAGTGCTCCGGCACCACCGAAGCAACTCGAATGATGACCACGGTACCCATATGAGCAACATCAGAAAAGCCTTCTGATGTGCCATCACGGCGCCAACTGGTCGCTCAGAAGCAGTCGTTGCCGCGGATGCGCTCCGCCGTGCGCCCCTGAAGCCCCCCGCACTCCTTCCACCGCTTACCGGACCGCTGACCAGAGAGGCCCTGTGACCTAGCATCAATGCCATGACTGGTCCCGAACCGGACCTGCCCGCAGGGTCCGAGGACGCGTTGCGAGGTTCTACGGCGAAGTTGGTCGGCCAGCTGGGATGTCAGATCGTGGAGGGCGGCAAGCCCCGCGACCAGCACCTGACGGTGGACGCCGTCATGCACGAGTTCGGGGTCACCCGACCCATGGCCCGCGAGGCGCTGCAGGCCCTGCACCAAAAGGGCCTTGTCAATCTGCAGCCCCGGATCGGCGCCACCGTACAGCCATTGGAACGCTGGGACCTGCTGGACGCCGACGTCATCTCCTGGCGACTGGAGGTGGCACCCGCCAGCCAGATGCGGTCGCTCACCGAGCTGCGCGAGGTGATCGAGCCCCGCGCCGCCAGGCTGGCTGCCGTCAGCCGATCCGCGGAGATCTGCCACGACCTGACCAGCCACGCCCGCACGCTGCTCGCGCTCAGCGAGGACCCTGACTTCGCGCGTCGGCGGGAGGGCGCCGCGGTCCGCCAGCGTTTCCGGGACATCGACGCGGCCTTCCACCGCAGCCTCCTCGCCGGCTCGCGCAATGAGCTCTTCCTGCGCCTGGCGCACCCGGTCGTGATGGCCCTCAACCACCGCATCGACCGGTGGTCCTACGGGGACGAGGAGCCAAGGCTCGCCCCCGTACCGGCCGCCGTCGGTGCCGACACCGTCCAGGACTATCCGGTACGGCCGCAGCCGATCGCCATGTGGCTGCACATAGGGCTGGCCTACGCCGTCGATCAGGGGTTGGCGACGGCCGCGGAGGCCTTCGCGGAGGCCATCATGGCCGAGATCCGGCGCGGTCGGCTGCACGACCCCGTCGTCCTTGCCCGACTGCGCGCCGGGCTGCGCCAGTTCGACGTGGACGGCCTGCCCGTCGCCTACCGTTCGGGCTTCCGTACGGCCATGGCCGCCGTCATCGACGCAGGGCACGTCCCCATCGTCGTCATGGGGGTCAGCGGGTGCGGCAAGACCACCGTCGGCGGCTACCTGGCGGACTCGCTCCGCGTGCCGTTCGAGGAGGGCGACCGGTTCCATCCCACGTGCAACCGTGAGTCGCTGTCCAACGGCATCCCCCTCGACGACCGCAGCCGCAGCCCATGGCTGGCCGCCATCGCCGACCGGATGCGGGCCGCCGCCCCGGAGGAGGGACTGGTGATCACCTGCTCCGCCCTCAGACGCATCTACCGCGAACTGCTGCGTGTCGCCCGCCCCGACGTTTTCTTCGTCCACCTCGCGCTCGACCAGGACGAAGCCAGGTCCCGAGTGGCGGGCAGGGAGGCCCACTTCATGCCGGCCTCCCTGGTGTCCACGCAATTCGACGACCTCGAACCGCTCGAGGACGACGAGGCCGGCATGACGGTCGACGCGACTCTGCCGCCCGAGCGGATCGTCGCCGAGGTCCAGACCGAACTGGCCCGGCGCATCCGCGCCCACTGACGATCCCCAGCCCCGCTGGGCCGTCGCCGGACCGCCGACGAACCGACCGAACAGAGGGGGAACCGACATGCGCATCAAGTCCGCCGAGGTGATCGTCACCAGCCCCGGACGCAACTTCGTCACCCTGCGCGTCACCACCGAGGACGGCCTCGTCGGCCTCGGCGACGCCACGCTCAACGGCCGCGAACTGGCCGTCAGGTCCTATCTGGAGGACCACGTCCTGCCGCTGATCACGGACGGCGACGCCTCCCGCATCGAGGACACCTGGCAGTACCTGTACCGCGGCGCGTACTGGCGGCGCGGTCCCGTCACCATGGCGGCCATCTCGGCCGTCGACACAGCGCTGTGGGACATCAAGGCCAAAGCCGCCGGCATGCCCCTCTACCAACTCCTCGGCGGCGCGTCCCGCACCGGCGCGCTCGCCTACGGCCACGCGTCCGGCCGTGACGTGCCCGAACTCCTCGACTCCGTCCGCGCACACCTGGAGGCGGGCTTCCGCGCCATCCGCATCCAGACCGGCATACCCGGCCTCGACTCGGTGTACGGCGTGGCCACCTCCAGCGCGGGCGGCGGCGAGCGCTACGACTACGAACCCGCACGCCGCGCCACCGCGGGGAGCGACCGACCGCTCCCCGCGGTGGAGACCTGGGACACACGCGCCTACCTACGGCACCTCCCCACCGTCTTCGAGGCCGTACGCGCCGAGTTCGGCCCCGAACTGCCCCTGCTCCACGACGGGCACCACCGGATGACGCCTATCGAGGCCGCTCGCCTGGGCAAGGCGCTGGAGCCGTACGACCTGTTCTGGCTGGAGGACGCCACACCGGGCGAGGACCAGGCGGCGCTGCGCCTCATCCGGCAGCACACGACGACACCGCTGGCCATCGGCGAGGTGTTCAACTCGGTGTACGACTACACCACGTTGCTTCACGAGCGGCTGATCGACTACGTACGCTCCGCGGTCACCCACGCCGGCGGCGTCACCGGGATGAAGAAACTGCTCGACCTCGCGGGCGTCTACGGCATCAAGTCCGGAATGCACGGTCCCACCGACATCTCGCCCGTGGGGATGGCGGCCGCGCTCCATCTCGACCTAGCCGTACACAACTTCGGCATCCAGGAGTACATGAAGCACTCCGAGCGGACCCTGGAGGTCTTCCGCACCTCGTACTGGTTCGAGGACGGGCTGCTGCATCCCTCCGACACCCCCGGTCTCGGCGTCGACCTCGACACCGAGGTGGCGGCCCGGTTCCCCTATCAGCCGGCCTACCTGCCGGTGAACAGGCTCCGGGACGGCACGGTCCACGACTGGTAGAGGCAAGAGCAGCCACCTCTCCCGAGGCCGGTACGAGGCTCACTCCCCCGCACAGGGTGGGCGGGCCTCACGCTGCAAACGCATCCTTCTTATGTGACGCGGGCCACATCGTCCCCGTGTCACGAACGGAAAGGCAGCTTGCGTCTGGTGGTCGTTCGCACAGCGGGAACGACCGACACGAAAGAGGCGCCAGAGCGATGAACGCGAAAGCAGTACAGCGGCACGAGGTCCTGGTCCTGGGCGCCGGCTACGCCGGACTCTCCGCCACGATCCAGCTCGCGGCCCGCACCAGGAAGCGCGGGAACCTGCGAGTGACGCTGATCAACCCGTACGACACCTTCACCGAGCGGCTCCGACTGCACATGACCGCCACCGGTCAGGACACGGCCCAGCTCAGGCTCCCAGAACTGCTGGACGGTACCGGCGCCTGCTTCGTCCGTGGCTGGATCACCGCCGTGGACGCCGAGGCGAAGACCGTCCGGATCGACGACGACCGGACACTGCGCTACGACACCCTGGTCTACGGCCTGGGCAGCATCGCGGACACCGTCGCCGTCCCGGGCGTGGACGACCACGCCTACACCCTCAACAGCCCGGAAGATGCCGTCATCCTCGCCGACCGGCTGGCCCGGCTCGACGGTGAGACCGTCGTGGTCTGCGGTAGCGGTCTCACCGGCATCGAGGCCGCCGCCGAGATCGCCGAGCGGCACCCGGAGCTCCAGGTGATACTGCTGGGCCGGCAGGAGCCGGGCGCAAGCATGCATCCGAAGGCCAAGACCTACCTGGACGCGGCGCTCGCCCGGCTCGGTGTACGGGTACGCAGCGGCGTCGACGTCGTCAAGGTGCTGCCGGACGGCGTCGAGCTCGCGGACGGTTCCAGCGTCCCGGCGGGCGCGGTGCTGTGGACCAGCGGCACCCGTGTCTCACCGTTGGCCGTCGCCGCGGGCCTGAACACCGACGAGCGCGGCCGTGTGGTCACCGACAGCGCACTGCGCTCGGTCTCGCACCCGGACATCTACGCCGTCGGCGATGCGGCGGCGATCCGGCAGGGCTACGGCGTGATGCACGGGACCTGTCAGGGCGGTATGCCCACCGGCGTACACGCGGCCTTGTCGATCCTGCGGGTGCTGGCCGGCAAGGAGCCCAGGCCCTTCCGTTTCGGCTACTACCACACACCCGTCAGCCTGGGCCGGAACGACGCCGTCGTACAGTTCACCCGTCCCGACGACAGCCCGCGCCGGATCGTGCTGACCGGCAAGCGAGCAGCGAAGTACAAGGAGACGGTCACCGCTGCACCGTGGCCGACGTTCGCCCGCATGAAGAGGATGCCCGTCTCGGGCGCGTTCTGGCCGCACGGCGGCCGCTACACACGGATCCGGAGCGTCAAGTGACCCAGCAGACCGGCCGCGACCAGCTTGCCTTCCAGCAGTACCGGAGCCTGATCTTCTCCGTCGCCTATCGCATCCTCGGCACTGCCGCCGACGCCGAGGACGCGGTCCAGGACGCCTGGCTCAAGTGGTCGGCGGCTGACCGTTCCCACGTCGCCGACCCCAAGTCCTACCTGACCCGGATCGTCTCCAACCTGGCGATGGAAAGGCTGCGTTCGACTCGCCACCAGCGTGAGACCTACGTCGGGCCATGGCTCCCCGAGCCGATCCTCACCGGCCCGGACACCGCGGACGACGTTGCCACGGCGGACTCGGTCTCCATGGCCCTGCTGGTCGTGCTGGAGACGCTGAGTCCCCTGGAGCGCGCGGTCTTCGTACTGAAGGAGGTCTTCGCCTTCAGCCATGCCGAGATCGCCGAGGCGGTGGAGCGCTCGGAGGCGGCGGTCCGGCAGGCTGCGCACCGCGCCCGAGAGCACGTCCAGGCCCGCCGGCCCCGCTTCGCCACGGACCGAGCCCGCCGACGCGACGTCACCGAGCGCTTCTTCGCGGCGGCGACGGGCGGCGACATCAACACCCTCATGGAGCTGCTCTCCCCGGACGTGACGCTGTGGACCGATGGCGGCGGCAAGGTCCGCCAAGCCCTCGAGCCGGTCGTCGGCTCGAAGATCGTGGCCCGTTGGTTCGCCGCGCTCGGCACCGCGACCTACCAGGGCATCGAGCCCGAGCAGATGCGGGCAGAGCTCACCTGGATCAACGGCAGCGCGGGCGTGATCTTCCGAGGCCCGGACCGTGTCATCGCCACGCTGACCCTCGACGTCGATCCGGAAGGCCGCATCTCGACCATTCACAACGTTGCCAACCCCGACAAGCTCCATGCGGTCGCCGCCGGCACGCGGTACTTCTGACTGTCCGGTAAAGCCCGGCCGGCAGCATTGCGAGGTGGTCATGTCTACGCTGGCGGCGTGAGCTTGGTATGGGTGACGGGCAACCCAGGGACTGGTAAGTCTACGGTCTACGGGGTGTTGAGAGCGCGCGCGTGGCCTCGGGACGCATGAGTCGTTGATCCAGGCGTGAGCGCGCTCCAAGAGAACGAAGACGGGGTGGTCGTCGCCCGGCTGAGCAGGACGTACTGGCTGTACGCAGTCGACAGCCGCGGCCGGCGGCCCGATGCGCAGCCCTCCCGAGCCGGCAGCCGCCGCGCCGAACCGGCCGCTGCACGCCCGGCCCCGGTGTCCAAGTGGGGACGACTGCGGACGCTGATGCTGCCGGTGGCGTTGCTGACGGTCACGGCCGCGGTGCTGGTGGGCGTGCTCACCTGAACCGTCCTGCCAGGAGGGGGATTCCCCGCCCGTGCTGTCGGCGGGAATGAGCGGTCGGGCGTGGGATGCGGACCGGATGCCCGCCGGGAGTGAGGATGCGTACGACCGCAGGGCGCCCCCCGTTACCGTCTTCATGGCGCCGCCGAACGCCATCCAGCAGGTCATAGACGTCCCGCCACTCCTCGACGGCCCGCGCGTTCGGCCCTCCACCTGACGGCCCCACCACATCCCCCTCCCCGTCTGACATCAACAGCGAGCTAACCGCCACCTTGACAAATTACATAGGGCCCCCGCCGGGCCCCGCCGCGCAGCGCCGGGAACCAGTCCCGCCCGCAGCAGGGACGACTCGCCGCTGCCCGAGGTGCCCGACGACCGCAACGAACTGTCGGCCAAGGGTCAACTCCGTCAGATCGGAGACCAGTTGGAGCCAACTCAAAAAGCGGCCGCTATCGCCCGGTTCGAATCGGGCCAGTCCCACTCGGCGGGGTCCGCGCCGCAGGCCTGAACGTAGGCGAGGACGACGGCCGGCGACGGCAGGCGTTCGCCGGCAGCCGACTCGGACAGCGTGGCGGCGGAGAAGTCGACACGCTCGGCCATCGCCCGATAGGTGATACCCCCGGCATCCCGCCGCAGCTGCCGCAAGTCGCCGGCGAACCGCTGCACCGGACCGGCCTCGGGATCCAGCGGACGCTCTGGACGCCCCATGCCGCCATGTCCAGGCAGTCCCGCCGGTCCGCGGCAAGCATGGTCACACCATCTCGATGCGCCAGAACGCCTTCGCGCCCAGCGCCGGACCCTCGCGGCCTCACATGCGGTTTCTCAGCACGTCGACCTCGCAGCCCGGTGCGAACGGGTCGAAGCCGTGCTCGGTCAGCCAGCGAACTATCAGCAGGCTTCGCAACGACCACCACGCGTGGATCACGTCGAGGTCGACGTCCCTGCCGTAGCCGGCGATGACGTCGTCGAGGTGTTCCTCGTGTCCGAGGGTGAAGGTGGCGAGGTCGTACAGGGCGTCACCCCGGCCCGCCTCGGACCAGTCGATGATGCCGGTGACCTCGTCGCCGACGACGAAGACGTGCGCGATCTGCAGGTCGCCGTGAGTGAACGCCGGGGTCCACGGCCGGAACGCGGCCTCGGCGACCTGGCGGTTGCGGGTGACCAGCTCGGCGGGCAGGACGCCGTTCGCCACGAGCAACTCGCACTCGGCGTCCAGTTCCGCCGTCAGCTCGACGCTGCTCCGGCCGGCCTTGCCAACCCTGGGCGGCAGCGGCGCGTCGTGCAGCTTCCGGATGGCGGCGCCGGCCGCGGCCCATGCCGTCGGCGACCCGGTCGACGGCCCGCCGAGTCGTCCAAGTGTCGTCCCTGGGAGTGCGGCGATCGCGAGCGCGGGCGGCTTGTGCCACAGGACCTCAGGGGTCGGCACCGGCGCGAGGGACATCGCCTCGACCTCGGCTGCGATGCGCGCCTGATCGGCGTCCACCTTCACGAACACATCGCCGACGCGCAGGGTCGCACGCTCGGAATGGGCGACGACGACTTCGACCTCATCCATGGGCGACCAGTATCCCGGGGGTGATCGCCGGCGTCGCCGGGTTTCTGACGTGCTGATACGCGACTGGCCGCGTGGGAGCGAGCCTTCCAGAGGCCCGCGGACTCGGAGAAGTTCCGGCGGCTCGGCCCCCTGTCACGCTGCCGCGGTGAGCCGGGTGCGCAGGTTGTGGAACTGCCGGGTCTGCATGATGAAGTGGGCGGGTTCGCCCAGCAGCAGGTCGAACGGCCGGGTGAGGGCTCGCGGGCGGCCCTGTCCGCGAGTGCGGACCACCAGGCGGGTCGTCCCGTCGGCGGTCGGCCGCAGATGGAAGCCCCAGACCCCGTCCATGCGCGCCGGTGGACGAGCGTCCCAGTCCGGGTCGAAGGAGTGACCGGAGGGCAGGCGCAGATCCGAACGCAGCACCAGCGTCCGCTTCGGCTCCACGCGAGCCACCGTGAACCACGCCTGGCCGTCCCGCGTCGCCGGCAGTCGCTGCCCTTCCTCGAGGGTCTGCCACTCGGGCGCGATGCGATCCGCGCTGGGTTCTCCGAAGTGGTCCAGGAGGTCCCAGCTGTACCACCCGGCGCGGTCTCCTCCCATCTGCACCAGCCAGGGCCAGACCTTCTCGGGTGGCGCTGGAAGGGTGGTGGCCATGGTCGAGGTGCCGTCGGCGTCGGGGAAGAGTTCGTCGCCGGGGTACGCGGAGTCGGTCTCGTCCGGAGTCGCGCCCCACGTCAGCAGGCGCGGGCGCAACCGCAGCGCGTAGAGAGCCAGCGCGGCGGAGGCCACTGTGAAGGGGAGCAGACGCGCTTGCGGTCGCCTGCGGCATGACTGCTGCTCGGTCATCATGTCCTCCCTGGTCGATGGGGAGCGTCGATGGGGAGCGAGCCCTTCGCCGGGTACCGGGGCAGGTGGCGCGGCGGTCGTCGATGCTGTTGGCCGCGCGCCTTGCCCGTACCGACGGCCGGAGCCCCGTGCGGCGGGCCCTCGTCGTGGCGCCCCTCGCCTCATTCCTGCATACCGGGCGGCGTAGGGCCCGCGCGAGGGCCGGTCGGCCCCGCACCGGGTCCCGTCGTCCCAAAGACCGCGGCTTCGATCCGCTCCGCCGGGCCGGCGTCGAGCAGTCCGTCGGCCACCCAGCGGGCAAGCCCCGACGCCCTGCACCCGCGAAATGAGCGGCCGACTGGACGAATCAGCCCGCGCTGGGCGGCAGTTGTGCCGGACTGACCAGCTCCCCCAGCACCTCCGCCATGAACTGCACCAGCCACCGCTGGGACGGACTGCGTGAGGCCTCGTGGCGGGCATAGAGCGCCACCTCGATCGGCTCCGTGTCGAACGGGAGCCTCACCAGGCGAAGCCGGTGGGAGGCGGTGAACACCTCGCCGACGTACTCGGGGACGATCGCGATGAGGTCGGTGTGTTCCAGCAGGTAGGGCAGCATCGTGAAGCGCGTGGCGTCCACGGCGACGCGCTCCAGCAGGCCGTGGGTGGCGAGGAGCGAGCGGGGCACGACGTGGCCGTGGGGGCCGTACACCGTCGCATGCTGCTCGGTCGCGAGATCCGCCAGTGTGACGGACGCGCCGCGGATGCGGGGGACGAGTACACCGCGGCGCTGGCCGCCAAGGCCCGGGCGCTGCCCGTCGGCGACCCCGCCCGCGAGGACGTGGCGCTCGGCCCGATCATCGACCGGCGTCAGCTGGAGCGGGTGCACGGCATCGTCACCGCCAGCGTCGCGGCGGGCGCGACGCCGGCCGCGGGCGGCGAGATCGACGGCGCCGGATACCCGGCCACCGTCCTGACCGGCCTCACCACCGACATGCCGGCCTGGCGCGAGGAGATCTTCGGCCCCGTCGCACCCGTCATCGGCTTCTCCACCCTGGAGGAGGCCACGCGGATCGTCGACGACTGCGAGTACGGGCTGTCCGTCGGGATCCTCGGCGACGTCGGTACGGCGATGAAGCTCGCCGACCGGATCGACTCCGGCAAGGTCCACATCAACGAGCAGACCGTCAGCGACGAGCCCAACGCCCCCTTCGGCGGGGTCAAGGCCTCCGGTACCGGGTCCCGGTTCGGCGGAGCCGCCGCCAACGTCGAGGCCTTCACCGAGACCCAGTGGGTCACCCTCCGCCCGGACATCGCCGACTACCCGTTCTGATCCCCGCTCCTCACCCCCGTCCCCCTACGTCCCCCGTCCCTGCACCGTCCCCGTAGCCGCTTCAGAGGGAACGCAGCCATGGCACCCATCACCTCGCCCAACACCACCGGCGCCGCCTCGCCGACAGGCACGTCCGACCGCAACGTCTGGACCGTGGTCCTGTGCTGGATCACCGTCCTGCTCGAGGGGTACGACCTCGTCGTCCTCGGCGCGATCATCCCCACCCTGCTCAAGACCCACCACCTGGGCATGACGGCCGCGGACGCCACCACGGTCGCCACGCTCTCGCTCGTCGGCGTCGCCATCGGCGCCGTCCTCGTCGGCCCGCTCGCCGACCGGTTCGGACGGCGCCTGCTGCTCATCGGCTCGGTGGTGGAGTTCTCCGTCTTCACCCTCCTGGTGCCCCTGGCCACCTCCGTCGGGATGTTCGCCGCACTCAGGCTCATCGCGGGCATCGGTCTCGGCGCCTGCATGCCGGCGTCGCTGACGATGATGGCCGAGCACATGCCCGCCGCACGCCGGGCGCGTGCCAGCACCCTGACCATGACGCCAAGAAGGCGCCCGCCGCCCAGCGGGTTCCCTTCACCGAACTCCTCAAGCCGGCCTACCTCCGTGCAGGAATCGGCATCTGGGTCGCCTCGTTCATGGGCCTGCTCCTGGTCTACGGCCTCAACACCTGGCTGCCCAAGCTCATGAACGATGCCGGCTACCCCGTCCCCACGGCCGTCACCCAGCTGCTCATCCTCAACGTCGGCGGTGTCGCCGGCCTGGTGCTGGGCGGTTTCGTCGCCGACCGGCGCGGCATCAATCTCACCACGCTCGGCTGGTTCGCGATATCGGTGGCCATGCTGGCCTGCCTGAGCATCAGGATGCACAGCGACCTGCTGCTCGACACCGTCGTCTTCCTCACCGGCGTGTTCGTCTTCTCGGCCCAGGTGCTGGTCTACGCCTACGTGACGAACTTCTATCCGGCCTCGGTCCGTGGCACCGCCCTCGGCTCGGCCTCCGGCATCGGCCGCATCGGCTCCATCGTCGGCCCGTCGATCACCGGCGCTCTCGTGGCGGCCGGCATCGGTCACCCCTGGGGCTTCTACTTCTTCGCAGCCGTGGCGGTCGCCGGCTTCCTGGCCGTACTCACCCTGCCGGGCAGGGCCGCCGCACACGCGGAGGCCACCGTCACCGAGGGGGCCGCCGCACCCGCTCTCTGACCCATCGCGGAAGGGCGGCACGGTCCCGAAGAAGGCCGTGCCGCCCTGTACTCGACACCGCCCTCGCGACCTCGACGCCCCGGCGGCCACACTGGGTCCATGGAATACGTCGGCCGGGTGCCGGCTCCGCCGCTCGACCAGTTCATCGACGACATCTACTGTCTGACGGGGGTGCCGCGGCACCGGCTGATGAACGTCCCGCCGATGCCGTCGGCACACTTCTTCCTGCACCTGGGCGGCCCCGTCCGGCTGTGGGACTCCGACAGTTCGGTGCCGCTGGCGGTGTTCACCGATGCCTGGTTCATGGGTGTGTGGACCAGGCGGTTCCTCTTCGAGTACCCCCCGCGGGTGCGGCTGGTCGGCGTGCACTTCAAGCCCTGGGGGATGTCCCCGTTCGTCGGTGTGCCGGCGGACGAGCTGCGTGACCGCTGGGCGCCGGCCGATGCCGTCTGGCAGCGCTCCGCGGACCGGATCCGCGACCGGGTCGGCGACGCCGCGTCGGCCGCCGAGACACTGCGGGTGCTGGAAGAGGAGCTGCGCTCACGTCTCGCCGACGCCCCGGCACGCGGTCTCGATCTGGTCCGGCACACGGGCCGACGCCTGGAGAGCGCGCACGGCACGATCCCCGTGGCCGCGCTGGCCGGTGCCGCCGGGGTGAGCGGCAATCACCTGGCCAATATGTTCAGGACCCATGTCGGGGTCACCCCCAAACGGATGGCGCGGATCTACCGCTTCGCGCGGCTGATCCTGTCGGTGGACGCCCTGCGCCCGGTCGACTGGTCCGAACTCGCCCAGACGGCGGGCTACTTCGACCACGCTCACTTCAGCAGGGAGTTCAAGGACTTCACCGGCCACACCCCCACGGAATACCTGGCCCTGCGGCGTCGATTCCCGACCGAGCGGGGAGGACCGCACGACGACGGCCCGATGCCCGCCGATTGATTTCTTACATGCCCGGATCCCTCCGGCCGCGAAAGGATGACGGCGAACCCGCGAGGCGATGGCGAGGAGGGCCCATGGGTACGGTGATCATGCACAGCGTGGTTTCGGTGGACGGCTTCATCGCCGACGAGAAGGGCGACGTCGGGCCCCTCCACGAGTGGTACTTCAGCGGAGACGTCCCGATCGTCGCAGGCGCGGACGAGCAGTACGACCATTCCGGAACCGGAAGCGGCATCAAGGTCTCGCGCGCGTCGGCGGACTACGTCCGGTCGATGTGGGAGTCGATCGGCACGATCGTGATGGGCCGCAACCTGTTCGACCAGGTGAACGGCTGGGAGGGCAAGCCACCCGCCGGCGACCACGTGGTCGTGGTGTCCCACCGGCCCAAGCCGGAAGGGTGGCACCCGGAGGCCTCCTACCACTTCGTCGAAGGCGCGGCGGCCGCCATCGCCAAGGCCCAGGAACTCGCCGGGGACCGGACCGTCGCGGTGAACGCCGGTGACGCCGGCGCCCAGATCCTGGCGGCCGGTCTCGTGGACGAGGTGGCGATGGACGTGGTCCCGGTGGTCTTCGGGTCGGGTCGGCGCTACTTCGGCGGCATCGACGGGCAGCATCTGCTGGAGGATCCGCACGTGGTCATCCAGGGCGAGCGGGTCCTGCATCTGAAGTTCAAGGTGCGTCGCTAGAGCTCTTCAGCGACTGCGGTCGCCCGGCTGTGTCAGGGCAGCGGCCAGCAACGCTTGTGCCGACTCTCGCATGAGGGCCGCGGCCTCGGTCCGTGACACCGAGGCGATGTCGACCATCCAGACCCAGGCTTCGATTCCGGAGCCCGCGCGGATGGCCACGGCAAGTCGCCTGCGGTCGATGTGCGGGTGTGACTCGGCCAGCGGCGCCAGGGCGTCCTCGATCCATGCGATGGCTCTGCCTTGCCGCAGGACCGGGCGGCCGTCGCGCGGCGTCTGTGGTTCCTGATCCAGGGACAGCCGCAACGCCGCTCGCAGCTGCGGCTCCCACTTGCGCAGGATCTCCGTCTGCTCGGCCATCACCAGGTCGAGGCGGGCATGGACGTCGTCGGGTGCGTCCTGTTCGAGGAGGCTGGGCCGGTCGATGGCCGGTATCGCGGCCAGGAGCAGCTCCCTCTGGTTGGGAAAGTAGCGGTAGGCCGTGGTGCGGGAAATACCGGCGGCGTCGGCCGCCTGTTCGACGGTCGGGGTGCTTCCGCTCTCCAGCAGGGAGCGGGCGGCCCCCACGAGGGCGTCGCGGGTGCGCTGCTTCTGCCGGATGCGTCCCGTCGACTCATATGGTACTTCCATGCCGTCATGGTACCGTAGTCCCATGAACGATCCTGTGGTCACTGATCCGCAGCTGTATCGGGTCGTGTGGGAGAACGAACGCGTGCGGGTGCTGGAGTACCGCGACGTACCGGGTGATGCGACGCATCTGCATGCCCATCCGGACAGCGTCATGGTGACCTTGTCCTCGTTCCAGCGGGTGATCGCGGCCGGAGGCCGAGAGGTCCCGGTCACGCTGGAGTCCGGGCAGGTGCGCTGGCTGGACGCGCAGGAGCATCAAGGCCGCAATGTCGGTCAGACGGCTACCCATTCCCTGTTCATCGAGCTCAAGGAACCCCGGCCCGGCGCTCCGCGCACGGATGCGACGCTGGGACCGTCTGCTTCCTGAAGCGGCCGTCCCTGACAGTGCTGCAATCGCCCGCCCGCACTCACGACCTCATGAAGCGGGTTCGTCCAGCAACTGCGGGCCGTTGTTGCGGACGGTGTTGACGGCGATGGAGACGGGTCGGGCGTCGAGGTGGCCGCCGGCAGGCTGATCGAGCAGCTCCCGCAGCCGGTCGGGGTTCTGGTGGTCGGGGTCGAGCCAGGCGTCGTAGTGCTCGGGGGTGAGGGCCAGTGGCATGCGGGGGTGGACGCGGCCGGCCGCGTCGGTGGCTTCTGTGGTGATGATGGTGCAGGTCATCAGCCAGGCGCCCGGGTCGTCGTCCTGCTGGACCTCCGGATCACGCCAGTATTCGTACAGCCCGGCCAGTGCCATCACCTGGTCGTCCTCGGGATGGATGAAGTAAGGCTGCTTGCGCGCCTTGCCGGTGTCGGGGTCCTTGGCCTGCTGCCACTCGTAAAAGCCGTCGGCGGGCAGCAGACAGCGGCGCCTGGCGAACGCGCGACGGAACGCGGGCTTCTCGTGCACGGTCTCCACCCGCGCGTTGATCATCCGGGCGCCGATCTTGACATCCTTCGCCCACGACGGCACCAACCCCCACCGCAACGGCCGCAACTGCCGCTCCACCGCCGCGTCGGAGGAACCCCGGTCACGAGGTGAACGTTCGAGGACGGCCCACACGTCGTCGGTCGGCGCGACGTTCCAGCTCGGCGCGAGCGCCTCCTTGACCGGCACGTCGGGCACGTGGAACAGCGGGGCCAGCTCCTGCGGACTGCGAGCGGATACGTATCGACCACACATACCGCCACTCTCGCACCGACCACGTGCCGCGCAACCACGCTGACGCGCTGTCGCTCAGCGGGGTTGCGCGACGGGTTTTGGCTGCCGTCAGGCCGAGGCGCGTGCCCGGTCGGCGTCGAGGTCGTCGCGGACTCGCTGCGGCTCACCGTCGAGCGGCATGTTGTTCTCGTCGTGTACCTCGTCCAGGGAGCCGTGCGGGTCTCGGTCCAGCGCCGCGAACAGCGGCCCCGAGTCGTCCGGCGCGGCTCCTGCCCCGCCCAGCGACGCCGCTGGCCCGTCCCGGACCGGTCCTGTCGGTCGCGTCACTCACCGACGTCGAGGGCTCGGTGGTCACGGCTGTGCGGCAAGCCGTGCACCAACCGCAGGAACTCCTCGTGCAGTCGACCGTTGGTGACGAGCACCGACATGTCGCCATCCAGGACGGGCGCTCCGTGCAGGTCGGTCACCCGGCCGCCTGCCTCCGTGACGATGACCGGCATCGGAGCGACGTCTTCGTAGCCCATCGGAGGACCGGCGATGACGCCGGCATCGACTCGGCCCGTCACCAGGGCCAAGATCATGCCGGTCGAGGGCAGCAGGAGTACCCGACGGTGGAGAGCACCAAGGAGTTCCCCGGGCCAGCCGGCCGGGTTGTGCATCATGGTCCTTGCCCCACCCAGACTGCTTCGTTCCGTGAGCTGGGCGCGGCGGCCCGATCGCAGATCCGGGGCCGAGCCCGGCAGCACCCAGCAGCCCAACCCACGTGCTGCCGCGACCATTTGCCGACTCAGCGGCATGTTGATCACGCCGATGGCGGGGCCGTACTCGTCCTCGTAGGCAAGGTCGTTCGAGAACAACGGCACTCGGTGGGTGAAGTACGTCGTGCCGTTGATCGGGTCGATGATCCATCGTCGTCCTGACGACCCGCTGGTCGAACCGCCCTCCTCTCCGAAGATTCCGTCGTCCGGCGCCTGCCGGCTCAACTCGTTCCTGATCAGCTCTTCGACCGCCACGTCGATCTCGGTGACCTCGGTGCCGTCCTCCTTGAGACGGCTGTGCCAGTCATCGCGAAAGAAGCCTTGCGCAGACATCTGCCCCGCACGACCGGCCAGGCGCACGGCGAAGTCCAGAAGTTCCAGGTCGACGGGCGGGGCGTCGAACGCGTAGTCCATCCGTCGAGCCTTTCACGGCTCCAACCTCCGGGTGCGGCTGACCACGTCAACTCCCAATCTGTGCGGCCACTTCAGCCGCGCCGCGGAGGTCCCTGTTATGTCTTCGTCCTCGCCGGCAGTCGTGTGCGGCCCGCGTCCAGGCCGATGGACAGGCCCGTGGGCGTGACGTCGAGGCTGGTGGCTTTCAGGCCCAACGGGTAGTCGGCGGCCGTGCGGGTCGTGAGCGTGTTCTGGATGCGGTCGACGAGCCGGAGCGGTGCGGGTCTGCCGAGGATCTCGGCGTTCTCGAGGTGCAGGGTCACATGCCCGTCCTGGAGGCGCGGTTGCAGGGTCGCCTGACCGAGGCCGGCCTGGCCGAGGCCCAGGGTGATGGTGTCGGCCTTCTCATCGAGGTGTACGTCCGTGACGGGGAGGCGGCTTCCCTTCGTGCCGGTCAGGTCCTCCAGGGACGTCGCGGGGACCTCGACGGCTGCATGGATGGCGGCGACGGTGCCCGCGCGCTCCCCCGTCAGGCGTACGTCCTGAAGGCGGGCGCGAACGGACACGTCGGGGATACGGCCGAGGGTGGCGTGATCGTTGCCGATGGTCACCGCGTCCAGGTGCCGGTCGAGCAGGGCGAGCAGGGCGGGGCCGCCGTCGATGTCCACCGTGCTGTTCCTGCCGAGGGCCCGGCCGGCCGCCGTGGCCAGGCGGTCCTGCAGCAACGCGCGGGCGGCGAGTTCGGCCGCGGTGGCGGCGAGCAGGACGACGGTCAGCGCGAGGGCGGTGATGGACATCGCGCGGTGTCGCCGGAACGCGGCGCGGATCATCCGGTCTCCTCCGCGGTGAGGGCCGGGAGGGTCTGGCCGTCAGAGGTCCCTGCGGGCGCCGGGCCCTCGGGGTCCAGGTGCGGCAGGAGGCGGTCCAGCCAGCCCGGCAGCCACCAGTTCGCCCGCCCGAGCAGGTACATGGTGGAGGGCACCAGGACGAGCCGGACCACGGTGGCGTCGAGGATGACGCTCACGCCCAGGCCGAGTGCCAGCATCTTGATCACCACGTTGGTGGAGAGCAGGAAGGCCAGGAAGACGCTGGTCATGATGAGCGCGGCGCAGGTGATGACGCGGGCGGTGCCCGCCAGGCCTGCGGCGACGCTGAGGTGGTTGTCCTTCGTGTGCAGCCAGGACTCGCGGATGCGGGAGAGCAGGAAGACCTCGTAGTCCATGGACAGGCCGAAGACGATCGCGAACATCATCATCGGCACGTACGACT
The DNA here is from genome assembly GCF_044540925.1 of Streptomyces sp. NPDC085900. Lineage (NCBI taxonomy): Bacteria > Bacillati > Actinomycetota > Actinomycetes > Kitasatosporales > Streptomycetaceae > Streptomyces > Streptomyces sp. NPDC085900. The sequence goes on along the minus strand of NZ_JBITSP010000008.1, from coordinate 122,093 downwards.
CCACGGGGACCGGCTCGTCCACGCCGAACAGCGAGCTACCCCAGCCCCATTGGAAGACCGCGACGACGACGCCGTAGGCGGCTCCGATGGACAGCAGGTTGAGCAGGGCGGCCTTGAGGGCGACCAGGAGGCTGCGGAAGACGGTGAGCAGGAGCAGGAAGGCCGCGGCGACGACGACCGCGACGATGACCGGCAGACGGTCCAGGACCACGTCACGGAAGGTGAGTTGGGCGGCGGTGACGCCGGTGACGTAGCCGCGGGCGCCCGTTCCGGCGAGGGCGTCGGGGAGGGTGTCGTCCTCGAGGCGGTGTAGCAGGTCGGAGGTGCCCTGCTCCTGCGGGCCGGTGTCGGGGGTGACCATGGCGATGAGCAGCGTCGGCTCGTTGCCGGCCGCGACGGGCGTGGTCACGCGGGCCACGCCGGGGGCCGCGGCCAGGGCGTCGTGGAGTGTCCGGGACAGCGTGGCGCTGTCGGTGTGCGCGTCGCGGACGTCGGTGACGATGGTGAACTGGCCGTTCGTGCCCGGCCCGAAGCCGGCGGCGATCAGGTCGTAGGCGCGGCGGTCGGTGTAGTCGGTCGGGTCGGCGCCGTTGTCGACGTGTCCCAGCCGCATGGAGGCGGCGGGGATCGCCAGGACGGCCAGCGCGAGCGCGCCGACGGCGAGGAAGAGCCACGGGCGGCGGCCCACGGTGGCAGCCCAGCGGTGCCAGGTGTCGGCGGTGCCGGTCGGCTCGTCGACGGGGGTGCGTACCCGCCAGCGGTCGATGCGGCGGCCGGCGACACCGAGGAAGGCGGGCGCCAGGGTGAGTGCGGCGATAGCGGCTACCAGGACGGTCAGGCCGGCGGCGACACCGAGGGTGCCGATGAAGGTCACGCCGGAGACGTACAGGCCGCCGAGGGCGACGGCGACGGTGGCCGCCGCGACGATGACGGCACGGCCGCTGGTGGCGACGGCCCGTCCGGCGGCCTCCGCGGGATCGTCGACGTCGCGCAGCAGCCGGCGGTGCCGGGTGATCAGGAACAGGGCGTAGTCGATGCCGACGCCCAGGCCCATCATGGTGGCCAGCGTGGGTGCGGCGTTGCCGAAGGTGAACGCCGCGGCCAGCAGCCCGAGCAGCGAGATCCCGGTCAGCAGCCCGGCGACCGCCGTCAGCAGCGGCAGGCCGGCGGCGGCCACGCTGCCGAACCCGGCCAGCAGCACGACGACGGCGGTGACGAGGCCGATCAGCTCCGACAGCCGGTCGGCGGCCTTCGGGCGGGCCAACTGGCCCAGCGGGCCGCCGTATTCGACCTCGACGCGGTCGGCGCGCAGGCCGTGCACGGCGTCGTCGACGCCGTCCAGGTAGGAGACCGCGAAGCGGGCGGGGTTCTCGGTGAAGCGGACCGTGACGATGCCGGTGGCGCCGTCGGCGGAGACCGCGCCGGGTGTGTTCAAGGCGTCGGCCACCGTAATCACTTGGGGCAGCTTTTTCAGTTCGTTGACCGCGGTGTCGACGGCGCCCCGATGGGCGGCAAGGGAGCCGGTGCCGGTGTGCAGCACGATCTGCGCGGCGGTGCCACGCACGCCGGCGGAGCCGTGCGCGTCCAGCAGGTCGGATCCGGTCTGCACGGAGGTGCCCGGGAGGGCGAAATCGTCGTCGTAGCTGCCGCCCCAGGCCCGGTCTGCGGCCAGTGCGGTGAGCAGGACCAGCAGCCAGACGCAGATCACCCACCACGGTCGGCGGGCGCACCAGCGGCCGAGCCGGTGCAGCCGGTCGACGCGTTCGGGCGCTTCGGGACGGGCGGGTTTCTGGGGGGTGACAGGTGCGTTGGTCATGCCGTCGTTTCTTCTCAGCCCACGTCGTGCGGGGCGGGTCGGTGATGGTGTCGGGGCGTGGCCGCGTGCGGGTACGGGGGCGAGCGGCACCGGCGGCCCTGCCCCGTGGCGCGGGTCGTCGGTGGGGTACACCATGCCGGTGGTCGGCTGCCGCCCGGTGGCCGGGTCGGCACCGTCACGGGCGCGGCGTGCGGCGCCGACATGGCCGTACCGCCCGCGCTCAGTCTTGCTGCCGGGCTGCGGCGCGGCGCTCGGCGAGGTGCCGCACCTGCTCGCCGTATCCGCCCGCGAGTGCCTTGTCGCGGATGGCCGTCCGTTTCTCGGCTCGAGCCTCTGGGCTGAGGACCTTCAACTCCTCGATGTCGTGGCGTAGTTGGGTGGGCAGCGCTTGGAAGCGGCGCTGCGCGGCCTCGGCGCGGAGTTCCACCCGGGTGCCGTAGCCGCCGGCCAGAGCGGCCTGCCAGATCTTCGCCGCCGCCTTCTGCCGCTGCTCCGGTTGCATGGTGGGCAGCGCGCGCAGGTCGGCGCGCAGGTCCGCCGGCAGCGTGCCCGGCGCAGTACGGAACGTGCCACCGGTGAAGCCGGTCGTTTCGGCGTCGGCGAGCGCGACCGCGGTGGTGCCGACGCCGGCCGATGTCGTGCTGTCCGGTCGCGCCGTCGACGCCGTCCAGGCCAGGACAGCCACGACACTGGTGGTGGCGACGGCCAAGGCGACGCGGCGGGACGCGGCGGCGGACATGCTGTGCATGAGGTTCTCCCTTGATCGACGGTCTCAGCGTGGCGGGGGCGTACGAGCGGAAGGTTCGGCGAATGTTCGGGGCGTGTAAGGGCTGGTCGCGCGGACGCTCAGGCCCGGACGAGGTGGTTAGCATCGAGGGCCGGACCGGGGAAAGAGAGGCACATGCCGGAGAGCAAGGGGCTCGTCCTGGTCGTCGAGGACGAGCGCAACATCGCCGACCTGCAGCGGCGCTACCTGAGCCGGGAGGGCTTCGGCGTGCACGTCGAGAGCACCGGCGACGCCGCGCTGGCCGCCGTACGCCGCATGCGCCCGGTCGCCGTCGTCCTGGACATCGCACTGCCCGGCATGGACGGCATGGAGGTCTGCCGGCGGCTGCGCGAGGAGGGCGACTGGACGCCCGTGCTGTTCGTGACGGCCCGGGACGACGTGACCGACCGCATCCTCGGCCTGGAGCTCGGCGGCGACGACTACCTCACCAAGCCCTTCTCGCCGCAGGAGCTCGTGGCCCGCGTCAAGAGCCTGTTGCGCCGCGCTGCCGGACCGCAGCATCACCCAGTGCGCCGGGTCGGCCGCCTCGCTCTGGACACCGGCCGCCGCACCCTGCACGTCGACGACCGGCCGGTGGAGCTGACGACCACCGAGTTCAACCTGCTCGCCTTCCTGATGCAGCACCCCGGCCAGGTCTTCACCCGCGAGCAGCTGCTCGCGCAGGTCTGGGGGTACGCCGGCTACCGGGACACGCGCGTGATGGACGTCTACGTCTCCCAACTGCGCGCCAAACTCGGCGACGCCAGCCCCCTGCGCACCGTCCGCGGTGTCGGCTACGCCGTCACGGACGCCGACGGCCGATGAACGCCCCGCGCCGACCGAGCCGCCGCGGTTCCCTGACCGGGAGCATCGTGCTGCTCACCACCGCCGTGGCCGCCGTGGCCGTCGTACTGACCGGGCTGTTCGCCTGGCGGGTCATCCGCACCAACGCCGAGAACCAGGAACGCGAGCAGCTCTCCCGCCAGGCCGAGGTCCTCGCCCGCACCCCGCCGCTGGCGTCCTGGATGCTCGATCGGCAGGAACGCATCGCCGGCGCCGACGACATCCAGCTCGCCCTCGTCCGCCGCTCCGGCACGGTGGACGGGCCCGCGGCGGGCACGGTGGACGACAAGGACCGCCGGACGCTCCTGTCGGGGAAGACCTTGTCCACCACCGGCCGGCTCGACGGCCGCGAGGTCCTGGTGGAAGGAGCACCGACGCCCACCGGCGGCGGACTGGTCCTCACCCAGCCGATGAGCGCCGTCGATCAGGCCACCGGCCGTATGCGCGGCAGCCTCGTCCTGCCGCTCGTCCTCGGCCTGACCGGCGCGGCCCTGGCGGGTGCGCTGCTGGCCCGCCGCCTGGCCCGCCCGCTCGTCTCCGCCGCGCGGACCGCGCACCGCCTCTCCGAGGGCGAACGGGGCCTGACCGTGCCCGCCGAAGGACCCGCGGAGGTGGCGGAGCTGGCCGGTGCGCTCAACACGCTGGACGCGGCACTGACCCACAGCGAGGACCGGCAGCGGGAGTTCCTGCTCTCCGTGTCGCACGAGATCCGCACCCCGCTGACCACGGCACGCGGCTACGCCGAGGCCCTCGCCGACGAGGTCGTCACCGGCGACGAGGTACCCGAGGCCGGCCGCATCCTGCGCGGCGAGATCGAACGCCTCGAACGCTTCGTCGGCGACCTGCTGGCCCTGGCCCGCCTGGAAGCCGACGACTTCCGCCTCGACACCGACGAGGTGGACCTCGACGCACTGGTGGCCGAGGCCGCGCAGGCCTGGTCGGCGCGCTGCTCCCGACTCGACGTGGACTTCCGCGTCGAGCGCCCGGCGCGTCCGCTGCCTGTGATCACCGACGGTTTCCGGGTACGGCAGCTCGTGGACGGTCTCGCCGAGAACGCTCTGCGCATCACCCCGGCCGGAAGACCCCTCGTCCTGGCCGTGCGCGCGGACGGTCCCGGCGCCCTGCTGGAGGTACGCGACGGCGGCCCCGGCCTCACCGACGACGACATCGCGGTCGCCTTCGAACGTGGCGCCCTCACCGACCGCTACCGCGGGGTACGGCCCGTCGGCAGCGGCCTGGGCCTGGCCATCGCCCACCGCCTGACCACCCGCCTCGGCGGCACCATCACCGCCTCCGGGCGGGCACCAGAGGGCGGCGCCCGCTTCACCGTCCGGCTGCCGTCGCATCCCACGGCCCCTTACACGCCCCGAACACTCCCCTGACACCCGATGAGGAACGCGCGCCCATGCTCGTGCGCACGGCCCGGTGCGGAGGAGGAGCACATGAGACGTGGGCGGGGCAAACCGCTGCGGCGCCGCAGCGTGTCTGGCCTGGAACAGGACGCGCCGCGCCGTCTGCGCCACGACCTCGACCGGGCCCTGTCCCTGACCGACGAGGCCGCCCGGCGGGCCGCCGTCGACCGGGTCGTCCAGGGGATCGCCGAGGGCAGGTACGGCCGGACTTTCCAACGGCAGGCGGAACAGCGGCCGGACCTCGGCTCGGCCCCCACCCTGACCGACAGCCCCGCTACGACCGCGAACGGAAGGCGACCGCGTCCGGGTTGTTGGTGAGCCACCACTGGCAGACGTACCAATGGTTGTCCTTGCCGCCGGCGTCATCGAACGTCACAACGGCCACGACCGGCCCACTGCAGTTCGGGCTCGGCAGGGTGTGCATGCTGCACTTACGGTCGGTGTCGCTCGGCACGTCGTCGATGGCTGTGATGACGGACTTCATGTCGGGAGCCTACGGCGCCGTCGCCCACGTCCTTGGCGGAGTCGCACACCACGAGGGACTTCGCGGTCCGCCGCAGCTGCCGTCTACGCTCTCGGCATGCAGCGCAGGGACGTCACGCGGGACGACGGTACGTGGGTAGGTCTGTCACTTGATGTACAGGACCGCCAGCAGCCGGGGCTCCGCGTGTTCAGCGCCGGGCAGCGGCTGCTGCTCAGTCGTCCGTCGCGGCCTGTGCTGCTCGCCGTCGTCGACGAGCAGCTGCAGGGTGTGGACTTCTGGCGCACCGACGAGTACCGCTCCTTCGTACCCCCGCTGCGGGCCGATGTGGCGCGTGCCCTGGCGGGCAGCCCGCAACGGTGGGCGCACCGCTTCGCGCAGCACCTCATCTACTCGCCAAACAGCCCGTTGCACGAGGGCCGGTGGCTGCTCTCGTGCGAGAGTCCGCTCCTTCACTGGCGCCACGCCGAGACCTCGCATGCCGAGTACTGGAGCTCGATGCTCGTCCACGGCCATCCGGACGGATACATCGACTGGTTCCTCCATTCCTGTTCCTGGGAGATCCTTCCGCTACGGCCGATGCCCGACGTCGACGACAGCCGGGTCAAGGCCTATCGCAAGCAAGCTCGTGAAGGAACGCTCCCGCCCGTCCTGTTGTGGTGGGTCAGTGGCCTGGATTGCCATCTGATCCTGGACGGTCACGCACGCCTCGCCGCGGCGATCGCCGAATCCGTCGAGCCTCCGCTGCTGCAGTTGCACCGCACGGTGCCGCGCGATGACCTGAGCGCGCGTACCGATGAGGCCGTGCGCCTCTACGAGCGCGAGCTGGCGCGCTTCGCCGCTCTCCGAGCCGCCCACGGCCCCGCCGTCCCGGACGGCGCCGCGACCGCCGGCCCACAGCTCGTCCGCCTGCTGCACGACCTGAACACCGCACAGCAGCCGACGTGGGCCTGGCCTCTGCCCGGCGGTGAGGACCGGTGGCATCGCATCGCACGCGAGGTGACGGCCGGCCGGGCCTGGGACTACCTCTGATGAGCCCGCTGAGTTCGGCGGCCGGCACGGGGCGGGTGGAAGTCGGTGGCCGGCGTCCGGGGGCGTTGAGGTGCGGGAGCGGGCCGTAGCTGGATGCGGGCGTCGAGGCCGGTGCCAGGGGCGGGGTGGAGGGTGATGGTGCCGCCGGAGGCGTCGACGAGGTGGCGGACGATGGGCAGGCCCAGTCCGGTCCCGTCGTGGTGGGCGTCGGAGGAGCGCCAGAACCGGTCGAAGGCGCGCTGCCGGTCGGCTTCGCTCATGCCGGGGCCCTGATCGACGATGTCGAGCTGGACGCCGGGAGTGCGGTGGATGGTGATGGTCGTGCTCGGTGGGGAGACACGCAGGGCGTTGGCGAGCAGGTTGTCGACGATCTGCTCCAGCGCACCGGGGATGGCCCAGACGTGGCCGACGGGCGAACCGGTGAGGTCGACGGTCACGAACTGTTCCGCGGCGAGGGATTCCCACATGGCGGCCCGGTCGGCGAGGACGGCGTCGAGGTCGGCGGGTTCGGGCGTGGTGGCGGCGTTCTCCAGCCGGGCGAGGGCCAGCAGACCCTGGACCATGCGGCCGAGGCGTTCGACCTCGCCGACGGCCTCGTCGAGGCCGGCGTGGGCGCGCCGGTCGAGGTATGGCTCGAAGTTCTCCAACCGCAGCCGCAGTGCGGTCAGGGGGGTCTTCAGCTGGTGGGAGGCTTCGGAGGCGAACGCCTGCTGTGCTTTGAGGAGGTGCTGCAGGCGGGTGGCGGTGTGGGTGAACGAGGCGGTCAGGCTGCGCAGTTCGGGTGGCCCGGTGGTGGCGTCGGGCGGGTCGTCCAGATGTCCGTCGGCGAGCTGGGCGGTGGCGGCCGCCAGGGTGCGCAGGGGGCGGGTGATCCACCGGGCCAGGCTGAAGGCGACCAGGGCGACAGCGGCCAGGATGCACACTCCGGCCAGTGCGAGGGCGCCCCAGACGCGGTGGACGCGGGTGGTGACCTGGTCAAGGGGGTAGGTCAGGCGCAGAGTGCCGCGGATGGTGGTGCCGGAGGCGCCGGGCATGGTGGCCGACAGGACGTCCGTGCCGTTGACGTCGGTGGTGGTGGTGACCGTCGGCCGATTGTTCAGGGCGCGGGCGATGTCCGGCTGACCGGTGATGCTGATGCCGGTCGTGCCGAGAGGGTCGGAGTCGGCCAGGACGATGCCGTGCTTGTCGGTGACGATGACGCGGCCGCCGGTGCGCTCGGCGTAGTCGCCGGCCACGTCGGGCAGCATGTCAAGCTGGCCTTTTTCTATGTTCTCCTCGGTGATTTCGGCGAGCATGGCAGCGTCGCGTTCGACCCTCTGGGAGGCGCGGGAGGTCTCGCCGCGGGCGTAGATGATGCCGAGCGGTATCTCGAGGACGGCCAGGACGAGCAGGGCCAGGACGAGGTAGCTGAGCAGCAGACGGCGTGTCATCCGGCCGCCTCGGCGGTGTGGTTGTCCGGCAGGGTGAGGCGGAAGCCGACCCCGCGGGCGGTGGTGATCCAGCCGGGGTCGCCGAGCTTGCGGCGCAGTGCGGCGACGTGGGCGTCCAGGGTCTTGGTGGGGCCGAAGAAGTGCGGGTCCCACACCGTGTCCATGATCTGCTGACGTGAGTAGACCGTGCCGGGGTCCTCGGCGAGGTAGGCCAGCAGGTCGAACTCCCTCGGTGTCAGGGCCACTTGCTGCCCGTCGAGGCGGACCTCGCGGGTGCGGCGGCTGATGGCCAGCGGCCCCAACGCCTGGGCGTCGGAGGCCGTCGGCCGGACATCGGGCGCCTGTGCGGGCCCGTTGGGCGCGTAAGCCGGAGCCGCGGCGCGGCGGGTGACCGCTCGGATACGGGCGATCAGCTCCCGTACGCCGAAGGGCTTGGCGAGGTAGTCGTCCGCGCCGAGTTCGAGGCCGACGATCCGGTCGGCTTCCTCACCCCGCGCGGTGATCATGATGATGGGGACGGCGGACCGGGCGCGCAGGCTGCGGCAGACGTCCAGACCGTCCATGTCCGGCAGACCGAGATCCAGTAGCACCAGGTCCGGTGCGGCTGTGGTGTCGGCGAGACCGGCGGCGCCGGTGCGGACGTGGTCCACTGTGAAGCCGTAGCGCCCGAGTCCTTCGGTGAGGGGTGCGGCGATTCGTTCGTCGTCTTCGATGAGGAGCAGGCGCATGGTGCCAGGCTCGCACAGCTGTACAAGCGGAGTTGGAGGGTTCAAGGAAAGCCGACCGGCACCGGCGAGAGCGGTTCGGTCCGGCGCCGTCAGCCGGCGTCCTCGGTTTCCTCGGTGCCCTCCTTCTTGGTGTCGGTGACCGTGAAGGACTTGTCGAGGTAGACCTCGATCGAGGTCCCGTCCGACTGCTTGACCTCCACCGCGTACATGCCCGGCTTCTCCGCGTCCTCCTCCGACTTCACCACCGTGCCCGGGTACTTGGCGAGCGCGGCGGCCTCGGCCTTCTGCTTGGTGTCCCCGGTCAGCGGCGGTTCCTTCTTGTCGTCGGCGTCACCGGCTGCTCCGCCCTCCTCGGCGCCACCGGCGCTCTGGGCCGACTGCTGGGTGTCCGCGGCCTTGGAGCTGTCGGAGCCTGAATCGGATCCACCGCAGGCGACCAGCGAGAACATCAGCACGGCGGCGGGGGCGGCGAGCAGGGCGCGGCGGGGCAGAACACGCATCGGAAGGTCTCCAAACGCTGGGTGTGGCTTGCGAGTTCGGAGGCCTGGTAGACCGACCTCCGGGGGACGTCCACGACCCTAGGAACCCCCTGTCGAGAGGCAGCCCAGCAGACGGAGAGGAAGAGACCAGCAGATTGCCAATGTTCCGCCACACCGCACGGTGACGGGGGCCAGGTTCTCCTTGGCCAGGCCTGACCGGGGCCCCGATCGACCTCCTGGCGCCCGGCACCTCGGCCCGAACCGCGACACCGGCTCCAGGGCTCCGTACGCGCTACGCCGAAGCCGTCACGCCCCCACCGCGTCCGTCACGAAGACGCCCGACGCCCCCGCCCCCGACAGCGCCATCCGTTCCACCCGACGGGCCTGGGCGAGGCCGCCCGCGTCGACGAAGCTGAACGGGGTGGGGCCGCACAGGTGCAGGAAGGTCTCCTTGGCCTCCTCGTCGTCCGAGATCACTCGGATGACCGGGGCCATCGCGTCGGGTCCCCCGTCGAACGTCTCCCACCACACGTTCTTGAACGCGCCCACCAGGCGGGCCTCGGGGAAGGCCCGCGCGAGGTCCTGCGCGCCGCCCGCCGCCCAGGGCCCCACGAAGTCGAGGTGGCCGCCCGTGAACGGGTTGGTGATGTCCACCAGGATCTTCCCGCGCAGCGAGGGCCGCCAGGGCCTGAGCCGCTGTACCGCGCCCTGCACCCCGAGTGCGGCGGGGATCACCACGGCCGACTCCGCGACGACCTCCCTCCCCTGCCCGATCCGCACCTCGTGGCCGGCCCGGTCGAACATCGTCGCGAGCGCGTCGGCGATGCCGCCTGTGCCCAGTACACCGATCGTCGTCATGTTGCTGCTCTCCCCCGTTGTCACCGCTGTGTCATGCCGTGCGCGTCAGCACCAGGCTGACGTTGTGTCCCCCGAATCCGAAGGAGTTGGCCAGGGCCGCGTCCAGGTCGACCGTGCGGTTGTGCCCGGCGACCACGTCCAAACCGACGCGCGGATCGGGCTCGTCCAGGTTGAGGGTGGCCGGGACCACCCCGTGGTGCAGTGCCAGGAGCGCGGACATCGCTCCGAACGCCCCCGAGGCGCCGAGCATGTGACCGGTCATCGATTTCGTTGCCGTCACCGCCGGGTGCACGCCGATCGCCTTGGCCACCGCCTCGGCCTCGGCGAGGTCGCCGCCGGGGGTGGAGGTGGCGTGCGCGTGCACATGCCCGATGTCGTCCGGTTCCAGGCCCGCGTCCCGCAGTGCCGCCCGCATCGCCAGCACCTGGCCCTCGCTGTCGGACGCGGATATGTGCCGGGCGCTGGAGGTGACGGCAGCGCCCGCCAGCGTGCCGTAGACGCGGGCCCCTCGGGCACGGGCGAACCCGGCCCGCTCCAGGACCACGACCGCGGCGCCCTCGGCCATGACGAAGCCGGAACGGTTCGCGTCGAAAGGCCGGGAGACCGCCTCCGGATCCCCGCCCTGCTGGGACAGCGCCTTCATCTGTGTGAACGCGGCCACCATGAACGGGTGCAGGCACGCCTCGGTCCCCCCGGCGACCACCACGTCGGCGCGCCCCAGCCTGATCAGGTCCAACCCCAGGGCCAGCGACTCGGCCCCCGCGGCGCAGGCGCTGACCGGTGCGCGCGCCCCGGCCCGCGCCCCCAGGTCCATGCTGACCCAGGCGGCGGGCCCGTTCGGCATCAGCATCGGCACCGCGTACGAGGACAGTTTTCGCGTCCCCGACCGCTCGTACAGGTCGTCCTGCCCGAGGGCGCTCAACACGCCTCCGATGCCGGTGCCGACGACCACCGCCAACCGTTCAGGTTCCACCGAGGGCTCCCCCGCGTCCCGGAACGCCTCGCGGGCGGCCGCCACAGCCAGTTGCTCGCCCCGGTCGAGTCTGCGGGCGTGCACCCGGCCGAGCACCTCCACTGGGTCGGCGGTCACCGTGCCGGCGATCCGCACCGGAGGGTCCTCCGGCCAGTCCGCCGGCAGGCTTCGTATGCCCGAGCGTTGCTGGAGCAGGCCCTGCCACGACTCGGCCGCGCTCCCGCCCAGTGGTGTCAGGGCGCCCAGCCCCGTCACGAGCACCCCCTCGTCCCGGCTGTCCCGGCTCATCCGCTGCTCCTTTCCGTGTCTGCCTTATTCCGGCGGCCGGCCTGCAGGTCGGCGCGGGCGGCAGACCGGTCCGCACCGCTTGTCCGAACCTGTCCTGCCCGCCATGTCCGAGCCCGTCCTGCCCGCTCATGCCCGGTCGCGTCCGTGGTCGCGTTGGTCACGCGAAGACGATCGTGTGGTTGCCGTGCCGGATCACCCGGTCCTCGCTGTGCCACTGCACCGCGCGCGTGAGCACGGCCCGTTCCACGTCCGCGCCGCGCCGCTGGAGATCGGCGGCGGTGTCGGCATGGCTCACCCGGACCACGTCCTGCTCGATGATCGGGCCCTCGTCGAGCTGTTCCGTCACGTAGTGGGCGGTGGCGCCGACCAGTTTCACGCCGCGTTCCTTGGCCCTGGCGTAGGGGCCGGCGCCGATGAAAGCGGGCAGAAAGGAGTGGTGGATGTTGATGATGGGCACCCCGAGCCGCTCGATGAACTCCGCCGACAGGATCCGCATGTAGCGGGCCAGCACCACGAAGTCGACGTTGCCCTCGAGCAGCCGTAGATGCTCGGCCTCCGCGGCGGACTTGTCCGGGCCCGCGGAGGGGACGTGGAAGAACGGTATTCCGAAGGAGCGGACCTCCTCGGCGGTGTCCGGATGGTTGGAGATCACCATGGAGACGGTCACGGGCAGCTGTCCTCGCCGGTGCCGCCACAGCAGGTCCAGCAGACAGTGGTCGGACTTGGAGGCGAAGACCGCCACCCGTTTCGGCACCGACAGGTCCCGCAACGTGAACTCCAGCTCGAAGCCCCCGGCGAGCCGACCGCGCAGGTCCTCCTCCACCGCGGGCAGCACGGCCCGCAGGTGGTCGAGGCCGAACACCGTGCGCTGGAAGAACGCCCCGCCCTGCGGATTGTCCGAGTACTGGTCGAGGGAGACGATGTTCGCCCCGTGCTCGCCCAGCACCGATCCGACGGCCGCGACGATGCCCGGACGATCCTTGCCCCGGACCACGAGGGACGCGTGCCCATGGCCGGTGCGGGTCGTCCCGGCGGGCGCAGCGGCCGTCTCGACAGCGAGCGACATGTCAGATTCCCGTCCCGGACAGCGACTCGGGGGTGATGACGCCGCGGAACGTCAGCGCCACGTTGTGACCGCCGAACCCGGCGGAGTTCTTCACCGCGACGACCTGGTCGTCCCCCAGCTTCAGCGGGGCCCCGTGCACCACGTCGACGGAGAGATCGTCGTCGGGGTGGGTGAAGTTACGGGTGGGCGGCACCAGTCCGTGGTGCAGGGCGAGGATCGTCGTGATGGACTCGATGGCGCCCGCGGCCCCGAGGCTGTGCCCGGTCATCGACTTGTTCGCGGTGAGGGCGGGGCCCTGACCGGCGTCGCCGAACACGGTCCGCACCGCGCGTGCCTCGGCGGCGTCACCGGGTAAGGTCGCCGTGCCGTTGGCGTTGAAGTGCGTGACGTCAGCGGGGGTGACGCCCGCGTCCTTCAGCGAGGCCCGGATCGCCGCCACCGAACCGGTCCCGTTCGGTTCCGGCTGCACCATGTGGTAGGCGTCCGAGGAGATTCCCACCCCGGCGAGTTCCGCGTAGATCCGGGCGCCGCGCTCTCGGGCGTGCCGCTCGGACTCCAGTACGAGGATGCCGGCGCCCTCGCCGAGAACCATGCCGTCGCGCTGCGCGTCGTAGGGCCGGCAGGCCGCAGCGGGGTCGTCGATGCGCTGGGACAGCGCGCGCATGGCCGCGAACGAGGACAGCACCATGGGATGCAGGGGTGCCTCGGCGCCGCCCGCGACGACGACGTCCGCCTCCCCGCTGCGGATCAGCTCGGCGGCCGTCACGAGCGCCTGGGTGCCCGACGAGCAGGCGTTGACGGTGGCGTGCACGCCGAGACGGGCGTCGACCAGCAGGGCGACCGCCGCGGCGGAGCCGTTGCCCATCGCCATCGGCACGGTCATCGGCGGCACCCGCCGCCAGCCTCGGGTCTTCAGGGCCTCCCAGCCGTCGATGATCGCGGTCATGTCGCCGAGCGCGGTCGAGACGACCACGGCCACCCGGTGCGGGACGACGGCCGCCCCGTCGAGTCCGGCGTCGGCCCATGCCTCGGCGGCGGCCGTCACGGCGAGTTGGGCGCTGCGGCTCAGCCGCCGGCGCTGCTGGTGCTCGAGGCGCAGCCCGGGCTCCACCTTGACCCGGCCGCCCAGCACGGGCGGCATGTCCTTCGTCCAGGGCTCTCCGTCCAGCAGCGCTATGCCGCTGTCACCGCGCAGCATCGCGTCCCAGGTGTCGGCGACGTCACCGCCGAGCGGTGTGGTCTCTCCCAGGCCGGTGACGACGACCTTCGGTGTGTTGTCCTGCTGATGGGTGTTCATCGGTTTCGTGCCTCCTGGCCGAGCGTCGTGGCGAGCTTTGCGGAGTCCTTCTTCACCGAGTTGACGAGGACCTTCCTGAGCAGGGACTTCGGCATGATTCCGAAGTAGTCCCCGGGCTCCACCTCGAACGTCCAGTGCACGGTGGTGGTGCCGTCGGTGTTCTCGGCGTAGTCGTAGGTGCCGACGTAGCCGAACGGCCCGTCGAGGGTGTGGAACTTCGAGCGTCGGCCCGGCACGAACTCGTCGATCTCGACGGTGAACTCCATGCGCTTGCCGATCAGCTGGAAGGTGATCTCGTAACGGCCACCCGGGCGCGGCTCGCCGTTGAGCAGCTTCACGTCGACGCAGGCCGCCTGCCACACAGGGTCCTGCGCCGGGTCCGAGATCAGCTCGAACGCCTCTTTCGGGGTGGCGGGCAGGTGGAACGCGTACTCAGCGGTGACCGTCACGACGGTCTCCTTCCAGATCGGTCGCGGTAAGCGGAACGGGTGTCGGGTCCGGGCCGGCCGCCGGTGCCAGGTGCGGGGCGATCGCCTGGGCGGCGACCTCCGCGTGCGGCGGGTACATCACCGAGTTGTGGTCGCCGGACACGTCGACGACGTGCAGGGAGCCCTCGATCAGTGCCTCCCAGCCGAGCTTGGGCCCGTAGTCGGCCGGCTCGTCGGCCGCGCGCAGCAGCACCAGGTCCAGCGCGTTCGGTTCGGGCAGGTAGGTCTGCAGGGCGATGCCGTTGGCGAGGTAGGCCTCGAAGTAGCGCAGGATCTGGGCGCGGTCGGCGTCCTGGGCCAGGACGCCGATGGCGGCGGCTCGCTCCAGGATGTGGTCGAACGCGGCGTCGCCGCCGAGCGCCCGCAGGTCCTCCGCCGGGATGTCGAGTGTCTTCCCGGCGGGCACGGCGAGGTCCCGGGCGAACCAGGACAGCAGTGTCGCGTCGTCCGCCGACTCGGGGACGTTCTCCTCGATCGGGGCCCGGCTGTCGATGCCGAAGAGCAGCTCGATCTCCTCGCCCGCCGCGCGCAGTTGCCCGGCGACCTCGTAGGCGATCACTCCGCCGAAGCACCAACCACCGATCGCGTAGGGCCCGTTGGGCTGGGTCTCGCGGACGTGCTCCAGGTAGCGGGTGGCCATCGCCTCCACGCTGATCTCGGCCTCGCCCTCGTTCTGGATGCCGGGTGCCTCGATCGCCAGGACCGGTCGGCCGTCCGGCAGGTGCCGGGTCAGTTCGACGTAGCAGAAGACGGTGCCGCCGAAGGGGTGGAACAGGAACACCGGCCGGGTCCCCGGCTCTCCCTCGCGCAGCGTGACGACCGGGGTGCGCGAGGACTCCTGGCCGCCGCGTCGCACGATGGTGGCCAGCTCGGCGACGGTGCCCTGGCGCAGCATCACGGAGATCGGGATGTCCACGTCCCACTCGGCGCGGATGGCCGCGCTGAGCCGTACGGCGAGCAGGGAGTGACCGCCCACGTCGAAGAAGTCGTCGTGGATGCCGACCTGGGGGATGCCCAGGATCTCCGTCCACATCCGGACCAGCGTGATCTCGGTGGCGTCCCGCGGCTTCTCGAAGCCGGCGTCCGAGGTGACCACGGGTTCCGGCAGCCGGTTGCGGTCGATCTTCTTGTTCGCCGTCAGCGGCAGCTCGTCCAGGACCACCACGATCCCGGGCACCATGTACGGCGGCAGCGCCACCGCGGCCGCCGACCTGATGTCCGCCGTCCGCAGCTCTGCGCCGGGTTCCGCCACCAGATAGGCGACGAGCCGGTCGCCGCGCACCACCACGACCGCCGTGGACACTCCGTCGATCGCTTCGAGGACGGACTCGACCTCACCGAGTTCGATGCGGTAGCCGCGCAGCTTGACCTGGTTGTCCAGCCGGCCGTGGTGCAGCAGCCGCCCGTCGCTGGTCCAGCGGGCGCGGTCGCCGGTGCGGTACAGGCGCCGCTCGGGGGCGGCCGGCAGTCCGCTCACGAACCGCTCCGCCGTCAGCTCCGGCCGGTCCCAGTAGCAGGCGGCGAGACCGTCACCGCCGATCCACAGCTCACCGGGGAAGCTCGGCTCGACGGCACGCCCCTGCGGGTCGAGGACGTACAGCTGCGTGTTGGCGATCGGTGTGCCGATGTCGATGCCGGCCGTGGGTTCGACCAGGCCGGAGGTGGACCAGATCGTCGTCTCGGTCGGCCCGTACACGTTGCGCAGGCTCGCCACCCGGCCGTGCAGGAACTCGGCCAGTTCCAGAGGGAGTTCCTCCCCGCCGCACAGGACGTTCAGCCGTTCGGCACCGGTCCAGCCGGCGTCGCGCAGCATGCGCCAGGAGGTGGGGGTCGCCTGCATCCAGGTGGCCCCGGACGCCTCGATGCGCGCCGCGAGCGAGGCACCGTCGGAAGCCGTCCCGCTGTCGCACACGATGACCTGTCCGCCGGCGACGAGGGGCAGGAACAGCTCCAGACCGGCGATGTCGAAGGAGATCGTGGTGACGGCGAGCAGACTGTCGGCCGCGGAGAATCCGGTGTCCTCGCGCATGGCGAGAAGCAGGTTCATCAGCGCGTGGTGCGGGATCGCCACGCCCTTGGGGCGGCCGGTGGACCCGGAGGTGTAGAGGATGTAGGCGAGGTCGGCGGGACCCGCGACGGGCTCCGCCGCGGACGCGCCGCCGCTGCCCAGGTCCTCCAGGTTCAGCACCGGAAGGCCCGGCAGGTGGCTCTCACTCAGGCTCCGCTGGCTGAGCAGGAGCCGTGCGCGGGAGTCCTCGGCCATGTACGCCAGCCGCTCGGCGGGCAGCTTGGGGTCCAGCGGCACGTATGCCGCGCCGGATTCCAGGACGCCCAGGAGGGCTGCCACCAGCGGTGCGCCGCGCTCCACCATCACCGCGACGCGGTCCCCCACGGTGACCCCGGCGGCACGTACCGCCGCCGCGGTCTCCTCGACGGCCGTCAGCAGCCGGGCGTAGCTCCACTCCACGCCGTCGGCCACCAGCGCGGTCGCGTCGGGCGTTCGCTCGGCCTGCCGGCGGAAGCGCTGCCCCAACGTGGCCTCGGCCACCTCGCGTTCGGGACCGCTGCCCCACTCGGCGAGCCGCGCGCGCTGCCGGTCGTCCCCACGGACGACGGTGCGCAGAGCGTCGTCCGGGTGGGCGACCAGGGTCTGCACCGTGGTGACGAAGGCGTCGGCCAGCTCACGGGCGGTGCCCGCCTCGAAGATGTCGGTGTTGTAGCGCAGGACACCCGCGTAGGCGCCCGCCCGCTCCGCGCCCATCTCGATCCACAGATCGGTCTGCCCCTCCTGCTGCGGCAGCGGATACGGCCGCAAGGTGGCGCCGGCGATGTCGAGTTGGGCGCCGGGCTCCGGATCCAGCAGGAAGAACGCGTCCATGTCGTGCAGGAACGGCAGCCGGTCCCAGGCGAAGCCCGCCTGGTACAGCGGCGTCCGGCTCGGGTCCCGCGGCGGTGCCAGTTCCCGCACCAGCCAGGGGAAGGGCAGTTCCTGCGCCCGGGTAGCCTGCAGCACCCGTTCGCGGGTCGACGTCAGCAACTGACGGTACGTCGACTCCTCGTCGACCTCACCGCGTACGACGACCGTGTTGACGAAGTTGCCGAGCGCGTCGCGGAACTGGCGCTGCAACCGTCCCGAGGTCGGCGTGCCGACCAGGATGTCGTCCTGTCCGCTGAGCCGGCTCAGCAGCACGAAGTAGGCGGACAGCAGGACGGTGTACGGCGTCGACGACGTCTCGCGGGCGAGGCGCCGTACCGCTTCGGTGGCCTCGGCCGAGAGGGCGAAGGGCGCGGAGCCGCCGTCGTAGGAAGGCGCGGGCGGCCGGGGCCGGTCACCGTACAGGTCCAGGCCCGGCGGTACGTCCGCCAGCCGCTCGGTCTCGGCGTCGAGCAGGGCGCGGGCCTTGTCGGTGGTGAGGAATGCCTGCTGCTGCTCGGCGTAGGAGGCGAAGGCGCCGCCGTTGAGCGTGAACCGGTTCGGCGTGCCCTCGAGGCGGCTGCGCACCTCGGACAGCAGCAGAGCGAGCGACCAGAAGTCGGCGACGATGTGGTGCACGACGGCCGTGAACACCCAGGTGCGTTCGGCGGTGCGGTACAGGTGAACGCGCCACAGCGGCGGCCGCGACAGGTCGAAGGGCTCCCGGCTGTCGGTGCGGACGCGGTC
This sequence comes from Streptomyces sp. NPDC085900, assembly GCF_044540925.1. Taxonomy (NCBI): domain Bacteria; kingdom Bacillati; phylum Actinomycetota; class Actinomycetes; order Kitasatosporales; family Streptomycetaceae; genus Streptomyces; species Streptomyces sp. NPDC085900. The sequence goes on along the minus strand of NZ_JBITSP010000008.1, from coordinate 104,475 downwards.
GCGCAGGGCGTCCGGGGCCAGGCCCCGGACGTCGGTGTGCCGGATGACGAGGGGCACCGTCTGCAGGGTGAACTGCACGGGGCCGTCAGGGCCGCCCCGCAGACCGACCCGCAGGGCCTCGTGCTCACGCGTCAGGTCGTCGAGGATGCCTCGGACCTTCAGCCCCAGTTCCGGGTCGGCGGTGACCTCGGCGCCGAACACGATGTGGTAAGCCGAGCACTGCGGATCGGTCTCGTGGATGAACCAGAGGCCGGCCTGCTGCGCGTTGACGGGGTAGGTGCGTGTCGTTGTCTGCTCGGTCATCGCCGTCCGTCCGTCGCCTCGGCGAGCGGCTCACCGTTCATCAGCTGCCACAGGGCCTCGGCCAGGCTGTCCACGGTGGGGTGGTCCCAGAGCAGGTCCACCGGCGGGTCGGTGAGGCCCAGGGCGTCCTCGATCTCCATGCCGACGGAGAGCGCCGCCATCGAGTCGAGGCCGTAGGCGGTGAAGGGCTGGTCGGTCTCCAGTTCGACGGGAGCGACACCGGCTTCGGCGGCCACCGCCTTGATGAGGATGTTCCGGACGTCGTCCAGCGTCAGATCGGTGTGTGTGGTGCTCATTGCAGGTCGTCACCCTTTCCGATGGGTTCGAAAGTCGTTGGTCTCAGGCGGTGGTGGCTTCGCGGGCGCCCGGGGCCGCCAGGCGCACGGTGCGCAGGGAGAAGAACTCGTGGCCGGTGCGCTGGGCGTCCATCCGGTCGACGAGGGCCCGGGCGGTCGCCGGGTCGAGGTCTCCGGTTCCGTACTCGCGGACCTTGCGGCGGGTCAGTGCGGCCTCCAGCCAGGCGCCGTCGGCGAAGAACGCGTCTACTTGGTCGCGGTTGAACAGCCAGATCCCGAGCGCGGCGATCTTGGCGTGCAGGTCGCTGAGTTCCTCGGCGACGCGGAGCAGGGTGGGCGGAGTGGTCTTGCCGGTCTCGGGGGGCCGAATGGCCGCGTTCTGTACGGCTGGTGAGCGCCGGATCTCGGTGACTCGCGCGAGGAGGGTGTCGAGCTCCTGCCGGAGGTGCTCGGCCTGGGCGCGCAGGGCCGCGAGACGGTGCTCGTCGCAGCCGGCCGACGGCTCCAGTGCGGCGAGGCGGTCGATCAGGGCCGGGAGGCTGGCGAAGGTGGCGTCGCGGCCGCGGCCGAACACGCTCACCCGGTGCGGCTCGAAGGCCGGCAGTTCGGCCCCGAGGTCGTACAGCGCACGCCAGTCCTCGTCCCGGTCGTGGCCGTGCGCCTTGACCAGGGCGGGCAGTTGAAGCGCGATGCTGTCCAGACAGACCGGCTCGCTGCCGTCGAAGACCGAGACGACGGCGCCGTCGCGGAGCATCTTCTGGAACGTCCCCACGTGTTCGGGGGCGCGCATGAAGTACCGGGCGCCCAGCGTGCGGGCGAGCACCTTGGTGTTGAAGTCCACCATCCGGGCCACCTGCACCTTGGTGAGATTGCCCCAGATGCTGAACTGCTCGGTGTACAGGTGCAGTCCGCGCATCGCGACGAGGCTCTCGCACTCCGCCACCAGCAGGCTGAGGTAGGCGTTGGCGAGGGACTCCGAGACGTAGGGGATCTCGCTCGCCGGGCCGTCGTAGAGGATCCGGTCGGAGAGGAAGCCGGCCACCGTGCGGAGCATGGTGTCACCGGTCCCGAGGGAGAGGCCGGTGCAGAACGTGCGGGTGATCAGCAGCCCCCGCAGGGCGAGTTCGAGCCCCTCGCCCTCGGCGCCGAGCCGGGCGGAGGCGTCCACCCGGGCGTCGTCGAAGGCGACCCCGCTGATGTCGCAGCCGCGCAGACCGTGGGTGGGGACGCGGGGGACGCCGGTCACCGTGCCGGAGAGCACCTGCGACCGGTCCACGAGGAACATGGACTGCAGGCGCTTGGCGGGTGTGGTGTCGTCACCGGTGGTGCCGAGGACGACGACGTGGGTGGATGTGCGTCCCCGGTTGATCGGCCACTTCTCGCCGGACAGGACGTAGTGTCCGCCGTCCGGGACGGCCAGGAAACGGTTGGCCGCCAGGTCCGCGCCGTGCTCCGGTTCCGAGTAGGCCAGGCACGGGACGACTCCCCCGTGCAGGACGGTGGCGGCGTGCTTGGCCTGCTGTTCGGCGGTGCCGCCGATCCAGGCGAGCATCATCCATACCTGGGTGCTTTCGCTCACGGCGACATTCATGTCCCGGCGGGCTATCACGCGGGTGAGCATGAGGATGTCCTCGGCGGCTCGGAGATCCCCACCGAGCCACTCCGGAACGAAATATCGGTTGAATCCGAAACCACGCACACGGGTGATTCCGGCGGTAGGCAGTTCGTCCCGCTCATCCAGTTCGAGAGCTCCGGCAAAGGAGATCGAATTCGATTCCACTTCCGGGTCTCCGAGCCAGTCCTCGAAGGCCTCGGCGAGAGCAGCGGAAGTGACGGGCGGTTTCTCGGTGCCTAACTGAGTCATAGAACGCTTTCCATTCCAGGCGTGACAGAAGGAATCCATGCCGGGACAGGCGTGCACGCGAAAGCGCGCTCGCCGCATCACGGCAAATCGGAAACAGGAGTGCGCGTATGGTGACGCGCCTCGTTTACGCGCGTAGCTACGCGACGCGGCGCATCGGAAAAAGACGTGCCAGGGTCAGGCGTGCCGCAGCACTCAAGACAGATCAAGGCATGTCAGAGCTATGATCGGGCATGGCAGGGCAGAGGCCGACAGCATCGACCTGCCCTGTGTGAGCAGCACGAATGGGCGTGCGTCCCCGATCGTCAGCGTCGTCTGCGACAGCAGCCGAACTGCAGATGAACCGTCATGTGAATCTCCCCGTTTTGACGCGAATCAGGAGACACAGCCACCCCCGGCTAGCTCCTCATCGGCGTGCCTTGCTGAAGCTGGTCTGATCGATTCCGCAACCGCCGTCGGCTTCTTGGTTCCCCCATGCGACGCCGGCTCGAATATCGATTCCTCGCGATGCGCCTCTCGACCACATTAAGTGATGTTTTGGCCAGGCACAGTGAAAGCGTAGCAGGTGCGTCACTTCGTGCCACGTGACCCGGATCACGCGCCTATTCTCGATCTTCGGATCGAGTGAACGATTCTGCAGCTGCGGATTCATGCATGACCTGGCACGTCACTAGTGAATACCTAGTTCCGCATCCTCTATGCGGACCACACAATTCCGCCAGAAATCTCGCCACTTTGTCGGCGAGTCGTAGCGGAATGTTACGGACTAATGAATTCCAGCGCACGTGAATGGACAGCTGGGGCCCAGGTCCGGCGCGCCCGGTCTGCCGAGACGACGAGCCCTTCGAAGACGGATGGGGAGCCGGCGGCGCCGGGGGCGTTCGGTCGCCGGCGCCGACCCGTCGACTTCAGCGAGCCCGCGGCGACCCACACACACCCCTTCGCAGCTCGGGGCCGGACCGAGGGGTCACCCGGCGCCGAAACCCGCCTGGTTACTCACCCGGGAAACATTGTTATCTTCGATGGTGGAGATTCTGGACGATCGAAGGGAACCGGGTCATGGTGCGCAGCGCTAACGCCGAGCCGTCCGAGGTGCAGCTGTCCCCCCGGAAGGACTTCCCCATCGCCGAACGCCCGGGATACCTGCTCCACAAGGCCGGCCTGGTCCTGGTCGAGGACGTCGAGAAGGCACTCGGCGCGGTCGGCATGCGCATCCGCTACTTCTTCGTCCTGGCCGCCCTCTCCGGTGGCCCGGAACTGTCCCAGCAGGACCTCAGCCGCCTGCTGAACCTGGACCCGACCACCGTGGTCACCGTGATCGACGAGATGGAGCGCAATCAGCACGTCGAGCGCCGACGCAACCCCACCGACCGCCGCCGCTACAACCTGATCCTCACCGACTCCGGCCGGGAGGCACTGGCGACGGCCGACCGGATCGCCACCGAGGTCGAGTCCTCGTTCTTCGGCACCCTGGAGGAGAGCGAACGCGAGGCGCTGCGCGGGATGCTCGGCAGGCTTCTGGCCGGCCGCTGGCCCGCATCCGTCTGCTCCGACTGAGACGCCCCCTCCCACTGAAGCACCCCTCCGGGCGTCGGACACCTCGTCCGACGCCCTTTTCTACATCCATCCTTGGTCACACAGGGTGACGAGTCGCACACGCCGGACCGCGATCGCATGGATCATTGACGACGGAGGATCCAATCATCTAGATTTCCATCATCTAGAGATCCGATAGATCCGCTTGATTGGAAGGTTGTCGCATGCCTGCAGAACGCGCGCCATCGCCCACGAGGTGGTGGACACTCGGAATCGTCGCGTTGGGCTCGTTCATGCTGATGCTCGACCTGAGCGTGGTCGCCATCGCTCTTCCCCAGATCCACGAGTCCCTGGGCAGCAGCTTCTCCGACCTCCAGTGGGTCTTCGACGCCTATGCCCTCACGCTCGCGATCTTCCTGGTCGCCGCCGGCTCCCTCGCCGACCGCATCGGCCGTAAGAAGCTCTTCCAGGTCGGCTTCGCGATCTTCACCGCCGCCTCCCTGGCCTGCGGCCTCGCCGACGGCGCAGGGGCGCTGAGCTGGTTCAGGGCCATCCAGGGCGTCGGCGCGGCGATCATGTTCGCCGTCGGCCCGGCCATGCTCAGCCACGAGTTCCACGGCAGGGAACGCGCGACCGCCTTCACCGCCTTCGGTGCCGCCGTGGGCCTCGCCGTCGCCACCGGCCCGCTGATCGGCGGCTCGCTGATCAACGCGCTGTCCTGGCGCTGGATCTTCTACATCAACGTCCCGGTCGGCGTGATCGCCCTGCTGATCGGCGCCCTGCGGGTGCGCGAGTCGCTCAACCCGAAGGCCCACCCCACCGACTGGAGTGGCCTGGCGACCTTCAGCATCGCGCTCGGCGCGCTCGTCTACGCCACGATCCGCGGCCCGGTGGAGGGCTGGACCAGCGGCGTCACGCTGGGTCTCTACGCGCTGAGCGCCGTCTTCCTGCTCTTCTTCGTCGTGATCGAACGCCGCCTGGGCGAACGCGCGTTGATCGACCCGGCCTTCTTCCGCAGTCCCACCTTCGTCGGCATCAGCCTCGTCGCCATGATCGGCAACGCCGGCGCCCTGCCTTCGGTGTTCTTCGAGACCAGCTACCTCGAGAACATGCTGCACGTGGACGCCTGGGGCACCGGTCTGCGGTTCCTGCCGCTGACGGGCGCGATGTTCGTGGCCGGTGCGCTCGGCGGCGGCCTCATCGGCAAGGTCCCCTTCCGCGTCCTGCTCGGCGGCTCCACGCTCGTCATGGCCATCGGCATCCTCTTCCTGAACCTGACCGAGGCCGACTCCTCCTGGACCGTCCTCCTCCCGGCTCTGATCATCGCCGGTATCGGTATGGGCGCCTTCAACCCGGCCCGGGCCGCGCTGGCCATCGGCGTCACCGAGCCGGCCAAGTCCGGCGTGGCATCCGGCATCAACGAGACGTTCCAGCAGGTCGGCATCGCGGTCGGCATCGCCGGTGTCGGCGCGTACTTCCAGCACAGCGTGGCCAGCGACTTCAAGGACTCCGCGGTCGGGAAGCAGATGGGCGGCGACGCGGCCGAGAGTGCCGCACACGGCATCAGCGCCGGTGGCCTCGACACGGTCGCCCAGGCGGCCGGCCCCTTGCGCGACAAGGTGCTGGCCACAGGTCAGGACGCGTTCATGAACGCCTTCCACGGCGCGATGACGCTCAGCGCGATCCTCGGGTTCATCGCCGCGATCATCGGATTCACCATGCTGCGGACGAAGGACCTGCACTCCAGCGCCCTGTCGACGATCCCGCCGGACGTCGACCAGGACGGCGAGGTGCGGCCGGACGGTTCGCCCGACGTCACGGTGGGAGCATCCGCCTGACCTCGCGTCGCGACTCTCCCTGAGCACCGCCCCGACGGCCCGTCCCCCGTGCCGTCGGGGCGGTTCAGCACATCACCGGTCTTCCCCACACGGACGACGTCCCCCGTGAACCGGGGTCGTACGGCGGTTTCGAACACCTCGGGCAGACCCATGTTCGGCGCCGCCTGGATCCGCTCGCCGACGAGGCCGCCCCGACGTTGCGCCCGTAAGAGACCTCCGGCACGGGCCGTTCCATGCTACGAGCTCCGGACATGGCCCACGTACTAATGCCTGATCTGCTGATAACACGTCAGAACGGCTGAAACAGTGGCGCCATGGTGTGGATGCTCTGGGACGACGAGACCTCTTTCATCGGCCGGTCGGAGGAACTCGATCTGATCGGCACGACGATGAGCCGCAGCCGGCTGGTGACGCTGACGGGTACGGGCGGAGTCGGCAAAACCCGGCTCGCCGCGCGCGTCACCTCCCGCCGACAGCCGCACACCGAACGGGACGTGGCCTGGGCGGACCTGTCGCCCCTGCTCAATCCGCAGCTCCTGGCGGCCACCGTCGCGGATGCGCTGGGACTGTCCGACCACACACCGCGGCTGCCGACGGAGGCGATCTGCGCCTGGATCGGCGACCACCCCATACTGCTGGTCCTCGACTCCTGCGAACACCTGCCGGCCGAGTGCCGCGAACTGACCGGCGACCTCCTGACGGCCTGCCCGAACCTGAGGATCCTGGCCACCAGCAGAGAACCGCTGAGGGTACAGGGCGAGACGGTCGTCGAGATCGCACCCCTCTCCTCCGCACAAGACGCGGTCGCGCTGTTCGCCGACCGTGCCGCGGCGGCGGGCAGCCCGCTCAAGGACGAGAGCGACCACCAGATGGCCGCGAGCCTGTGCGATCACCTGGAGCGTCTGCCGCTGGCGCTGGAACTGGCCGCCGCGCAACTACGCGGTATGTCGCTGACAGAACTCTGCGCAGGTCCGCTCGCGGCGGTCGACCTTCCCCCCATGGCCGCGCACACTCCCCGCCCGACACGGCACGCCGCCCTGCGTACCACGATCGGCTGGAGCCACGAGCTGTGCACCCCGTTGGAGAGACTGCTGTGGGCCCGGCTGTCGTTCCTGCCCGGCTCCTTCGACGCCACCACCGCCTGGCAGGTGGCCAGCGGCGGCCCGCTCTCACCCAGCCGGGTCGCACACACCCTCACCTCTCTGTGCGACAAGTCCGTCGTCGTCCAGCGGGGCGGCACGTACCGGATGCTGGACTCCGTACGGCAGTACGGCCGGATGTGGCTGCACGAACTCGACGGCGAACAGGACCTGGCCCGCCGTCACGCCGAGCACGTACTCGCCCAGACCCGCCAGGCGCACCTGGAGTGGTTCGGTCCCGCCCAGCGCGGCTGGTACCAGCGGCTCGAGTTCCTGCACGCCGACATCCGGCTCGCGGCCGACCACTTCCTCGCGACCGACCCGGCCGCGGCCCTGGAACTGATCGGCAACGTCACCCTCTTCTGGGTCTGCTCGGGCTACCTGTACGAGGCTCGTCGGTACCTGGAGCTGGCGACGGCGACGGCCACCGAGGAAGGCCAGGACGACATCTGGGTACAGGGGTTGTGGAGCCTGGGGCTGACGCTGACACTCCAGGGCGAACACGAGGCGGCACAACTGGTGGCCGCCGACTGCCGCAACGCCGCCGCGGTCGCCCGCGACGCCGAGGGACTGGCGCGCGCGGCCTATGTGGACGGCCTGCTGCGCCTCCTGCAGGGCCGCCCGCTCGCGGCGGCGCAGGTCGTCGAGCCGGTGACCGCCGGCTCCCGCCCCGGTCGGCTGACCGGCGCGGCGGCGATGTGCCGCCTGGTGCACGTCTTCGCCCTCACCGGGTCCGGGCACCTGGCGGACGCCCGGCAGGAGGCCGTCGAACTGCGTGACATCTGCCGGGCGTCCGACGAGTACTGGACGCGCTCCTACGCCGAACACCAGCTGGCGCTCATCGCCTTCCTGGAAGGGCGCACCCAGGACGCTGTCGACCACGCCCGCGCCGCCCTGGACGCCAAGCGGCACATCGGCGACGCCTTCGGGATCGCCATGATCATGGATCTCCTCGCCATCTCCCTGACCGACACGGGAGACCACCACGCCGCGGCCTACGCCTTCGGTGCGGCGGCCCACCTGTGGGAGACCGTCGGCCATCCCCAACGGGGCACACCGGAACTGGCATCCCTGCGGGACGAATGCGAGGGCACGCTCATAGACGCCATGGGCGAAAGGGCCTACGACGACATCTGCCGGCAGGCCGCCACCTGCGACAGGCAGACACTCGTGTCCTGGGCCGCGCGCGGAGGACACCCACCCGGGGCGTGAGGGCTCCATGAGCTTCGAGACAGTCGCCACCGCACACCGCCGAGAAGGCTTCCGCTGACGAGGACTTTGGTCCTATCGTCTCAGCCCGTGATCACAAACGGCGTTCCACAGCCCCCGACGGTCTACCCGCTCGCCAAGACACGCGTATGGGCCATGCTGGTCGGCTCTCTAGTCTTCGTCGCCCTGGGCATCGTCTTCCTGGTCGCCCACAGCACCGTCAAGATGACGTTGGCGGGAGCCGCGGCCGTGCCCTTCTTCGGGTTGTGCGCCGTGCTCATCATCCAGCGCCTGCTGCGCGACCGGCCGGAACTGGTGGTGGACGACGCCGGAGTGGAGCATGTCCGGCTGGGTCGCTTCGGCTGGGACGAGATCGCCGCCGTGCGGATACGCGAGCAGCGAGTGCGCAACGCCGAGCAGCGGTTCATCGAGTTGGTGCTGCACGACCCGGACGCCTACCTGACTCGAGCGCCCAGGCTGGTCCGCAGCACCGCGTCGATGAACGCACGACTCGGCTTCGGCCCTGCCAACATGGCCACGAACACCTTGCCGGTGCCGCCCGAGGAGGTCGTGGAGGCGATGCGGCGCCACCGGCCCGGACTCGCAGTGCAGTACTGACACAGCGGGGGCCACGAAGGCCCCGACTCGAACGGTCGCGGACCGGCTGCTCGCACGACATGAGCACCCTCCAAGCACCACGCATCGACACACCACACATTGACACATTCCCATATGGGCATACGATGACGTCATGGCACGAGCGGCGACGACCTCGGACGCGTTCAACGCGATCGCCGAACCGCAGCGGCGGCAGATCCTGGTACTGCTGCGAGGCGGCGAGCGGCCGGTGACCGAGCTGGCCCGAGACCTCGGGATGACCCAGCCACAGGCGTCCAAGCACCTACGGGTCCTCCGCGAGGTCGGGTTGGTACGGGTCCGCGAGGCGGGCAAGCAGCGGCTGTACGGCCTCGACGCCCAGGGGCTGCGGCCGGTCCACGAATGGGTCGGCGGCTTCGAGCGGTTCTGGAACGAGAGCTTCGACCGGCTGGACGAGTACGTCCAGGAGCTGAAGCAGGCAAGGCAGGAGGAACCACGCGATGGCGACGACCAGTGACGACGGCGAGCCCGCACGCGCGACCGCGGACCGCGAGATCGTGATCTCCCGGGTGATCGACGCCCCGCAGGAGCTGGTGTTCGAAGCGTTCACGCGAGTCCAGCACCTGTCACGGTGGTGGGGGCCGGAGGGGTTCACGACCACGACGCGGTCCTTCGAGTTCCGCGTCGACGGGGCGTGGGACTTCGTGATGCACGGACCGGACGGCACCGACTACCAGGAGTGGATCACCTGGCGGGAGATCGTCCCGCCCCAGCGCATCGCCCTGCTGCACGGCGAGTCCCACGACGACCCCAACGCCTTCGAGTCGGTCCTGACCTTCGAGGGCGCAGGCGAGAAGACCCGGATCGTGATGCACACCGTCTTCCCCACCAAGGAACTCCGCGACGAGGCGGTGGAGAAGTACCACGCGATCGAAGGCGGCGAACAGACGCTGAACAACCTGGCGGCCTACGTCGCACAGGTCGCCCGGGAGCGGTCCACCGGCCGCGGGCCCGCGACCGCCGACGAAACCATGACCGAGCAGGAGACCGGACAGGACGGGACGGTGCGCTGATGGCCGGGAAGGTGTTCTTCAGTGTGACGATGTCGCTCGACGGCTTCATGGCACCCGAGCCCGTGCCCGTCGAGGACGTCTTCTCGCCCCAAGGCCGTGACGACCCCAGGGTCCGGCGCTGGATGACGAAGTGGTCGGAACTGCAGGCGTGGCTGTTCCCGCAGCGGTGGTTCAGGGAGAACCTCAAGCTCGGCGAGGGCGGCGAGGAAGGCCTCGACAACGACATCGCACGGGCGACGTTCGAGCGCACCGGCGCGAGCGTGATGGGCAAGCGGATGTTCGACGCCGGCGAGCTGGCATGGCCGGAGGAGGCACCGTTCCACACCCCGGTGTTCGTCGTCACCCACACCAGGCGCGAGCCATGGGAGCGGAAGGGCGGCACCACCTTCCACTTCGTCGACGACGGCATCTCCAGCGCCCTCGACCAGGCACGCGAGGCTGCCGGGGAGCGCGACGTCCGCATCGCCGGCGGCGCCGAGATCATCCAGCAGTACCTGGACGGCGGCCTGATCGACGAGTTCTCGATCACCCTCGCGCCCGTTCTGTTCGGCACCGGCATCCGCCTGTTCGACCGCGTGGACCCCGACCGACTCACGCTGGCCCAGGCCCGGGCGGACACGTCGTCCCGGGTGACCCACCTGACCTACACGGTCGGGAAGAGGTAGCCACCAGAGGTCGCCGCTAGCCTCGGACCATGAGCGTGGACATGCGATACGGTCGGCCATGAATCGGTTGCCGCTCTTCTGTGCGGTCGACCTGGCGGAGCGCATCGAGCGCGCCGAGGCCCAGCTGATGAGCGCCGCAGCGGAGGCCGCCCGCCTGCGCCGAGGAGACGACATCGGGTTCGCACTGCCAGTGGCGGGCGGAATGGCCACGTTCGCCGAGGACGACTCCCCCTTCAACAAGATCGCCGGCCTCGGGTTCGACGGCGTACCCGACGCGGCCGCGCTCGACGACATCGAGCGCGGCTTCGCCGATCGCGGCGCTGCCGTGCAGGCCGAGGTGGCCCATCTGGCCGACCCCGCGGTCGGCGCCCTGCTCACGGACCGCGGATACCGGCTGACGTCGTTCGAGAACGTGCTCGGGCTCGCACTCGACGACTCGTACGAGCGGGTGACTCCCCCCGGAATCGACGTCCGGGTGTGCCGCGACGACGAGTTCGACGCATGGCTCGACGCCGTGGCGGACGGTTTCGCACACCCCGACGACCAGGGCATCCCCTCGCACGAGGAGTTCCCGCGTCAGGCGCTTGCGAACGCCGAACGGGACTTCGCCGCGGCCGGCGTGGTGCACTACATCGCCCTGCGCGACGGCATTGTCGCCGGAGGCGGCAGCCTCCGCGTCACGGACGGCGTCGCACAGCTCACGGGTGCGGCTACCGCGCCGGCACACCGCCGACGAGGCGTGCAGACCGCCCTGCTCTCAACCCGGCTGGCCGACGCAGCAGCCGCCGGCTGCGACATCGCCGTCGTCACCACCCAACCGGCCTCCAAGTCCCAGCAGAACGTGCAGCGCAGGGGATTCCACCTGCTGTACACCCGCGCCATTCTGGTGAAGCAGGTTGCACCGAGTTGAGCCTCGACGCACCTTGAGGCACCGGTAGGGGACGGCCTCTCCGACCGCCGGACCCGGTATGGGCGGTCCTCGTCAGCCTTGCCGCCGACGCCGCCGCAGAACTCCGACCGTGCCGCTGAGGGTGCCAGTCTGCATCAAGATCACTGCAGTAAGCACCGGCGGTGTATCACCCGCGAAGGGTGATACCCGCTCGGTCCGCCCGCCGGAAGACTCGGTGAGGGGTTCAGTAGGGGCGGGCCCCAGGACTCGGGCCGTTGAACGCTCACCCGCCGGTGCGCGCCGTGCCATACGGGTGAACCGTCCTGGCCCACCCCCGTGCGGCATGCGGCCACCGGCCGCGTGTCCTTGACTGGAAGTCGGTAACCGCTGGTCCAGCACGGGAGAAGAAATGGCAGGACGCCTGAGGAAGACCAAGCAGCACCGGTGCGCTGCGGCTGTGCTGCTCATGGCTTGTGCTGTGGCCGGCGTGACCAGTTGCTCCGACAACTCGACAACGACGTCGCCTGCCCGCAGCAAAGCGGCCTCGGCCGCCTCCTCGGCGGCGTCCGCGGCCTCCTCCGCCGTGGCCTCCCTGGCCTCCCAGGGAACTTCCGCGCTCGCTTCGGCCTCGGCGGAGGCCAAGCGCCGCCTGGACGAGGTCAAGAACGGCATCGACGCGAAGAACGAGGTGAGCCTCGGCGCCCCGGCCTCGGCCGGTGACGGTCGGATCACCGTCCCCGTGACCGTGCACAACACCGCGGGCTCAGCGAAGTCGTTCGTGGTTCAGGTCAGCCTCCACGACAACGCGGGCAAACTTCTCGACACCATTGTGGTGACGGTCAACGACGTCGCCGCCGGGAGGGACGGCAGCGGCACCGCCCGCAGCAACCGCAAGCTCTCCGGCCCCGTCCGCGCCGAAGTCGCCAGGGCCCTGCGCTATTAGGCACGGCATGCCGGCTGTCGGCGGGCGCGAGATCACGCGCGAGCGCCTTGTCAGGACACTGACGTTCTGGCTGCGTCCGGCTTTCGCCCTGCGCGTGCTCAACCGCTTCCAGCGCATCGTGGGATTCGACCGTTCGATGGCCCTCGCATCGAGCGCCCTGACCGCCCTCATCCCCCTCTCGATCCTCGCGGGCGCCGTCCTGAGCAACTTCGTGCACTACGACGCGGCCGAGCGCATCATCAACCGTTACGGCCTCACCGGCAAAGGAGCAGAGTCAGTGAACGCGCTCCTCGGTGAGGCCGAGGGCGCAAACGCGAGCGTAGGCATCCTCGGAGTGGTGTTCCTGACGATCTCGGCGCTGAGCTTCGCGCGCGCGGCACAACGTCTGTTCGAACAGTGCTGGGAGCTCAAGCCGCTCAGTATGCGCAACACACGCAATGACCTGGTGTGGATGGTGAGCCTCGGCGCCTATGCGGCGGTCTCGGGCTGGATCCAGGCGGTCCTGGGCACAGGCCGACTCGGCCTGGCGGCCGCGCTGGCCGAGACACCGGTGACCGCGGTCTTCCTCCTCTGGAGTGGCCGCCTCCTGTCCGCCAAACGGATCAGCCTGCTGCGACTGCTCCCCTTCGGGATCATCGCGACGACACTGACGGCGCTCTACTCCGTGGGAGCGAACGTCTATCTGCCGAGACTGTTCAACTCCTACGCCGAACGGTACGGAGCGGTCGGCGCCGTCTTCGCGATGATCTCAGCCCTGTTCGCCTTGATGGTCGTCGTCGTGGCGTCGGCAGCCCTGGGACGGGAGGTGCACGAGGAACTCGCCCGGATCCGAGCCGGGCACCGCCCCTCGGACCACGAGGTCCGCCAGGAGTGGGACAGCGTTCTCGAACAGGCGCGTCTGCGCTGGCGCACCGCACGAGAGCAGGTCTCGCGCCGCCGGACCGAAGACTCGAACCACTCGTAGATCCGGGTAGCTCCATGGTCCCCCGGAGCTGGTTGCCCGGCGCCGCGGCCTCGGTCCGGCGGTGCACGCCGTCATCGACTCCGGTTCATTGGCCCCGCGCGAGCCGACGGGTTCCCCGACGGACGCCGCGCCGTCAGCGCGCCGGCCCGGTGGTCGACCGCTTCATCGTGGGCTTGGCCACCGCGGCGGCCTGTACGGAGGGCTCGCCCTGCGCCGGTGACGGAGTCCTGGGCATGGCCATCGAGGCCACCTCGCTGCGCAGTTGCTCCATGTCGAGGGCGTTCTGCGGACTGGGGGTGCGCCGGGGCGAGTTGCCGGCCGACGACGAGCGCTGGACGTCGTAGGGGATGCGCGACGGTCTGTCGAGCCCGGTGATGCCCGCGCCGGCTGCCTGGGCGACACCGATGTTGGATGCCTGGACCAGGGTGATCTTGTCCCCGTCGAGGCTGGGTCCCAGGTCCAGGGCGTCGTCCCTGTCGCCCCTGCGCCAGCTGCCCTGGAAGGTCTTGCTCAGGCCCAGCTGCGGGAGCACCTTGACGCCGTCCACGTCGAACGCCTGCACGGTGATGGCGTCCCAGGTCGCCTGGTCCACACGCAGCACCGGCATGGAGTCCTTGCCCTGGCCGTCCGGTGTCCGGGGCCGGCCGAAGACGAGGTGGACGGCGTCGGTGGCGGCGGCGATGTTCATCATGCCGATCATGTCGTTGCGGCGCGCGTCACCGGGGTTGTACTTGGCGCCCAGCAGGTTGTCCTCCACGAGTTTGACGGTCTCGGGCCGGAACCGGGTGTGGTCGTCCCCCTGCCGGAAGGTGACGTTGCCCTTGCGCTCCTCGTTCTGGGCGATCTGCGCGAGGTAGCCGATGTACTGGCCCGCGGCCGCCTTGGCGAACTCCTGCCCCCGGGTGCCTTCGCGCGCGTACATGGCGAAGACGTCGAGGTGACGCGTGAACTCCGGCTGGATGTCCGCCTCGTCGAAGCGCTGCGTCATCGGGAGGAAGTCGGTGCTCAGGACGTGCCGCATGTTGGTGTCCTGGCCGTGGGAGAGGTCGACGATCTTCAGTTCGGCGGTGGAGAAGTCGACCGGCGCCACGACCTGCGGCGAGAAGTGGGGGCTCTGCTGGACCGCCTGCCACTCGGAGTCGCGCATGTGGTGGTGCGACAGGTCCACGTTCAGGCTGGTCTTGGTGCCGGACGCCAGGTAGTAGGCGAGGTCCTTGGTCGTGATGTAGCCGTCGTTGGCCGACTCCATGCTGAAGATGTCGTTGAGGGTGTCGCTGGTGTACTTCGGTTCGAGGCCGCGCGCGAGGGTCCTGGTCTCGTCGCGGACGTGTTTCACCGTGTAGCCGTGCTTCTGTGCCTCCGCCGCGTAGCCGGCGAGGAGGCGCTGCTGCTCCTGCTGTCCGGTCTCCCCCGGGCGCTTCGGGGGAAGTACCCACAACTCCTTGTTGGAGTTGGGAAATCGGGCGGCCATCTCCCGCATCCCGGCCTTGGCGTTGTCGCTGAGTTCACGTCCGTACCAGTGGACCAGGAGGTTCTCCGGTTCGTTCACCGGATCTCGTTCGGGCATGTGCGCTCCTCACGCAGGGCGACCGGACGCCGCCGACTGCCGGGCACAACGGGCCTCGTACGCCTGCCGGTTCAGTGGCCCGGCTGAACCGACGGCCGTGCCGGGCCGTCGTGTTGTCGACGACGACCATGATCGAGCGGACGGAGGAGCGCATGACCATCGCGCCGGAAGCAACGGAAGCGGCCGAAGAAGCGACTGCAGACGCGACGGCCGAAGGCAAGGAACAGCAGCAACGGGAGACCCAGGATCAGCAGGTCCCCGCCTTCATCCTCTACATGGGGGGCTCGGAGTACGACGACGCCCTGCACCGGCTGGCCCTGTGGGTGCGCCATCTGCTGCTGCCCGTCTACGGCAGGGAGGTCACGTCGGCCTCCCCCTGGTGCACGTCGTGGTGGAGGCATCCCGAGGCGGTGGCCCAGTTGTACGGGTTGTGGATGGCCTGGCACGACCTGACCGGCCCGGACGCCCCGGCGACCGGTCCCGCGACGTGGCACCGTGACCACCTCGGCCATGTCATGAGCTCCCTGCGGGATCCCTCGGGTCCGTTCGCGGGCTGCAAGGCGGGCGCGCACCGGGCCAAGGAGACGCCGGGAATGGATCCCTACCCCGGCTGAGCCCACCCGGTGCGATGCCCCTGGGCTAAGCCCGTCCGCCCGGGACCACGCCCGTGCCCAGCAGTGCGGACAGTTGCGGTGAGTACGTGGCGTGCAGGACGAGTGCGGCGCTGCCCACGACCGCCGCGTCGGTGCCGAGCCAGGACGCCTCAACGTCGACGACCCGCACGTGACGGGAGAGCGGACGGCTCGCCAGGGCCGCGGCGACGACCTCGACGTACCGCGACTCGACGTGCTGGATGCCGTGTCCTCCCAGGACGATCAGGTCCACGTCGATGAAGTTGACGATGTCGACCGCGACCGAGGCGACGTGCTCCGCGGTCTCGTCGATGACCGCCGCCGCCACCGGGTCGCCGGCTGCCGCGGCCGCGGCGATGGCAGCGTGGTCCACGCTCTCGGGGTCTTGGGCGAAGGCGCGCGCCAGCGCGGTGTCCGGGCGGGGTCCGTCGCTGAGTCTGCGGTGCACCTCCGCGACGATGGCCGTCGGGTTGACGAGGCCTTCCAGGCAGCCGCGGTTGCCGCAGTAGCACTCCGGGCCGTCGGGCAGCACGGAGGAGTGCCCGAACTCCCCCGCGTTCATCGAACCGCCCCGGTACACCTGGTGGTTGAGGATGAGGCCGCCGCCCACGCCGGTGCCGAAGAAGAAGTAGGCGAAGTCCGCCACACCCCTGCCCGCGCCGGACCAGCGCTCACCGATCGCGGCGGCGGTGGCGTCGTTGTCCAGGGTCACGGGCAGGCCGGTCGCCTCGCTCAGCATGTGCTGCACGGGCACCCGCGTCCAGCGGGCGAGCTGGGGCGCGCCCACGATGGCGCCCTGCCCGGGGTCGATCGGGCCGGGGGTGGCCAGTCCCAGTCCCAGGACCTTGTTCTGGTCGACACCTGTCTCGGTCAGGACGTCGGTGACGAGTTCCGCCATGGCCTTGACGACCTGGGCGGGATCGTTGCCGGGATGGGTGGGGCGCTTCTTGACGACCAGCGGGCGGCCGAGCAGGTCGACCACGGTGCAGCTGAGTTCCACGGGGTCGAAGTGCAGGCCCACGGCGCTGCCGGCGTCGGGGTTGATGCGCAGCGTGGTGCGGGGCTTGCCACCGCTGGACACCCTGCTGGCGCCGTCCTCCCGCACGATGCCCTCGTCGAGCAGCCGGCGCACGATGCCCGACACCGTCTGCGGGGTGAGTCCCGTGTGCTGGGCGATCTCGACGCGGCTGATGCCGTCGGCGAGCTGGATCTGGTCCAGGACGACGGCCCGGTTGTATCGCCCGACCTTCGGAAGGTTCGTTCCTGCCTGCCGCACGCGCGGTCCTCTCTCGTTACCCCGCTCCAACCTATCTCCCGCAGCCCATTGACTTAGTAAAACAAATGGATTTAGTGTCCGGTGCCGCAGACGAAATCTCGGACACGACGGCACAGGGCAGTGCCATCGGAGGCAAGTTGATGTCCATGCAATGCCGCAGGCCCGCAGGCTCGGCAAGGCCTGAACGCCTTCCCGGCGGTCAGGAGCGCCGTTCATGACTCCCCGCGCAGCGAACCTGCTGGAGATGCGGTCGATCACCAAAACCTTCCCCGGTGTCACCGCGCTCGCCGACGTCAACCTCGTCGTGCGGGAAGGTGAGATCCACGCGATCTGCGGCGAGAACGGCGCAGGCAAGTCCACCCTCATGAAGGTGCTCAGCGGCGTTCACCCGCACGGCAGTTACACCGGCGACATCGTCTACCGGGGCGAGAAGGTCCGCTTCGACGACATCCGCGCCAGCGAGCAGGCCGGCATCGTGATCATCCACCAGGAGCTGGCCCTGGTGCCCGGCATGTCGATCACCGAGAACCTCTTCCTCGGCAACGAGCCACGCCGCCGTGGCGCGATCGACTGGAAACGCGCCCAGCGCCGCGCCCTGGAGCTGATGGAGCAGGTCGGACTCCGCGAGGACCCCGACACCCTGATCAAGGACATCGGTGTCGGCAAGCAGCAACTCGTCGAGATAGCCAAGGCGTTCGCCAAAGACGTCAAACTGCTGATCCTCGACGAACCCACCGCGGCCCTCAACGAGGCCGACTCCCAGCACCTGCTGGACCTGCTGCGCGGCTTCCGCGACCGAGGCATCACCTCGATCATGATCTCGCACAAACTCAACGAGATCGAGGCGGTCGCCGACACCATCACGATCCTGCGTGACGGCCGCACCATCGAGAGCCTCGACGTCAAGGCCGACGGCGTCAACGAGGACCGGATCGTGCGGGGTATGGTCGGCCGCGAGCTCGACAGCCGCTTCCCCGACCGCACGCCCGACATCGGCGAGGTCTTCTTCGAGGTCCGCGACTGGACGGTGAGGCACCCCACCTCGGACGAACGGATGGTCTGCAAGGGCTCGACGTTCAACGTCCGCCGCGGGGAGATCGTCGGCTTCGCCGGACTCATGGGCGCGGGCCGCACCGAACTCGCCATGAGCCTGTTCGGCCGCTCCTACGGCACCTGGCTGGCCGGGCAGGTCTTCAAGGACGGCAAGGAGATCCGGCTCAAGACCGTCTCGGACGCCATCGGACACGGGCTGGCCTATGTCAGCGAGGACCGCAAGTCGATCGGCCTCAACCTGCTGGACGACATCAAGGCCTCGATGGTGGCCGCCAAGCTGTCGAAGATCGCCCGCCGCCGTGTCATCGACCCGGTGCGCGAGCACCGCGTCGCCGAGGAGTACCGCGAGAGCCTGCGGATCAAGACGCCCAGCGTCGACGAGGGCGTCGTCAAGCTCTCCGGCGGCAACCAGCAGAAGGTCGTCCTGGCCAAGTGGATGTTCACCGACCCCGACCTGCTGATCCTCGACGAGCCGACCCGCGGCATCGACGTGGGCGCCAAGTTCGAGATCTACGGGATCATCCAGCGGCTCGTCGCCCAGGGCAAGGGGGTCATCGTCATCTCCTCCGAACTGCCCGAACTGATCGGCCTGTGCGACCGCATCTACACGGTGTTCGAAGGCGCCATCACCGGTGAGGTGGCGCGCGCGGACGCGGATCCGGAAGTCCTGATGAAGCAGATGACCGCTACCAAGAAGAGCCCCACTCCATGAGCCGTATATCTGACCTGCAGAAGAACCTGTTCGGGGGCACGACCTCCAACGCCCGCCAGTTCGGCATGATCTCCACCCTGGTGGCCATCGTCGTGCTGTTCCAGATCTGGACCGACGGCCTGACGCTGACCTCCGGCAACCTCATCGCCGTCGTCAGCCAGTACTCCTACATCCTCATCCTCGCCGTCGGGATGCTGATGGTGATCGTCGCCGGGCACATCGACCTGTCGGTCGGCTCCGTCGCCGCGTTCACCGGCATCGTCGTCGCCAAGGCCATGCAGGAGCACTCGCTGCCCTGGCCCCTGGCCATCCTCCTCGGCCTGCTCGTCGGCGCGGCGATCGGCGCCTGGCAGGGCTTCTGGGTCGCCTACATCGGGGTGCCGGCGTTCATCGTGACCCTCGCCGGAATGATGCTGTTCCGCGGCGCCAACCAGTACATCGGCAACGCCGACACCGTGCCGGTGCCCGAGGGCTTCCGCAAGATCGGCGCGGGCTTCCTGCCCGAGGTCGGCCCGGACACCGGATACAACAACCTGACCCTGCTGCTCGGCGTGGCCGCCTGCGCGGGCGTCGTCTGGCGGGAGTGGACGGCCCGGCAGACCCGACGCGAGATGAAGGCGGACCTCGCGCCGCTGTGGGTCACGGGCGTCCGGCTGGCCGTCATGATCGGCATCATCGTCTTCGCGACGCTGCGCTTCGCCGGCGGCCGGGTCGGCACCAGCCTGCCGATCTCCGGCATCATCCTGATCGTCCTGGTCCTGGCGTACTCGCACTACACCCGCAACACCATCGGGGGCCGGCACATCTACGCGGTCGGCGGCAACGCCCGCGCCGCGGAACTGTCCGGCGTGAAGCTCAAGCGGGTCAACTTCGCCGTCATGATGAACATGTCGGTGCTGGCGGCCCTCGCCGGCATGATCTTCGTGGCCCGGTCCTCGGCCTCCGGCCCGCAGGACGGACTGAGCTGGGAACTGGACGCCATCGCCGCCGTGTTCATCGGCGGAGCGGCGGTGTCCGGTGGTCTGGGCACCGTCAGCGGTTCGATCGTCGGCGGTCTGGTCATGGCGCTGCTCAACAACGGTCTGCAACTGCAGGGCGTCGGCTCGGACATGGTCCAGATCATCAAGGGCCTGGTCCTTCTGCTCGCCGTCGCCTTCGACGTCTACAACAAGAGCCAGGGGCGCTTCTCCATCATCGCGACGCTGACCCGCCCCTTCAGGCGCGACGACCCGGCGGGCACAGCGGCGCCACCGGCCGCGGCCTCCGACGCGGACAAGGCCAAGATCGCAGGCTGACCGCACAGGGCGTTCGCCGGGCCGCGACCGGACGCTCATCTCATCGAGCCGTCTCCTCCAACGCTCTGCGCACGTCCCAAAAACGGCCGGACACCCGGCCCCCTGACAGCCGGGTGTCCGGTCCACCTCCGCACACCAGCCACAACCCGGCACCGGCACACGGCCCGACGGCCGAACCGCACCACCTGAGCCGCACGACGGCACACCACACTCCGGCAACAAACACGCACGAAGGGTTCCACTCCACCATGCGCAGACTCGTCATCAGAAGCGTCGCCGCCGTCGGCACCGCCGCCCTGCTCGCCCTGGGCACGGCCTGCTCCAACGAACGCGAGGGCTCCTCCAGCAGCGGCAGCGGCGACGGGAAGGGCTTCTCGAAGGACTCCCTGATCGGCGTCGCCCTGCCGGCCAAGACCTCGGAGAACTGGGTGCTGGCGGGTGACCTGTTCACCAACGGCCTCAAGAAGGCGGGCTTCAAGGCCGACGTCCAGTACGCGGGCGCCTCGACCACGGTCGCCGACCAGCAGGCGCAGATCTCCTCCATGGTCACCAAGGGCGCGAAGGTCATCGTCATCGGCGCGACCGACGCCTCGCAGCTCGCCACGCAGGTGAAGCAGGCCAAGGAGGAGGGCGCCACCGTCATCGCCTACGACCGGCTCATCACCAACACCCCGGACGTCGACTACTACATCGCCTTCGACAACTTCAAGGTCGGCCAGCTCCAGGGCCAGGCCCTGATCGACGGCATGAAGGCGAAGAAGGCCAAGGGCCCCTGGACGATCGAGCTGTTCTCCGGCTCGCCGGACGACAACAACTCCAAGGTGTTCTTCGACGGTGCGATGCAGGTTCTCAAGCCCCTGATCGACAAGGGCGACATCGTTGTCGGCTCGGGGCAGAAGGACATCAAGCAGACGGCGACACAGGGCTGGAAGGCCGAGAACGCCCAGCAGCGCATGGACTCCCTGCTGACCTCGACCTACAGCGGCAAGAAGACCCTCGACGGGGTCCTCTCCCCCAACGACACCCTCGCCCGCGCGATCCTCACCTCGGTGAAGGGCGCCGGGAAGCCGATCCCGGTCGTCACCGGCCAGGACTCCGAGGTCGAGTCGGTCAAGTCCATCATGGCCGGTGAGCAGTACTCGACGATCAACAAGGACACCCGCAAGCTCGTCGCGGAGACCATCAACATGATCAAGTCCCTGCAGAAGGGCGACAAGCCGGCCGTCAACGACACCAAGCAGTACAACAACGGTGACAAGGTCGTCCCGGCCTACCTCCTGCCGCCGGTGATCGTGACGAAGAAGAACGCGGCCGAGGCCTACGCCAACGACCCCAAGCTGTCCCCCCTCACCAAGTAACACCGACCCCCGCCCTTGCCCGCGCCGCCACACTCCCCGGCGCGGGCCAAGGCACGCACGGCCCCGCGCCGATCAGGATCGCCGCGGGGCCGACGCGTCTCCAGAGCCGCTAGGCATCCGGGATCCAACTGCCGTGGAATCCCAGCGGTACCCGGCCCGGCAGGTGAATGCGGGCCAGCGGGTGGCCGCCGAAGTCCTGGGCGGAGAGGATCACCAGGTCGGTCGCGCCGCGGTCGGGGGCGTTCACGTACGACAGGACGTAACCGTCGTCCTCGTCCCGCGCCCCGCGCCGCGGCACGAACACCGGCTCGCTCGCCGCCGCGCCCGCGGGGAAACGGTGCACCTGCCCACTACCTCGCAACATGTCCTGTTTGATGAGGCAGTTGGTGAACTTCTCGTCCGGCGGTACGCCGTCGACGGTCTCGTACGCGCGCCACATCTCGGCCGCGCTCGCGGTATAGGCATAGCGGTGCCGACGCGACACCAGGGACTCGTTGATACGGGGGAATTCCTGCGGACGGTCGTCCAGCCGACTGCTTCGGACCCGGCCCGCGCGCAGGTCGATCGTCCACCGGTCGAGGGTCGGGGCGCCGGTCGCGGACGGTCCGCCCATACCGCGGCCGGCGGCGTAGAACGGCGCGGGGAACCCGGTGTACTCCACCACGACCGTGTCACCCTGGTCGTAGGCGTTCAGCGTGTGCGAGTAGTACACCGGGGGGATCTCGAACCAGCGCGTGGTGCCGCCCGCGCGCGGCAACAGCCCGATGCGCATGGGATGTTCGTCGTTCCACACATACGGCACCTTCGCGCCCCCCTCCGCGGCCGCGGCGTCGAAGGTGATCGGCACGTCCACGATCACCACGTACTTCCCGGTGAGCGCGAAGTCGTGCATCATCGGCGCGTCCGCGACGGCGATCCGCGTGGTCCGCGCCACCCGGCCGGTGCGGTCGATCATGATGTGCCGCACATGGTCCCAGGTGGGGTAGTACGCGATCGCGTGCAGCTCGTCGGCCGCCGCGTCGTACTTGGTGTGCGCGGTGAAGGCGCCCTGGAGCGTGGAGCGGAAGTCGTAGGGGCGTACGGTGCCCAGCTCGCCGTCCAGTTCGTACGGCAGCGGCCCGCCCTCCTGCAGCGCCAGAATGCGGCCCTTGTACGGGATCACGTGCGTGTTGCACGCGAAGTCGTCCGGCGGCACCTTTCCGGGGTAGGTCTCCCCCAGCTTCGCGGTCACCTGCGAGGACCGAACCCAGCGGTTGCGGTACCACTCCGCGCGCCCACCCCGCAGCCGGACCCCGTGCACCATCCCGTCACCGAGCATCCAATGGTGGGCGCGGACGTCCTCCAGACCCAGCGCGTTCGGGCCGTTGCGCAGGTAACGGCCGTCCAGGTCACGCGGAATGCGGCCGGTGACCTCGAGGTCGAAGGCGGTCAACTCCTCGGTGACCGGCGCGAAGGCCCCTTCCAGGAAGGGGGTCGCGCCCACCGCACCGCTCCCGCCGGCCGAGGAACTCGCCTGCGCCACAGTCGAGAAGAAGCCGGGCCCGAGGCCGCTGCCGACCACGCTGCCCGCTGCCGCGACCGCGGCGCCCTTGAGAAGTCGCCGCCGTGTGTGACTCGCCATCATGTCTCCCGTTTCGTCATCCGCGCCGACTGCGCCGGCTCGACTCGCCGTGGCAGGAGCAACACTCCTCCTCGGCCGTCCGCTGGGGAGTCGGCCCAAGCCCCGAATCGGGGGTGGTGCTGGTGCCACCCCGGCAACGGCGTCCCGGCGGGCCCGGCCGCACGCGGTGACAGGACAGTGACAAACACGGCCACAACTTCCCCCTAGGTCGACCTGTCTCATCTCGTGGGTGCCGAAAGCACCCCTGACCGAGCAGCACCTGACCACCGACCACGGGGGAACACCATGAAGGTCTCACGTCACCTCACCACGGCCGCCGTCCTGGCCACCGCCGCACTCGGCGGAACCGTCGCCCTGGCCGCTCCGGCAGGCGCGGCGCCCCACACCGCCACCGTCCTCGCCACCACGGCGGGAGCCGCCTACAACGGCGCCTGCGGCACCGGCTACACCGTCATCGACTCCACACCCGTCGAGGACAAGGGCACCGTCTACGTCACCTACAACAAGTCGACCGGCAAGAACTGCGCGGTCACCATCCGCAACGCGCCCGGCGCACCGGTGTCGATGGCCGTGACGCTGGGCATCGACGCGGGCCGCGGCGCCCCGGCCGTCGTCGACAACGGCTTCTACACGACGTACGCCGGTCCCGTGTACCTGGACGCCCGCGGCCAGTGCATCCTCTGGCTGGGCGCGATCGAGGGCGCGCTGGGCAACGGGCACGGTCACTGCGGCTGAGCGGGGTGTGTCTGTGTCACGACCCGGCAACGGCTCGGTGACCACAGCAACCGGCGATTGGCTGGAAATCGTTTGTGCCTGAGACAGTCACCCTCGACTGCCACTCACCAGACAGGATCGCCATGACAACCTCCACGAAGTCCGACCGGCACAGACCCGGCACCGTTCTCCGTACGGCCGTGATCAGCGCCTCCGCTGCCGTCCTCGCAGTGGTCCTCACGGCTTGCAACGGAGACGGGACTTCGACGGCCGCCCCCGCCGACGGCAAGACCGCCACGGCGACGGCGGGCGGCAGTGGCACGGGGGGCGGCTCCCCGACGACCGGGGCGAAGCCCGCGGCCAAGCCGAAGGGCACGGGCAGCGGCGCGACGTCCTCCGCGGCCCCCAAGCCCGCCTCCTCGGCGCCCGCGCCGGCCAAGCCGATCGCCTCCGGCACGGCCGGTGACGACGGCTGCGACCACAAGATGCCCATCTCGCCCGACGAGGTGGCGGTCTACCGCTACACCCCCGAAGGCGGCTCCCTGAGCCTCATCGTCAAGTACGGCAACTGGGGCTGCGCGCCCGCGGACTCCGACGGCGCGCCCTTCGAGACCGTGGGCAAGGAGACGTACATGCCCATGGACCAGGCGGCGTACATCACCGTCACCAACCCCATCGTGGAAAGCACCGAGAACCAGCACATCGGTGTCCAGGAGTTCCTCGACTGGCTGGAGGCCCACCCCAACAGCGGTCTGGTGTTCAAGTACCACCTGGGAGCCGACGGGGCGATCGACCGGCTCGACGAGGAGTTCACTCCCTGAGCGACCACGTCGCGGCCGCACAGCACCCGGAAGGGAGACCGGCAGGGTGCTGTGCCGCAACCGATGTGGCTGAAAACGTGTCTCTCGTCGCATGATGCGGCGGCTACGGAGTGGGCCATGCACGACAGCAGGACGACCGGGGGGATGAATGTGAACACATGGGTGGTGCCCGGATACACCGAGTCGCACGAACTCGGGTCGGGGGCGAGCGGACGCGTCGTATCCGCCGTGCACGGGGACACCGGCGTTCCGGTCGCGGTGAAGTACCTCAGCGAGTCTCTGCGCACGCGCCCGGACTTCGTGCACGACTTCCGGGCCGAGGCACGCCTGCTCGGCGGCCTGGAGAGCCTGCACGTCACCGGGTTCTACGAGTACGTGGAGAGCCCGCACGGCGCCGCCATCGTGATGGAGCTGGTGGACGGGGTCTCGCTGCGGAGCCTCCTGAAACGGCAGGGCCCCCTCGAACCCGAGGCAGCGCTCGTCATCCTCAAGGGCTCGCTCCTCGGCCTGGCCGACGCGCACGGCATAGGTGTCGTCCACCGCGACTACAAGCCCGAGAACGTCCTGGTCGAACCGGACGGATCGTCCAAGCTGGTCGACTTCGGGATCGCGGTGGACGCCGGGACCACCGCCGGTGTGGCCGGAACCCCGTCCTACATGGCCCCCGAGCAGTGGACCGGCGAACCCGCCTCCTGTGCCACGGACGTGTACGCGGCCACGGCCACCTTCTTCGAGTGCCTGACAGGGCACAAGCCGTACTCGGGCGACAACCTCGCCGAACTCGCCCTGCAGCACGTCGATGCGCCCGTCCCCGTCGAGGAGGTCCCCGCACCGGTACGCGAGCTGGTCCGCCGCGGCCTGGCCAAGGAACCTCAGGAGCGGCCGGCACAGGCCGAGGCCTTCGTCCGCGAACTGGAGACGGCCGCCTGCGCCGCCTACGGCCCCGACTGGGAGGAACGCGGCCGCGCCCGGCTCGCCGCCCTGGTGGCACTGCTGGCGATGTTGCTGCCGTCGGCGCGCTCACCCCGAACCACCACGGACACCGCACGCACGGTCCTGAGCCAGGCGCCGCACCACGGCGGGGCCCGGTCGTGGCTGCCCGGTCGGCCCGGAATGCTCGTGTCGGGCACGGCCGTACTCCTGGGCATCCTCCTCACCTACGGCATCCATGTCGCCCCGGGAGCCGCCGCGCAGCGGTCCGCCCAGGCCGTGGCCACCACCAGCGCCCACACCGGAGCCGCATCCCCCGGGGACACCGCGCCGCCCACGTCACCGTCCCCGTCGGGCGACCCGTCGCCTTCCCCCACCCTTTCCCCCTCGGCCTCGCCGACCAGCGACGCCACCGACCCCACGGCCTCCGCGACCTCTCCGTCGACCTCCGAATCGACGCCCGGCGAGACGACCGCGCCGGCGACACCGACGGCTTCCTCGGCCACCTCGCCCGCCGCTGCCGCCGTCAAGAACGTCGCGGTGTCGGCCCTCCAGCAGACAGGCCCCTCGACCGCCACGGCGACCATCGACGTCACCACGGACGGGACCGGGCCACTCACCATCTCCGTCTCCTGGTTCACGGGCAACATCGGCGGCCAGCTCGGCTCCCCGGACGGCGCGTCGCAGACCTTCGAGCGAAGCGGAGCCACGCACTACACGCTCGCCGTCCAGCACACCTTCCAGAACGCCGGCTGCTACTGGGCGGTTCAGGCAACGACCACCCCGGCAGCCGCATCCGGCGGCGCCTCCCAGCAGATCCTGACCAGACAGTGCGAGCTGCGATGACCACTCACGACGACGTCACTCCCCCGCCCGCAGAGGAAGAAGAGGCGACTCGGAGGCTCGTACCCGCCGACGCGCAGGCCGCCACTGTCCACCTCGATACCTCAGGCGATGGTCCCGCCGGCAGCGGGACTGCTTCAGGCGATGGTCCCGGCGACGCGGACGACGACTACAGCGCCACCGTGCTGGCCAGCCACTGGATCCAGCGGCCCGAACTCGACCGCACCCTCGTCGAGGAGCCCTCGGAGCCGGCGCCGGCTCCGTCGCCGCTCCCTGATCGCGTCGACGGCACCGTGCTGCGTTTCGGCCCGGGCGTGACCGCCGCCATCGAGCACCGCCATCACCGGACACTCGCCACCGCGCCCCCGTCGCCCCCGCCCCAGCCCCGGCGCCGGAGGCTGCGCAGGCACGCGCTGCCGACGCTGGTGGTGCTTGCCGTCCTCGCCTTCCTGCTCTGGCAGCGCTCGGCACCGTCCGTGCAGGTCGGCGCAGTTGCCGTCACCGCACGACCGACGGTTCTGGGATGCGACGGCACCGCGGACATAGTCGGCCTCGTGACCACGAACGGCCTTGCGGGCACCCTCTCCTATCGCTGGGTCCGCAGCGACGGCACCGCCTCCGGCGTGCTCCATGAAGTGACGGTCCGGGGCCAGAAGCACGCGCGTCTCCACCTGCGATGGACCTACCGGGGTAAGGGCCACCGCACGGCACAGGCCGAACTGCGCATCCTCACCCCCACCCACCGAGAGAGCACCGCCCGCTTCACCTACGACTGCTCCTGAACGGGAGGGCAGGAGAAGGCGGGAAGCACCTCTCCGGTACGGCGTGAGTTGTCGCCCGGAGAGGTTCCGTTCAGCGGCGCGCCCCTGCTGGGCACCGACGCGATGGCCCGTCAGGCACGGGTAACTCGACCCGAGGCCTCACCTCAAGTCACCTCACCTCATCTCACCGAGGGACTCGGAGAGGCCGTGCTGTGGGCCGGCGGGGTGAGGACGACCTGCGGCTGGCCCGCAACCGGGGGCGGCGGCGTCTGGGGTGCGGTGGTCTCCAGGGACAGGGCCTGGTCGAAGTCGACCACACCGGTCTTCTCCACGACCGTGATGTCATCCAGAACCGTCTGGTTCGCCAGGTTGGCCAGGGCACGGACCACCGAGTTCCTCGTCGTGGTGCGGACGCTCGCGATCGTGGCGAGCATCTGGCCGTTCGTCGCGCGCAGGATGGTGGCCATGTCGGTGTCGAACTGCTTGCCGCTGTCCCCGTTCAGCCGGGTCACGAAGCCCTGCTGCTGCGCCGACGGCTGGTTGGGCAGCGTGATGTTCAACTGACCGGCGGCCTTGCGGTCGGCGGCGTCCAACGCCGCGTCCCCGTCGATCAGATGCTCCCCGGCCGTCCTCACAGCCTTCGTCGTGCCCTTCTTCAGCGCCATCTGACCGACGGGGTACTCCCACAGTCCGGCCGCGCGCACCTTGACCAAGAAATCCCGGTCGGCTTGGGTCAGCGGCCCGGTCGCCGGGTGCGCGATGACCAGTTCCGGTTCGGCGCTGACCCTCTGGACTCCGAGCATGCTGGGGTAGAGCAGGGACCCCAGAGTGGTGACGAGCGCACCACCCACGAACAGGGTTCCCGCCGCTTTCCGTGAAACGAGCACCGTCTCTCCTGCTTCTGATTCGGAACCCGCACGCCCAGGGATACGGATGCCGGCACCCAGAAAACCTTTTGGGCTCGCAATGACTTCGTCAAGCCGACGAGGCGGTCCGGACCAGGTGCCCGGCTCGACTCACTCACCGGCGCCGAACACCCCAACCGCCAGAGAAAAAAGGGCCGTTGGCCCCTACCCCGTGAGCCACTCAGGGACCGTTCGGCCCTATCGGGACCGGGGGCCCCACCCTCGATCATGAGGGCGACGGCCGGGAAGGGCCGGGACCAGACCCGCACTTCTGGCACTTCCCGGTTCGTCGCCGCACGTGTCGATGCGTTCAGCGGTCCGGCTGGAGCTTGTGATGGGTTCCCGCCCGGCTGATGTCCAGCTCCAGCAGCTTGTTCAGTGGTGTTCCGCTGTGCCAGAAGCCGAGCAGATCGATATCGATCAACGTCAGCCGGTGGCGTGCCGCGAATGCACGGGCGTGCCGGGTGAACACGCAGGAGGCGACGAAGAGCGCGACATCCGCGCCGTGCTCACTGCGGGCGGTCCCGTTGAACTTCTGCAGGTCCGGGCTGCCGACCGTGCGGTGCTTGGCGTAGCGCTTGCACTGCACGACGAGTTTGCGGCCGTCCGGCAGGCAACCGATCACATCGGCGCCCAAGTCCGCCCGGCCGCCCACGCGTTGCACCCCGGTGCAGCCGTCCCGGCGGCACAACTCCGCCACGTACTCCTCGAACTCGCGGTCCCCCATCGCCCACACCACATCCAATGACCGGCGAGCCTGCAACCGCGCCTCCTGCGCCAGCCGCATGCGTTCCGCCCGCGCCTCGCGCCACCCCGCGCGCACCAGCCCCACCACTACCGTGGCCAGCACGACGAGTCCTAACACCAACAGCCCTATCGCTCCCATGCCCAACCCCTCCCCTGACGGGCGATCTCGCGTGAGTTCTTGCTCCCCGCCGGGCCGTCGGTCTACCCACGCGGACCCAACACGCCTGCCGCGCGGCACGGGTCAGTGACCGGCAGAACGCCACCGGTCCGAAACGGCAGACCTCACCGCCCCTGATAACTGTCCTGCGCCCGCTTGCCCATCCGCTCCCAAAAGCGCCTCAGCTCGCCCAGGTCGGTGCCGCGCTGCCAGCGGGCCTCGGGCCGCGGCCGGGATCGCGAGCGCGCCAGCAGGGTGAACTGCGCCCGGCAGAAAGCCTCCGACAGCTCCGGACGGTGGCCGTCCAACCGCCCCGACGACGGGTAGGGGCACAACTCGAATGCGCAGTCGTCACGGCAGTTGGAGCCGGCGTGCGAAGCGGCCGTGCGCACGGGAGCCCGGTCCGGGGCGAGCGGGCGGCGGTCCTTGGTCAAGCAGGGCGGCAGATCCGGCCGGTCGGTGCGGCGCAGCCGACGAAGCCGGTCCTTGGGCCAGTCGCCGCGCTCGGCGAGGTTGAGCAACAGCATGACGTCGGCGAGGAGCTGCTGCGCACGCGGATGCAGGGTGCTCCAGCCGGTGGAGGGCGGGATCCACAGCTGGTGCTTGCGGGTCCGGCCGTCGTCGGCCGGCTGAGAGCCGACGTGCGAGGACACTCCGGCCTCGTCGATCCACAGAAAGCGCTCGGGCTGGCGGGTCCTCAGAGCCCACACGCACATCTCGGCGGCCGCCTCGACGAGGGGGTGTTGAGGTGTGCTGTCCGGTAGCGCGAGCCACTGACGGACCTGTTTCGCGGGCTCGGAGCCGTGCTGCCCGAGCCCGGCGTCCACGGCGCCTTGCTCGGGCATCTCCCACAGGGTCAGCGCTTGCAGCAGGGTGAGCCGGGTGAACCAGAACCGGGAGCGTTTGAGCATGTCCCGGGCCTGCTCGCTGAGGTACTCACGGGCCTGCGGGCGGGCGTGCGGATGGCGGGCCCGGCGGTTGGCCGCGTACTTGAAACCCTGGGCCAGCGCGGTCTCCAGGGCGAGATCCAGGCCGTCGCCCCTGTCATCGGGGACGCCGACCCGCCGTACCCAGTCCGCGAGGATCTCGAAGGGGGTGTCGTGGTGGCGGCGGGTGGTGACGGAACCCACCAGCAGCGGCATCAGCCAGGCGCACAGCGCCTGGCTGCGTCGTTCGCGTTCCTCCTCCTCGCGTTCCTCCAGCTCCAGCCTGTGCAGGATCGCGGTATCCCCCTCGGCCGGTAACGAGTCGTTCACCGGATTCGGCCGGTCGGCCCGCGCCAGTGCCGGATCACCCGAATCGCCCGGGTTCCCCACGCTCCGCAGAACGCCGAGCCGCTGCTCCAGGTCCCTGAAGGCACTGTCGCCGCCTGCGCCGATCTCCTGTGCGATGTCGACCCGCACCTCGTACGACGGTTCCAGACACCCGATGCGGAAGAGTTCCTCGTACGTGGGCCGCGCAGTGCCCCGGCGGTCCACGCTGCGCATGGCCTCACCCAGACGGGAGACGAGCAGCGTCTTGGCCCCACTGAGACTCTTGGGGTCGCGGGCCCGGAGATCGGGCCAGGACGTCCTGAGCTTCTCTGCGATCTCCCCCTGACGGGGTTCCGCGTCGACGCTGTCGATCTCCAGGGCCGCGGTGTACAGCTGCAGCGCCTTGGTGTGCAGGGTTCGGGCGAACAGACACCATGGGTCGGCCTGCCCGGGCCGTGCGCCGTCCGGGTGGCCGTCGGGGTGCACGCCGTGGGGTGCGGCGGTGGAGTCGTCGGCCGGACGGTCACCGCCGCACCACTGCGCCCGGCAGGCCGCACTCAGCAGCAGGTCCCGGGACGCGGACACCGGGCACCACGTGTGGTCGGCCGTCGGGGATGCCGCGCGCGGGCAGGAGCCGTCGCTGGTACGGGAGTGCAGGACCAGGGCGATCAGCAGTTCGCGTCCGGGGTTCTCCATCGCCTTCTTGAAGTAGTGGTTCTCGACGTCCATGGGGTTCTCGGGCATCTGCCGATGGATCAGCGCGTTCATGAACCGGGCCCCGAGGTGGGCCTGGATCACGCTGTGCTGGAACTGCACATGGTTGCTGCCGAGGTCGACCAGGTCCATGAGCGAGCCCCAGTGCGCGGCCAGCCTGATGTCCAGCCGACTGCCCTGAACACGCCTGGCCAGTTCGGCGACGATCTCGGGATAGGGGGACGACTGGGGGTCGTGCTCGTTGACGACGTCGGCGATGCGCACCTCGGCGGAGTCGGAGGCCAGCCCCACGCAGGCGAGTGCGGACAGGTACTCGAGCGCCAGCCCGCGCTCGTCCTGGCCCAGCGGTAGCCGAGGCCGCAGCCGTCCTGTGACGAGGGCCCTCAGCCAGGTGTCGAACAGGTGCAGGCGCAACGCCGCCCGGTCACCGCCGCGCGTCTCCACGCCCTCCTCGTTCTGGCCGGTGAGCGCCCGTTCCAACAGGCCCTCCTGATGCAGTTCCCTGGCGACCTGAAGGTAGGTGGGAGCCTCCGCGATTCCCGCCTTCTCCACGATCCAGTCCAGTCGCTGCCTGTCCTCCCAGGCACTGCCCGAGGAGATGTAGGCGAGGGCCGCCTCCTCGCTGAGCGGTTCCAGATCGGTCACCGATGCGTCCAGGCCGCGCAGCGTGTCGTGCGGACGTGAGGTGATGATGAGCGGCAGCCGTTCGTCGTTGGCACGGCGAATCGCCAGCCGGATGACGTTGTCGCGTTCATCCTTGTGCCTGTCCTCCATCAGGGCGTCTTCGAGGCCGTCCGCCAGGACCACGATGCGGCCCTGCTGACACAGCCGCCGCCACACCTTCTCCGCCTCGCCCTCGGACCGGACGTGCCCCTGCACCTCCCGGCTGAAGCGCTCGAACGCCAGCCTCCGGAAGTCCAGATCGTCCCCCACACCGCGCAGCCGCAGCGGAACGGGCACCGCCTTCCGCTCCGCCAGCCGCTGCGTGAGGAGCACCAGCAGCGCGGTCTTCCCCGCCCCGATGCCGCCGACGACCACGTTGGCGCGGCGGAACCGGCTGTCCCGCAGGTCCTCCATGAGCACGTCACAGAGTTGATCCCGCCCGACCACGCGTCCGAAGATGCCGCCCGCGGTCTCCACCAGGTCGAGCGGCGCCTCCTGGGCCTTCTTGAGATAGGCGCCGCTCACCTGCCGGAACCGGAAGAAGAGGTACGTGATCGAGGCCAGGGCCAAGGTGAGCAGGGGTGTGAGGACGCCGGAAAGGATGCTGCAAGCCTGCCCGTGGGTCGCGCACCTGTTCCCCGCGAAGTCGAGACTCCTGTGCGGCCCGATGAGCGTGGCAACAGCCATGACGATCAGGGCGAGTTCGACGGCCGCGCCGAGGCCGGTCAGCACGAGCACCGGGACGTACCAGCGGCTCTTGCGGCTCCGCCAGGTGCGGGCGCGCCCGTAGCCCCTCTGGGTCAGTTCGGAAGAGGACATCCGGCGGTGGTTCACGTCGTGGAGGTTCCATGCGCAAGCCCCGGCAAGGCGTCCAAGCCGCGTGTTTCGTCCCACGCAACCCGATTTTCACCCGACCGGGCCAGCGGTCTGAGCGATACGGGCCGAGCAGCACGATGACCGGACCGAGGCCGACGACCTTGCGTTCACGGCTACGGCCGGCCACACCCCGCCGATCGTCGCCGAGACACGGCATGCGCCTGCTCAGGGCCCGTGGTGGACTCGTCGACGCCGGTGTCGACCGCCGGTCGAACCGCCCGCAGGGCGCCGGGCCGGCGGCCGGAGAGGCGGTCGAGTGCGGCGGCGCTCGCGTCCTCGACCGGCAGGTGGACGACGAGCTGCTGGTCGTCGTCGGCGGGCAGGCCGAGCATCTCGTACGCCAGCTGTATCTCCCCCCCCCACCCGCGGGTGGACGATGCGCACCACCCCGTTCGGTGGCCGGCTGGTTCGTCGAGCAGGCCAAGCGCCACGGCGAGTTCAAGGTCGACCTCATCGATCTGACGGACGTCGGCCTCCCCCTTGCACTGCCGTCCACACCGCCTGCCCTGCAGCCGGATCTGCCGCCCCCTCGGGCATATCTCCCTTTCAAAGTCATGCTGGTGCGCGCTGACCATCTGTGGTTTCCTGAGCCCATGACCGTGCTTGTGACCCGCCGCCACGTGGACTACGTGCGTGTCACCACCACGGGTTGTTCCGCCGTGAGCTGACGCCGCGCTCCGGCATCCCTCTTCTCCTCACCCTCGCGCTCGCCGCGCCTTCGCGCCGCGCGCACCCCCGCGCCCTGCCCTCTTCCGCTTCCGTTTCCGGTCCGGACGGCAGTCGCGCGGTGTTTTCACGCACCCCTGCACGACCGCACAAGGGAGAATCATGAGCCAGCCGATCGACTCCGTCACCGCCGGCCACACCCCCGAGGACGAACCCGCCGGCCCCGACACCTCGGCGTGGTCGTTCGAGACCAAGCAGATCCACGCCGGTGCCGCGCCCGACCCCACGACAGGGGCGCGGGCGGTGCCGATCTACCAGACCACTTCGTTCGTCTTCCGCGACACCCGGCATGCCGCCGACCTGTTCTCCCTCGCCGAGCCGGGCAACATCTACACCCGCATCCACAACCCGACCCAGGACGTCTTCGAGCAGCGGATCGCCGCGCTCGAAGGCGGCGTCGCCGCGGTGGCGCTGGCCTCCGGACAGGCCGCGGAGACCCTTGCCATCCTCACGCTGGCGAGCGCGGGCGACCACATCGTCTCCAGCACATCCCTGTACGGCGGCACCTACAACCTGTTCCGCCACACCCTGCCCAAGTTCGGCATCGAGGTGTCCTTCGTCGACGACCCGGACGACCTCGACGCCTGGCGAGCGGCGATCCGGCCGAACACGAAGGCCCTCTTCGCCGAGACACTCGGCAATCCGCGCGGCAATGTCCTCGACGTACGGGCGGTGGCCGACGTCGCACACGCCGCGGGCATCCCCCTCATCGTGGACAACACCGTCCCGACCCCCTACCTGCTGCGGCCCATCGAGCACGGCGCCGACATCGTCGTCCACTCCGCGACCAAGTTCCTCGGCGGCCACGGAACCACCATCGCCGGCATCGTCGTCGACGGCGGAACCTTCGACTTCGGCGCCCACACCGACCGCTTCCCCGACTTCAATGAACCGGACCCCAGCTACCACGGCCTGCGGTACTGGCCCGCACTCGGCCCGGGCGCCTTCGCCATCAAGCTGCGCGTGCAGTTGCTGCGCGACATCGGGCCCGCCCTCTCCCCGCATTCGGCCTTCCTGCTGCTGCAGGGCGTGGAGACGCTCAGCCTGCGCCTCGAACGGCACTCCGCCAACGCCCAGGCCCTGGCCGAATGGCTCGAGCAGCGCGACGAGGTCGCCGTCGTCCATTACCCGGGCCTGGAGTCCAACCGGTGGTACGAGGCAGGTCGGCGCTATCTGCCGCGCGGCGCCGGCGCGGTGCTGGCCTTCGAACTGCGGGACGGAGTCGAGGCGGGCAAGCGGTTCGTCGACGCAGTCGAGCTGTTCAGCCATCTCGCCAACATCGGCGACGTACGCAGTCTCATCATCCATCCCGCGTCGACCACTCACAGCCAGCTGGACGACGCGCAGTTGGCGGCCACCGGTACATCGCCCGGACTGGTTCGTCTGTCGGTCGGCATCGAGAACCTCGCCGATCTCAAGGCGGACTTGGAGGCAGGATTCCGCGCGGCGAAGGGCGCGTCCTGAACACCGTGCCGGCTACCTCCGAGGTCCCCCTCTCGCCGGCCTCCGGGGCCTGGCGGGAGGGGGACCCTCCGGGGCGCCGCCTCTGGCACGTGCGGGTGAGACCACTGCGTTTGGAGGCGGGGGGCGAACTTCCCGCTGTGCGGCTGGCGTTCGAGACGTGGGGGCGGCTCGCAGCGGACCGCTCCAACGCCGTACTGGTGCTTCACGCACTGACCGGTGACAGTCATGTCGCGGGTCCGGCCGAGCCCGGTCACCCCACTCCCGGCTGGTGGGACGGGCTGATCGGGCCCGGTCTGGCCCTGGACACGGACCGGTGGTTCGTCGTCGCTCCCAACGTCCTGGGCGGCTGCCAGGGCAGTACCGGACCGTCCTCCACGCGTCCCGACGGGCGACGCTGGGGTGGAAGCTTCCCTTTTCTGACGCAGCGCGACCAGGTCGCCGCGGAGGCCGGACTGGCCGACGCACTCGGCATCGACCACTGGGCCCTGGTGATCGGCGGCTCCATGGGCGGGATGCGGGCCGTGGAGTGGGCCGTGTCGTATCCGGAGCGTACGAACGCACTCCTCCTGCTCGCCACCACGGCGGCGGCGAGCGCCGAGCAGATCGCCTGGGCCGGCATCCAGCTCCACGCCATCCGCAGCGACCCTCACTGGCGCGGCGGCGACTACCACGACACGGGCC
Organism: Streptomyces sp. NPDC085900; assembly: GCF_044540925.1. NCBI lineage: Bacteria > Bacillati > Actinomycetota > Actinomycetes > Kitasatosporales > Streptomycetaceae > Streptomyces > Streptomyces sp. NPDC085900. Next base: position 69,393 of record NZ_JBITSP010000008.1, on the reverse strand, counting down.
GCGGTCCGCACGCGGGACTCGGCCTGGCCCGCCGCATCGCCCACGTCACCTACCGCAGCGAGCCCGAGTTGCAGGTCCGCTTCGGTCGTGCTCCCCAGCACATGGAGGAGCCCTGGAAAGACGGCCGGTACCAGGTCGAGTCCTACCTCGACCACCATGCCGCCAAGCCGGTGCAGGCCGAGCGGGCCGAAGCCGTGGGCCATCAGAAGGCGTCCGCCTCGTGGCCATGGCCGCGGACGGGTGCGTCGGGCAGCAGGACGAGCCCGGTGAGCATGGCATTGCGGCCGTAGTCCTCGACCAGCAGCCCCATGGTGCCGACCATGGTGTCGGCGCCGGGTGCGCAGATGGCGAGGGTGTGTCTGCGGCGCGGGTGGGTGTAGGGCTGGGCCAGGCACTGTGCGAAGGCGTCCTGTGCCTGCCGGGCGTCCATCCGGTCGATGCCGAGGTAGCGGGTCAGCAGGCGGTGGGTGTGGATGCGTTCGAAGGCTGCGAGGTCGGTGGCCCGCAGTTCGCGCAACCACAGGTGTTCGCCGTGCAGTTCGGGGATGTGGGTCATGACGCGGTTCCGAGGAGAGGGGCGTGGTCGGCGGCGATGAGGGCTTCGAGGTCCGCGTAATAGCGTCCTGAGGGAACCGGCGCTCCCAGCAGGATGCGACGAGCGGTGTCGGTGACCAGGGCCGCGCCGAGCATGATGCCGCTCGCCAACTGCGGCCAGCTGGAGAGGGTACGGCCGATCCTGCCGATGGCGTCCATCATGGCCGGGCGGAGCCGGTCCGCGTCCACGATCCGCAGCAGCAGGTCGAGTGCTTCGCCGGCATCCATCGCGCGAACGTCCTGTGCGGTGGTCTCACCGACCCGGCCGTGGAAGAGGGACCTGTCCGGCTCCTCGTCGAAGCGTTCCACGTCCAGCAGACCGCGGTCGTTGGCATCCATGAGGACCGGGATACGGCGGTCACGTGCGTGCTCCCGGACCGCGAACTTGGCCCACAAGGTGTCGCATTCCTCGATCAGCAGGTCCATCTCCGAGCCGGGACCGGTGCCGAAGAAGGCCTCGAGGGTCTCCTCTGTCACGCCTTCGCGGTAGATCTCGATGCTGAGATAGGGGTCGATCTCGTACATCTGGCGTGCGCACAGGACCGTCTTCTCGACGCCCAGATCGTGGACGCCGGCGCGCAGCCGGTTGAGGTTGGACAAGCCCAGGCGATCGAAGTCCGCCAGGCGGAACGATCCTCCTACGCCTTCCATGGCACAGGTCAGGGCCGCGCTGTTGCCCACGGACAGGCCGAGCACTCCGATGCGGCGGCCGAGCAGTGCCTGCTGTTCCACGCGGCTGATCTTGTCCCGGTTGCGGTCGGTGCGGACCAGGCGGAACTCCTCGGCCGGCAGGAGGTGGACCAGCCGTCCCGACCACGGGTACCAGACCCAGGTGCCGTAGCGCCGACGCGGCACCCCGGCGCACATCTCGGTGGCGGCGGCGGCCAGAGCCCGGTCGTCCAGCGACTCCCCCGGCCGCAGACAGCGCACCAGTTCCTCCAACTGGTCGTCGATGCGGTCATGGATGTCTCGTACGGCACCCGACTCCAACAGTGCCGTCAAGGTCGCTTGTCCATCGGCCTCCATGAGGTCCAGGAGCAGAGGCCGATAGGCGTCCTCCGGCGTACGCCTCCGCTCCAGGCGCGAACAGGGGTCGTCATCGGCAAGAGCGTCTGAATGGATCATGAAACGGGAAGCTAGCAGCCGAACGATCTTGGAAAGCCCTTCGTCACACGGGAGCGCACACTCGAATTCATGCGCGATCTTTTCGCCACCCTGCGCGCCGCCGCACCCTGCAGCCGAGAAGTCGCCCCCGTCTCACTTCCCGCCCCCACCGGCCCTGCACAAAGGCGTTCAGGCCATCAGCCGACCACACGGCCCCGGGCCAGGTCAGAGACCTTCATGGATCCACGATCCCTGACACCAAGAGTTGGCCGAAACATCAACTCAGCACACCTGAAACAGAGTTGTCGCACATCCCTCTGCTTGACAGACTCGCCCCACCGACGCACATGCGGACACACGTGCGAATAGATACGCGTCAGCATCACGTCGGCGGACGAGGCTCACGTCATCTCACCAGGGGGAACATCCATGAACCTCAGCCTGCCCAGACGCGTCCTGGGCCGTGCCACCGCCACCCTCGCGCTCGCGCTGGCCATGGCCACCGGCACCACGGGCCTGCTCGCGGGCACCGAAGCACACGCCCTCCCTGTCACCGAGGGCTCCTTCAGCTTCAGCGGGGACGACGGCGACTACATCAGTGGCGGCCGGTCGTACACCTACACGACGGCGTCCCAGGACCGCATGAACGTCTCCGGCAACACGGACAACGGGGTGGTGACGGTCTCCGTCGACGGAGCCAACGGCGACTGGTGGACCCTGAACCTCGCGGCGCCGACCGGCAAGGCCCTGACGCCCGGAACCTACACCGGTGCCACGCGCTACCCGTTCAACGAAGCCACCGAGCCGGGCCTCTCGCTCAGCGGCAACGGCCGTGGCTGCAACCAGCTCACCGGCACCTTCACCATCTCCGCGGTGGAGTTCGGCCCCCAGGGCTATGTGAAGAAGCTCGACGCCTCCTTCGAGCAGCACTGCGAGGGAAGCACCCCGGCCACGCGTGGCGAGGTCCACATCGAGAACCCGGCCCCGCCGGCCGAACTCGGCCTCGGCCTCGACATCGCCCTCAACGGCACGGCCAGTTCCCTCAACGGCAAGGCCACCTTCCACGGCACGGTGAGCTGCACCAAGCCGGTGCAGGTGACAGTCACCGGCAACGTCACGCAGGTGAAGAAGCGCGACCTCATTCGTGGTTCCTACTCCACTTCTGTGGCCTGCGCCCCCGGCGCCCCGGTCAACTGGACCGGTACGGCCGTACCCACCGGTTCGGTCCCCTTCCAAAAGGGGGACGTCGAGGTCGAGGGCCACGCGACGGCAACCGACCCGGACTACGCCCAGGCGGTGACGGTCAGCGAGACGGTGGCGGTCCACCTCACCCGGGTCTGACCCCCACGTCCTGACCCACAGTCACACCCCCCGGCCCGGGCTCTGTTTCTCACCACAAGGGCGAGGAACCCTCCGGAGAGGTCAGCAGCGCCAGATGGTCGAGGTCTGCGGGCGGCGGCGTCGTCACCGACCACAGTGGTGGTGGGGACCCGTCGGCCACCGCGGCCGGGGCGTCGGTGAGATTCATGCGCTCTCGCAGACGGCCGTAGAAGTCCATCGGTCCCAGCCGCACCGCCCGCAGTCGCTGCGGGGCGGCGTACACGCCGATCCAGTCCCCTGGATCCAGTACGCCCCGCAACTGGCCGTCGATGCTGACGGCCGCCGGCCCCGAACGTTCCAGTACGCGCAGTCCGACGGGCTCGTCGGGGGCGGTGACGATGGAACGGTTGAAGGCCATGTGCGGCGCGACCGGGGTGAAGACCAAGGCCTCCGCCCGGGGTGATACGACGGGGCCGCCGGCGGCGAAACTGTAGGCGGTCGAGCCGGTCGGGGTGGCCACGAGCAGGGCGTCGGCGGAGTACGAGGCCAGGAGGCGACCGGAGACGTACACGCCGACGGAGACCTGGCGGTCCCTGGCCAGCTTCTCCAGGACGATGTCGTTGAGTGCGGTGACGTCCAGCGGGATACCCCAGTCGGCGTCCACGTCGCAGTCGGGGCGCACCTGGGGCGGCGGCAGAAGTGGGCCACGGCCGTAGCGCACCCATGGCTCGATGTGCTCGGGCACTTCCAGGCGACGGGAGGCCCGCAGGGCGAGCAGCATGCGGTTGTCGATCCTGATGCGGTCCTCGCGCACCGCGTCCAGTGCCTCCCGCACGTCGGCGGCCGACACCTCCGTCAGGAACCCCACCCGGCCCAGATCGACTCCGAGGAGCAGTGCGTCGTTCTTCGCGGCCAGCCGGGCACCGCGCAGGAAGGTGCCGTCCCCGCCGAGGGTGACGACGAGGTCGGGATCACCCGCGGCCTCCAATTCCTCGCGGGCGCCGCGCCGCCCGCCGTCGTGCCACACGTCGATGTCCGCGCACCGCACGGCGTGCTCCTCGGACCACGCGCGGACCACGCCGGCCGCCTCCACGGCCTCAGGACGTCCGCCGTGCACGACCATTCCGATCCGGTCCACAGTCACATCCGCCTCCGGAAGTTCTCGGTGACCGTGTGGTGGCCACCGTACGGAGTGTCGCTCAAGCGACAGCTCAGGTGACACCTTGGCGGGCGTGGTCGGCGGCGAGTCGCAGCCAACGGAAAGTCGGAGGACGGCTCTCGAAGGGCCTATCTGGACTTCAGGTGCTCGGTCAGGCGCGCCAGCAGGGGCACCGCCGCTGCGAGTGTCTCCCGCTCATCCGGATCAAGGGCCTCGTCGATCGCGGCGCCGAGCCAACCCGCACGCCTCCGGCGCTCCTCCGCCAGCCTGCCACGTCCCTCCGGCGTCAGGTGAAGCAACAGTTTGCGCCCATCACTGGGATGCGCCTCGGCACGCACAAGGCCCTCGGTGTGAAGTTCCTTGACCGCCTTGGCGGCCGACTGGTGGCTGACTCCCCGCTGCTGCGCGACATCGGCGGTGGTCATCGGACCGTCGCGGTCGAGATAGCCGAGGACGGCGGCCTCGCCAGGGGGCATCTTGTCGGCGGCGCGCACGGTGCGGACGAGTTGTCCGATGGTCAGGCGAAGCTCTTCGGCCAACTGATCGTCGTCCATGGAGCCACCATAACCGAACTCGTCAACCAAACTGTACACCTCAGCTGCATTCTTCTACGTCCATGCGTCCACAGCCAAGGTGTACAGTCTGGTTGTAGATTTTCTTCGAGGAAGGCCCCCATGAAGCTCACCAAGCACGCCCACGCCTGCGTCACGGTCGAAAAGGACGACACCCGCCTCGTCATCGATCCCGGCACCTTCACCCCGGACGCGGCGGACGCCGTCGCTCGGGCTCACGCCGTCCTGATCACTCACGAACATTTCGACCACTTCGACGAAGAGCTGGTCGCCGCCGCTCTCGAAACTCAGCCCGACTTGCACGTCTACGGCACGAAGGCCGTAGCGGCCACCCTCGGCGGCCACGGCGGACGCGTCCACGCCGTGGCCGCGGGCGACACCGTCACCATTGGATCCATCACCGCAACCGTCCACGGCCACCGCCATGCGCCGATCCACGCCGACATCCCGTGCCCCGACAACGTCGGCTACCTGCTCGACGACGGCGCCCTCTACCACCCCGGCGACGCCTACTTCGCACCCGACGCGCCCGTGCACACCCTCCTGCTGCCGACCAGCGGCCCGTGGACCAAGCTCGGCGAAGCCGCCGACTACGTCCGTGCCGTCAAGCCCGAGCGCATCATCCAGATACACGAACTCATGCTCAGCGAGCTCGGCCAGCACTCCACCGCCAACCTCCTCGGCGAGAAGGGACTGACCGGCATCCCGATCACCCGCCTGGAGCCTGGGACCACCATCACGCTGAAATGATCGTTTTCCGCACGGCTGCGGTCCGTCGTCCCTGATCAGCCTTCCGGGGATGTGCCGGCCGCGGCCGCCATGAGCGGTCCCGCGGCTTCCTCGGTCGTGTCCGGAGGCACGACCAGGAGGTCCCAGCGCCCCTGGCCGGGGGCGAGGAGGACGATGGTGTGCCGGGCGGATGTCGCCAGGTTCCTGCACACTCGCACTACCTCGTTGGACACCAGCATCCGGCCTGGCGTCGTGGGCCAGAGTGCGCCGTTGACGGTGACGCTGGTGATGTGCCCCCACGTCGGCGGCAAACCTGCGAGCAGGGACGGAAGTTCGGCGAGCAGGTCGTACGAGCGCGGCCACCACGCTCCGTCGATGGACCGGGGCACGTCACCGTGGGGCGCCAGGCGCAGGCGCAGGTCGGGAGAAGGAGGATGCGGGGGATGTAGTGCGGCGGTCATGACGGCTCCTGCCAACTGCCTTGCACGGATGAGCGGCCAGGGTCGGGCGCGGGCGAGCCGCGATCCGGTCACGGAACAGACGGCCGGTCTCTGCCTCGCGCACGGAAGCAGGGCCGTCCGGTGGGAGGAGGAGGAAGTGCCGTCGTAGGTCTGGGGCGGTGTCCGGCGCGGACGTCGCGGCGGAAGTGCCGGGGCTGGGTGGCGTGGAGTGGGCGCTGCCCATGGTGAGGCCCCTGGGACCGAGGTGCGGCCGGGGTCACGGGCACCTCTGGTGCTGGATACGACCTGGCGGGTGGGCGTGACCCACCCTCTTTGGGCCCACCCTACTCCCCGTGCGGGGTAAGACCGCAGCGCCCCTGATCAGGGCCCGCAGGGAGCAGGCGCTCCGGGAGGCACCGCGTTGACACGTACGGGCGTGGGACGTTGACCGGCCGGACGGCGGGAAGGGCCGGGTCGACCGGGTGTTCACAGGCCGGCAGCAGACTGCCGAGAAGGCGAACGAAGGTCTTCGGGGTAGCCTGAGGGCACCGAGGGCTCTTCGCGCAGCGCGACCGGCGGTGCCGTTCCCGGCGAGTGACGCAACGGGCAGCCGTCCTCGGCTCCCGGGACGGGACCGCACGATGGAATCCAGCCGTACCGCGGCCGAGGCAATGTCCACGGACGACGCCCACACGTATCGCATGCCTCTGCCCCGGCTGGTCCTCGCCGAGGACGTCGGCCACGGCCCGCTGGACGGGGCCTGGTGGCCGCGCTGCGACGTACTGGAACTCGAACTGCCCTCGCTCGTCGCCTTGTTGGAGCCGGAACGGGGTGGGACCGTGCGCGTCAGGGTGGACGCCTCTCAATGGCCGAAAGCACCTCGCACGGTCATCGCGCCGGGCCGCGTGATCAGCGTGGAGCCGACCGAAGCCGCCGACGGGGCCGGCGTGATCACCTTGGACTGCGAGACCGTGGGCCGCTGGATGCTCATGGTCGTGTCGCACGAGGAACCCGCGGACACGGCCGCCCGGTTGTTGGCCGGGGCAGGACAGTAGTTCGGGGCTCGAACCGCTCGACCTGCGAGGTCATTCCCATCTTCCTCGTCTTCGATCTCCGTGCGATGACCTTGGATGCCGAGCCGGTCCACCTCAGCGTCTCGGGTCAGCTCGCCTGCCGCACGGCGGTCGTGGCAGCGCCGGTTCTTCCGTGTTCCATACGGGCCGTCTCCAGCAGGCGCCTCCAGGAGGTGACCGTCGGCCGTCGCCGCAACAGAGCCCGGCGTTCCCGCTCGGTCATGCCGCCCCATACGCCGAATTCGATGCGCTGGTCCAAGGCGTAGGCCAGGCACTCGGTCCTGACGACGCAGCCACTGCACAGGGCTTTGGCGCGGTTCTGTGCGCTCCCCTCGACGAACAGGGCGTCCGGGTCGGCCGTCCTGCACAGCCCTTGTTCACTCCAGTCCGTCTCCGCCATTGCGTGAGCCGTCCTCTCCCCTGATTCCTGCTGTGAGTTGCCTGTTGCCCTGAGCAACAGGCATATGACGTTACGTCGTTGACAGGATCGTTCCTGCGTTTGCTCCGCACCATCACACCTTCGGGTGATCGATGCTTGCCTGCCGAGTGGGGAAGAACTAAGGGATGCCGCAATGTCCGTCCCGGCGCAAACAGGGCATCGGCCCGCATATGATCCCCGCTGTGACGGCAACACCGGAGGCAGCGCGCACCGAGTACGCCCAGCACCGATGGGGCGCCGCCCGCGACCTCTTCGCCGCCGCGGCGAGCGCCGATCTCACCGCCGTAGACCTCGAACGGTGGGGGCTGGCCGCCTTCCTGACCGGTCACGACGCCGAGTCCGACACCGCACGCGAGCGGGCGCACCACGCCTACACGCGGGCAGGAGACGTCGGCGGTGCCTGCCGCGTGGCGTACTGGCTGGCCCTCGCACTCACGCTGCGAGACGAGCCGGCCCGCGGCGGCGGATGGTTCGGTCGTGTCCGCAGCGTCCTTGACACACATTCCGTGACCGACTCGGTGTGGACCGGGTTCCTGCTGGTACCCCGCGCCATGGCCGCGTTCTTCGGCAACGATCTACCGACCTCACTCGCCCTCGCCGAGCAGGCGATCGGGTACGCCGCGCGGTTCGGCGACCCCGATCTGGCCGTCCTCGCCCACAACGCGCACGGCCAGGCCCTGGTGGGCAGCGGCGCTGTCGAGGCCGGCCTCTCCGAGCTGGACGAGGTGATGGTCCGGGTGACCACCGCCGAGGACGTATCGCCGCAGCTCGTCGGCCTTGTCTACTGCGCCGTGATCAACACCTGCCGCGACGTCTTCGACGTCCGCCGCAGTCGGGAGTGGACCAGCGCGCTGAGCCGGTGGTGCGCCGCACAGCCTGACCTCGTCCCCTACCGCGGGCAGTGCACCGTCCACCGTGCCGAGATCCTCCAGCTCACCGGCTCCTGGCCGGACGCGGACGCGGAGGTCGCCCGCGCCTGCGCCCAGGCCGAGGCCCTCATGCGTGACCCGGCCACCGGGATGGCGCTCTACCAGCGCGGTGAGCTCCTGCGGTTGCGCGGGGACCTCGTCGCCGCCGAAGCGGCCTACCGAGCGGCGATCCGCGTCGGGCACGACCCACAGCCCGGCTTCGCCCTGCTGCGCCTCGCCGAACGGCGAACCGGCACAGCGCTCGCCGCGATCCGCCGCGCCCTCGACGAAGCGAGCCGCCCATCGCTGCGCGCACGGCTGCTGCCCGCGTACGTCGAGATCGCGCTCGCCGCCGACGACGTCGAAGCGGCACGGCGCGCGGCCGAGGAGCTCGTCGAGATCTCCGGCGCGCGGTCCGCCCCACTGCTCGACGCGGCGGCCCAGCAGGCCATCGGTGCCGTCCGACTCGCTGAGGGCGATCCGGTGGCGGCGCTGCCGTGCCTGCGCCGCGCCCGGTCGCTGGCCCAGGCGATTCCGGCCCCCTACGACGCGGCCCGCTGCCGCACCCTGATCGCCCTCGCCTGCCGAGCCCTCGGTGACCAGGAGAGCGCCGAGCTCGAACTCGGTGCGGCCCGCTGGATCTTCGAGCAGCTGGGTGCCGTACCGGAGGTCGAGCGAATGGACGGCCTGACCCGCCGTTCCGTGCCACCCGCCCCCGGCAGGCTGACCTTGCGGGAGGTCGAGGTCCTCAGGGCGGTGGCGACCGGCGCCACCAACCGGGCCATCGCCGAGTCGATGTTCCTCTCGGAGAAGACGGTCGCCCGGCACGTCGCCAACATCTTCACCAAGCTGGACCTGTCGTCGCGGGCCGCGGCCACCGCGTTCGCCTACGAACACCACCTCGTCTGAACCCACAGGCGATCTGCATAGTTCTCCCGATGCGGACGGCCGCACCGGGCTCCTACGGTCACCCCAACCGATACGACCCAGGAGCCGTCATGAGCAGGGGATACGCCGTCGCGTACGCACTGAACCTCACGCCTTGGGAGCGGGCCGGCACCAGCGGCGCGGCCGCCCTCGACAAGCTGATCGCCCGAGCCGAGACGGAGCTCGGCGGGCCGGGACGCGCGCTCGACCTGGGCTGCGGCTCCGGGCTGCACCTCGTCGCCCTCGCCCAGCGCGGTTGGCAGGCCACCGGCGTGGACCTGATCGGCAAGGCGGTGCGCCGCGCCCGCGCCCGCGTCGCGGAGGCGGGTGTGGAGGTACGGGTCCTTCAGGGCGACGTCACCGCGCTGGACCGCACCGAGGTCGGCGGGCCGTACCGCCTGCTGCTGGACATCGGGTGCTTCCACGGCCTGGACGACGAACAGCGCGCCGCCATGGGGCGTTCGGCCACCGCTGTGGCGGCGCCGGACGCTCTGATGATCCTTCTCGCCTTCCGGCCCGGCGCCGCGCCGAAACCCCTGCCCCGGGGCGCCGACGCCACGGACATCGAGACCGCGTTCCCCGGCTGGCACCTCATCGACAGCGAATCCGCACCGACCGAGGGGATGCCGGCGCCGCTGCGCAAGGCGGCGCCCACGTTCCATCTGGTACGGCGCACCGCCTGACCACGCGGGCGGGGCACTTCCCGGTGGTCAGGGACCGGGCGGCAGCCCCAGCACCGCACAGGCCGCGCGCGAGACGCGCTCGGGCGCGTCCGCGGTCAGCGGGGAGCGCAGGAGCATGTGACTGATCGTCAGCCGCACCGCGAGGTCGGCCGCCTCCACCCGGCGGTCGGCCGCCACCGTCGGCGCCACCTCGCCCAGCCACTGCGCCAGCAGCTCCGAGGCGCTGGTGAAGACGGGTTCGGGCCTGCTCGTCAAGAACGGCAGCAGCGCGTCCGTGCCACCACGGGCCGCGGTGAGTACGGCACCGATGAAGGGGTTGGTGCCCGCCTCGACCAGGGCGTGGGCGACCCCGGCCCGCAACGCGGCCGCGAGGTCGTCGCGGCGCTCGTCCAGCACCGCGGCGAGGCCTCGCAGGAACTCCTCCGTCTCGCGCAGCACCAGTGCCTGCCCGATGCCCGCCCGGTCGCCGAACTCCTTGTAGATCGAGGGCCGCGAGACGTCCGCCCGCAGTGCCAGGTCGCCCACCCTCACCCGGTCCCAGCCGCCCTCGGCGGCCAGCGCGCGGGCCTCTTGGAGCACCCGCTCCCGCATCTGCTTGCGCCACGCCACCCGGGGCGGATCGGGACGGGGCCCGGAGGGAAGGGACGGACGGTTCTCGCGCACCCCGGCAGTCTGCCATCGCCCCGTCTCCACACACTGCACCTGACATAGCGTCAGAACGTTTACATGGCGCTTCCTTTGTCAGCGCTCGCGTCTCCGTGGCACTGTCTGCTCACCCCCCAACGCGTGCTTCCGCCGTCCCGGACCGGTGCGGCGGAAGCACGCGCCCTTCGTCAAGGAGTCCTCGTGGAGCCAGCGCCGTACGATGCCCGCGTCTGGCGGGATCCCAAACGCCCCCTGTGGCTGCTCGCCCTGGCCGTGCCGACCCTGCCGTTCCAGGCGGGCGGTCTGGTCGCCCTCACGCACCTGCGCGTCTTCTGGTGGTGGGGTCCGTTCTTCGCCTTCGTCCTCGTGCCCCTCATCGACTGGCTGACCGGACCGGACGGCGCCAACCCACCGGACGAGGCCATGCCGCGCCTGGAAGCCGACCGCTACTACCGCTGGTGCACCTACCTCTACCTGCCGCTCCAGTTCGGCGCCCTCATCTGGGCCTGCGACCAGTGGGCGACCGGCCGGCTGTCGGTCGCCGACGACCTGGGACTCGCCGTGACGACAGGCGTCGTAGCCGGCGTCGCCATCAACACCGCCCACGAACTCGGTCACAAGCGTGAGCAGTTGGAGCGGCGGCTGAGCCGCATGGCGCTCGCGCAGACCTGGTACGGGCACTTCTACGTCGAGCACAACCACGGTCACCACGTCCGGGTCGCCACCCCCGACGACCCCGCGAGCAGCCGCATGGGCGAGAGCTTCTGGCGGTTCCTGCCGCGCACCGTGTGGGGCAGTCTCCGCTCGGCCTGGGAACTCGAGGCGCGCCGACTGTCCCGGCGCAAGCGAGCGGTGTTCGGCCCGCACAACGAGATCCTGACCGCCTGGGCGCTCTCGGCCGCCTTGTTCGCCGTACTCACCGCGGTGTTCGGCCTGCGGGTCCTGCCGTATCTGGCGCTCCAGGCGGTGCTCGGCTTCTGCCTTCTGGAGACGGTCAACTACCTGGAGCACTACGGCCTCCTGCGGCGTCGCCGACCGGACGGCCGCTATGAACGCGTGGCGCCCCGCCACAGCTGGAACAGCGACAACACGGTCAGCAACCTCTTCCTCTTCCAGTTGCAGCGGCACTCCGACCACCACGCCAACCCGCTGCGCCGGTACCAGACCCTGCGGCACTTCGACGAGGCGCCCCAACTCCCCTCGGGCTACGCCACCATGATCGTGCTGGCCTGGTTCCCGCCGCTGTGGCGCCGGGTGATGGACCACCGGCTGATGACCCACTACGACAGCGACCTGACCCGCGCCAACCTCCATCCGCCCCTGCGACGCCGGCTCTTCGGCACCACGGGCGCACTGACCGCCACCGCACCCAACACTCCGCCGGACGCGCGAAACGCCGGCTGACAGGCACAGCGCTTCTCAGGCGGCCGCGACGCCGATGCCTATGGCGATGAACAGCCAGCCTGTGATCAGTTCCCACCGGTCACGGATCCTCGGACGAGCCAGAATCGCGCGAAGGCGCGCCGCGACGGCGACCAACGCGAACCAGTAGACGACACCGATCAACACGTCCAGAAGGCCGAGGAGGAAGATCTGCCGGGTCGTCGATCCGCCGCCGTGGACGAACTGCGGCAGGATGCTGAGGAAGAACAACGCGGCCTTGGGGTTGAGTACGTTGGTGAGGAATCCCTGCGCGAAACCGGATCGCCAACGGCCGGCGCCGGGTCCAACCACACTCTTCGCGTGCGGTGTTGTGACGCCCTCTGTGCGATTGCGCCCGGCACGCCGCTCCTCGGCCGCCCGACGGGCGGCCAGCACCGCGCGGATTCCCAGGTGGACGAGGTAGGCCGCACCCAGCAGTTTGACGGCGTCGTAGACCACCGGCGAACGCGCGGCGATCACTGAGAGCCCGAGGGCGGCGGCGAGCATGTGCACGCACAAGCCTGCCTGGGCACCCAGCGCTGCGGCCCGCCCCTTCACGGGATGCTCGGTGGCCGATCTGAGCACCACCAGGAAGTCGGGGCCGGGGACGACGTAGGCCACCAGGACCACTCCGAGGAAGCCGAGGAGATCGACCGACATCCACTCTCCGTTTCGTCGGGTCTGGAGCGAAGGTGGCCTCGGGTACCCCGGGTGGCCCGGGACAGTGACCGTCGGAGGAGGTTGGTGGTCCAAAAGGTGGAGCCGACGCCGGAGTGACCCTGCCCGCTTGGCGATCGGTGCCGGAGTGACGGGCTGTCAGTTCCGGCCGGTGACGGTTCGGTGGAGGTGGTCGAGGGCGACGGGGACGACGGTGCGGCGGTGCCACGACAGCCACAGGCCGACCTGCCTGCCGAGTTCGTGCAGCGCGTCGAGGCGGTCAGGTGACAGACCGTGCAGCGGACGCTCGTGATGGGAGGAGATCATGCCCCTCACCTCGCCGTTCGGACCGAGCAGCGGCACACTGTGACAGGCCTGGCTACCGGCCTCCAGGATCGTCCTGCGAGAACCTTCGTCGAAGATGTCGGAGGCGGCGACATCCTTGACGGTGACCTGCCGGACCTCTTCGGCGGCCTGCGCGCAGGAGGTCGTCGAGGTGCCGACAAAGGCGAAGTAGTCGGTGAAGTGACGGTCCAGGCCGGTGTGCCTCTCCATGCGCAGCGTCCCGCTCTCCACCACCTGTACGTTGCCCATCTCGGCGCCCGTGAGATGCAGCGTCCGATCCAGGGCGGCCTTGAGGACAGCGCCGTAGCCGGCCCGTCCCGCTCCGCTCGCCCGCAGCGCGGGCATCGGCGGCTCGGGCCCGCGCCGACGGCTCGGGGCCCAGTGGGGAGCTTGCGCATCGGGGGCGGGAAGGCGGGCCGCGACCTCGGCAAGAACATGGAGTTTGATGTTGAACCGCTGAGACGTGCGGCGCAGCAGATCGAAGGCCTCCTGCTGGGAAGAGATGCCGTACCGCGACATGAGCAGCTTCTCGGCCCGTGCGACACCGGCGTGGGCCAGCCGCCGGTTCCGCTCCCCGACGGCGTCATCCCCGGCGCCCTGCACGGCGTCCTCGGCGCTGGAGTGTTCCCCGCCGGACGGCGCGACGGGCATGCTGGGATGGTCGGTCACGGTCGGGCCTCCAGTACTCTGCGGCGACCGTGCGGCGTCACGCGACTGCGCGTCGCGCACGGGCGCGTCATGCGGTGCTTCCGGCCGGAACACCTGGCTCCACTGTATGCATGCCCGAGCCCGTCACTTACCGACAGGGGGTGGACCGGCCGGACGCAGGGCGGGTGGGTGCCGAGCGGGCCTTGTACTGCGCCCGCCTGCCGCTGCGTGCCGACCGGTCTCCGGCCCACGCGCCTGGCGGCAGTCGTGACCCGGCTCTCGACGAGTGCCAGGACGTGGTCGGCGAGTGGCTGCGGTGCGCCGCCTCGTCCGACCGCAAGGCCTGACCGAATGGCCCCGCTCGGTCCCGGAGCCGTCTACGCGGTCAGCCAGCGGTGCAGGGCTTGATGTACCTCCGCGGGCAGGGCGCTGATCTGGTCGATGGCTTCGCAGTCGCCGGGCAGCGGGGCGATGCCGGCCGCGGTGAGCACCGCGTGCAGTTCCAGACGGCGCAGGTCACGCGGCTCGATGTGGCAGGGCAGTCGGTCCGCGGGGTTGGGGGGCGGCATCAGGTAGTCGTCGGTGTGCAGAGTGCTGATCAACGAGTCGGTCGTCAGGGTCATACCGCGCTCCTTGCTCACAGGTGGTGTCGATGTCGATGTGGGAGAGGCGAGTTGGCCGGTTGTCAGTTGCGGTCCGCGCGAGTTACCACGCGAAGGATGCAATCCGATGCTTGTCGTATCCGCCGATGCTCAGGCGGCGACAGCCGTACGGCAGTGCGTCACGGGCGCTCGGACGTGCGCGTGTCCGGTCGACGGGCGCAGGCAGCCGCCTCTTCAGCGGCCTGCATCTGGGCACACCAGGAACACTCCGCGTCGACGCTCGCGAAACAACCGCCGTCCTGAGCAGAGGGTTCGAGCTGTCCGGCGCGTACACCGGAAACGTACTCATCGTGCTGGGGGTGCTCGTTCATGCCGTCGTCAACCGGTACCGGTCCGGCCTGGTTGCTGCCCGTGACAGTGCGCCCACCGCCCTGCGAACACCTCGTGACATTGCGGCCGATTCGCAACATTCGGGCGATTCCGCGTTTGAGCGCAGGGTTCCGTGACGGCCGTCCGACCTGGATCAGCCGCAGGGAGCGTGCGGTGTGGGCCGAGGCAGCGTGAGGATCCCGTCGACCGTCTCCGCCACTCTGGCCCGTTCTTTGAGCGCGGTCAGCCGTTTCAGGAGTGCGTAGCCCTCTATGAGGACGGTCTCGTGTCCCCCGTAGGACTCCAGGTTGATGACGGCGGCCTCCACGTGCCGGATCTCGGACACGAGCATCGCCACCGCGTGGCCTCGGGCGACGGCGGTCCCGACCCGGGGATAGAGCATCGGCAGGAGTTCGGCACCGCTGGCATTGCGGATCGTGTCGGCGTCACTGCCGCCGACGGCCTCCATCCGCTCTCTGGCATGTTCGATCACGCGGACGAGAATCCGGAAATCCGCCTGACTCAGCTCAATGGCCACGTTGGCGTCCCCGAAGTCGGAGGCAGGTTCGTCCCGTCTTCGCTTCGAGAACCACGCCACCGACGCCCCCCAGATAGATAACCGGAACCCTGACAAGTTTATATGCCAACTGTTGCAGGATAGAAACTATCCGTTCGCGATCAGTCGTACGTACGAGGGTCGGTGGCGCGACGGAGCAGCGGCGCTCAGACCCGATCCGGGGCTTCCGGTGCCGAGGACAGGGCCTGGAGTTGCTGTTCCGTGCGCTCGAGCCAACTCCGGTACCACTGGGCGAAGTTCTGTCCGGACGGCCTGATCCCCCCGTCCGCCGGCCGCAGGTCCTCCCAGATGGCACCCCGGTGGGGGCCCGTCATCACCAGCAGCGACGTGTAGCCGCACCCCTGCTCACTGAGGAACACCGCGCCGGCCTCCTGAGCGTCACTCAGCTCCTCGTAGCGTGCGTCCCATGCCGCGTACGCGCGGCGGAACGCGTCCTCGGATGCGAAAGCGCCCCTCTCGGGCTCCTGCGTCTCGAGCGAGTCGAGTTCCTCCTGCAACGCCTCGGCCACGAAGGGCTGCCCGGCGAACCGGGCCGTGGTGGGCTGTCCGGGGTAGGCGAGTCCGACGCCGCGCCATTGCCACCCGCTGTCATCCGAGACGGGCGTCATCAGGCCGTAGTCGGGGCCGGCACCGCCGCCTCCGACACAGCGCAGAAAGCTCCGATACTCCACCGGCAGGCCGATCCCCAGGTCCGCCTCCAGCGCCCGCAACTCTCCTTCGTCCAGGACCGGGCCGAGCCGGAAGCCGTGGCCCCGCGCCCCGAAGATCTTCTCCGTCCCGGGGTGTTCGCCCAGTCGGAGCACCCGCTCCCTGACCCCCGCCCATATGTCCTCGATCATGGACACACGCTAGTGGTACACGGGGCGCACAGACACGCGATTATCTCGGCGCTGGAAGCGCTGGAAGCGCTGGAAGGCTAGAGGGGCTAGACGGGCTGGAGTTCGACACATTCCTCGGCGGTCGGCCCCGCGTCTACCGCGAGTGCCACCACCGTGGCGCCGTCACGTGGCGGTGGGCCAGGTCCCCAGCAGGGTGGCGATCCTTCCCGCGGTGCAGGCGGGATCGAGCAACAGGTCCTTGAGGGCGACGGCATCCTCACGGTCGGGCTTGACGGTGATTCCGGCGGCCTCGAGATACATGACGCCGGATGCGGCGGCGACGGCCATGTTGGAGCGCTCCAGCCAGCGGCACCGGCCCAGCGTGTGCACGAGGGCGGCGGCTTTGGCGTAGGGGCCGTCGTAGATGGGCTGCTCGAACAGCTCGGCCCGGTGTCGGGCGACCGCCGAGACGGGAACGCCGTAGTCGTCGGGAGCCGGATCGTCCGCCCCGGCGGCCTCGGCGACCTGCAGGATCCAGGGAACGTCGATGTGCATGTCCATCAGGCCGCGCGCGCTCCCCCGGGCGACTGCTGGGCCTCTTCGGCCTCGTCGAAGACGCTTTGGTGTTCGGCCAAGAAGCGGGAGGCCGCGTCCACCGCACGGGCACGCAGACCGCTGGCATCGTCCTGCACCAGCCTGGCCAGGTAGTCGCCGATGCTCAGCCCCAGGTCGGCGGCGCGCTTACGCGCGAGCTCCGCCACATCCTCGTCCACTCGCGCACCCAGCTGTGTCTTCGCCATACGCAGCATGGTAACAGCTGTTACCACACAGTGGGGCGCGATTCCCATGCGGCGACCTGGGGTGCGCGTCACGAGAGGGTGCGGCCGCGTGGTCGGGGCTTCGCGTGGAGGCCGGTCGCGGACATGCCCGCGCCAGAAAGGCGCGGTATGCCGCAGCCGGCTCGGGGGTGACTGCGGCATCCGCGCCTACACACTCCGGAACGCGCGAGGAGGATCACCTTCCGGAGGTGAGCATCGACTGCCCCGTCCACGCGCGGCCACACTAGGCCGAACAGGCGAATTGCCCTTTCCGCCCTCGGGCGGCACCTGCCGACGATCATCCTGCCGGCCCGGGACACACTTCCGGTCGGAGCAGTACGCAAACCCATGAGGCGCACCCGGTCGAGCACCTCCGCCACACCGACCACACACGCAACACCCAAGGTCAGCGGGGGAACCAGGCGTCACCAGGCAGTTCACCGAAGCCGCTGCGCGCGCCCCGCGGGCCGCATAACGTGCGGTATCCCGAACCGCTCCCCCACGCCCGCGGTCCGCACCTCTTGGGCCCTGACCACCAGGAGATCTTGGGATGTCCTCCGACAGCTCCGAGTTATACCCGGCGCGGCACCGACCCGCCCGGCACGCCTTTCCCACCCCGGGCCCGCACTCGCACCGCGCGAGCGAGGTACGGGTTCCGGCCCGTCTCCGTTCGTGGACGGGGCCGCACCGCGATCTGCGGTTGCTGCGACGGGCGAGCCGCCGACTGCGCCGTGTGGCGACGTTCGCCGCTCTGGGCTACTTCGCCGTCTTCCTCGCCCTGACCGTCCGGCTCCCCTCCCTCATGTCCCGCCCCGGACCCGGCGGGCTGCCCACCGGCCTTCTGCTCGCCGTCGCCCAACTCCCCGTCACCTGGCTGGCGGTGCTCCTCTACGAGTTCACCGCACGCCGGTACGTCGACCCCCTTGCCCGGCGCGTACGCCGGTACGCATGCGGCGCCGATGACGGGGAGGGGCGGCCGTGACCGACTTCTCCGGCACCGCGCAGTCCTGGTCACTCGTCGCGTTCTGCACGGTCGTCACCCTCACCCTTCTGCTGTGCGTGCTGACCGGCCCCGACCGCGACGACCTCGCCGAGTTCTACACCGGCTACCGTTCCCTGTCGCCGCTGCGCAACGGCCTGGCCATCGCGGGTGACTACATCTCCGCGGCCACCGTGCTCACCATCGGCGGTGTCATCGCGCTGTGCGGTTACGACGGTGTCGTACTGGCTCTGAGCACCTTGCTGTCACTGCTGTTGCTGATGGTGTTGCTGGCCGAACCCCTGCATCACACAGGCCGGTTCACCATGGGCGACGCGCTGGGCCGACGGCTGTCGGGCCGCGCCGTGCGTATCACGGCCTGCGTGGTCACCCTGACCTCGCTGGTGCCGATGATGGTCGTACAACTCGCCGGTGTGGGGCAGTTGTTGGCGTACGTGCTCGGCTTCACCGACAGCGCGATGCGGACGGGATGCGTCATCGGAGCCGGCGCGCTGATGATCACGTACGCGGCCATCGGAGGCATGCGGGGCACGGCGCTGATCCAGATCCTCAAGACGGTGATGCTGCTCGGGTCCGGGCTGATCGTCGCCGGGCTCATCCTGCACACCTTCGGCTGGAACCCGCGGAGCCTCTTCCAGACAGCGGCACACCACAGCGGAGCCGGTGACGCCTACCTGCGCTCCGGCCTTCAGTTCGCCGACGGCCCGCACAGCGACCTCGACATGATCAGCACCCAGTGCGCCATCGTGCTCGGGGGTGCCTGTCTGCCGCACGTCACCATGCGCATGTACAGCGCGGGCAGCGCACGCCAGGTCCGGCGCGCGATGAGCTGGGCGGTCTCCACGGTGGCCCTGTTCATGGCCGTCGTGATCGTCATCGCCGTCGGAGCCACGGCGTTGATCGGGCGGACCGGCATCACGGCCGCCGACGCACGCGGCAACACCGCCTATCTGCTGGGCGCGCGGGCCGCGTTCGGGATGCGGCTGTCCCATGCGGAGAGCCTGCTGTTCACCACGGTCACGACGGCGATCTTCCTGACGCTGCTGGCCTCCGTGTCGAGCATGACGCTCGCCTGCGCCAACTCCCTGGCCCACGACGTCGCCGCCACGCGCCGCCCGCTGGGACCGCAGCGTGAGACGGCGCTGGCCCGGCTGGCCGCGCTCACCGTGGGCCTCCCGGTGATTCTGCTCGCCGTGGCGGCCCAGCACCGCAGCCTCCAGCCGCTCGCCATCCTCTCCTTCTGCCTGGGCGCCTCGGCCATCGCCCCCGCGCTCGTCTACAGCCTGTTCTGGCGCCGCTACACGCGCACGGGACTGCTGTGCACCCTCATCGGGGGCACGGTGAGCGTCCTCGTCCTCATCCCCGGCACCAACCTCGTCTCCGGGAGCCCGCAATCGGCCTTTCCCGACGCCGACTTCAACTGGCTCCCCTTCACCACCACGGCCCTGGTCTCGGTACCGGTGGGCTTCCTGTGCGGCGTACTGGGCACCGTGCTGTCGCGCCGACGGACGACGGTGCGAGAAGGAGACCGCTACGAGGCGATGGAGCATCTTCTGCTGGCCGGGCCGCCAGGGCCCGGGGCGGAATGACGCGACACCTCGCTCGGGGATCGAAGAAGAGAGCCTGCGTTCGCGTCTCATCCGAGCGTTCGACCGCACGGCACACGTCTCTCACCCGGGAGAACGAAGTGAAGCGCGGAGCGGTGGCCCGGCGCATGGCCGGTGTCCCGCACGGGCAGCACTCGGCCGATCCCTATGCCGCTTTCGGCCACCACGGAGCAGCACGTGAGCGATGTCGTCTTCACAGCCGATTTCACCTCCGAACGCCAGTGGGTCGCGGGGCGTTCCTGGGCCTATCCCGACGGCGGCCCGACCAACCCGGGCGACAACAAACTGGACTACCTCACCGCGGACCCCGCCTACTCCCGCACCGGCAGCTTCCGCGCCACCCGCCGGACCGACGGCTGGTGGAACGCCGGTCTGCTCACCACGGAAGGAAGCGACGAAGGCTTCATGGTCCGCACCGGCGACCAGTTGCGGGCCAGGGTCTGCCTGCCCACCGGGCTCGGCGCGTGGCCGGCGATCTGGACCTGGCGGGACGGGGGCAACGAGGTCGACGTCTTCGAATACCACCCCGACAACCCGGACCTGCTGGAACTGTCCAACCACGTGCGGCAGGGTCACCTTTACCTGCGGCGCCCGGCGGTGCGCCCTGGCGCGACCATCGACCTGCAGGTCACGTTCGGCCGCCGCGATGTGGTGTGGTCGCTCGACGGGACGCAGGTCTTCGCCGACGGCAAGGGCGTCGGAGCCCGCTGGCACGCCTACCTGATCGTCAACCTCTCCGTCTGCGCGGGCCGCTACCACCCGCCCCCCGACCCCACGGCCACCGAACTGTCCTACCGCGTGGAAAGCCTGACCGTGCACCGTCCGTCAGCGCCCTCCGTGCCGCACCCGACCGCCTCGGACGCCCGCGGTGAACCGGCGACGCAGACCGGCCCCTCGTCGGAGATCAGCGCCGGCCCCGCGTAGCGGACACGCCCCTCTGTTCCTCGGCGGTGCCGTGGCCGTCGTCATGAGCGTTTCCGGGCGTGGCGACCGGTGACGGCGCCGAACCGGCTGTGCGGCCGAGACCCGGGCCCGGAAGGGCGAGAACGATCATGGACGGCGTCGGTCCTCGGCGCACCTAGAATGACGCGAGTGACGGCAAGCTTCATTGACATCGACAAGGCAGCCGGTGTGCTGCGCGCCGGCGGCCTGGTGGGCCTTCCGACCGAAACCGTCTACGGGCTGGGCGCCAACGCCGAGGACCCCGCCGCCGTCGCGCGCATCTTCCAGGTCAAGGGACGTCCGCCGTCCCACCCGCTGATCGTCCACATCGGCGGCGCGGAGCAGCTGGACGACTGGGCCGAGGAGGTGCCCGCGACGGCGCGCCTGCTGGCCGAGCACTTCTGGCCCGGGCCGCTCACCCTGGTCCTGCGGCGCGGTCCCCGCGTGCCTCTGGAGGCCACCGGTGGCTTGGAGACGGTGGCCGTGCGCGTGCCCGCCCACCCCGTGGCCCTCGCGCTGCTGTCGGCCTTCGGCGGCGGTGTCACCGCCCCGTCCGCCAACCGCTTCGGCTCCGTCAGTCCCACCACCGCCGAACATGTCCGTACCGAGCTCGGCGATGCCGTGGACTACGTGCTGGACGGCGGCCCGTGCGAGGTCGGCGTCGAGTCGACCATCGTCGACGCCACGGGAGAGGTCCCCAGCATCCTGCGGCCCGGCGGAGTCACGCGCGAGGATCTCGAAGCCGTGCTGGGGTATCCGCTCGCGGTCCCCGCCACCAGTGACATTCGGGTGCCGGGCCAGCATCCGTCCCACTACGCGCCGAGTGCGCGAGTCGTCCTCGTCGAGCCCGAGGACGTCGTCGCCGAAGCGGAGCGCGCGCAGGCGCTGGGGCACCAGGTGGGCGTCTTCCTTCCCTCCGCCTTCGCCGACGCCGCGCCGAAGGCCCACGCCGTGGTGACGGTGCCCGACTCGATGACCGCCTACGCGCACGGCCTCTTCGGCTTCCTGCGCGAGCTGGACCGACAGGGCTGCGACCTGATCGTGGCCTCCCTGCCGGCGGAGGAAGGGCTGGGCCTGGCGATCGCCAACCGGCTCCGCCGCGCCGCGGGGCCCCGAAGCAGCGTGTGACGGGCGCCTGCGCGAAGAAGGCGACCTCCGCGCGGCCCGGGACACCCGGGCCGCGGCCTACCTGGTGAGATCGGTCGGCTTGTCGAGTCGTGACAGCTTCTGCGGGTTGGATGTGGCGTAGATCCTGGTGATACGCCCGTTCTCGACCACGAGGCTGACCGCGGCCCCTCCGCTGCCGGATGCGATCCGGATCGCGGGGGATCCGTTGAGCCATACCGCCGTGATCTCGGAGGCGGCGCGATCGGTGCCCGCGAGCATCGTCGCCACCAGCTCGGCGCCGTGGAGGGGGGCCGGGGCCGCGGCCGTGATCCCGCCGCCGTCGGCGATGAGGACCACGTCCGGTGCCATGATCTCCAGAAGGTCCTGGATGCGCCCGGTGTGCAGCGCGGCCACGAAACGGTCCACGACGCTCTTGTGCTCTGCCGGGCTCACTTTGACGCGTGGCCGTCGAGCGGCGACGTGCGCCCGGGCCCGCCGGGCGATCTGCCGAACGGCGGCAGGGGTCCGGCCCACGGCTTCGGCGACCTCGTCGTACGGCATGTCGAAGACCTCGCGGAGGACGAACACCGCGCGTTCCACCGGTCCGAGCGTCTCCAGGACGGTCAGCATCGCGATGGAGACGCTTTCCGCGAGCTCCACGTCGTCGGCCACATCGGGGTGGGTCGACAGAGGTTCGGGCAGCCACTCGCCCACGTAGTCCTCGCGACGGCGTGAGAGTGTGCGCAGGCGGTTGAGCCCCTGGCGGGTGACGGCCCGGACGAGGTACGACCGCGGGTCGTGGATCTTTGACCGGTCGACGTCGGCCCACCGCAGCCAGGTGTCCTGCAGCACGTCCTCCGCGTCGGCCGCCGAGCCGAGCATCTCGTAGGCGACGGTGAAGAGGAGGCTGCGGTGGGCGACGAAGGGATCCTCGGTCATGCCGGGGAACCCACCGGGGTCGTCGCCGGGCGCTTGGCCAGCGGGATCTCGCAGGCGTCGGAGAAGCCCTGCGAGGTGACCCCGTTCGCCACGTTCGCCCTGGTCGCCAGGTTGACGTAGGCGATGAACGCGGTGAGCTCCACCATCGCCTCCGTCCCGAGGCTCTCCAGCAGGGCGGCGTACTGTGCGTCGGTGACGGTCGGGGGTGTGTTCGTCATCGCCTCGGCATAGTCCATGACGTCACGCTCCAGTGGCGTGAACACCTCCGCCTGCCGCCAGCAGGGCACCTGACTCGCCTTGGCCAGGTCCAGGTTCGCGTTCCGTGCCTGGAAGTAGCCGACGTCCAGGCACCAGGTGCAGCCGACCTGCGACGCGACAGCCATGTGCGCGAACGACTTCAGGGCCGGGTCGGCCCCGTCCCAGGCCCCCACCCTCGCACCGAACTCCAGGTTGTCCCGCGCCACCCGGGGGCTGTGCCACAGCACCTCGACGTTCTCGGGCACGGCGCCCAGCTGGTCGGTCATGCTCTCCTTGAGCTCCGCGGGGAGCTCGGCCTTGGGGAGGCGCAGAGTCATGGTGTCTCTCCTTGTACGGGTGCCTGTAGGGCTGTTCGGCATGAAGACACCGCCCAGCCCAGGCGTGTGACACCCAGCGCCCCAACGGCCTCGTACTACCCCCCTCCTCCGGAATCTCTTCCGTCCGGCTACCGCGTGGGGACCAAGGGAAGATCGTCGGTGTACGAGTTCACCGGCTTGGCGACTTCCTGCACGGAACGGGCGTCGAGTGCGACGGACGCCGAGCTGGTGCCGAGGGTTCCGCCGGGGTGCCAGGTTCCCGTGACGGACACCCAGGTGTCGGCCGGCGGGGCCGAACCGTAGATCCGTAGCTTCACGGACTGGGCGTCGGCCGCACAGCAGGAAATGATGATGCGGGTCAGGTCCCAGCTGCCGGGCTGTTTGCCGGACGTGACGAAACCGCTCAGCTGGACCGTACGTCCCTTGATGGCCCGCGTACGGTCCTGCTGAACGCGAAGGGTGAAGTCGGTGAGCGTGATCGGAAGCGGCGAGGTGGCGGGCAGCGGGTCGAACCTGTCCTGCTGCGCGACCGCCTTGGCCGGCTCACGGGAAGCGGTGTACGCCCCGAGGGCGGGCGGGGCGTAGAGCAGCAGGCTCAGCGCCGGGAGGAACAGCAGCCACGCGACACGGGGTGCTGTGGAATGGTCGTGCCCGTGGCCGCCCTCGCCATGGGAAACGTGCCCGTCGTGCTCGTCCCTCCTGCCGTACGACATCGCGTCCGCCACGCCGAGCACGATCAGCACGACACCGGAGGCGATGAGCAGCGGGCGCATCCCCTCCTTGACGTAGCGCAGGTACAGGTCGGTGAAGAGGGCGATGTGCAGCAGGCCGAGCCCGCTGAGGGCGAGCAGAGCGATCTGAAGCGGACGTCTCACAGCAGTGCTCCCCCGATCAGCGCGCTGGAAAGGACCGCGACGACGACCGTGGCGGCGGAGAACCGGATCGCGAAGGCCCGGCCGAAGGTGCCCGTCTGCAGGGCGATCAGCTTCAGGTCGACCATCGGGCCGACCACCATGAACGCCAGCCGTGCGACCGGCGAGAACCCGCTCAGTGAGGCCGCCACGAAGGCGTCCGCCTCCGAGCACACCGCCAGTACGATCGCCAGCCCGGCCAGGAACAGGACCGACAACCAGGCCGAACCGGAGAAGGTCTCCAGCACCGACCGGGGCACCGCCACGTTGAACGTGGCCGCCGCCATGGCCCCCACCACCAGGAAACCGCCCGCGTGCAGGAAGTCGTGCTGGAAACCGGCCCGGAACTCCCGCCACCGGCTCGCCCCGGCCTGGTGCCCGGTGTGCCGTACGACCGGCTTCAGCCATTCGGCGCGCCCCAGCCACAACCACAGCCAGCCCATCACCGACGCCGTGACGATCGAGGCAAGCAGCCTGGCAGCGACCATCGCCGGCTGCCCGGGGAAGGCGACGGCAGTGGCTGTCAGCACCACCGGGTTGATCGCCGGTGCCGACAGCAGGAACGCGAAGGCGGCCGCAGGCGTGACACCCCGGCCGATGAGACTGTTCGCCACCGGCACCGACGCGCACTCGCAGCCCGGCAGGACGACACCCGCCATACCGGCCACCGGCACGGCGAGCAGCGGCCGGCGCGGCAGCAACCGGCTGAACACGCGGGCCGGGACGAACGCATTGATGGCGCCGGACAACGCCGTGCCCAGCAGAAGAAACGGCAGCGCCTGCACGGTGACGGCGAGGCATACGGTCCGCCACGCCTGCATCGCGGGCGTCTGCACCCCCTTGCCCACGAGGTACAGGGCCGTCCCGGGCACGATGGCCGCCCCGAGAAGGATGAGCGGCCAGGTCCGGGGCCAGCCGGGTGCGGCCTCGTCCGTCGCCGCTCTGTCCGAGTCGGCCTGCTCGGCCGCCTCCGCCAGTTCTGCTGTTCGCTGCATTGCCGCTCCGCCTGTCCGATGATCGGGGCAAACATAGCGGGCACCTGCGAACACGAAACAAGAACACGCCGACCGGGGTTGAAGCCGGGAGGCTGGGTCGGGGACCGGTCGCCCGGTCCCCGGTCACGCACCGGTCAGGTCCGGTAGGCGTAGTACGCCGAGTTCGGATACGACGCGACGATGCTGGCCACCGACCTGCGGAAGGTGTTGGTGGAGTGGTACGTCACGTACGGCACGCCCTGAGGGCTGCGGTAGGTGACGATCATCGTGTGGTCCTTGGAGCCGTCCCTGTCGAAGTCCATCTGCAGCACGTCGCCGACGTCCAGCTGATAGACGTTGGCGAGGCTGGTGGCCCGCTTCGAGTTCAGCGCGAACCAGGAGAACTCGTTGACGCCGACGAACGAATCCGACTGGATGTCGGCGTTGCCGAACCACTTCGTGTAGTCGTTCACGTAGCCGGGAACGTGCTTCCAGCCGCCCGCCTTCAGCGACTGGCTGACGAAGTTGGTGCAGTCGCCGCCGCCGCCCTGACCGTTGAAGTTCGGGTAGGCGGGGTTGTAGTTGCTCCAGTACTTCTCCGCGTACGCGGCCATCGCCTTGTAGTCGTAACCGGTGGCGGAGAAGTTCTTCGGCTTCGCCGGCGCGGGCCACGTGGTGGCGGAGCGCGTCGCCTCGGGCATGTTGTCGTCGGCAGTGGTCGGCGCCGCCTTGATCGACGGCTTGGCCGGCTGGTTGACCGCGAGGTAGCCCGCGTCGGTCTCCCGGATGTTCGACAGCTGCCAGTTGCCGTTGGAGTCGGCCGTGAAGGTCAGCTTGTGGTGAGCCTGGAAGCCGGTCGTCTTCGGCTCGTTGCCGCTGACCTTCTCCCCGCCGACCTTCTTGTACGTCAGCGTGGTCGTCTCGGTGACCTGGACCGTGGCATGCCGGCCTCGGACGACCGTCCGGTCCAGCGAGACCTTGGTGTTGCCCGCGCTGTAGCTCTCACCGAGCTCCTGCAGACGGGACTTGCGGTTGCGCAGCTGGGACAGAGCGGACTTCTCGTCGTCCGACAGCGTGGAGGACATGCTCACATCGCCGGAGAAGCGCGACGACAGCGGCGTGTGCCGCCTCTTGCCGCTGTCCAGCAGAGCGTCCGTACGCTCGGTGAAGACCGCGTCGGCCAGCCGCTGGAAGGTGGCCTTGGTCGCCGGGTCCACGGTCGGCTGGTCGGCTCCGACCGCGGCTCCCGCACTCCAGTTGGGCAGCAGCGCCGCACCGGCGACCACCGATGCGGCGGCCGCCGTCACTATGGTCACGTGACGCCGTCTGCGGCTCAGTTTCCTTGATTTCACTCGACTTTCCCCTCTGCCGGCACAGCGATGTACGTACCGGGCGACGGAATCTTCGCACGCCGTGTGTAGCTGGTGTGAAGGGGGATGCGCCGGCGAAACCGGCGAAGTGGCCGCCGGCGCGGGACAGTCGACTGCGCCAAGCCAGACAGACCGGCACAGTGCCGACCTCATCGACAGAGACGCTTCGGTGATCGCATAGCCTCTCTTGGCACGCGCACGACAAGGGGAGGATTATGAGACGCAGAACAGCCTGGGCCGCGGCCGGCGGAGCGGTGGCATTGATGCTCACCACCGCGACCGGCGCCCATGCCGAGGGGCGGGGCGACGTCCGGGTGGTGAAGACCGTGGTCAACGGCGGCGGCAACGTCATCGTGGGGACGTCGAAGACGATCCACTACCCGATCGACATCACCGTCAAGGACGACTCGGGGGTGAAGGGGCTCACCCACGTCAGCACCTTCAACATGGCGAACGGCTGGTCGTTCGCCACGTGGGACGATGACTCGTCCTGCACGAAGAAGAGTGCGACCACCTCGGTGTGCCGGGCCACGATGACCATCGACCCGGCCTGGATCGCCGACAGCGACGACATGGACAGCAACAAGGTCGCCGGCGTCTGGCAGGTCAATGCCACCGTCAAGGCGAAGGACGGGGACTACTGGATCTCCGACCACATCGCCGAGTACAAGGTGAAACGGGCCGTGCAACTCCCGACGGTGATCGCACCCGAGGAGGTCGCCAAGGGCGCCACGGTGACCGTCACCGGCAAGCTGTCCAGGGCCGACTGGGAGGACCTCAAGTACCACGGGTTCACCGGCCAGCAGGTCAAGCTCCAGTTCAGGCCGAAGGGTGCCGCCCACTACAGCACGGTCAAGACCGTGACGACGGGCGACGCGGGAAAGCTGGCCACCAAGGTCACCATCACCTCGGCAGGCAGCTGGCGCTGGTACTTCCCCGGTACGACGACCACCTCGCGGAAGGTGTCGGCCGGAGAGGTGCTCAACCTGAAGTGACCGGCGAACGGCGCCTTCACGCAAGGCGCTGACCGCGGACACGGAGTGGGGACCCGGGGGTGTTCGTTCTTCGGGTCCCCACAACTCGGCCGCGCTGCGAAAAGCGTTGGACGGGTGATGCGGGGGCTTGTAGCTTGCAGTCGACCGTGAAACCGCCCGAGGAGGTGAGACCCATGAACGCTGTATCGACGTGGGTGCTCCCCCTTGTGGTCACGGCCGGCGACTGACGCAGGTGTCGCCGGGAGCGCCTCCACCACAAGGCACTCCCGAAAGGCAACACCTATGGACTCTGTCCAGTTCCCCGCCGAGCCGTCGTCGAAAGAGACGCAAGAGCGCGCCGTCCCCACGCCCCTCATGTACGAAGTGATCATTGCCGGGTGCGGGCCGGCCGGCGCGATGCTGGCCGCCGAACTACGGCTGCACGACGTGCGGGTACTCGTTGTGGAGCGGGAAACCGAACCCGTGTCCTTCGCCCGCATCGTCGGGCTGCATATCCGCACTGTCGAGCTGATGGCGATGCGCGGGCTCCTGGATCGCATGCTCGCCCACGGACGCCGGCGTCCGGCCGGCGGCTTCTTCGCCGCCATCGCCAAACCGGCGCCCAAGGATTTGGATTCCGCGCACGCCTATCTGCTGGGCATCCCGCAGCCGACCGTCGTCCGCCTGCTGGAGGAACACGCCATCCAACTCGGTGCCCAGGTCCGGCACGGTTGTGCGGTGGTCGGTCTGGAGCAGGACGACGAGGGGGTGACCGTCGAGCTGGCAGACGGCGAACGGCTGCGTTCGCGCTGTCTCGTCGGCTGTGACGGTGGCCGCAGCACGGTGCGCAAACTGCTCGGCGTCGGCTTCCCCGGTGAGCCCTCGCGGACCGAGACGCTGATGGGCGAGCTGGAAGTGGGTGTGCCGCCGGAGGAGATCGCCGCCAAGGTGAGGGAGATCCGCGAGACCCATCAGCGGTTCTGGCTGCGGCCGGTCGGCGAGAGGGTCTTCAGCGTGGTGGTCCCCGCAGCGGGAGTCGGCGATCGCGCGGAACCGCCCACGCTCGAGGACTTCAGACAACAGCTGCGCGCCGTCGCCGGAACCGACTTCGGCGTGCACTCCCCGCGCTGGTTGTCCCGCTTCGGGGATGCCACACGGCTGGCCGAACGGTATCGGGTCGGGCGGGTGCTGCTGGCCGGCGACGCGGCACACATCCATCCGCCCACCGGTGGACAAGGGCTCAACCTGGGCGTGCAGGACACGTTCAACCTCGGCTGGAAACTGGCCGCGCAGATCCACGGCTGGGCGCCGCAGGCACTCCTGGACACCTACGAAGGCGAACGCCGTCCGGTCGCCGAAGACGTGCTCGACAACACCCGCGCCCAGATGGAACTGCTCTCCACCGAAGCGGGCCCGCAGGCCGTGCGCAGGCTGCTCACCGATCTGATGGACTTCGACGAGGTGAACCGCTACCTGATCGAGAAGATCACCGCGATCGGCATCCGCTACGACTTCGGTGCGGGCCCCGACCTGCTCGGCCGACGCCTGCGGGACATCGAGGTGAAACGGGGGCGCCTCTACGATCTGCTGCACCGCGGCCGCGGTCTGCTCCTGGACCGCACCGAGCGCCTGACCGTCGGCGGCTGGTCCGACCGGGTCGACCACCTCGCCGACCCGACCGCGGCACTGGATGTCCCCTGCGTTCTGCTGCGCCCGGACGGCCACATCGCCTGGATGGGGGACGACCAGCAAGACCTCGACGCCCACCTCCACCGCTGGTTCGGCAAACCCACGGACTGAAGACCCACGGTGCTCCGACGCCCCGGCGGGCGTCGGAGCACCGGGCCCGACGCCTACCGCCATATCCGGCTCACACCGTCACGAGTCGCTCGAAGAAGAACTCGTGCTTGAGGAACGACGTCTCGTGTTCCGCCCCCGGATACGGAGGGATCAGCTGGGCGGCCTGGAAGAGGCGCCAGCCGTCCTGGAGTGCGGCGACGCCTGTCTCGTACGGGGGCTGGTCGTCGTCTCCGGTGGTGGGCCGGGTCGTGCCGGTGCCGTCGTATCGGGCCCATCCGATGACCGGGGAGTCGAGTGCGGATGTGCCCAGGTACAGGACGAGCACCTGCTGCCGTACCGTGTTCGAACTGGTCACGCGTGGCTCCTCTGCGCAGGTCGGTTCGAGATCCGGGTGGCCCAGTACTCGATGTCGAAGTCGGGGTCGCCGGACAGCACCCGCCAGAGCCTGATCCGGTTGTGGATCTCCAGACGGCCGGTGGCCGGTTCGTACCAGGGGAAGGTCCGTCCCAACTCCTCGCGGACGGACGGGCCTTGGAGGTCCGTGGTGTCCCACAGCCGTACCTGCGGCACCGTCGGGTTGAAACGGATCTTGTACATGTGACGGACGCTGTCACTGTCGTTGCGACGGCCCCCGTGCCAGATGCCGTGGTGCAGCAGCAGGACCGTGCCGGCCGGGCAGGTCAGCCGGGCCTGGCCGCGCAGGTTCTGGTAACGGCCGGTGTCCGACTCGTTGATGCGCCGCAGGTGGCTGCCGGGGACGATGAGCGTGCCGCCCATGTCTGCGGTGACCTCCTGCGGGTAGTACATCAACTGCACGTCGAAGGCGTCGGTCCGCAGGTCGATGAGGGCGTCGGCGTGCAGGGGCTGCGCACTGCCCTCATGCGGTTCCCGCGTGTGCACGAAGTGGTGGTCGACCGTGGGGTCCGGGCCCACCAGGCTCTCCAAAGCGCCCGCGACCGAAGGCAGTTCGAGGAGCCGCCGGGCGAAGGAGCCCTCGGGGAACGCCTTCGGCACAGCGGTGCCGTACGGAACCGGCGGCAGTCCCGCGGCGAAGACGCCGAACGCCTCCTCGTTCAGCTCACGGGGCACGACGCCGTCCAGGCGCAGGAATCCCTGTGCCACGAACCGCGCCACCTGGGCAGAACTCAGCAGTTGTCGTGTGGTTGGCATACGGCAACCGTAGAAAGAGACTGCCGTCCGGTCGTGGGCTGTAATCGGCGATCACTGGTAATTTTCCGCCATGACGCACTCCGTGGAGCTGACCCTCGGTCTGCCTCCGCACGTGGAGAACGCCGGGGTGGGCATCCATGGGCACGCCGGGCCGCACGATGTGTTCCGGCTGCCGCACCTGTGGCAGCTGCACCTGTACACCTACTCCGGCACCTTGGAGTTCGACGGCTTCCGGCATCCGATCCGCCCTGGACACATCAGCCTCGTACCGCCGGCCACGGAGGTCCACTTCCACTACGACCGGACGCCCGCCCAGCACCTGTACGCCCACTTCGCACTGCCCGGAGACGGAGAGCGGCGCCAGGTCCCGGCGATGCAGGACGCGGGATCGGACGCGGCGATGCTCACCGCGATGCTGCGGCAGACGGTGGCGGCGGGCTCCCACTCCCCCACCCGCGCCGCGGCGGAACTGTGGACCGTACTGTGGCGCCTGACCACTCTGGCCCGCACCTCCGGTGACGGGGAGGGAGCCCGGCATCCCGCGCTGCGGACGGCCATGGCCCACATCGAGCAGCATCTGGCGGAGCAGCTGAGCGTCCCGGACATCGCCCGTGCCGCCGGGATCTCCCACACCCAGCTCACCCGCCTGTTCCGCAAGGACACCGGACTCACCGTCATCGGCTACATCCGGCGCCGCCGGATGGAACGCGCCCGGCACCTCCTGATCGCCTCGACGCTCGCCATCCCGGCGATCGCCGCGACCGTCGGAATCCCCGACCTGCAGGCGTTCAACAAGACCTGCCACCGGGAACTGGGCGCCTCACCACGTGCCGTGAGGCGCTCGGGAGGCTGATGTGGGGCGCGTGCACCGGGGGCGGCGTCCTTCGCCTACCGGTTGACGGAGCGCATGCCCGCCTCGTCGTAGCGCTCACCCGAAGCCTCGGGCAGCTCCGCGTCGATGCGAGCCAGTTCGTCCTTCGTCAGGACGATGTCGACAGCGGCGGCGTTCTGCTCCAGGTAGGTGCGGCGCTTGGTGCCCGGGATCGGCACCAGGTCCTCGCCCTGTGCCAGCACCCACGCGATGGCCAGCTGAGCCGGCGTCACGTCCTTCTCGGCGGCGATCTCCTTCACCTTCGCCGCCAGCCGCAGGTTCGCGTCCAGGTTGGCGTCCTGGAAGCGAGGGTTCTGGCGGCGCCAGTCGTTGGCGTCCAGCTCGTCCGGCGAGGAGAACCGTCCGGCGAGGAAGCCACGGCCGAGCGGCGAGTACGGCACGAAGCCGATGCCCAGCTCCCGGCAGGCGGGCAGCACCTCGGCCTCCACGTCCCGCGACCACAGCGAGTACTCGCTCTGCACAGCCGTGACCGGGTGCACGGCGTGCGCGCGCCGGATGGTCTGCGCGCTCGCCTCACTCAGCCCGATGTGGCGCACCTTGCCCTCGGCGACCAGCTCGCCCAGCGCGCCGACCGTCTCCTCGATGGGCACGTTCGGGTCGACCCGGTGCTGGTAGTACAGGTCGATGTGATCGGTCCCCAGCCGCTTCAGGGAGCCGTGGACGGAGCTGCGGACGTGCTCCGCCGAGCCGTCCTGCGGGCCGACCGTGCTGATGTCGCCCGGCACTGCGTCGTCCATCCGGTAGTTGAACTTCGTCGCGATCACGTACTCGTCACGATGCCCCCGGATCGCCTTGCCGACGAGGGACTCGTTGGTGAGCGGCCCGTACATCTGCGCGGTGTCGAGGAAGTCCACTCCGAGGTCGAGGGCGTGCCGGATGGTCGCGATGCCCTCCTCCTCGTCGGTGGACCCGTAGAAGGCGGACATGCCCATGCACCCCAGGCCGATGGCCGATACCTGCAATTCCCGCAGACTACGCTTCTGCATGTCGTCTCCCAGCCTTTCCTGCGCACTCGTTCGTCATGCTCGACGCTATGACTTGGAGCGCACTCCATGGCAAGTCCAGCCTCGGGAACACCGGCAGAAGGGCAGAGAGCCATACGCGCGACGCCTGCCGCGAAACACATACGCGGGGCCTGCATCTCGGGTGCGGTGTCGGGGCGAAGTCAGAGGTGAGGATCGGCGCGGTGGAGGAGAGATCGTGAGCAGCAGGGCGTTGGCCAGGGCGCGGTGGTGCCGACAGTACGCGACAGCGACTTCACCGGCCGGTGATCACCGATGACGAAGTGGGTGCCCCGGCCCGACGGCGGGCGGCCCCAGGGGAAGCCCTGTTCCCACACCTGGCCGGCCGACCCGACGCCGCTGAGTGAGACATGCCAGGCCTGCGCGGCGCGCGGACGTGCGCCGGCCGACCTGCTGCTCTGCCTGACCTGCGGTCATGTGGGTTGCAGCGACAGCTCTCCCGGCGCTCACGCCACGGCGCACTTCGACTCCGGCGGACACCCGGTCGCACGCTCTCTGGCCCCCGGCCGGGAGTGGGCCTGGTGCTACGAGGACGAGGTGTACCTGGATCCGCTGCCGGAAGGACCGACGCCACGCTCGGCCCCGCGACCGCCCGAGTCGGTTTGGGACTACCCGCGGCCGCCCGCCGTACGCCAGGACGACCGCCACGTGCGCGTCGAATGCGCGGGCCAGGTGGTGGCGGACACCCGCAGGGCACTCCAGGTGCTGGAGACCAGTCATCCCCCGGTCTTCTACATCCCTCCGGCGGACGTCCGCACGGAGCTTCTCCTCCCAGCGGTGTCGGGCCGCACCTGGTGCGAGTGGAAGGGTTCGGCCCGGTACTGGGACGTCGTCGTGGGAGACGAGGTACGCACTCGGGCCGCCTGGAGTTATCCCCGTCCCGAGCCCGACTACGCGGCCCTCACCGACTTCCTCGCCTTCTATCCGAGTCGCATGGACCACTGCACGGTCGCGGGCGAGGTCGTCACGGCGCAGGAGGGCGACTTCTACGGCGGCTGGATCACCTCGGAGGTGCGGGGACCGTTCAAGGGCGGGCCGGGCACCTTGATGTGGTGAAGTCCCGCCCGCGGGCACGAAGGACATTGTTCGAGCAATGTCCTTCGTGCCCCGCCGGTCAGCGCGTGCGCACGGCGGCGTACTCGGCGGCCAGCTCGTCCGCCATGCGTGCCACGGAGAACCGTTCGGCGACCAGCCTCCTGCCCGCGGCCGCGTAGCAGCGTCGGTCGTCGGCGGAGGTGGCCGCGATACGCCGTAGACCCCGCATCAGTCCCGCCTGGCCGGAGGTGTCCATCAGGATGCCGTTGACCTGGTCGCGAAGGTAGTGCGCGACGCCACCGCGGCGGGGCCGGCGACGGGAAGGCCCGCGTCCATCGCCTCCAGTACCGCGATCCCGAACTCCTCCTTCGCGCTCGGGCACACGTACCAGCAGCAGGCGTCGGCCGTGCGGTGCCTCAGGGCACGCTGCAGGCGGCGTATTTCGGTGTTCGGCAAGGCGGGCAGCAGGGCCAGGCGTGCGGCGGCCTGCGGGTATGCCGCGAGCAGTGTGTCGATGCGGCGGCGGATGTCGTCCTCGACGGCCGTGCCGGCGCCGGGGCTGCCGCCGACGAGGACCAGGGTCGTGGTGCGCCAGGCGTCCGTCGCCAGCCAGGCCCGGACCAGGAGGTCCTGCTGCTTGACCGGGTGCAGCCGGCCCACGCACAGCAGCACGGGCAGTTCACGGTCCCGGGGATCCAGGGCGTCGGGGCGGGTCCCGTCCCGGTAGAGCCGCTCCAGCACCTCGCGGCGCCGGGCGTCCTCGTCGCGCGAGGGCCGGTAGGGAGCGATGCCCTCGGGCGGCGCGCTGGGTCCGGTTCCCCCGTTGAGCCGGGCAAGGCCGGGGAAGTGGCGCACGAGTTCCCGTGTACCGCCGCGTCCGGGGATACCGACGACCGTGTCCGCGCGCTCGACGAGCCGGTCGGCCACGAACACCCGGTGCAGATCCTGCCGAAGGGCGTCCGCCGCCGCCGGGTCGGCCGGATCACTCGCGGCATGGCGCTCGGCGAGCCCGCGATGCGGGTCGGGCGTGGCCGTGAAGACCAGCGCGGCGCCCAGGCGCTCGGCGGCGTCGGCGAGCGCCAGGCTGCCGTCGTCGGCGTACCTGACGTGCAGGACGTCCAAGGGCCGTGGCATTCCGCCGAGCAGGCGGGCCGCCCACCAGGTGAGTGCGGGGCGGTGATGGTGCATCTCCGGCTGCGCCGGGGCCGCTGGGGCGTCCACGGGAAGCCTTAGCACCCAATGGCCGGGCGCGCGTTCGTGGGCGAGGCAGTCGTCGGCCGCCAGGTCCTCGTGCCCGGCCGTCACCACCGTGATCACGCCTGCTATCCCGTCGGTCACGGCCAGCCGGTCGCCGAGCCCGCCCAGCAGCACCGCCAGTCCACCGCTCAGCCCCTGCCCCGGAGTGTCCAGTCCACCCAGCAGCATGCTCTGGGCGACCAGCCGGCCCGCAGGGTCATCCCCCTTCGGGCCGAGCGCGGGCACCGGCGGGGCCAGCAGGAGCCGCTCGTAGGCGTCTTCGGCTCGGGAAGGGTCGGGCAGGTGAGCCGGGCCGCCGGGGAGCTGATGCAGGTACCGCCACGCGGAGTGGCGTACGACCCGGTGGCCGCTGGTGTGGGCGAGCGACGCGCCCTCGGCCGGGGTGAGGGGATGCAGGCCGGCGGCCACCGCGAGGTCCAGCAGGCGGCCCGCGGCAGGTCCGTCGCCGGACTCGCCGAGCAACTCGCGCAGCACCTCCTCGGCGTGCCGGGGGCCGTGCCAGCGCACGGTTTCCGGCCACAGTTCCCTCAGGACGGCCATGAGCCGCGGGTCGCCCTCACGATGGGCGAGCAGGGCCTCCGGGGTCAGCGGTACCCCCAGGCGGGCCGCGCGGCGCAGTCCCGCCACGGCCTTGTCCCGGCGGTCGACCCCGGGCCCGTCGCCGGGCGGCACGGCGCGGGGCCGCAGCCCGTATTCGGCCTCCAACAGCCTCGCCAGTTCGCCCGCCGTGCCCGGCAGGTGTCTGTCGAGTCTCGGCTCGGCGAGATGTGCGGTCCAGCCGGAGCCGTTGAAGAACGCGGTTCGGGCGGCCACCAAGGGGTCACGGTCCCCGGGGCCGACTCCTCCCGACCGTCCGGGGTCATGAGCCGCCGAGGGGGATGCGAAAGCGGTGCCGGCCACGGGTTCTCCTGTCTCAGGGACGGCGCTGACCTCTGTGGTTCCCGGGGCGTCGGCCTTCTGGATGCACCTGCCTGCCGTGCTGATCCCCACAGCGTCCGACCTGCCGGAACGTGCCTACGATGCGCAGGCGCCGCTTCGATGGACAGCGGGCGGAAGATGTCTGGCCGAGGGGATCGCATGCCGCGTGTCATTGTCGTCAGTCCCCCGTTCATGTCCCACGCCAGGCCGCTGTCGGTCCTGGCCGGTGCCCTGCGTCTGCACGGTGCGGACGTGTACTTCGCCTGTGCTCCGGCGTTCGAGCACCTGGCCCGGGAGGCGGGGGTGGGCTTCGAGCCGCTGTCCGTGACGCGCAACGCCAACACCGGCGTGGCCGAGGCGACCGAGCAGGACGCGCAGGAGGCGGCCCGGCTCGTGGAGTTCCTCGACGCCACCCGGGAAGGTGCCGTGTCGGCGCTGCTGGCCCAGGCCCGCCACCGCCGCGCGGACATGCTGGCCGACCCGGAGGGCGTGCTCGACGCGCTGCGCTCGGCCGACCGGCGGCTACGGCCCGGCTGGTACGTCGTGGACCAGCTCAGCTACCCGGTCACCCTGGCCCTGCACTGCCTGGGCCTGCCCTACGCGACCTTCTGCCCCGGACATCCCAGCTACGTGCTCTCCGGCCCCGACGCCTACTTCGGCGTCCCCTCCGCCTGGCCCGACGCTCTGCGCCCCGACACGGACCGTCTGCGGGAACTGCGGGCCGCGGCACGGGAGAACGACGAGGCCTTCACCGATCTGTTCGCGGCCTTCGCCCGGCGACACGCTCCCTCCCGGCCAGCTCCGGGCAGGGCCTTCGCCCTCAGTTCGCCGCACGCAGTCGTCTACGCCTACCCGGCGTTCCCGTGGCTGCCGACGCCTCCGCCGGGGCCGGCCCGCCTGTTCGCCGGGCACATGGCCGCCGCCGCGGAACCCCTCGGCGAGAAGTGGGACGCGCGCCTGAACATGCTGCGTACGAGTGGAGAGCGGGTCGTGCTCGTCGCGCTCGGTACGTTCCTGTCCGCCCGTGACGACGTTCTGCGCACAGTCGTCACGGGGCTGCTCGAGGGCATGCCGGACGTGTCGGTCGTGGTCGCGGCCGGAGAGCGGGCCGCCGCGCTGGCCGATCTCGCCGGCGAACGGGTCGTGGTCGTGGCTTCGGTGCCGCAGCGCGCGCTGCTCGAGCATGTGGACGCGATGGTGCACCACGGTGGCAGCAACTCCTTCACCGAGTGCCTGCGGGCGGGCGTGCCCGCTGTGGTGCTGCCGTTCTCCAGCGACCAGTTCTCCGTGGCCCGGGACGCCGAGCGCGCGGGCGCCGGTGTGGTGCTCGACCCGAACGCGCTGTCGCCCAACGACATCCCACCAGCGCTGAAGACGCTGTGGCACACCGTGAGCCCGCGCATGCCCGAACTGGCCGCTTCGGTACGGCGGCGAGGGCCACGATGGGCGGCCGGTGAGCTGCTGGCCGCCATGAGTCGGCAGGCGTAGGCGTACTGATCCCGGCCGCCGCAGCAGACACACGCCCGGCGGCAGCTCAGCCCAACGGCGTGCCGGACGCGGGCAGAGGCACCGGCGTACCGAACCGCACCGGGAGCCCGGGAGCGTACAGAACGCTCACGGGCTGGCCCCGCGGCCTCGACAGGCCCGCCGCAGCGACCAGGTCGTCCTCCCGGTCCAGCAGGGTGCACTTGCGGAAGGACCAGGCGGGGTGCGTGTTGGGCAGGTAGTAGGTGCGCCCGAGGAACCGCTCGTGCAACCCCCACCGCTGGGTGAGGAACTCCTCCAGCGGGCCGGCCGCCACCGGCTCGTCCTCCACGTCCAGCCACACCCGTGCCCCCGCGCGCGCACCCCGGCGCCGATTCGTGCTGTAGAGCAGTCGGTTGTCGAACCATTGGCCGCTGATGCGGGACCACCGGTAGGGCAGCCCGAAAGCGCCACGCGCCGTCAGTACGGGCAGCAGCCGGTCGCAGTCGAGGGAACGGAACACCACCCCGCGCCGGCCCGAATGGTCGCGGCTGTACAGCCGGACGTTGACCTCGCCGAAGCTGCCCAGGTACGGCAGGGCCGGGGTCCGGCC
Organism: Streptomyces sp. NPDC085900; assembly: GCF_044540925.1. Taxonomy (NCBI): domain Bacteria; kingdom Bacillati; phylum Actinomycetota; class Actinomycetes; order Kitasatosporales; family Streptomycetaceae; genus Streptomyces; species Streptomyces sp. NPDC085900. The sequence goes on along the minus strand of NZ_JBITSP010000008.1, from coordinate 31,974 downwards.
GAAGGCGAGGTCGTCCATGCGGAAGAAGACCAGGCCGACGTACGTCCGGCCCTGATACAGGTCGGGCACGGTACCGGCCGGCAGCAACCGCGCCACCTCGAACGGGTCGGCGGGCCAGTGCAGGAACACCAGGTCACGCCAGCGCTGCCGGAACAGCACGCGCCGCACCGGACGGGGCGCCAGCGGTGTCAACGCCTCCGCGGGCATGGCGCGGTGGGACGGCGGGCTGTACGCGAGACGTCTTCTCGGCATGCCCGCCCTACCGCACCACTTCGAGCGCCGCACCGGAGCCGGGGCGGACCAGTCTCGCCCCCGTGGACAGCGCCTCCACGATCGCGTCCACACCCTCCTGGACGGCCAGTCCCCGCGGCAGCGGCGGCACTTCGCCGACGACGGCGCGCGCGGCGAAGCCCGTGTCCATGTGCGGCAGGTTGATCTCCAGCACGGTCACGCCCCTGCGCCGTTGCTCGCGGCGGACCGCTGTCAGCCAGGTGGCCAGCGCTGCCTTGGCGGCGGCGTAGTCCGCCATCCGGGCGGGTGCCGCCTCGGCCACGATCCCGGTGACGGCGGCGAGGACACCGCCTTCGGACACCCGGTCCGCGGCGGCCCGCAGGAACGCCATGGGGGCCAGGGCGTTCGCCGCCATCAGATGCTCGGAGACCGCGTCCTCCACCTCCCCGACCGGCCCGAAGGCGGCAACGCCGACGCTCACGACGACACCGTCCAGGCCGCCCAGCTCCGCCGCCGCCCAGTCGACGGTCTTCGCACAGGAGTCGACGTCCCAGGCGTCGAAGGTGCAGGTGGGAGCTTGCTCGCAGGCCGCCGAGACACGCGTGAGGGCCTCGCGGTCACGACCGGCCAGTGCGATGCGGGCGCCGAGAGAGTGCAGGCGGACGGCGAGCGCCGCCCCGATCTCCCCGCCGGCACCGGGCACCAGCATCCGTGCACCTCGTAGGTCCATGCCCCGCCTCCCGATTCCGCCGACGACCTGCCACTACGTGTCTGGCTTCGCCGGTCGGCCGCCGGCCGGATGCAGCCGGTGGCACGCCGAGAACGTCAAATCGCGTCTCCGCGTTATTGGCGGGCGACGGCCCCTACCTCCGTGAGTTCCCGCAGGTCCTTTGTGGCGGCGCGGGGCCGTGGCCGGTCTGCTGTCCCGGTCGCGGTCCCGCCGGCGGGGGCGTGGCGGGTCAGCAGCCGCCGGAGGCGGCCGGGGAGCCGAGGCCGATCTGGAACGTGGCCGGGGCGCCGCAGCATCCGCCGCCTTCGCCGCCCTGGGCGGCGTCGGGGTCGTCGAACAGGCCCGCGCCACCGCATACGCCGGTCTCCGGCAGGGTCAACTCGACGCGTTCGGCGGCCTCGCGGTCGCCGGCGATGGCGGCGGTGACGGAGCGGACCTGCTCGTACCCGGTCATCGCGAGGAACGTGGGGGCACGGCCGTAGGACTTCATGCCGACCAGGTAGACGCCCTGCTCGGGATGGGAGAGCTCGTTGACACCGTGCGGGTAGACGGTGCCGCAGGAGTGGACGTTCGGGTCGATCAGCGGGGCGAGCGCGGTCGGGGCCTGGAGGCGCTCGTCGAGGCCCAGGCGGATCTCGGAGAGGAACGACAGGTCGGGGCGGAAGCCGGTCAGGACGATCACCTCGTCGACCGGGTCGAGGCGGCGGCCGTCCTCGGCGACCAGGACCAGGCGGTCGTCGGTGGCGCGCTCGACGGCCTCGATGCGGAAGCCCGTGGCCGCGCCGGCGTGTCCCTTGTCGACGGCGGCCTTGGCCCGCAGCCCGAGGGCGCCGCGCGCGGGGAGCTGGTCGGCCTCGCCGCCGCCGTAGGTGTCCGCGCCGATGCCGCGCCGGAGGATCCACACCGCGTGCGTGGCGTGGTCCTCCTCCGCCAGGTCGGCGAGATGGGCGAGCGCGGTGAACGCCGAGGCGCCCGAGCCGACGACGGCGGTCCGCTTGCCGACGTACCGGGCGCGCACGGACGGGTCGCTCAGGTCGGGGACGCGGTAGGAGATCCGGTCGGCGGCGGCCTTCTCGCCGAGGGCGGGCAGTCCGTCCGCGCCCATCGGTCCGGGGGTGGACCAGGTGCCGGAGGCGTCGAGGACGCCGCGGGCGGTGATCCGCTCCTCGCGGCCGTCCACGGTGCGAACGTGCACGACGAAAGGCTGCTCGTCGCGGCCGGAGTCGACGGTGCGGTCACGGCCCGCGCGGGCGACGCCGGTGACCGTGGTGCCGTAGCGGACCCTGTCCCCCAGGACGTCGGCGAGCGGCTGCAGGTACTTCTCGGCCCAGTCGCCGCCGGTCGGATACGCGGCTCCGTCGGGGCGGGTCCAGCCGGCCGGGGCGAGCAGCTTCTCGGCGGCGGGATCGGTGATCTCGGCCCACGGCGAGAACAGCCGGATATGCGCCCAGGCCCGTACGGCGGTGCCGGCGGAGGGTCCGGCCTCCAGGACCAGCGGCTCGATGCCACGCTCGACGAGGTGGGCGGCGGCGGCCAGGCCGATGGGGCCGGCGCCGACGACCACGACGGGCGGCTGCTCGGTCATGGGCACACTGCTGATGGGCACAGCCACGGGATTCCCCTTTGCTTCGACATTCGTCGATGAGTACACGGCCAGCATGCCAACTGATTCGACGAACGTCAACATAGACATTCATCTAATCAGCATCGCTGGTTCGACATGTGTCAACATAGATGCATGTCGAACACCAAGGCGCTGCCGCTGCTGGAACCCGCCGCCGGCGAGGAGGCGGCGCCGTGCTGCCCTCCCCTCACCGAGCGCCCGTTCACCGCGGACGAAGCGGAGACGGCCGCCCGCATGTTCAAGGCCCTCGGTGATCCGGTGCGGCTGAGGCTGTTCTCCGCGGTCGCCTCGCACGAGGGCGGCGAGGCGTGCGTGTGCGACATCTCCGACGTCGGCGTCTCACAGCCGACGGTGTCCCACCACCTGAAGAAGCTCAAGGACGCCGGTCTGCTCAGTTCCGAACGGCGCGGCACCTGGGTCTACTACCGGGTCGAGCCGTCCGTCCTGGCCACCATGGGCAGGCTGCTGGCCATTCCGCCGTCCGCGGCATGAGCGGGAGGCCGTGCGCGCCGGGTGACCGTCAGCCCTCCTGCGGGGCGAGCGTGAGCCTCTGCCCGGCCGCGAACCTGTGCCGCCAGGCGAGAGAGACGTAGACGAGCGCGACCAGGACAGGAACCTCGATCAGCGGGCCGACGACGCCGGACAGCGCCTGGCCGGAAGTGACGCCGAAGGTGGCGATGGCGACCGCGATCGCCAGCTCGAAGTTGTTGCCTGCGGCGGTGAAGGCGAGGGTGGCGGTGCGGTCGTAGGCCAGGCCGATGGCCTTGCCCAGGGCGAAGGCGCCGAACCACATGATCGCGAAGTAGGCCAGCAGTGGCAGGGCGATGCGGGCCACGTCCAGGGGGCGCGAAGTGATCGTCTTTCCTTGCAGGGCGAAGAGCACGACGATCGTGAACAGCAGGCCGTACAGCGCCCAGGGGCCGATCCTCGGCAGGAAACGCGACTCGTACCCTTCGCGGCCCAGCTTCCTTTCGCCGATGCGGCGGGTGAGGAACCCGGCCAGCAGCGGGACACCGAGGAAGATGACGACGTTCAGGGCGATCTTCCCCATGGAGATGTCCAGATGCCGGCCGTCGCCCAATCCCAGCCAGCCGGGCAGCAGTTCGAGGTAGAACCAGCCGAGCAGGCCGAACGCGAGGACCTGGAAGACGGAGTTGAGCGCGACGAGGACGGCGGCTGCCTCGCGGTCACCGCATGCGAGGTCGTTCCAGATGATGACCATCGCGATGCAGCGGGCGAGCCCGACGACGATCAGGCCCGTGCGGTACTCGGGAAGGTCCGGCAGGAAGATCCACGCCAGCGCGAACATCACGGCCGGGCCGATCAGCCAGTTGATGACCAGCGACGAGATCATGAGCCGCCTGTCGCCGGTGACGGCGTCGAGCCTGTCGTAGCGGACCTTGGCCAGGACCGGGTACATCATGACCAGGAGCCCGAGGGCGATCGGCAGGGAGACGCCGCCGATCTCGACCTCGGCGAGGGCGTCGTTCAGGCCGGGGACCGCCCGGCCGAGACCGAGGCCGGCGGCCATGGCGGCCAGGATCCAGACGGCGAGGAAACGGTCGAGCGTCGACAGTTTCGCGACGACCGACGAATCCCCGGCAGTCGTGGTCTCTGTGCGGGTCACGGGCAGGCCCTCTTGTTGTCGGCGGCGCGGCGAGCGGACTCGGCCAGTTCGGCGAACTGGCCGGCGAGCGAGGCGATGACGTCAGGGCGCAGCCTGTAGTACAGGTACCGGCCGCACGGTTCGGTCTCCACGACCCCGGCCTCGCGCAGCACTCTCAGGTGGTTGGAGAGATTGGTCTGCTTCGCACCGGTCTCCTCGATGAGGTGGGTGCTGCAGAGCGTCTCCCGCGCCAGCAGGGTGACGATCCGCAGGCGGAGCGGGTCCGCGAGAACCCGCATCAGATCGGTGTCGACCGGCGTCATCATGGGCTGATACTGTCACATCATTCTGAACTGATACCAGCCAGCACTGATCCATCGACCTCTGATCGCCACATCATCCGGCCCCGCGTGCGCTCCTGGTCCACTGACGAAGGAAGAACGATGTCCTCCAGCCCGCTCGCCTCCGTGCTGTTCGTCTGCGTCCACAACGCCGGACGTTCACAGATGGCCGCCGGATTCCTCGACCACCTCGCGGGCGACCGGATCGAGGTCCGCTCCGCCGGCTCCGTCCCCGGCGACCAGGTCAACCCGGCCGCGGTCGAGGCCATGCGGGAGGTCGGCGTCGACATCTCCGCGGCCACGCCGAAGATCCTCACCACGGAGGCCGTCCAGGCGTCCGACTACGTCATCACCATGGGCTGCGGTGACGCCTGCCCGGTCTTCCCCGGCAAGACGTACCTCGACTGGGCCTTGGAGGACCCGGCGGGCAAGGGCGTCGAGGCCGTACGCCCCATCCGCGACGAGATCCGGAAGCGCATCGAGGCGCTGATCGGCGAGATCGACACGAAGCAGGAGGCGTGACCTCGTGACGGTCTCCATCCGGGCCGCCCGGGAAGAGGAAGCGACCTTACTGTCCGATCTGGCGCTTCGCTCGAAGGCCCACTGGGGGTACGACCCCGAGTTCCTTGCGTCGTGTCGCGAGGAACTCACGCTCACAGGGCCGGAACTCGCCGCCCGTCGCACGGCTGTTGCGGAGCGACACGGCGGCATCGTGGGCTTCACGACCTTCGAGGGCGAGCCGCCCCAGGGTGTCCTGGGCATGATGTTCGTCGATCCCGACGCGATCGGGCAGGGCATCGGCCGGCTGCTGTTCACTCATGTGCTGGAGACTGCACAGGCACTGGGGTTCACCCGGTTCACCATCGATGCGGACCCCAACGCCGAGCCTTTCTACGAGGCCATGGGAGGCGTCCCCGTCGGCCGCGTGCCGTCCGGGTCGATCCCTGGTCGAACCCTCACCCAGTACCTGCGCAGAATCCCGAACTGACGGCCGGGTCGGTCTCACTCGGAGGCGACCGGGTTCTGCGACGGCGTGCGCGAAGAATGGCGCACGCCGTCGAAGTGTCGGCTACGGCAGTACGACGATCTTGCGTCCCTGGCCCGCCGCGAACTGATCCAGCGCCTGCGGGTATTGGGTCAGGGGCAGGCGGTGGCTGATGAAGATCTGGGGATCGAGTACTCCCGTCGCGAAGAGTTCCGCCGCCCGCTCGTAGCTGTGCAGGACGGCCATGGAACCGGTGATGGTGATTTCCTGGTTGTAGATGCGGTACGGCGAGATGGTGGCCGTCGTCGCGTAGTCCGAGACGCCGAACTGCAGGAAGGTGCCGGCCTTGGCGACGCGCTCCAGGCCGTCCTGGATGGCGGCGGCGTTGCCGGTGGCGTCGACGACCACGTCCCAGCCGGCCGGCCGTCCCAACTCGTCGGCGGAGAGGGCCGCTTGGGAACAGCCCAGCTTCTCGGCGGTCGCCAGTCGCTCCGGGTTGAGGTCGACGACATCCACCGAGGCGGCGCCGGTGCGCTTGGCGAGCTCCAGCATCATCAGGCCCATCGTCCCACTGCCGTAGATCAGGACGTGCGCGCCGAGTCTGCTGTTGAGGACGTCGTAGCCGCGCACGGCGCAGGACAGCGGTTCGATCAGGGCAGCGTCCTGGACGTCCACGTGGTCGGGCAGCCGTACGCAGTTGGCGACGGGTGCCACCGCGTACTCGGCGGCGCCTCCCGCCACGGTCACGCCGATCGCCTGCCAGCGGTCGCAGAGGTTGTTGCGGCCGGCCCGGCAGTAGCGGCACTCGTTGCAGTACAGCGAGGGGTCCACGGCGACCCGGTCGCCGAGGGCGAGTTCGGTGACCTCGCTGCCGAGGCCGACGACCTCGCCGGCGAACTCGTGACCCGGCACCACGGGGAGGGTCGGCGCGAACTCCCCCTGCAGGATGTGCAGATCGGTTCCGCACAGTCCGCAGGCCGCCACGTCGACCACGACTTCGCGCGGCCCGGGGGTGGGGTCGGGCATCGTGGTGACGGTGACCTGGCCGGGGGCTTCGATGACGGCGGCTTTCACTTGACTGCTCCTAGGGACAGGCCGCGGACCAGTTTGTCCTGGGCGGCGAAACCGGCGATGAGCACGGGCAGGGACACCAGCGTGGCGGCGGCGCAGAGCCGGGCGAGGAAGAGGCCTTCGCTGGTGATGAAGCCGACCAGGAAGACCGGAGCGGTGGAGGCGTTGGTCGCGGTGAGGTTGACCGCGAACATGAACTCGTTCCAGCTGAAGATGAAGCAGATCAGCGCGGTGGCGGCGAGCCCGGGCATGGCGACCGGCGCGACGACCCGCCACAGCACGGTGAGCAGGTTGGCGCCGTCCACCTCGGCGGCCTCCAGGATCTCCTTGGGGACCTCGGCGAGGAAGGAGCGCATCATCCACACCGCGATGGGGAGGTTCATGGCGGTGTAGAGGACGATCAGTGTCCAGACGTTGTCGAGCATCCCCGCGTCCTTGACGATCAGGTACACCGGCAGCAGGGCCGCGATGGCCGGCAGGAACTTGGTGGACAGGAAGAAGAACATCACGTCCGTCCACTTCCTCACCGGCTTGATGGACAACGCGTAGGCCGTCGGCACCGCCAGGGCGAGCACCAGCAGGGTCGAAATGACGCTGGCCATGGCCGAGTTGAGAAGGAACGGGGTGATGTCGCGGCTGAACAGCAGCTTGTACTGGTCGAAGGTGAGGGGGGCCAGGAGGCTGGGCGGGTTGGTGGCCGCGTCCGCCTCCTGGTGGAAGGAGGTGAGCACCATCCAGGCCACCGGTGCGAAGAACGCCAGCGTGGCCAGCCAGGCCACGAAGGTCCACAGCGGGGACAGCTTCGGCGCACCGCCGTGGTCGTCGCCGCGGCGGACGAGTTTCTTCAGCCTCGCCCCGGGGGCGGCGACTGCCGCGTGAGCGGTCATCGGGACACCTCCTCGCGGAACAGGGACGCGATGGTGCGCAGTGCGAAGGTCGCGATCACGATCGAGCCGAGGACGACGACCACGCCGGCGGCCGCGGCTTGGCCGTACTCGTATTTGCGGAACATGGTCAGGTAGATCTCGTAGGGCAGGTTGGTGGTCTGGGAGCCGGGGCCGCCCTGGGTGATCGTGTAGACCGCGTCGAAGGTCTGCACGACGTAGATGGTGCCGAGCAGGACGCCCAGTTCGATGTACTGACGCAGGTGCGGCAGTGTGATGTGGCGGAAGGTCTGCATCGCCGACGCCCCGTCCATGCGGGCCGCTTCGAGCACGTCACCGGGCTGGGCCTGCAGACCGGCCAGCAGGATCAGCATCATGAACGGTGTCCACTGCCAGACCAGGGAGATCACGACGGCGGGCATGGGGTACGACGAAACCCAGTCGACCGTGGGGCCGTTGGCGGCTCCGAACAGTCGCCATACGGCGTTCAGGGTGCCGTTGAGCAGGCCGTAGTCGGGGTTGTAGATGGCGTGCTTCCACAGCAGTGCCGCCGCGACCGGCATGACCAGGAACGGCGCGATGAGCATCGTCCGTGCCAGGCCCCGGCCGACGAACCGCCGGTCCAGCAGCATGGCCAGACCGAGGCCCAGGACCACGCTGATGAGCACCACCGACGCGGTGAGGACGACGGTGTTGAGGACCGCGGTGCGCAGTCGCTCATCGGTGAAGACGAACTTGAAGTTGGACAGGCCCACGAAGTGCCGCTCGCCCGGCTTGAGGATGTTCCACTGGAGGGTGGAGATCACGAGCGTGGCCACGAAGGGCAGTTGGGTCACGATGATCGTGAAGATCAACGCCGGTAGCAGCGGGAAGCGGCGCTTCCAGGCGCCGGCACCCTGGGACGTGCGTGGGCGGACGGGGGGCGAAGCTGTCTTGGGTGGGGCGGTGAGCGTGGTCATGGAGGGTTCCTCTGCCGGGACGGCCGCGGTGGGGGAAGCGGTGCCCGGCCGGGGGGAGGGCCGGCCGGGCGGTCAAGGTCACTTCTGGTAGTTCTTCGCGACGTCCGCGGCGAGCTTCTGGCCGTCGTTCAGTGCCTTGTCCACGCTGGTCTTGCCGGCGATGGCGGCGGAGATCTCCTGGGTGACCTTCGTGCCCAGGTCCTGGAACTCCGGGATGGCCACGTACTGGACGCCGACCGTCGGGCGCGGCTGGACGCCCGGGTTGGCCGGGTCGGCACCCTCGATCGACTTCAGCGTGATGTCACCGAACGACCCGGCGGCCTTCTGGTACTGCGGAATGGCGTACGTGCTGGCCCGCTTGCCGGAAGGAACCCGGGCCCAGCCGAGCTTCTCGCCGACCAGGTTCTCGTACTTCTTGCTGGACGCCCACAGCATGAACTTCGCCGCGGCGTCCGCGTTCTTGGTGGTCTTGGGCATGGCCCAGGCCCAACTCCACAGCCAGCCACTGCTCTTGGTCTGGGCGGTCGGGGCGTAGGCGTAACCGACGTGACCGGCGATCTTGCTGGAGGCGGGGTCTTCCAGTGATCCGGCGGCGCTGGTGGCGTCGTACCACATGGCGACCTTCTTCTGGCTCATGGCGTTGAGGCACTCGGTGAAGCCGGACTGCGCCGCGCCGGCCTCACCGTGCTTCTTGACCAGGTCCACGTAGAAGTTGGTGGCCTTCTTGAAGGCGGGGCTGTCGACCTGGGCCTTCCAGTCCTTGGTGAACCAGGTGCCGCCGAAGGTGTTGACCATGGTGGTCAGCGGTGCGCCGAGTTCGCCCCAACCGGCCAGACCGCGCAGGCAGATGCCCCGCATGCCGGGCTCGGCGCCGTCGACCTTGGCCGCGATGTCGGCTATCTGCTGCCAGGTCGGATGCTCGGGCACCGTGACGCCCTTCGCCTTCATGACGTCCTTGTTGTACATGAGGAACGACGACTCGCCGTAGAACGGGAGGGCGTACAGCTTGCCGTCGGCGCCGGAGAGGGAGGTGACGATCGGCTTGAGCAGGTCGGCCTTGTCGAAGGCCGTGTCCTTGTCGGCGTAGGAGCCCAGTTCGTGCAGCCAGCCGTTCTTGGTCCAGATCGGTACCTCGTAGGCGCCGATGGTGGCGACGTCGTACTGGCCGGCCTGGGTGGCGATGTCCTGGGTGACCTTGTCACGCAGCTCGTTCTCCGGCAGGACCGTGAAGTTCACCTTGATACCGGTGTCCTTGGTGAACGTGCTCTTGGTCAGCTTCTGGATGTCCTCCATCTGCGGGTTGCCGACCATCAGCACGTTGATGCTCTTGCCGCCGCCGCCCGAGCTCGACGAACCACCCGCGCCGCTGCAGGCGACCAGCAGTGAGCCGGCGGCCGAGGCCGTGGCGAGAAGTTGGATCATTCTCCGTGTACGCATGACTGACTCCAGGGGTGTTCGAGGGCATGGCGAACCAGGCCCGGGCCTTGCGGGTGGGGTGTGTGAGAGGTGGACTGCGGGTCAGGCCTGGACGACCTGAGGGCCCAGCAGTGCGTAGCGGCGGGCCTCGGAACTGTGCAGTCCCGTGTCGGTGACGATGGCCTCGAAGTCGGTGACCTGCGCGAAACGGCAGAAGCTGACGGCACCGAACTTGGTGTGGACGCCGGAGAACACCCGGCGTTTGGCGACCCGCATGACCTCGGCCTTCAGGGCGCCGACCGCGGGGTCGGGAGTGGTGAGTCCGTACTCGCGGGAGATGCCGTTCGCGCCGACGTACGCCAGGTCGATGGCGAAGCCGGACAGCATGCGGGTGGCCCAGTGGTCGACGGTGGCCAGCGTTCCGCCGCGCACCCGGCCGCCGAGCAGCAGGACGTTGATGTTCTCGGCGGCTGCCAGGGCGCCGGCGGTGGACAGCGAGGCGGTGACCACGGTCAGTGGCCGGTCGCGGGGAAGGGCGGCGGCGATGAGCTGCGGGGTGTAGCCCTCGTCGATGTAGACGGTTTCGGCGTCGCCGAGGAGTGCGACCGCGGCGGCCGCGATCCGGGACTTCTCGGGGACGTGCATGGTGGTTCGGAAGGCGAGCGTGGTCTCGAAGCCCGCGCTCTCCACGGGATGCGCGCCGCCGTGCGTGCGCCGCACCAGTCCGTGCCTCTCCAGAGCGTTGAGGTCTCGCCTCACGGTCTCCTTGGAGACCTGCAGCTCGACGGCGAGCTGCCCGACGTCGACGGATCCGTCACGGCGTGCCGTCTCCAGAATTCCACGTCTTCGTTCCTCGGTGTCCACGGCGACACCTCCGTTCCACGGCTCCGCATGGTGTGCCCGAGTGGGCTGACTCCGGAGCCCGTCCCGTTCGGGCTCTGGTGGCCAAATTTCTACAAGGGGACAGCGGCTACTGACCAGGTTCGTCGTCACGAAGTTCGTGACCGAATGTGACCGCTTATCGGAGCACGGATTCCCTGCTCGCCGGGGTGGAGCGCGTCGGACAAAGGGCGATGGGTGACTGCTCACGGACTGATGCGTGCCCGTCGGGTGCCCGTTTCCGGTTGGATCAGGACGGGCGGCGGCGATGCGGGCGGGGAAATCCGGTCACCGGAGGACAAGCTCCCCCGCCCTCACGGACGCGCCCGGGGCGGACCCGCATGCCGCGGATGACGAAGACTTACGTTGATCGGCAGGCCTACGGACTACACGGCACCTGCGGAGACCCACCCATCGTTGCCGCGGTGGCGGTCCAGGCCCACGGCCTCGAACTCGTCCTCGCCGAGACCGGCTCGTGCGCCCAGCTGATGCAGGGCTTGGGAGATGGGGCTGACTGCTCGCGAGAAGCGCGTCTTCGCAGGCTCATCCAGCGGTCCCCGTGCGAGGGTCCCGTCGGCCCAGACAGCGGCTCGTTGCTCGCCGACTCCCCCGAAGTACTCGGCCTCCGCGTACGCGACCGGTGCCGTGACGGACCACTGGGCCAGCACTTTGTCGAAACCGCCCGGCAGTCGCCAGAACCCCAGGGCACCTCCTTCGCTGCCGTCCGTGACGGCGTCGAAGACCTCGGCGGTCATCGGCATCAGTGCCAGGCCCTGGCGAAGAGACACCACCAGGGCTCCAGGAACCTCCCGCGACGCGGCCCGCAGCAACTCGTCTTTCGCGATCACCGCCTGCAATTCGTAACCCACTCCGAGCCCTCCCTGTCGGCTTCGCGTCTTTCCACTGTCACCGTTCGTCAGGCCCGCACCGGGGCCCGCTCGTCGAGCAGTCCTTCGGCTCGTAGGTCGTCCCAGATGGGGTTCGGGATCTCCGTGGCGAACGCGGCGATGTTGCGGCGTACTTCCTCCGCGGTGCGCATGCCGACCACGATTCCCGAGACGGCCGGGTGCAGGAGGGGGAAGGTCATCGCCAGTGCCGGGAGGGTCACGCCGTGTGCCTCGCAGACGTCGGCGATGCGGTGGGCGCGCTCGATCATCCGGGGCGCGGCGGGAGCGTAGTCGAAGGTGGCTCCCTCCGAGGGGCGGGCCGTGGCGAGCAGGCCGGAGTTGAAGATCGAGGCTGCGAGGACGGAGACGCCTCGATCCACGCATGCGGGCAGCAGCTCGTCCAGGGCGCTCTGGTCCAACAGCGTGTACCGGCCGGACAGCATCACCACATCGACGTCCGACTCCTGGACCAGCCGGGTCAGCTTGCCGGGGTGGTACATGCCCGCGCCGATCGCGCCCACCACGCCGTGGGCGCGCAGCTCGGCGAGGGCCGGCAAGCCCTCGCTGAGCGCGTCTTCGAAGTGCTCCTCCGCGTCATGCAGAAGCAGCAGGTCGATACGGGCCACGCCCATCCGTTCGAGCGAGTCCTCCACGCTGCGCAGCACACCGTCCCGCGAGAAGTCCCACACTCGACGGTGTGTGGCGGGCACCGCGAAGGCCTCGTCCATACGGCCCGCCGGATCCTGTGGGACCAGCAGCCTGCCGACCTTCGTCGACAGGGTCGCCTCCGCCCGTGGCTTGTCGCGAAGTAACCCGCCGATGCGGCGTTCGGAGTGTCCGATCCCGTAGTGGGGAGAGGTGTCGAAGTAGCGGATTCCGCTGTCCCAGGCAGCCTCGAGAGCCCGCGCGGCGGTCTCGTCGTCCAGCGGGGCGAACAGGCCGCCGAGCGGACCTCCCCCGAAGCCCAGTTCCGTGACCTGCACGCCGCTCTTTCCGAGCCGGTTCCGCCTCATGGCACACTCCTTCCCCACGGCCGGTGATCCGCGATCATCCTGCCGTGGGCCGCATGTCTCTCAAAGGGGTTTGTGAGGTGCGGTCTCCTCAGTGCCTGCGTGAGCGGGAGACTCGGCGGGTCTGTCCCCTCAGTCCTGTCCCGCCGTCAAGGCCGAACGGCCAGGAGTGGCAGCTGTCTCGATCGATGTATTCGAATGCGCGGGCCACCCCCCGGCGAGGACGACGTCCCCGGACTGGTACTGATCCCTGCCGCCGCCGACGCACTGACGGTCCCCGTCGTCGTCTCCGGCGGCTTCTGCGACGGCGACGGCCTGGCTGCCGCGCTCATGCTGGGCGCCGACGGGGTCAACATGGGCACCCGGTTCCTGTGCTCGACGGAAGCGCCGGTCGCCGAGGCGGTCAGGCGCCGGATCGTCGAAGCCACCGAGCTCGACACCGACCTCATCTTCCGCGAGCTGCGCAACACCGCTCGCGTGGCCCGCAACTCGGTCAGCGAGACAGTTGTTCGGATCCTTGTGGACGGTGGCACGTTCCCCGACATAAGCAGCTGGTGGTCGGTGCGCGCGGGCACCGGGTCTTCGAGGACGGCGACCTCGAAGCGGGCATCTGGTCCGTCGGCCTGTCACAGGGACTGGTGCGCGACATCGCACCGGCGGGTGACCTGGTGGAACGGATCGTGAACGAGGCGTATGACGTCATCACCCGTGTGACCGGGCTCTTTGCCGACAGCGCGCGGATGTAGCGGGCGAACTGTCGTCCGACCCACAAGCGAAGACCAAGGCTTGCCCGCATGCCCAACTCGGCCTCGTACAGGGCGAGTTCTTCGTTGTCCGGCGCGTACACAGCTACACACATCGACGGCGGCCAGGACTCCCTTTTGTTGGATTTCAGCCATCCGGTAGAGAACAATGCGCATGTCTTCCGTACTATCGCTAAGACACGGGTGTGCAGCAGTAACCGCTGCCGCAAACCTGGCTATCAGGATGAACAGCACACGCATGAAATTCCGCACATGCCGCAGCCTGCTACCCACCGGCCGTGGCGCCCGGGAAAGGGTGTGAGCACCATGTCCGAAACCACTACCAACACCACCGAGTTGACCTCGCAGTACAGCACACAGGTGGCCGGCGACCTTGAGCGCAACCTCAAGGAGCAGGAGCGCGTGCAGGGAGAGATCGAGGCACTGCAGGGGCAGTTGTCCGCCCTGCAGCAGGACCAGACTGTGCTGGTGAACATCCAGCAGGCTCTCGGAGTCCCGGCGGCGCCCGCCGAGCCGGAGCTGAATCCGGAGCCGGAGGCCGTCGCTGCGGTCCCCGCTCCGCGCAAGCGGAAGACAGCAGCCGTGCCGGCCGCGGGCAAGCAGGCGCGTGCCGGCAAGTCCTCCGCCCCGGCCCGTAAGCGGGTCGGCAAGAAGACGGCCGCCGCGTCGCCGGCCGCAAAGTCGCCCTCGACCAAGCTCGTGGATCTCGTGCGCGATCACCTGGCCGGACTGAACGAGCCCCGCTCCGCTGCCGAGATCGCGACCTCACTGGAACAGCAGCATCCCGAGCGCGAGTTCAAGGCCAAGATCGTGCGTCTCACGCTCGAAGGACTCGTGGCCAAGAACCAGGCACAGCGCACCAAGCAGGGCAGGTCCGTCTTCTACACCACCCCGGAGGCCACCGAGGCCGCCCAGCAGGACGAGCCGGCGGAACAGCAGCCTGCCTGACCCCTGCCGACAAGCCGCCACGACGGCTTACATGTGATCACGGTGCCGCGCGGTAGGCCCACGCACTGCCGCACTCGACCAGACCCGCACCCTGGTCGAGTGGGCCACCGTGGTCCCACCACCCGTAGGGCCTGCGGCCGTGTCCCCCCGTACCGCTCGGAGTGCTGTCTCATCGATCGAGGCGAGGCATCCGGACGACCGCGGTTCCTCCGTCCAGATCGACCGTGGTCCTGTTCGGCGGAGCTCCGTCATCCTCGTTGTCCGGCATGACCAGCGCCGACCGCCGCTCCTTCAACTCGTTCTGCTTGCCGGGCGAGAGACTCGCGTGCAGCTGCTCGAACCCGGTCGCCGATATCTGCCCCTGCCGTACGCTGTTCCGCCACGGCAGCACGCCGGCCCGGCCCGCGCGCAGCATCAACTGGTCGGCGAACGCCAGCAGCGTCAGGACGACGACCAGCCCGGGCAGAGTCATGAAGAAGACGAATCCCATGACTCAGTATCCGGGCCGCCCCGTGCCGGCGGTCAATCTCCGGCGGCATGAACTCACCCTTCACCGGCTGCTACGGCGCCGGCCGGAACAGCCGCCTGACTGGTCGTGAGTCACGTGACCCCGCCTCTGAGCGCCGCCAATGCTGGTCTGTACCAAAAAAGGCAACAAATATTGACGTTCTCCAACAGCCTGCGTAGGTTCCCGGCGAGCCGATCGAAGAGTCGCGCCGTCATGCCACCGGTGCGTCCACCCCCACTCGTCGAGCGTCGAAGGGACTTTCCATGCACGGTCCGCACGCCACCCATCGGAATGTCATGAGCTCGCCAAGACCAGTCCCGCGGTTCTCCCAAGGCCCAGCGCGCGCACCATGGCGGTGCGTGGCCTCCGCGTTGAGCGCGTTCGTCCTCGCCCTCGGCGTCCTGCTCGGTTTCCCCGCCGCCTCCCAGGCAGCCGGTTCGCTTCCGTGCGACATCTACGCCGCGGCCGGCACCCCGTGCGTGGCCGCGCACAGTGTCACCCGCGCCCTGCTGTCCTCGTACAACGGGCCGCTCTACCAGGTGACTCGCGTCTCCGACGGGGCCACCAGCGACATCGGCCTGCTCGCGCAGGGCGGTTACGCCAACGCGGGGGCGCAGGACGCCTTCTGCGCCAACAGCGGCGGCTGCCGCATCACGAAGATCTACGACCAGAGCGGCCGCCACAACGACCTCACCCCCGGCCCCGCCGGTACCGCCGGCACGGGCGCCGACCGCGGCGCCGACGCCTCCGAGATCTCCGTCAGCGCGGGCGGCCACAAGGTCTACGGCCTGTGGGTCTCGCCCGGCGTCGGCTACCGCTACACCGGTGCCGCCTCCGGCGTCGCCGTCAACGGCCAACCCGAAGGCGCCTACATGGTGGCAAGCGGCACCCATGTCGGCTCCGCCTGCTGCTTCGACTACGGCAACGCCGAAAGCACCCCGGCCGACACCGGCAACGGGCACATGGACGCCGTATCCATCGCCACCACCTGCTACTTCGCCCCCTGCACCGGGACCGGCCCGTGGATCGAGGCGGACCTGGAGAACGGCATGTTCCAGGGCGACAACGGCTCCAACACCGCCAACCTGGGCAACAAGTCGACCTTCGTGACCGCCGTCCTGAAGAACAACGGGCAGACCAGATACGCGCTCAAGGGCGGCAACTCCCAGTCCGGCGGGCTGACGACCTGGTGGGACGGGGCACTGCCCACCCGGGGCGGCTACCAGCCCATGCACCAGGAGGGCGGCATCATCCTGGGCATCGGCGGCGACAACAGCAACTGGAACCGGGGCACGTTCTTCGAGGGCGTCATGGTCTCCGGCTATCCCACCGACGCCGCCGAGAACGCCGTACAGGCCAACATCACCTCCGTCGGCTACAGCGGCGAGACCGACGTACCCAACGGCCCCCAGGGCACCGTCACCGGACCGGGCGGCAAGTGCATGGACGTGGCCGCCGACGACTCGGGCACCGACGGAGCGGCCGTGCAGCTGTGGGACTGCCAGACCTACGCCGAGGACCAGCACTGGACCCACAACCCCGACGGCTCCCTCTCCACCCTCGGGCGTTGCCTGGACATCGAGAACAACGGCACGGCGGCCGGCGCCAAACTCGAACTGTGGGACTGCAACGGCGTCGGCGGGCAGAAGTGGGTGCAGCAGGCGGACGGTTCCCTGCGCAACCCCCAGTCCGGCCGCTGCCTCGACTCCCCCAGCGGCGCCACCGCCAACGGCACTCGCCTGCAGATCTGGGACTGCAACGGCGCCACCGCCCAGAAGTTCTCGGTCAACGGCGGCGGCACCGTCACGGGCCCCGGCGGCAAGTGCGTCGACGTCGCAGCGGATGACACCGGCACCAACGGAGCCGCCGTCCAGCTGTGGGACTGCCAGTCCTACGCCGTGGACCAGCACTGGACCCACGGATCGGACAACTCTCTCTCCACCCTGGACCGTTGCCTGGACATCGTGGGCAACGGCACGGCGAACGGCACCAAGGTGGAACTGTGGGACTGCAACGGCGTCGGCGGGCAGAAGTGGGTCCAGCAGGCCGACGGCTCCCTCCTCAACCCCCAGTCCGGCCGCTGCCTCGACTCCCCCAACGGCGCCACCGCCAACGGCACCCGCCTGCAGATCTGGGACTGCAACGGCGCCACCGCCCAGAAGTTCAGTCTGAGCTGATCCGGACGGAAAGGGCTCGCCGCACGGTGCCGGCGAGCCCGGTGGCCGTGTCCACCGACCCGGTCCGCCGACCCACCCTCGGCGGCCTCCGTTCCCACCCTCGGTGGCCTCAGGCCGCGAAGTCCTCACCTGTCAACAGAAACCACCACGGCGCGCGACATAAAAGCAATGAGCTGATTTATGTGTCGACCCCCGACGGATTGTTACTCGGGGCTGACGCGGATGCATGGCCGAGGGACCCCGGACGGCATCACGGCCGCCGGGCTCACGGAACGTCCATGGAGACACTCCGCGGCAGGAGGAGCGTCGTAATGAGTGATGCCGAACAGGACCGTGCCGGGAGGCTCAGGGAAACCGGTGAAACGGCCAAGGCAGAGGCCACAGCCACCGCCGACCAGGCAAGGCAGTCTGCGGGGCAGATCAAGGAAACCGTCGCGGAACAGGGAAAGGCCGTGGTCGGCGAGGCCCGGCACCAGGCCGGCCGCGCCCTCGACGACCTGCGCAACCGTACGGTCGCGGAGGCCGAGGAACAGGCCCGTCGCGCCGCGGGAGTGCTGCGCCAGTGGTCGGACGACATAGGCGGTCTCGCCGATCACGCGCCGGGCGACTCACCCGCCCGCAGCCTTGCCGCCCAGATCTCCAACAGGGGCCACCGGGCGGCCGGCTATCTCGAGAAGCAGGGTGTCGACGGCGTACTGACCGACCTTCGACACTTCGCCCGCAGGCGGCCCGGCGCGTTCCTGGGAGGCGCTCTGCTCGCGGGTCTCGCGGTCGGGCGACTGGCCAAGGTGGCGGGCAAGTCGGGACAGGCGTCGTCCGGGCAGCAAAGCCTCCCGGCGACGTCGGAGCTTCCGCCGGAGAACGAGACGGCCGCCCCGCCCCTTCCGTCCGCCTCCGTGCCTCAGGCCCCGCCTGTGCCGCCGGCCTCCGCGCCGCAGGTCCCACCGGTGCCGCCGGTACCGCCGGCGGTCTCGCAGGCGCCGGAGCCTTCCGGGCCGCCGCAGGCCCCGCCGCCGGTCCGGCCCTATCCGGAGGTGTGAGATGTCCTCGGTCCCCCCGAGCCCCGCGGAGCGCGGGCAGGACAGGTCGGTGGGCGAACTGCTGTCGGCGGTGACATCCGATGTCCAGACGCTGTTCCGCCAGGAGATCGACCTGGCCAAGGCGGAGGTGCGGCAGGAAACGACCAAGGCGGGCAAGGCGGCCGGGATGTACGGCGGCGCGGGCTTCGCCGGCTACATGGTGCTGCTGTTCCTGTCGCTGGCGGCCGTACTGGGCCTGTCCAACGTCATGGACGGCGGCTGGGCCTCGCTGATCGTCACCGGCGTGTGGGCGATCGTCGCAGCCGTGCTCTACCAACGCGGCCGCACCCAGATGCGCACCGTCTCCCCCACGCCTCAGCAGACCGTCGAAACGATGAAGGAGAACGCCGAATGGGCACGTCACCCGAGCGGATAAGGGCCGACATCGACGCGACTCGCGACCAACTGTCCACGGACGTGGACCAGTTGGCGGACCGGGCCAGTCCCCGTCGCATGGTTCACCGCCGCACCGAACAGGCCAAGGGCACCTTCACGGGCCTTCGGGACCGGGTCATGGGATCCGCCTCGGACACCGCCCAAGGTGTCAGGGGAAACACGCGGTCGGCGGCGGACTCGCTTCAGGACAGCGCCGGACAGGCGACCGACTCGGTGCGTGAGACGGCGGAACAGGCGGGCGATGCCGTACGGCGGGCGCCCGACCAGGTCGTGCGTCAGACCAAGGGAAGCCCGCTGGCGGCGGGACTGATCGCCTTCGGCGTCGGTGTCCTCGCTTCCTCGTTGCTGCCTGCCTCGTCCACGGAGGAAGAGGCGGTCTCGCATCTCATGGAACGCGAGGGAGAGGCGCTGGAGCCGGTCAAGCAGGCCGCCCTGGAATCGGCGCAGCACCTCAAGGAAGGCGCCAAGGAAGCGGCGCAGACCGCCACGGAAGAAGTCAGGTCCACAGCCGCCGACGCAGCACGCACCACCCAGGAGGAGGTACGCGGCCAGGGCACGCAGGTGACCGATCAGGCGCGTGCGTCAGGCCGGCAGATCACCGATGAGGCCCGGCAGCAGCGCTGAGGCGCCACACCGGTCGACCGGCCGGATCCGATCCCGTTGTCCACGCACGATGCACGATGTGTCAGGGCAACGGGACTTCTGTCTGCACCGGAACAGCTGGGCTACCGCTCAATCCGTCAACGTGCCCTGATGGAAGTACATCCGCCAGCCCGTCTCCGTCAGACGCCACAGCGAGCTCCGCCATGCCCGGCGGCCCCGGTTGTCGGCGAAGTACGTCAGGTGGACGACGCCCGGAGCGAGAACGACTCCGGACATGTCACTGACCTCGACCGGAGACTCCGCGGACACCGAACCACCGCTCGTCACCGTGAGGATCGACTCCACGTCCCACCGACGTCCGGAAGCCCCGATCTCGGTGAACTCCGGATCCAGCAGTTCCAGGACGCGCTCCGGCGACGCACGCACCTCGGGATCCAGCATCCGCATCTCCGCGTCGATCGCCGCCTGCACGGCCCGTTCGTTCTCAGTCGTCATGCGGCAACTGTCACCTGCCCGGGGTGCCACCGTCCAAGGTGATACGGGCGGTGATGCGTTTGCCGGCCGGTTCGCGCTCGGCGTCGACGCTTTGCGCGAGGGCCGTCACGATCTCCAGACCGTGCTGCCCCACCCTGTCGGGATCAGCGCCCCGCGCCATGGGCAGCGCCGGCTCCGAATCCCACACCACCACCTCCACCACCGCACCGGTCACCCGCAGGTGCAGCAGTATCGGGCCCGGCGCGTACTTGCAGGCGTTGGTGACCAGCTCGCTCACCACCAACTGCGTCAGGTCCGACACCCTGGCGGAAACCTCCACACCGCGCTCGGCCTGAACGCGGGCAAGGAAGTCCGCCGCCGTATGACGGGCCCGGGCGATGCAGGCGCCGTCCCCGTCCAACGCGAGGGACGTCTGCAGTCCGCGCAGACCGTGTCGCAGGGCAGTACCGTCACGGTCGACTGCCGGCCCTGGGTCCATCACCGTCGCCTCCACTCCCCGTTTCACACTCACGCGTGTACCCGTAGACACGGGCCTGACCCTCTGCCACCCCCGGATGGCCCACCATGTACGGGCCTCACCCGCCGCGTGCGACACAGCATTCTGGCCCAGGCTTTCGCGCCGGCGTCACCGGCATGGACGAGGAAACGCGAGCGTCCTGATACGGGAGCTGCCTGCCGGGAGTGAGCGGTGTGCCGCGGCGACTCGGGGATGGCCGCGGCACCCGCGCATACACACCCCGGGGCGCGCCAGGAGAGTCACGCCCCGGGGGTGAGCATCGAATGCCCCGCCCGCACAGGGCCAGTCTGCGCCGAACGGGGGAAACTCGTTCGTCGTCGCAAACGGCGCCTTCGGTCGCCGTAGCCCGCGCCCCTCCGGTCACCGAGGCATGTAACGACCCAGTTCCCCGGCCTTCTCTCGCAGTCGCGATGCCCAGGTCTCGCCTTCCGGCGGTGCGGACATCCCTGTGGGGACCGACACCTGCACATCATTGAGCGTGCCCTCGGACGGGGCTCCGAGCCGGGCCCAGTCCACCTTGATCCCGGCGCGCTCGGCGAGCGCCAGTGTGGTGGCTGTGAAGCCTTCGGAGAGGGCCAGCATGATGGTGTGGCTCGTTCTTCGGTGCTGAGCCAGAAGGGCCTTGACAAAGATCTCGAAGGCGGCCGGGTCTATCCGGCACTCGTCGTTCTCCATCGGTCCGATCCCCGATGCGAGTCCCAGCTCCGCCTCGAAGACGGACACTTGGCGCAGAAACAGGCGGGACGCTCCATTGGACGGGTTCCACAGAGTCTCGTCGCCGACGTCGAAGTACTGGCTCATCAGGGCACCTTCGGTTGATCATGGCCGGCCAGAGTAACCAGGCGATGTGACACGAAGGCACGGCGGCTTCGACCGTCCGTCGTCATGCCTCCCCCAGGGCTAGTCTGCGTCGAGTGAACGCAGACGATGCGAACCGGCGATGGACACGGTCCATGCCCGAGGCCTACGAACGTCACTTGGTACCGGTCCTCTTCCGCCCCTTCGCCGCCGACCTGGCCGCCCGGGCGGCCGCGCTGCGGCCCAGCACGATCCTCGAGCTCGCCGCCGGAACCGGCGCGCTGACCTCGGCCCTGCTCACCGCCGTGCCCGGGGCGTCGGTGGTGGCGACCGACCTGAATGAAGCGATGGTCACCGCCGGCGCCGCACGTGAGCCGCGTGCGCACTGGCAGCAGGCGGACGCCCAGCAACTCCCGTTCGAGGACGGCAGTTTCGATCTGGTCGTGTGCCAGTTCGGGGTGATGTTCTTCCCCGACAGGCCCGCCGCCTACGCCGAGGTGGGCAGGGTCCTGGCACCGCGGGGGCGGTTCGTGTTCAGCAGTTGGGGCCCACTGGCCGCGCACGGGTTCGACGCCGCCTTCCAGACCGCCCTGGAAGAGTGCCTGCCCGGCGAGGCACCTCCGTTCCTGAGGGAGGTACCTCACGGTTACACCGATCCGGCGCTCGTCGCCTCCGACCTCGCGGCCGCGGGGCTGACCCTGGCCGGCGCCGAGGAGATCACGCTGGAAGGGGTCGCGGAGTCGGCCGCCTCCGTCGCCACCGGCTTCCTCGACGGCACACCGGTCAGCGCCGCCCTGCAGGCCCGTCCGGACGCCCGGAACCTCCGGACGGCCGTGACGAAGAAGATGACGGATCGCCTCGGGCCCGGCCGGGTGACCGCGCCGATGACCGCGACCGTCTACACGGCACAGCATCAGGCCTGAGCCTCCCCGCTCCGGTGGCACGGTCACCGGAGCAGAGCTGCGCGGCTCGGCCGGCGGACGGCCGAAGCGAGGATGCGGACCCTCGTCGCCGCCCTCAAGGTGGTGGGTGGACGTGTACGAGCCCGCCCGCAAGGAGAGCGTCATGGCGAATGACAGGAACAGCCGGGGGAAGAAGGAGCCGGCCAAGGGCGACAAGGTCGCCTGGAGCAGTCACGGCAGCGAGACCAGCGGCACGGTCGAGAAGAAGATCACCAAGCGCACCAAGGCGGCCGGGCGCACCGTCGACGCCACTCCGGAGGAGCCCCAGTACGAGGTCCGCAGCGACAAGTCCGGCCGTACGGCCGTACACAAGCCCTCCGCCCTGAAGAACAAGAAGAAGTAGGCGACGAGCCGACGTGACGGTAGAGGAAGACAAGCTGATGAACTGGGGCCACGACCCACTGGCCGACAGCCGGAAGTAGGCAAGGCGAGCGGCGACTTTCGGCCAGCCATTGTCCAGTACTCAACAGTCGGCCAGGACACGGCTGTTGCGTGCGAGAGATGATCAATAACCTGAGGCGACCGGTTCGTCACAGCCCTCAGGGAGCTCCATGTCCACCGCGCAACAGGTCCCCGACATCCTCTCGCCCGAGTTCGCCGCGAACCCCTACAGCGCCTACCGCGTCATGCGTGAAACGGCTCCGCTGATCTGGCACGAGCCCACCCAGAGCTACATCATCTCGCGCTACGAGGACGTGGAACGCGTCTTCAAGGACAAGAAGAGCGAGTTCACCACCGACAACTACAACTGGCAGATCGAGCCCGTACACGGCAAGACCATCCTCCAGCTCAGCGGACGCGAGCACGCGGTGCGGCGGGCGCTCGTCGCCCCGGCCTTCCGCGGCAGCGACCTGCAGGAGAAGTTCCTGCCCGTCATCGAGCACAACTCCCGTGCTCTGATAGACGCCTTCCGCCACACCGGCTCCGCGGACCTGGTGGCCGACTACGCGACCCGCTTCCCCGTCAACGTGATCGCGGACATGCTGGGCCTCGACAAGGCCGACCACCCGCGCTTCCACCGCTGGTACACCTCGGTCATCGCCTTCCTCGGCAACCTCTCCGGAGACCCCGAGGTGACCGCGGCCGGTGAGCGGACCCGGGTGGAGTTCGCCGAGTACATGTTCCCCATCATCCGGGAGCGCCGCGAGAAGCCCGGCGACGACCTGCTGTCCGCGTTGTGCGCCGCCGAGGTGGACGGTGTGAAGATGAGCGACGAGGACATCAAGGCCTTCTGCAGCCTGCTGCTCGCCGCGGGCGGCGAGACCACCGACAAGGCCATCGCCAGCATCTTCGCGAACTTGTTGCTCCACCCCGACCAGCTGGCGGCCGTCCGCGAGGACCGCAGCCTGATCGCCCGCGCGTTCGCCGAGACGCTGCGCTACACGCCGCCCGTCCACATGATCATGCGGCAGTCGGCGACCGAGGTCGAACTCAGCGGCGGCACCGTCCCGTCCGGCGCGACCGTCACCTGCCTGATCGGCGCCGCCAACCGGGACGAGAGCCGCTACAGCGACCCGGACCGGTTCGACATCTTCCGTGAGGACCTGACCTCGGCGACCGCCTTCTCGGCCGCCGCCGACCACCTCGCCTTCGCGCTCGGCCGGCACTTCTGCGTGGGCGCCCTGCTCGCCAAGGCCGAGGTCGAGATCGGCGTCGGCCAGCTCCTCGACGCCATGCCCGACCTGCGGCTCGCCGAGGGCTACGACCCCGTGGAGCAGGGCGTCTTCACCCGGGGCCCGCAGTCCCTGCCGGTGCGGTTCACGCCGGTGGCCGACTGACCCCTGAGCGAGGCCGGCGGGTGGGCGCCCCACAGCCCACCCCGTGCCACACCCGCCCGGACGCTACTGCACCACCGGGGTGAACTGCACCGGCAGCGAGGTCAGCCCCCGCATCCAGATGGACGGCCGCCAGGTCAGTTCCTCCGGCTCCACCGACAGCACCAGGTCGGGCAGCCGCTCCAGCAGCGTCTCGACCGCCGTACGGGCGATGACGTCGGCCAGCAGCGGGGCCGGGTAGGGGCAGCGGTGCTCGCCGTTGCTGAACGACAGATGCGCGGCGTTCTCCGCCCCGACATAGGAGTCGGGCCAGATCTGCGGGTCGGTGTTGGCCGCGGCCAGCCCGAGCACCAGACAGTCACCGGCCCGGATCTGCCGGCCGCCGAGCTGGGTGTCGCGCACCGCCCAGCGGCCGATGAAGTTCTGTGTCGGCGTGTCCAGCCACAGCACCTCGTTCAGGGCCTCGCCCACGCTGAGCCGACCGCCCGAGACGTTCAGGGCGAAGCGCTCGTCGGTCAGCAGCAGCCTGAGGGTGTTGCAGATCCAGTTGGCCGTCGGCTGCTGGGCGGCGGCGATGACGGAGATCAGGTCCTGGACGATCTCCTCGTCGGTCAGCCCGGCCGGATGCAGCAGCATCCGCGAGGTCACGTCCGGTCCCGGCCTGTCGCGCTTGTCCTTCACCAGCTGCTGGATCCGCGCGCCCACCCGCCCGTACGCGGCCACCGGATCGTCGCCCTCCGCCGCGTCGAGTGAGATCCGCAGGTCCTCCACGAACTGCTGGGTGTCATCGCCGGTCGCCGGCATCCCGCACATCCGCACCGCGGCACGCATCGCCAGGGCGTGCGCGTACGCGCTCATCAGCTCCGCCTGGCCGCTGCCGGCGAAGTCCGAGATGAGTCGGTCGGCGATCTGCTGGCAGTCGCGGGCCAGCTCGAACTGGTCGACGCCCTCCAGCGCCTCCGTGATCACCCCCGCCCGCCGCCGGTGCTCCGCGCCCTCCGTGAACAGCACCGACGGCTGGTATCCGACGAACGGCAGCAGCGGCCAGTCGGCCGGGATGTGCTCCCACTGGTTCCAGCGGCGCGAGTCCCGGGCGAACAGCTCGTCGTGGCTGGTCACGTAGCTGACCTCGGAATAGCCGAGGACCAGCCAGGCGGGTATGTCCCCGTCCAGCAGCACGGGCGCCACCGCGCCGTGGTTCCTGCGCATCTCGCGGTAGAGCTGCGACGGCGTCTGCTGGTACTCCAGACCTGCCAGGCGCACCGCGCCCGCGTGGGCGGGGCAGCCCGCGGGGGCCTCGGGCGGGGAGGAGGATCCGGCGTCGGTCACGGTGTCGTCTCCCGGGTCATGGCCAGTTCGTAGAGATGGTTCACGAGGGTGATCAGCACGTCCTTGCCCGATGTCCTGACGCGCGCGTCGCAGTCGATCAGCGGCACGTGCTCCGGCAGGGCGAGCGCCTGGCGGATCTCGTCCAGGGAGTACCGGGAGGGGTCGTCGTCGAAGCGGTTGACGGCCACGACGAACGGCGTCTTGTGGTGTTCCAGCCGGTCGATGGCGTACCACGAGTCGTCCATCCGTCGCGTGTCGACCAGGACGACCGCCCCGAGCGTGCCGGAGAAGAGCCGGTCCCACAGGAACCAGAAACGCTCCTGGCCCGGAGCGCCGAAGAGGTAGAGGACCATGTGCTCGTTGAGGCTGATGCGCCCGAAGTCGAAGGCCACCGTGGTGGTGGTCTTCGCCGCCACGCCGTGCGTCTCGTCGACGCCGACGCCGGCCTGGGTCATCACCTCCTCGGTGTTGAGCGGCCGGATCTCGCTGACCGAGCGGACCAGGGTCGTCTTGCCGACTCCGAATCCGCCCACGACAACGATCTTCAGGCCGGTCTCGGCAGCGTCGGCCAGGGGCGTTCGCCGGGAAGGCAGCTCAGAGGTTACGGAGCCCATGGAGCACCTCCTTGAGAAGGGCGGAATCGGGGAGCGAGGCGACGGACTGCGCCGCGCGCGGGTGGCGGGCGGTGATGCGGCCCGTGGCGAGCAGGTCGCCGAGCAGGATGCGCACCACGGTGATGGGCAGTCCGAGCTCCGCCGCGATCTCGACGACGGCCGTGGGATGCCGGCACAGATCGAGGATGCGAGCGTGCTCCGACTGCATGCCGGAGGTCGGCTCGCACTCACTGACCACCAGGGTGACCAGGTCGAAGGAGTCGTCCGCGCGGCTGCGTCCGCCCGTGACCGTGTAGAGCCGGTCGGGATCACCGGTGTCCACGGGCTTGCGCGTCACGACGAGGCACTCTCCTGGACGCGCCGGCGTGGCTCGGCCCGCAGGTGCTCGCCGATCTGCTCCACCAGCTCGGTCATCTGGTGGCCGACGACGCCGGGATCGGCGTTCTCCTCGGCGATGACCGCGAGATGCGCTCCCTCGCCGGCCTCCACGATGAACAGCAGGCCGCCGCGGAACTCGGTCATGGAGTGGCGGACGCCGCCGGACCCGTCGCCGAACTCGACGGAGGCCCCCTGGGCGAGGGCCTGGATGCCCGAGCAGATCGCCGCCAGCTGGTCCGCCTGATCGAGCGTCAGGTGCTCGGTCCAGCACAGCTTGAGGCCGTCCCGGGACAGGACGAGGGCGTGGCGCGTGCCGGGGGTGCGCTCCAGAAGGTTCTTCAGGAGCCAGACGAGGCTGTTGTCGGTGGTCTGCATGGTGGGTGTTGGGGCGGTTGTGCCCGGCTGTCCGGTCACCGACCCGTTCCTCCAATCTCACGAAGTCGAGCGGGGACATGTGCGCCAGAGCCCTGGGCGCCGTACGGGGATGGACGTGGGCCTACGCGGTGGGCGGCGGCTCGTCCTCGGGGCGGCTCCCGGAGCCGGCGGTCCCGGTGCCGGACTGGCGGCCGCGGTGGAAGGCGCCGAAGCTCGCGCCCGCGTTGCGCGGTGCGGGGCGTGCGCCCGACTGGTCCTCGTCCCGGGCGGGGGCGTCGGCGCGCGCCCTGCGCTGCTCCCGCTCCTGTTCGGCCTCGGCCATGGTGCGGCCGGGGGCGCGTACGGGCAGGCCGTTCGGCGTGGAGCCCGCGGCGCGCTGGTGTGTCTCGGGTTCGGGGAGCGCCGCCTGCGCGGTGGGCCGCGCCGCGGCAGCGGGCCGCGGCGAGGTGCCGGACCGTTCCGTGACGGCCGCGGGCGCGGGCACCGCGGCGGCAGCAGCGGCCGGGCGCACGGTCTGCGGCGCGGGTTCGCGTTGCTGGGCGAGGAGTTGCAGGGGCAGGAGTACGACGACGCCGGTGCCGCCGCGCGAGGAGGGGCGGTAGTTGACGCTGATGCCGTACTTGACGGCAAGCCGCCCGACCACGGCCAGGCCGAGCCGGGTGCCCTGCAGGGTGGCGAGATCGGTCATCCGCCCCGACACCGCCTCCTCGGCGCGCCGCATGGCCGCGTCGGCCATCTTCAGGCCGCTGTCCTCGATGGTGACGACGATGCCGGCGCTGCGTTCCTCGACGTACACATGGACTTCGTCGATCGGCGGCGAGAAGTTGGCGGCATTGTCCATCAGTTCGGCGAGCAGGTGCATGACGCCTTCGGCGGCGAAGCCGGAGATCGCGGCGGTCGTCGGGCAGTGCAGCCGTACACGCTGGTAGGCGGCGATACGGCCGACCGCGCCGCGCAGGATGCTCTCCATCACGATCGGCTTGTTCCAGGCACGGCTGGCGCGGCCGCCCATGAGCAGAGCCAGCCGGTCGGTCATCAGGCCCAGCTGGGAGGTGCTGTGGTCCAGCTTCAACAGGTCACCGAAGACCTCCTCGCCGTGCCGCTCCTGCATGTCCCGCAGGTCGGCGAGCATGCTGACAGCCTTGGCCTGCACCCGGCTGAGCGCCTTGGCCGAGGCCGCCTGCGCGGCGGCGGCCCGTCGTTCGCTCTGGGCCAGTTCGCGTACGAACGACTCGGCGGGCCGGTACAGCAACGGAAGCCGCGGCCAGTCCAGTTCGGCGAGCACCGTGTCGGCCGAGTTGCCCTCCCGCAGCATGGCGACCGCGGCGGGCAGGGTGTCGGTCGTCAGCCGTTCCAGTTCGGCGGCGCCCGCGTCCAGTTCGCGCCGCACCTGTTGCCGTTCGGCGTCCAGGGCGGCGGCGTGCCGCACGTCCTGCTCCACCATGGAGGCGAACGCGTTGACGATCAGCCGCAGTTGCGGCTCGGAGGGCACCGGCATACCGGTCAGCGCCTCACCGGCGCCCGCTCCGTCCCGCAGCCGCTTGGCGACCGCGGGCAGTGTCACGTTCCCCAGGTGTGCGGCCTCCGCGGACTGCTGCGACAACTGGGCCTTGAGCTGGGCGACTTCGGCGGCCAGCGCCGTCGTGGACCGGCCGGAGCGCCGGAGCAGCAGGGCACTGGAGAGTACGGCGACCGCC
The DNA here is from genome assembly GCF_044540925.1 of Streptomyces sp. NPDC085900. Taxonomy (NCBI): domain Bacteria; kingdom Bacillati; phylum Actinomycetota; class Actinomycetes; order Kitasatosporales; family Streptomycetaceae; genus Streptomyces; species Streptomyces sp. NPDC085900. Next base: position 3,936 of record NZ_JBITSP010000008.1, on the reverse strand, counting down.
ACAAGGAGCCAGGCGACCAGGGCCGTTGCGACCGTCCAGGTACGGGCGCCGGCGGGCGCCATCGCAACGGCGGCGCCAGCAGCGGCAGCGCCCACCAGCAGTACGGCCAGAGGTGCGACCGGCACGGCACGGGGCGGCTTGACTGACCCATGCTGACGGGGCGGTGCAGGCACTGACATTCAGCGGTCCTCGGTCCAGGGAACGGGAAACGGGAAAAGGTGGCTTGGCCGACACGCGACGGTTCGGTCCCGAGGACCGAACACCGGCTCATGCTAGTCATTCCTCCGGACCCGGAGATCGGACAAGCTGCATAGTCCGCCCACGATTCGATTTCGTCGCGATCACGTCGCTTCGACGGATCGACGTGATAGAGACCGCTCCGCATGCCGAGCGCCTGACACACCCCAGATGTCCGATGAGGGCACCCACACGAACCCGCCGGTCGGCGACCGAATTCGCCCTTGGGAACGTCTCGTTCACGACAGGAACGTTGGCTTTCGGCCAACTGCGCGCAGAAATCCGCTTCGACAGCTCCAACCTTGCTCATCGACGGCAACCACTCGATCATCCGCCGCGCCATGGAGAACAACATGATGAGCGTGGACCTTCCACTCCACACTCACCACCAGGGGCCGTCGCTGGACTGACGGCCATGGTGCGTGCTCACGTCACCCTGAGTACGACCTTGCCCTGGATGTGCCCTCGGGCGGCGCGCTCGTGTGCCGCCCGGGCGTCCGCGAGGGGGAACGTGCTGTCGATCGCGACGCGGACCATGCCCTTGTCGAGCAGGCGTCCGAGTTCGGCGAGCTGCGCGCCGTCGGAGCGGACCTGCGCGGTCGAGACCGTGACGCCCAGCTTCGCGGTCTCTTCCTCGTCGAAGTCTCCGGGGAAGACGGGGAACAGGGAGCCGCCGCGGGTGAGCGTGCGCAGGAAGCGGCTGCTGTCGGGGCCGCCGACCGTGTCGAGGACGAGATCGAGGTCGTGCACGAGCTCTTCGGGACGCTGCTTGGTGTAGTCGATGAACCGGTCGGCGCCGAGCTCACGGAGGAAGGCCTCGTGCGCGCCCGATGCCACTGCGGTGACATGTGCGCCCTTCCATTTCGCCAGCTGGAGCGCGAGATGCCCGACGCCTCCGGCGGCGCCGTTGACGAGGACCGTGGTGCCGGCGTGGAGGGTCATGGGGCAATGCCGTCCCTTCTGGAAGGGCGAGGGGTGGTCGTGGCCGACCTCGATCAGGAACTGCCAGGCCGTCAGTCCGGCCATGGGTACCGCGGCGGCGTGCACATGGTCGACGCCGGCCGGTTTGTGCGCGAGGTCCGACGCGGGCGCGGCAACGTACTCGGCGTACGCGCTGCCGTCGAAGCTGGGAAAGCGCAGCAGGCCGAAGACCTCGTCCCCGGGGGCGAAGCCGTCGACGTCCGGGGCGACGGCCTCGACGACGCCCGACACGTCCGTGCCCGGGATCACCGGCAGGCTGACCGTCGACTCCGTCTCCCCCGGCATCCGGGTCAGCCCGCCGCGCAGGTACCAGTCGGGGGGATTGACGCCGGCCGCGTGGACGCGAACGAGTACCTCGCCCGGTCCCGGCTCGGGAACCGGTACCTCTTCGTAGCGCAGCACCTCGGGTCCGCCGTGTTCGTGGAGCCGGACGGCCTTCATGGTGTGTGTCGACATCCCAGTCTCTCCTGCCCGCATCGCGAGATAGGCTTTTCCGGATCAGCGATCCACATAAGTGGACCACTGATCCGAATATATGGACCACTGATCCGGATAGCAAGAGGGACAGATGCGGGCCGACGCCAGGAAGAACCGCGACCACCTGCTCGCCGTGGCAGGCAGCGCCATCACCGAGCAAGGCGTCGAGGTGTCCCTGCGCGACATCGCACGCAGGGCCGACGTCGGGCTGGCGACGCTGTTGCGCCACTTCCCCACACGCGAGGCGTTGCTCGACGCACTGCTCCGCACGAGCTTCGAGAAACTCACGGCGAAGGCGGACGGACTCGAGACGTCGAGCTCACCCGAAGACGCCCTCGTCTCATGGCTGCACGAATGCGTCGCCTGGACGACCGAATACCGGGGCGTGACCGAACTGATGGCAGCCGCCATCGACGACCCCGAATCCGCACTCCACGCCGCATGTGTCACCCTGCGCACGGCCGGGGCGCGGCTGCTCACCCGCGCACAGGCAGCGGGCAGGGCGCGCGACGACATCGACGGCGCCGACCTGTTCGCCCTGGTGGCCGCACTCGCCTGGCTCGGCGACCAGCCCTCGCTCGCCCCACGCGCCGATCACCTCTTCGACGTGATCGCGGGCGCGATCCTGACGACCGGATCGTGATCGTCCACGCCTCGCCGCCACCCCGGTTCGACAGCCCTGACCAGGCCTGTTAGCTCGGCGAATCTCACCGATCCCGGTATACGAGATTCACTTGTCCAATATATGAACATCCTCTTGGGGCGAGCGCCTCCTTCTGCCACGATCCCTAGCAAGCAGGTAGGAAAACTAGGGATCCGGGGGTGGGTATGAGAGCGCGCGACCTCGCACAGCTGGCGCTGCCTCTGCTGACCTCGCGGCGTCACATCGACCTCCGCCGTACGTCCAGCGCCATCTGTTGCCCTGTCTGAGGCCGTCCACCACACCGGCCACCCCCAGATCAGCGCACCAGGGCTCGACGCCCCGTCGCTTCGTACGCTCTTTCCCTTCCTTCGCCTGAGAGGACACCTTCGTGTCTGCCGCAAGACCGCTCACCACTCTGCGCACCCTCGCCGTCATCGCGACGCTCCCCCTCCTGCTCACCGCCTGCGGTTACGGCTCGAAGGCAAAGAGCGACGACACCGCCAAGGTCGCCGCCGGCGCGAAGAAGATCGACGGTCTCGACTCGGTCAGGATCGGCTACTTCGGCAACCTGACCCACGCGACCGCGCTGGTGGGCCGTGAGCAGGGCCTGTTCCAGAAGGAACTCGGGGCGACCAAGGCCGAATACGCCACCTTCAACGCGGGTCCCTCGGAGATCGAGGCGCTCAACTCCGGTTCCATCGACATCGGCTGGATCGGCCCCTCGCCGGCGATCAACGGCTACACCAAGTCCAACGGCAAGAGCCTGCGCATCATCGGCGGTTCGGCCTCCGGCGGCGTGAAGCTGGTCGTCAACCCCAAGAAGATCAAGTCGCTCAAGGACGTCAAGGGCAAGAAGATCGCCACGCCCCAGCTGGGCAACACCCAGGACGTCGCCTTCCTCAACTGGGCCGCCGAGCAGGGCTACAAGATCGACCCGCAGAGCGGCAAGGGCGACGTGACCGTCGTACGCACCGACAACAAGATCACCCCGGACGCCTACAAGTCGGGCTCCATCGACGGCGCCTGGGTGCCCGAGCCGACCGCCTCCAAGCTGGTCGCCGAGGGCGGCAAGGTCCTGCTGGACGAGTCCACCCTGTGGCCCGACAAGAAGTTCGTGATCACGAACATCATCGTGTCGCAGAAGTTCCTCAAGGCCCACCCCAAGGCCGTCGAGGCCGTGCTCAAGGCCTCGGTCGAGAGCAACAAGTGGATCAACGCCAACCCGGACGCGGCGAAGACCGCGGCCAACAAGCAGCTGACCGCCGACTCCGGCAAGGCCCTGCCCGCGAACGTCCTCGACCCGGCCTGGTCCTCGATCAGCTTCACCGACGACCCGCTGGCCTCCACGCTCAACACCGAGGCCGCCCACGCCGTCAAGGCCGGACTGCTCACCAAGCCCGACCTGAAGGGCATCTACGACCTCACGCTCCTGAACAAGGTCCTCAAGGCCGAGGGCGAGAGCACGGTCGACGACGCCGGTCTCGGCGTCGGCTGACACAGGTCCGACGAGATCCCAGGAGGTGACGACCATGGCCACGATCACGACGCTCGCCAAGGCCGACGAGTCGGTCGAGCACGCCGCGCGCATCGAGCACGTC